>JAFADG010000061.1 GCA_023425025.1 Bacillota bacterium
TTTTTATTTTTTTTGATGGGGCGGGGGGGTACGCTTTTTTAAAAAAGGGCTCCCCCCGCCAGCTCCCTCCGTATCACTTCTTCTCCGCGTCTCGCTGCCTCAGCTCCGTGCGGCGGATCTTGCCGCTGATGGTTTTAGGCAGGGAATCCACAAACTCGATGATGCGGGGGTATTTATAGGGCGCTGTAATCTTTTTCACGTGTTCCTGGAGCTCATGCCTGAGCGCATCGGAAGCGGTAAAGCCGGGCTTCAGCACGATGGTGGCCTTGACCACCTGGCCGCGGAGCTCGTCCGGCGCGCCGGTGATGGCGGTCTCCAGCACGGCAGGGTGCTCCAGCAGCGCGCTTTCCACCTCAAAGGGGCCGATGCGGTAGCCGGAGGATTTGATCACGTCGTCCGCCCGGCCCACGTACCAATAATAGCCCCACTCATCCCGCCAGGCCACGTCGCCAGTATGGTAGACGTCGTTGTCCCAGACGGATTTGGTGAGCTTTTCATCCTTGTAATAGCCATGGAACATGCCCATGGGCACCCCATGATGGGTGCGCACCACAATTTCGCCGCTGACGCCGGGGGGGCAGGAGTTGCCTTCCTCATCGATGAGGTCCACGTCAAAGATGGGCGAAGGCTTGCCCATGGAGCCGGGGCACACCTTCATCCAGGGGAAGGTGGCCAGGGTCACTGTAAGCTCCGTCTGGCCAAAGGCCTCCCGAAGCTCCACGCCGGTGCGCTTCAAAAACTCCGCCGCCATGTCGGGGTTCAATGGCTCGCCGGCCACGGAGCAATGGCGCAGGCTGGACAGATCATACTTGCCGAAATCCTCCTGCAGCATGTAGCGGTACATGGTGGGCGGCGCGCAGAAGGAGGTGATGCCGTGATCGCTTAACAGCTGCAAAAGCTCTTTGGCCACGAACTTGTCCATGTCATAGGTGAACACGGCACAGCCGCCCAGCCATTGGCCGTACAGCTTGCCCCATACGGACTTGGCCCAGCCGGTTTCCGACACGGTCAGGTGCAGTCCGCCCGGCTGCACCTGCTGCCAGTATACTGCGGTCACAATGTGCCCCAAGGGGTAATAGTGATCGTGCAGCACCATCTTGGGCATGCCGGTGGTGCCGCTGGTGAAGTACAGCAAAAGCGGGTCCTCATTATGGGCATATGCCTCCCCCGCCGGCTTTTCAAAGACAGGCGGCGCGGCCTCCATGCCCTTGGCATAAGAAAGCCAGCCCTCCCGCTCCTCCCTAACGGCCACCAGGTTTTGAAGCGTCGGGCATTTGGGTCTGGCGGCTTCCACCGCGGCCATGATGCTGCTGTTGTGCCCAGTGCAGACCATGGTGGTCACATTGGCGGCATTGCAGCGGTACACCACGTCCTTTTCGGTCAGCAGGTGGGTGGCGGGCACGCCCACCGCGCCCAGCTTGTGCAGCGCCATCAGCACCGGCCAGAATTCGTGGTGGCGCTTTAGGACCAGCATGACCGCGTCGCCCTTTTTCACGCCGATGGAGCGAAAGAAGTTCGCGGCCTTGTCGCTGAGCAGCTTCATATCCGCAAAGGTGAAACGGCGCACCTCCCCTTCCGGGCTGACCCACAGCAGCGCCAGGCCATCCGGCTCTTGGACGGCCATCTCATCCACCACATCGTAGGCAAAGTTGAAGGAATCGGGCCTTTGGGGCCTAAAATTCTTGTTGAAATCCTCATAGGAAAGATAGTCGCCCTTTGCGGTCACGTACCTTTTATATAAAGCCTGCATCGCAATTCCCCTCCCTTACTTAAGCGCTTCCGGCCCTTTTATGACGACGGCGATAAACTTGCAGTCCCCCTCCACCGCGTACATGGCATGAGGCAGGGCGCTGTCATAATAAATGGAGTCGCCGGGAGCAAGGAGCAGCTCGTTGCCGCCCAGCACAAGGCGCAAAACGCCTTCCAGCACGTAGTCAAACTCCTGCCCCTCGTGGCTGTGGGCCTGCTTGACCACAGCCGGCTCATCGCGTTCGACGGTAACCACAAAGGGCTCGGCCAGCTTATGGGCAAAGTTGTAGGCCAGGTGCTGGTAATGGTACTGCCGGCGCCGGTCAAAGGCCAGACCCTTGCCCTTGCGGGTCAATACATAGCCTTTGAGCTTGGGGCTTTCCCCGGTCAGCAAATCGGAAATGTCCACCTGCAATACCTCCGCGATGTTGAACAGGTGGGAGAAGGAGAAATCGCGGGTGCCAGCTTCGTAGGCCAGGTACTCCTCCAGGGGAATACCGGTCTTCTCGGCCACCTCCTGGGCGGTGAGGGAATCGATCTCCCTCAAGTCCCTAATTCGCATGGCGATCATCTCGATCTGGTTCATGGGGATGCCTCCTTTTTTTGTTTGATACACAAAAAGCCCCGCGTTTTTACGCAGGGCCTGTATGCCGAATGATTCCACGAATCCAGGGATTACTATTGCTTATCCCCCTTTTCCGGCTCCAACAAGCCCTAGCCTGTAACGCGGCACCGTCCGGACCTATGGGGGATACCCCGTTCGGCCCGGCTGCTCGGGAGTGATGCGCGCGTTCCGCTGCTGCCGGCTTACACCCGCCGCCGGCTCTCTTGAAACAGGGATGGAAAACGCTTGTCTCCGTTATAGCATTTCAAGTGGATATTTGATTGAAGGTATGATACCATGGTAAAAAAGGCACTGTCAAGCAAATGCAGTATGTTTTTCCCCCGTATTTTTCCTGCTTGCAAGAAAACCGGGGTTTCGACCGTTCATCCATGGGAAGGACCAAGAAGGGAAGGGATACCGTGCAAACAGATGAATTGATGGTAGCCCGTGCCAAGCGCGGGGACGCCGCCGCTTTTGAAGCGCTGGTGGCCCCCTTTGAGCGGATGATGTACCTGACATGCATGAAGCTCATGGGCAACGAGCAGGATGCCAGGGATTGCGCCCAGGAGGCGATGATCCGGGCATACCGGGCAATGGGCACATACCGGAGCGAATCCAAGCTGGAAACCTGGCTGTACCGAATCGCCTATAACATTTGCCTGGACGCGCTAAGGCGCCGCAAGCGCACGCAGTCCGAGTCGCTGGAGGCCATGTCGGAAAACGGTTTCAACCCGGAGGACAAAGGCCAGACCCCTTACGGCGCCCTGGAACAAAAGGAGCGCATGGAGGCATTGAAGCGCGGGCTGGACAGGCTGCCGGAGGACATGCGCACCGTTTTGCTGCTTTCCCAGGTGGAGGATCTGAGCTATGACCAGATTGCCGAGATCACCGATACGCCCATTGGCACCATCAAAAGCCGTGTCAACCGGGCACGGATCAAATTAAAAGAAATTTTGTTGGAACACGCGGAACTTTTCCCCAACGCCGCCGTCCAAAGAAGTGAAAGGAGGGCCAACAATTGAACTGCGAACGCTTTGAAGCCCTTCTGATGGACTATCTGGAGGGCACGCTCACGAAGGAAGACAGCGCGGCCATGGATCAGCACATAAAGGAATGCGCCGTCTGCCAAAAATCCCTTGAGGATACGCGTTTGCTCCTCCAGGACCTCACCAGTCTTGATTCCGCCGCGCAGGTACCCGCGGACTGGAAAGCAAGCTGGCGTGAAGCGGTATACCGCGAGGAGAAAGAGCAGATGCAGCAAACTGAAGTACGAAAGAAAACCCCATGGCGGGCCTGGATTTCCGCCGCGGCCGCGGTCATTGTCCTTGTGACAGGTTCTATTGCCGCAAGGAAGTTGGTGCCCGGCAGCGAACAAAACGCCAGGGGAAGCACCCAGGCCAATCAGGCCATGAAAGCGCCTGCGCCAAGCCCGGCAGAAAATGCTGCCGACGGATTTGAAGCCCCAAGCGCGGACATGTATATGGCCGCCGTTCCCGAGAATGGCGCGGGTACGGAAAGAAGCAGCCTCTTCGCCGACACGGCGCAAAGCAAAACTGTTTCTTCAGAACCTTCCAGTACGCAAAATAACCAGGGTATCAAAATCATCCGCAATGCCAGCTACAGCCTGAACACCATGCGCTTTGACCAGGACCTGGAGGGCTTAAAAGCCCTGGCCGCAAGCATTAACGGCTGGGTGGAATACGTGGATGTCACCGGCGATACCACCCTGGGCCAGATCCGCCGCGCAACCCTGACCCTGCGCATCCCCACCGAAAGCCTGGACAGCTTCAAAGGCGGCGTTGGAAACTATGGCCGCGTCGTGGGCAGCAACGAAAGCGCCACCGATGTCAGCGAAAGCTACGCCGATACGCAGATGCGGCTTCAAACCCAAAAGGACAAGATGGAGCGCCTGCGCAATCTGATGAATACCACGGGCGAGCTGGCAGACCTTTTGGCTGTGGAGAACGAAATTGCCAACACCCAGTATCAAATCGACAGCTATGAAAGCTCCCTGCGGGGCACTGACAGCCGGGTGAACTTCACCAGCGTGCAGGTTTACCTGAAGGAAGAAACCGCCGGCGAAGCGGCATCCGCCAAGGAACTGACGCTTTCGGAGCGCATCGCCAAGGGCTTTGCCGCCGCCATCAAGGCTATCGGCGCCTTTGCCCAGGACCTGGTCGTTTTCCTGGTCATGGTCCTGCCGGTTTTGATTCCCGCGGCAGTCATCCTCTTCCTCATCGTCAAGGCGCACAAGCGCCATAAACACACAAAACAAACGAAACAACAATAAGGAGGAAATCTTCATGTTGAAAAAACTTTGGCTCATCGCCCTGGCGGCCGTACTCGTCATCGTGGTTGCCGCCGTACCCGCCATTTCCGAAAACAACCTGTCCGCCAGCGCCGTGCCCGCTTCTTCCAATGCGGTGGCGGCCGCGCCCGGCAAGACCATCACCGTCCACGGAACCTCCAGCATCACGCTGAAGGCCGATTACGCCAGCATCAACCTGGGCGTCTCCACCAAGGGCGCGACTGTCGCCGAGGCCCAAAGCGCCAACAGCGCGGCCATGGACAAGGTCATCGCCGCCATTCGTGAGCTGGGCATTGCCGAAGAAGATATCGCCACCAGCAGCTTCAACGTGTATGCCAACTACGACTACCAGTACAGCAAGCTCACCGAAGGCGAATCCGTCGCCGGCTATCAGGTGGACAACATGCTGACCGTTACCGTGCGCGATTTGACCCTGATCTCCAAGGTGCTGGATTCCGCCATGGCCGCCGGCGCCAACCAGTCCTACGGCTTCACCTTCAGCTCCAGTAAGCAGGCCGCAGCCTATGACGAAGCCCTGAAAGCCGCCGTGAAGGACGGCGCCCGCAAAGCCGGGCTGCTGGCCGAAAGCGCCGAAAAGAGCCTGGGCAGCCTTGTAAACATGGAAGAAAAGGAATACAGCTACAACCTCTATGGCGGCACCGCCTCGTACAAAGCGGAAGACGCCGCCGGCGCCACCCCCATCCTGGCCGGCCAGATCGTGGTCAATGCTACAGTGACCATGACGTACGATTTCGAGTAAGACAGGTCATGCACAAAGCGGAGGGCAATTGCCCTCCGCTTTTCCGTCAGCCTGGTGATAGATGCCCATGATGCAAGCATCATCTCAAGGAATGAAAACGCGTGCCAGAGCCTTCCCCTTGAGGGGAAGGTGGCGCGTAGCGCCGGATGAGGTGCTTCGTTGTAAGAATTTACCTGACGTGTCTCCTCATCAGTCGCCTTTGGCGACAGCTTCCCCTCAAAGGGAAGCCTCTACGCTTATCGCCACGATCCCGTTCTTAGGACAATCTGCAGCGGAGAGCACTCACCTTCCGCTTTTGCCTATTGAGATACTCGTTACAGTTCAAAATTGTTCAAAAACCTCTCCCCCGCCTCAATGCTCTTTTCCACTGCTTCGGGGGCGGGGCCGCCGGGCACGTTTCGGAGCTTTATGCAGGCGTTCAAAGATATAGCTTCATACACATCCTGTTCAAAGGCTTCATGGAACAGCTTCAATTCAGTCAGCGTCAAATCCAGCAGTGCCTTGTCATAAGACAGGCAATGGGCCACCAGCCGGCCCACCACATGGTGGGCATCCCGGAAGGGCACGCCCTTTTTGACAAGGTAATCGGCGCAGTCGGTGGCGTTGGCAAAGCCGCCGGCGGCGCCTTTTTCCATGACGGCGGTTTTGAATTTTATGGTTTTGAGCATGCCGGCAAACACCTGCAGGCACTTTACAAGCGTATCCCGGGCATCAAAAAAGGCTTCCTTGTCCTCCTGCATGTCCTTGTTGTAGGCCAGGGGCAGGCCCTTCATCACCGTGAGCAGCGTTGTCAGGCTGCCGTACACCCGGCCCGTCTTGCCCCGGATCAGCTCCGCCACGTCGGGGTTTTTCTTTTGGGGCATGATGCTGGAGCCGGTGGCAAAGCCGTCGTCCATCTCCGCAAACTGAAACTCGTTGGTGGACCAGAGAATCAATTCCTCGCAAAAGCGGCTCAAATGCATCATGGCAACGGAGGCGGCGGACAGATAATCCAGCAGAAAATCCCGGTCGCTCACCGCGTCCAGGGAATTTTCACTGATCCTTGCAAAGTTCAAAAGCTCCGCCACACGCTGGCGGTTCAAGGGATAGGTGGTGCCGGCCAGCGCGCCGGAGCCCAGAGGCATCACGTCGGCGGCGTCATAAGCGTGGCGGAACCTTGTCATATCCCGCGTGAACATCTGAAAATACGCCATCATATGGTGCGCAAGCGTGATGGGTTGGGCCTTTTGCAGATGGGTGTAGCCGGGCATGACGGTATGTATATGCGCCTTGGCGATATCCAGCAAGGCGGAACAAAGGGCCTTCAAGAGCGAGGCGGTTTCCCGGCAGGCATCCTTGGCGTACATCCGCACATCCAGCGCTACCTGGTCGTTGCGGCTGCGGCCGGTATGCAGCCGCTTGCCCGCATCGCCGATGCGCTCGATGAGCAGCGACTCCACCTGCATGTGGATGTCCTCGGCCTCCACCGAAAACGCAACCTTTCCGGCTTCGATGTCCGCCAGCACTTCACGCAGGCCCGCAACGATTTTTTCGGCATCCGTCTGCAGTATGATCCCCTGCTCCCCAAGCATCGTGGCATGGGCAACAGACCCCAGGATGTCCTGCCTGTACAACCGCTGGTCAAAGGGCAGGCTGGAGTGGAAATCGTCCACCATCCCGTCGGTAGGCTTGGAGAACCGTCCGTCCCAAAGTTTCATAGGGAGATACGCCGGGGAAACCTTTTTGAAAAAAGGTTTCTCCGGACCCTTTCTAAAAACTTCATTTGAGGGAATGCAGAAGGGCGTATGGAACGCGCAGCGATGAAGGTGCCAGAGCGGAATCTCCGTTCCAAAAGCCTTCCCCTGGCAGGGGAAGGTGGCGCGCAGCGCCGGATGAGGTGCGCTTCCTCATAACAACGCGCACCGCAGCCATGGCCCTCATCAGTCACCTTCGGTGACAGCTTCCCCCTCTGGGGGGAAGCGTCTGCGCACGCCTTCCACCAAGGAAATGCGCGAAGTCAAAAGATGATAAAATTACTTTTTTGACTGTTTCACCATAGCTTGCACCTTCATGGGCAGGCCCAACAGGTTGATAAAGCCTTCGCTGTCGTGGTGGTTGTACAGCGTTTTGCTGTCGCCGAAGGTAGCGATCTGCTCCAGGTAGAGGCTGTTTTCGCTCTTGACGCCGGCGGGGATCACATTGCCCTTGTAGAGCTTTAATTTGACGGTGCCGGTCACGCTCTGCTGGGTGCTGTCCACAAAGGCGGACAGGGCCTCCCGCAGGGGCGTATACCACATGCCGTCATAAACAAGCTCCGCAAAGCGCACGGCCACCTGCTCCTTGTAGTGGGCGGTATTCCGGTCCAAGGTAATGCTCTCCAGCTGCTTGTGGGCGGCATAGAGGATCGTTCCGCCGGGGGTTTCGTACACGCCGCGGCTCTTCATGCCCACCAGGCGGTTTTCCACCAGGTCGGCAATGCCTACGCCGTTGCGCGCGCCGATCTCATTCGCTTTTTCCAGCAGGGATACGGCATCCAGCTTTTCACCGTTGATGGCCACGGGCACGCCCTTTTCAAAGGCGACCTCGATATATTCGGGCTTGTCAGGGGCCGTCTGGGGCGTGACCATGGTTTGCAATAGGTCGTCCGGCATTTCCTGGGCGGGGTCTTCCAATATGCCGCCCTCATGGCTCAAGTGCCAGATGTTCTTATCCATGCTGTAGGGCTTTTTCTTGGTGACCGGAACGGGAATGCCCCGGGCGTTGGCGTAGTCAATGGCGTCCTCCCGGCTTTTGATATCCCAGATGCGCCAGGGTGCGATGACCTGCATAAAGGGATCAAAGGCCTTGATGGTCAGCTCAAAGCGCACCTGATCGTTGCCCTTGCCGGTGGCGCCGTGACAGATGGCGGCGCAGTTTTCCTTGTGGGCCGTCTCCACCAGATATTTGGCGATCACGGGCCGCGCAAAGCTGGTGCCCAAAAGGTAGCTGCCCTCATACACCGCGCCGGCTTTGAGCGTGGGCCAGATGAAATCCTCCACGAACTCCTTTTTCATGTCCACGATATACAGCTTTTCCGCGCCGCTTTTGGCGGCCTTTTCATGCAGGGGGGCAAGCTCCTCGCCCTGGCCCACGTCGGCGGCCATGCAGACCACGTCGCAGTCGTAGTTTTCCTTTAGCCAGGGGATGATGATGGATGTATCCAGCCCGCCGCTGTAAGCCAGCAGTACACGCAATTTCGCCATGGTGATTCCTCCGCTCATAATAAGCCAATGATGGCAGGATGGTTTGGATGAGCATGAGTATACACCGTATTGCATGAAAATGCAATACTTATTTATAAAAATGCAGGGCAGAAAAGGCGGGTGCGGCCGTCAGAAGAGAAAATATCCGTTCAGCGGCCGATCAAATCCACCATCTCCCGCGTAGGTTTCACCTGCAGGCTTTCACTTTGCAATGCATGGTTATGATGCGCGATGATCTGGGCCGCGGTTAAAATGCCGTTGTCACGGGAGGTATGCCCGTCGGCCACAAGGTACGCGTTGTACCCCATGGTAAACGCCCTGCGGCAAATGGTATCCACGCAGTACTCGGTCTGCATGCCGCAGATAATCAGCGTTTTTATGCCCAGGTGGCGCAGCTCCGCATCCAGCTCGGTCTTGTAGAAGGAATCGATGGTGTGTTTTTCGATAATGGAATCCTGCGCCTCCGGCTCAATTTCACGGCATACCTGCCAGCCGGCGGAACCGTGGGGCAGGCCTTCGTCATCGTGCTGTATGTATACAATTGGCATCTTCGCGGCCCGGGCTTTGCCGATCAAAAGCCTGATGTTGAACAGCACATCCTCCGCGCGCCAGGCCGCACGCTCGCCCCTGCCGAAGATCCCCTCCTGGGAATCCACTACCACCAATGCCGTCTTTTCCATCATATAAAAAGCCTCCTTCGTATCATATCATGCATTAGCCATTCATTATTTCAAGAATCTCATTGGTTGTCTTTACCCGCAGAAAACCGGACTGCAAAAAGTTGTTATGATGCCTTATCATCTGCTCGGCAGACAGCACTTCGCTGTCAAATGTGGTATGGCCGTCGGAAGCCAGGTATGCCTGATACCCCAGCGTATAGGCCCTGCCGCAGGTGGCGTTCACGCAATACTCCGTCTGCATGCCGCAAAAGATCAGCGTGTCCGCGCCAAGCCCCTTCAATATGCCGTCCAGTTCCGTCTGATAAAAGGAATCCCGGGTCTGCTTGTACGCATGATATTCATTTTCAAGGGGGACAAGGGCGGGATGCAGCTGCCAACCGGCGGAGCCCTTTTGCATCCACTCATCGTCATGCTGCACAAACACGACAGGAATACCCTTTTCCCGTGCTTTGGCAAGCAAGGAACATATATTGCCTACGACTTCATCGCCGCGGTACGGCTTTGCTTTCTCCATGAACATGGCCGTCTGCACGTCAATAATGACGAGCGCTGTTTTTTCCATCTGCTTTCCCTCCCCTATTGCCATTTGCTTGAAGCATAGCATGCGCTTTTCCGGTAGTCAAGCCTTATACGCACACTGCCTGTACATTGACAAATGCGCACGCTCGTTCTATGATTAGGCGTACGAAATAACCTCCTTGGAGGATGCATGATCATACTGGGGATCGACCCGGGCCTGGCCATATTAGGCTGGGGCGTTATCGAGACAAACGGGCACAAGCTGCGCCTCATCGATTACGGCGCGGTGCAAACGGATGCCGGAACGCCCATGCCGCTGCGGCTGCGCACCATCCAGACAGGCGTCAAAAATCTCATCTCCCTGTACCATCCGGACGAGATCGCTTTTGAAGAATTGTTTTTCGCTCGTAACGTCACCACCGCTTTGCAGGTGGGCGCCGCCAGGGGCGCCGCCATCATCGCCGCCGTGGATCACACGGAGGAATTGTATGAGTATACACCCATGCAGATCAAGCAGGCGGTCACCGGCTACGGCAAAGCGGACAAGAAGCAGATACAGCAGATGGTGAAGCTGCTTTTGAACATGGAGGATATCCCTAAGCCTGACGACGCCGCCGACGGCCTGGCCGTGGCCATCACCCACGCGCATACCAGCCATTCCAAGCAGCTGTTTAAAATGAAGTGATCCGGAGGCAAGCATGTACGCATTCATATCAGGCCGCGTGGCGGAAAAAGGCAGCGGGGAGCTCATACTGGAGGCCGGCGGTGTGGGCTACGCGCTGCAATGCAGCATGACCACCCTGTCCCAGGCGCCGGCAACCGGCGAAACCATGCGCTGCTTTACCTATCTTTCCGTGCGCGAGGATGCGCTGGAGCTTTTTGGCTTTGCCACCAAGGAAGAAAAGGCCATGTTCCTGCGCTTGGTCAGCGTCAGCGGCATCGGCCCGCGCACAGCGCTGGGCGTGCTGGGCAGCATGCCGTTAAAGGACTTGAGCCTGGCCATACTCACCGGCGACTTGAACGCCTTGAGCCGCGCGCCGGGCGTGGGCAAGAAAACGGCCCAGCGCATCGCCCTGGAGCTCAAGGATCAAATTACCCAGGAAGCCATGACCGGCCTGCCTCCGGAACAGGTATCCGGCAGCGCGCCCGTCCGTGACGACGCCCTGACCGAAGCCATGCAGGCCCTGCAATCCCTGGGCTATACCCCGGTGGAAGCCACCCGCGCCCTGCAGGCCGTCCGCGGCAAGGCCGATAAGGCCGACGAGCTCATCAAGCTCGCCCTGCGGTCCATGGCAGGGGCGTAGGAAGAACGGGGTGTTTGCCGGGAAGGAGCCTTTTTGAAAAAAGGCCACTTCCCGGACCCATCCTCTAAAAACTTTATTATATACGTAAATTTATGCGATTTTTAGAACTCCGCATTACCGCAGCATGTAAGGAGAACGCCCATGTCTGACGACCGCTTGATCACCACAGGCTTCCGCCCGGAGGATGATTCCCAGGAGCAGTCCCTGCGCCCGCGCACGCTCAATGAATACGTGGGCCAGCGGGCGGTGAAGGAGCGGCTGCAGGTGTATATCCAGGCAGCGCTAAAGCGCCGGGAATCCCTGGACCATATCCTGCTCTACGGCCCGCCGGGCCTGGGCAAAACCTGCCTGGCCAACATCGTCGCCACGGAAATGGGGCAAAACATACGCATCACCTCCGGCCCGGCCATCGACCGGCCCGGTGATCTTGCCTCCATCCTTACCAACTTAAACGCCGGAGACATTCTGTTTATTGACGAAATTCACCGCTTAAGCCGCGCCGTGGAGGAAGTGCTCTACTCCGCCATGGAGGATTTCGCCCTGGATATCATGATCGGCAAGGGGCCTACCGCCAGGTCCATCCGCCTGGATCTGCCCCGCTTCACGCTGGTAGGCGCCACCACAAGGGCCGGGCAGCTGTCCGCCCCCCTTCGGGACAGGTTTGGCATTATGTTTAGACTGGAAATGTACAGCCCGGAGGAGCTTTCGCAAATCGTGCGTCGCAGCGCCGGCATTTTGAACGTGGCCGCCCAGGAGGACGGCATACTGGAAATCGCCAGGCGCAGCCGGGGCACGCCCCGTATCGCCAATCGGATGCTGAAAAGGGTGCGGGATTTTGCCCAGGTCCGCGCCGGCGGCACCATTACCAAAGATGTCGCCCGGGAAGGACTGACCATGCTGGATGTGGACGACCTGGGCCTGGACCGGGTGGACCGGACCATGCTCTCCACCATGATGGACAAGTTCGGCGGCGGCCCCGTAGGCCTTGACACCCTGGCCGCCACCACCGGCGAAGACCCCATCACCATTGAGGATGTGTACGAGCCGTACCTGATGCAATTGGGCTTTCTCATGCGCACGCCAAGGGGTCGCGTCTGCACCCCATCAGCCTACGCGCACTTAAAGCGCACGCCTCCCATACGGGAAAACGAGGATAACGGACAAACACGGCTGGAAATTTGAGAGAGCAAGAAACATCGATGAAAACATCTGATTTTTATTATGACTTACCGCCGAAGGTCCAGGGCGATCGGAAAGCCCTGGTTGCGCCCACAGGCGCGAAATAGTCTCAAATAAACACTTTCCACAAGTATAAAAGGAATATATGAAAACATCTGATTTCTATTATGACCTACCTGAAAGCCTCATCGCCCAAACCCCTATGGAGCCCAGAGACCATAGCCGGCTGATGGTTTGCCATAAAGACACCGGCGCGCTGGAGCACCGCCATTTTTTCGACCTGCCGGAATACCTCAAAAAAGGCGACGTGCTGGTCATCAACCAGACGAAGGTCATCCCCGCCCGGTTGCTGGGCGAAAAGGAAGACACCAAGGTCCCGGTGGAATTCCTGTTGCTAAAGCGCCTGAACAAGGATGAATGGGAAGCCATTGTCCGCCCCGGCCGGCGGCTGAAGCCCGGCGTGATGGTTTCCTTCGGCGGCGGGCTGCTAAAGGCCGAAATCCTGGGCAGCGTGGAGGAAACGGGCGGGCGCACGGTGCGCTTTTTGTATGACGGGGTATTTGAGGAACTGCTGGACAAGCTGGGTGAAATGCCCCTGCCCCCCTATATCCACCAAAAACTGGAACAAAAAGACCGTTATCAAACAGTGTACGCCAGGCAGGAAGGCAGCGCGGCGGCGCCCACCGCCGGGCTGCACTTTACCCCGGAGCTGCTCGGCCGCATTCGCGATATGGGCGTAGACATCATACCCATCCTTTTGCATGTGGGCCTTGGCACCTTCCGCCCGGTAAAGGTAGAGAGCATTGAAACTCATATTATGCATTCGGAATATTACGAAGTCACGCCGGAAGCGGCGGAGCGCATCAACGCGGCCAGGAAAAATGGCGGACGCGTCGTATGCGTGGGCACCACCAGTGTGCGCACCCTGGAAACGGTGGCGGACAAAAACGGAATCATCCACCCCGGCAGCGGCGATACCAGCATTTTTATTACCCCCGGCAAAGCCTTTCGCGCCGTAGACGCCCTGGTTACCAACTTCCACCTGCCGGAAAGCACGCTGCTCATGCTGATTTCCGCTTTCATGGGCAGGGAACAGGCACTGAATGCCTACCGGGCCGCGGTGCAGGAAAAATACCGTTTCTTTTCCTTTGGCGATGCGATGCTGATAACAGAATGATCAAATATAGCGTCTCAGCGCTGACCTGATAACAACAATGGTCGACTCCCCTATCAAAAAGGAACAAGAAAACGGTTCCTTTTTTGCGTGATGGAGAATATGCATCTGCATAAATCCCAGAAACAGCTTCTGCTCTACGTTTCCTTGCGTAATCCTTCCTCGTTTCGCATAGACATCGTGTTTCGCCATAGTATTTGGCGTGTAAAAACACCATAATAGCCAAATTACTATTGATCCAAGAGGGAGGCACGCGGCATGAACCTTGCCAAACCGGAAAAGCGCGCGCGGCTCAAGGAAACAGCCCTTGTCTTCTTCAAGCTGGGGCTGCTGGCCTTTGGCGGTCCGGCTGCCCATATCGCCATGATGGAGGAAGAAGTGGTGCGCCGCCGCAAATGGATCGAAAAAGATGCCTTTATGGATATGCTGGGGTTCACCAACCTGATCCCCGGTCCCAATTCCACGGAAATGGCCATCCACCTGGGCTATGTGCGGGCAGGCAGCGCGGGCCTTTTTCTGGCCGGCGCGTGCTTCATATTGCCTGCCGCGCTGCTGGTGGGCCTGCTGGCATCTTTTTATCAGGCATTTGGCGCCATCCCGTCTGTCGGTCATCTGTTTGACGGCATGAAACCTGTGATCCTGGCAATCATCCTGCAGGCGGTCTTCCGGCTGTCAAAAACGGTTCTTATAAAATTGGATGCCGCAATCCTGTTTGCGTTGAGCTTCGCGGCCGCGATGATGCACCTGCCGGAGATCCCCATACTGATCGGCTCAGGCCTGATCATGCTCGCCGTGCGCAAATGGCCGGATGCAAAACCCAAAAACCTGGCGATAGAGCCGATCACCCTGGGCGCGCTGTTTTTCGTGTTTCTCAAAATCGGCGCCTTTTTGTATGGCAGCGGCTACGTACTGATTGCCTTTCTGGAAACGGAACTCGTGAAAAACGTACCGGCCCTGACGGCCGCGCAGCTTATGGATGCGGTGGCGGTAGGCCAAATCACGCCCGGGCCGGTATTCACCACAGCTACCTTTGTCGGGTATCTGATTCACGGCGTTCCGGGCGCCTTTCTGGCCACCGCCGGTATATTTCTGCCCTCTTTCCTGCTGGTGCTTTTCCTACACCCGGTCATGGTCAAAATGCGGGTCTCGGGCAAAGTATCCGCCGTGCTGGACGGGGTGAACGCGGCCTCGCTGGCGCTGATGGCCGCGGCGAATCTAAACCTTGGAATACAGACGCTGACCTCCTGGCTGTCCGCTGCAGTCTTTGCCGTAAGCGCCTTCCTTTTGATCCGCTTCAAAATACCTTCCATGTATTTGATGCTGGCCGGCGCCGCCATCGGCTGGCTGACCGGGACTTTGGGATAACCCACCTTGAAAAAGAGAAACCGGCAATGATATAATGAGCCGTCACCATCCTTTGAAGGATGCCGGGCGTCTCGCCCAGGCTTGCCCGGTGGCATGAAAGGCGGATTCCTATGCGCAGCATGGCGGCAAAGTTTCTGGCCTGCGTTGGGGCGGTTCCCCTGTGCGTCTACGTGTTGTTTCCCGGCCACATCACCGCGCCCGACTACACCTACGCCATTGTTGCCGGCGCGGTGCTTGGCTTTATTTACATTACCCTTCGGCCGGTGATGAAGCTGCTGCTGGGTATCTTCAACCTCTTTACGCTGGGGCTGCTGTATGTGTTTCTGGATGCCTGGCTGGTGCAATTGTGCAGCTGGGTGATACCGCAAAACGCGTTTCAGGTGGAAAACTTCTGGTGGGCGCTGGCCACCGCTCTGGTCGTAAATGTCGCAAGAGGGGTCCTTGGCAAAATGTTCAAGCCGGCCAAATAACGCTTACAAAAGACACACCGCAGGGAGGGACGGGAATGCCGCAAGTGAATGAGGTGCTTTCCGTTCTGAAGGCGAATTACCCTTTGCGGTTTATCGGCATGGAATTCTACAGGTCCGCGGGCAGTATCTCCTACATTGTCACGGCCGGCTGCAAACGGCACTTTTTGAAAATCATACGCCCCGCGTTTGTTGATACGGCGCACTCCTCCATCGACATCCACCTGCACCTGCTGATGAGCGGCGTTCCGGTGCCGTCCATCATTTATACCAAAGAGAACGAGCCCTTTGTTTCCGTTGTGCGGCCGGATGGCACCTACCTGTATGTGCTGTATGAATACCTGGCAGGCGGCGAACCGGACATCAAAAAGGACGCCGCCGAGCTCGGCCGCCTGACGGGGCAGCTTCACCAGGTGATGCAGCGCTACCCCGGCCAGCTTATGAAAAGAGAACGGCACTTTTTTATTGACCGGTATATACGGCTGCTGGAAAAGAAGGGGTATGCGAAGGCCGATGCGTTTGAGGCTTACGGCCTTGAGGTCTGGGAAAAGGTCAAAGATCTGAAAAAAGGCAACTGCCATGGCGATTTGTACATCGGGAATATATTAAAAGCACCGGATGGGAAAATGTACGTGCTCGATTTCGATACCTCCTGCCACGCGTTTCCCATGTACGATGTGATGATGCTTTGCAACAGGACCGACTACTTTCAGTTCCGGCAGGATGGGTACTGTGCCTCCAAAGCCGCCTTGGAATGCTTTTTGCCGGGATACCTGCAATATGCCGCCCTGGACAAAGTAGATTTGGACGCGTTTTTTGATTTGATCGCCGTTTACCATTTTCAGCTGCAGGCCACCATTATGGAAATCCATGGTCTTGACTGTGTGGACGCGGCCTTTTTTGACAAGCAATTGGACTGGCTCAACAAATGGCGGAAGCAATGCGACGCAAAAACGCGGCGGAGGTAAGCCGGAAGGTATGACGATTGACAAAAATGACAATATGCCCGTTTCCAGCGCCATGATGATGGAGGCCGCCGGGTTGGCCGGCCGGCTGATACTGGAAAACGGCGGGGAGATTTACCGCGCGGAGGATACGGTGGAGCGCATGGGCCGGGCCTTTGGCTGCACAAAGGTGGAGGTGTTTGCCGTGCCCAGCGGCGTATTCATCACCCTTGGCTTTCCGGGCGGAGAGGAGAAAACCACTGTCCAGCGCATACGCAAAAGGGGCACCCACCTAAAGAAAGTGGATGACGCCAACCAGGTCAGCCGCTTGATCGCCGCCGGGGAGCTTGATATCCATGAAGCGCTTAAGAGCTTGAAGGAGATTGCCGCCTGGGAAGACAAAAAGGGCCTGGCGTTTATGCCCTGGGCCGCGGCGCTTTCTTCCTTCAGCTTTGCTTTCATATTCGGCGGAAGCCCCATCGACGGCGCCGTGGCATTGGTCTGCGCCGCCCTCACCCAGGGGCTGATACGCCTGATCAAAAAGTACAGCCTGCATTATATTGTGACCAGCCTGGCCGGCGGCATGATCTGCACGCTGATCCCCCTTTTGTTCCACCGGCTTTTCGGGATCGGCCTGGTGGACGCCATGGTCGCCGGGGCGCTGATGCCCCTGCTGCCTGGGCTGGCCATGACCAACGCGGTGCAGGATACCATGCGGGGCGACATGCTCTCCGGCGTTACCCACGCCGCCCAGGCGCTTTTGATACTGGCGCTGGTGGCCGGCGGCGCGCTGGTGGCCCAAAGCCTGTTTTTGCTGCTGGAAAGGGGGATCTGATATGTTGGGTTCCCTGGTCATGGCCATCCTTGCCAGCTTTTTTGCCACACTGGGCTTTGGCGTACTTTTGCACGCGCCCAGGCGTGCCCTGCTGCCCGCCTCCGCCGCGGGCATGACTGCCCATGTCTGCTGCTATCTGCTGTACACCGCCGGGATTTCCGAGCTGGCGGCCATCTTCGCCGCGGCTGTTGGCGCCGCCATCCTTGCGGAGCTTATGGCCAGGCACATGAAAATGGCTGCCACCGTCTTTATCACCCTGTCCATCATCCCCCTGGTTCCAGGTTTGAATCTGTACCGGGCCATGGCCTTTTTTGCCCAGGGGCAAAGCGAGGCCGGGCTGAATGTGGGCATATCCGCCATGGTAACCGTATTGATGATTGCCCTGGGTATCGGCATGGGCTCGTTTCTGGTGCGCCTTGGCCGCGGCGCGAAGCATGCGCAGGCCGGAAAATAATACGATGCTTTACAAACGGCCGCCCGGCCGGAGACTTCCTCCGGCCAGGCGGCCTGCATTTCATTTCTGCTTGTCCAATCAGCGCACGATTTCCACATAGGTCTGCCCGGTCATCTGCTTCCAGTAATTGCGGATGACGTTCTGGTTTGTTACGCCATAGTCCGGGTCATTCTTCTGGCACTCGGCCATATCCCGCAAAAAGTGCACGCACAGGTGGCCGTCAAAGCCGTTGCCGATGATGGAGCCGCTCAAATGCGGGGTGTTGTGGGTCGTCGCCAGCGTCCAGCGGCCATCCGGCAGCCTGACAAACACGGGCTTGGGCGTCCAGGTGGTCTTGTTGCCAAAGGCGACGTTCATGATCTGCGTATCGCGCAGCGTAAGAGGCTCGGAGTCGGCGTGACGGCCCAGGGAATACAGCCGGAATGTCCAGCTGCGCTTGGTGGCAGGGTCGAACACCAGTATATTCTGCCCGCTTTTCATGCTGGGCTTGACAGTGTCATACCAATGCAGGAGCTTGACCTCGCTGATGCTGGGACCGTCGATGATGCCGGCTCCCTCCTCCAGCGGAGGCAGGGGGGTGGAAGCATCCTTGGCGCTTCCGCCGTAGAGCACCTGCTGCGTACCGGAGCCCGCAATACCGTCAGATACCAGATCGTTGCGCAGCTGGAAGTCTGCCACGGCCTCCCGCGTCTCCGTGGTATAGGTGCCTGTGATGGTGGCCTTGTAGCCCAGATTCTTCAGCGCGGTTTGCAAAGCGGTGACAGCCGAGCCGGTGGAGTTCAGCTTCAGGGTGGTATAGGTGGGCGGCGGTGTGGCGGCAGGCTCGTCCGCCGCGCGGGCGCTGCCGCTTTGCAGTACGGCGTATGTCTTTGGGCCGGCCAGCCCGTCGCTGGTCAGGCCGTTGTTTAACTGGAACGCCTTTACCGCGGCAACGGTGGCGTCGTCATACGTTCCGCTGATGGCGCCGGTATAGTACTTGAGGTTTTGCAAAAGCTGCTGTACAAGCTTTACATCCTCCCCCGTGTATCCCTTGCGAAGGGTGCGGCTGAGCGTCACGCCCGATGTGGTCGGCGCGGGCGTCGCGGTGGGCGCCGGCGTAGCGGCCTCGGTTGGCGCCGGTGTCGGTGTGGCGGCGTCGGTCGGCGCAGGTGTGACCGCACCCTGCCCGGTCTGGGCATACAGAAGCGTAAGCGTCTTGGAACCCGCCAGGCCGTCGGCCGTCAGCTTGTTGTTCTTTTGAAACTGCTTGACGGCGGCCTCCGTGCCGCGGCCGAATTTGCCGTCCGCCGCTCCCGGGGTATATCCCAGGGAGATCAACGCCTGCTGCATGGCGGTTACGGCGCTGCCGCTGGAACCATAGCGCAGCGTGGCATAGCTGCCCGAGCCGGAATTGCCGTTTGAAGGCGCCGGTGTGGCTGGAACGGAGGTTTCAGGCGTCTCGGTAGCCTGCGGCGCTTCCCCCGCGGAGCCGTACAGGGTGGTCAGTGTATTGTGGCCGGCAAGCCCATCCACCGCAAGTCCCTTGCTTCTTTGAAACTGCTTGACCGCGTTTTCCGTTCCGCGGCCAAACTTTCCGTCCACGCCGTTGGTATCGAAGCCCAAATTTGTCAGCGCCTGCTGCATGGCGCGCACCTGCTCGCCGCTGCTGCCATAGCGCAGCGTGGCGTACCTGGTTTCCGCAGGCGCGGTGATGAAGGATGTCATGCATAGGACAACCGTCAAAACAAGTGCTATTTTTGCGCGAAGCGCAGATCTCATAAGCAATGTTCCTCCTCATGAGGTAGTAGCCATAGTATACCAAAAGATAACGTAAACGTAAATAAGTTTTAAGAATTTATTACAATTATTTATTATTTTTGTGTTGTCTGTAAAATGCGGCGTTCTTTCGCAAATGCGGAACAAAACAAGAAGGAAAACACGTTAATATGAAAGAATAATGTTGCGTTCGAGGAGGGATGGACGTGAACAAATCGCGGTTGGCTCGTATCAAATGGTGGACGGGCCTTGTTTTGGTGGTTGCGGCCCTTATGGTGATACCGGCGGCATTGGCGCAGGATTCCTTTGTGATCAAGGCGGATACCCTGGACATGGGCAGGCTGACAGACAGCGCATATGTGGAAGAACACCTGTCCGCCGCCACGCAGTACATACGCATCACGTATGCGCTGCCGGGCGCCAGCCAAGTACGGCTGCAGGTTGTGCAAAGGGATACCGGCAATGTCGTTATGGACAAGAATTACGGCCAGGTATCCGGCACCTTTAACTCCGGGGATATTTATTTGAAGTATTCCGGCAGCGCCACCGTCCCCTATACCGTCACCCTGACGGTTGGGGATCAGACGTACACCTTCCCCTTTTTCCGCAAGCTGATGCGGCTGAAAAACAACACGGCGTGCACCTTCGGCGTGCGCATCAAGCAGCTGGACAAGGGGCTGACGGACGCCTGGACCATGGCGACACCCCTTGACCTTCAGGAGATCGCCGCCCTTCCCGGCGGCATCAAGCGCATCGACATATGCGCCAGCAACATGTACGTTATCGGAACGGTTTTGGTCCGCGTGCAGGACGGCATGCTGCGCGTATCCCTGCAGCTTGCGGAAGACAACACATCGGACAACAGCAAATTCGAGATTCTTGAGCAGCGGCTGTTTTTGATCACCAGCCCCCTAGACTGGAACAGCATCGATCCCAGGCGTTTGGCCGAGAACGAATTTGAAATCGGTACGGATATTTCGCTGGAGGAGCGCCTGCCGGGGGTTCAGTACGCGGTTTTGTACCTGCCGGTCAAGCTGTCCTATGACCCCAACGGCCTGGATCGTTTCAGCTACAACACGAAAGAGGATCTGGAGCTGATCCGTCAGCTGGAAATCTGGGATGCCATGAAGGAATCGGAAAAATCCGCTTCCGTCGGCTGAACGTTCCATCGTCCTGCATGCCCCGCTTCACGGCGGGGCTTTTTTGTCGGCAGTGATCAATGCATGGACCTTTTGCCCGCCCATATACTGTATCAGCGCCGATTGCGCAAAAGGGCGGGATTAATAATGAAGCGCTTTGCTGTTCCGTTGGTTTCAGGTTTGCTGGCCGGCTGCATGCTGTGTTTCCCGGAGGAAGCGGCCCAGGCGGCCGCCGATGCGTTAAGGCTGTGGGCATTTGCCATACTGCCCAGCCTTTTCCCCTTTCTGGCCTGCATGCTGTTTGTATCCGGCAGCCTGACGGGTCAAAAAAGAAGCGGTACAAACCGCTTCCTGGGCCTGCCAAAGGGCATGGCTGCCTTTTGGCTGATGGGCCTGATGAGCGGCTCTCCGGGCGGGGCGCGCCTTGTGCAGGAGCTTTCCCTCAAGAATGAGGCAGGCCGCAAGGCCATCCGGCGGTTTGCCCTGTATTCGGGCACCATGAGCCCCATGTTTTTTGTGGCCACCCTGGGCGGCTGGCTTCACAGCACGCGTTTGGGCTGGCTGATGCTGCTTTGCCACTGGCTTGGCGCGTTCCTTACAGGCCAATTGTCCCGCTTTTTCTTTGCGGCCCCTCCGCTGCCGGACAATGAATCTGTCGCCGGGAAAAAGCCGCCCGCCCTGGCGCAGGTCATGCAAAGCGCCGCCATGGCCATGCTCACCGTATGCGGCCTGATGGTATTGGGCAGCGTGGCCGCCAAGATGGTGCAGTGCGCGCTGCCGGGTCTGCCGGACGCGGTGCTCACCGGGCTGCAGGCTTTCATGGAAGTGACCGCCGGCTGCTCCCGCATCATGCAGCTGCCGCTTCCGTCCGCCTATCCGGCCCTTCGCCCGGCGCTGCTTTGCGCCGCCGCTTCCTTCAGCGGCCTGTCCATACTACTGCAGAACCTGGCCTTTTTGCAGGAAGCGGGAGTGACCCTCCGGTTTCTCATGGCTGGCGCCCTTTGCCGCGCGGTGATCTCCTTCGGGCTGATCCATCTTGCGTATCCCCTGGCCGGCGCGCCGGCCGTTTTGACGAGCGTGCCGGCCGTACAGGCGGCCTCCGCCGCCCCCGCGATCGCCGTCATCGTCTGGCTCCTCAGCCTGGCTTTGCCAGGCATACTGCACAGAAAGAAATTGTTTTCTTGATTCCCATCTGTTTCCCATGGTATAATAATTGGCAGCATGTGCGGGAAACGCCCATGCGCAAGGAGATTAGCATGTGGGAATTTTTTAAGAAGATGCTGGGCGGGAGCAATGAAGCGGCCGTGCGCAAGCTTCAAAAAACCGTGAACGCCATTGAAGCATTGGAAGAAAGCTATAGAAAGCTCTCAGATGCCCAGTTGCAGGCAAAGACAACGGAGTTCAAGCAGCGCCTTGCAAACGGCGCCGCGCTGGATGAGCTTTTGCCCGACGCGTTTGCCACCGTAAGGGAAGCGGCCATCCGCACCATCGGCCAGCGCCATTACCGGGTGCAGCTTTTGGGCGGCATCGTGCTGCACCAGGGCCGTATCGCCGAAATGAAAACAGGCGAAGGCAAAACGCTGCTCTCCACCCTGCCGGCCTACTTAAACGCACTGACCGGCAAGGGCGTGCACATCGTAACGGTAAACGATTACCTGGCCAAGCGCGACAGCGAATGGATGGGCAAAATCTACCGCTTTTTGGGGCTCACCGTCGGCCTGATCGTGCATGATCTTACCAACGACCAGCGCCGCGCCGCCTACGCCTGCGACATCACCTACGGCACCAACAATGAGCTGGGTTTTGATTATCTTCGCGACAACATGGTCATCTTCCAGCGGGACATGGTGCAACGCGGCCATCCCTTCGCCATCGTGGACGAAGTCGACTCCATACTGATCGACGAAGCCCGCACGCCGCTGATCATTTCCGGCCAGGGCGAGCAGTCCACCGACATGTATGAAAAGGCCGACCGCTTTGTGACGCGGCTGCGCAACGAGACGGACTATACCATTGATGAGAAGCAGAAGTCCGTTATCCTGACAGAGGAAGGCACCCGCAAGGCCGAGAATGCCTTTTCGGTGGACAACCTGTCCGATATTGAAAACACCACCCTGAACCACCACATCCTGCAGGCCCTAAAGGCCCACGCCATGATGAAGCGGGACGTGGACTATGTGGTGCAAAACGGCGAGGTCGTCATCGTCGATGAGTTCACCGGCCGCCTGATGGTGGGCCGCCGTTATTCCGACGGGCTGCACCAGGCCATCGAGGCCAAGGAACATGTGAAGGTGGAGCGGGAAAGCAAAACGCTGGCCACCATTACCTTCCAGAACTATTTTCGCATGTACAAAAAGCTCTCCGGCATGACCGGTACCGCCAAGACGGAAGAGACTGAATTTGAGGGCATTTACAGCCTGGACGTAGTTCAAATCCCCACCAACAAGGAAATGATCCGCAAGGATATGAACGACCTGGTTTACAAGACGAAAAAGGGCAAATTCAAGGCCGTGCTGGAGGAAATCATTGAAAAAAACAAAACAGGCCAGCCGGTTCTGGTGGGCACCGTTTCGGTGGAAACCAGCGAAATGCTCAGCCATATGCTGGAAATGCGAGGCGTGCAACATGAGGTTTTGAACGCCAAGCACCATCAAAAAGAAGCGGAAATCGTGGCCCAGGCCGGTCACTTCGGCGCCGTCACCATTGCCACCAACATGGCCGGCCGCGGTACCGACATACTGCTTGGCGGCAACCCCGACTATCTTGCCAGGCGGCAGATGCGCCAGGAGGAATTTCCCCCGGAGCTGATTGAGGAAGCCACCGGGCATAATGAAAACGTGCCCCAGGAAGTGCTGGACGCCAGGGCCCGCTACAACGAGCTGCTGACGAACTATAAAAAAACCACCGATGTGGAGCATGAGCGGGTGGTAGCCGTCGGCGGCCTGCATATCATCGGCACCGAGCGCCATGAAAGCCGCCGTATCGACAACCAGCTGCGCGGCCGCGCCGGCCGCCAGGGCGATCCCGGTTCCACCCAGTTCTTCATTTCCCTGGAAGACGATGTCATGCGCCTGTTCGGCTCTGAACGCATCGCCCCCCTGGTGGAACGGCTGGGCATGAACGATGAGCAGCCCATGGAAGCGGGCCTTCTGACCAAGCAGATTGAGAGCGCGCAAAAGCGCATTGAGGGCCGGAACTTTGACATCCGCAAGCATGTGCTGCAGTTTGACGATGTCATGAATCAGCAGCGCGAGATCATCTACGGCCAGCGCCGCCAGGTGCTGGAAGGCGCCAACATGCGGGATTACGTGCAAAAGCTGGTCAAGGACCTGATTCATTCAGTGACGGCCCGCCATTGCGCCGGCGAGATCACCGACGATTGGGACCTTGCGGCCGTCGCCGAATACCTGGAGAAGCTGTGCGTTAAAAAAGGCGTGATCGAAGCGCACCGCAAGGAAATCCAGGAATGGGATCTTGAGCAGTTCGACGCCTTCCTGGAAAAGCAGGCCGCGGAATTCTACGCGGAGCGGGAAGATTCCCTGACCGAAATGGGCATCGACATGCGGGAGTTTGAGCGTGTTGTGCTCCTGTCCGCCGTGGACGCCCGCTGGATGGATCACATCGACGCCATGGACCATCTGCGCGACGGCATCGGGCTTCGGGCCTACGGCCAGAAGGACCCGGTGGCCGAATACAAGCTGGAAAGCTTCGAAATGTTTGAGGAGATGGTCCGCCTCATCCGGGAGGATACCGTGACCAGGCTGTACCAGGCCAGGGTGCAAAAGGCCCCGGAACGCCACGCGGTTGCTACGCCCACCCAGGCCACCGGCGCCGACAGCAACACGATGCAGCAAAGAACCCTGCCTGACGGCGGCAAAATCAGCCGCAACGCCCTGTGCCCCTGCGGCAGCGGCAAAAAATACAAGCACTGCCACGGGAAGGACGAGTAGCGTCAACAAAATGATTCTATCATTTTGTTGAGCTCTCACTTTTCTCCTGCGTGCTTTGCACGCGGCCGGAGAAAAGCGCAAGGAATGTTTGCTCCGCAAACCCCGCCCGTCCGGCAAAGCCGGACGATACGATTGCAAACGAGGGCGCTGCGCCCCTCGTTGCTCCCTGCAAAACGGTCAAAATCTTCTTGGATGATTACCAAAATAGTGTATAGGGATGTGATGGCATGATTGAGTTGGATCAATTCCGGCAGGACCTGATTCGGATCCGTGAAAGCATTATGCAGGCAGGTGATGCACTTTAACATCGCTCGCATGAAGGAAGAAGTAAGCGAGTTGGAAGAGGAAATGAACGCTCCGGAATTTTGGAACAATTTGGAGCGGTCTACCAAAGTGAATCAGCGCTTAAGCGCGCTTCGGGGCAAGCTTGCCCATTACAACAGCCTTTGCGCCCAGGCCGACGACATCGAAGTCATGATGGAATTGGCCGAGGAAGGCAGCGATGAGGACCTGGTGCAGGAGGCCGGCCAGTCCCTTGAAGCGCTCCGCAAGGATGCCGACACCCTGGAGCTGGAAACGCTGATGCGGGGCGAGTATGACGACAACAACGCCATCTTGTCCCTGCACGCGGGCGCCGGCGGTACCGAAGCCCAGGACTGGACGCAGATGCTCTACCGCATGTACACCCGCTACTGCGAGACCATGGGCTTTAAGGTGAAGCTGCTGGACCTGTTAGACGGCGACGAGGCCGGCATCAAGAGCGTCACCTTTGAGGTGGAAGGCGAAAACGCCTACGGCTTTTTGCGGGGTGAAAAGGGCGTGCACCGTCTGGTGCGCATCAGTCCTTTTGACAGTAACGCCAGGCGGCACACCTCCTTCTCCTCCCTGGACGTGGCCCCCCTGCTGGAGGACGACGCCGCTTTTGAAATCAACATGGAAGAAGTGCGCATCGATACCTACCGGGCCAGCGGCGCCGGCGGCCAGCACGTTAACCGCACCGACTCCGCCGTGCGTATGACCCATATTCCCACCAATACCGTCGTGCAGTGCCAGAACGAGCGCAGCCAGGTGCAAAACAAGGAAATGTGTTTGCGGATGCTGCGAAGCAAACTGCTGGAGCTGCGTGAGCGGGAAAAAGAAGAAAAGATGGCGGATATCAAGGGCGAAATGAAAAAGATCGAGTGGGGCAGCCAAATACGCAGCTACGTCTTTCAGCCCTACACCATGGTCAAGGACCACCGCACCGGCTTTGAATCCGGCAATGTGGACGACGTGATGAACGGCAACCTTTCCGGCTTTGTGACCGCGTATTTGAAGATGCAATAGGAACGCCAGGGGAGACTTTTTAGGAAAAAAGTCTCCCCTGGACCCCTTCAAAAACCTTTATGGGTAATGATGATGATGAAGATTTTTCGGGCCCTGGGGTACATCGCATTCTCGCTGATGCTTCTTCTTGGGCTTTTATGCGGGGCAATTCTTTCTATCGGCGGCAGCGCGCAGTATATGAATACCCTATTTCTACGCCATGCCGACCCGGGCGTCACCGGGGTGGATACGGCAGAGTATCCAGCTTTGGCGCAGAAAATCACCGCTTATCTATTGGGCCAGGCAGATACATTTCAGACAACGCTGTCGGTTCATGGGCAAACGCGGGAAGCCTTTTCGGAAAAAGAGCTTACGCACATGCAGGATGTCAGGAATCTCTTTGCCTTGTGCAAAACGCTTCTGATTGTGAGCATTGTCTGTGTGCTGCTCTGGCTTATTCTTGCGTTTATTTATCAGCATGGCCTTTCACAGCTTACAGCACGAACGTATCTGATTACCAGCGCATGCTTAGCCGTGCTGGGGCTGGGCCTTGCAATCTGGGCTGCCATTGACTTTCACACCCTGTTTACGTTATTTCACAAGGTGTTCTTTACCAATGATCTTTGGCAACTAGACCCCAAGCAGGACCTGCTTTTGCAGTTGATGCCTACCGGCTTCTTTGTGGATTATGCCGCCCGCATCGGGCTTTTCTGGCTCTGCGGCGCGATGATTTTTGCGATAGCCGCATGCATATACCTGAAGAAAAGGAAGCAGCGCACATGATGACCTATGAAACCCAAAGCTGCGAGACGGCAAATCGTCTGAAAAACAAAGAGACCGTCCGCATCCTTGCCTTGGAAACCTCCTGCGATGAAACGGCGGCGGCCATTGTGGAAAACGGCCGGAACATTATCAGCAATGTGGTGTTTTCGCAGATCGACCTGCATGCCTTGTATGGCGGCGTGGTGCCCGAAATCGCCAGCCGTGCCCACGTGGAAGCCTGCGACCGGGTGATCGACGAAGCGCTGGCACACGCGGGGATGGCCTTTTCCCAGATCGACGCGCTGGCAGTGACCCACGGTCCCGGCTTGGTTGGCGCGCTTTTGACCGGCGTCAGCTGCATGAAGGGATTGGCCTATGCGCTGAACCTGCCTCTGATTCCGGTGAATCACATCGAGGGCCACGTCAGCGCCAACTATCTTTCCTACCCCGATTTGAAGCCGCCATTTTTGTGCCTGGTGGTCAGCGGCGGCCACAGCCATCTGATTGAAGTGCAGGATTATGGCGTATACCGTTTACTTGGCCAGACCCAGGATGATGCCGCCGGGGAAGCCTTCGACAAGGCCGCCCGGATACTGGACCTCCCCTACCCCGGCGGGCCCAGGCTGGACGCCTTGGCCGAGGAAGGGAACCCGTCCGCCTTTTCCCTGCCCAAGCCCAAACCAGAAGGCCGATATGATTACAGCTTTTCCGGCCTGAAAACCGCCTTCATCAACGAGGCCCACAAGCTCGCCCAGCAGGGCCGGGCCCTTCCCAAAGCCGATATGGCCGCCGCTTTCCGCATGGCGGTGGTATCCTCCCTGTGCGAAAAGGTGCTGCTGGCCGCCAAGGAGACAAAAGCCCCCGCCCTGGCCCTGGCCGGCGGCGTCTCCGCCAACAGCCTGCTCCGGCGCATGATGCAGGAACAATGCAAAGCGGCTGGAATACCGCTGTATATGCCAAAGCTTTCCCTGTGCACCGACAACGCGGCCATGATCGCCAGCGCGGCTTATTATCGGTTGATTCGGGAGGAAACCGGCAATTTGACGCTGAACGCGCAGCCGGCGCTGAGGCTGGTGTGATACGCCCGTCTTTGACAAGACGGAAGCATACTGAGCGGATGGAGTAAACGGATGATTGTACAAGAAGCGCGCGCCGTCGCCAGGGAGTGGGTGGAACAATGCGGTTCCCTGCTTACCGGGTTCTGCGGCGCGTTCTTGTCGGGATCGGTTTTGACAGCCGGGGAATATGAGCCCTGGCCCGAAACATCGGATGTGGATATCGTTGTCATCACCGGTGCCGCGGAGCCGTACGCAAAGCCTGGCAAATTTGTATACCGTTCATTGCTGCTGGAAGTGACGATACTGACAAAATCTGTGTTTACCGCGCTGGAATACGTCCTTTGCACCCACTATCTTGCCTTTGCTTTGTGCAAGGACAGCATTCTGGCCGACCCGGAGGGCTGGCTTGGTCCGCTGCACCTGGCCGTAAAATCGCAATATGCCCAGGCCCGCTGGGTACGCCGCCGCTGCAGCGCCTTCATCCGCCGCATACAGGACGGTGTCGCCGGCTTTGACATCCGCGCGCCTTTTCACGAACAGGTAACAAGCTGGGTGTTCCCCACCGGCATCTCCACCTTCCCCATTCTTGCCGCCGCCTTGCAAAATTGCACGGTGCGAAAGCGCTATACGGCTGTCCGAATGGTGCTCGAAACGTATGGGATGATGGAATTTTATTCGCCGCTGATGGGGCTTTTGACAGGCGGCGGCTTCCGGTCCGGCAGCCTGCCCGGCCATCTTGCGGAATTGGAAAAGACATTCGATCTGGCCGCCGCATCGCAAGGCCCATCCGCGAGCTACCCATACAGGGGCGATATATCTCCGGCTTCCAAAGCCATCGCCATAGACGGCTGCGGGAAGCTTATCGCATCATCTTACCCGATGGAGGCTGTGTTTTGGATGGCAGTCACCTTCGCCAGATGCCATGCCATTCTTTGTATGGATGTGCCTGAAGGGGATGGCGAAAGGCTGCCGTCCTTTCGCGCGTTTATGTCGGATATGGGGATCGATTCCCCTGGCGGCTTTGAATCACGAAATCAGCATTTGCTGGCCTTTTTGCCGGAAGTGGAACGCATTGCCGAAGTGATCATTCAAAAAAGGGCGACAGTCCCCCTATATGATTGAATATCAAAACATCACGCGTTCAAGGAAAGACGGCGCTGTCCCATTTGCTTTCAGGCCGTTGTACATTGCGTTTTGCACAAGGTTATCAACGCCATATACTGCCCCAAAAATCGAATCGAGGCAACGCTATTTCATTTTGTAAAGCACGCTTGACATTTTGAACGATCAGCAGTATACTGACAACGTAAAGCGAGCTTTACGTTTTGGGAAGGAGCCCGGTCATGAAAAACAGGTTGGAAGAATTGCGAAAGCAGCAAGGCATCGGTCAGGAGGCACTGGCAGATATCTTGCAGGTATCCCGGCAGACCATCAGTTCTCTGGAAAACGGCCGGTACAACCCATCCATCCTGCTGGCGATGAAGATCGCAAGGTACTTTTGCCTGCCGGTGGAGGAAGTGTTCTTGTATGAGGAGGAACAATCGTGAAAATCAAACGTTTTCTTTTTCTTGTCCTTGCCCTTTTGGGCGCCGCCCTAGTCATGGCCGGTATCTTTTTGTTTCCTGATCAAGCGCAAAAAAAGGCCGCAGGCTTATGCTACGGCTTTGGGTCGGCTTCTTTGGGCCTGGGGCTTGCCTGGTTTGCAGGCACATTTCTTTCCGGGCTTCAAAGCCAACAGGCAAAACGCCGCAAGGCCATTGCCGTGGCGGATGAAAGAAACATCACCATACAAGACAAGGCCGGCGCAGTCGTAGATAAGTACACCACATACGGCTTGATCCTATGGACTATGGCGGCTACCGTACTGTTCACAGACCTCACCCATATACTTCCGCCCATCATTCTGATGGTTTTCCGTTTTTTCCTGATGATCTACCATACCAACCGGCTCATGAAGGAAATGTAACAGCCAGGAGATGGTACCATCCACGCTTACAGAAAGCCCAATTCCTTGAACACAAACACAAACAGGAATATGGTGATAATCGACGTTCCCGTGGTGAACGCCACCAATTGGCCGGCCAGCTTGCCGTCCGCCCCCATCTGCTGGGCCATGGTATAGCTGGATACGGCGGTAGGCGATGCAAAAAGCACCAGCAGGGCCAGCAACGCTTCCCCGCGGAAGCCGATCAAAGCCGCAGCCGTCAGGAAAACACAGGGCACCAGCACCATGCGGGCCATCAGCCCCAGGCCGATCTGCCTTGCGTTTTCCTTTGCGTCAGCCGCCCGCAGCGAACCGCCAAGCGTTAGCAGGCACAGCGGTGTTGCCACGGCGGACATATCCTTGACCGTTTTTCGAATGACGGCAGGTACGGGGATGCCAAGCAGCAAAACCGTCAGCCCAAGCGCCGCGGCAATCACCAGCGGATTTTTGATAATGCCAAGGGCAATCTTCCCAAAGCTCACCCTGCCCGCGCGGAAGTATTCCAGCACAAACACCGCCAGCGCATTGCTCAGTGGCACAAACACGCTGCCAAGCAACGCAACGGAAGCGGCATTCCCCTCCCCATACAGCGAAATCGCCACCGCCAGGCCAAAGATCAAAAAATTGCTGCGGATAATGGTCTGCACAATGGCCGCCCGCTTTTTGTTATCCTTTTCAAAGCGCGGGATCAGCCACATGGACAGGCCGAAAATCAAAAACACGCAGGCAACGGTATAGCCGATCAGCCCCGGGTTGAAAGCCTGCTTCACATCCACCGCGTACAGGTTTTGAAACAGCAATATGGGCAGGAATATGCGAAACGCAATATTATCCACCTTGCGCAGCGTCTGTTCATCGGCCAGGCCAAGTCTTCTTACACCCATTCCCACCAGCATCATCAATAAGAGGGGCAGCACCACCTGGGCAGATATGATTAAGTTCTGCAATCCACTCTATCCTTCCTATGTATACTACAAAGAGGCCCGGGCGCTTTTCGCCTCTTTTTTTGCGATCGCCCGCAGGTACAAGAACAGGCCCAGCAGTACCACAGCGCCGCCCAAGAGCAAAAGAAGGCTGGGCTTTTCGTCGAACATCAACAGCGCCCATAGCATGGCCCCCACCGGCTCGCCCAGCAGCGCAAAGGATACCACATGGGCGCTGACGCTGCCCAGCGCATACGTGAACACCGCGTGCCCCATCAGCGTAGAGCCCGCCACCAGGCCGGCCAGATACCATTTTGCATTTCCCGGCAGATGAAAGCCGCCGGCAAATGGTATCAGCAAAGCGAGGATCAGCGCGGTAGCCAAATAAACAAATACCGTGTATCCCATCGCAGGCAGGCTCTTGCGGGCGTGCCTGCCGCACAGCCAATGCCCGGCCATGGTGACGGCGCCGGAGAGCGCCAGCAGATCGCCGATAATGTCGCCCCCAAGTCCGGTCAGGCTGTTTACGCCGATCATGATGGCGCCGATCAGCGCCACCAGGGCGCCGGGGCGGGCAGCTTTTTGCATGGGCTCATGCAGTAACAGCCCCGAAAACGCGGCCACAAACAGGGGCTGGGTGCAAACCAGCGCTACCGAGGCGAAGGTGGAGGTGCTGTTCATGGAAGTCATCCAGGTATAGTAATGCAGCGCCAGGAATACAGCGGCCAGCACGCCGAACAATAACTGCCGCTTGGAGGCGTGGAGCACCTGGCCCAGGGAGGAATGGGCTTCGCCCGCTTTTTTGCGCAGGGAAAAGGGCAGCATGATAAGGCCCGCGGACAGCATGCGCAAAAAGGCGATGGTGATGGGGGTAGCGTCCTGCAGGAGCGCGCCTTTGACCATCGGCCCGCTGTAGGAAACCATGAATACGCCGAAGATCACCAGCAGGTAGGCTTTCTTTTGCGAAGCGGGCATCAGGGGGGCTCCCTTCTCATTTTATATTCGTCTGATATCTTTATTGCCGTATTGGGAAGATTTCGTGCCTGCGGGCACGACCAAAGGGCTTTCCGCCCATCTGGCTCAATCGTCGCATTACTCGCTGCCGCTCGTACTGCTCGTTTCGCCAGCCTCCTCCGCCTCGCTTCATCCGCCACAGGCGGCGCTTCGGCTACGGAGCCCTTTGGAAACCTTCGGACGCCCACTATCAGAAATCAACTCATCTCGGCGCATCTGTTTCTGATAGATACAGAGGCGAAAATGCCTTTCTTTGCCTTTATCAAAGTTTTCCGGGGTGGGTGCGGGAGGAGCTCTTTTGAAAAAGAGCCCCTCCCGCGAATAAGACTACCCCTCGTTCTCCCCGTTCTCCCCGTTCTCCCCGTTCCTCCCGTTCCTCCCCAGCCAGACCATGAGCACGGCGATATCGGCCGGGGAGACGCCGGGAATGCGGGCGGCCTGGCCCAGGGAGCGGGGGCGCTGGCGGTCCAGCTTTTGGCGGGCTTCGATGCGCAATGCGTCCATGGAAAGGTAGGGCGCATCGGCGGGGAGCAAGGCGTTTTCCATGGCTCTTGCCTTGGACAATTGGGCTTCCTGCTTGCGCAGGTAGCCGTCGTATTTGACGGAAATTTCAGCCTGTTCCGCGGCGGCGGCAGAAGCGTCTTGAAGCTGCGGCGCAAGGGATTGTATATGAGCAAAGGTCACTGCCGGCCTTCTCAAAAGCTCTTCGCCGGTCAGGGTCCCCACATGGGGCGGCTCGCCCAAGGCGGCCAGCAGCTCTGCCCGTTCCTTCGTAGGCGGCAGAGATAGGCCGGCCAGCTTTTCCCGCAGTTCCCGGGTTTCTTTGGCTTTTGCTTTCATCCGGCGCAGCCGCTCTTCGCCGGCCAATCCGGCCTTGTAGCCCAATTCCGTCAGGCGCAGGTCGGCGTTGTCCTGGCGCAGGTACAGCCGGTGCTCGGCACGGCTGGTCATCATGCGGTAAGGTTCGTCGGTGCCCTTGGTGGTCAGATCGTCTGCCAGCACGCCGATGTACGCCATGTCGCGGGTGATGATCAGCGGCTCCTTCCCCTGCAGCTTCAAGGCGGCATTCATGCCGGCCAGCAGGCCCTGGGCGGCGGCTTCCTCATAACCGGAGGTGCCATTCACCTGTCCGGCAAAGTACAGGCCGGGGATGGAAAGAGCCTCCAGTGTGGGCTTCAATGCTCTGGAATCAATGCAGTCATACTCAATGGCATAGGCCAGCCGGGTCAATACGGCATTCTCCAGGCCGGGAACGCTGCGGTACATCAGCCACTGCACATCCTCCGGCAGGCTGGAGGACATGCCCTGTATGTACCATTCGGTGCTGTTCATGCCCTCCGGCTCCAGAAAGACCTGGTGCCTGTCCTTGTCGGCAAAGCGGCTGATCTTATCCTCAATGCTGGGGCAGTACCTGGCGCCGGTGCCCTTGATATCGCCGCGGTACATGGGCGCCCGGTGCAGGTTTTGCCGGATGATTTCATGGGTCCGCTCATTGGTCCAGGTCAGGTAGCAGAGCATGCGGTTGTGAAGCGATTGATCTGTCAAAAAAGAAAAGGGCGTCACTGGATCATCGCCGGGCTGGGGCTCCATTTTCGAAAAGTCAACGGATCGCACATCCACCCTGGCCGGCGTGCCGGTTTTGAAGCGGCGCAGCTCAAAACCAAGCTCGGTCAGCGCATTTGATAAATGGTTGGCCGCCAGCAGGCCTTGGGGCCCGCTGTTCCAGTTTGCCTCACCGATAATGATCCTGCTTTTCAAGTACACGCCGCTGGCGATGATCACCGCCGGGCACTCCACCGTTTCCCCGGTGGTGGTCGCAACGCCGCAAACCTCGCCGCTGCGGGTCAGGATGCGGCTGATCTCCCCTTGGCGGATGGTCAGATTGGGCTGGGAAAACAGCGCCGCCCGCATGCGGTTTTGATACGCCTGCTTGTCCGCCTGGGCGCGGAGGCTGTATACGGCCGGGCCTTTGCCGCGGTTGAGCATGCGGCTTTGCAAAAATGTATCGTCGATGGCCCGGCCCATCTCGCCGCCCAGCGCGTCCAGCTCCCGGACCAGATGACCCTTGGAGGTGCCGCCGATCACGGGATTGCAGGCCATCAGCGCGATGGCGTCAATGTTCAGCGTATATAAAAGGGTGGGAATACCCATGCGCGCGGCAGCCAGCGCGGCCTCGCAGCCCGCGTGCCCGGCCCCCGCGACTACCAAACGGTACGCCATCCAAAGTCCCCTTTCCTGTATAAAACGCACTCATTATATCATGTGCAACCACCGCTGCAAAGGAAAAAATCCGGCTTAAAAAGATAACATAATGTGGTAATAGAAATCAAAAGCAAAAGTGCATTAATATAAGAAGAAACCCTTTTCTTTTTGCTGCCAAAATGGTATAATGAATCGTTGGAAATTTATCTTGGACGGTGGAAAAACCATGATGCTTCACCTTTCCCTGGATCGCAGCATCCCCTTTTCGCAGGTCATTCTCCTGGTGGACTTGGGCCGCGAAAAGACAAGGGATACCCAGGCGGCGATCCAGGCTTTCAAGGCGGCAGGCCGGCTGCAATCCCTTGGGGAGCCGGCAAAATCCATGGTATTGGTTCAGGTTAAACAGGAGCAATGGTGCTACCTTTCCCCCATATCGGTACGTACCTTATTCCGCCGGGTCCACGCAAATCTAGGATAAGGGCAGGTGGTTTTTTATGACGGAGCATCCCATTGAGAAGAACCCCCTGGGCCCGCCTCTTGTCGGCGGGCAGGGCGCGGGTCAGCAAAACCATTATGACGAAACGCAAATTCAGGTACTGGAAGGGCTGGAGGCAGTCCGCAAGCGCCCCGGCATGTACATCGGTTCCACCGATGTCAGGGGCCTGCACCATTTGGTGTATGAGATCGTTGACAATTCCATCGACGAAGCGCTGGCCGGCTATTGCACCGATATCCATGTAACGCTGCACAAGGATACGAGCGTCAGCGTCAAGGACAACGGCCGCGGCTTTCCCGTGGGCATCCATCCCAAAATGGGCCGCCCGGCGGTGGAGGTCTGCCTGACCGTGCTCCATGCAGGCGGCAAGTTCGGCGGCGACGGCTACAAGGTATCCGGCGGCCTGCACGGCGTCGGCGCTTCCGTTGTGAACGCCCTGAGCGGCCGGCTGATGGTGCAGGTCTATCAGGACGGCAAAATCCATCAGCAGGAATATACACGGGGCAAGATTCTGTATGACCTGAAAGTGATCGGTCCAACGGACCGCACCGGCACCACCATTCAGTTCTGGCCGGATGTGAAAAGCGAGGAAGTCCCCGACGGCATATTTGAAACGGGGGATTTCCAGTTTGACGTGCTTTCTACCCGCATGCGGGAAATGGCGTTTTTGAACAAGGGCGTCCGCATTATCTTAACGGACGAGCGCCCGGAAGAGCCAGTAGAAAAGAATTATCACTATGAGGGCGGCATCCGCGAGTTCGTGAAGTACCTAAACCGCAACAAGGAAGTGCTTTTCCCCGAGCCTGTTTATATCGAGGGCATCAAGGGCACCACCACCGTGGAGATCGCGCTGCAGTACAACGACAGCTACGCCGAAAACATTTATACCTTTGCCAACAACATACACACCCCCGAGGGCGGCACCCATCTGATGGGCTTTAACAGCGCGCTCACCCGGGTGATCAACGACTATGGCCGCAAATACAAGGTTTTGAAGGAAGCCGACAGCAATTTGAAGGGCGAGGACGTGCGCGAAAGCCTGACGGCCATCGTCAGCGTGAAGCTTACGGAGCCCCAGTTTGAAGGTCAGACCAAGAGCAAGCTGGGCTCCAGCGAGGTCCGCGGCATCGTGGATTCGCTGATGTCCGATCAACTGTCCACGTATCTTGAGGAAAACCCTTCCGTTGCCAGGGCCATCATGGACCGCTGCCTTGGCGCCGCCCGCGCCAGGGAAGCCGCCCGCAAAGCCAGGGATTTGACCCGCCGCAAGACGGTGCTGGAATCCGCCAGCCTGCCGGGCAAGCTTGCCGACTGCTCCGAGCGAGACCCCAGCAAGTGCGAAATCTTTCTGGTAGAGGGCGACAGCGCCGGCGGCAGCGCCAAGACGGGCCGCGACAGGCACTTCCAGGCCATACTGCCCCTGCGCGGCAAGATTCTCAACGTGGAAAAGACCAGGCTGGACAAGGCCCTTTCCAATGCGGAAATCAAGGCCATGATCACGGCCTTTGGCTGCGGCATCGGCGACGACTTCAACACGGATAAGCTTAGGTACCACCGCATCGTCTGTATGACCGACGCCGATGTGGATGGAAGCCACATCCGCATATTGATGCTCACCTTCTTCTACCGCTACATGCGCCCGCTCATCGAAAAGGGCTTTGTGTATATCGCCATGCCGCCTCTGTACAAGGTGACAAAGCAAAAGCAGGAATATTACGTCTACAACGATCAGGAACTGGAGCAGCTTTTGCAGCGCATCGGCCGCGATCCAAAGCCCGAGATCCAGCGCTACAAGGGCCTTGGCGAAATGAGCAGCGAACAGCTGTGGACCACCACCATGGACCCCGCCACCCGCACCATGATGCGTGTGACTGCGGAGGATGCCATGGCTGCCGATGAGGTGTTCACCCTTTTGATGGGTGACAAGGTGGAGCCGCGCCGGGAATTCATTGAAGAAAACGCCACGCTGGTCACGGACCTGGATGTCTGATCCGGGATAACCTCCGGCTGCGCATGAGGTGAAAGCATGATCGAAGATCGTTTGATACCCATTGAACTGGAACAAGAGATGAAGCGGTCGTTTATTTCCTATGCCATGGCCGTCATCATCAACCGCGCCCTGCCCGACGTGCGGGACGGCTTAAAGCCCGTGCACCGTCGGATTCTGTACGCCATGAACGAACTGGGCATGACCCCGGACAAACCCTTCCGCAAATGTGCCCGCATCGTGGGCGACGTGCTTGGTAAATACCACCCCCACGGCGACACCGCGGTGTATGACGCCATGGTGCGCCTGGCCCAGGATTTTTCCACCCGCTATCTGCTGGTGGAAGGCCAGGGCAACTTCGGCTCGGTGGACGGCGACAGCGCCGCCGCCATGCGTTATACCGAAGCCCGCATGAGCAAGCTTTCCGTCCACCTGCTGGGAGAAATCGACAAGGACACAGTGGATTTTTATCCCAACTTTGACGAAACGCTGATGCAGCCTTCCGTGCTGCCCAGCCGCTACCCCAACCTGCTGGTCAACGGCTCCAGCGGCATCGCCGTAGGCATGGCCACCAACATTCCGCCCCACAACCTGCGGGAAGTGGTGAACGGCGTCATCTGCATGATCGACAATCCCGACGCCACGCTGGATGATTTGATGGAGCACATCAAGGGTCCCGACTTCCCCACCGGCGGTGTTATCCTGGGCCGCAGCGGCATCCGCGAAGCCTACCATACCGGCCATGGCCGCATCATCACAAGGGCGAAGAGCGAAATCGAGCCCATGCAAAACGGCCGCAACCGCATTGTTGTCACGGAAATCCCTTATATGGTCAATAAGGCCCGTTTGGTGGAAAAAATCGCCGAGCTGGTGCATGAAAAGCGGCTGGAGGGCATCTCCGACATCCGGGATGAAAGCGACCGCAAGGGCATGCGCATGGTGCTGGAACTGAAGAAGGATGTGCAGCCCACCATCGTCTTGAACTACCTGTACAAGCACACGCAAATGCAGGAGACCTTTGGCGTCAACATGCTGGCGCTGGTGAACGGCCGGCCCCAGGTGCTGTCCCTGCGGGAAATGCTGTACCACTACATCGAGCATCAGAAGGAAGTTGTCACCCGCCGCACCAAGTACGATCTGGACAAAGCCCAGCAGCGGGCCCACATCCTGGAGGGCCTGCTCAAAGCGCTGGACCACATCGACGAGATCGTGCACATCATCCGCACCAGCAAGGATACGCCCACCGCCCGCCAGGCGTTGATGGACACCTTCGAGTTTTCCGAAAAGCAGGCCCAGGCCATCCTGGATATGCGCCTGGCCCGCCTGACCGGCCTGGAACGGGAACGGCTGCAGGAGGAATACACGGAGCTGGAAAAGACGATTGCGTACCTGGCCTCCATCCTGGCCGACGAAGTCCTGCTGATGGGCGTCATCAAGGATGAAATTTCCGCCATCCGCGACAAGTTCGGCGACGAACGGCGCACGGAACTGACCGCCATCGAGGGCGAGATCGACATTGCCGACCTCATCCAGCAGGAGGATATGGTCGTTACCCTCACCCACTACGGCTACGTCAAGCGCCTGCCCAAGTACACCTACAAGGCGCAAAACCGGGGCGGCAAGGGTGTAATGGCCATGACCACCAGGGAAGAGGATTACGCCGAGCAGCTTCGGGTCATGAACACCCACGACGACATCATGTTCTTTACGAACCTGGGCCGCGTGTATACTTTGAAGTGCTTCCAAATCCCCGAAGCCGGGCGCACAGCGCGCGGTACCGCCATCGTGAACCTGCTGCAGCTGACCGGCGGCGAAAAGGTCACTACCATGATTCCCATGCCGGATGAGACCCAGGACCATTACCTGATGATGGCCACCCGGGACGGCATGATCAAAAAGACGCCGATGGAGGAGTTTGCGAACCTGCGCAAGAGCGGCCTCATCGCCATCATCCTCAAGGAAGGCGATGAGCTGGTGGATGTGGAGCTCACCGACGGCAAGCGCGAGCTATTAATCGGCAGCCGGCTGGGCAAGGCCATCCGCTTCAGTGAGGAGCACATCCGCGCCACGGGCCGCTCCAGCATGGGCGTCAGCTCCATGCGCCTGGACGATGGCGACACGGTGATCTCCATGGCCGTTATCGAGGATGGCGCGCAGGTGCTGGGCATTACCGCCAACGGCTTTGGCAAGCGCACCGAAGCTTCCGAATACCGCGAGCAAGGCCGCAACGGCAAGGGCATCATCGCCATGAACCTCACCGACAAGACCGGCCCCCTGGCGGCGCAGCTGCTGGTGCAGCCGGGCGAAGATATCCTGCTTATCACCGACGACGGCACCATTATCAGGACCAGCGTGGATGATATCCGCGTCTGCGGCCGCAATACCCAAGGCGTGCGCCTGATGCGCGTGGCCGATGGCAGCCAGGTCGTGGGCGTCGCAAGGGCAGAAGCCGAGGAAGAAGAAGAGGATATCGCGGCACCGGAGAACGAGAACGAGGAAACGGAAGAACAAGAGTGATTTTGCGGGGAGGGCATCTTTAAAAAAGATGCCCTCCCCGCTCCCCACCCAGAAAACCTTATATGGGAATGGTATAAACCGATAAGGACATAGTTGCAAAGTCCACACGCGGCCTCCGTAGGCTCTTTCACCCCCGCAGGCTCCTTTTGAAAGGAGCTGTCAGCGAAGCTGACTGAGGATTGCCCACAGGAGGCGGCAAGCGCAGCTTGACAGAGGGCTGTCCAAAGAAAGTGGCGTACGCCAGGTAGGCACCTCATGCGGCAAAGTGGGCGATTGATAATCGCCTCTACCCTCTACGCGTTGGTTGTCCTGTATCTCGGCGCAATTTTCGGCCGGAATACACGAAAACAAACGCATCCCGCCGTAGGGGCGATTGATAATCGCCCGCCCATGCCCTGCTCCCGTCACCAACTATAGACAGCACCCCATCGGGATGCCTCTGGCGCACAATCCCCTTTAGCCATACAAAAACACAACTCAAATAAAGGACATCAATAACATGGCCCTCCATTTGAAGCGCCTTTCCCTCGCCGATGGTCCCGATGTTTATTCTCTCGTCCAATCCATTCTAACCGAAGAAAGCGGCCCCACCGGCGGCTTTCCCCCGGAAGAATTCCAGACCTGGCTGCAAAGGCAGCACGAAATATCCCAGGGCATCAGCCTTCCGGCGGGCCGGGTTCCCCAGACCACCTACTGGCTCTATGATGATGGTATACCCGTAGGCATGTGCAAGCTCAAAACCGCGCTCACGCCGGCGCTTTTGAAAAGAGGCGGTCATATTGGTTATGCCATTGCTCCTTTCGCCCGCGGAAAGGGCTACGGCAAGGAACAGCTGCGCCTGGTGCTTTTGGAGGCAAAAGAACAAGGCCTCACCAGCGTATTGATTACTGCCCGCAATCACAATACGGCATCCATTCGTGTAGCCCTTGCCAACGGCGGCATCATCGAAAGGGTGTCCGAGGAAGACCATTATATCCGGATCGACCTGAAATAAGACGCAAAGGATGAATCAGCATGGCTCTGCATTTGAAACGCCTCTCCCCTTCCGACGGCTCCGATGTTTATGCCCTCACCCAAGCCATTCCCAGCGAGGAGAACGGCTTCTACAATTCCGCCAGCGGCCTTTCCATGGACGAGTTTGCGGCGTGGCTCAAGCAGCAGCACGATATGTCCCAGGGCATCGGCTTGGAGGAGGGGCGGGTGCCCCAAATCATCTACTGGCTGTACGATGACGGCCGGCCTGTCGGCATGTGCAAGCTGCGGACACAACTGACAGAAGCGCTGCGAAACGGCGGCGGAAACATCGGCTATGCCGTCGCCTCCTTTGCCCGGGGCAAAGGCTATGGCAAGGAACAGCTGCGGCTTTTGCTTGAGGAGGCGAAAAAGGCGGGTCTTGACAAGGTATTGATTACCGCCAGAAACTACAACAAGGCCTCCATCGGCGTGGCGCTGGCCAACGGCGGCGTGATTGAGCGTATATCGGAGGAAGAGCATTTTATCTGGATCACGCTTTGATGCCCGCACAACGCATAAAGGATGAACGGCACATGCATCTTCATTTAAGGCGCTTAACCCCCTTTGACGGGTATGATGTCTACGCCATGACCCAAACCATGCCCAAAGAGGAAAACGGCTTTCAAAACTCCGCCAGCGGCCTGTCCTTTGCGGAATTTCAGGCCTGGATGCAACGGCAGCACGACATCTCTGTGGGCATTGACCTGCCCGAAGGCTTCGTCGCCCAAACTGTCTATTGGCTGTATGATGGGGATCAGCCCGTTGGCTCATGCAAGCTGAGATTACAGCTCAGCGAAGCGCTTTTAAAGCGGGGCGGAAATATAGGCTACGGCATCGCCCCTTACGCCCGGGGTAAGGGCTATGGCAAGGAGCTACTGCGGCTTCTATTACAGGTGGCCAAAGAACAGGGCCTGAAAAAAGTGCTGATCACCGTCAACAATGACAACAATGCCTCCATCGGCGTGGCGTTGGCCAACGGGGGCGTGATTGAAAAGATTTCAGCGGAAGCGCATTATATCTGGATTCATATTTGACATGACAAACGGCCTGCCGCATCCCAAAAGGGCGGCAGGCCGTTTGCGGCAATCTCACAAAACAAGAAGTGTCGTTTCATCACTCCGCCGCCGCATCCTGAAGCGGCCGGATATACTTTTTGTCTGCCCAGAAGTACAAACAGAGGCACAGCACAAAGGAAACAGCCTCCGCCAAAGGCACGGCCCACCACACGCCGGCAATGCCAAACGCCCTGGATAGCAGCCACGCTGCCGGCAGCAGCACCACGACCTGCCGCACGAGCGATATAACCATGCTTAGCGTACCATTGCCAATGGCCTGGAACGCTGTGGAAAGAATGATCCCTTCCGCCGCCATCAAAAAGGCAATGGAGATCACGCGCAGGGCGGGGATGCCCACTTCCAGCATTTCCGGCGTGGCGTCAAACAGCGAGAGCAAAAAGCCCGGAAACAGCATGAACAGTGCTGTACCGGCCGCCATGATGCCGCCGGCATACAACAGCGCGACGCGAATGGCCTCATAAATACGCTTGGCGTTTTTCGCCCCGAAGTTGTAGCCTACGACCGCCACCAGCCCGCCAGTCAGCCCGAACACCGGCATAAACACAAAGCTCTGCAAACGGAAATACAGGCCCATGACTGCTACCGCCACAGCGCTCAAGGCGGCCAGGATCAGGTTCAGCGCCATGATCATAAAGGAACCGACGGTCTGTATGATAATGCTGGGCAGGCCTACCTTGTAGATTTCCAGTATGGTCTTTGGGTCAGGCCTGAATGAACGCACCTGCAGCTTCAGTTCCTTGTTCTTCGTCTGGTTCAATATGAATCCAAGCACCATGGAAACAATCTGGCCGATGACTGTGGCAATGGCCGCGCCGGCCACACCCATGGCGGGAACGATGCCCCACCCAAAGATGAAGATGGGGTCCAGGATGATGTTCAAAACGGCGCCGGTGATCTGCACGATCATGTTGTAAAACGTATTGCCGGTGCTTTGCATAACCCTGTCGATAGCAATGGAAACAAATATGCCAAAGGAAAACACCGTGCATATGCGCAGATAATCTGAACCCATTTGAAATGTAACGGCGTCCTGCGTAAAGGCGTGCATAAAAGCATTCGTGAACACAAGACCGAACAGCGCAAAAAATGCCCAGCCGACAAATGCCAGGAAAACGCCGTTGGAGGCGGCCAGCAGCGCTTCCTCCCGCCGCCTTTCCCCAAGCCTTCGGGAAATCAGGCTGTTGATGCCAACGCCCGTTCCGACAGCGATGGCGATCATCAGCATCTGCACAGGGAAAGCCAGTTGCAGGGCGCTGAGCGCCTGCTCCTTTTCCGGCATGCGGGAGACATAGATGCTGTCCACAACGTTGTACAGCGCCTGTATGGTCATGGAAAGCATCACCGGAGAGGATATTTTGAGGATCAACTTGGGGATAGGCATCGTGCCCATCCGGTCGGAGGTTTTCGGGTGCATGGGGGTGTCGTCCTCCATTCGTTATTGTATGCCTGTCCATCATAGCATGATAAAAAATGGATTGCAAAGCTGTTATTATGATGCACACATTAGAAGTGGATTAGAAAGAAATACCCTTTCCAGATCAAAAGCAGTTAATATGGGCAGACCCATGCCAATGGCATGGGTCTGTGTAATAAGTTCAACCCTAACACTCTATGCTCGGGGAAGGCTGAGCAAATTATCGTTTGTGGAGCCGTTAGGTGAAGAGCGAACGTACTTTTCACCTCTTTGGCTTGTAGCGGGAACCACTTGTGGATAAGGGTAAATGTTCACCTGAATGGTGTTGGGATTATTTTCAAGATAGTTATGAAGCACTTCCTTTGTGTAAAAGCGTTCTTCTGATGCACCCGTGAGGTAGATCTCGTCAATTTCAACAAGGTTATTGGAAGAGCCACATCCAGGCTTCATCTTGATACGGGTTGCTAACATAATAGGATTCCTTTCTTCTTGCACTAGAATGCAAGACAACATCGTTTTGGCAGAAGAATGACAATACCGGAACAATGAGGGACATGTGCAATGCCTGCCTCCCTTCGTGCACTATTCAACAAGCTTGACATGATCCATCATTTCGGATAAACTAATATGCGCCGTAGCATTTGTTCAAAAGAATGGATGCTTGTCTTGTAGCCCTTTGTGAATCTTGCACTTCGCAAAGGGCTGCTTGTTTTTCTTCCCCTTGGGAAATAATAGCAGGTGCATTTGAATTTGTCAATATACGGGTATAAATTTTATCTGCCAAATAGGTATTCAATCTTTACCTTTATTTTGAATAGAAACTATTGGTATTCATATCAATCTACATTTTAATATAACAAATTATTTGAACTTCTTGAACTGTCATATAGACTCTGTTAAAATCAACAAGTCGGGTGCCTTTCAAGTATGCACCTGCGGGTTGAAATAAAATCTAGGTCAGATGGGAATTTCCTATCTTGGCAGATACAGGCAGGCGTAAGCCTGCTTGGTCTGTTTTTGCTACATTTAAGAGCTCCTCCCCATATTCTGGAGAGGAGCTCTTCTTATTGAACCTTTTCCAACCTCTTGATCCCATCCTCCATCCTGCGCAAGGTCTCTTCCTTGCCCAGAAGGTACGCGATCTCAATGGCCCCACCGGGGGTGTTCGCCTGGCCGCTGATGGCAATTCGAAGCGGCCACAATACCGCACCGTTCTTTTTTCCGCTTTCCGCGATAGCCGCCATCACCGCCTCGTGGATGGAAGCCTCCGTCCAGTCGGTAACCGCCTCCAGTACGGGTTTCATCATTTGCAGGGCGTCCAGGGAGACAGGTACATCCGTCTTCATCTTTTTGTGGGTATAGATTTCCAGGTCATACTCCGGCAATTCTGCCAGGAACCGCACCATATCCGGCACGCGGTTAAACACCTCGGTGCGCCCCTGCATCAGCTCCGCCAGGCGCCTGTAGTCCATGCCCCTGCCGGCCAGCACCTGGTCAAACCAGGGGGTAACCATCTGCACATACGCATCAAAATCCATCTTGCGGATATACTCGCTGTTGAACCAAGTGAGCTTCTCCATGTTGAAGATGGCCGGGGCCTTGTTAAGCCCCTTCAAGTCAAAGACCTCCACCAGCTCTTGCAGGGTGAAAAACTCCCGGTCGTCCCCCGGGCTCCAGCCCAGCAGCGCAATGAAGTTGATGATGGCCTCCTTCACATAGCCCATGCCCAGCAAATCCTCAAAGGAAGGATCGCCATGGCGCTTGGAGAGCTTGCGGGTGGCATCCTTCATCACCACGGGCAGATGCACATAGGTGGGCTTCTCCCAGCCGAAGGCCTCGTACAGCAGGTTGTACTTGGGCGTGGAGGAAAGATACTCCGTGCCCCGCATCACATGGGTGATGCCCATCAGGTGATCATCGATGACGTTGGCAAAGTTGTAGGTGGGCAGCCCGTCAGCCTTGATGAGCACGTTGTCATCCAGCGTGTCGCAGGGGGCCTCCACATGGCCGAACAGCTCATCGTCAAAGGAGGCGGTGCCTGTCAGCGGAATATTTTGTCGGATGACGCAGGGCTCGCCGGATGCCATGCGCGCTTTGGCCTCTTCACGGCCAAGGTGCAGGCACTTCTTGTCATACTTGAAGGTCTCGCCTTTGGCCTGGGCCGCCGCCCGGCGCTCGTCCAACTCTTCCTTGGTGCAAAAGCAGGGATACGCCGCGCCCTTTTCGATCAGCTCCATGGCATAGGGCAAGTACGTATGCTTGCGCTGGGTCTGAATGTACGGGCCGTAGTTGCCGCCCACATCCGGCCCCTCGTCGTAGAAAAGGCCAGCGGCCCGCATGGACTTGAAGATCAGCTCCACCGCGCCGGGAACCTCCCGCTCCTGGTCGGTATCCTCAATGCGCAGTATGAAAGTACCGTTGTTCTTCCTGGCATACAAATACGTGTAAAGCGCCGTTCTTAACCCGCCCAGGTGCAGATACCCGGTAGGGCTCGGCGCGAAGCGCGTACGAACCATATTGCTCCTTTCTGCAGGGGCGCTGCCCCTGCACAACCCCGCCAAAGGATTTCATCCTTTGGAATCCTACATATAAAAACAAATTTTCAGGGATGTATGAAGGGGTGAAACCCCTTCATTTAAAATCGTATCGGCCAGCTTTGCCGGCCGGGCGGGTGCTTGCGAAGCAAGCTTTCATTACACGATTTCCCGGCCGTATGACCAACGCCGGCCAAGCGTAGCGCAGGACGGTGCTGGTCATACAGGGAAATCGTGCAACCTCGATAAAATGGCAGAGCCATTTTATCGATTTGCTTTCGCCCAACTATCCTTGAGCGTTACGGTGCGGTTGTAAACAGGCCTGCCGGCGGCGGAATCGCTGTCCTTGCAGAAATAGCCCAGGCGCAGGAACTGGAACGTGGCGCCGGCTTCGGCGCTGTCCAGGGCCGGTTCGGCAAAACCCCTTGCCTCCACCAGGCTGTTTTTGTTCAGGCGGCTAATGAAATCCTTCTTGGCGGGCGAAGCCTTTTCGCCGGCCTCGTCGTCTTCTTCCTCCTGGTCGTTTTCATCGGCCAGCAGGGGCTCATACAGCCTGGCTGTAACAGGCACGGCATCGGCGGCGTTCACCCAGTGGAGCGTGCCCTTCACCTTGCGGGAAGCGCCTTCGCTGCCGCTGCGGCTGTCCAGGTCCACAGTGCAGCGCAGTTCGACCACTTTGCCGTCTTCGTCTTTTACAAATTCATCGCAGCGGATGATATACGCGCCCTTTAAGCGCACCTCGCCGCCGGGGAAGAGGCGGAAGAACTTTTTCACCGGTTCTTCCATAAAGTCATCCTGCTCAATATACAGTTCACGGCCGAAGGAAACCGGACGCGTGCCCAATTCCGGATGCTCCGGATGATTTTCCATCTCCACGTCTTCCGTTTTGCCTTCGGGCCAGTTTGTCAATACAACCTTCAGGGGATTCAGCACGGCCATGGCCCGCAGCGCCTTTTCGCCCAGGTCCTCGCGAACGCAGTGCTCCAGGAAGGCAAAATCCACCGTGCTGTTGGCCTTGTTGACGCCCACCCGGTCAATGAAATCCCGGATGGCGGCGGCGGTATACCCCCTCCGGCGCATGGCGCACAGGGTGGGCATGCGGGGATCGTCCCAGCCGGACACAAAGCCTTCCTCCACCAGCTGGCGCAGGTACCGCTTGCTCATGATGGTGCGGGTAATGTTCAGGCGGGCAAACTCAATCTGCCGGGGACGGCTGGGCAGCAGGTGGGCCGATTTTTCCACCACCCAGTCGTACAGGGGCCTGTGGTCCTCATACTCCAGGGAGCACAGGGAGTGGGTAATCCCCTCCAGCGCGTCTCCGATGGGGTGGGAGTAATCGTACATGGGGTAAATGCACCATTCCTTGCCGGTGCGGTGATGTTCCTTGTACAGGATGCGGTACATGGCCGGGTCCCGCATGTTGATGTTGGGGGAGGCCATGTCGATCTTTGCCCGTAGGATATACCGGCCTTCAGGGAAATCCCCGGCCCGCATGCGGCGGAACAGGTCCAGGCTTTCTTCCGCGGGCCGGTCGCGCCAGGGGGAGTTTTTGCCGGGGGACGTCAACGTGCCGCGGTATTCCCGCATCTGCTCCTGGGTCAACTCATCCACATAGGCCAGGCCGCGCTTGATCCAGTCCTCGGCGATCTCATAGCATTTTTCATAGTAGTCGCTGGCGAAGAACAGGCCGCCTCTCCATTCAAAGCCCAGCCAATGGATGTCGGCCATGATGCCGTCCACATATTCCGTTTCTTCCTTGGCCGGATTCGTATCATCAAAGCGAAGGTTGCACAGGCCGTTATACTTTTCGGCGGTGCCGAAATCCGCCACCAGCGCCTTGCAGTGGCCAATGTGCAAATAGCCGTTGGGTTCGGGAGGGAAACGGGTGTGGACACGCTGGTAACGTCCTACCGCCAGATCTTGGTCGATAGCGTCCCAGATGAAGTTTGAACGTGCCGCTTCGTTTTCCATAAAATTACCTCCCGTTTTCATATTTTGTTCTTTTTGTGTTTTTCCAAGGAATTGGGGCATTGCATCATTATATCCGCACTTGGCTTAAAATACAATACAGGCCGGCGCTTTTCCAGTGTCACAGGTGAAATTTTTGACAGAAGAGTGCCGCCCAGCTTTTTACAGGAATTTCTTCTCCATTCCTTTCCTGTTCCTGCCATTTTATTGCGGTATGCTTGCGTTGTGATAAAAAACTTCTCACACGCAGGGGGTACGCTGGCAACGAAAAAAAAACAGGAGGACTGACTATGAAGAAGCTTCTTTCCCTTCTTCTGGCACTGGCCATGGTGTTGGCCATGTGCGTTTCCGCCGTTGCGGAAACTGCCGCCAAGGCCCCCAAGTACGTGTTCATGTTCATCGGCGACGGCCAGGGCTCCCCGCAGATCACCGCTGCCCAATACTATGTGGGCACCCTTGAAAATCCCGACGCCGCCATGCCCACCCCGGCCCAGCTCTCCTTCACCGGCTTTAACAACATTGGCCTGATCACCACCTACGACGCCAGCTCCTTCTGCCCCGACTCCGCCTCCACCGCCACCTCCATGGCCAGCGGTGAGAAGACGCTGTCCGGCGTGGTCAACTACAATGTGGACAAGACCGAGTCCTTCAAGCTCATTACCGAATACGCCAAGGAATCCGGCAAAAAGGTCGGCGTCATTACCAGCGTATCCCTGGATCACGCCACCCCCGCCGCGTACTATGCCAAGGTTCCCAGCCGCAGCCAGTACTACGATATCGCCGTGCAGGGCCTTTCCGGCACCACGTTGGATTTCCTGGCCGGCGGCGCCTTCCTGCAGCCCAAGGGCAAGGACGGCGACCAGCAGGATTTGATGGAAATCGCGGCGCAAAACGGCTGGACGATTGCACGCACTGCGGAAGAAATCCGCGCCATCAGCAAGGATTCCGGCCGCGTACTGGCCATGGTGGACGACGTGGACGGCGCCCAGGCCATGCAGTATGAAATCGACCGCAACTACATGAACGCCAATGGCAGCGATTCCCTTTCCCTGGCGGAAATCGTCAAGGCCGGCATCGCGGACCTTACTAACGACAACGGCTTCTTCCTGATGACCGAAGGCGGCAAGATCGACTGGACTTGCCACGCCAACGATGCCATCACCTCCATCTATGACACCATCGCCTTCTCCGACGCGGTGCAGGTGGCCATCGATTTTGCGGCCGGGCATCCCGAAGAGACGCTGATCATCGTCACCGGCGACCACGAGACCGGCGGCATGACCATCGGCTTCGCGGCCACGGCTTATGAAACCCACTTCGCCTACCTGCAAAACGCCAAGGTTTCCTATCAGGAGTTTGACAAGGTCATCGCCGATATGCGCGCCAACAAGGCGACCTTTGAAGACGCCCTCAAAGCCATCGAAGAATACTACGGCCTGACCACGACCGCCGAACAGCCCCTCACGCTCAACGAAGGGGACCTTGCCTCCCTGAAGGCGGCGTTCGAACTGAGCATGACCGAAAAGGCTGACCGCAAGCTGGGCGACGCGGAAGCCCTGGCCTACGGCGGCTACGAGCCCCTGTCCATCACCGTCACCCACATCTTCAACAACAAGGCCGGCATCGCCTACACCTCCTATGCCCACACCGGCCTGCAGCTTCCCGTATACGCCCAAGGCGCCGGCGCCAGCCTCTTTGGCGGCCAGTATGATAATACGCAGATCTTTACAAAGACCATGGAAGCCATGGGCCTGAAAAAGTAACTCCCCACTAAAAAAGGCCGTCCCTGCAGGAATGGTTTTCCCGGGGGCGGCCTTTTGCCATGGTGATGGAATTTCCTTGTGAAAGGAAGCGCAATAGCCTATGAGCATCTTCCCGCTGCCCAAAGGGCCTCATGACCCTTCCCACGACATTGCGCACAAGGTACAAAAGCGAAACAGAAAGCGGAACTGGATTTTCTGTATCGTGATGGGCCTTTTGTGCGTGCTGCTGTATTTTATGCCGACGCCCTACCCGGAAAGGGTCCCCGCCAACGCCACGCGGGAGAAGGTGCGCATTTTGTCGGTGGACAACAGCCAGCTGGCGCCGCTGGGCATCGTCTATTCCGGCACGCAGGAGGCGGAGGTGGAGGTGCTGACAGGCGCCTGCAAGGGGGATACCCTGACCGCCGTCAATCACCTGAATGCCTCGCTGGACAGGGATAAACTGTTCGCGGCGGGCGATACGGCGCTGTGCGTCATTCACGCGGAAAACGGCAAAGCCTCCTACGCCACGCTGATCGACCACTACCGCATGGATACCCAGGGGCTTTTGTTCCTTTTGTTTTTTATCTTCCTGGTGGTGTTCGGCGGCGTTTCCGGGCTGGGCACCTTTATCTCCCTGGCAGCCAGCATACTCGTCATCTGGAAAATACTCATCCCGCTGCTGCTCATGGGCTGGCCGCCCATTTTGTCCGCGCTGCTTGTGGTTTTGCTGCTGTCCGCCGTCATTATGTATTTGGTTGGCGGGCTGACAAAGATGGCGACGGTGGCGCTGCTGGGCTCCTTGCTGGGCACCGGCCTCACCTGCCTGCTGGCGGTGATATTTGGCAACGCGCTGAAGCTGGACGGCGGCGATATCCCCTATGTGGTACCGCTTCTATCACAAGCGGGCCTGCGGCTCAACATCCGCGATCTGTTCTTCTGCATGGTCTTCCTGGGCAGCTCCGGCGCGCTGATGGACCTGGCCATGGATATGTCCGCGGCCATTCATGAGGTGCAGCTGCACCACCCGCAAATCACCCGCGGCGAGTTGGTCAAAAGCGGATTCCGGGTCGGCCGCAGCGTAACCGGCACCATGACCACCACGCTGATGCTGGCCTATTCCGGCAGCTACCTTTCCATGCTGATGTATTTTGCCGGCCAGGGCACCCCCATTGTTGACCTGATCAACTACAAATTCATTGCCACGCAGATACTCAACACGCTGGTCGGGGTCTTCGGGCTGGTGACGGTGGCGCCTTTCACCGCCGTTGTCGCGGGCTTTCTGTTCGTGCCAAAAAAAAGCCGGGCATAGCTTTTATCGGCTTGCTGAAGCCTTTGCCCGCTTTGTTTTCAGAATGTTTTTTACATTCATACAATGTGTGTACCTGCCAACGCTGCTTGACAATACGGCCAAACATGGATACAATGTTTAAAATGGTAAGGAATTCGCCATGTTTGGGGGATGAAGCACATGTCCTGCTATTTTTTTGGGGATGCGGAAACACTGCCTCCCATAACGCTTTCAGTTGAAGGCATACATGAGCCCGATCCGCTGGCGCAACGGACCGGCGTATGGATCCACGCGGCCGGCAGCGTCATGCTGGAATCAGGCAAATATCCCATCGCGCCCCGGGACCAGTGGCGCTGGGTTGCCGCGGACAGCGGAAAGCTGGAGCTGACAAACAGCGACGGCTCTTCGCTTCTCTTTGCGGAGGGCGAATGCTGCGCCATTCCCCCGTCGTCAGACCAGGTTGTACTGGCCTCCACCGGGGAATCCCGCATTCTCTGGCTGGCGCTGGACGGGCCTCTCGCGCCCACCTTTCTGACCCGCATGGGCGTGTTGCTGCACACGCCCATCAAGCAGGGCACGCTGCCTTCCCAACTGTACCTGACCCGCCAAATCGTGCAGGTGATCGTACGCCACAGCGGCACCAGCGACGCGTCCTTCCAGCTGCAGCAATTGATGTGGGGTATGCTGGCTTCCCATTCCGGCCAGCCGGTGGCCATGGACGCCATGCTCTCCCACGAAATAGCCAAGGTGGTGGATGCTCTGCGCGCCAACCAGTACAGGGACAATTTTTCCCTGGCGGATATGGCGGCCGTCTCCCGCATGCCTATGGAGACCTTCCGCAAGCGCTTTGTGGCGGAGGTGGGCATGCCGCCCCTGGGATATCTGCTCTACTGCAAGATGGAGCGGGCCAAGGCCCTTTTGCAGGACCATTATTCCGTAAAGCAAGCCGGCGCCGAGGTCGGTATGCAAGACCCATACCATTTTTCCAAGCAATTCAAAAACATCGTGGGCATGAGCCCCTCCGCCTATGTCAAGCACGCGCTGGCGGACAGAGATCGGAAAGAGCGGAGCAAAGCCGCGAAAGAATGATATTACATGGTAGAAGGCGTTTTTGGGTGTTAATGTTTCCATTGGATACTCATGCGCCAAGCATCACGCCAAGTGAAACGTGTTCCAGAGGCTTCCCCTTTCAAGGGAAGCCTCTGTATGCTTGCTGTGATCCCCTTTTCTGGACAGTATAAAACATTAAAGTACAAGCGGCGGCAATTTGAAATTGTCGCCGCTTGTATGCATTGTACTCTCCAACGGAATTAACTTAAAAAATCACTTCGCCCCAACCTTGGCAATAGGCACATCATCCTCTTCGGCATCCACGCTGGACAAAAGCTTGGCACGGGCCGTAATGCGCTCCTTGCCCTTTTCCAGCCGCTTTATCTTGTGCTCGGTCTTCACCCATTGGCTCTGGCGGCGGTAGCGGAACAGGCCCACAATCTGCGAGCAGGTGGCCAAAACAACGTTCACCAGAAAGCTCACAGCCATCAGCGGTATCGTTCTTATGCGCATGGACAGCTTGTTGTCCATCCAGTCCGCCGTGTAAAACAGCAGGAAAAAGCTGTAGAACAAGAGCAGCATGGAGATCGCGGTCGACACCCAGCCGCCTTGCGCGGCATCTGCCGCAATCCCCACGGAGGACACAGCCTGTGCGAGCGCCGCACCTGTCTGCTGCCCTGCCGCCGCAATCAGATCCATTGCCCAGAAAACAATGGAAACAAGCAGCTGGAATACCACCACCACATTGGCGGTGAGGCTGTACATATACGTCAGTATGGAAATGGCTTCCTTGCCCGATATGTGCTTTTGCTTCAGGGCTTTGAACACCTTGCGTGTATTGCGCAGCGTAACGAACCAATGCCCCTGCGCCCAGCGGGTGCGCTGGCGGTAACTGGCCCAGAAGCTGGTCGGCTTTTCGTCATATACGCGCACGTTATGGTTCCAAAGAATGCGCTTTCCCTCCAGCGTCGCCTCCACCTGGATCTCAAAATCCTCCGTCAGCGACATGGTGGTCCATCCGCCGCGCCCGTACAGATACTTCGTATCCACGGCGAAGCCCGTTCCGCCGATGGTGCAGTTGAGCCCCAATCGGGATTTGGCCAACTGAAAGAAGCGGTTGGTGATCGTATAGCTGGTGTAGTAAAACCAGGCCACAAGCCCTTTTTTGTTTTTGGCGCCCAGGTAGCACTGTATGAATTCCGGCTTGTTTTCGCTGATGTATTGGCTGTTGACCTCCAGGAACATGTTGGGGTCGATCAGGTTATCCGCGTCAAAGATCATCAGCAGATCATACTTGTCCTGGTAGCCCTCCAGTACATTCAGCGCCTGGTTCAGGGCGATGGGCTTGCCGGTGGGTGAGTCGGGCGTAGCCTTTTTCAGGGAAATGACGTTGGCCCCCATTTGCCGGGCCACATCCTCTGTTCTATCGGTGCAGTTGTCGGCAATAATATAGAAATCGTACAATTCCCTGGGATATTCCATATGCATCAAATTCTCGATGATGTCCGGAATAACCGTCTCTTCATTGTGCGCCGGCACGAGCACCAGGAACCGCATTTGCGCCGGATGGTCCTCATACTCCTTCCGACAGCGCCTGAAACCAAAAATGCTTAAGAGCAGCTGATAGATCATCAGCATTGTAACTGCAATCCCCAGAAATGAGGATATGAATCCCAGGATCATACGTACCGTCTGCACAGTGTAACCTCCCCGGCGTCAGGGCGTCTGCTTTTGCGCCCCGGCCTGCTTATGCAGCAAAAAAGACGAACGCACCGTATTAAACAATATTAAGCCGCCGTTTGTCAAGTGTTTCTTAGGAATGGCCGTCATAGAAAGTACAGCCGCCGACGAATTCCCGCAAAATAGACAGCGGGGGTACCTCGTCCAAGGAATCCTTCGGCATGGGCGCCAGATAATGCAGCGTTTTCAGCAGCCGCCTGGACAGCAGATAATTGGGATTCTCCGGTTCAATGACTTTGAGCAGGTCGTAGGCCATGGCTTTTAGGACCGGCAGCTCATAATGCAGGGCGGTGTTGAACATGGCGTCCGCCTCTTCCTGATAGGGAAAAATCCACCTGTCCTCGCCCCTGCGCACGCTTTCCCACATGGAAAGGGTGGCGTCGGGCGTGGTGCCCCTGAACTGAAAGTCCCGCACGATCCGCCGCAAAAGCCGCACGTCGGTGGTGCGGATTCTGTTATGGTGGTCCAGATTGACGCAGGTCAGGGCGCTGACGTAAATGCGGAAGATCATGTCCTTGGGCAAGTGCCCCGTCAAAAGAGGGTTCAGGCCATGGATGCCTTCCACCAGTATGGGCTGGTCTTCCCCCACCAGCAGGGGGTCCCGCTCTTCTTCGCGCCGGCCGGTTTTGAAATTGAAGCGCGGCATGAACGCCGTCTGCCCGCTGAGCAAAAGCTGCAGGCATTCTTCAAACAAAGGGATATCGATGGTATGTATGGATTCCAGGTCCACCGTCCCGTCCGGCTCCAGGGGGATATCCGCACGGTTCAGGTAAAAATCATCCAGGGAGAGCAGCACGGGTTTTAACCCCAATACCTGCAGGTGGATTTTAAGCCTGTTGGCAAAGGTGGTTTTCCCGCTGGAGGAGGGGCCGGAGATCAGCGCCAGCCGGGCCTTGCGGCTGCGCAGATCGTCCGCGATGGAAGCGATGGACTTGTCATGCAGCGCCTCGTTGATGCGGATAAATTCCCGGAAACGGCCATCCGTGATCAGGCGGTTGATATCGGCGATATTGGTGGCTTCCAGAATTTCGCACCAGCGCTGGGACTGGGCAAAGATGCGCAGGTGCTTGGGCCTTTGCACATACTTGGCCGGCGTGTTGGGATCCTCCGGCCCGGGCATTTGTATGACCAGGCCCGGGGCGTGCACCCGAAGCGAAAAGGCGGGCACCCAACCGGTGGAGGGCAGCATGGCCCCATAAAAATACTCCCACATGCCGCCGCATTGATAGACGGGAAAATCATAATTGGGCCGGTAGGAAAGCAGCTGAACCTTGTCTTGCTGGCCTTCCCCCCGAAAATATTCGATGGCCTTGTCCCTGTTCCAGAGTTCTTTTTCAAAGGGCAGGTCACTTTTCACGATCTGCCGCATTTCGCTTTCCAACCGGGCTACCTGCGCCTTGGTCAGCGTCATGCCAAGAATTTTTAAGAAAAGCCCATATCCGATGCTGTTGTTGATGCGAACCTGCCGGCCCGGAAACAGTCGCTTTGCGGCCAGCAAAAACACAAACCGGAGCGACCGCTCATAAATGCGGCGGCCCTCCTCCTGCAGGAAGGTGACGCTGGTCAAAGACATACCATCGCGCAGGGGCTGGTTCAGTTCCAGCACCAGGCCGCCCCACATCAGCGCCAGTATTTCGCCGGCCCTTTCAGGCCACAGCTGGTTTACCACCTGTGAAGCTTTCGTATTCTCAGCGAACGTGCCTTCACGCCCGTCCAGAATGATCCGCATCAAAGATTCCCTTTCCGCCGCCTGCCGGGCGGCCGCTCACCCTTCCTCTTAGGAAGATTATGTTCAGTCGTCAAAAGGCATGCTGGAACGGATGGCCCGCTGCAGCAAAAGATCGGGGTCCACCGCCGTTTGCCTTGATTCTATCTGCAGCAGCTTGGTATGCACATACGCCCTGTTCTGTTTGGTGGCCAGCGATACCACAGACACCATGCTCACCTGGCCATCCTCCTGCAAAGCGAAGCGTAGCCGCGCAAACAAACTCCCGTGATCCCGGCAAGTGGCGATGGCCACATACTTGTCTGCCGACTGCGGCACATACGGCGCTTCCAGCACCGCCTTTTGGCCGCATACCGGGCACTTGGGCTGACGCACGATGTCCGCGTTCAGGGCGGCGCGCACAGAATCAAAGGCGGCGGCCGGCGCCTTTAAGCGGCGGGTACGGTCCACATGCAAAAGCTTTCTGGGCTGCTGCGCGTAGCGGACCACAGCGTCCGGTTCCGGCAGCCGGCTGAAAACAAGCGCCGTGTAGTAAGCGTCATGCAGCGCGTTGTGAAAGCACCGGTCTTCCTGCGCCTCAATTTGCAGATAATCCATGGCCGCCTTTAAGCCCTTGCGGTCCTTGCCCATATTGAAGGCGTCGCTGAACAGCCGCTGGATATCGCACAGCGGCGGGAACTGCAGGGCGCATTGGTGGAAGTCCATGTTCTGCTTGAGCACCGACACATCGTCGCAGCCCCAGGTCAAGAGCAGGTAATCCTCGCCGCACCAGGCTGAAAACTGCTCCAGCGCCTGCGCAAAGGTCGGCGCGCTGTCCAGCATCTCATCATCCATCTGCGTCATTTTTTTGATGCGCGGATGAAGCTTCACATAATGGACCGGCCGGATCGGCAAAGAGAGGGTATCCACAATCTGCATGTCCTGATCCAGCTTCACCGCGCCGATTTGAATCATTTCAAACATCAGCTGGTCGCCCACCGCTTTGAATACCCGGCTCTGGTAGGACATGGGCTGGTTCCATTCCAGGTCAATCACAATATACTGCATCTGTTTATAACAACACCCTTGATTGGTTTTATGTAAGCTGCCGGGCAGCGCTGCGGCCGGCCAGGGCGCCGGTGGAAAAAGCAATGTGCAGGTTGAAGCCCCCCGTATGGGCGTCCACGTCCAGCACCTCGCCGGCAAAATACAGCCCGGAAACAAGCTTGCTTTCCATGGTATTGGGCGACACTTCCTTTACAGCGATGCCGCCCCATGTGACGATCGCCTCATTAAGCGGCCTCATGCCGCTTACGGGCAAAGGCAATTCCTTGAGCAGGGCCGCGATCCGCGCGCGTTCCTGGCGGGAAATCTGATTCACCGGCTTGTCCGGCGGAATTTGGAGCAACTGCGGAAACAGCTCCGCCAGCCGGCCGGGCAGCAGGCCCGGCATCACACTGGCCAACTGCTTTCGGCTCATTTCCTCAAAGTCGCGCAGAAGCCTTGCTTCCAATTGCTGCAAAGACAGCGCGGGCTTCAAATCCAGCGTTACCTGCCATGTTTTGGGCGGGTATGCAACGATGTGGCTGCTCATTTCCAGCACCAGCGGCCCGGAGATGCCAAAGTGGGTAAACAGCATTTCCCCCTGCTCGCTGTATACCGCTTTGCCGCGGCATTTGGCGCAAAGCCGGACGTTTTTGAGCGACAGGCCCTGCAGCTGCCCCGGCCAGCCTTCGCCGCACGTCAGCGGCACCAGGGACGGCTGCGTCGGCGTCACTTCATGCCCCAGTTCCCCTGCCAGCCGGTAACCGTCCCCGGTAGAACCTGTCACGGGATAACTTGCCCCGCCGGTGGCCAGGATCACGGCGTCAAAGGAAAGCTGCTCGCCCGATTCCAGTTTAAGCCCCGCGAGGCGGCCGCCTTGCGCAATCAGGTTTTGCACCCTTGCATTCAGGCGGACCGTGACGCCCGCCCTTTGCATTTCCCCGGCCAGCGCCCGCGTCACATCGCTGGCCTTGTTGCTTTGGGGAAATACACGGTTCCCCCGCTCGGTGATGGTTATGCAGCCCGCGCTTTCCAAAAAGGAGATCATTCCCTCGGGCGAGAGCGCGCTCAGTGCGCTGTACAGGAACCTGGGGTTCCGCGGCACCTGAGCCAAAAAGGCTTCCCTGTCGCAGCGGTTGGTCACGTTGCAGCGGCCCTTGCCGGTAATGTAAATCTTCTTGCCCAGCTTTTCGTTGCGCTCCAGCAGCGTCACCTGCGCGCCTTCCCGGGCCGCGGTCAGGGCGGCCATCATGCCTGCCGCCCCGCCGCCGATGACTGCGATACTAATCATTTTCTTTCATCAGGTATACCTTGTTGGCATCCCAGATACTCTCCAGCTGCTTGAAGTGGGAACTTAATTCCTCCCTGCGGTGCAGGCCCAGGGATACGATCAGCGCGTTGATCACCGACAGCGGCGCGGCCAGGGAGTCCACAAAGGAGGCCATATCCGTCCTGGCGGCCAGGCATACGTGGGCCACATCCATCAAAGGCGACATAGGCCCGTCGGTAATGCCCACCACCTGGGCGCCCATGGACTTGGCAAAGCGCATGCCTTCCAGCGTGCGGGTGGAATAGCGCGGGAAGCTGATGCCCACGAACACATCCTCCTTGTGCACCCTGGCGATCTCCTCAAACACGTCGGGAGAGCCGGTGGATACCAGGTGCACATTGTCGAAGATGTAGTGCAGATAATAGCCCAAAAATTGGGCCAGGGGCGCCGCGGAACGCAGGCCCATGACGTAGATGGCCTTTGCGCTGAGCATGCGCTGCACCACGTCCTCAAACTTGTCCGCGTCAATTTCCTCAATGGTGGTGCGGATGTTTTGCATGTCGGCCTTGAGTACCGTGCGCAAAACGGCGCTGCGGTCGATTTCGGAAGACATTTCAAACCGCTGCACCGCCGTCAGCCTGTGGCGGACCAATTCCTGCAAAGAGCGTTGCAGCTGCGGATAGCCTTCGTACCCCAGCGCGGCCGCAAAGCGGACAACGGTAGATTCGCTCACGCCTACATTCTCTCCCAAACGGGAGGCAGTCATGAATACAGCTTTGTCATAATGGGCCACAATGTATTCCGCGATCCGCCTGTGCCCCTTGGAAAGACGCTTGCCGCTTTGATTCAGCCGACGAATGATATCCTGCATATCCTGCATGGGGTTTTCCTCCGCACCTGTTTTAAATGGCATGCACACTGGCATACCATTTCTGATTATACTGCAATTCTCCAGATTTTGCAAGCGACATTTCATGCATCCTGCAAAAAATCCGGATAGATGTGGACATATTCTGGCGAATGCAGCAGGAATGTGCAAGTCACGTGCCCTTTTTGCAGGAAATCCTCGTCGCTGCCCGGTTCAGGGTCTTCCCTTTTGATGTCCGGCGTGACCCAGAAGTAGGCATCCCCATGCGGATTCAGGCGCCGCTCATAGATATTGACAAACTTGCCGTGATTGACCGGCGCCATTACGGCAGGCAAAAGCTGATCGCAGGGCACAGCAGGGATATTGAGGTTCAGCACGCTTCGCGGCGGTGTGGCATACTTGACAAGGCGTTCGCCCATTGTGAGCGCCAAACCGGCCGCGCCGGCCAGCATCATGTCATTCGCCGGCCGGTCGATGGATACCGCCATGGCCTTTACGCCCAGCATGGCCGCTTCCCTGGCCGCGCCCACGGTACCGCTGCAGTAGATGGCCCCGCCGGAGTTCAGTCCGTCATTGATACCGGATATGGTCAGATCGACGGGGCTTTCCGCCAGGTTGGCGATTCCCAGCCGTGCACAGTCAGCCGGCGTCCCGTCAACGGCGAACCCGCCGGCGCCGTACAACGAGACGGGCGTAACGGCAATGGGCCGGAAAAACGTCAGCGATTGGCTGACAGCGCTTTGCTGCTTGTTCGGCGCCGATATGGTGACCTGATGGCCGCGCTTCACCGATTCTTTGATCAGTGCGTGCAGGCCCGAGCTGCTGATGCCGTCGTCATTTACCAGTAAGATGTGCATTCTGCCGCTTCTCCTAAAGTCCAGCAATAGATATCCTTACCTATCATACTACAGAACGGAAGCCCGCTTCAAGGGGCGCAAGCGCTTTACGGGCCTCAGGGCAGGCTTTTTACATAGACTTGACCCGTTCTTTACGCCATATTCCTTAAATGGCATTGCCCGCCGCCAACATACTCCCCCTCTTTGGCGCATAGGCTTTGAACACAGACACCAAGGGAGGTGGCATGTTGCAAGCCGCAAAATTTCAAAGGATGTACATCCTCCTGCGCCCCTGTGCCCAGGGAGGGGGCGGCTATGCCCGTTTGGAGCAGGCGCGGGGCAAATATACGCTGACGGTGAACGCCCAAGGCTTCGCCCCCTCGGAAGAGGGTATCCGCGTGCTGCTGGCCGCCAAGGATGACAGCGGCGGGGCGGCGGTGTGCGATCTGGGCCTTTTACCCATCTCCGCAAAAGGTCAATCCGCCTTGCGCCGGGAGGTTTCCGCAACGCCCGGCGGATTGCCGCTGAATGCCTACAGCGCGCTGTGCATCGCAAAGGATTGGCCGGCCCCCAAGCTTCTTTTGATCGGCTCGCTGGAAGAAAACGATACCCTCTCTTCCTACCTGATCGGACAGATGGTGTGCCGTTACCTGTCGGTCCCGGCCAAGCAGGCTTTAAAGGAAGGCGAACAGGAGGAAGAGCCGGCAAGGCCCTCCTCCATTACCTTGGCCGCCGCGCCGGCATCAAATGCCAAAGCCGCTCCTCCTCCCCCTGCGGCCGCGGCGCTTGCGGATGCGGATGCGCCGCCCGCACAGCTTAATTTGCCGAACGTTCTGCCCATCTACTCAGCCATTGCCCAGCCGCAAAAACTCCAGGAGCCCGCTGCACCGGAGCCCTCCTTAAAGGAGGTCCTCCCTTTCCCTTTGGCCCAGGCTGCGGCCGCAGCAAAACCAGCCTCCGCGGCAGCCCCGGCCTCCGCCTCCCTGCCTGCCGCTGAAGAACAGCCGGAAAAGCCGGACCCTGCCGTGTTCACTGCCGCGGCCGTAAGGACTGCCTTCCCTCCCGACATTCCAAGCTCCGGACCGCCCCAGGGCCGGCCGCCCGTCAGCGCGCTGCCCAAGCTCCAATGGCCGTCAGCCGTCAAGGAGCTGGAAAGGTACTTTTCCACCTATCCGCCCTTTGCGCCCTTTGACGCGCCCGGCTGGCGGTTTATACAGGTCCCCACGGCCTCCGGCAGCACCATCCCCTACTATGCGGTAGGCATGCTGGCACGGGATGGCAAGGTCGTTCAGGTGGCCTACGCCGTGCCCGGCGAGCGGGGCGGCATGCCGCCGGCCGGATTCTCCGGCTACCGCTGGCAGCAGGGGCGCAACGGCCAGGGCTACTGGACCCTGTGGAAACGCGCGCAGTAAGGATATACGATTTTTGCGGGGAAGGGGCCTTTTGAAAAAGACCCCTTCCCCGCACCCCCTCCTCGAAAACCTTGGATAATATGGATAAGAGCCGGCTTCTGCTTTTTGCAAAGACCTGCGTGAATGCGGCTTCCTTCTGATTGACAAAGAGGGAAATCCTTGTACAATAGAGAGCAGCCACATTATGTAAGGGAGGAAGCATCCTTGAGCATAGTAAAAAGACCCTTCGGCGTGATGCCGGATGGACAAGCCGTAGAACAGTATGTTTTGACCAACCGCAAAGGGGCCAGCGTCAGCATCATCACCTTTGGCGGCATCATTTCCTCCATCCAGGTTCCGGACAGGGCCGGCAAGCTGGGTGAAGTGACCCTGGGTTATGACGAATTGCCGCCCTACCTGCATAAGAACGGCGGCCTTGGCGCCCTGATCGGCAGGTTTGGCAACCGCATTGCCAAGGGCCGCTTTACGCTGGATGGCGCAACCTATCAATTGGCCCTGACCAACGGCAAAAACCACCTGCACGGCGGCGTGGTGGGCTTTGGCGTACAGGTATGGGCAGCCACCCCGGAAGAAGGAGACGGCAAGGACAAGCTGCATTTGCATTTGGTCAGCCCTGACGGCCAGGAGAATTATCCTGGAACCCTGACGGTGGATGTGACCTACGGCTTCAACGATGATAATGAGCTGTCCATCGCGTACAAGGCCGTTACGGACAAGCCCACCGTGCTGAACCTTACCAACCACGCCTATTTCAACCTGGCCGGCGACGATGGCCGCACGGTCGTGGATCATGAATTGACGCTGTATGCCGACGGTATTACCGAAACAGACGAAAGTCTGATTCCCACCGGAAGGATTCTGCCCGTGGACGGCACCGCCTTCGACTTCCGCAAGCCCCGCGTTATCGGCGAGGGTTTGAAGGCCGGCGAAAATGATATCAACATCCAGTATGGCTTGGGCTATGACCACAACTTTATCCTGGGCGCGCCGTTCGTTATGAAAAAGTGCGCCGTTTTGAAGGATCCGTCTTCCGGCAGAGTCATGGAAGTGTACACGGACCAGCCGGCCGTGCAGGTCTACAGCGCCAACCAGCAGGGCATCCCCGGCCGCAACGGCGCCTATTGGGGAAAGCGCTGCGCCCTGTGCCTGGAAACGCAGCACTATCCCGATGCGCCCAATCACGAGCATTTCCCAAGCACCGTGCTCCGCCCCGGCGAAGTATGGAGCAGCACCACGGTCTACGCGTTCAAAGCGGAATAAAGTACATGCAAAAGGCGGCGGGGTTTAAGCCCCGCCGCCTTTTGCGTTACACCTTTGTCCTGGTCTTGTCCTTGTCTTTCAAATACTTCGGCCTCAAAGGGGAAAAGGAAATGTTGAACATGAGGCTGCGAAGAAAATCGTACCAATTAAAAGGCGCAAAAGGCGCAAGATACGGTACCCCAAAGCTTTCAATAGAAACCAAATGAACCAGCAGCAGGCACAGGAAAAGGATCAGCCCGTAAAACCCGAGAAAGCCCGTGCTGATCAGCGCGAACATTTTCAGTATCCGGAATGGATTGATCAGCGTGAAGTCCGGTATGACGAAGGATGCCAGGAGGGACGCGGATACGATGATCAACAGCAGCGGGCTGAAGATGCCCGCTGCAATGGCCGCCTGGCCGATCACAATGGCGCTGACGATACCTACGGCGGAACCGATCTGTTTGGGAACCCGCAGCAGCGCTTCCCGCAGCAGCTCCACAACCGTCTCCAGCAGCAGCGCGCCCAGGACAGGCGAAAAAGGCACCCTGGCCCGCATTTCCGCCAGGTCCAGCACATATTGGCTGGGCAGCGCATCGATGTGAAAGGAGGAAATCGCCACATAATAACTGGACGCCGTCAGCGCAAAGAACAATGACAGGTACCGGATGGACCGCATGAACAGCCCAAAGTACATATTGTCATACCGGTCGTCGCAGGAGTGAAAAAACTCGGCAAACACCTTCGGGGCCGACAGGGCAATGCCGCTCCCCTCCGCCAAAATAATTACCTTGCCTTCCATCAGCATGTGGCAGGCCATATCCGACCGCTCCACCACACCCATCTGCGGCAAAAAGCGCCATTTGCTGCTCTGCAAAAACACCTCCAATTCCCCTGTGTCGCACACCGCATCCACATCGATCGCTTTCAGCCGCTGATCCATCAGCTCCACGACCGTGTCACGGGCAATATCCTCAATATACAAAACGGCCACATCTGTTTGGGAACGCCTGCCCACCCGGTAATGGCGGATGCGAAGCTTTGGATCCTTCACACGGTAGCGGACCAGGGAAAGGTTCGTGCTCATGTTTTCCACAAAACAGTCCCTTGGCCCCCGCAGCGTATACTGCACCTGGGGATCGGCTATGGCCCGGTGGGCGACGCTTTTGAGATCAACGACGATATACTCCGCGTCCCAGGAGAGCAGCACGACAGCCATGCCGCGCAGCACGGCATCCGCCGCCGCCTGCTCGTCGGATTCCAAGCGGCATTCGCCGGCGTACAGAATATTCTCCATGACCTCCCTGGCCCGAATGGCCGTAAGGCCCGGTTTGCGCCTGGAAAAACAAAGCACCAGCGGCTTGATGATCTCGTCGGACACCGCCGCCAGATTCACCATATGCTTGACGTACAGCACATAAAGCGTACCGCCTTCAAACGGGATGGTACGCCTGGTCAGCACAAATCCCTCCGATTCCAGGCGCTTGAGTATCGATTCGATTTTCCCTGCGCGCATGCTTATTCCGTCCTTTTGCCTGCCGGCGGCTCCATATCCATTTTATCGGCGGAAACAAGATCGATCTTCAAATCCGTCTGTATGGAAGCGCCGGGATATTCGGTGATCCAATCCAACGTTTCATACGCATCCGGATATGAAAGGCGGAAGGATTCGCAAAAATTGAGATAGTCGCATTGAAAGGTATGCTGGGATTGGGCGATGGCGCCGTCCACATCCGTCTTGAGCATAAGCGCCAATTGCTCGGTGAGCTCCTGCTTCACCTGCTCTGTAAGGGGGAATGACCGGACCTCGCTTAAGTACAGCGCCACCGCCTGAAATTTGAGCTGGACACCAAAACGAATGCCTTCCTGTGTGTACGATACGGCAATCTTCCTGTCCGTTCCGCTTACTTTCAGGGTGGCAAACCCTCCGCTGTATGGCACCCGGTATATCCAGACGGGCTTTTGCGCCAAAAGGTAGACCATCCCCCGGGATTCCTCCACCGGGATATAGCCGATGCAGTTGGCATCCTTGAAGACGGAGTAGCCCTTCACCGCCAGCTGACTGTTCACAAGACCGATGCAATGGACAACAAATCCCCTTTGATTGAGAATGTCCTCCACATAGCTTGCGGTGCTTTGCGCATACGTGCGGCCGCTGCTTTCCAGGGTCGCCAGCATTTCATCCGCCGCAAATCCCCCGGGCGACGTCGTTTCGTTTTCAAAACGGATCAGCTCTTCCGGCCTTTCCCGGGTGGTGGTCAGAACAATCTTCTGCCGGTAGGTAAAATCCTCCCTCAGGCGGAACAGATATTCGGCCAGATCGTTCATGGCGGCATCCTGCGTGATGACCAGCGTGCGAACGGTGCCAAGGTACAGCGGTTTTTCCAGTTGGGTCTCCAGGCTGTCACGGGCCAGGACAAATGTCGGCCCGGTTCCCACCAGGTAAACGTTTTGCGGCTTGTTCCCGCCGCTCCCGGAGCCGCTTGGCATAATGGTCGGCACTTCCACCGTAAAGGAAAAATTGCCATCCCGCTTGTCCAATATCACCATGCTGGCCAAATCCAGGTCGTTGATTTCAATGGAATCCCAGCATCCGGTGACAAGCAGGCCGGATATAAGGAGCAAAGCCGCCAGCCTAGCGCGTTTTCTGGCCAAGATGCCTCACCCCCGCAATCACCGTAAGCAGGACCGGCAGCAAGAACGCTGCAGGCAGACCCAGCATGGGAATCGCCTTTCCAAAGAACTCATCGGCATTTTTCAGGCCCATGGAAACAAGGCACAAAACCATAATCAGGATTCCCAGAAAAAAGACGACCACCCTTCTGTTGACCTTGGGCATAAACCTGCAGGTGTATTCCGTCAGCGCCAGATACACACCGCTGACGCCGGCGATCAGGCCTGCAAACCCAACGGTCAGATACAGGATGTCAAACCGTTCCAAAATGGGATTGTCGATCAGCTTGATGGCCTCAATCAACGCATAGCTGTAATTTTGTATGTCACGCATCCCCAGCATCATGATGCAGGTTTCCACCACCAGCACATAGAAAAAACCGACATACACGACGGAAAGAAGGGCAGTGAGCATTTTCCGCTTTCCCTTTTCATGGGACATGGGCAGCGCCGTAAATATCTCAATGCCCAAAAACGCCACCACTGTTTCCCGCATGGCCGACAGGTAGTCAGGCAGCCGGGATGGGCGAAAAAACGGCAAAATACTGTTGACGTTTCCCTGTGTCAGCATAACGGTGTGGACCACAAACGCGGTCACAAGAAATACGGGCCCGATAATCTCGAAAAACCGTGCGGCGCTGGTCGCGCCCTTTGAGGCAATGCAGCCAAAGACCAGTATGCCGACAAACAGCGTTACCCCTTTGGGCGTTTTTGGAAAAAACTCCGCGTTCAGCACGTTGACCAGCTGCAGATTCAGGTATACCGCTATCATCAAAAAATAAAGGGCATAGTACACGCTGAACAGACAGCCCAGGAATTTTCCGGCAATTTCCCTGCTGTATTCAAACAGCGTCCTGTCCGGAAACAGGAGCCCCAGCCGTATGACCACCACCGCGAAGGGGGCAAAGCCGGCGGCAGTCAGCAAAATGGGCAGCCACGCGCCTGTTCCGGCATGCTGTGCCATGATCCTTGGCATACTGATGATGGTATAGGTGGTCAGCGTCAGGCACATCAAAAAAAATATCTGCCGGCCGGAGATGCCCTTTTGCATACACGTCCTCCTTTCCTGCAGCCATGCGACTATTCTTTGCCATTTTGCATCCCCCTATGCCCTTTGCCGCAAATAGAAGGCCGCAGGCTTTTTGTGCCTGCGGCCTCGATAAAATCCGTCTTTGTTTTTACGCTTCTCTGCGCCATACAACCACGCCGGTGCCCTGGGCGATCTCGCCGTCGGACAGGGAGGGGTTCAGGCCCAGCAGCTGCTGCCTGGGGACGCGGTAGCGCTTGGCGATGTCCCACAAGGTATCGCCCGGCTGGGCAAAATACAGGCTGATGCCGCCGGTAGGCACCGCGGCGTCCTGGCCCTTTACGTCGGCGATCACCTTGGCGTCGGCACGCCGGCATCCATCCACACAAAGGTGCAGGATGTACTTCATCTCCACACGGTCGCTGGTGATGGTCGCCACATCAATGTTCCCCGCGTCCAGCGTCAGCCAGTCGCTGGGCTCCGCCTCGCAGGCAAAGGCCACCCGGAAGGGCTCCTCCTGGTTGACGGTTACAGGCACCTCCGAATCATCGGTCATATACAAAAGCGTTACTTCCAACAGCCCCTCGGCATTCAGGCGGCCGCCGATCTGCTCCCATCCGGTGAGAATGGGCCTTGCAAAGCCGGCCAGCATCGTGCGGGCGGGCGGGCTGCCCTCCGGCAGCATAATGACCACCTTGCCGCTTTCCGCGGTTTGATACCTGGCATTGCCCACGCGGTAGGACAAGGGCTTTACATTCAGGGAAAGCGCTTCGCCCCGGGTGGTATAGGCGTCTTTCCATACGGTTGCGGTTTCCTTTTTGTCCGCCGAGGCGGACACGCCAAGCAGCACCTCCGCCCGCAGGATCCGTCCGGCGTCGCCGCTGTCCTGGGACAGTACCGCAACGTCCTTCACCGCCACGCGCCCGGACAAAAGGTCGCCCCGCTGGCCGCCCAGGTCCACCGCCTGCTCGAAGGGCAGCGTATGCCGCGTCAGCACCAGGGGCCGGGATGGGAGGCTGGATGCATGGTATACCTCCAACTGCACCGTGCCGTTTACGTTGGCCTTGCCTTCGCCGCCCGATACGGCCTGCACCACCGCCTGCGCCGTTCCATACAGGGTTTCGCGTACATCCAGCGCGCTGGGCAGGTCAAACTCATCCCGGAGCAGCGTTTCCGCCGACCCTTCCCCCACCGTTCTTTGCAGCGTCAGCGTCTGCGAAAGGCCCTCCAGCCCCGGCACATCCTGCAGGCCGGTGACCACCGACGCGGGCGTAGCGGACAGGACCCTGGCCTCCAGCGCCAGGATGCCCCGCAGCGACAGCCTGCCGTTATAGGCAGAGGCTTCCGCGTGCTCCACCTGCCCGCCGGCCTGGGCAATCATCCTGGGCGCGGCGTCCTTGACCTCGATGGCGTGGCTGAATTCGGTGGATGCTTCCAGCGCGGAAATCTTCGTGGGATCGCCCTGGGTGTACAGCACATGGAAGACCACCTTGCCCTCAACGGCAACACGGTCAGATAATGCCTCCGCCCCCGTGATCACCATCATAGCGCCAGTCTGCAGTACATGGGCTTCCTCCCGGAGGCCGCCGGGCAGAGTGACTTCTCCTTCCACCGAAGCCTGCCCCTTCCCGTTGCCCACCAGCCTTTCCAGTTCCACGTTTTCGCGCAATATCCGTAAATCCATGTTTTAGTCCCTCCCAGATTGCATCAATCTGGTGATGCATATGCGCATTTTATAGAAAGTAGAACAAAAAACGGAGCTACCACAAACGGTACTCCGCAGATGATTGATTTATGCACCGGCGTCACTTCATGTATAAAGAGGGGGTGGTACAAGCCTTAAACGCTAACGCCAAAAATGCGAAAATGGCGCCTGAACGCCACCTTCACAGCAGATTACGCCGTCCTTTCCATGGAAAGCTTGTCGGCGATCATGGCCACGAACTCACCGTTGGTAGGCTTATCCTCCTTGGAGGCCACCTTGCAGCCGAAGGCGCGGTTCAGCGTGTCGATGCGGCCGCGGCTCCAGGCCACCTCGATGGCGTGGCGGATGGCCCGCTCCACCTTGCTGGCGGTTGTGTTAAACCGGCGGCCGATGCCGGGGTACAATTCCTTGGTGATCCTGTTGATCACGTCGGGATTATCGATCACCATCTTGACCGCCTCGCGCAGGAACTGGTATCCTTTGATATGGGCGGGGATGCCGATGGTCAGGAACAGGCTGGACAGGCGTTCATCCAGCGATTGCCCATGGCTGGCTGTCACCGTCCTGACAGGCTCCAGGCTGCGCACCGGCTGGCCGGCAATTTCCCTGATCCTGGCCGCCAGAACCTGCACCTCAAAGGGCTTGACCATGTAGTATCTGGCGCCCAGCTCCACCGCGCGCATAATAAAATCGTCCCGGCCCAGCGCCGTCAGAACGATCACCTGCGGCATTGGCTCGATGGGCCGCCTGCGGAGCTCTTCCAAAAGGGCATAGCCATCCATTTGCGGCATGATGATATCCATAAGAAGGATATCCACCGATTGTTCCGACAGAATCTGCAGCGCTTCCGCGCCGTTGGACGCCTGCCCGACAACGGTGATCCCTTCCTGCTTGCCAAGGAAATCGCTCACCAGCCTGCGCAGTTCCGCATTGTCATCCACCAGCAATACCCGGATCCCATCCATTTTCCTACCACCCTCTCTATCATTCGTACCTTGCAGGTCAGCCTTGCATTAATTTCATTTGATGTGGTAATTCTGGAATATTTGGGCTTTTTTACATCATATGCGTGCATTATAGCATAAATATAATGCCACCAGTAGTATTTGATAAAAAAAAAAGCCATTTATTTATTTACTGATAATATTCGCGAAAATTCGACACGATATTCGTGATGTTTCCCTTGACGCATTACAAAAAAAGCTATTGCTATAAAGGAAAAGAAACGTAACCGAAATGCCGCCGCTGCCAACCCGCCAAAAAAAGCTCCCGAAGAGAGGTGGTTTTTGGCGGGCTGTCCCGGCAAAACGGGCATCAAAAAACCGCTCCCCGAGGGAAGCGGCAACCTTGGCCAAAATACCGTTGAACACGAAGGCCGACATGGAAAGAACAAAGTTCATCAAGATAAAAACCATGAAAGTGAGACTTGCTTTCTTCAATCTGTATGTTCCCTCTTCCCTGTCAGCTTCGGTGGACGAAATTGGATAGCTGCCCTGTCATAGTATAAGGCCTGGAGTCAGGTCAAGGGCTTTTTCCGCAGAAACGGACGGTTGCGCGGTGTGCGGATTTGGGCGCAAATACAATGCCACAGGGCGGCTGGCGGGCGATAGCCCAACCAGCCGCCCCGCGGCAGATCCTTCACTTTGGTATACATGCTTTTGCCCAAAAGAAGGCTCTGGCTTTCCGCTGATCAGCGATCAGCTGCCAATGGCAATCCAGTTTACCACGCGCGTTCCTGACCCGGAGGAGCCGGCCATGCAAACCTGGAATCCGGTTGTGGATTCCGATTGCGTTTTCAGTACGGCAATGCCGGATGTTGTGGCGTTTTGCGCATACGAAACAACAATGGTGGGGGTGCTGGTAAAGCCGGAAAAACTAACGCTCGACCAGGAAACGCCCGTCAGGCTTACACTGCCGCGCCGCACGATATAGGGCAGCCTGGCTTCTGCCAGCACACCGGAATTGATGGTGTCCGCCCCCTGATGATGGCTGGCTGCCGCGGCTCCAATGTTGGCCGGGGTGATCTGAAGGGCCGACCTGGCCGCCGCCGCCGATGTAGCGCCTGTGCCGCCGTGGGCCAAATCGATAACCGCCGACTGATTCACCTTTCCATTCCATGCCGTACGTTCTGCCGCTGTGATGTGCTTGACCGCGTCGCCCGCATGGGAGGTAAGGTCGGCCGCGTTGGCTTTTCCGTTCCAGGTCGTTTTTTCGGCTGACGTCACGTGCTTGCCGGTATCATTTGCATGGGCAGTCAGGTTGTTTGCCGAGGCTGTGATTGCGGCTGCCACATCCGTTTGTCCCAGGCGAAGGCTCCAGTCGCTGGCCAGCTCAAGCGTTTTTGCATATTCGGACATTTTGCCCAGCGCCACGCCGCCATTTTGGCCGCTGCCAATGTTCAGTTTCCGGGCAGATGTGTTGACGGTTACGCTTCCTTCCGCCTGCTGGGTAAGGGCGTCTTTCACCACCGCTTTCACCACAAAGCTTTTTGTAATTTCATATGGCCCGGGCAGGTTGAACGCATAGGTGCCGCTTCCTTGGGCCAACGGAACGTTGCTTGCCACAACCGTGCTGCCCACGCTTAAGGTGACCACGGCTGTGTTTTTGGCAGAAAGCAGATTGTAGGAGTAGCTTACATCCCCGGCGATGCGCGTACCGTTTGCGTCCGCGATACCCGACGCGTTGACGCGGTAGGCCCTAATGCCTTCAATGGCAGGCGGGCTGTAATCGGCAAAGTTCACCGTCATGGTCTTTTGCGCGCTGCGTCCGCGCGAATCGTATACCGTCACGGTAAAATCCACATTGCCTGACCGGCTGATGAGCGCCGTTGTATGCGCAACGCCTGACGTGTACGGAATTCTGCTGCTGGCATAATCGCCGCCGGTGATCCGGTAGTCAACCATGCTTGCGCCTGTACCTGCGGTTATACCGCTCGCCTGGATAAACGCGCTGCTGTACCCCTTCACGTAAAGGTTCCATCCCGGCGGAACAGTGCCTCCCGCCGGGCTGATGCTCATGCCGCCAATAGCGGGCACCACGGAAGCGGGACAAACAATCGTAAACGCTGCGGATCTCGTATCAATGATGGTACTGTCTGAACGCGTTTCCAATGTGCATGTTGCCGTGCCCGACGTAGTGACCGGGATCTGGGAAAGCCACTCAAGCGGCACCGTAAAGGTATGGGAGGAAACTCCTGCAGCCAATTCCTGCACTTGCGAACGGCCTCCAAAGACAAAGGTAAGCTTATGCGTGAAGCTGCTTTGCCCAATGCCGATGGTTGCCGTGAGGGATTCGCCCGCGTTTACCGTTTGCGCGCTCAGGCTGAGCGTCGAGAAAAGGTAGCGTCTGACGGAGTTGCTGGAAATCTTCCAAGGGCTGTAATAGCCGCCGCCTGCCGCGCCCATTGTTCTGACCTGAAAGCGTCTGTAGTTGCCGCGTGTAGCGGACGGGGCAACAGATAAAGTGCCGCTTCCGGCCGACGTGGCAACGGTCGTAAGGCCTTTCCAGGCATCCCACGAACTGTTGTCTGAAGATTCCTGGTATTGCACTTCATAGCCCGTAATCGCGTTGTTTGCGCCTGCCTGCGCCCCGGACCAGGAAAGGGTCACGTTCCCCTCGCTTTGCGTCGCGCTTAGGGACAGTGCCGCCGGTTCCGTACATGCGGTGTAGTCCATTTGCGTACTGGCGCTCAATTGCAATACGCTGCCGGCATTCAAATGGAAATATCCTTCCACCACCTTGCCGCGCAATGCCTCCGGGGGCGTTTTGCCCATCAGGGACCGAAGGGCGGCATCCGCCGTTTGTGTGAAGTTGGAAAACGTTTGATGCGCGGCCAGCTGCCCGCCAACGGTAATGTAGCCCAGTGTATACCAGGTGCCGCCAATCTGCGCCTCGATATTCATGCGGTAGCCGCTAGAGGAGGAGCCGTTTGTGTTGGCGTTGCTGATGGAACAGGCGTCAATCGATACGACGGTTTGGTTTGCCTGGGTCCCGGAATGGTTCACCGTTTGGTACGAGAAATAGGGATCACTTGACACGGCGCTTGCGCCGTAGGCACCTGATTTGTATCCGTAATAAGTTACTGCCATTTTTACACAACTCCATTCCATACAAGGGACAAGCTGCCATCCATTTCGGCATTCCATGTGTGCTTTCCAATCGCCAAGGAGTTAGCCACAGAAGCGTTCTGGATGTTCATTCGCCCGTTGTTGATATCCGCGACAGTAGTCCCGTTGTGCTTGAAGGAGAGCTCGTCCTCATCCAGGTGCACCTTGAAGGCGCTGTTCTCCCGGCGAATATCCAGCCCGTCCTCTGTAAATTGAAAAAACATTTTCAGTTTTGAAAACATATCATCTGCTTGATCGATAATTATATCCAAATTCTCAGTCTCAATCAAATACGTTCTAAGTTTGCTGATAAAGGCTTCGCTGGCAAACAGATCTCCGATGTTGATTTGGGCGGCCGTAATGCTGCCCCCTACAATCTTGTTGCCCGCAAGGCTAGCGTCGGCAATGGCATCACCGCTGATGCCGCCCTCCACAGCCTCGACTTTTCCGCCGTCAGTCACCTTCAGCCTGCAAAGGTTTCCGTTGTCGTCACGCAATTCGAGCTGCCCTGCCGCAAGTATGCCGACAACCGCCGCGTCAGCCAACAGGTTTGCGGCTTGCGCCATGTGCACATCCAAATCGGTGATGGTTGCCTGCCTAAGCGTACTCCTTGTCGCATCAATGGTTACGGACTGCAACGCGTGAACAGCCGCATTGGAGGCTTCCACGTTCTCCGACACCAAATGACCGGCTTGTATTGCCGGAATGCTCGCCTGGGCGGCGCTTATGCTGGTGGCGGTCAAGCTGCTTGTCTCAATACCGGCTTGAAGCGCGTTTCGGACAGCGCCAACGATTTCATCACGCAGGGCATCCTCCGCCGTGCCTTCTATTCCGGCATTTTCCATGGCCGTTTTGATGGACAGGACAACCTGCCGGTACAGTTCGTTTTCCGTCACGGCGCCCGATGTGACCTGGGCAAGTTTTTCCTGCACGGTCGTAAGTATGGTTCCCGCCAAATTCGCAATCTTGGCAGGCGAGATTTGCGCAGCGGGGATATGCTCGTCCCTGATGGCTTGGCCCGCAATTTTGTCCGAAGTGACCGCCGCGTTTGCAAGCTTTGCCCCCAAAACGGCGCCATCCGCAATGTGCGTGGTTTGAATCACACCGGCTGTGTTTTGAAGTTTTTCATCCAAGAGACTTTGCAGCCCTTTTGTTTCCGCTTCCTGGACATACACATTGCCAACCAGCGTCTTGGGCGCGTGTTTGACTTCGCTGCCGTCTATGTCCCTGTAGTAACTCCATCCGCTTTTCATAATTCGCTCCTTCTGTAAGTGATTGTTGTTCCCCGGGTTGCATCTTGAAAGCAGGGCGCGCTCCCGCTTGCAAGGATGCGCTCTATTGTTACCGCCAAGGCCGCCGCCCGGCGAGTGGGATGCGGTTATCCGATCCATGCTTCTTTGGCGTATTTACTCACCAAATGGCAGCCTTTATCGGAAAACGCATCTTGGGGGTGCATACGCATGCGTTTTGTGGCACCCGCAAATGAGAACTACAGTTCGTATAATATCACGTTTTCAGTCACTGTCAAGAACAAATGTTCTCATAAAATAAGTTATTTTTTTAACGAACCAGAGCTTGAAAAATGCCTTCCTCTATCTGGTGCTGAAAAAGAGCATACTTTAATGCGAACATACGTTCTTTACATTCATGAAAATGAGTGCTATTATGAGAACGCACATTCGCCTACAAAAACTACCAAGGCGAAAGAAAGGGAGTTATATGAACACAACCACGGAAAAGAAACAGCCCCGTTCCCTATTTGCGAACGAAGGCATGCACGAGATGATTGCCGCGCGAAGCCGCTACGGCAAGGTGTATGCGTTGGGCGCAAACCGCTTTCAGGCGGTCACCTACGCGCAGGCGGTGCACGAATTCGATGCCGGGACAGGCCAGTGGGAGGAGATCGACCGCAGCTTGCGCCTTGCGGAGGATGGCGTAACCCTCCTGGAAAACAACAAGCGCGGCAAAGCCTTCGGTGTTGGCATTCGCGGCGCGAGAACCGTCGGCCCGCGAATCACCAGGGCACAGGCGGGGAACGCGGCAGCCAAGGCCATCGGCCGGACAGCGCCGTATATTGCCCATCCATGCGAACAGGTTTTGGAAAAGCTCCAGGCCGAGGCGGCGTACGAAGACATATTCGACGGCGTTGATCTGCTTGTCCGCACGGGGGAAAGGCCCCGGCACGAGGTGGTCTTCAAAAGCGCCGGCAGCATACGCGCCATCTCCTTCACAGGCGGCGTAAGCGCAAACGCGTCCGAAGTCCCCAGCGTGCGGCTGTATGACGCCAACGGCCTGGAAGGCGCCGCTCAGCTGACCCAAGGCACAGCCGGCGAATTCACCCTCATCCCTGACGCGGCCTTTGCTGCGTCTGCCGCCTATCCGGTGACGATGGCCGTGACGGCCGGCGCCATTGAGGCCCAGTCCTCGGCCATCGAGGATACCTATGTCAGTTCTCAAAATCCTGCGACAAACTTCTCCGGCGACAGCCAGCTATGGGTTGCCGATAATCCCACCTACGGCACGCGCTACAGCTACCTGAAGGTGAACACCCTCCCGAAGGTCAGCGCCGGGCACCATATCACGCGGGCGTTTATATGCTGTTCGCAGTATACCGCTCCCGCCGGTGACATGGTCGTTATGGCCAGGGCGATCACCGGCCCGTGGAACCCGCTGACCGTCACCTATAATACTGCGCCCGCTTATGACGGGCATTATCAAGACTATCTTGAGGTCAACACCGGAAGCCTTTCGCAGTATTACCGTTTTGACGTGACCTCCCTGGCGCGGGATTGGTACCTGGGCAAGGAGAACCACGGCATTTGCCTTCAGCCCCGGGCCACCATGCCCAATACCGTTCGCTTTTGCTCCATGGAAGGGGCGCGCAAGCCGTATATGCTGGTGGAGTACACGCACCTGGGCGGGTTGGAAGATTATCTGGCCTACGATTCCCAAGGCGTTGGCCGCGCGGGGAGCGGTTCCGTGAACCTGTGCAACGGCAATCTTGTGTTCGCGCATGGCGATACGCAAATGAATGGCGAGCTGCTGCCCGTATCCGTCACCCACTATTACAATGCCTGCGACAGCGACCGGGATGATTTTTCTGCCGGCAAGGGATGGCGTACCTCCGTGCATCAAACCCTGCACCGTGAAACGCTGAACGGCTCCCTCCGCTATGTCTATACCGATGGAGACGGTACCCGCCACTACTTTGAGCTGGTTGAAAGCAAGTGGAAGGACATGTCCGGCCTAAGCCTCGAACTGACCTTCAGCGGCGCTACTGCAACCATTCGCGACAAGGGCGATAATCTGATGACCTTCCCCTTGCCCACGGAGGATTTGACGGACGACAACCGCTTGACGCAATTGAAGCTCATCCAATCCATTTCGGATGCCGTCGGGAATACGATCACCGTCACGCCGGATGCGTCAAACGGTTTGAAGGTGGCCTCCGTCATGGACGGCGCAGGGCGTGTGACGGCATTCGATTATACAAACGGCATGCTGTCGGCCATCCGCACCCCCTGGCAAACGGAAGCTGTCTGCACCCGCTTTGCGTATACGGGCGGCAAGCTGACCAGCGTCGCCTATGAAGACGGCAAGGTTTCGGTCTATACGTATGACACCGCCGGCAGCTGTGCGCTGCTTGCAAGCGTGCAGAACCATGACGGCCTCAAGGTGGCCTATACCTATGCCAACCAGGACAAAACCGAAGGCTATCCCTACTCCATTACGGCGGCGAAGGTAACGGCTGGCGGTACCACCCTGAATGACTGCACCTATGCCTACGGCAATATGCTGACCATTGTTACGGACGAGCTCAGCGGCAAATCCATCCGCTACCACTTCAACGACGACGGGAACGCCATCTCCATGGACGATGGATTGGGCTATGCGCTGTACGCGGCGTATGACAGAACCGGCGACAACGCGCAAACGCCCATCAACCACCCCACCATGGTATCGCGCATGCAAAAGGTGGTCACAAACCTTCTAAAGAACGGCTCCATTGAAGAAGGCGACTACCCATGGGTGGAAAGGGACGAGCCCTATAACGGCACAACCGTCCCGTCGGATGGCAGCATACGCACAATGTCCGTGTATCACTGGGGCGGGCTGTCCTATCAGTTGCGGCCCAATAACGGCAGCAAAGCCTCCGTTACGCAGACGCCCGGCCTTTCGCAAAATCAGGGCTACACCCTTTCCGCGTTTGTGAAAAGCGATGCCCCCCGCGCCTATCTGCGCGCCCGCTATATGCTGGGCGGCCAGCAGGCAGAAGTCCAATCCGACCCCGTAGAGATTGGCACGGCGGAATTCCAGCGGATATCGGTATCGTTTACATTGCCGGCAGGCACGTCGAGCCCGGAATGCGCCATGGTTGCGGAGGGCGCGGCGGGCAATGCCTGGTTTGATGATGTGCAGTTGGAAGAAGGCCTCACATGCAACCATTACAACCTGCTCATCAACAGCGATTTCCGCTCCGGCACGCTGGGCGAAGGCAACCTTCCGGAATATTGGACGAAGGACGCCAATGACTGGCGCGTGCACCTGGAGAATCTCAGTTCCTGCGAGGTCCCGCCTCCCGCGCACCTGAAAGGGAATATGATGCGCCTGACCGGCGACCCCGGCCGTTCGGTGGAATTGTATCATCAGTTCCGGCTGTATGGCAAATACGGCGACCGCTTCTCCGCCGGCGGCTGGTGCTGCGCGTTTTTAAAGGGCAAGCGCGGAGCGGATGACGGCATCTGCCGCATCAAGGTACAGTTCTCCGTGGGCGGAACCACCTGGGCAACCGGCGGCCTGATCGACTTTAACGACGAGGAAGGCAACTGGCAGTTCGCCTCGGGGAACGTTTCCGCGCCCATCGACAATTACCAGTGGTGCCGCTTTGTTATCGCCTATAACCGGCAGATCAACGACGGCTATTTCACGAACATGTACCTGTACCCCGAGCAGTTTGCCCAGGAACTGGGCTATGACGCGAAGGGCAACAGGCTTACCGCCAAGGCCCTGTCCGGCCTGACCTCCGGTGCTGAATACGACGCGTTCAATAACATGACCAAGTACACCCAGCCCGGTAGAAGCGTGTCGGCTGTCTACGAATACGGCGCCACTGATGACGACCGCAAGAAGCATCTTCTGAAAAAGAGCACCAGCCCGTTGGGGATCATCAGCGAGTACACCTACGACAACAAGGGCAATCCCGAGACTACTCAGACCCGGGATGCGGGCAGCACAGCTATTGTGAAGGCGGAAACGGCCTACACGCCGGACCAAAACTACGTCCTCACGCAAAAGGATGCCCGTGGCAAGGTGATTACCACTCAAACTGACCCGCAAAAGGGCACCACGCAAAGCGTTACCGACCCCACGGGCCAAACCGTCAGCTATGCCTACGACGCGCTTCGCCGAATCACGGCAACTCAGACCGTATCGGAGGGCAAGACCTACCAAAATACTTATACTTACGATGGCGACCAATTGGCCCAGGTGAAGCACAACACCACCGACAACGCACTTGGCGATGTGACGTACACCTTCGCTTATGATGCTGCCAAGCGCCCTAAAGAGGTAAAGGTGGGAAGCCAAACCCTTTCCTCCACCGCCTACAACGCGGACGGCACCGTGAAAAGCGCAGAATACGGTAATACCGGCAAGGTGGCCTACACCTACGATGCCTTCAAGCGCGTAACGGGGGTCAAGATCGACAATGACATCCAGGATCGTTACACCTATGCCTACAACGCCAACGGCCAGGTAGCGCATGTAACGGACAACCGCCTGGGCCGGGTGTCCCAGAGCGAGTATGACCTGAGCAACCGCCCCATGCGGGCCAAAACACACGAAAACGGCAGCCATGTGCACACCGGTGAGGTGGTGTACGATGTGTTCGGCAACCTCATGGAATTTAAGGAAAAGGTAGGAACGGGCTATACCAAGTACGCCACCTCCTTTGGCTACGATGAGGAGAACAGGCCGACCACCCTCACCTACGGCGATGCCGGCAACAAACTGACCCAGGCCTATGATGGTATCGGGCGCTTAGGCACCCGCACGCTCACCGTGGGCGGTAGGGCGTACAACACCTCCTATACCTATGAGGCAGGCGGCTACGGTGAGGCCAGCACCACCCCGCTGATCAAGAGCATCACCCAGGATGGCAAAACAACCACCTATGCCTATGACGACGCGGGCAATATCCAGAGCGTGGATACGCCCTTCAACCCCGTGCAGGTGGAAGACCTGACAGGCAAGCTGTACGAGGACAGCAGCAAACGCCTTTACGCAAAGGACGAAACGGGCTTGGAGCGCATCCTCTATGCTATTGAGGGCAAAGGGCAGGCGCAGACCACCGTATCGAAGGTGAACTACGCCTACGACAAGTTGGGCCAGCTTACCCGCATAGACGACCCCTACGATCTGTCCAGCGGCCAGCAGGGCACAACGACCACCTATGCCTACGACCTGGGCGGAAACATCTTGGAAAAGCGGGTCTTCCCCTACACCCTGCCTAGCGAATCCCCCATCGGCGCAGTGAAGGTTGTTCCCTATGCCTATACGGATGCCAACTGGAAGGACAAGCTTACTTCGTATAATGGTACATCCATCACTTACGACACCATCGGCAATCCTCGAAGCGACGGCACATGGAGCTACGAATGGGAATCGGGCAGGCAGCTTACCTCTATGACGAAATCCGATGCCACAAACGTTACCTACACTTATAACGTGGATGGCCTGAGGATTCGCAAAACGGTGAACGGCATAGCGACCGATTACACCCTGCACGGCAAACATGTGGTACACCTTAAGAAGGATGGCGATAATCTTCACTTCTTCTATGATGCCCAAGGCAGACCAGCGATTGTAGAATGGGGTAGCGCGAAGTATGGGTACGTGCATAATTTACAGGGTGATATTGTTGCCATCATTGACGGCAGTGGGAACCAGGTGGTAGAATATACCTACGACGCGTGGGGGAAACCGCTTTCGAAGACCGGCATCTTGGCAACGACATTGGGTACTTTGAATCCCTTCAGGTATAGGGGCTATGTGTATGATGAGGAGACCCAAATGTACTTGCTTAATAGCAGGTACTATAACCCGATCACCTGTCGTATAATAAATGCGGATACGACGGATACGATTACAGCCTCTATAGATTCTCCAAACCAAGATAAGAATTTATACGCTTATTGTGATAACAATCCAGTTGCAAGAGCTGATGCAGATGGAAATTTTTGGAATATTGTAATTGGTGCACTTGTTGGAGGTATAATTGGAGGAATTTCTAGTATTGTAGGCCAGGCTATCAGCGGTGAAGGAGTTAATTGGGTTGAAGTAGGCATTTCAGCGGCTTCAGGTGCGGTAACAGGTGCCATAACTGCTGCGGCTCCGGGAATGGGAGCGTTAGCGACAGGTATTGTCCATGGGGCAGTTGGATCGGTTACCTATGCAGCTACTGAAAAGCTTGCTTATGGAAGGGACCCTTCTCTGTTGGGAACATTAACATCAGGCGTAACGGCCGGGTTGTTGGCTGGAGGAACAAGAGCATTAGGGAACGCCATTTCAAAAGGAAAGATAGAAGTTGGTAGAATTAGCGGGGAACGGGCAAGACCAGGTTATCCTGGAGTTAGGTATAAGACCAATGCTGGACCAGCTTATTCGGTAGAGTTGCACCCATCTCACAACACACACGGTCCTCATATGCAGGTAAATAAGTGGATTTATCAAATGAAAAGATACGAGGGTACACCCTATAGGCTAAAGTCATGGCACTTTGATTTTAAACATCCATGGAAGGGGATTTTCTGATGAAAAATTATTATTATAATGGTCATGATAGTATAATTCTATCTACTAGGCGGTCCATTCGTGAAAAATCAGCCGACAGGATAAAGAATGATCTCCTATGGGACATAAATACCTATCTGAACAAGAGATTTGAGCTTTATGATTTTTCGGAAAGTATACGCCCTCAGTGGGTCAACAGCTATGTGAAAGCAATTCCGATGAATGATTTTGGCGATAAGAAGTTATATATATTTAATTTGGATAAAATATTTATTAACCGAGTGGTTATTGATGAGGATGAAATTAGACAACAGCATGACATCATTGATCCGAAAATGGATTACGAATATTTCAAAGAGTGGTATGCTGTTGAAACCGTTGATATTGAGTATTTTGCGGTGAAAAGTCTACAAGAATTTGAGTTAGGTTTTCAAAAATACAATAAGGGTGCATCGAGAAAGAAAATCATTCAAACAATAAAGCTGATAGCTGATGTATATGTATCGATGTATGATAGCTGCAATATGGAATTGCATTTTAATGATAATAATGTTAAGGACGATATCCTATCTATAGTAATGGCTCATTGTATTCAGACGAATGAGCGATATTCCTGATGTCAAAATAATAACCGAACACTGGGGACAGTTCTTTATGTTCTTTTCAAAATGGAACTGCCCCCTCCCCTTTGTTATCCCGACTTGTAACCAGAGGGACGGTTTGCGTGGAAACAAAAAGCCAAGAAAAGCAATAAAGGGATGGCAAGCAAACCGTCCCCTTGGTACCTGGTACCCATTAAAGAAATTGAAAGGAGCTAGAAGAATTGCCAGCGCATGAATTTATTGCACTGAGCGATACGGAATGGAGATCAACTAAATTTGTCGGACATTACGAAGAATTGGTAAAGGCGAACGAATGTGTTATTGTAAGGGACTCAATCATTATGCATAACTACAAAATGTTCAAGAGTGTTCTTACACATTTTGTCTGCACAGAAATTCCGACAGAGGAAACAGGATTGAATTATTATGGCATCACGGTCATTCCCAATAGCTCCTTACCAAAATTCATTGATGTGTTGTACCATTTGCACTATGCGCATAATGAAAGCAGAGGGATCAGTAAACTCATCACTTTGAGTACAAAGGCAAAGAAAGAAAACAAGGCAATCGTCCATTTTGGCATTTAAGCACTCAACCGAACCAACTACAAAAAGCAAGGGGATGGCTCGGGAGAACCACGCCAACCACGAGGACGGTTCGTGTGGTTTGACATCATCTCCGATGTGAGCACATTGGACGATTGTTTGTATAACTGACGTGAAGAGAATATGATAGGGGCTGTTGTGCCGGGGAACTCTCCCCAGCACAACAGCCCTATCTCTATGCCCAGGGAAGCACGGAAACCACGCTCAGTTCCTGCGAGGTTCCGCCTCCAGCGCACCTGAAAGGGAACATGATGCGCCTGACCGGCGACCCTAACCGCTCGGTGGAGCTGTATCATCAGTTCCGGCCGCATGGCAAATATGGCGACCGCTTCTTAACCGGCGGCTGGTGCTGCGCGTTTTTGAAGGGCAAGCGCGGTGCGGACGACGGCATCTGCCGCATCAAGGTGCAGTTCTCCGTGGGCGGAACCACCTGGTTAACCGACGGCCTGATCGACTTTAACAACGAGGAAGGCAACTTGGAAACCAAGGGGACAGAAAACCATGGGGAAGCAAACCGTCCCCGCGGTTTTTGCAATATCGATCATTTTCCAATTGGTATAATAAGCGCTGGCTTGTATGGAGGATGAAAATAATGAAGGTAAAGCTACAAACGTATCTTTCCCGTAGTATAGCTGATATAATTATAAAAACGAATTGTGCAGAACAAGTAGTATCCAAATTGATTGACGTTTTAGAAATAGAAAATGCTTTTATTCGTGTAATGGGTGATTACGGTGATATATCTGGAGAGCTTGAAAGAATTAAGGCAAAATATAAGCTTACTATTCAAAGTGATAAAAGCGGCGACTATTTACAACTCACCGCCGCTTCAGACAAATGCAAAATGTTTCTAAATGACATTCCCACTTTTTCTCCTGAAACAATTTCTGTAATTGGCATTAAGAATGAACACTTATAGGATCAAGGCATGAGGCATGAATATCCAGACAGAGATCGAATAAGAAATGGATTGTCCGATGTATATTTTGCAGCAGTGATCGATGAGAATACGATTTGCATTACGCTAAGCAAAAAGGCTTATGATGTAAAGCAAATAGCCTCAAAAATTAGGGATATGTTGTAGTCGGAGCGGTTTTATTGAATATACGTAACCAGGGAGACGGTTTACGTAGAAACAAAGGACCAAGAAAAAGCAAAAAAGGGTCGGCAAGCAAACCCTCCCTGCTCACCGACGTTGGATGGTACAACCAGATGAATACATTATGCTATTGTGATCAAATGACAAGGAGTTGAAGGTATGAAGCAATATGTTATCCTATTGTCAGCTATTGCAACGTGCTTGTTGTTGATTTGCTTACCAGCCTCCGCTGAAATGATATACGAATATGCTTTGGTGGATAATCATGCGGAAATTACAAGTTTCTATTTTGATGGAAATATGCCTGTTGCTGAATTTCCTGCCTATATTGACGATTGTCCGGTGACCACAATAGGTAAGTATGCATTTTCCTTTTTAGATACATCGTTTTGCAATGTTGGCAAACTGGTTCTACCCAACACATTAATCAAAATAGAGGAAGGTGCTCTTAGCAATATGTCTTCCATGGTCAAGCAGGTCACCATCCCCAGTTCCTTAAGTGATATAGGCGATTTTGCATTTTGTGATACGACAACAACAATGTTTCTTCCAGATGACCATCCGTATTTGTATAAGACAGGGGCTTTCTTGGTTGAAAAGAAGACCCAAAAGGCTGTATACTGTGAGATGACAGAACAAAATGCGGCAGCAATTGAGGTTCCCGAGGGGATCTTGATTCTTGGGACAAGTCTTTTTGATTCCTGGACCGCTTTAGAGAAGGTCATTTTACCGCAGAGCCTGATTGAGATCGGAGATTGCGCATTCTTCGGCTGTATGTCGCTCACACAAATTGTAATCCCTGATAATGTTAAGCGTATCAACTACTGGGCCTTTAGAGAATGTTATGAACTAAGCGAAATAGATCTTCCGGCAGGCTTGTTATATATTGGTCAGGAAAGTTTCGCAGGCTGTTCAAGTTTAACAGAATTGATTTGCCCGGATGAACTAAAGGTTATTGAAGCCGGTGCGTTCATGCAACTGGACTTGACACCAGAACCGGGATTAAGGAATCTTGTGCTTAATGATGGCCTGCTTTACATTGGCATCGATGCCTTTAATGGGAATCAACTGGAAACAGCAGATTTTCCTGACAGCATCAAATACATTGGTAAAAATGCATTCGCGAACAACCTCGCACATATCAATTTGGGCAGCGAAGGAAAATAAGCAGCGAAGGTGTCTGGTTCGGCACTCCGGCAAGGCAAAAGGGATACGTACTTTGTCAAAGGCGTGATTCTTTCCACAGCCGCCCCTATCGGCGGCTGGTTCTTTTATTACCTGTATTTCATCGCCGCGTTCATTCCGCCGCGTCAAAAAGATAAATGTAGGCTGAGCCATGCTCCTCCGGCTGGAAAAACAGCATAAAGCGCGTATCGCCGTAAAAGGATACGCTGGATTCGTACGCAAATGGATTGTAGATGTCATAAGTCTTGATGATGTCGCCTGTCAGGATGTCGGTGATGGTTACGGTGCTGGCGTCGCTGCGCCTGGATTTCATGCCTGTGAGCGCCAGCAGCCTGCCGTCCGGTGAGATGTCGTAGTCAACGACACCGTTTTCCATGGCATAGGCTTCGTAAAGCTGCTCCTGTACCGATTTGGGAAGCGGTGAGGTTTCCAAGGTGTCTGCATCGGCCATCAAGGCTGAGCCGTAGAGTGTGTTTCCTGCCATGCCGTAGAAATCTCCGCGTCCCGTGATCCGGTGATCCGTGCGCGTCTTCAGGTCATAAATCCCAAAGCCGGCGCCCCATTCCCAGCCGCTGACCTCATACACGAAGCGATACTCGTCCAAGGGCTTATACACATAGAAATCACGCCATAACCATATATCGTTGCCATAATAGGTGTCTTCGTCTATCGGGAATGTCATTGAGAGCGGATAGCCGCCTGCATCCTTTCCGTCGTACCCAATGTCATCCCGGCACGGCACATAATTGCGAAACGTTTCATAACTGGCCCCATCCGAGTCCCGGGTCATTTGGGGAACGCCCTGGATCAACAGTTCCTCCTTGCCTGTTTTCAGATCCACGGCATAGAGGCTTCCGTCCGCCTCGCGGACAGCCGTTTTGCCGCCGGGCATGACCGTGAGGCCTTCCGGCATAGTGCTGATAATCACTGTACCATCCGGCGTAATGGCTGCCTTGACGAGAAAGGATGAGTCATCGTAGTTGTCCGTATCTATTGGCGTCAACAGTAAATAGAAAACGCCGTCATGAAAGCCCTGCTCAGGCAGATGCGTTACGTATGGAATAGGCGTCCGGGAAAGGACCATATCGTCCCGCGTGTCCAAAACGATAAGCTCGTCGTCTCCGGCCTCCGACAGGTCCCGGAGGATTACGCAGATGTCTGCGTTCAGCATCCAGGCGTCATGCACGTCGGACGCGCCATCACCCAAGGCCACCCGCAAATCGATCTCCGTCACGCCTTCGGGAACGACGGTACGCAGTTCCAACGGCGAATCCGCAGATAATTCTTTGCGGCTGACAGGCGAAATTTCCGCACGCGCCGGGCTTATAACCAGACATGGAAACAGAGAAAGAACCAATAACAGGAGAACCAATCGCTTTTTCACCGTGCATCTGCCTCGCTTGCTGTACCGTCTTGCATTTAAGAACGCCTAAACAGTCGTGCCGCAACCCATTTTCTGTCTATCAGTATAGCATATTGGCAACACATTTCAAGCGGCAAAGCACATACAGGCCGTTTCGGCTTGGCTGACGCTGCCAAGCACAAAAAGTACGTACGCAAAGCTTCAATCCCTTCGGGCAATTCTCCTACACATGCACATTATACTAAAGGAGAAAGCGGCCCTCCGCCGCACAATGTCAAAGCGCCTGATTGCAAAAAGTACCATTGATTCGCTTCGGGCAGCACCTGCAAAGCGCCTTTAATATGAATCTTCTCCGGCGTCAGGCTGTGCAGGGGAACAAGGCATTTGGGGGCTATGGCCTCCAGAATATACTTCAAGTGGGCAGGCGATGCATGGCCGCCGCAGCCGATAGACAGATAAGGTATCCCCTGCCGCAAAAGAAAATCAAAAAGCCGCTGATAGCTGGGGTCATAGGCCCCCAGCGGTACGCCGTTGGAATGAATATACAGGCTGCTTGCGCTTTCATAATCCAGCGTTTCCAGCAAATGCGCATACGAAAGCTGCAGCACATATCTGCCGGGATGGTCCTGAACCGCCTCTCTGGATACAGCGATCCGCTGGGCGTTGGGCGCTCCGTGGCACAAAGGCTCGTACACATACAGTTGCCTTTCGGGGAAAAAGCAATTCAGCAGATGGGCCGTCTCAGGCTCCAACACCAATTGCCTGCCAACTTTTTTTAAACTTTTGTGAAGCTGCGCCAGCTTTTGTATGTTGCGGTTGTACAGATTCAAAAAAACAAGTCCCTTGGTGTTTGCCGCGGCAATGGCTATGTCCTCCAGCACCTGGTTTTCTGTGATTGCCGCATCCAGGCCGCTGTCAGGCGCGACGCCATCAAAATCTTCAATAAAACTGACGGTGACGCCTTCGGTGATGCATACGTCCGCGCCGTGCACGGCGGAAGCAAACGCCAGCGTATCTTTCCCGCAAAAGCCGTGCAGCCGCAGATCACCGGTATAGCATATACGGCCGTCGGGCGTCACGATCTCAAACCCGCACGCGCCGGGCACGTCATGGTCCACGGGAATCATGCGCAAGGCGATGTTTCCCTTCTTCACCCATGCCATGGGCGCAAGGCCGGTGACATTTTCATGGGGCCTGAAAAGAATATCCCTCGTGTTTGCAAGCCCCCGGTACAGGCAAAGGCTTTCCTCCGACATAAATACCTCCACCTCTTTGGCCAGAAAACCCAGCGTACCCATATGATCGATATGCATGTGGGAGATGCAAACAAAGGGCTTGATTTCCGTCTCCGCGTAAGATGCGAGGGGGATATTTCCAAGCTCCGCCCGGTCATACAGGCCCCCAACCATTGGCAGGCAGCCGGCCAAAGCATAATCGCGGACCATGGTCGCGGGCCGAGGCCTGATCCGCCGGTCCAGCTCCGACGCGCCGTCCAGCCCGAAATCAAAAATGCAGCGTGCGTCCTCTGTTTGAATTTCCACTACCGTGCCGCCAATGGTGTCAAGGCCCTTATAAAAGCAAAGCCTGGTCATGTGAACACTCTCCCAAAATAGAAGGATCACCCAAGGAGCGCAAAGGCACTCCTTGGGTGTTTTCGGCAGTCCGTTTTTACTGCTTGCTGAGGATTTCCGTCACCTTGTCGGCAAGGGACTTTACAGCGTCTTCGGCGGTCTTGCCTTCCAGGATGGCGGCTTCGACCTCGGCGCCGACGGTGGTACGGACTTCCTGGGCGCCGGGGAAGGCGGCCTCAAAGTACTGGTCGGCCCCCTGGGCATAGCAGGCCTTGGCGACTTCGCTCTTGGCCATATACGCCTGATAGGCTTCGGATTCAAAGCCGGAGGCGCGGATGGGCAGATAGCCGGTGGCGATGGCCCACTGAACGGTGGATTCGGTGCTGGTCAGGAACTTGATGTATTCCCAGGTGGCCGCCTGCTTTTTTTCATCCTGGCTGAACATGGCCAGGTTCGTGCCGGCTTGGGGCACAGCACCCGCGACGTTCTTGGGCAGGGGGGCCGCGCCGTATTCAAAGCCGTTGGGGGTGATGTAAGCGGCACCGGCGCTGGAGCCCACATAGGCAAACACGTCGCCGTTGCTGAAGGGGCCGGAAAGGTACTTGTCTTCGCCGGCGGTGCGGGCATAGCCGTTTTTGTGCATATCCAGGATGAAGCTCATGGCGGCGATGCCTTCGGGGCTGTTGAACTTTACTTCGCCGCCCGAAATGAACTCGCTGCCGTTTTGCATTACGTACTGCTGGAACATGGCCACCAGGTCGTCATACCCGACGGCGGGCTTGCCGGTAGCATCGAGGAGGGTCTTGCCAACGGTCAAAAGCTCATCCCAGGTGGTGGGAGGGGTGAGGCCCAGCTCCTGATACTTGGTTTTGTTGTAGAAGAACACCTGGCTGCTCTTGTTGAAGGCGATGGTATAGGTTTTGCCAAATTCCGCGCCTTCATTGCGGTAGGGCTCCAGAATGTCTTCGTAGTTGTCAAAATCCTTGGCGATGAGGTCGTCCAGCGGCACAACCACGTCCAGGCTGGTGGCGATCCAGCTGTTGTACACCTGGGAAAGGTCAGGCAGCGTCTTGGAAGCCACGGCGCCCATCAGCTTTTTGCTCAGGTCCGCGTAGCCGCCCTGGTTGACCAGGGTAACGGTGATGCCCTTGGTATTTTCGGCGTTGAACTTGTCGGTCAGGGCTACCAGCGCGTCCTGCAGGCCGCCGCTCATGGCGTGCCAGAATTCCACGGTCACAGGTTCCGGTTTGGTTTCGGGCAGCGCCGCCACCGGCAGGAGCAGGCATGCGATCAGCAGTGCCGCGATCAAGGATTTGATCTTCATGTTTCTTCCTCCATCTTTTTTTTGCTTTACCGGTCTCTATGTTGTAACCTTTCCGCCGCCTCGGGATTGGAAAGGGGGCAACCAAATCATCCCTTGATGCCGCTGCGGGTGACGCCGCTTAAAACATGCTTGTGGAGCACAAGGTACAAAAGGATCATGGGCATGACCAGTATGGACGAGGCGGCCATCAAAAGCTCATACTGGGTGCCGGCCTCCGTTTGAAAGTGGACCAGCCCGATGGAAAGCACCCGCTTTTCCTCGGAGTTGGTGACCATCAGCGGCCACAAAAAGGCGTTCCAGCAGCCGATGGCATTCAGGATCGCAATGGTGGAGATAGCATGGCGGTTGTTGGGCACCATCACCTTCCACAGATAGCGCCAGTCGCGGCAGCCATCCACCTTGGCGGCCAGGTACAGGGCCTCGGGCATCTGCATGAAAAACTGCTTGAGCAGGTAAATGTAAAACACGTTGGCGGCAAAGGGCAGGATCAACGCGGTTCTGGTATCCATCAAACGCAGGTTGCTGATGGTCACAAAATTGGTGATGACCAGCATTTCCCCCGGGATCATCAGCGTGGCCAGCAGCGCGGCAAAAATGATGTCCCGCCCCGGAAACGTAAGCCGGGAAAAGCCAAAGGCCGCCAATATGCTGAAAAAGAGCGTAAGGGCCGTGGAAATCACAGTGACGATCACCGTGTTCAGAAAATAGGCTGAAAAGGGCGCGGCGGCAAGGGCCCGCAGGTAATTGTCCGGCCGCCAGATATCGGGAATCAGGCCCGGGGGCATCTTCAGCACTTCCGACGGGTCCTTCAAAGAGGTGGAAAGCATCCACAAAAAGGGCAGCAGCGTCAAAAGCGCGCCAACAGTAAGCAGCAAATACATCAGTGCCCGGATCAGGATTCTCGCCGCGCGGCCTTGCATGAATCCATTCCCCCTTTCAGTAATGCACCCGGCGTTTTGCCACGCGCAGCTGCAAAAGCGTGAACAGGAGTATGATCAAAAACAGCACAACGGCCGCCGCTGACGCCACGCCGAAATTCCAGTTGCCATAAAACTGTTCATAGATGTAGTACACCACCGTCATGGCGCTGTTGGCCGGTCCCGCCCGGCCGCCGAAGAGGGCGTAGACCTCGGTATACACCTTAAAGGAATTGATCAATTCCATTACAAAGGCGTAGACGATAATGGGCGATAAAAGGGGCACGGTGATGCGGCTGAACACGCGCCAGCGGTTGGCGGCATCGACCCTGGCGGCCTGGTAGTACTGGCTGCCGATGTTCTGCAGTCCGGCCAGAAAGATAATAATGTTGAAGGCCAGGCTCTTCCACACGCTGAATATGATCAGCGTCGTCAGCGCCATTCTCGGCTGGTTCAGCCATTGAATAGGCGCGATGCCAAACAGGCTGAGGAAATAATTCACCAGGCCGTACTTGCTGTGAAAGATCCAGCTCCACACAATGCCTACCGCCACCATGGAGGTGACATAAGGCAAAAAGTATACCGTTCTGAAAAAGCTTCTGAATCTGATCTTCGCGCTTAATAGTACCGCCAGAAACAGCGAAAGCATTACGCTGATAGGTACCACAAACAGCACATATAAGAAAGTATTAAATAAGGCTTTGTGAAAAACGTTATCCTTCAACAGATAAGCATAGTTGTCCATGCCGTAGGCCAGCACCGTATCCGACGCGAAATTGTACTTGACATAAAAGCTCATCAAAAACGCCCGCAGCAGCGGGTAAATGGTGAATACCGCCACGACGATCAGTGCCGGCAGGCAGTACAGGACTCCCTTGAAGCGGCTTATCTTGCTCATACGCATTCGTACAGCGCCTGGGTTTCCCCATGAAAGCGCAATATCTGTCCCGGCTTCACCGCAAGCCTAAGGGCGTCCCCTTCCTCGATTTCCGTATCGGAACCGATCAGCGCCTTCACCTGCTGCCCGTCCAATTCAAAAGTCACGATCACGTCGCGGCCGATCATTTCCACCCGTTTTGCGGTGACCGCAAAGCCATTGGGGTCCATACAAAAGGATTCGGGACGGATGCCGATCAAGGCCGGTCCCGGTTCCATTCCCCCAGCGTTTTTCAGCACCGTGCCGCCGCATACCACCAGATCGTTTTGCACAGCGGCATTCAAAAGGTTGATGGGCGGCGTGCCCAAAAACCTGGCCACAAACCGGTTGCCGGGGGCCTTGTACATGCGCTGGGGGATATCGTACTGCTGCAATATGCCCTTGTGCATCACGGCGATCTTGTCCGATATGCTCATGGCCTCTTCCTGGTCATGGGTCACAAAAACGGTGGTGATGCGCACCTCCTGCTGTATGCGCCGTATTTCCTCCCTGGTTTCCATGCGCAGCCGCGCGTCCAGGTTGGAAAGCGGTTCATCAAGCAAAAGCAGTTTCGGCTTTTTCGCCAGCGCCCTGGCGATGGCCACCCGCTGCTGCTGGCCGCCGGATAATTCCCCGGGCTTGCGCTTTAAAAGGTCGCGGATTTGCACCAGGTCCGCCATCTCCTCGGCCATGAGCCGGGCCTTTTGCTTTGGCACCTTCATGTTCAATAAAGGAAACATGATATTATCCAGCGCCGTCATATGGGGATACAGCGCGTAATTTTGAAACACCAGCCCGATGCCGCGCTTTTCCGGCGGGATATGCGTCACATCCTCCCCGCCAAAGAAAATGCTGCCGCCCTCGGGCGCAAGCAGGCCGGCCAGCATAAAAAGCGTGGTGGACTTGCCGCAGCCGGACGGGCCCAGCAAGCCGACCATCGTGCCGTCCTTCATATCCAGCGTCAGGCGGTCCACCGCGGTGACGCTGCCAAACCGTTTTGTCAGTTGATGAAGTCTGACTTCCATGCATTCAACTCCATCCGTTCCCGTTTTCCCGCATCGAATGAATCACATCCTTTTTATATCATGGAATTGTTTGGGGGCCTGCAATGTTGCGTGAAAACTGTGTAAGCGTTGCGAATGGCCCATTTTTTCTGGAAAAGCAATTCAAACTCTTTCGGAATTATAACCCGTTGATGATTGGATATAACAATGCGGCATGTATGCTTGCCTCAAGAACGGTACAAAAGGGGGCTTTGTATGCTGCCTCTTGCGGATGTCGAAAAAACCCTGGCGCCCTCCGATGATCGGACGACGCTTGTCTTTCCCTTTGAGGTGCCTCAGGGTATACGCCTTTTATCGCTGCACATGATCTATTCCCCCGTGTGGCTGGAAGACAGGGAAGCCTCCAAAGCATTGATCCAAAAGGCAATGCGGCTGTATGCGCCTTGGGAACCCGTTGAAAACTGGCGGGAGTACCTGCCCCTTTCCAATTTGATTACCCTGTCCCTGGATGACCCCATGGGCTACCGCGGAAACGCCCACCGCAGGGCGGGCAAGCAAACGCACACCCTTTGCGCCGAGGCGGCCTCGCCCGGCTTTACCGCCGGGCCGATCCTTCCGGGCACCTGGCGGGCCAGCGTTCATATTCATTCGCTGGTGACAAAGGATTGCGCCTTCAGCCTGACCGTACAGGGGGTGGATGCATGAACTGGTATGCCGTGGAGATGCACACCCATACCGTCCATTCCGATGGACAGATGACGGTGGCGGAGCTTTTAGAAAACGCAAGACGGAACCGCCTTGCGCTGATCGCGCTGACCGACCACAACACCCAGGCGGGGCTTGCGGAGGCAGGGAACAAGGTGCTGCCGGGCATAGAGTGGACCACCTACCATGGGCACATGACGGTGCTGGGCGCCGCTCGGTATGTGGATTGGCGGGATATTGCCTTTGACAGCCTGGATGAAAAGCTGTGGGCCATCAAAGGCGCCGGCGGGCTTGCCTGCGTCGCCCATCCATACCGCATGGGCAGCCCCATCTGCACCGGCTGCCATTTTGATTACCCCATTCGTGACGCGGCGCTTGTCAGCCTTTGGGAAGCCTGGTCCGGCGAAAACGCGCCTTTGAAGGAAGACAGCGCAAAAAGCTTTCAGGCATGGACCCGTCTGATCGACAGCGGGCTAAAGATGGCCGCGGTGTACGGCCGGGACTGGCATGCGCCCAAGGCGAACGGGCCGGTGGCCGTCACCTATATCGGCACGGAAGGCGAGCTTACGGCAAAAAGCGCGCTGGGCGCCCTGCTTACGGGCCGCACCGCCGTTACCATGGGCCCCCTTCCCGTTTTGACCGTGCAAATGGACGGCGAGGTGTTCACTCCCGGCGATACGCTTCGCCCCGGCCAAGCGCTGGCGGAGCTGAAGCTGAACGCGGAGGACCGCCGCGACTTGTGGATGAGGTACAACCTGTCCATCCAGCAGATTCGGTTGATGGGCGCAAACGGGCAGCTGCTTGCCCGGCAGCCTTACCGGCCGGAGGGCAACAGCTTTGTTTTGACGCTTGCGCCCGGGGTCCTGCGGGCGGAAGCTTGGGGCGAAATGCACGGCAAGCCCTGCCTGCTGGCGTTCACCAGCGCCCTGTACATCCGCCACAATACCATGATTTGCGCCCATGCCGGGGCGGAGGGGGAAGCGCCAAACAGCCTCGTCTCCATCGCCAAGGCCATTGAAACGGGGTGCGACGCCCTGGAGGTGGATGTCCGCAGCCACTTGGGCAAGCTCGTCCTCTCCCATGATCCCCTGAACCCGGATGACCCGGAGCCGGTTTTGCTGGAGCAGTGCTTCTCCCTTGTCAAAAAGGCCCACGGCATGCTTGTCAACTGCGATATGAAGGAACCGGGCCTGGCCGCAGATGTGGTGGCGCTGGCCAAGGCAATCGGCATGGGCAGCCGCATCGTATTCACCGGGAGCCTGAATGAACAGGATATGCGGTCTTTCCCCGAGCGGCCCGAGGCCTTTTGGAGTGTTCACGAAATCGAGGGCACGCAAAGCCTGCAGGCAGCCTGCGACTTAAAATGCAGCGTAGTGAATCTGGACAAAGACGAAGTAACGCCGCTGTTTGTGCAGGAAGCCAAAGCGCGGAACCTGATGGTATCCGCCTGGACGGCGGATAAGGAGCAGGAGATACGGTCTCTTTTGCGTATGGGCGTGCACAGCATTACCACCAACCGCCCGCGTTTGGCCATGGCCCTTCGGGACGCGCTGAACAAGGACGAAAACATCTAAATCGCCGCCGGCGGAAGGAGGAAGCGGATTGCAGCTTGCGCGTAAGCACAAACGGGAGAAAATGCGAAGCTCCCAATACGTATGGTATCTGTTTGTGGGGCCGCTGGTGATCGGGCTGATCCTGTTCCACGCGTATCCCATATTCGAATCTCTGCGCCTGAGTTTTTACAAAACCAACCTGACAAACGAAACATGGCGCGGTCTGCGCAATTATGAGATCGTGCTGGGCAACAGCGTCTTCTGGAAGGGCGTGCAAAACACGGTCTACCTGGGTTTATGGCAGCTTGTGCTTTCCATTCCCCTGGCGTTTGTGATGGCTTCGCTTATCGACCGGCTGCGCATGGGCAAAAACACGGTAAAAACGCTGTATTTTGTCCCATACATCACGCCTATGATCGCAACGGCCTACGTGTTTGTGTATGTCGTGGATTATCAGGGGCTTCTAAATGCCTTTACGGGGCTGTTTGGCCTTCCTGCCCAGGAATGGCTGCGCTACCCCCTCACCTCCCAGTGGGCGGTGATTATCTTCAGCCTATGGAAGGGCCTTGGCTACACCATTATGATCGTGCTGGCCAATCTGCAGGCGATCCCGCCGGAGTATTACGAGGCCGCGGCCATCGACGGCTGCAGTCCCAAGACGGCCTGGCGGCACATCACCCTGCCCAACATGAAGTACACGCTGTATTTCCTGCTGATCAACGGCATGATCGGCATGTTCCAGCGCTTTGCCGATGTGTTCGCCATCGGCGGGGACAACCGGGGCACCCTGGGCGGCGCGGAGCGGGCGCTGTACACGGTGGTCATGTTCATTTACGAGCGGGGCTTTGGCAGCTATGACTTTGGGGTGGCTTCCGCCGCGGCCAACCTGCTGTTTGTGATGATCCTGGTCCTGACCCTGATCTCGGTCAAAACCACCAAACTCTTTTCCAGCGAGGAATAAGCGATGAACACAACCATTATGTCAAAGGGCAGCCTTCCAAAAGCGGTACGCCGCCTGCCCAGGGGGTTATGGGTCTTCCTTGGCCTTTTCATTGTCGGCCTTGTCTTTCTGGCCCCCCTTGTGTGGATGGTCGTCGTATCTTTTGAGCGGTACGCCAACATCAATCCCCCCTATCCCCCCACCTTCTTAATAAAAGAGCCCTCCATTTTCAACTATACCATCGCGCTGCAAAACGGCTATCTTTTAAACGCCTACAAAAACTCTTTTCTGATCGCGGCATTGAACGTACTGTGGACGCTGTTTTCCTCCATCGTGCCGGGCTATGCTTTTTCCAAGGGGAAGTTCCATGGCCGGCACGTTTTGCTGATGATTTTACTGGCGACCATGATGATCCCCAGCGAAACAAAGCTGATCCCGCTCTACAAGATATGGACGCTGCTTGGCGGCCGCAATACCTACTGGCCGGTGACCATCGTGCTGGTCTCGCCCTTTTTTGCCATTATCGCCAAGCAGTTTTTTGACAAAATGCCAAACAGCCTGCGGGAAAGCGCCTTCATTGACGGTTCCGGGGAAATCAGGACGTTTGTGCACATTTTCCTGCCGCTTATCGGGCCGCTGGCCGCCACCATTGTGGTGCTCACCTTTATGGGCAGCTGGAACGATTTGCTCTGGCCGCTGATCATGCTGACGGACAGCGGCTTGAAAACAGTCCCGCTGTACCTTTCCTCCTATTCCAGCACGGGCGGCTCCGGCGGGGGCATGGGCACGGCCATGGCGCTGTCCGTTTTGAGCATCATTCCGGTTTCCGTGGTATTTTTGCTGTTTCAAAAGTACATCGTGCAGAGCATTGCCTTGACCGGGCTCAAGGAATAGCGGTTTCAGCCCACTTTAAGGGTTTGAAATAAATGAACGCAAGAAAAAAGGAGCGTGCCATCCATGAGGAAGACCCTATCTGTTCTTTTATTGCTGGCCCTTTTACTGGGCATGGCAGGCGCCGCGGCGGCGGAAACCAAGACCCCGCTTCGCGTGGTGCTGATCGGCGGTTACCTGTATGAGGACAACACAAACGCCATCAACGGCAACGCCCAGCTGGGCGTGCACGTGCTGGAAGAAAAGTTTGAAGAGCAAAACCCCTTCATCGACCTGCAATTGATCATCATGGGCTGGGACGACTATCAAAAGAAGACGCAAACCATGATCATGGGCAACGAAGCCGATGTGTTTCTGGCCCCCGGCATCGCGCTGATGGGCGATATGCTGGAAGACCTGACCCCCTATATCCAGCGCGACAATTTTGACACCGGCGTTTTCCTGGATGGGCAGATGCTCGGCTGGCAGGCCCAAGGCAGCTTTGACCCGGAGCCCAGGCAGTACGGCTGGCCCTTCCAGGGCGATACCCGCGTGATCCTGTATGACAAGCAGATTTTTGACGAATGGAAGGTGGAGTACCTTTCCGAGCACCCCACCTGGGATGAGATTCTGACCAAGGCCACCGCCATGACCGGCGTGAACCCCGTGACCGGCGTGCAAAACTACGGCACCACCTTGTCCGGTGCCGACGCCATCGTGCAGATCGCCGAATCCATGGGCATGCCATGGGGCGAAGGCTTTGCCATGGGCGGGCTCACCTTCAACTGGAACACCCCCGAATATGTAAAAGCCAGCGAGCTGATGCTGAAATTGTACGCCCTGGGCATGGTCGGCGGCTCCACCAACTTCGGCCAGGCCGACAACACCCAGGCCATCGAGCTGCGCAGCGGCTCCTGGACGTGGTCCAACTGCGCCCAGCGTGGCCTTGGCGACCGCTTTGGCGTGGCGCTGATGCCCGTCAACCCCAATAACGGCAAATCCGGCATGTTCGCCGGCGGCCCCCTGGTCATCAGCCGCAACAGCCAGGTCAAGGATGCCGCCTGGGAATTTCTGAAATTCGCCGTCAGCGAGGATACGCAAAAGTTCATCAATGAAAACGTGTACGGTGAGGCCATGCCTGTCATTACGGCCGCCGCCCAGTGGGATGCCTTCAAGGTGCCCCAGGCCGCGCTGATTTTGAAATCCATGACCGAGAGCACCACTCCCCGCTGGATCTACCGCGCCGAATCCGTGTACAAGGGCGCCATAGACAACGCAGCCGCTTCCATCCTCAACGGCGCCGACATTCAGGCCGCCTTGGATGCCGCCGTGGAAGAAGCCAACAATCACAGGGAAGAGCTGCAGTAACCCACATACCGCCACACACTGCAAAAGATACAGCCCGCCCTGCGCATACGCCGCACGGCGGGCCGCTTTTTGCTGTTATTGGAATCTGTCTGTAAACAAACATTGTTATCACGTTATGCTCTGTATAATAAAACACCAAACCTGTATGCTCAATGGCGAAGTGTGTTTTATGAGGTATTGTATGCAAAGAACATGGCTGACCGCCCACTCGGGCTGCGATAGCACAAAGGACAATTCCATGGCGTTTTTGCAGTATGCCATGGGCCTTGAAGTCGATTGTATAGAGGTGGATGTGCGGCAGGATGCAGCCGGCATCCTGATCCTCAGCCATGACGAGGGGCCTGCCGACGCCTATCTTGCCGATGCGTTTGCCATGCTGAGCGGGCGCCACGGCATGAAAATCAACTGCGACTTGAAGGAAGACGGCCTTGAAAACCGGGTCTATGCCCTGGCCAGGGAGTTTGAGGTGCAGGAGCAGCTTGTTTTCTCCGGCTGCGTTTCCGCCGAAGCGGCCGAACAGAACCCCCGGCTTTTTATGCACGCGGATTGGTTCTTGAATATTGAAAACCTGTTCCCCCACGTCAAAACCCTGTACCAGGCCGGGGAGGCTGATACGGACACTGTCATCCATATAGCCGATGGCCTTGAGCGGTTTATAAACGCCTATGCCGTGCGGTGCCTGAATACCCACTACTTCATTGTGCATACGCCGCTGTATGCGGAATTGATGATGCGGGATATTCCCCTTTCCCTTTGGACACCGGATGACGAGCGGCTGATTTGCCGCCTGCTTGCAGACGGCGTCTTCAATATTACCACCAGAAACGCAAAACGGGCCTGCGAGCTGGCAGGCAGAAGCCTTGCAAAAGGGGGCATCGCATGAAGCTGCTCTCCCCAAAGGCCTATTACCATGCCGTCGGCAAAAAGGCTTTTTTCGAATTCGTGCTGCTCTGCGTATTTCTTCTGTTCTTTTACCTGCCCATATTGAACCTTGTCATGCTGGCCTTTGGAGAAAAGTACGAAGCCCCGGCCGTATTCCCCCAGCAGTTCGGGCTCAAGTGGTGGCATTTTGTTTTGGGCCAGCCCAGCCTTGTAAGCTCCGTCGTACAGTCCTTGGTATTTTCCGTCGTTACCACCCTTGTATCCGCCGCCGTCTGCATACCGGCCGCCTATGCCCTGGCAAGGTTTCAATTCCCCGGCCGCAGGTTCGTGCAGCTTTCCCTTTTGTTCAGCAATGCTTTTCCCAAAATGGGCCTGTACATATCCATCGGCATCCTTTATTACAAGCTGCAACTGATGGGCACTTTCGTCGGGGTCGTGCTGATCCACGTGCTGAACTCCCTGATGTTTATGACATGGATTCCCTCCAACGCCTTTTTAAGCGTGCACCGCCAGCAGGAGGAATCGGCCAGGGATGCCGGCGCAAGCCCATTTCGCACCTTTTTGCATGTTACGCTGCCCTTGGCCATGCCCAGCATCATCGTGGCCTCCATCTACACCTTTTTGGGCTCCTTTGAAGAAGCCCAGGGCACCATGCTGGTGGGCTTCCCCAAGTTCCGCACGCTACCGGTGGAGCTGTACGGCATCATCATGGAATACGCCACCACCGCCGGGCCTGTGTTTTCGCTGATCCTCTTGATCCCCACCATCGCGCTGCTGGTCGCCTTCCGCAAATACCTGGGGGCAGACACCATATCGAAGGGCTTTAAAATGAAATGACGGAGGCCATCATGGAAAAGAATAAGCTGGAAGTCGTGAATTTAAAAAAGCGCTTCCCCAACGGGGACGGCATTGAAGATATCAACCTATATGTAAAAACCGGTGAGCTGGTCACATTATTGGGTCCCTCCGGCTGCGGCAAGACCACCATTTTGCGGGCTGTGGGCGGGTTTGCGCCCATCGACAAGGGCTCCATTTTGCTGGACGGGCAGGATATCACCAACCTTCCTCCTGAAAAACGGCCCACTGCCATGGTATTTCAAAGCTACAACCTGTGGCCCCACATGACCATATACGACAATCTCGCCTTTGGCCTGAAGCTGCGCAAGGCTTCCAAGGCTGAAATACGCCGCATGGTGGATACCCACCTTGACATGGTCAAAATGCCCGGCTGTGAAAAAAAGTACCCCTCCCAGCTGTCCGGCGGCCAACAGCAGCGGATCGCCATCGCCAGGGCGCTGATGCTCAAACCCTCGCTTCTGCTGCTGGACGAGCCCTTTTCGGCCCTGGATGCCAAAATACGCACCGAAATGCGGGCGGAACTAAAAAAGCTGCAGCAGCAATTGGGCATCACCGTTATGTTCGTGACCCACGATCAGGAGGAGGCCATGTCCATCTCCGACAGGATCATTGTCATGAACAAGGGCGGTATAGAGCAAGTCGGCTCCCCTGTTGAAATCTACGACCAGCCCAAGAGCAAATATGTGGCGTCCTTCATCGGGGATATGAACTTTTTTGAGGCAGACGGCGTTACAAAAGCCATTCGGCCGGAGGATATCACCGTGGACCGCACAGGCGGCGAAGGGGATATCCGGGGCACGGTCAGCCTGATCATGGTGCTCGGCCATTATGTGGCTGTCAGTGTGCAGTTAGTGGATGGCCAAACCGTAAAGGTATTCCTGGTCCGCGCCCAGGCCGACGGGCTCAGGCTCCATGATGAGGTGACCCTGACATTCACGCGGCAAATGACCTACGCATCCTAAAAATACAGCCTCGGCTGATGACATACATACGTAAGCAGAATATGAAGGAGGGTATATGCTATGAAAAAGGTTGTTTCCATCATCGCGCTTGTACTGTGCCTCATGATGGCGATGGGCAGCGTGTCCGCCATGGCCGAACAAAACAAAAAACTGACCATCTGGGCCGGCGGCTCGGACAATGTGCGTCAGCAGTATGTGCTGCAGATCGAGCAGTTCAACAAGACCAATCCCGACGGCTACGTGGCCGAGCTGCAGTTCATCACCTCCGGCACCGGCGTGCAGGGCCTGCGCGACCGGGTGCTGGCCGCCAAACTGGCGGGCCAGACCGGCACGGATTTTGACCTGATCGAGCTGGGCGGCGACGAAGTGCTGCAGTATGTCGGCGAGGGCGGAGAAGACATGTTCTTAACCCTTGACAAGGCCAAGATTCCCAACCTCTCCGGCCTCATGATCCCCGCCACCTACCGCGACGACCTGGTTGTCCCCTACCGCGGCACCACCGTGGTGCTGGCCTACAACTCCGAGATCGTGCCCGTCCCCCCCAAGACCACGGAAGAATTGTATCAGTGGATCAAGGATCATCCCGGCCGCTTCGCCTACAACACCCCGGGTTCCGGCGGCGCCGGCGGCGCTTTTGTGAACACCTCTATTTACAACTTCCTGCCCGCGGAGGCCATGACCTCCAGCGATGAAAGCTGGATGTCCCAGTGGGACAAGGGCTTTGCGCTGCTGACCGAGTTGCACCCCTATCTGTACAGCACCAGCGGCAAAGTGGTGTACCCCAACAAGAATCAGGGCACCCTGGATCTGCTGGCCAACAAGGAAGTGGATATGATCCCCGCCTGGGCGGATATGGCCATTTCCCAGACCCGCCAGGGCCTGCTGCCTGAAGCCATCAAAATCACCCAGCTTCAGCCCGCCTTCACCGGCTCCACCATGAACCTGGCCATTCCCACCATCGGCTCCAATCCGGAGGCCGCGTATGCCTTCATCAATTACATGCTCTCTCCCGAAGCGCAGAACATCGCCCTGGATAACATGGCCGCCATTCCGGTGATCGATTTTGCGAAGCTGGATGAAAAGCTGCTCCCCTTCATCGCCTCCCTGAACATCGACGCGTTCCGCATCACCAGCATCGGCGGCCTGGGCGCCGAGCTCAACGCCCGTTGGGAAGCCGAAATCGCCACCCTGCCCTGATTGGTTCTATTTCCTTGGCGCACCCGGTTATTTCTGCCAGGTGCGCCGATTCTCGTTTTTGAGGTGAACCTATGAACGCAAGATACAAGCAGCGCGCATTGGCATACGCCATGGTGCTTCCGTCCTTTTTATTGGTTGCCGTCATCATCGCCTATCCCATTGTCAACGCGGTGATCCGCAGCTTTGCCATCAAGGGGAAGCCCGGCGTTTATGGCTTTGACAATTATGTGTATCTGTTCACCAACAAGATCGCCCTGGCCAATCTTTCCTACACCATTTTTGTCGTTATTGTAACCGTTGTGCTGTCCACCGTCATTGCCTACGGACTGGCGCTGTACATCCGTTTTGCCAACTCCCGTATCAGCAAGCTCATCGGCTCGCTGTACCTCATCCCCCGCTTTATTCCCGGCATGGTGGCGGTGAACGCCATGATTACCGTCATCCGCGACGGCGGCTTATTGGGCCGCGTCGCCACATCCATGGGGCTTGAATTCAGCCTGGGCTTCATGTATACGGAAAAAGGAATCATCATGATGAACCTGTGGTTCAACATCCCCTTTGCCACCATGCTGCTGATGTCCGCCCTCTCCGGCATACAGGACGCGCTGATCGAGTCGGCCCGGGACGCCGGCAGCGGCAAGCTGCAAATATTCAGAAGCATTGTATTGCCGCTGACCGCCAAGGACGTGTTTATCGCCGCCACCTTTATCTTTATGGGCAATGTCGGTTCTTACACCACACCTTTTTTGATGGGCGGAAACTATCCCGTCATGCTGGGCGTCTCGCTGTTCTCGCAGTTCAACAATCTGCAGTATGAACGGGCGGCCGCGCTTTCAGTGATCATGTTTCTGATATGTCTTGTATCGGCCGTTGTTTACATCTATACCAACATGAAGCCCCAAAGCTGGGAAAAACAATAGCAAAGCGCCGCCTGCCGCAATTGCGTGGCCTGGCAGGCCGTTGATGCAAACCGCCGTACAGCTCCTGCTGTACGGCGGTTTTTTCGTGCATGCGCAAGAGTCATCAACAAAGCATGAATATCGCTTGTATTAGCCCTTCACACTGCCCATTACAAGCCCTGTCGTAAAGTACTTTTGCAGGAACGGGTATACAATCAGCGTAGGTATCAGACCCAGGAACAGCTGCGCGGCCCTGCCCGTCTGCTCATTCATACGGGCCAGCAGCGCGTAGTAGTCCGACCCGGACTGGCGAAGCATATCGTTGAAGTTGGTCAGCAGCGTCTGCAGGTAGGTCTGCAGCGGATAATTCTTGGGGTCATGCATGAACAGCGCCCCGGTGAACCAGTCATTCCAATGATATACGAATGAAAACAAACCGACGGTTGCCAGCGCAGGCTTCAGTACCGGCAGGATCACGCTGAAAAGCGTGCGGAACAGGCCTGCCCCATCGATCATGGCGGCTTCTTCCAGCTCAGGCGGCAATCCGCGCATGAAGTTCATCAGAATGACCATGTTGAAGACAGGTACGGACAGCGGCAGCACCAGTGACCAAATGCTGTTCATCAGACCAAGCGAGCTTACCAAAATGTAGTAGGGTACCAGGCCTCCGCCAAAGAGCATTGTGATCACATAAAAAACCATATAGTAATTCCGTGCGCCAAAACGGTCCTTGGCCTTGGAAAGCGGGTAGGCGGTAGTGACCATCATGAACAGATTGATCGATACGCCCAGCAGGCAGCGTTGGACAGAAACCCACATAGCGCGCAGGAACTTGCCGTTTTGCATGGCGAACTCGTACGCCATGGTCGTGAAGCCCTCGGGCCAGAAGTAAACCTTGCCGGTGGAAACCGCTGCCGGTGAACTGAATGAAACGGCAAGCGTGTTGAGCAACGGAAGGAAGCACGTTAGGCACACCAGGATAATAAATGTGTAATTGAACACACGGAAGATTTTCTGCCCCATTGTCATAAACTTCATTTCGTCACCCCCTTAAAACACGCGGTAATTCGCAAATTTATAGGCAGTATACAGCGAAAGCGAAATCAGCGTACACGAGACGACACTCTTAAACAAGCCCACCGCGGTGCCGATGGCATATTTGCCGTTCTGAAGGCCGAGGCGGTAGACGAAGGTATCGATGATATCGCCTGTGGGATATACGGCGGGCGAGTAAAGGTTGTATACCTGGTCAAAGCCCGCATTGAGAACGTTACCCAAACCCAACACCGTCATCAGGATGATGATCGGGTATAGCATTGGCAGCGTAACGTACAGCGTTTGTTTCCACCGGCCGGCGCCGTCGATAACTGCAGCCTCATACAGCTCCGGATCGATGGAGGTAATGGAGGCCAGATATACCACCGTGCCAAAGCCAAACGTCTTCCAGACGTCGGTTAGGATCATCGTCCAGGGGAACACCCCCCGGTTGGAGATGAATTGAATCGGTTTGATACCGATCGCCTTGAGCATCATATTCACTATGCCGTCTGATGCCAGCAGGTTGATCAGGATACCCGCCATGATAACCCAGGAGATGAAGTTCGGAATGTATACAATGGTCTGGAACAGCCGTTTTGCTCTTATAGCCCGCAGCTCGTTGAGCAGCAGGGCAAATATGACGGAAGACAGCGTCTGGATCACGATCTTGAAAAATGAAATAAAAAAGGTGTTGTAGATAGAACTGAGGAACTGGGGCGTGGAGAATACCAATTGAAAGTTATCCAGGCCGATCCAGGGCGAACCCCAGAAGCCGAGGCCCGGATTGTAGTTTTGGAAAGCCATGATGATTCCGTAGATGGGCAGGTACGAGAAGATAAACGTCAGGATGATGCCCGGAAGGAGCAGCAGGTGGAATGGCCATTCCTTCTTCAGCCGTCTGATCATGGTTGCTCCTCCTAAAATGCAGGATTCAGCGGCGACGATTTGCCGCCGCTGAATCCTGTTTTATTACCCATGCCGGCGCGGTTTATTGGCCGCCGTACTGCGCGTTGACCGCGTCCTCCATGATCTGGCCGCCCTGGGCATACCAGTTTGCGAGCACCGTGTCATAGTAGTCCACAGGCTGTACGCCCATAATGATCTCCATGACACCGTTCAGGATGATGTCGATGGTATTGACCGTTTTGTCGAATTCCGCGGGCGGCGGACCCCACATATCGGTCTTTTTCAGGAAATTGTTGTCGATGAGGAACTTGGCGTTGTAGTATGAGCAGCCTTCAAAGCCCTGCTGCAGGTAGGCGCCAATGCCGCCGGTATTCTTTTCGTTCAGCCAGCTGATGGAGTCGCCGTACTTTTTCTTCATGCCGGCGGTGAAAAGCTCAGAGGTGTCGCCGGTCTGCAGCGCCTTGAGCACGTGCTCGAACTGGATCATGTCGGCCTGAGGATCGATGATGGCGAACGCGCCGGGCACATGCTCACGCTGGCCGTCCGTAAAGCCCTTGAACGCTTCTTCGGTGAGCGTGGTGGCAGGGTCAAACATGATTTTGTCGGTGAAGCTTAAGAGCTTCATGACAGCGGCGGGGTTTTTGCAGGTCTTGCTGACCACGATCACCTGACCGTTCGGGAAGCCGATCTGGCCCAGCACCTGGGATCCGTCGATGGTCGGGAGATTGAATGGGATCATATAGGCGTTATCGCTCCCCTGAGCGGCAACCAGGTTGGGTCCGTTGAGCCAGCCCTGCCACTGATAGAAGGGCTGCATGCCGACCTTGCCGTTGACAATATCCTGGTTCATCTTGTTTACGTCAAAGTTGGCGAAGTCCGGGCTGATGATGCCTTCCTGGTACCACTTGGCCCAGTAGGTCAGCGCGGTCTTGAACTCCTTATGGGAGATGCCCGCCTTGATGCGGCCGGTTTCGTCCTTGTACCAGAAATACTGCGAGTTGGCGTTGGCGGGGTTGCCCAGGTACACGCCGAACATCGGCCCCGTCATGAACAGGTCCTCGAGCTTGTTCTCGATGGCCAGGCCGTATCCGCCGTGCTCCTCGATGAACTTACTGGCCAGATTTTCAAAATCCTCGACCGTCTTCAGTGCCGGGGAACCCGCGGCCTCATACCAGTCCTTGCGGATCCAGATGTACTTGGGCTGGTCGATGATGCCGTAGTAATATCCCGGAATACCATAAATGCGGCCTTCAACGGTGCTCTGCTTGATGGTGTCCGGATCGGTCTTTTCGTAGTCGCGAATGCGCTGCGATGTATTGTCGTTATAGTAGTCGGTGATGTCCAGCAGCAGGCCGGCCTCCATCAGTTGACGGAATTGGACATAGTTGCACTTGAACACGTCCGGCAGGGTACCGGAAGCGATCGTCATGTTGAGCTTGGTATCGTACTGGGTGTTGCCCTCGTCGATCCAATCGTAGGTCACTTCGATACCAAGCTCATTCAGCCACGCGCGGGTCCAGGGGTTGTTGCGCTGATCGTCGCCGTTTTCAAATACCTGATCCATGCCGGTACCCTTGACGGTGGTGATGTTTATCACGGTCGGATAGGGGGCATCCCAGCTGCCTTCGGGGATGGGCTGTGCCTCACGGGTTCCCTTTGCCGTCTGTTCGGCCATCGCCGGCGTCAATGCCAGCAGCATCATGACTACCAGGAGCACCGAAACGACTTGCCTAGACACCTTGTTCATCAAACTTTCCTCCCTTATTTTGTTATCACCAGGATAACTTGGATACACAATACCTGGTGTAATCTATTTAATTCTCAATGTTTTCCTTCGCCGCGGCGCTGGCCATGGCCCGTGATTTGGCTTTGTCCTCGCTCATCTGTTCGATGCTCTTAACACCCAAGCGAGCCGCACCCTTGTAGCCTTCCTTGGTGTGGATCAGGCTGCCCTTTGCAAAACGCTCTTGGGCTTGCCCGATAGCTTCCTTGTATTGGGGCAGCCATTGCGCTTGGGCGATGAGCATCTCATCAACCATCTGCCAGACTTCCGGGGGATTGCAGACCGCGCCGGTAAGCGGGTCGAGCAGCACAGCCTGTTTGAGAAGGCCGGCATCACCGGTTACTGCCGCCTTGACGGCCATGCGCTGCACACTGACGGATTGAGCGCAGATTGCAGCACACCCCAGCGGCAGATCGCCGACCTGCGGGATTTGCACACCATTAAAGTTGACGTAACCCGGCACCTCGACCACGCAGTCGTCAGGCAGGTTGGAGATGGCCCCGTTGTTGATCACATTGAAGTGGCCCCTGTAGGTACGGCCGGTTTCCAGACCTTCAATGATATAGGAGCCGTGCTCACTGCCCCGGTCCGTACCGTCGTACTTCCTGGGCGGCTCTTTGAGCCAATTGGGGAAGTCCACCTCAAACCAGTTGCGTCCCTCGGTGCATACACGCAAATAGCCGGCTGTTTCACCGTTTATCCAGCTGATCCAGGAATCTTGCTGCACGTCGATCCAATCCACAAGCTCCTCCGGGCGCTTCCTGTACCAGGCCAGATATTCGCTCAGGTGACCGTTGGACTCGGTGGAGTAGTAGCCGAACCGGCGAAGAATGTCGATGCGCACCTTCTCTGTGCGGGACAGATACTCGTCCTTTTCAAATGCGGGAAGAATCTTGTCCAGCAGGCTCTCTCCGTTATGCTTGACGGAAATGTACCAGGTTTGATGGTTCAGGCCCGCGCAGATGATGTCCACTTCTTCTTTTTTGTAACCCAGCGCCTTGGCAATCTGCTCGTGCCCATGCTGTACGCCGTGGCACAAGCCGATGGTGTTTACGCCGCCATAGGTGTTGCAGGCCCACGTCACCATGGCGTTGGGGTTGGAGTAGTTCAAATGCAGCACGTCAGGCGCGCACACCTCGCGCATGTCCTTGCAGAAATCCAGCATCGCCGCGATCACACGCTGGCCATACATAATGCCGCCAACGCACAGCGTGTCCCCTACACACTGGTCCACCCCATACTTCAGGGGGATATTGATGTCCGTCGCAAATGCCTCCAGGCCGCCGATTCGCACGCTGTTGATGACATACTTGGCGCCTTTCAGCGCTTCGCGCCGGTCCGTGGTCGCAAAAATCTGAATGTTCAACCCATTCATATTGATATCACGCTGGCACAATTGGGTGACCATATCCAGATTATGCTGGTTAATATCCGTGAATGCAATTTCTATATCATGAAACTCCGGAACAGAAAGGATATCCGTCAGCAGCGCGCGCGTAAAGCCAAGGCTGCCTGCGCCAATAAACGTGACCTTGAACGACATAAATTCATCCTCCACCCTTTCGGTTGCCTTCAAAACCTCCCAAACCGGGACTCAAAGGCATCATATTACGTCATTTTCCGCAAAATAAAAGCAGGTAATAACACCAAGGCACGAATGCAATAGCGGTTGGTGTTTGGTTATTATATTACGGTCCCCGTCCCATCCTTTTACGCAACGAACAACGCCAAGCCATTCCACATGGAAACAACCCCTGTATGATAACCTCCTGCAATTTTGAATGCACGCTCTGTACATTCTTCTACAGGCATCATACTATATGCAAAGCAAATGAGTGGAATATATTTTGACTATGCACAATTTAAATGTAATATATTCTGACATTTTTAGTTTTTGTCTACGGATGTGACAGCTTTTCATTCCTCTACAGTGCTTGCGTTTTTTTATTTGTTCAAATTTCTGTTTCAACGAAATCATCCACTATATTATCAAACATGTAAAGCTGACGTTTCTGATGCTTTACGCTATGCTTCCTATACTCTTGTGGAGAAACGCCAGTAATCATAGTAAATACATGGGAGAAATGCTGCCTTGAATTATATCCGACGCTGACCGCAATATCCACGATCGGATCTTCCGTGCAGGAAAGCATGAATTTGGCACGCTCGATGCGCACGACATTCAGATATTCAATCATTGTCTGGCCGCATGTCTGTTTGAATATCCGTTGCAGATAAGACGGGTTAATCCCAATTTCTTTCGCGATGTCATTTATTCTGACATTTTCCTGGATCCGGTCATGCAGGAGCATCAACGCTTTTTTTACATGCAAAAGCAAATGAACACTGCTGATCACTTCCTGGTTTTCTTGGGCAAATCGAACCAGAAGATGTGCAAGCGCAGTATCTATCAGCGCACGCGCAGAGGCATGCTGATTGCATGATGCAAAGCACTCCACCACTTGAGACAAAGCGGTGTACATATTTCCGGATATGTCCACTCCCCGCATGATAGGGCGTCCATTTTCCAACAGACTCTTAAAGTCGATGGACGATTTGCATAGGCTTTCAATGGTCACCGGTGTACATTCTTCTTGGCGGACAGAGAATTCAACGTTGGCCATATAGCAGTTAAGAGGCACTTCCAGCGCATGAAGAACACCCGCATCCAGCAGTATATATTCTCCTGGGCCCAAATTTTCCACATGACGGCCGGTCACCTTGGTAGTTTTATACCTGTTATCATGAGAGAATTGAAGAATGTGTATGCGGCATGTTCCCTTGAGCACATACATAATTTCTATTCTGGAGTGATAATGGGGCGACATCTTGAAGCCGTCCAAGGTGCGTGAATAGCAGGCCTCCACTGTCGCCCAAAAATCTCCCGTTTGAATCTTTTGATCATACAAACTATATGACTCCATCAAACTCCATCCTCTTCAATATGCATGTATAAATCTTTTGGCCTTTGTACGCATTATAGCACAAGCGGCATAACAACATAAATATATTGCACAATTACCTTGCTGCCATTATCATAGAGCTTGAGGCAATCAATGTCAATAATTGACTGATGAAAAAGACCTAAACGCATAACGGTTCTCGAATATGGTTTGCTTGCCGGCAGGAAAATATAAAAACAACCCTGAAATCAAATGATCTCTGGGCTGTTTTGTGGCCGAGGCGACAGGATTTGAACCTGCGGCCTTTGGGCCCAAACCGAAACATACGTTCTAACAGAGATTGAAAAGCCCACAGTGTCTGCCTGTTCGGGCTTTTGCATTGGCGCTTTCAGTCAAGGAAAGACCTATTGGGCTGCAGTATTGTTGCATCATCTTGCGTTTGAGGGAACTTGCCAAGTGCAAGGGCGGACGGGTTTCATGCAAAACCACATCAAAAAGAAATAACTGTATATCCAAGTTTCTATTGTCAAGATTCTCTTTCTTTTTGGTGCCCCGACGAGACTAGAACCTAATACTCTGTATTAATGCAGAATAGATTTTGGGCCGGAGGGCATCGATATCGAGTGAAACTGACTATATGGCTTTTGAGAACTCTATAGCTACACAATTTCAATTATTGAATTGTAACAGATTAGCCAAATTAACAGATAGGCACTTGAAATCAAGACCATATTTGATATAATCAAGTAAGAAATAACAAAATAAGACAATGGAGAAATGTATGTATCTAGAAAATTCATCAGTAAAAGGGCATATCGCAAATGATCAGCTGAAAAATACTGGTACTTAAATTGCTCAATCAATTTGCTCTAGCGGCAGCATCTTTGATCTCCTATGGGTTAAAGATGCTGTTTCATCATCTTTCAAAACATAATAAGTGATTTTCCAGTCATACACAGCCTCGGCTTGATGTCTATATATATCATAGTACAACAGAAAGAGGGCGAAATTATGAAACGCCGAATCCTCTCCATCCTTTTGTGCCTCACGCTTATTGCTTCCAACATATCAATACCAGCATCATTGGCTGAAAACATGCCATATAAAAGCGATACCGCAAATCAGAATGCGGCGAATAATCACAATTCAGGGCCACGACAATTTATATACCGTTCGGACGCGCCAGAAACGGGTGTGGATCCTGAGCGTGCAGACCCATTGCTTGATGACGGAAGCGATAGTTGGAGAAATTCCGGCGATGTTGCTCATGTTCGGATACGAAAGAGCTATCAACGCAACAGGCCATTGGTGACTTTGGAAAAAGGGGATACAGCCATTTCTGTTTCTCCGCTGATGATTGATATACCGATGCCGAGCGAAGAACCCTCCCCTGTACCATCAGAGGAACCTCCAACTGAATCTGGCCTGCCGGCAGAGATAACGCCTTCACCAATACAGGAAGAAACCGTGCCGCCTGTTTCCGAACCTGTAGAAACACTGTCTCCAGTAATAGAGCCTACAATCACTATTTCGCCAAGTCCGGAACCCACAGAAGAGCCTACGGCTGAACCTGCGGTTACCGAGGCTTTAACGCCTGCTCCTATTGCTACCGAAACGCCGATTCAGTCACCAAGTCAGACGCCGGACGAAGCGCCGGATGAAGCACCGGATGAAGTACCGGACGAAGTGCCGGATGATATTGCGCCTGATCAAGCGCTGCCAGATTCAGAAGGAAGTGCCGGCGCAAAGGGTATATTTTCATGGGATACATCCCGGCTTAGGGCAAGTGCGGGCGGTGACACTGTTTCTGATGTGGCCATTACGGAGGGGATGGAATCAGAAGATGCCGTTCAAACTGAAAATATTCAGCCTCAGGATGCTCCTTCACGGCCGCAAAGGCCTACCAGCATAGGCGGACGTCATAGCGGCGGCTCATCCCGCGTGACCTATAAAGGCCTTTTTGAGGAAAAGACGGACCTCCGCCTGGAAGCACAGGCTGGCGGCGTCAAAGAAGATATCATTATTGGCGAATATACCGGCTATCATGTTTTCCGCTATTCAGTTACATTGACAAACCTGACAGCAGAACAGGATGGACAAAGAATCTGGCTGTATGATGCTTCCGGGCGGCGTGCGGCTGAAATCGCGGCGCCCTTTATGAAGGATGCCAACGGCGCATACAGCGAGGATATAGCCGTCAGTTTGGAGGGAAGCGGCGGAAGCTATACTTTAAGCTATACGCCAAGTGACGCCTGGCTTCAGGCAGCCGCATACCCTGTTACGGTGGACCCGACCGTCACATACTTTAACGATCTGGCCACCGGCCAGGAAGACAATTATGTCAGCAGCGGTTCGCCCAACACAAATTACACTTATAACGGTGACTATCTGCGCATTGGCGATAGCGGCGGAAGTACATACATATCTTACGTCAATATGGTATTCCCTGATGCCAGCAATCCGGAGTCCGCTTTTGACAACATGAAGATTGCGGATAAGGAAAACATAATCATCGGAAGCGTTCAGTACAATTTGCATGCCGAATCTGGGAGCGGCACCATTTCCGTTTACCGGGTGACATCTGACTGGGATTCGAAAACCATCACATATGCCAATCGGCCATCCTACGATTCGCAAAGGTATGCCCAGCAGGCTGTTAGCTCGGGCTGGAGAAGCGTTGACCTGACAGGCCTGTTTTCCGACTGGTTCAACTATATCAACTTTAAGGCCCGCTATGGCTTTGCGATGGTCGCCGACAGCGGCTATGTACGGCTATATTCCGGTGACATTCTACCCAGAAGCTCCCGCCAGACTTTCACCATGGATTATTATCAAACCCCTACCGATCCCAATGCCGGCGCCGTAATTTCAACCTATGGGAATGGCGCGAACAGCGGAACCGGATATGTGAATATCTCCTGGAATGCCGCATCAGGCGCCGAGGCGAATTATGTCAAGAAATACTATGTTGGAATATTCAATGGAAAGGAATATGAATATTTCCTTGTGGATTCCGGCGCAAGCTTTACAACACAGGGCAAGGGCATCTGGCCGACTCCGGCGGAAATTGCCCAGGGCAGGTACCAGTTGCACCATGATGGCGCCGGCGCGGAATTTCCTGTGATTCCGGCTTCCGCTTACGCAAACGCGCCTGGCGGGGCCTATGGCAGTGATCTGAATTACTATTTCAAAATATTGCCTGCCAGCAGCGTGGGACAAGCGCCCATGCCCGACAAGTATGGTTCTCAAAGCGCCAGGCTTCCTGATACGTTGCCGCCGAGCCGGCCGACAGCGGTAGCCGCCAATCCCAGCACATGGACGAATCAATCCCAAATACAAATTTCCTGGCAGGGCGTACGCGATGCAGGCTTGTACAGCGGCGGTTTCAGCGACTCGCTGGGAAGCGGCTGCATACAGTACAGCGTGGATCAAACGACCTATTGGCAGGATACATCCTACAACGCCGCGTCCGGCACGCTGTCGCTGCCTGTATCCGGCCTTGCGGATGGTTCCCATGCCGTATACATCCGTGGGCGGGATGGCGCAGGAAATACCGGAGCACACCTTGGCTGTACGGTTTATGTGGATAAAACAGGCCCGACAGCGCCGGCAGTGTCGCTGTCGCCATCCAGTTGGACCCAATCTTCCAGCGCAAGCGTTAACTGGAGCGGAATTTCCGATCTTCTGTCCATTCAAAAAGTGGAATACCGTGTTGACTCCGGATCATGGGTCCATACCGGGCGCAGCGATGCCGCTTACGCAGGTTTACCCATCAATATTTCCGGTTTGACGGAAGGGCAGCACACCATTGCGGTGCGAGGCACGGACATCCTTGGCAATATCGGAGCGGAAGGTCAGGCAGCCTTGTATATCGACCGGTCAGCCCCCTTGCATGATACCATGGTGATTGATCCGGCCGGATTTAGTTCGCTGAATCAAACAACCTTACGGTGGACGAATCTGCGCGATCTGCTCAGCGGCCTGTCGTCGCTGGCATATACCATAAATGGCGGTGCAGCTCAAACCATATCAAGCCCGCCGGCCACCGGATCAGCATCGGTCAATTTGACCGGCCTGCCCGATGGGCAGCATACCCTGCGCGTTACCAAAACGGACAATGCGGGCAACGCAGCAGCGTCGGACATTGCCATATACCGCGATACCACCGGGCCGGCTTTGTCTCTCACCACACCGTTAAACGGAGCCAGCGTCCGGGGATTTGCCGCCGTACGCGGCACAGTGACAGATGCATCCATTGTTCAATGGTCATTGAAAGCTGTTGGCGAAAGCAGCGCAGAGAAATTGCTGAACAGCGGCAGCGCCAACTGTACAAACGCTCTGTTGGGAATGGTGAACGGAGCTGGCTTTGCAAGCGGCGAGCGCGTGGAGCTGGTGCTTTGGTCAAAGGATGCGGCAGGCAACGAATCTACACTTCGTAATATTTTTGTGACTGCAGACAAAAGCACGCAGCCTTTGGCTTCTGATGTGGAGATGGTCAGCCCGGCAAACGCGCAGCGGCTGACAGATGTGCAGTATACCGGGGAATACCGCACATGGTATGCAAGACCGGAAGAAAAGGCTTACATTTTTGTGGATGGTTCGTATACGGGAGAGAACAGTGCCGGGAAGCGCTTTGCCATTGACAGCATCCGTTATCCCGAAGACTCAAGCCATACCTTGTCGATACTGTCAAAAGACGATCAAGGGAATGTTTACTACAGTGACGGCTTGGAAGAAAAGATACTGGGCAGCGATACCTTTATCAATGCATCTTACCTGACTTCATCAACGGGCGTATCCTTTTCCAGCACCGGTGCGACGGCCGGCGGAGGCAGCGGCTGGGTGCGGGCAAAATTCACCAGCGATAAAACGCTGCTTTCCATACGCCTGCAAGCGCTATCCACCATAAACGGCGGCAGCATAACCTATGCGTATTCCGTAGACGGGACGAACTTTTTGCCGGTCACACCCGGGAAAGACGCGGTGCTTCCGGCGCCGCAAACGGAATTTTGGCTGCAAGCCAACCTGTCGGGGAACGCGGTGCTGCACGGCTGGTCTGCAGAAGGCGTGCGCCAAAAAAATCCGCCCAGCTTTTCCGTGCGTTTGCTTCGACCAATATCCTCCTTTGAGATAACACACCCGCAGGATATCCGCAAAGCGTTGACGGGCATTTCCACCAGTCTGCCTGGAGATATGGCAAGCCGTTATCTGTATGTGGACGGCGCCAGGCAAAGCGCATCGTTCCTATACAATGCATTGACTGCGCAGGAACGCACTGATCATTCGCTGACGCTGCTTGCGCTGGACGGCAGCGGGAGCTTGTATGGCGGCGAGCAGCCCAAGACGCGTATTCTGTACCGGACAGCGCCGGATGCAGGCGGAAATGTGCTCAGCGGGGCGATAAACGCGCCTGAGGATATATATGCACTGCGGCTGGAGGCGCTGACCAAAAACGGCGGCGCGGTGTTTTTCTATTCCTATGACGGTATCAGTTGGAATGCACTTCCCACCAGTGTCTATACGCTTTTACCCCATAGCACCCGTATCGTTTACATAAAAGCGGAGGTAGAACCCGGAGCAAAGCTTACGGCTTGGCATCTGGAGGGCGTCAGCGCGGGCACGCGTGAAATCACTGTTCAGACGGTGGATGCTCCCACACAGGTGCTGGCGGCCGATTACGGAAACTACTATGCCGACCCTTCCCGGCGCAAGTATGTCATTGTGTGGCGCGATCCGGGGCCTACGGATGATTCACTTTCCTATGCAACCCATTATGATATCTACCGCGACGGCGTTTATATTGACAGCGTAACCACGGCAAGGTTTACCGACCTGGACTACACCGCCGGCGCGCGCTACGCAATCCAGACCGTGCGCACCTATGATTCTCCGGAAGATGGGCTTACGGCGGAGCTGACGCGCAAAAGCCTTCTTTCGGATGCCGTGATGGCAACGCCTCCGGCCCAGCCTTCCGTAAGCATTTTGCCGGACAGCTGGTTTGTGGAAAACGAGGCGAGCCTCAGCTTTAGCGGCGTATCCGATTTCTTGCCCATAGCATCCATTGAATATCAGGTAGACGGCGGAACCTGGATAGATACAGGCATAGCTGATACTGCCTATTCCGGGTACGTTCTGCCGGTTCAAGACCTGGCGGATGGGTTGCATGCGGTGCAGATGCGCTGCGCGTATGACGAGGGCGCCGAGGATATCTTTGGCGCCGCGCAATTCTATATCGACCGAAGCGCGCCGGAGGCCACAAGCGTTCAGCTTTCACCCGCTTCCTGGACCAATGAGAACGTGCTGACGCTTAGCTGGTCAGGCTTGTATGACGTTTTCAGCGGCGTGGGCAAGATTGAATATGCCATAAACGGCGGACGCTGGATGGATACCGGCAGTATATCCAGCCAAGACGATATCGCCATTGATATCGCCTTGCTTGGGGATGGTCAGCACCGTCTTTTCTTCCGGGCGACAGATACGGTCGGCAATGCCATGTCGCTCACCCGAACCTTCTTTATTGACCGGACCTCCCCCAAGCTCGCCATCCTTTCGCCGGCAAGCAACGCGTCGATCGGCGGAATTCTGGAAATCATCGGCGATATAGAAGATCTTTCGCTGGTGGGCTGGCAGCTGACCGCCGCCGGCGAAGACGGCATTGCGGCAGAAGTCGCCCATGGCAATAGTGTAAAGGACGCGTCTGCCCTGGGTATGTGGAACGCTTCCGGTTACAGCCAGGGAGAAATAGTCACCCTTCAGCTTTTTGCCCAGGATGCAGCCGGCAATACAAGCGAGAGCCTGAGCATACCGGTTAAGGTGGATAAGGCCCTGCAGCCGCTGAGCGCGCGCGTCGGGGTTGCCTTGCCTGAAAACGGCGCGGTGCTGACCACGGCATGGACGCAAGGCAATTACACATCACCCCAAAACGAAGCTGAATCTTTTGTGTTTGTCGATGGCAGCATGGCCGGACAGGGCAATCCGGCAAGCCGTACCTTTGCGCTGCATAACCTTATCTACCCGGAAAACAGCGCCCATACCCTGGCGGTGCTCTCCCGGGATGCTCAGGGCAGCGTATCATACAGTGCCGGGCTTGGCGTGCTGGGCTTGCTCAGCGATGTGTTTGAGGATCAATCAAAGATTGCTTCTTCCAGCGGTGTAGAAATAACGGCGGGCGGCGTGCGCCCCCTTGGCGCGGAAGGAAGCCTGATATCTGTTGTTTGCGACAGCGCCATGCCCCTGATGGCGCTGCGGCTGAAGACGACCCAGCAGGGCGGCGGAATACAGTACAGCATTTCTGTAGACGGCGGAATCACCTGGCTGCCCATCGCACCGGGGAAGGACGCGGTTTTGCAAGCGCCCGCCATGCAGGTGCAGCTGCGCGCCATCATAAGCGGCGGCGCTGTATTAAAGGGCTGGGAGCTGCAAGGGGTCAGCGAGACAAGGCCTATACGGTTTACCGTCAAAGCGCTCAAAGCCATTGAAAACTTCACCATCACAAACAGTGATGAAATCGGCCAGGCGCAGACCGAAATTGCCACTAGCCTGCCGGCCGCCATTCAAAACACATTTCTGTTTGTCAACGGCATTCTTCATGGTGACGGGCTGACCTACCATGCCCTGAATGCCCAGGAGGACACGCGGCATGCGGTGTCGGCCCTTGGCATCAGTGACGCGGGAGAGATGTATGGCAGCGATGGCGCAAAGGTGGCCATACTGCTGCGTGAAACGCTTACGGATGCAAAGGGCACGGTTACAAGCGCCCTCCTTTCCGCTCAGCAGCCCGTGCAGGCCATTCGCCTGGAGGCGCTGACAACAGGCGGCGCAGGCAGTTTCTACTATTCGCTCGATGGCACCGGCTGGCTGCCGGTTATGCCTGTGCAATATACGGTGCTGCCGCAGGCAGCCCAAACGCTGCAGTTAAAAGCTGTACTTCCCCAGGGTGCGAAGCTGCTGGCCTGGCACCTGGAGGGCGTATCCGCCATGGAAAAGCCGGTGCATGTACAGCTGCTGCACCCGGTCAGGAGCCTGAAAGCCGTGGATTACGGCGATTATTTTGAAGACCCTGCCCTAAAACGGTATGATTTGGTTTGGAACGATCCCAACCCGGAGGATCCTTCCCTTGCCTATGTCAATCGCTACCGCATCGACAGAAACGGGCAGCTCCTTGCCTACACCGCCGAGCCGCGGTATACGGACAGCGCGTATCTGGCCGGCGCTGTATACAGCGTACGCGTAGTCAGGGAGTATGCTTCGCCTCTGGCATTTGCACGCAGGGAAAGCCTGCCCTCCGCCGCCGGCATCAGCCGTCTGGAAGCGCCGCCAAGGGTGGAAGGCGTGCATTATGATGTGGAGGAGTTCAACCAATCACTGTATCTGGACGATTTGTATGGCGGCGGCTATACCTTTTCCGAAGACGCGAATCCGCCCACCGGCGAAATTTACATTGACCAGCAGCTGCTGGGCCTGGCCGGCTATTGCGCGCTGGGCTTTGAGCCCGTCAACTTCAACACCGGCAACTTCTTCATGAACGCGCAGGATATTGCCTTAAGCGACCGTGGCGGCATATCCGTAGGGATTACACGCACCTACAACACCCTATCCAACGACCAGGATGGGCCCTTTGGCGCGGGCTGGTCCTTTGGGTTTGGCCAGCGCCTGATGTTCTATACAAACGGCGCGCTCGCTTACTTTAGCACAGATGGCGCCATGGGTGTTTTCACCCCGCAGGAGGGCGGCAGCTTTATAGGCGACAATCCGGACTTTTGCACGATGACGCTGGACAAAATGCTTGGCGAATATACCGTGCGCGAATTAAGCGGCATGGAATATGTGTTCACCTCCGCCGGGCTGATCAAGCGCATTGTGTACGGCAAGGCCAATGCCGTTTCCATCGAGCGTGACAAGCGCGGCCTGATCACCGGCATCACCGGCCCTTCCGGCCAGCGGCTGGCGGTGGATATGGATGAAAAGGGCCATATCACAAAAATCACCCTGCCCTCCGGCGATTCGGTAAGCTATGCCTATGAGGGAAGGATGCTTGTATCCGTTACGGATATCCGCGGCGGCGTTACGCGCTATGTGTATGACCGGCTGGGCCGCATGACCGAATGGTTTGACGCGTCCGGCGCGATGCAGGTCCGCAACACCTACGATGATGAAGACCGGGTGGTGTTCCAGATCGACGCCCACCGCGGCGAATACACCCTGGCGTATTTCGATGACCATACCATAACCACCGATGCGCTGGGAAACAAGGCTGTTGTCTATTTTGATGACAAGGGCCGCATGGTCCGCCAGGTGGACGCGGGCGGCGGCGAAACGCTGTACACGTACAATGAACAGGGCGCGCTTGCCTCCATGGTCGATACCCTGGGCCGCCTGTTCACCTATGAGTATGACGAGAGGGGCAACAAAACCAAAGGAACCATGCCCGACGGCGCTTCTGTCCAGTGGTCCTACAGTGAAGCCGGCGATTTGACCGGCGTTACGGATGTGCTGGGCCGGGTCACGCGGTATGAATACGACCAGCGCCATAACCGCGTAAAGCAGATTGGCGCGGATGGCGGCGTTACGGCTTTCGCGTACGATGACAGCAACAATGTGTTAAGCATTACCGATGCCTTGGGCAATGTCACCGCCTTTGAATATGACGGCCGCGGCAACATGCTCAGCCGGGTGGATGCCTTGGGGAACAAGACCACCTTTGTATATGATGATAACAACCGCCAGCTTTCCATGACTGACGCCCTGGGCAGCGTAACAAGCTACGAATATGACGCCAAGGGAAATGTAATAGCGCTGGTCTTTGCCGATGGCGAAAGGGTTACCTATACCTATGACGCCATGAACCGCCAAACATCCCAAACCGACCCGCTGGGCAATGTCACAAGGTACGCTTATGACGCCCTGGGCAACCTGCTGTCCACCACCCTGCCCGACGGCACAAAGCAGTCGGCGGAGTATACCCTTAACAATCAGGTGAACGCGGCGAAGGACGCCCTGGGCGCAAAGGTTGCGTTTACCTATGACGCAAACGGCAACAGGCTCACCCAGACCGACCCCATGGGGAATGTCACGCGGTACGCCTACGACAAGGCAAACCGGCTGGTCGGCATGACCCTTCCCACCGGGGCCGCGGAGACCTATGTTTACAACGAAACCACCGGCCTTATGGAGGCCAGCACCGACGCGGCGGGCCTGACCACCGCCTTCGCATACGACCGTGCCGGCAACCTGCTTGCCCGCACGCTGCCAAACGGCGCGCAGGCGGCCACCGCGTTTGACAGCATGAACAGGCCCGTCAGCCAAATCAATTTCATGGGCGGCCAAACAAAAATCAGCTATGACCTGATGGGCCGCGTCACCTCCGTCACAAGCCCCTTGGGCGCCGTCACCGCCTACACCTACGACGCCGTGGGCAACCTGCTTACCGTAACCGATGGCTTGGGCGCCGTCACAACCTACACGTACGACGCGCTGAACCGCGTGGTCAAAACGGTGGACCCCCGGGGCGCGGTAACGGCGTATGAATACGACAGCGTGGGCAGCCTTGCCGCCGTAACGGATGCCCTGGGCAACAGAACCGCCTATGCCTATGATGCAGGCGGCAATCTTGTGGGCATGACGGATGCCGCGGGCCGCAGCATTGCCATGGAATATGATGAAAACGGCAACGCCACCGCCGCTATACAAAAGAACGGCGGCGTGCTGGCTTCCGCCTATGACAAAACCGGGCGGGTGATTGCCGAAACAGACCCCAACGGCAATACCACCAAATACGCCTACAACAAAAACGGCCTGACCACCACCGTGACCGACGCCCTGGGGCAGAAGGCCGCCTTTGAGTACGATGCCCTGGGCAATGTGATCAAGATCACCGCTCCCGGCAAGGCCGTCACCCTGTATGAATACGACGCGGCGGGGCGCGTCCTGTCCGCCACCGGCCCCGAGGGCCTGAAAACTGAATACGCCTATAATGCCATAGGCCGGATTGCCGGCACAACGGTAAACGGCAACAGCACCCAATACGAGTACGACCTCGCGGGCAATATCACCGCGGTAACAGACGCCATGGACCGCCGCGTGCAGTTTGCATACGACCTGGCGGGCAATCTGCTGGAGACCATCTATCCCGACGGCAGCAAGGATACCGTGGAATACGATCTCCTGGGCCGCGTGATTGTAAGCACGCCCCGCACGGGCCTTTCAACAGCATATGCCTATGATGAAAACGGCAGCGTAACCGCAGTCACCCAGGGGGACAAGACCGCCCGCTATGCATACGACCTGCTGGGCAGGCTGAAAACCGCCACCGCCCCGGATGGCTCGGAATCAGCCTATGCGTATGACGCCCTGGGCAATGTCGTCTCCCAGACCGATCCGCTGGGCGCCGTCACCCGGTATGAGTATACGGCGGAAAGCCTGCTGGAAAAGGTGACCTTTGCCAACGGAAGCACCCAGGGCCTGACCTACGACCTGGCGGGCAACGTGCTCACCCAGACCGATGGCGAAGGCAATACAAAGCAGTTCCAGTACGACAGGCTGAACCGCCTCAGCGCCGTTGTGGACGAGGCCGGCGGCAAAACCGCCTACGCCTACGACGCCTTAGACAACATCGCCAGGGTTACCGATGCCCTAAAGCGCGTGACCAGGTATACCTATGACAAAAACGGCAGCCTGCTCAGCGAAACAGACCCCTTGGGCAACAAGGCAGAGTATGCCTATACGCCGGAGGGCTGGCTGCAAAGCGTCACCAAGGCCGACGGTACCGTGCTCACCTATACGTACGACAAAACCGGCAGCCTGCTTATGCAGCATATGGGCGAAGGGCAGAGCGTTTCAAACGAGTATAACGAAATCGGCCAGGTGACCAGGGTCTCCTCCCCCGAGGGCGATATCACCTATCAATATGACGGCAGGGGATATCTTGTCTCTGTTGAAAATGTCAATGGAGATGTAGTAAAATATACCTATGACGAGTACGGCAACAAAACCGGCATGACGTACCCGGATTCAAGGACCGTTTCCTACGGCTACGATTCCATGAACCGCCTGATCTGGGTTATGGGCCTGGATGGGAAGGAAACGGCCTATACCTACGACGCGGCAGGGCGCAGGGTAGAAACAAAAACGGAGGGCGGCACCGAAGGCAGCACCTTGACAACTGTATACCATTATGACAGTATTGGCAATCTGCTGAAGCAGGCGACCCAAGGCCCCGTGGATATTTCCTTTGCCTACAGCTATAACAAGAACAACGCCATCACAAGGGAAGAGCGCGTGGAGGGCGGAAAGGCCACCGCAAGCACCTATGCCTACGATGCCCTTGGGCAGCTGACCGCCTTTTTAAGCAGCACCGGCTATGGGGAGAGCTATGCCTACGACGCCGTGGGCAACATGGTCAAAAAGGCGATCACGCCCGCCCAGGGCGCGGCGGAAGAAGCGGCAGCCGTCACCCTGAAAATGAGCTACAACAAGGGCAACCAGCTTGTTTTAGTGGCAAACGGCAAGGACAAGCTCACCTATGCCTACGACAAGAACGGCAGCATGGTGGAAAAGGTGCTGTCCAGCAAGGAATACGGCAAGCTGAAGGACACGTATGCCTATAACAGCCTGGACCAGATGATTGGCTATACAGGCTATGACGGTTATCAGCAAACCTTCACCTACGACGCGGCCGGCATGCGCCTTGCCAAGGCCGAAAAAGGCGATACAAACCGCTCCACCCTGGAGGAGCTTTTACGCGGGAACATCGCCGGGCTGCCGGAGGTGATTGCCCCGAAGGCTGACGCGAAGGCCGAAGACGCCGCCCAGGCGGAAGAAGGCTATGCGTGGGCGACGACGGAGTATGTGTACGATATCACGCAGGCTTACTATCAGGTTATTCAGGAAAAGACTACCGGCATAGGCGGAAGCTTTACCTCCGCCTATGCCTATGGCCTGGAGCGCATCGCGGCGTACGGCGTATCGCCCAATGGAGAAAACAGCAAAACAAGCTACGTCTACGATGGCCGCGGCAGCGTGGCGCAGGCCATAACAGTCCCCCATGCAGGCGGGAGCGTGCTGTCAGCGCTGCCCAATGTGCAGGTCACGTCCTTCCAATACACCGCCTTTGGCGAGCAGATGAACACGGCGGTCAAGGTAAGCGGCTTCACCTACAATGCCGAGCAGTACGATGCCGCCACCGGCATGCTGAACCTGCGCGCCCGGCAGTACGAGCCTGCCATGAACCTGTTCAGCCAGAGAGATCGATTGCATGGAAATGTGCTGGATACAAAGACGCTGAACCGGTATGCCTATGTACGCAACAACCCAGTGAACAAGGTTGACCGAAGTGGTATGCGCCCCGCAGACAAAGAAGAGGCGGCAGAATATTTTCAACAGAAAACGCAGCAGGCGTCAGCGCTTAGGGCAAAGTCTGCATACGAGGTAGCTTGCGCAGCTGTTTCCGGGATAAGCAGTCAGGCAACACAGGAACTTGCAAAAACGAATGCTACTGTAAAAAAGGCGCTGGAAAAGGCACAACGAGAGATACAGGAAAAAGAGAAAAATGGAACAAAACTGACAAACAAAGAAAAGGATAAAATTTTTGCTTATGTCTGCACGGCGGTTACCAATGATTATGCAGCTTATTGGAACCGCACGGATACATATTTCTTTGATCCCGAGGTGAATAAAGGGAAAAGTCTGCTTGATTGGGTTTATTGGAGTGATGACCTCGCAAAAATGAGCGAGGCAAGCGTCGTATTGGCTGCGGAGTATAATGCAAAAATTGCTGACGATGGTAGTAGCTTTGATGACGATATATACCTTCTTGGGCCCAAGAACTGGTTCTACCAGGAATATGAAAAAGACCTGGCATTCATATCACAGAAGGACAACATCAGTACCGAGGTTACAGATGAGCAAATCGTAAAGCTGCTATACCTTTTTAAGAATGGAGAAGTAACCAATGAAACGTTAAAAAGTAATGGATTAGATTTTGCAAACATTGATTTGG
>JAFADG010000055.1 GCA_023425025.1 Bacillota bacterium
GGGGGGGATGGATTAAAAAAAAAACCACACCCCCCCCCCAAGTCCGCCCCCCTAAAAAATTTACTGCACGGTTCTGCCAACGCTGGTGTTATCCGCTTTGCGGTTTTGAAGCCCGGCGACGGGGTTGGGGGCTGTTTCCCAGCGGTAATCCTGGCCTTTTTGGCGGATGTACATATCGATGACCTGGTGGCTGGGCACGGCGTCCACGTTATGATTCATCTTGTTCTGGAATTTGAAGAACTCATAGTCCCTGGGCAGCATGTTGACAGGCTTGAAGATTTCCTTCTCCGCAGAGAATTCCACCATGTTCAGCGCGCTGCGCACATAATCGACGTTGGATTTGAATTTCAGCGGCTGGGGGAAGTCGCCGCTGCCCACGACCTGCTGCCACTGCTTGTTTTCCCGCTGGGCCAATTGCTGGGCGGCCTTGTGCAGGTGGGAAACCTCCATATCAAAGCATTGCTCCCAGATTTTTTTCACATAGGGGTCGGTCTCATCCTGCATCGCGGACCAATACAGATAAGCCTCGGTATACTCATGCATGACCCAGTTTTCCAGCCAGGTGCAGCTGACATCCATCAGGCTTTCGTATTGGGTCACGTGCTGCTCCTCGATGAGCCCGATTTCCTGGTACAGCCGGCGGCCAAGGTCGGAGCCGTAGAAGGCGCCGGTATTCATATAGTAATTCATGGTCTGCTGCTCGGCGGCGGTGATGATGCCGATGTGCAGCTTGGTGGAGATATCGGCGGTTTTATAGTTCACCGGCTTGCAAAGCGCGTCAAAGGGGAAGCGGTGCTCGGAGATGGTGGGCCGGCCCGGCATGATCTCGGTGTAGTGGCCTACCAGCCGTTCGGCCTTTACGCCCTGCTCCATTTCCAGCAGGTCGGCGTAGCGGTACAGGTGGTCAAAATCCTCCAGCAGGGCAAAGTCCAGCGCGGATTTGACGGAAGCGTCTTTTTCGCATTGAGCCAGGATGGCCGTCAGGTCCACGGCTACCTGCTCGTAACCGATGGTATGTTCCAGCGCGTTTTCATTGAGCGGCTTCAAGTTGGCGATCTTCTTTTGCTGCTGCTGCTCCTGGCGGCGCACCACGGCCAGTTCCCGGCGCAGGTCGTTGCAGCCCTCATGCCTTGAAAATTGATGGGAAAACTTAACGGCCTCAAACTCCGTGCCGTTCATCAAAATCACGCGCACTCTGGTGTAAGGGTCAATCTCTTCCTTGTCGTAGGCCTTGGGGTACAGCTGGTTCCAGTCCATAAAACCGTCATTGATATTCATGGGTTTTAAGGTAAACGGATTCACGCGCATCGCTCCTTCAAAATTGGTCACATCCATTCTTTCCGCAGCGGATGCGGAACATGCGCGAAACAGCCGCACTTGTGGTATAATTTGAAGCGGGAAAACCACTTTGTACCAAGGAAGGCGATCGCATGCTTACCACACCGCGTTTGATTCTGCGGCCCTTTGCCGCGGCCGACGGCCAAGATTTGCATGAATATCTTTCTGATCCCGCGGTTGTGGAATTTGAGCCGTACCAGCCGCTCTCGCTGGAAGAGTGCCATCAGGAGGCGGAGCGGCGCGCTCATGACGGCGCGTTTATCGCGGTTTGCCTGAAGGAAAGCGGCAAGCTGATCGGCAACATTTATTTTGACAGGCGGGAATATGATGCCTGGGAGCTCGGCTTTGTATTTAACGGCGCTTACCAGGGCAAGGGCTATGCCTATGAAAGCGCGAGGGAAGTGCTGCGCAACGCCTTTTCGGTGCTGGGCATCAGGCGCGTTGTGGCGCGATGCAACCCCAAAAACGAAAAATCCTGGCGGCTGCTGGAGCGGCTCGGCCTGCGCCGGGAGGGGCATCTTCTTCAGAATGTTTATTTCTGGAAGGATGAAAACGGCCGGCCTATTTGGAAAGATACCTACGAGTACGCCATGCTGGCGGAGGAATGGAAAGACTGACGCCGATCAAAGAGGCATAGATTTTGCCGGGCAAGGAACGATAGTATAAAAAAGATCCAGGGGACTGTAAATTATGAAGATAACGTTTAAGCATATCGGTATTCTGTTGGCTGCAATCGTTTTGACAGGCTGTGCCGGCGGAAACGTCGGGAATGCGCCGGCGGCAGCGCCAACACTGACAGTATCGGCTCAGCCGGCGGCAACGCAGCTTGGTGTCGAGCCTGCGCATTCCTTCGACCCGCAAAACGCCGGCGAGGTAACGCTGTACAATACGCAGTATGGCTTTGTGTTTCTGCTGCCCAAGGTTTGGGACGGTTATACCGTTGTGGAATCCACCTGGGAGGGCACGGCCGTTTCAGGGGACCAGGCAGGGCAAATCGTCGAGACCGGGCCGGAGCTTTTGATACGCCATCCGCAATGGTCGGCCGAAACGCCGCGGCAGGATATTCCCATTATGATATTCTTAAGAACCCAGTGGGAAGCGCTTGGGAATGAGGCGTTTCACATCGGCGCGGCGCCTGTCGGGCCCACGGAGCTTGGCAGAAACAGCCGGTACGTGTTCGCGCTGCCGGCCAGGTATAATTTTGAGTATCTCTTCGGTTATGAAGAAGTGGAAAGCATTTTAAACGGCCAGCCGCTGAAAACCATTGAGCCGCTGACGCCCAAAGGCTGAACCTTTCATGAGCACGATTATCTGGTTTTGCCCGAATGTACGCAGGCAGTGCGCCTCCGCCTTTGTCACCCTCGCCTTTTTATGGTAAAATAATAGGACAGGCATATTTGCCGTTTGGAGGAGCACATGAAAGAAACATTTTTGATCGTGGATGGCAACAGCCTGATATACAGGGCCTTTCACGCGCTGCCGCTTTTGAATACATCCTCCGGCGTTTATGTAAACGCCGTGCAGGGCTTTTTCGGCATGCTGTTCAAAGTCATGCAGGAGGAAAAGCCCCGCTTTTGCGCCGTGGCCTTTGACGAGCACGGCCCCACCTTCCGCCACGCGGTGTATGCCGATTACAAGGCGGGCCGGCCGGAAACGCCGGCGGAGCTTCGGCCTCAGTTTTCACTGATCAAGGAGCTGCTGGCCGCCCTGCACATTGGCGTGTACAGCTTGGAGGGGTATGAGGCCGACGACCTGATCGGCACCATTGCCCAAAAGGCGGATGCCGAGGGGTACCGGGCGCTGCTCCTGACCGGCGACCGGGACGCCCTGCAATTGGTGGACAACAATATCAATCTTCTCTTCCCCCGAAAGGGTTTTACGGAAACGATGCTTTTTACGCCTGTGACCGTCAAGGAAGAGTATGGCATCACCCCGGAACAGGTCACCGACTGGAAGGGCCTGATGGGGGATTCCAGCGACAATATTCCCGGCATCCCCGGCGTGGGGGAAAAGACGGCGGTGAAGCTGCTCAGCCAGTTTGGTACCCTGGAAAAGGTGCTGGAGAACGCGGGCTCCATCCCCGGCAAGCTGGGGGAAAAGGTGCGGGACAACGCGGAGCTGGCCCGCTTTTCCAAGGAACTGGCTACCATCCGGCCCAACGCGCCCATTGATGTGAGCTTCCCCGACTGCCGCTTAAGCCGCCTGGGCGAGGGGCTTGCCGTATTCCGGAAGTATGAGTTGAACAGCCTTTCCCGCAGGCTTGCCTCCCTGGCCGGGGAAGGGGAGACGGCGGCGGAAGCGCCGGTGCAGGCGCCAAGCGCCTATGGCCCCTGGGAGGAATTCACCAGCCTTTCCCAGATACAGGAGCTGGCCCGGCAGCTTTTAACAGAACAAGGCCCTGTGGCGCTGTACCTTGGCGACAGCCTGACCCTGGCGGCAGGCAGCCGCAGGTGGCGCGTATCGCTGCAGGGGGATTTGCTGAATCCGGGCCTTGCCCGCGGCGATGTATTGCTGGCATTGTCACCGCTTTATACGGGGCAGGAGCTGGTGGTCCACGACCTGAAAAGCCTGCTGCATAAGCTTAACGACATCTCCGCCCCGCTGCCGGAGAAGGTATTATGGGATACCATGATCGGCGCGTATCTTGTCAACCCCCAGGAGCGCAGCTACGCGCTGCACAACTTCACCCCAGGCGGCGAGGAGGACGCTTCCCGGTTGCTGCCGCTGTACAAAAACCAGCAGGAGCAATTGACCCGCAACGAAGGCCTGTCCCTGATGCTGGATATGGAGCTGCCCCTGTGCAGGGTGCTTTTCTCCATGGAGCAGGCCGGCTTTGTGGTGGACAGGGAGACCCTTGTCCGCCTGGGGGCGGATTTCACCGCGCAGATCGAGTCTTTGCGGGAGCAGGTGTACAGCCTCACCGGCGTGCGGGGCTTTAACCTCAACAGCCCGCAGCAATTGAGCACCGTTCTGTTTGAAACCTTGAAGCTGCCGGCGGGCAAAAAGAGTACAAAAGGCTATTCCACCAGCGCCGATATATTGGAAGGGCTGGTGGATCTGCACCCCGCCATTACACCGCTTTTGAATTACCGCCAAATCGTAAAATTGAACGGCACCTACATCGAGGGGCTTTTGCGGCTGATGGGGCAGGATGGCCGGGTGCACACCACCTTTGACCAGGTGGGTACCGCCACAGGCCGCATTTCCAGCAATGATCCCAATTTGCAGAACATTCCCGTGCGCTCGGCCCTGGGCCGGGAGATCCGCCGGGCCTTTGTGCCCAAGCCCGGCTGGGTGCTGCTGGACGCCGACTATTCACAGATCGAGCTTCGCGTGCTGGCCCACTTAAGCGGCGACAAGAATATGGTGGAGGCCTTCCAGCTGGGTCAGGATATTCATACCCGCACGGCCGCCGAGGTGTTTGGCGTGCCCATGGGTGAAGTGACGCCGCAAATGCGCTCCAGCGCCAAGGCGGTGAACTTTGGCCTGGTGTATGGCATCAGCGACTTTGGCCTGGCCAGGAATACCGGCGTCAGCCGCAAGGAAGCGGCGGAGTTCATGCGCCGGTATTTCGAGCGCTATCCCGGCGTCAAAACCTTCATGGAGGACGCTGTGAAAAAAGGCAAGGAAAACGGGTTTGCCCAGACGCTGCTCCACCGCCGCAGGAACCTGCCCGAATTGAAGAGCCCTGTCGCCAATACCCGCAACTTTGGCGAGCGGGTGGCCATGAACGCGCCGGTGCAGGGTACGGCGGCGGATATTATCAAGCTGGCTATGGTCAGGGTGTACGATGTCCTGCAAAGGGAAAAGCTGCAGGCCCGCCTGACGCTGCAGGTGCACGACGAACTGCTGATCGAAAGCCCGCCCGAGGAAGCGGAGCATGCCGCCAGGCTGCTCAAGGATTGCATGGAGCAGGTGGTCCAACTGAAGGTGCCGCTGATTGCCGAGGTGAACCAGGGCCCCAGCTGGTATGATACAAAGTAGCTTAAGGGCTCTGCCCTTAAGGATTCCGGCAGGAGACAAAGTCTCCTGCACCTCTGTCTTTGGTATATGATTGTAACAATCGTTATCAGCCGCAAAAGGCATGAAAAACATAAATTCATTCGTTATATCCGTATCCTCCGCAGGTTTATGCGCCAAACGCGGCGCATACATAAGATGATGGGGAGGACAAACAATGTACGTAATCGCCCTCACCGGGGGCATCGCCAGCGGGAAATCGACGCTGCTTGCCGCGCTCCAAAAATATGGCGCGCCTGTGATTGATGCGGACCAGATATCCAGAGCCTTGACCGCGCAAAATGGCCAGGCGCTGCCCATGATACGGGAGGCCTTTGGCGATGCGGTTTTTCAGGCGGACGGACAGCTTGACCGCAAGGCGCTGTCGGCCAAAGTGTTTGCGGATGAGCAGGCCCGGCGCCGCCTAGAGGCCATCATTCACCCGATGGTGTCAAAGCGCATCCGCAAGGAGCTGGAGGCCATATCCCTTCGTCATCCCGCGGCGGTGGTGGATATTCCCCTTTTGTATGAAAGCGGCATGGAGTCCATTGCCGACGAGGTCTGGTGCGTATATGTGCCCAAGCGGGAGCAAATCAAGCGCCTTCGCGGGCGGGACAAATTGACCCAGAAACAGGCGCTGCTGCGTTTGGGCAGCCAGATGGACCCGCGGGAAAAATGCCGCAGGGCGGATCATGTGATCCATACCGGCGGCACGCCGGATCAGACCGCCCAAAAGGCTGTCGCGCTTTGGCGGCAAGCGCTCAGAAAGGCTGGAGGAAAGAACATTGACTGATACACACATGGTTTCATCCGCTGTAGGCGGCCGGGCGGCCCGGCGTCCGATGCGGATGGAGCCCTGGCTGAAAATCGTATTGATTTTGATGCTGGTTGCTTTGATCGGCCTGACCTTGGCCAAAGCGATGATGGAAACCTACCTGTACGCCCAGGAGAAGGCCAGGCAGGCGGCCCATCAGAAGCTTTTGTCGGAGCATCCCCTGCCGGAGCAGTATGTGCAGGCCCTGGAGCAATCCGCCCAGGTCAACAACGTGAAGCCGGCGTTTCTGGCGGCGATCATACTGTGCGAAAGCTCCTACCGCCGTGATGCCCAAAGCTCCGTCGGCGCCAGGGGGCTGATGCAGGTAATGCCCGATACCGGCGCCTGGATCGCCGGCAAGCTGAACGAGGAGCAAAGCTTCAGCACAGACATGTTGTATGATCCGCTGCTGAATATCAGGTATGGAAGCTGGTACATCGGCTACCTGTCCCAGTTGTTTTCCGGCGATCCCATCCTGGTGGCCAGCGCCTACCATGCCGGCCAGAATACGGTGGCCGGATGGCTGCAAAATCCCGAATACTCCCAGGATGGGCGTTCGATACACATCAATGATATGGTGGATGGTCCCACCAAGGAATACGCACAAAGGGTGGTTTCGGCCTATGCGATTTACGAACGATTGTACTTTACCAAGGAAGGGCCTGCTTCATAAGGCGATGGGCGTCCTGCTGTGCCTTGCGCTGCTTGCGCCCTGCGGCGCTTTTGCGTCCAACGCAAGCGAGGAACTGAGCATTGGCGTCATATCGACGAAGACGACGGAAATCTATCCGTTGGAGCCGTTAGAGCGGGATTTGACGTCGCTGTACGCTATGGCGTACGAAGGCCTGATCACCATTGACGACGACTACAGGCCCAAGGGCCTGCTGGCCGAGCGGTGGGACGCGCCGACGGGCAACGGCAAGACCTGGACGTTCTATCTGCGTTCGGGCGTTGTGTTTTCCGACGGCACGCCGCTGACCGCCAATGATGTTGTAGCCACCATACAGCACATACTGGACAAGGCCAATGACGAAACAGCCGACTACAAAGGCTATTTCGGCAATCTGCGCTACTTTATCGACAGCGTCCGGGCGGAAGATGACCAGAAGGTGATCATCAAAGCCTCCCGTTCCTATTACGGGCTTTTGTACGCGCTGACGTTCCCCATTTTGCCTGCCGGCTATGTGGATCAGCCCAGCCCGCCGGGAACCGGGCCATACCTCATCAGCTTCTCGCCGCAGGATTATTTGGTGCTGACTGCCAATGACCTGTGGTGGCACCAGCCGCCCAAGATCAAAAACATCACCGCCATCTTCCACACATCCAACAACGATATCATCGACAGCTATGAATACGCCAGGGTGGATACGGTGTTCACCCGGTCGATTTCCGCCGCGCAGTACAGAAGCGGAACGGCCTCGCTCCGGTTGGATTACCGTTCCCGCCAGCTGGAAACGCTGCTGCTCAACAATACCGCTTTTGAACTGAAGGATGTCAGGGTTCGCCAGGCGATCCGCTATGCGCTCAACATCGATCAGATTGCGGCCTCGGTATACATGAACATGGTGTCGCGGACGGATACGCCCCTGCCTGCCGGAAATTGGCTGTACTATGATACCCCCGAAGCGCACAAGGTTGACCTGGAGAAGGCAAACGCGCTTCTGGAAGAGGCAGGGTGGCGCGATCCGGATGGCGACGGGATACGTAACACGGTGCTGGATGGGAAAACCCGCAAGCTGAACCTGCAGCTGTATGTGTATGAAGACAGTGACAACAATGTGCGGGTGGAAACTGCGAACATGATCGCCGACATGCTCAGCAAGATAGGCATTTATGTCAACATCAACACCACCACCTTTGAGGAGGTAGCCAGCCGCCTATTAAACGGCACCTGCGATATGGCGCTGGCATCCTATCAAATGGATATGGTGCCCGATCCGGGTTTCCTGCTCATGAGCGGCAACACAAGCGTCGGCAATTTCAGCCGGTATCGCGACAAGGATATGGACGCCCTTTTCAAAACGCTTCGAACCAAGGTGGATCCGAATGAGTTTGCCCAGGCCTTGGCGGCGATCCAGCAGAAGTTTATCGACGATGTGCCCTTTATCTGCCTGTATTACCGTTCCGGGGCTGTGCTGACGCGGAAAATGTACACCACCACCAGGGACGTGAGAGAGCTCGAGCTGCTGCGGGGGATTGAGGATTTTTCGAACTGACAGTATACATAAAAGCAACAGCGCCTGCTCCCTGCGGAGCAGGCGCTGCTGCAATCTATCCGGGTATTACAGTTGATTGACCAGGGAGTACAGCTTTTTGTTGAACCGGCGGGTGCATTTGAGCGCCCGCTCGATGGGCATATGGAATACCTTGCCCTGCCGGATGCCGATGACCTGGTTGCTGATGCCGTCACGCAGCAGTTGCACGGCCATGTTGCCGGCCTCAAAGGCAAAGGCGCTGTCACGGAAGGTGGGGCTGGCGCCGCGCTGGGTGTAGCCCAGCACCGTGGCCCTGGCTTCTACCATGCCGCATTTGCGCTTCATGACAGAGGCAAAGCGCACCGCGCTCATGGGCTCGCCCTCAAAGCACTTTTTGCCGTTGGCGTTTAGGAAGGTGCAAAAATCAAAGGGCCTCATGGATTCCCAGCAGCCTTCGGCCACGATAATGGTGGCGCGGGTATTGCCGTTTGCAATCAGCTGGTTCAGGCGGCGGGCCACCGAATCCACGCTCCAGGACACTTCCGGCACCACAACGATTTCAGCGCCGGTGGATACGGCAGTATTCAAGGCGATATCGCCGCAATGGCGGCCCATGACCTCTACCACGGCAGGCCTGTCATGGCTGCGGGAGGTGGCGCGGATGGAGCGGACGGCGTCAATGCAAACGTTGACGGCCGTATCAAAGCCCAGCGTCATCTCCGTATAGGGCAGGTCGTTGTCAATTGTCCCGGGAATGCCGATGCAGGGCACGCCCAGTTCGCAAAGCCGCATGGCGCCCTGGAAGCTGCCGTCGCCGCCGATGACCACCAGGCCGCCGATTTCCTGCTCCTTGATAAATTGGGCAGCCCTTGCCCTAACCTCGGGATCCAGGAACTCCTTGCAGCGCGCGGTACGCAAATATGTGCCGGGCAGATCGGCAATATCCAGAACGGTGTCCAGCTGCAGTTCCATCAGGTCGTCGTCCAGATTGTCGCTTTTGCGCAAAAGGCCGTTATAGCCCCGCTTGATGCCGATCAGCTTGATGCCGTACATGGCGGCGCTGCGGGCTACGGATACAACGGCGGCATTCATTCCCGGGCTGTCGCCGCCGCTGGTAAGTACGCCAATTTTCTTCATAAAAAACCATCGCTCCCGGTCGGAATTAATCATTCCAAGTATAAGATGGCTGCCCTTGCGGATAACCATATCAATATCGATTATAACACGTTTACAGTGTTGAATCCAGTTCTTTTTTTCACAATCATTGGGAACTGTTTTGAAAAGAATTTTGTTGAAAACAGGAGTTTTTTTTTCGGCGGAGAACTACACAAGTATACGCTGGGAGGTGCTTTGGTGGGCAGGTGGAAGCCGAGGGTCGATGGCGCGCATGCCGCGCATGCGTTGTCTGCTTTGGTCAGGCAAAGGACCATCGCCTCAAGGGATCAGCAGGAATTGGACGATGCTCCCTTTACCGCTGCGCATGAATTGTTAAAACAGGCATATCCCGCGCTGTTTGCGGCCGCTCACGCCCAGGCAGTGGCGGGCGGGTCGCTGCTCATTCTGCTGCCCGGCGCGCAAAAAAAGCGTCCCTTATTGTTTTTGGGCCATTTGGATGTACGGCCGGTAGAGGAGGAAGACCTTTCTTTGTGGGCGGAGCCTCCGTTTTCCGGCGCCGTCTCCAAGGGATACGTATACGGCCGGGGCGTATGGGAAGGCAAGGGCCGGATCATCGCCCTGTGCGAGGCGGCGGAAAGCCTGCTGGTCAACGGCTTTCGGCCCAGCACCGATATCTGGTTCGCCTTTTCCCATGACGCGCAGGTGTATGGCCCCGGCGCCAAACAGATGTGCAGGATTCTGCAGGCCCAGGGGGTGGAGCCCGCCTTCATACTCGATGGCGGCGGCGCGGTGGAAGGCCGGTTTGCCAAAATTGGTGTTGCCGAAAAAGGGTATGCCGATATCGCCCTTTCCGTGACGGGGAACGGCGGCTATGCCGCCCGCCCCGAACCTCATGCGGATTTGGAAAAGCTGTTCACGGCAGGCGCGCGCATTGCCAGGTCCCGGCTAATGCCAAAGCTCAGCCCGCCTGTGGAGTGGATGCTCAAGGCGGTCGCGCCCCATGTGCCCTTTATCCGGCGTTTTCTTTTCAGCCATCCCCAGGTGTTTTTGCCGGTTCTTTCGCGGATGCGGGGCGATCCCGACATCCACAGCACGGCCTTTTTCAGCACCGCGGCCCCAACCCAGGTGAAGGCGAGCCCGGCGCCGGATATGATCGCCCGCCACCATTCCCTGACGTATCATTGCAGGCTGCTGCCCGGCGACACGGTGGAAAAGATGGTCGCCCACCTGCGCTCGGCCATCGGGCCGGGGGAGATTCGCCTGGCGGTGCAGGGCGCGGAGCGGCCCAGCGGCCTTTCGCCGGCTCAGGGCGCCGCCTGGGAAGCGCTGGGGACCGCCATACAGATTCTTTTCCCCGATGTTATTGCCGTGCCCTGCCTGGTGGAGCATACGACCGACGCCCGCTGCTATGAGGAGCTGGGCGGCAATATCTATCGGTTTTCACCCTTTAGGACAGGAGAAGGGGAGGGCCTTCTCTCCATCAACGAGCGTATATCGCTGGAAAACCTGGAATTGGGCATTCAATTCTATCAACAGATGCTGCAGGCTTGACACAAAAGGAGCATTGACCGATCCATGCAAACCCCAAAATCGATACATCCCTTTGAGGCGGCCGCAAAGGCTGCCTTTCCCCATACTGTGCCGGTCATGGCGGGATACCTTTTCCTGGGCACAGCCTTTGGCATACTGCTTCGTTCAAAGGGGCTCGGGCCTGTATGGGCCCTGGCCATGAGCCTGTTCATTTACGCCGGCTCCATGCAGTTTGTGGCCGCCGGGCTGCTGGCCGCCGCCTTTTCGCCGCTGACGGCGCTGCTGGTGACGTTGATGGTCAACGCAAGGCATTTGTTTTACGGCCTTTCCATGCTCGAACCCTTTGAAAAAATGGGCTGGCGCAAGCCGTATATGGTATTCTCGCTGACGGATGAAACCTACGCGCTGCTAAATGGTATGCCGCGGCCGATGACAATGGCGGATTACGACGTTTTCTTTTGGATATCCCTGCTCAATCAATGCTATTGGGTGCTGGGGTCTTTGGCCGGCAGCCTGGCCGGGGAATGGCTGGCCTTTGATACGGACGGGATCGCCTTTGCCATGACGGCGCTTTTTCTTGTGATCTTTGCGGAACAGTGGCTGGGCGCGGAAAAGGAAAAGCCGGAGAAAGGCTTTTTCCGGGCCCATGGTCCCGCCTTGATCGGCGTTTCCGTCTCCGTCATCAGCCTTGTGATCTTCGGGCCCGCAAACTTTCTGCTGCCGGCCATGGGCGGGCTGCTTGTGCTCTTTGCCGCCCTTCGCAAAACCTTTGAAGGGGGGGCGGTGGCGCAATGAATGGCTGGCAAGCCGCCTTAACGGTGGCAGTGATCGCCTTGGGCACCCTGCTGATCCGGGTTGCGCCCTTCATACTGTTCCCCAAGGCGCAAAAAACCCCGCCCTTCATACGCTATCTGGGCAGGGTGCTTCCCCACGCCGTGATGGGGATGCTGGTGGTGTATTGCTTCAAATCGGTGCGCTTTGATCAGTTTCCCTACGGCCTGCCGGAAATCGCGGCCGGGCTTGCGGCCGTCGGCTTGCACTTGTGCAAGCGCAGCGTCATCCTCAGCATTGCCGCCTCCACCATATTGTACATGCTTTTGCTGGCGGTATTATAGGTCGCCGGCGGCCTGGCCCATGGCCAGCATCGCGGCGCGAAGCTCATCCACAATACGCAGCTTCTCTTCGGTGGGCTGGTTGTCGGGGTTATACTCGATGCCCTTGCCGAAGGTGATGATGCGTTTTTCGCGGCTGGCGTATACCGGCACAAAGATGGCCTTTTTGCCGGTTTTGTTAAAGTACAGCGGGGCCAGCATGGTAAAGCCGGTAAAGAACTCGCCGATGCCCCGGCGCAGGTAGCCGGGCTTGTCTTGAGAAGGGGCGTCCGGGTTTTCGGGGAAAATAAGCAGATTATCCTCCGCCTGCATCGCTTCCACCGACAGGCGGAAGGTGGTCATCAGCTCCCTGGGCTTGTGCCGGTAGACGGGGATGCTTTCGATGGAGCGCATCGTCCAAATGGAAAGCGGCGCCATCAGGCGGGAAAGCGGCATTTTCAGTTTTTCCGGCAGCCATTTTTGCCGGCTGAAGGTATACTTGTAGCAGTAGTCCGCTACGTTTTCCCGGCTGTCCATCATATCGCTGATGGTCCAGGGGCGGAAGGAAAAGGGAATGTACAGGTTGGTGACCACCGGGCCGTACAGTTCACCATGGTTGCAGATAAACACCAGCCGGCCATCCGCGCCGGCGGGCACGTTTTCCCGGCCCCGGAGCTTGTGATAGTAAAACGGCCGGAGGAAGAACATCAGCAGCTTGATGCCGTACCGCCTTTTATGGCGGCGGATCACCACCGTCTCCAACTGCTGCTTCATGGGGGCGTTTTCTTCCCCGTCCTTTTGAAGCTGCAAAAACCGCTGCAGCTTTTTCAAATACCGCTTGGTCAGCGGGAATTTCAATACGCTGAGCATGGCGCCAAGCACCAGCAGAAGCGCCGGGACCACCAGCACCGGCTGAAAGCTTCTGACAAGGCTTTCCGCGTCCCTGGGTAGATTGAAGCCGCTCCAAAAGCACAAAAGCGTCAAAAGCAAAAGCGCCAGCATCTGCCCGAACAGAACGGCCGCCTCCCGGCCAGCACTGCGCATTTGAGAATAGCCGCTCAAATCCTCTACGTTGCCAAATTGCGCCACCCTGTGCATATCCCTTTCCATGCCGGCCAGGCAGGTGGCGCTGATGGTGGCGCCGCCGGAGCACAGAGCCAGCGAAAAATACGCGCGAAGGTAGGTCAGGCTGCCGGAAAGCTGCTGTGAAAACAGGACCAGGCCGTACAGCCAGCAGCAAAGCCCAACCAGCAAAAGATACGCCGGGTCCGGATCGCGGCGGGTGCGGGCCAGCACCCAGTCGGTAAGCTCCCTGGCGGCCAGGGTGCAGACCAGGGAAAGCAGCATGCAGGTCAGTATCTCCTGGGCGGAGGTGGCGATAAAGCTGTATACCATCACAAGCGTTACCTGCAGCGCCATCAGGATCAGATTGTGCATCCATTCATAGGCGGTAAACGCGTTCATCCGGCGCAGGCCCTGGTTCAAGGAGCGGAAGGAGTCGGTCAAAGCGGGCTGCGGATCGGGCATATGCAGTTGCCCGCGGTCCTTCCAAAGGGAGTATGCCTCCAGCACCGCGCTTAATATAAATCCGCCGAACATTTGCCAGGCGGGCAGCTGAGCAACGCTCCAGGTAAGGAGGATGGCTACCACGGCTGCGGGTATGGCATGAAATAGGGCGGTGAGGGCCATAAAGCGCTTTTTATTTAAGCGCCCGTTTACATACCGCCGCAGCACCCTTCGGCACAGCGTGCCCCGCATGGTGATGCCAAGCACGATGGCGAACAGAATCCACACATAAGGGTTTTCCAGGCTGATGGGGTAAATCATCAGCAGAAAAAAGTTGGACAATAAAAGCACTGTCAGCAGGACCGGGGCCAGCCAGCGGGCCCGCAGGCTGATGTAGGTTCTGGATTCTTTCGCATAGCCCCGGAAGAACACCGCCGCCGCCTGGCCGCTCATAAACAGCGCGCCGCCAAAGATGGGCATTTTGACAAGCGCTCTGGATACCAGCATGGAATACATGAAGGCATACAGCGTGCTCAAGGACATCAGCGTCATCATGGCGCTGCGCGTGCGGGCGATACCCGCATATTTTTTTGCCAGCAAACCCGCAGCCTCCCCTTTTTTCGACACGAATACAGTGTTTATTGTAGCATAGCCGGTCTTTGGGTGCAACCAACCATGCGCGGCTGCCGGGATCAATATGGCATGGCGGCAATCCAATCTATGCCAAACGAACGCAAAAAAGGCCGCCGGTTAAGGCGGCCTTGGGTCAAAACTGTTTATTTGGTCAGTGCCAGCGATTCCCGCAGTTCACCGTGGTTCTTCAGATAGTCTGTATTATAGCCGGCGGGGTGGGACATGTGCAGGATATACAGCGTTTTGTCAATGCAGGTGACATGCACCCTGCCGCGGACGCGTATGCCGCCTACCAGCGTGCCCTGATAATCGGCATAGATGCCGTCATGGCCGATCAATGTTCTTTCCGCGGTGTTGGAGGGACGCCAGGTGCCGGATTCATAGTTTGTGGCGCCCAGCTGATTTAAAACGTCTTTGACCTCCTGGGTCATGTCGCTTTTGCTGTAATCCTTGCTCACCGGCGCTTTTCGCAGCGACATGAAGGCGGTATAGCCATCCTTTTGCTGCTCGGGAGGTTCTGTAAGGAGGAAGGTATCCTCTGAGGAGGTATCCGCGATCCAGCCGGCAGGGCCTTGAAACTTCAAGCCAAGCTTGGTAGATTCATATTCTTGATAAGTGAAGGTAAGCGCTGGCCGGGGCGTGGGGGTGGGCATATCGATGGGATCCAAGGGCAGAGGGGTCGCGCCGGCGTAAGGGTACGCCATGGAAGAGACAGTTTCCACGGAGGATTCGGCCGGGTCATCGCCCAAGCCTTCCTCACTGATGGCGGCGTCCGCGAGGTCATCGTCCGCATCGCCCTGCGTATCCGCGGGCGGCGGCGTCGGGGTGGCCTGCACGACATTCACCGGCTTTTGCGTGGCGACATCATAATACTGTTGCGCGGCGCAGCCGGATAAAACGGCCAGCAGCAGGCACAGCAGCAGAGTTATGCTGATTTTCCGCATCATGGTTCTTCCTCCATCCATTTCCAAGCCGTGTGTAGCTTGTCCTCAAGTATAGAACGTGCCAGGCAGCAAATTCATTCCCCTATAAAAAATCGTAGCAAAGTGCGAAAAACGCCGCCTTCATTGTATCAGCAGATGAAGGCGGCGTCAACCGATACTTAAGGTTCGGACGTCTGGCCGGCATCCTCCTGAATCAGGCTGCCGTACCGCGGATGATAGACCCTTCTGTCCAGGGACCAGATTTTTTCGCTGAAGGAACCTTCCGGCACCCTGTCCAGAATGCCCTGCATTTCGTTCATGCGGGCGTCCAGCACATCGATCCAGTGCAGGGCTTCGGCTTCGGGAAACATGGGCCGCCTGGGGCTGCCGTATTCCGGCTCGCCGTGGTGGCTGATGATCATATGCTCCAGCAGCAGCACCAATTCGCCGTCCACCTGCACCCTTTGCGCCGCCTCGCGCAGCTGCGCCACGCCGCGTACCAAATGACCCACCAGCAGCCCGTCGGCCGTGTAATCGCTGACGTTGCCGAAACTGTCGCTGTCCATTTCGGTGATCTTGCCCAGGTCATGGAGGATCACGCCGGCCCGGACCAGGTCCCCGTCCAAAAACGGATAGCAGGCGAGGATGGCGTCGGCGGTTTTCAGCATGCTGGTGGTGTGGTGCAAAAGCCCGCTGCGCTCGGCGTGGTGCAGCCGCTGGGCGGCGGGGTAGTAGGCAAGCTGCTCCCCGGCCATGCGCAGCACTTCGTTCAAAAGCGCCTTTAACGGCTCCCGCGTCATGCCATCGATGACCTTTTTCAGCACATCCTGCATTTCCTCCGGCGGCTGGGGAGCGCAGGGGGTCAGGAGCGATACGTCCATCTGGTCCTGAGGCTCCACGGGGCGCATCTTGTCCACGCGAAGCTGCAGCCGGCCATTGTATTCCAGCACGACGCCCCGGAGCTTGATGGCGGCGCCCACAGGGGGAGCGGCCACGGTGCCATCCCACATCTTGGCGTTGATTTCACCGGTTTTGTCCGCCAGGTTCAAATCCAAATAACGGCTGCCGCTGGCGGCTGTCCGCTGCTCGCTGGAACGCACCAGTAAAAACCCTTCAAACCGCATATCCTTGGTGAACTGGGAAACAGCCGTCTGCTCCATGCTTTGGAGCCTCCTTTAAAACAATATCAAAAGGGCGCGTCAAACCCCGCGGGATTGGTATAGGTGGCATATTCGCTGAGCCAGCCAACCTTGACCGTGCCCAGCGGGCCGTTACGCTGCTTGGCCAGTATGATCTCACCCATGTTGTCTTCCTGGCCGCCGGTCATGTTATAGTAGCCTTCCCTGTGTATGAACATGACCACGTCGGCGTCCTGCTCAATGGAACCGGAGTCGCGCAGGTCGCTGAGCACCGGCCTTTTATCCTGCCGGCTGGCCAGCGCGCGGGACAGCTGGGCACAGGCCACCAATGGCACCTTCAATTCCAGGGCGATGCTCTTCAGTTGCCGGGAAATCTCGCTGACCTCCAGCTGCCGGTTTTCCGTTTTCTTGTCGCTGCCCATTAACTGCAGATAATCCACCACGATCATATCCAGGCCGCTATCCATCATCAGGCGGCGGCAGCGGCTGCGCATCTGGGAGGGCGTCAGGCCGGCGGTATCGTCGATATACATGGGCGAGGCGGCGATGGGGCCGAGCACCCTGGCCAGCTTCACCCAGTCGTCGTCCTTGAGCGTGCCGGAGCGTACCTTTTGCAGGTTGATCCTGGCCTCGGAACAGAGCATGCGCATCACGATCTGCTCCTTGGGCATTTCCAGGCTGAAGACGGCGACGGTTTTGTCCCCGCGGAAGCAGGCGTGCTGGGCAATGTTCATGGCAAGGCTGGTCTTGCCCATGGAGGGGCGGGCGCCGATCAGTATCAGTTCGCCGCCATGCATGCCGGTGAGCAAATTGTCCAGGTCGTAAAAACCGGAGGGCACGCCGTTGATCTGCCCCTTTAGGCGGGCCAGCTCCTCGATTTTCTCATAGGTGGCGGTCAGTATTTCATCCACCTTGACCAGCGCGTCGCCGCTGGAACGGCGCATGACGATATCAAAGATGGCCTTTTCGGCGTGATTCAGTATTTCCGGCACCGGATCCTGCTGGGAATAGCTTTCGGAGCTGATCTGCTGGGAAGCCAGGATCAGCCTGCGCAGGGTGGATTTTTCCGATACGATGCCGATGTACGCCTTGATGTTGGCGGTGGTGGGCACGTATTGGGAAACCTCGATCAGGTAGGCGGTACCGCCCACCCCATCCAGCGTGCCGCGGCGGTTGAGCTCGCTGTCCACCGTCACCAGATCCACCGGGCTGCCGGACATGTACAGCGTGCGCATGGCAGAAAAAATCTCCCGGTGGGCCGGAGCATAAAAATCCTCCGCCGTGAGCAGCTCCGCCGACATCATGACGGCCGCAGGGTCCTGCATCATGGCGCCCAGCACCGAGCGCTCGGCTTCCAGGCTGTGGGGGGGCACAGCCCTGTTCAGTCCGGTTTCCATCTGCGCAACCTCCCGGCTGTTTTACTTTTCGGAGGCAGTCACATGCACCTTCATGGTGGTGGTGATGCCGGGATAGACCCAAACGGTCACATCCACATCGCCCACGTGGCGGATGGGTTCGGGCAGCTCGATCTTGCGCTTGTCAACGGCAACGCCATGCTGCTGCTTGAGGGCGTCCGCGATTTCCTGGGCGGTGATGCTGCCGTACAGGCGGCCCTTTTCGCCGGAGCGGGCAGTGAGCTGTATGATCTTGCCATGCAAAAGCTGGGCCTTGGCCTGGGCCTCGGCGCGCAAAGCGGCTTCCTTCTTTGCCTCGGCCTCGCGCTTGCGCTCGATTTCCTTCAGCGAGCCGGGCGTGGCTTCCATGGCCCACTTGCGGGGGAAAAGAAAGTTGCGGGCGAATCCGTCGGATACGTTGATGATCTCATCTTTTACGCCGGTACCCTTCACGTCCTGCAGCAGAATAACCTTCATATCAAATATCCTCCCTGTCTTTTGGCTTTCGTAAGCCTCGAATGTTCATAAACTGATCCGCGATGCCCAGGATAAAAAGCAGCATGGGCATTGTTGCATAGATCACGCATGGCCACAGCCATCGGGACGCCGCGCTCGCGCCGGTGCGAGTGCGGAAAAAGTCCAGCAGCGCCGCTCCCTGGATGACAAAAATGGTGAAAAAGGCTTCCCACATCATGCTTCCTGCAAGCAGCAGATAGGAACCGGAAAAGATGCTGGGCAGCAGCGTGCCAAGACCCAGCAGGAGAACCTTGAAGCCCGCGCTGCTGTTCAAATGCCATTTGGTGAAGGATTCCATCTTGACAACGGGTATGTTCAGCCTTCTGGCGGCCTGTATCGGAAACACGACGCCGAACACGCCGGCCAGGATGGCGTTTTTGATGAGCAGCGAGGGCAGGAAGGATGGCAGGTACAACTCCAAAAATCTGCGGAGGCTGTTCAGAAGCTCAATGCGGGCGCTGGGCTTCAAAATTTCAGCGATCAATATATTGAGCGTCGGGTTCATGTCCGCGGGCAATGGCAGTATGCCGATCATGTGCAGATAAAGCAGATATTGGCTCCCATTGGGCGAATCGGAAACCAGCTGCACCAGATAATCCGCGCCGCCGGCAAACAGGTCGCCGCCCACATAAGACCGGAGGACCATAAGGAGGGCGGTTTGGCTGATGGCCAAGGCGGCAACATGGGCCGCGGCGGATTTCCAGAACGGAATTTTTCGCTCAAAGCAGTATGCATGGACGATCAAAAACGGCCAAAGATAAAGAACGCACAGCACGGGCATTAGAATGCCCCCGGACAGCAACCAGGCGGCGGCGGGCAAAAGCAGGGCAAAGGCCGCCATAGGAGCAAGGCCGCAGCTTATGCCGCAGACAGCCAGCAAAGCGGGGGACAAAAGGCAGACGACCATAAACAGCGGGGGACTGAATAACGATGCCGATAAAAGCACCGCATAGGCAATGAGCCATACGGCTGCCGGTTTGAGATTGCGCACCAGGGGATAATGGGCCATGGGCAGCTCCTTTATAAGTCACGCCTTTTCCAGCGGCTTGCGGCATGGATTCTATATATTGTAAAGCAAAACGCCCTGTGCGTCAATTGCTCAAGGCGCCGCAGCAAGATCAAACTGATGCAAAAAGGGCGCATATGCGGCGCTAAGCCTTGATGCACGCCAGCGCCGGCTGTTCGGTTTTCTTGGTCATGACATCCACAGAAAACGAAGAGATATTCAACAGCTTGTTGTTTATATAGGAGAGTTCGCCATGAAAAAGCCGCTATATTTGGTGACAGGCGCCTGCGGCCATCTGGGCAGCCAGATCGTGAAGCAGCTTGTTTTGCGCGGGGACAGGGTCCGCATATTGAAATTGCCCGGCGAGAAGGACGTTTTGGTTCAGGGGCTGGGGGCAGATGAGGTTTTGGGGGATGTGCGGGACAGGGAATCCCTGCGCCCGTTTTTTCGGTACGGTGAAAATGACGAGGCGTACGTCATCCACGCCGCGGGCATTGTATCCATCGCCGCAAAAGCCGACGACAACCTGCGAAGGGTCAATGCGGAGGGAACGCGGAACATGGCGGACCTTTGCCTGGAAAATGGGGTGAAGCGGCTTTTGTATGTCAGCTCCGTGCACGCGCTGCCGGAAGCAAAGGGCCATGACGCGATCCGCGAGGCGCAGGCCTTTGATGAGAGGCTGGTGCAGGGGGCATATGCCAAAACGAAGGCGGAGGCCACCCAAATCGTGCTGGACGCGGGAAAAAATGGGCTGGACGTGGTGGTGGTCCATCCCAGCGGCATCATCGGCCCGGGCGATGGGGGAAGCAACCATTCCAACCAAATATTCAGGGATTATTTGCAGGGCCGCCTTCCGGCCATTGTCAAGGGCGGGTATGACTTTGTGGACGTGCGCGATGTGGCGCAAGGGATCATACAAGCGCTGGAATTAGGAAAGCCCGGCAGCTGCTATATTCTGGCCAACGGCCATTTTGAAATCAGGAGGCTGATAGCGCTTTTACAAAAATTCTCCGGGCATAAAAGGCGGCCGCTGGTGCTGCCCTTGTGGCTGGTGGCCGCCTTCGCGCCGCTGGTGGAAACGCTGGACAAACTGCGCAGCCAGCGCCCCCTGTTCACGCGCTATTCCCTGTACACCCTTGGCAGCAACGACTGCTTTTCATGGGAAAAGGCGAAGATGGAGCTTGGTTATGTCCCCCGGCCGATAGAAGAAACCATGCGGGATATCGTGCCGTGGGAACGGGAGCAAGGTGGCATGAACGAAAAGAAGATAAGGCGTGCCAAGGTGGCGGCAATGAAGGGAAAGTGAGCCCGGGCAGCTGTTGAAACCGAAATATCTGCTTCGATGGGTCAAAAACCGGCCTTGCCGCTTCAGCTGGCAGGCAAGGCCGGTTAAATGGAGCTTTAGCGTTATGAATCCACCAGTTGAGCTGGTGGGGGTAAAAGGCTTTAGCTTTCAGCCGTAGAGCGAAGCGAATGACAAGTTTTTTTGCCGTTCGCAGCGCAAGAGTAAGGGCTATA
>JAFADG010000016.1 GCA_023425025.1 Bacillota bacterium
TGACTGCGGCTGTCCAAAATATGAAGAGGATCGCCCTCTTCCTTCGCCCCTTTTTTGCTTATTCTTTCCTCATAAACGTCTAAACCCCTGCTACTTAAAAAATAGCAGGGCTTTGTCAGGGGTCTGAGGGCTTCTTTTTCAAAAGAAGCCCTTCCCGTAATTATTCACATAAACTTCTCACCCAAAATCCATCCGGTCGAATTCTTCCTGGGAGATGAGAACCTTTCTGGGCTTGGCGCCGGCGGCCTGGCTGATGATGCCGCGCTTTGTCATTTCATCGATCAGGCGGCCCGCCCGGGCGTAACCGATGCGCATTTTGCGCTGCAGCATGGAAATGGAGGTTTGCCCTTCCTGTATGGCCATTTCAATGGCCTGGGACAAGAGCTCGTCCAGGGAATCCCCATCGTCGCCGGTAGCATCCGCCGCGTCGGGCGCCATGCCGGAGGGGGAATTGGTTTGGTCCAGCACCTCCTGGACGTTGGGATCGTAATCCGGGGTGGAATGGGCGCGTATGAAATCGGTGACCTTCATCACCTCATCGTCGGATACAAAGGAGCCCTGCACGCGCAGCGGCGCCAGCGCGCCGGCCGGCGCGTAGAGCATGTCGCCCTTGCCCAGCAGCTTTTCGGCCCCGGCCCGCTCCATGATGGTTCGGGCGTCAATGGAGGAGGCCACGGCGAAGGCGATGCGGGAGGGCAGGTTATTCTTGATCAGGCCCGTAATGACGTCCACTGAGGGCCGCTGGGTGGCCACCACCAGGTGGATGCCGGCGGCGCGGGCCAACTGCGCGATGCGGCAGATGGATTCTTCCACCTCCCGCTTGCTGGCCATCATCAGGTCCGCCAATTCATCGATGATGATGACGATGCGGGGCATGGCTTCCTCGCCTTCCATCAGGGCGGCGTTGTAGCCGGTGATGCCGCGTACGTTGCGCTCCTTGAAGCGCTGGTAGCGGTCCATCATTTCCTGCACGGCCCAGGTCAGCGCGCCGGAAGCCTTGTGCGGGTCGCTGACAACGGGGGTTAAAAGGTGGGGGATGCCGTTGTAGCACTGCAACTCGACCACTTTGGGGTCTATGAGAAGCATGCGCACCTGCTTGGGCGAGGTGCGGAACAGCAGGCTGCAAATGATGCTGTTGATGCATACCGATTTGCCGCTGCCGGTGGCGCCGGCGATCAAAAGATGCGGCATTTTGCCCAGGTCGCAAATGATGGGCGCGCCGGCGATATCCTTGCCCAGGGCGACGGCCAGGGGCGAATCGTCCCGGTTCATTTCTTCGCTTTCCAGCACTTCACGCAAAGAAACGCTGATGATCTCCCGGTTGGGCACCTCCACGCCCACCAGCGCCTTGTTGGGGATGGGCGCCTCGATGCGCACGCCGCCGGCGGCCAGGTTCATGGCGATGGTATCGGTAAGGTTGGCAATGCGCTTGACGTTGATGCCGGAGGCCAGCTCCAGTTCAAACCTGGTCACGGTGGGGCCGTGGGTCACGTGCTTTACCTGGGCGCTGATGCCAAAGCTCAGCAGCGTTTCCTCCAGCACCTGGGCCCGCTGCTGGTCCTCCAGCCGGGTATCCGTCTGGGCCCGGCGGGCCATTTTCAGCATATCCAGGGTTGGGTAGGCGTAGGGGGGCGGAAGCTGCATCTGCAACTGCTGGGCCTTTTTCGGCTTGGCGGGCGGCAGCTTCAGATCGGGCTCGTCCATGCGCGTGCCGCTCATGCGCTGGGGCTCCTGTATCGCCGGCGCTTTCACAGACGGAAATTCGGGGGCCTTTTGCGGAGCAGCCTGGCTTTGGCTGCCTTGGCTTGGGAAGCGGATGGGCTTTAATATGCTGCGGCTGGAGTCCAACTCACGTACGGTGTCCGGATCCTCCTCCCAGGGCAGGTCGTCCCGCGGGGCGGAGGGCGGGGGAGCGGCCGGCGCCTTGCGGCCCCGTGCCCGCTTCATGGCCCCGGCCACGTCCATGGGCGCGCTGAGCGCGTCATCCATAGGCGCGATGGTCTCGTCATACAATTCCGGCCCGCGGAACATGGGGCCGGAGGTGGGCACGGGCTGCATCTGCATGGGCGGCGACTGGTTTCCCCTGCGGGCATAGGCGGGTTGGGTCCGCTGCTGCGCCTGCATCGCGGCCTGGCGCTGGGCTTCCTGCTGACGCCACACTTCCTCCTCCTGCTGGCGGAGCGCGGTCTCCTGGGCCTTTATCTCCCGCCGCTCCTGGCTTCGCTCGCGGATATTGTAGGCCATGGCCCGCACATCCAGCCTGGAAAGCAAAATCAAAAGCCCCAGTATGGCAATGCCCAGCAGCCCCACGCCGACCTCGATGCCAAGGCCCACATACAAGGGCCAGGCCAGCAGCATGCCCAGCGCGCCGCCGCTTTCGCCCCTTGGGCTGCACAGCGCATAGGCGCGGGCCATATAGGACAAAAAGCCGCCGGCATCCTGATCCATGGCCCGGTCGTTGGCAACGCGGATATATTCCATGAGAGAATATTCAACGTAGGGTCCCTGGTTGTCGGGGTGGTGGGATACCAGCACGATCAGCGCCAGCATGCACAGGTAAATGGAAAAGGAGAGCACGATGGCGCGCGCCTTCATTTTTTTGCGGGCGGAAAAGGCCACCAGCCCGCCGGCCCATACGAGAAAGCCGGGCAGCAAAAGGCAAAGCCCGCCGGCCAGACCCTGGACGACGGGACGGGTATATTGAAAGATCACGCTGTCCATGTCCGTAACCACGGACACAAGGGCCAAGGCGCCCACCGCAATGAGCACAATGCCCAGAATGGTACGCAAAAGCAGTGCCTCGGAGGAATAGACCGGGGCCTTTTTCTTGGCGGGCGCTTTCTTTTGCTTTTGCATTCTTTCCTCCGGGATGTTCTGGGGAGTTTTACAATCGAATTATCTAAAAATTTGAACGCTTGTCAGCACGCCGGTCTCGTCGGCATGCAGGCGCAGCGTGTTCTGGCCAAAGGTGTAATAGTCGCTGGTACCGGCCGGCAAGCGGTAATCGGAGGCCGTAAAGTCGTCCAGCTCCGCGGTGCTTTCCGGCTGACCCAGGGCTTCGCGCCACTCCTGGATGGTGGTCATCCCTGTGCGGATGCCGTACAGGTTGACCCGGTCGGCCCGGATGCCCAGCACCTGGTTGGCATCGTATGATTCGGTGAGCGCGTCGGTCAAAAGCCAGATGCTGCGGAATTCGGGGGCCTCCACCTCAAAGAAGCGGCCGCCGGGATAATAATCCGGTTCCACCAGCAAACGGTACTGGTTCAGCCTGTCCATAAGGCGCTCGCCGAGCTTCGCGCCGATGCCGGGCAGGTACCCTTCCGAAACGGCGCTGCCGACATTGGAAGCGGTGCTGCCCGTTATCAGCAGATGATCTCCCGCGCCGAGCAGCGAAAGCGCGCTGCCTTCCGTAAGGTTCAGGTATTCCGCCAATTCATAGTAGCCAAACGAGCAGCCGCCGCTGTAGCCCGAGAGCATGGAGAACTGGCTCTGCGGATAATAGAAGGTGATGTAATCGGGCGTCAGGTAGAAATTGTCCCTGGGAATGGGCGTCAGGGAATCGTTTTCCATGTAGCCGGAAAGATAGGGCTGAACCTCTTCCTCCAGTTTTTGCTCCATCAGCGAAAAAGCGCCGTCCGCATCGCTGAACACATCGCCGGCGGTGAGCTGCTTGCCGGTGGAAAGGTCAAAAACCAGGGCGGTATACGTTTGCCCCATCCGGCCGTTTGCCATCTCGCCCAGGGCGGAGACGGCCACGGAGAAAATGCTGCCTGTCAGCGAGGATTCATACGTAACCGTCAGGCCCCAGCCGCCGTCGGTGAGGCGATTCAGCGTATCCAGCCTTGATTGTATCTGCGCCTTATCGAAAATCACCTTGTTCACGGCATCCATGACGCTTGTGTTGGAAAGTCCCTGCAAAACGGGATAGGTCACGCTGCCATACGCGTTGTCCGCCTTCACGGGCACAACCTGCGCGTTGTTTGATGCCGGTGCTTCCGCCAGCGCGTTTATGCTCAATAGCAGCATAATGGAAAGCAGCAAACCTATGCCGCGGTATATGCGTTTCATGACCGCACCTCCTTTGTTAGAACTTTATTTTACAACATTTGGCCCCCTTTCGCAAGGTTTGCGGGCATGGAGTATGTTGCCAACTGCATCCAAATATAGTACACTGGGTGCAAAATGAAGGGTAATTTCGCCAAACAAACAGTTGAATGTCAAGGAGAAAAGCATATGTACACATTTCGCTACCAGGTTACGGAGGATGACTATTTTCAGTACAATCTTTACCATTGTTACAGCATTTCCACGTACCGCAACAGGCTTATGCTGCAAAAGTACCTGACTGCTCTTCTTTTGGTGATATGCGGCATCATGTACAGTTCTTCCTCTTTCGATTATCCGGTCATCGGTTATGCCGTATTCGGCGTTTTTGTCATCCTCTGGCTGGTATTTTTCAGGCAGATCGTTATTATCAGGCAGATCCGGAAAAGTATCGAAGTGATGCGGAAGACTGGGAAAGTACCCTTTGACAAAGAAGTCACCATGATCTTTGATGAAGAGAAGATCAGATCCGAGGCGGATGACGCGCAAATGAGCGCCCCTTATTCGTCCATTGAGAAAATCGTCACGGGGGAAAACGCTCTGTTTTTGTACAAGTGGGCCATCGAAGCATATGTCCTCCCCTACCGGGCGTTTTCCGGCGAGGAGGAGAAGGAGGCGTTTTTGCGCTTTCTTGCGCAAAAGACCAACGCCGCGGTCATCCCCGGCGTCACGAAATGAAACAGGACGAAAGCCTTTTGCAACACTAAGCTCCGGGCGTTGTCAACCGGGGTAAAATCTGATATACTAAACCGTAACCGCAAGGAGGTGCGTTTGGTATGCCTTCAAAGAAAGACAATCTTCCCCTGAACGTGGAAAAAGATATCGAGACTACTGGCCCGGGTACCATTACATACGCCAATGAGGTCATCGCCATCATCGCAGGGGTTGCGACCAGCGAGGTGGAAGGCATTGCCGGCATGAGCACCAGCGGCGGCTTTCCCGACATATTGGGCCGCAACCGCAACATTACCAAGGGCGTGAAGGTGGAACTGGGCACCGAGGAAACGTCGGTGGACCTGTACATTATCGTGGAATACGGCACGCCCATTCAAAAGGCTGCCCACGATGCCCAGGAAAATGTGCGCAAGGCCATCGAGTCCATGACCGGGCTTCGGGTCGTGCGGGTGGATGTGCACGTGCAGGGCGTGAGCTTTGAAAAGGAAAACAAGGCGCTGGAAAAGGGCATGCAGAGCGCGGCCTTGGCCAGCGGCGAAACATTCCAGAAAGTCGCCGGCCAGAAGATGGCCGAGCAGGAAGCGGCGCCCGTGCCCCCCGCCAAGGTGGAACTGGTGGAGGAAGAGGAAAGCCGCAGCATCCAGGAGCCGGAGGACGAGGCGGACGCGTTGGCCGAGGAGCTGGACAAGGAACTGGAGAAGGAACTGGGCGAAGACGACGCGTTGGAAACAGAAGCGGAAGAGGAAGCCGCGGAAGCAGCTGCCCAAGAAGAAGCCGAAGAAACAAAACCGGAAGAAGAAAAGGAATAACGCCAGTATGCCGGCAGGCTGATCCTGCCGGTGGCTTTTGTTTTCCACGGACAGGTTTCTATAAGGGGAGGTGTGCCTTGATGAAGCTTCGTTTCTGGGACCGCCTTTTATCGGCGTTGGAAGGGCTTTTGCTGGTCGCGACAGGCCTTGTGTTTTTTCTGTGGGCTGCCAAGGGCATCCCCGCAGCCTGGCTGGAGGTTTTGCAGGCCGAGGACGTCAACCGTGTCCTGTTCTTTTCGGCGCTGGGCGCGGGTGCGCTTTTGATGCTGCTGGGCATACACAGCCTGTCCATCCTGTTTAGGCGCAAGCGGAAAAAGGGCTTCGTGGTGCAGAAGACCGAGCACGGCGAATTGAGCATCTCCATACACGCCATGGAAAACCTGGTGCAAAAGTGCATTGACAAGCATCAGGAATTGACGCTGGTCTCAAACCGCATCGCCAACACCCGGGACGGCGTGGTGGTAGACCTGCGCATCGGCCTGGCCAACGGCGTCAGCATTCCGCTGGTGGTAAGCACGCTGCAAAAGCAGATCAAGCAGTATATTACCTCCTGTTCCGGGATCGATGTCAAGGAAGTCAAGGTGGAAGTGGAAACCGCCAACATCAAGTCGGAGGGCGGTCCCTACACCGTGCCGGAAACACTGATACAAGGCGGCGCAAAGCCTCAAGAGCAAAGCCAGCCAAGGCCCGCGCTCCAGCCGCCGCAGCCCCAATACCAACCGCCGCCTCTGCCGCCCCAGCCGCAATACCAGCAGCCACCCCAGCAGGCGGCAGCGCCGGCGCCGCAGCCGGTGAAGCAAGCGCCCCCGCCAACTCCGCAGGCGGCCCCACAGGCAAAGCCTGCCGAGCCCAAGCGCGAAGCTCCGCCGGCTCCGCCGGTGCAGTACCATCCGCCTCAAAAAGAGCGCCAGCAGGTATACAAGGTTCCGGCGGATTTGAAAGGCCCTGTTTTCCCAAGCGCGCCATCGGAAACCCCGGAGAAAAAGCGGCCGCTGCACCAGCGCCTGTTCGGGCATAAGGAGCAGCCGGCCATCGTGCCGGTCCCCCCGGAGATGACGAAAAAGGCGGAGCTCCACGGTCTGAAAGAGGAGCCTGTTTCACGCAAAGAGGAGCCTGCCGCCATAGACGAAGCTGCCGACGCCAGGGAGGAATCAAACCATGAAGAACATTGAGGAGCTTCTCAGGGAGCTGATGAAGCCCGGCACGCCGCAGTACGGCCTGGTCTGGGGCGTCGTGTTCGTGCTGCTGGCCATCCTGCTTTTGACCATTGGGTTCTGGAAGACGCTGTTTCTGGTATTTTTGTTTCTCCTGGGCCTGTTTGTCGGCGCGGTCAAGGACAAGGAAGCATTTTTGAAAAATTTCATCAACAAAATCTTTCCTCCCCGGCATGACGGCTGAAGGAAAAAACGGAACGGAGTGCAAATTTATGGCGCGTACCACCGCACGGGCGGCGGCGATGCAAATGGTATACGAGCGGCTGCTGGGCGGCCAGGGCGGCGGTGAAACGCTGGAGCTGGTGTACGAGCATTTGGCCGAGGGCAAGGACACCAAGCCCTCCGCCGATGATCAGGCGTATATTGACGATGTGCTGCAGGGGATTTACGCGCATCAGGATGAGATCGACGAAAGCATACAGGAGTTCAGCGTGGATTGGACGCTGGACCGCATGGCCAAGGTGGATTTGACCATTTTGCGCCTGGCCGCCTATGAGATTCTCTTCCGCCGTGATGTGCCCGGCAGCGTCGCCATCAACGAGGCGGTGGAACTGGCCGGCAAATATTCCGATCCCGCAGGCGGGCGCTTTATCAACGGCGTTCTGGGCTCCCTATTACGCAAAAAAGAGGCGGCGGAGCGCAAGTGAAAGCCATTATCGGGCTGGATACAAGCTGCTATACCACGTCTGTGGCGGCGGTGGATGAGCTGGGGCGCGTGATCGCCAGCATCCGCAAGCTGCTGCCGGTGCCCATGGGCCAGCGGGGCCTTCGGCAAAGCGACGCGGTTTTCACCCATGTAAGGCAGCTGCCCGGGCTTTTGGAAGAGCTTTCGCAGGCTGTCCGCGGATATGAGATTGCCGCCGTCTGCGCTTCCCAAGCGCCCAGGGACACGGAAGATTCCTATATGCCTGTGTTTTTAGCAGGGGATGCGCAGGGGCGCGGCCTGGCCGCCCTTTTGAACATCCCCTGTTTTGCAACCAACCACCAAATGGGCCACGTGCGGGCCGCCATGGTGGATTCGGGGCTGAACGCGGAAAACTTTCTGGCGGTGCACCTGTCGGGGGGCACCACCGAGGTGCTGGCGGTCCATGGGCAAAAGCTTGATTTGATCGGCGGCACGCTGGACCTTCACGCCGGGCAGCTGGTGGACAGGGTGGGGGTTTTGCTGAATCTGTCTTTCCCCTGCGGGCCTTATCTGGAAGAACTGGCGGTAAAGGGCCATGCCCAAAGCATTTTGAAGGTCAGCATGGCGGATCACGACCTGCACTGCCACTTGTCCGGCGCGGAAACCCGCGCGGCGCTGCTGATCAGAAACGGGGAATGCAGCCAGGAGGATATCGCGGCGGAGGTGTACGACTTTCTGGCCCGCACCGTGGCGCGGCTGATTGCAGGCGCCGGCCGGGCAGCGGGCATGGACAAGGCGCTGGTGGCCGGCGGCGTCGCCTCCTCGGCGCTGTTTCGGAAGCTGTTGCTTGCAAGGCTTGATAAGCTTGGCCATGGCATGAAGGCGTACTTCGGCCAGCCGGCCTACTCCGGCGACAACGCCGTAGGCGTTGCGCTGATAGGCCTGGAACAATACAAAAGATTTGGAAAGGGTGACGCAAATGGCGGCGCAGCTGATTGACGGAAAGGTTCTTTCTCTTGCGGTAAAGGAACAGCTTGCCCGGGAAACGGCGGAGCTGAAGGCAAAGGGCGTAACGCCCGGCCTGGTGGTGATTCTCGTTGGCGAGGATCCCGGCAGCCAGATTTATGTGCGCAACAAGGAAAAGGCATGCCAGGAAATCGGCATCGCCTCCACCGTGCTGCGCCTGCCCGAATCCACCACCCAGGAAGAGTTGGAAGGCCTGATCCACAAATTCAACGCGGATGAAAGCGTGGACGGGATTCTGGTGCAGGTGCCCCTGCCCAGGCATATGAACGAGGCCGCGGCGCTGTCCCTCATCAAGCCGGAGAAGGATGTGGACGGCTTTCATGTAGTGAACATGGGCAATCTCTTCGGCGGCATGGACACCATCGTGGCCTGCACTCCCAAGGGTGTCATGGAGATGATTCATTCCACCGGCATACAGATCAGCGGCAAAGAGGCCGTGGTGGTGGGCCGCAGCAACAACGTGGGCAAGCCCATTGCCATGCTGCTTTTGCAGGAGAACGCCACGGTGACCGTGTGCCACTCCCGCACAAAGGATTTGGCGGCGCATACCAAGCGGGCCGACATCCTGGTGGCGGCGGTGGGCAGGCCCCGCTTCATCACCGGGGATATGATAAGGCCCGGCGCCATGGTCATCGACGTGGGCATCAACCGGGTGGAAGGCAAGGTGGTGGGCGACGTGGATTTTGCTTCCGCCTCCCAGGTCGCTTCTTATATTTCCCCAGTCCCCGGCGGCGTGGGGCTGATGACGGTGTCCATGCTCATGAAAAACACCCTGCAAATTGCCGGAAAGCGCGTAAAGTAAGCGATGAAAGCGTATGACGGCGTTTTTCACGTAAACGAGCTGAACGAATACGTCAGGCGCAGCCTGGCCGCCGATCCCATGCTGCAGGGCATGCGCTTAAAGGGCGAGATCAGCAACTTCAAGCGCCATACCTCCGGCCATTGGTACTTTTCCCTGAAGGACGACATGGCCCGCATCAACTGCGTCATGTTCCGCCAGCACAACCTGTCCGTACGCCTTGCGCCCAGGGACGGCATGCAGGTGGTACTTTCAGGCAGCGTAGGGCTGTACCCCAGGGACGGCAGCTACCAGTTTTATGCCGAGGGCATGCGGGAGGACGGCCTGGGGGATTTGTACCTGCGCTTTGAGCAGTTGAAGGCAAAGCTGCAAAGGGAAGGCCTTTTCGACGCCGCCCGCAAGCGGCCCCTGCCGCTGCTGCCACATTTGGTGGGCATCGTCACTTCCCGCACCGGCGCGGTGATACAGGATATTGTAAGGGTCTCCTGGCGGCGGCACCCGGGCATGAACCTTCTGCTCTGCCCTGTCAAGGTCCAGGGCGAGGGCGCGGCGGAAGAGATCGCAAAGGGGATTGAACGGCTGGCTCAAATGCCCGGCGTATCGGTGATCATCGCCGGCCGGGGCGGCGGCTCCATGGAGGATTTGTGGGCCTTCAACGAGGAAATCGTCGCCAGAGCTATTGTGAACTGCCCCGTGCCCGTCATTTCCGCGGTAGGCCACGAGACCGACTTCACCATCGCCGACTTCGCGGCGGATGTGCGGGCGTCCACCCCCTCCAACGCGGCGGAAATGGCGGTGCCCGTGCTGGAGGATTTAAGGTATACCGTCGGGCACATGCGGGCGCGGCTGTTCGGTGGTGCGGAAAAGGTGCTGCTAAACGGCAATGAGCGGCTGCTGCTTTTGCAAAACAGATTGAAAGGCCTGCATCCCAAAGCCCAGGTGCTCCATGCGCAGGGCAGGGCGGAACTGCTGCTCAACCGGCTGAAAAATGCCGCCGCCGCAGCGATGGTCCAAAGGGAAACACGGCTGAATACGGCCATCAACAAGCTTTCGGCCCTGGGGCCCAGGCAGGTATTAAGTCGGGGATACGCCCTGGCGTTTTACAAGGACAAGCCGCTTGCGATGGCCGGGGAAGTGGATGTGGGCGGCCGGCTCCGGGTGGTATTGTCCGATGGCCAGGTGCTGGCCGACGCTGTGGAAATAAAGGAGGGGAATCCCTTTGAGTGAAACCGGGAAAGCCGAAACCTTTGAGCAGACGCTTGTGCGCCTGGAGGAACTGGTGAAAACCATGGAGGCCGGGAACATGCCCCTGGAGGACATGCTGAAAACGTACGAGGAGGGCATGGCCCTTTCCCAAACGCTGCAAGGGCAATTGGCCCAGGCCAAGGGCCGGTTGCTGGAACTGAACGCGAAAGGGGAAACGTCCGAAGCGGACGAGGCGGAGCTTTGACCGTGAATGAAACCTATGACCGCTATCATGCCATGGTGGAGGATGCGCTCGCCCGCGCCATCGCGCCGGGCCAGGCCGTGCCGGGGGATGAGGAAGTCCCTGGCCTTCTGGGCCAGGCCATGCGATACAGCCTGCTGGCCGGCGGAAAGCGGCTGCGGCCGGTCTTGCTGCTGGCGGCCTATGCTGTAAGGCAGCAGGATGTGACGCCGGCGCTCCCCTTTGCCGCCGCGCTGGAAATGATACACACCTATTCCCTGATCCACGACGATCTGCCGGCCATGGACGACGACGACCTGCGCCGGGGCAAGCCCACCTGTCACAAGGTATACGGGGAAGCCATGGCCATCCTGGCCGGGGACGGGCTTCTCAATCTGGCCTATGAGACCATGGCCGATGCCGCCGTGAAGCTGAACACCAAAGAGGCCGTATCCGCCATGGCGGCCATTGCCCGCCGGGCCGGGGTCACAGGCATGGTGGCCGGCCAGTCGCTGGATGTTTCCATGGAGGGCGCAAAGCCTGAAATCTCCCTGGTCACCTATATCCACCGCCACAAGACGGCGGACATGATCACGGGCGCCGTGGAAGCCGGGCTTTTGCTGGCCGGCGGCACGCAGGAGGAGCTTGCGGCCGTCAGCCGCTACGGCTATCACACCGGCGTTGCTTTTCAAATTGTAGATGATCTTTTGGACCTGCAGGGCGAGGAAAAGCTGCTGGGTAAGCGCACCGGCATGGATGAAAAGCACGGCAAGCTGACCTGGCCCGCCTGCGTGGGGGCCGCGCAGGCGCAAAAGGACGCGGCGGAGCACATGGAAAAGGCGGTTGCGGCTCTTTTTCTCTTTGAACAAAAGGGAAACTTTCTTGCATACCTTGCGCAAAGCATGCTTCACCGGGTACAATAATCGTACCCATATTTTAATGAGCAAGAGGCGGTTGGTGGCTTGCATAACATCGCGGAAATTTTGCAGAACAGGACTTTGCTGTGCGCCATGACGGCGTGGTTCATTGCCCAGGCGTTGAAGGTGCCCATCTACTGGCTGGTGGAGCATGAACTGAACTGGCACAGGTGGGTCGGGTCCGGCGGCATGCCCAGTTCCCACACCGCCCTGGTGGTCTCCCTGGCCGCCATGGTTGGCGCAACCGTGGGCTTTCATACGGAGGCGTTTGCCATCGCCTTTGCGCTGGCCGTGATCGTCATGTACGATGCCGCGGGGGTGCGCAGGGAGACGGGCACCCAGGCCGCGGTGATCAACAAAATTCTGCACGATATGCTCATTGACGGAAAGCATATCACCGAGGAAGAGCTCAAAGAGCTCATCGGCCATACGCCCCTGGAGGTTTTCGCCGGGGCGGTGCTGGGGCTCATCGTTGTTTTGATTTACCTGCTATAGTACCAACGAGGAGGATGACCTGCATGGATCACTTCAAGGAAGAAATCGTGGTCAAGAAAGGCCGCGGGCTGGACGAGGCGCTGTACTTTACCTCCGTGGTGGTCATGGTCATCATGGCGCTGATTGCCGTGATGACGTTCCAAAGCATCTTCGCCGCCGGCTTTGACCTGTTTTCGCTGATTATATTTGTGATCAGCGGCGGTACGGCCGTGCTTTTGTTCCTAAAGCGCGACAGGCTGCGCACGGAGTATGAGTATACCTTTACCAACGGCGAAATGGATTTTGCCAAGGTGTTCAACAACCAAAAGCGCAAAAGCCTGGGCACCATGCGCGTCAAGAACGTGGAGGCCTTCGGCCCCGTCAACTCCCCCGCGTTCCAGCGCTACATCACCATGCCCGGCGTGAAAAAGGACCATTGGTTTCTGAACCGCGGCGCGGAATTGTATTATTTCTATTTCGTCAAGGATGGCAACAAGCGCGTCATCGTCCTGGAGCCCACCGATGAAATGGTGGATATGATCAAAAAATACCTGCAAAGGGGCGCCTGGCAGGCATAATGGAAGCATATCTGGACAACAGCGCCACCACCAGACCGTCGGAAGCAGCCATGCAAGCCGTATTGACCGCCATGCGGGACGGCTTTTACAATCCATCCTCCCCCTACGGGCCGGCCCTTGCAGCGCAAAAGCGGATGGACGCTTGTCGGCAGGCCCTGGCCCGGGCGCTTTGCGCCGCCGCGGAGGATGTGTTTTTTACTGCCGGGGGCACCGAGGCGGATAATTTGGCCATATTGGGGTACCTTTCCACTGTGAAAAAGCCGGGCAAGGTGCTTTATACGGCGGTGGAGCATCCCGCTGTGACAAAAAGCTGCCAGGCCGCGGAAAGAATGGGGCATACGGCGGTTGCCGTTCCCGTCCTGACCGATGGCACGGCGGATTTGGATGCTTTGGAGAAATTGCTGGATGACAGCGTGCATATGCTCTGCGTGATGCAGGTGAACAACGAAAGCGGCGCCATACAGCCCATTCGGGAGATTTCCGCCTTGAGGGACCGGATCTGCCCCCAGGCGGTTTTGCATGTGGATGGGGTGCAGGGCTTTTTGCGCGTGCCCTTTTCCATAAAGGAGTACAGGGTGCAGTCCTACGCCTTGAGCGCCCACAAGCTCCATGGCCCCAAGGGCGTAGGCGCGCTGGTCCTGCAAAGGGGGCACAGGGTAAGCCCGCGGGAGTTTGGCGGCGGCCAGGAAAAGGGCCTGCGGTCAGGCACGGAAAACACGCCCGGCATCGCGGGGCTGCTGGCCGCGGTGGAAGCCTACCCCGCCGATGCCGTCCAAACGATGCTTGCGTTGAAAAAGCGGCTGTACGCGGCCTTGGTGGATGCCGTGCCCGGCGCCCGCGTCAACGGGCCGGATATGGGCAGTCCCGCCGCCGCGCCCCATATATTGAATATTTCCCTGCCGCCGGTGCGCTCGGAAACCATGCTCTATGCCCTGGCCGGCGATAACATCTATGTGAGCATGGGCTCCGCCTGTTCTTCCCGGAAGCAAAAGGTATCGGATACGCTAAAGGCTATGGGCATCCCGCAAAGGGACGCGGAATGCGCCATCCGTTTCAGTTTGTCGCCGTATAATACGCAGGAGGAGATTGATTACACGGCGGACAGGGTGAGGGAGCATTACCGGCTGCTGTCGAAGTTTACGAGAAGATAGCGCGGCCGGATAAAGGAACTGCCTGCCTTGCGTACAGGATTGGCGAGATGCGGGCAGAATAAGCGGTGCCCCTTGCCTTCAAAAGCGATGGAAGATATGCGTAGAGGCTTCCCCTATGGGGGAAGCTGTCACCGAAGGTGACTGATGAGGGCATCCAGTTGCGGTATACGTTTGCAACAGGAACGCACCTCATCTGGCATGGAAGCCGAGCGCCGGCTGTGCCGGATGAAGCGAGGCGGACATGGCTCATGAAACGAGCGATGGGAGCGGCAGCGAACCAGCGCGACGATTGAATGAGCTGGAGCTGCGCGCCACCTTCCCCTGATAGGGGAAGGCTCTGCATTTTGCTTCACCTGGGTGTAAACTCGGAAGGGGACAAGCCCTTTTCCGCAATAAAGGAGTATGTTCATGCGAAAGGTTTTGCTGGTCCGCTTTGGGGAAGTTCATTTGAAAGGCCTGAACCGGCCTTATTTTCTGCGCATGCTGGTGGAAAGGGTCAAGGCTTCGGTCAAGGAGTTTGGCGGAAGGGTCTGGCTCAGCGACAGCCGCGTGTTCGTCAGCGGCGACCAGCTGGACGCGTGCCTTGCCCGGGTGTGCAAGGTCTTTGGCGTGCACTCCGTGTGCCCGGCCATCGAAATGGAGAAGGATGATTTTGCCGCGCTGTGCGAAGCAGGCGTCGAACTTTTGAAGGATGTGAAAGGCACCTTCAAGGTGCTGGCCCGGCGCTCGGACAAGCGCTATCCTCTGGATTCGCCCCAGATCAATATCAAAATGGGCGGATATATTCTGGATAAGCTCCCTCATTTGACGGTGGACGTGCACAACCCGGAGCATGTTCTTTCCGTGGAGATTCGGGACATGGCCTACCTGTACGCGAAAACCGTCCCCGCCGCCGGCGGCATGCCGGTGGGCACCAACGGCCGGGCGACGCTGCTTCTGTCCGGCGGCATCGACAGCCCGGTGGCCGGCTACATGATCGCCAAGCGGGGCGTCACCGTCAGCGCGGTGCACTTCCATTCCTTTCCCTACACCAGCGACAGGGCCAAGGAAAAGGTGCTGTCCCTGGCCCGCATCCTCTCCGAAAGCCTGTGCGGAATCCGGGTCCATGTGGTGCCCTTTACCCGCATACAAATGGAAATTCACGAAAAATGCCCGGAGGATTACACCACGCTGATCATGCGCCGCTACATGATGCGCATTGCCGAGCGCATCGCCCGCAAGGAACGGGCCCAGGCGCTGATCACGGGCGAAAGCATCGGCCAGGTGGCCAGCCAGACCATGGAGTCGCTGAACAGCACCAACCAGGTGGTGTCCATGCCGGTGTTCCGGCCGCTGATCGGCTTTGACAAGCAGGAGATCATCGATGTGGCCAGGCGCATCGGCACCTTTGAAACATCCTCCCTGCCGTATGAGGATTGCTGCACCGTATTTACGCCCAAGCACCCGGCCACCAAGCCCAAAATGGAGATCATCCTGGAGGGCGAAGCGCTGCTTGACAGCGAAGCCCTGATCCAGGATGCGTTGGACAATGTGGAGGTCGTGGAGCTATAAAGATGAGGCGGCTATTGGGGGGCGGTGCGAAGAATCAAAAGGAGACTATCAATCCTCCAGCCCCATGTGCGGCGTTTCGGAGCCTTTACAGCCAGCGGATTCCCTGTAACAGCAAAAGCCTGCGCACGTTCCGGCGCAGGCTTTTGCCCAATGTCTATTTCTTTATTTGATCATCGCCTGCGTTACCTTCCACCCGGCGTCGATGGCCGTTTGGTGGGAGGTGGCGTAGGGCCCGATGGCGGTAACCTCCGCCTGGGTCCTGGGGAAGTGGATGCATAAGTGTCCCGGGAAATTGTTGGTGGTATTATGCTCCACGCCATGGGGGTTGTCATGGGTGGAACCCATATACACCCGGCCATCGCTGAAAATGACCCATACGGCCTTGGGCGTCCAGGTATACTTGCCGCCAAAGGCTTTGACCATGGTAGCGGTATCCTCCGCCGTCAGGGGTTCGCAGTCCGCGTGAGCGCCGATGCTGAACATGTTTACCTTCCAGCTCAGGCCTGTGCTGTAGTCATACACCGTGGCGTATGGATACTGCCGCGCCCGGGAGCGGATTTCCGTATACCAGTTGGCGTAGCGGACCTGGGATGCTTTGGGGGCGGCGCCTGCCGGCGGCGCGGTGGGCTTGGGGGTGGCCGTGGCGCCGGGCACCGTGGGCGCGGGTTTGGCGGTGGAGCTGGAAAGCAAGGTCAGCGTCTTCTGGCCGGCCACACCGTCGGAAAGCAGGCCGTTGGTGCTTTGGAAGGCTTTGAGTGCCAGGAAGGTGTTCGCGCCGAAGACACCGTCCGCCGAACCGCGCAAATAGCCCAGGTTGATCAGCGACTGCTGCATGATGCGCACCGCGTCGTTGCTGTCGCCCTGCTTCAGTATAGATGGCGTAGGCACGGGCGTGGAGGTGGGTGCGGCAGTTGCTGTTGTGGAATACAGCTTGCTGAGCGTCGTGAAGCCGGCCACGCCGTCGGCCGTCAGGCTGTTGCTCTTTTGAAAAGCCATAACCGCGTTTGCGGTGCCGCTGCCAAAATTGCCATCCGCCGTTCCTGCCAAATAACCCAGTTGGATCAGCCGCTGCTGCATGGCTTTGACCTGGTTGTTGTTATCGCCCTGGCGCAGCGTGCTCAGCGCTGGCGTCGGCGTCGGGGCAGGGGTCGGCGTGGGCGTGAACAGGGAGCCCGGTACGGCGCCGGAGCTATATAGCACCTTTTGCGTTTCATAGCCCGCGATGCCGTCGGCCTTCAAGCCGTTGTTCTTTTGAAAAGCCTTTACGGCATCCCGGTCCGCAGCCTTATAGTCGCTGTCCATCTTGGCGGTGTAATAGCCGAGCTCCGTCAGCCGTTTTTGCAGGCTCAGCACGACCGTGCCGCGGGTGCCGACTTGGATCACGATTGCGTTTTCCGCAGTCAGGGGCGTGGTGGTTGGGATGGGCGTCACCTCTCCCGCCGCGGGCAGCGCCAGGTTGGAGAACAGCAGGTTTTGGGTGGATGTCCCCGCCACGCCGTCCTGGGTCAGCCCATGACGCTTCTGGAAGGCGATGAGGGCTTCCACGCTGGCCGGGCCGAACTTGCCGTCCGCCGTGCCCTTCAAATAACCCAGTTCCTTCAGGCGCTTTTGCACCGCTTTGGCGGCGTCGCCCTGATCGCCCTGGCGAACCGTTGTTCCCGGCGGTGTAGCGGTGGCATTGGGCGCCGGCGTAGGCGTCAAAATGGCGTTTTTGGGCAGCGCGTCACTGCCAAAGAGCTTGCTCTGTGTGGAACTGCCGGCCAAACCGTCGGCTTTGAGCCCATTCATCGTCTGAAAAGCCTTGACAGCCGCAATGGTATCCTTGGTATATATGCCGCTGATGCTGCCGGTATAATACCCCAGCGTCTTTAAGCGTTCCTGCAAAAGGACCACGGCGTCGCCGGTATTCCCTTCCCGCATGGTCATCCCGTCCAGGGGGGAAAGGGTCATGACCTTGACAGCCTTTCCCGCGGCGTTTTTCGGTTTTTGCTCATAGATCAGCGTCTGCAGCGCATCATCGGCTGTGCCGGTTTCCGAAAGGCCGTTCTTCTTCTGGCAGGCCTTGACCGACGCTTCCGTCTGGCTGCCAAAGTTGCCGTCCGCCGTGCCGGAAAGGTAATCCAGCTCGATCAACGCCTGCTGCAGCGCTTTGACCGCCTTGCCCGACGCGCCGCGGCCCAGCGAAGTATAATCATCGTTGATATCATCCACGGTTGACGGCGCAGGTGTGGCCACCGTTTTGACATAGACAAACTGCGCCAATATATAGCCGCTGACGCCATTATAGCGCACCTTTACGTAATCGCCGCTTTCCCCTTCCACCGTCAGTTCCGCGCCGGCCTCCACCCGTTCCAGAATGACGGAACTTGACGAGGGCGATCTGCGCAGATTCACCTTATCCTTTGTCGTGGTCTGGTAGGGAAAGCCGGTTGTGCCCGACGCGGAGGATGCGGTCTTTTGGGAGGGTGCCGGCGTAGGCGCAGCGGCCTTGTCGCCGATGTACTGCTTGAGGATATAGCCGGTCCGGTTGTTATAAAAAACCTTGTAGTAGTTTCCGGATTCGCCCACCACCGATACCGCTTCGCCCTGTTCCAACCGCTCCAACACAACGGAGGAGCTGCTGGGGCTGCGCCGCATGTTGACCTTGTCATTGGCCGAGGCCGTATACGGATAGGTGACAGCGCCGGCCGCGCCGGCAAACAGATTCAAAAACAGCAGGATAGCAAGAAAAAAAGCGCACCTCTGCCGTAAAAATGTGTATCTGTGCGTCCTTTGCATGGGCAAACCTCCAGCCTCGATTTTCCATTGGCTTACCCATTTTATGACACATTTATTCCAATGTCAAGAAAAATCTTAATAATTGCGTAATATTTACAGTTGTGGCGTTTTCGCCTCTTCCTGCGGTATGGCTGGCGGCCGCATCACACCGGGACGCTTTTTCACCTGCTCATACAAAAAGCGCAGGCTGTCGTCATACGTATCCGGCAGGCAATGCAGCGCCAGCGCCTGGAAAAAGCGCGGGTTGTACAGGAGAATCTTGTCCCTGTCCGGCCAAAAGCCCACCCGCTTGATGCCGGCGTAGGGCAGATGCTTTTCCTCCAGCAGCCGCATGCCTTCCCCCCAAGGGTCGGCAGTGTCCGCCCTGCCGGGCGTGATGCGCAAAATGCGCAGGATCAGGGATGGCCTTGCCTGCCATATTTGAACATGCGCCCCCTTTTGATCCAGCACAAAGCGTGCCATAACGCGGCCCCTGACAAGCAGCGATACAAGCACGGCGGCCAAAAGGATCACCAAAAGCGCGAGCATCAGGCGCGCAAAACCTTGGGCAAACAGCAGCTGCAAGCCCAGCATCCCCTTGCGGGCAAGCTCTACGCCCATAACGGTCAGCATCGGCAGCATAAGGGCGGGCAGCCCGACGCGAAGGATGCTGTTCCAGCTTAAAAATTCCCGCACGGGGGAATAGGCGTAGGTCCAGCTGATGCGAAGGCTGCCGGATGGAAGCTTCTGGCCGCACAGGGAACACAGGGCGGCAGGCTCCACCTCCTGCTTGCACTTTTTGCAATACGCCATGACCGGCATCCTGACCGCCTCCTTCCCACGCATCCCATTATACGCAAATCTGGCAAATGGGACAAGGTTTCTGCCGCGATGGGGATAAATCCCGCCCCACTGCCGTTGGCAAAGCTTTTTTGCCGCAGTGCCGCATAACATGCCGGGAGATTCAAAAAATAAAGGGAGAAAAAACATGAAGGAGCAAGCGGCATGCGCAAGTATTCGGGACTTAACGAACTGCTGGGAGACAGCAACGAAGCCAGCGCCTTTTTTTCCTCTCTGCCCGACTACGTACAGGAAGCCATCCGGCAGCGGGCGGACAACATCAATTCCTTTGCCAGCCTGAAAACCTATGCCAACAACCTGACCCAGGGCGACGACTGATGAAGTCACGGGCCGCCCCAGCCTGCCAAACAGATCTTCGCCACACCGCCATGCAAGCAATTGGGCTTGCATGGCGGATGTATTATCTTAAACAAAGCGGCATGTAAAATAATTGCATATTTATTTGATTGAGGAACGCCAGGAAAGGGCCGAGAAAGAGCTTCGGTATCAGGCGCTCACAGAGCATGCGGTAGACGTATTTTTTGTGCATGATTTCAATGGCCGTTTTGTGGAGGTGAACCTCCGGGCATGCCTGAGCCTGGGCCGGACATCCCAAGCAGCCTGGAGCAGCGGGAGCTCAAACGGGATCGGAAGCAGGCCATTGAGGCCATCCCCGGGAGGCACGGATCATCAATGTGGCCGATTCTTACGACGCCATGACGAAGGACTGCATCTACCGCAAGGGGATGAGCTTTTTGGAGGCCATTGAGGAGTTAAAGCACAACGCGGGCTGACAGTTTGATCTGCACATCGTCGATGTAATGATCCGCAATGTATTGGCGCACGGCGCGGAGATGTAGGACAGGCCATACGGATAAGTGTACGGAAAGAGGCTGCCGTGCCGGAGATGGATCTCCGGTATGGCAGCCCCCCTTTTGTATATACGGTCATTGTCCGTTTGCAGCCCAGTACAAAAAGGCCTGCTGTAACGATAGCGTAATGCCTCTCAGCATTACTCGGACCAAACGCTCCTGGGATAATACACCCAAATGCCATCCTGGGTATATGCCCAGTTGACGGCATAGCCGGGCTGGACGGGAGCATTCTGCGGCGCCGCGACGCTGTCCTCCTGGCGGACATCGCGGGTCATCTCCTGGCCATACTCGCGGCCGGCTGCATATCCGGCGCCTGCATTCTGGCGGGGATCAGCGGCCTGCTCCTGGCCATAATCACGGATACCTTCGCGGCCATAATTGCGGGCAGCTTCCTGGCCGTAATCAATAATGCCCTGGCGGCCATAATCACGGGCGGCCTCCTGGCCATAATCGTTTGTGTCCTCTTTGGGCCCGTTTTGCCCAAGGGCCCAGCAGGAGACGCAGCCGGCCTGGGGCGCATCAGCGGGCTTCCAGGAGGGGGGGCCGCCATGGGGGCAGGGGCGGTCTTTGCAGGGGGGCTCGCAGTGGTTCTTGTCACAATATTTATGGCAAGCCTTGCAAAATTCCTCCCAGGGATCAGGGCGGGGGGGGCAAGGCGGAGGACACGGCGGGCAGGGGGGCCGGGGAGGACAAGGGCGTTTGTGGTGGGAACACTTCTCATTGGCAAGCATAAGGGATTCCTCCAGCATAAAATGGGGTCCGGTAATACAGTATGTGAAGAAACCATGCATGGTGTTTGCTGCTTTGGGAAAAATCCATGCCGATTTTCTGCCCGCCGCCGGCTTTTTCCATGTAAACAATGGCCTTCGTGGAAACTATTTGCCTTATTCTTCGTCTTATTGGTATCAGCGGAACAAAGGAGAGGATTTTAATGAAACTGACCCGACTCATACTGGCCATGATGCTGCTCTTGTGTTTGACCCTTGGCGCTGTGGCGGAAACCGCCCCCGCTACCAGGGTGGGGACCATTGAACTGGAAGGCACGCAGGAACCTGTCAATGAAGCGGTGTATGAAAGCCCCCGTGGCTATCGGCTGTGGATCGATATAGACCGGTTTGCCTATGTGGAGCCCGAGGAAGGCAATGATATCGACGCGTTTGAACCCTTTGATCCCAACGCGCTGGATGGCGTCGGGCTGTACATCACCTATTCCGCGCAGCCTGACTACACGCTGGAGATGGCGCGGGATGACCTTGCGAAGTCTCTGACGGAAAACGGCTATGCCGTAACGGAAATCGACGCGAAGCTGCTGTTCCCCAATTATGAAGCCTATGGTTTCCACGCCGTAAAGGAGGATATGGTGGTGGAAAAGTATATCGTAGCCGCCAAGGCAGGCCAATTCTACCTATCGCGTGAATATCCTCTAATGGCCGCGGAAGGCTTTGGCGCAAGGCTTTGGCACATGGTCTCGACCTTTGAGCTGGTGGAGACGGAGTAACGTGCACAAACACATAACAAAAAGAGGCCTGTTCCGGCCTCTTTTTGTTATGCATTGAAGTTTTTTCAGAAGGGTGCGGAGAGAGGATTTTTTTCAAAAAAATCCTCTCTCCGCAAAAAAAGCTCACTTATATCAACGTCGTTCCCGTCATCTCCTTGGGAACCGGGATGCCCATGCTATGCAGCATGGTGGGGGCGATATCCGCCAGCCGGCCGCCTGCGCGCAGGGTTTTGCCCACAAATTCGGGGCCGACGGCGATAAAGGGTACGGGGAAAGTGGTATGGGCGGTAAAGGCTTCGCCGGTAACGGGATCGATCATCTGATCGGCGTTGCCATGGTCGGCGGTGACAAAGGCGCGGCCGCTGTTTTTCAAAATGGCGTCCACCACCCGGCCTACGCAGTCATCCACCGTCCGGACGGCGGCAATGGCGGCCTCCATGATGCCGGTATGGCCCACCATGTCGCAGTTGGCGAAATTCAGGATCATGACGTCGTACTTTTGCGCATGGATGAGCGCGATAGCCTTTTCTGTCACCTCATAGGCCGACATGTCGGGCTTTAGATCAAAGGTGGCCACCTTGGAGGAGGGGATCAGTTCCCGGTCCTCGCCCTCATTGGGCTTTTCCACGCCGCCATTGAAGAAGAAGGTCACGTGGGCGTACTTTTGCGTTTCGGCAATGCGCAATTGCGTTTTGCCAAGGGAGGACAAATATTCGCCCAGGGTGTTGTTCATGGACTCGGGGGGATTGACGATCCTCAGGCCGGTGAAGGTTTCGTCATACTGGGTCATGCTGACGAAGTTCATGGGGAAGTAACCCAGTTCCCGCTGGAAACCGTCGAACCCGGGCTGGATGAAGGTGCGCGTGAGCTGCCGCGCCCGGTCGGGGCGGAAGTTGAAGAAGATGACGGAATCATTTTCGCCGATCACGGCGGTGGGCTTGCCCTCTTTCAAGATCACGGTGGGCTTGACGAACTCGTCGCTTTCGCTCAGCGCATAGCTTTGCTCCACAGCCTGAACGCTGCTTTTGGCGATGGCCTGGCCCCGGCCCAACACCATGGCGTCGTAAGCCTTTTTAACCCGGTCCCACAAATTGTCGCGGTCCATGGCCCAGTAGCGGCCCATGACGGTGGCGATCTCGCCCACGCCGATTTGGGAAAGCTTGTCCTGCAGTTCCTTCACAAAGCCCAGGCCGCTGGAAGGGGGCACGTCGCGGCCGTCCAGGAAGCAGTGGACGTACACTTTTTTCAGCCCCCGCTTGCGGGCCATTTCCAACAGGGCGTACAAATGGGTGTTGTGGCTGTGGACGCCGCCGTCGGACAAAAGGCCCATCAGGTGCAGCGCCTTGCCGGAGGACTTCGCCTCGTCCATGGCCCAAACCAGCGCTTCTTTTTCAAAGAATTCGCCGTCTCTTATATCCTTGGTGATGCGGGTCAGTTCCTGGTACACGATGCGGCCGGCGCCGATGTTTAAGTGGCCCACCTCGCTGTTGCCCATCTGGCCGTCGGGCAGGCCCACATCCATGCCGCTGGCGCCGATTTGGGTGTGGGGATACTTGGCGGTAAGCATGTCCAGGTTGGGCGTGCCCGCCGCATAAATGGCATTGCCCTCATGGCTGGGGTTCAAGCCGAAGCCATCCATAATGATGAGGGCAGTCATGGGTTTGCTCATATAATTAATGGTTCCTTTCCTTTGGGATTTCGCGTCTGCGGGTCCAAATAAGGCTTTCCTCCAGCTGGCTCAATCGTCGCCCTGCTCACCAGCCAAACCTCAGTCAGCTTCGCTGACAGCTCCTTTCAAAAGGAGCCTTGTTCGCATGGCTCGTTTCGCCAGCCTCCTCCACCCCTCCCTTTTCCGCCCCAGGCGGGGTCGGGGTTATGGAGCCACAGGCGGCGCTTCAGCTTCGGAGCCCTTTGGAATCCTTCGGTGTCATGTTTTATTATTTATCGAAATTGACGACCTTGGCAAAATCCGTGGCCTTTAAGGATGCGCCGCCGATGAGGCCGCCGTCGATTTCCGGCTGGGCCATGAGCCCTTTCACGTTGCCGGGGTTCATGCTGCCGCCGTACTGAATGCGCACGGCGTCGGATATGTTTTTGCCATACTTGCGCAAAAGTGCGGCGCGGATGACGCCGATGGTCTCGTTGGCCTGCTCGTCGGTAGCGGTCAGGCCCGTGCCGATGGCCCATACGGGCTCATAGGCGATCACGACGTTCTTGACTTCTTCATCGGTCAATCCCGTGAGGGCGATTAGCGTCTGGTATTCCACCAGGGCATCGGTGTAGCCGGCTTCCCGCTGATCCTTCATTTCACCCACGCACAGGATGGCGGTAAGCCCGGCCTTCACGGCGGCCTTCACGCGCAGGTTCACGGTGGCGTCGGTTTCGCCAAAGAACTGGCGGCGCTCGCTGTGGCCGATGATCACGTATTGGACCCCGGCGGCCTTGAGCATGTCGGCGGAAAGCTCGCCGGTAAACGCGCCGGATTCCTTCCAGTGTACGTTTTGTGCGCCCAGATGGATGTTGGAGCCCTCGGCGGCGGCACGTGCGGCGGCAAAGTCAACGGCGGGCACGCAGACGACGACGTCGCAGACGGCATCCTTGGCAAGGGGTTTGAGCTCTTCTACCAGTTGTGCCGCCTCGGCGGGGGTTTTGTTCATTTTCCAGTTGCCGGCGATGATGGGTGTACGCATAAAAGCATGTCCTTTCTCGTCTCATAGATACAGGGGCTGTCGCGCTAAGTGCCTGCCCTGCAGCAAGATGCATTAGTGGAAGGGTTTCGCTCCTTCGAGAGCGACCAAAGGGCTTTCCGCCCATCTGGCTCAATCGTCGCATTGCTCACTACCGTTCGCACTGCTCGTTTCGCCAGCCTCCTTCGCCTCGCTTCATCCGCCACAGGCGGCGCCTCGGCTGCGGAGCCCTTTGGAAACCTTCGGATGCCGTCTCTTTGCATGACATGTTGACCAGCGCAACAGCCCCTCATTCCACCCCAATATGGGGTTTCCAAAGGGGCTTTGTCCCTTTGGTAGGGGTCCAGGGGGCAACGCCCCCTGGTTATTTGTCGTTTAGGGCGGCCACGCCGGGCAGTTCTTTGCCTTCCAGGAATTCCAGGGAGGCGCCGCCGCCGGTGGATACGTGGGTCATCTTGTGGGCGTAACCCATCTTTTCCACGGCCGCGACGCTGTCGCCGCCGCCGATAATGGTCACGCCGCCGCATTCAGCCATGGCCCTGGCGATTTCCCGGGTGCCGGTGGCGAAATTTTCAAACTCGGATACGCCCACAGGACCGTTCCAGATCACGGTCTTGGCCTGGGCGATTTCATTGGCGAAAATCACCTGGGTCTTGGGGCCGATGTCCAGGCCCTCAAAACCGTCGGGAATTTCCTTGGAATGCACGGTGATACGCAGCGCGTCGTTGGAGAAGGCGTCGCCGGCCTCATTGTCCACGGGCAGCAGGAACTTGACGCCCTTTGCCTTCGCTTTTTCCATCAGGTCCTTGGCCAGCTCGATCTTATCCGCCTCCAGCAGGGACTTGCCGATGTGGCCGCCCAGCGCCTTCTGGAAGGTGTAGGACATGCCGCCGCCGATGATCAGAACATCCACCTTGTCCAGCAGGTTGTTGATTACGCCGATCTTATCGGAAACCTTGGCGCCGCCCAGGATCGCCACAAAGGGACGCTCGGGGTTTTCCAGGGCGCTGCCCATGACGGACAGTTCCTTGCCGATCAGGTAGCCGGCCACGGCGGGCAGGTAATGAGCCACGCCCTCGGTGGAGGCATGGGCGCGGTGGGCGGTGCCGAAAGCATCGTTCACATAGATCTCCGCCAGGGAAGCCAGCTCCTTGGCGAACTCGGGATCGTTCTTTTCCTCTTCCTTGTGGAAGCGGACGTTTTCCAGCATCATGACTTCGCCGTCCTTGATGGCGGCGGCCAATTCATGGGCAGAGGGACCGATGACGTCGGCCGCCAGCTTGACTTCTTTGCCGAGCAGTTGGCTTAGGCGTTCCGCCACAGGCTTCAAGGAATTCTTTGTGTCAAAGCCGCCTTTGGGCCTGCCCAGGTGGGAGCAAAGGATGACTTTTGCGCCATGCTGCAGAAGATACCGGATGGTGGGCAGCGCGCCCCGGATGCGGGTCTCGTCGGAAATGAGATTGTTTTCATCAAAGGGGACGTTAAAGTCGCACCGGACGAGCACCTTCTTGCCGGAGACCTGGATGTCTTCGATGGTCTTCTTTGCCATGGTACACACTCCTTATGCAAAAGATTGGTAGTTGGTTTGTTGTATTGCCATCCCGATACGGGTTTGCAATCATTAAAACGTTCGCACCTGCGGGTGCGACCAAAGGGCTTTCCTGCCATCCGACTCAATCGGCGCATTGCTCACTGCCGTTCGCACTGCTTGTTTCGCCGGCCTCCTCCGTCTCGCTTCATCCGCCACAGGCGGCGCTTTGACTTCGGAGCCCTGGAAACCTTCGGAGTCATCCCTCAAATCGCTTAAGCCAAAAGCTCGACGATCCTCCTGGCGGCGCCTTCGTCGGTGACCAGCATCTCGTGCTTGTAGTGGCGCAGCACCGCGATCATGGCTTCCGCCTTTTTTTCGCCTGCCGCCACAGCGATCATCAGACAGTTGGGCTTTAAGCGGCCCAAGTCCACCCCCACGCTGGAAGCGGTGTACAAACAGTTTCCCTCGCGGTCAAAGTAATATCCAAAGGCTTCGGCCACCGCGCCTTCCAGCAGCAGCTTGCGGGTCAGGCTCACGGACAGATGCCGGTGTTTGGCCATTTCATCAGCCCGGCCGATGCCGTGCAGTATCACGTCCGCCCGCTGCAACAGGTCGATGGTCTCCCTGACCTCCGGCAGCTTGCGCATTTCCTGCATAGCCGCCGCGTCCATATGGTCTGGTAGGTGGATCAGCCTGTGATGCCCGCCCAGCTTGCGGGCGATCTCCGCCGCCAGGGTGTTGGCCTGGGTCTCCACCGCGCGGCCCATGCCGCCCCGTGCGGGAACCACCATCACATTCAGCGGCGAGGAGGGCTGCATATGTCTTGCGACCTCCGACATGGTTCCCCCGCCGGTCACCGCCAGGGTGTCGCCGCTTTGCAGTATGCTGCGAAGCCGCTGGGCCGCCATGCGCCCCACATCCTGCAAAACGTGAGCTTCCGCGTCGGCGTTGCCCGCCGCCACAAATACCCTGGGTACGTTCAAAAGCCCCGAAAGCGTTGTTTCCAGGGCGGTCAAGCCCTTCATGGCCCGGCTGAATTCCCTGGCGCCCGGCAGAACCATGTCCGCCGCCGACGTCAGTGTCATCCCCGCCGCGTCCAGGTCGATAAAGCCCTCTTCCTTGAGTACCGCTGCCACCGTGCGTATTTCCCGCTCCGGCAGGTTCAGCCGCGTGGCCAATTGCCGGCGGCCGACCGGCTGCAAGGCCGCAATCCGCTCCAGCACCAGTGCGCGCAGGGCCATTTCCCGGGCCAAATCAGGAGCCAAATGCTGCATCAGCTCCAGAAAATCATCCTGCATTCCCTCGCCTCCGCGGGCTTAAAATGTCCCACTTGACAATTTCTGTCCCGCATAAGTATACAACAACCGAACCCGCTCCGCAATACCCGGTAAGAAAAATGTGTGCCCGGAAAGATGTTTTCTTTCTGTCCCCACGCATAGAATGTTCTTACAAGGGAGGGGCGGCCATGGAAAAATTCGCGTTTATCGGCATCTTCGCGGGATTGCTTATACTGATCTACATAGCCGGCTCAAGGATCGAGCCCTACAAGCCCGCCTGGAAGCTATTAGAGCGCGGCATTCTGGGCGCGGGCATGCTCTTTGTGTGGAACCTTTTGGCCACGCCGCTGAACCTTGCCGTTTCCTTAAACCCCATTACGGCCATCATTGCCGGCGCCCTGGGCGCGCCGGGGCTGGGGCTGCTGCTGATCATCAAAGTAATGTGATTCTTGCATGGCAGTCAATTCCTGATGCAAGGCGGGCGAATGATATTCGCGCCTACGGCTGCATGCGTTCGTTCTTGTGCACTTTGGTCAGATATTGCGCCGAAACAGGGCAATGCAGGCCGTATCCCGGCGATCCCATTCAGCATAAAGCACCGGCCGCGCAGCGCAGCGCAGGACGGTGCTTTATGCTGTTTTGATAGGGTTCAGGGCTTGTGCAAGGCATATGGCTTCCGCTTTCACCGCCATGAGGCACAGCGGCAAGGGAGGCTATTCCTGCGCGCAAGTGACGACCACCACATGCTCCCCGCCGTCAAACACGATGGCGGATGCATCCGAAGAGAAGGTGAGCTTGCCGTTGATGGTCACCGGCGCCTGGCCTGCCTTGGTAAAGGCGGTGACGGTACGGCTGGTGTTGGTGCGCTGGGCCATATCCACAAGGCCCAGATAGGCGGCGTCCTTTAGGCTGTTGTCCGCGTAAAGCCGCACGGTATCACCCTGGCCCCCCAGGGCCAGGCCGCCTGGAGTGAAGGTTAGCGCGGCGGCGCTTGTGTGCACGGTTTTGATGTGTCCCTGCACAAGATCGACGACATGCACCGTTCCATCGGAGCGGTAAGCTACCTTTGTGCCATCGGTGCTCAAGTCAAAGGCTGTTGCGCCGTCGGTGCCATGAAGAGTGGCCAGTTTGTTCGTGCGGGTATCCAGCAGCTGCATATTCCCGGAAACCTGGCCCGCGGTATCGTTCCAATTGGCCAGCAGGAAGATGCTGCCATCGCCGCTGGACAGGGTGACCAGCCGGGTGGCCCCGAAGGAACCGCTCAGCGTAATCGCCTCTCTGGGCTTGTACACGCCATCCTCCTGGGAAAAGCGTACAAGCCGGCTGCCGGACAGGGCCCAGCCCGCGCCGCTCTGTACATCAAACTGAACGATGGCGGCAGAATTGTCAAGCCGGGGAGCGTTTTTTGCATCTTCCGCCCGTGCATCCGCAAGTGTGTCAAACAGGGGGCTTTCCAGTACGTTTTCGGACACGCCGCTGCTTCCCGGCACACCGGCCATGAGGCCGACGATGACAGGCAGGGGCGAATCATCCGCGAAAGCGATGCTCAAATACACGGCGGCCCTGTCGTCGATGCCGTCGCCATCGCTGTCCGTTTTGTGGATGTCGGTGCCGATATTCTCTTCCCACAGATCGGTCAGCCCGTCGCCGTCGGTATCCGTTACGATGACCTCAATGGTTTCAAGGGCACGGTTGCCTGCCGCGTCATAGGCCACGCCACTAAATACGCCGGGGAGGATCAGCGGATAGCTAAAAGAGAATTTGCCGGAATCTTTGTTCTTCGGCCGCATGGTATACACGGCCTGGCCGTCCATGCGAACCTCGATCCTGTCCAGCTGCATATTGTCATGGGCCGTAAAAACCAAAAGCGGCCTGCCGCCAAGGGTGCTTACGGCGTGTTCGCTGGAGATATCGGGCAGCTTTGTATCCTGGCTGTAGGCGGGCGCCTGCTTTAGCCGCGTTACCGCGCCGTCCGATGTGCGGCGCAGATAGTAATCGGCCGTGATGTCTTTGCCGTCGTCATTTTCTAGGGCGGCATGCCAGGCATCGCCGGATGAGCTTCTGCCGATTTGGTAGCCTTCCGGGGCAACAATGCGCACACGGGATATATACCAGCCGCCCTTCCCATCCGGGCTTGCCGGAGAAAGCGCCGCATCCGGCGCGTCCGTCAGCGCGCTGATGGTAAACGTGCCGCCCGCTTCAAATCCTAATATATAATTGCTGTTCGCCGGATACGCCGTATCCAGCGCCAGGGAACCGATGAGAATGTCGTATTCGCCGGCGGCTTCACCTGTCCGGCGCTCCAGCCGGCCTGTCAGTATGGGGGTCTCGCCTGCCGCCTGCCCCTGCATTTCATAGGCGGCGATGGGGCTTGGGTCCGTGGTGCCAAGCAGCTTGCCGGAATGCAGTGCCCGGATGGAGAGATACTTTGCGCCGATGGTAAAGGAGAAGGCGGCAGGTGTGATTTGATAGTTCGCGTTCACCGCGTCGCCTGTCAAAGCTGCTGCGGCCACATAGCTGCCCGCGTTCCTTGGCTGTACCTGCGCGCCGCCTTTGGTGTAGGTGATCTGGACGACAGGGTCCTCTCCCGGCACAGGGTCGGATATGCCAAAGGGAGGCTCCTGTACCTGGCCGTTGTATATGTAACCGGGATCGGCAGCCGGAAACACCACCGTTACCGGTGCGGGACGGATGATGAAATCGAAGGTATTGTCCCCCTGCAGCTGGTAATGGGTTTCATTGCCGAGGCTGACGGCGGCGGTATAGCTGCCCGCGTTTTTCGGCTGCGTATCCGCGCCGGAATAGGTGATGTATGCCCCCGCGCCGCCGCTTGTCATTTCGCCGATCAGGCTGAAAGGAATGGACTGGACCGCGCCGTTGTACGTCAACTCGATGGGCGCGCCTGTAAAATGCACGGTGACAGGCGCCTTTTCGATGGAGAAGGTCTTTACAAGGACGCCGCTTTCCTGCGTTTCTTCGCCGCCCGTCCCGGTGACGGGAACATTGGTGAAGGTGACGGTGACCTTGCCCGTGCCCGGCTCCACATTGTCCTCATACAAAAGGCTGAAAAAGGAGGATGCTACCTGGGTTCCGTTCGCCGTCAGCGTGACCGCGGGGATAATGGGCAAGCCTGTATAGAGAAAGGGACCGCCGCTTATGTCGGCGGATACCAGCGATTCGCTTCCCTTGGCTGTGCCTGCGGCCAACAGGAGTATGAACAGTATGCCAAATGCCAGCCTGCAGGCCGCGGGAGATTTCCAAAGCTTCTTGATACACGGCATTTCCTTATCAAACGCCTTTCGGCAGCCGCGAGACCCTTCAGGAATTGCGGCTGTATTTCAATTTATGACAAGAGTATAACATGACTGTGTCTATTGCTGCAAGACGGCCCATGAAAGTGGAAAAAGTTTTACAGCCTGTTTGCCTAGAAAAGATAGACAGCACATGAAATATATGGTACGATCACAAAAGAATAACCGGCCGGTTTTCCCCGAAATGCTGTCTTCATAAAATACATTTGCAGGAGGCGTCTTATGAAACCTTCTTTCACGGCGCGGGCAAAAGGAACCGTTTTGCTGGCTGTTTTGTTGCTGCTGTTTGCATTTGGGGCCGTGGCGGAAGGGAGTGGCGTCACGCTTTTTGACGCGGCCTCCGGCAAGTGGCAGCCTGACAATACGCAAAAGGCAGCGACGGTTGGCGGCACGCTGTATATTGCGAGGATGGATGGCTTGTATGCCTGGAACATAGGGGAAGAACCCAGGCAGCTGATGGATTTTTCGAAAACCGGCCTCGACGGTGCGGCGCGGATTCAGGCGGAGGCGCCTATGGACATCAGCCGGCTGATGAGCGAGGACGGCGTGCTGTACGCGCTGGACGACAGGATGGAAGGGCTCTGGCGCTTTGACGAAGGGACGGGCGTCTTTGTAAAAATGGTTTTCTATGATGCCGGTGAGGCCGTTTCGAAAAATGAGGAGGGCAGCTACCGCTATGACAATTTCCTGCTGGACAGGGGCGAGGTGTACTATATCGCGCGCAACACCATGTCCGTCAGCAGCAATCTGGTAAAGCTGAATGCAAAAAGCGGGAAGGCCGAGGTCGTAAAGGCCGGCATCTGCCTTTCCGCGCCCTATTTTCCGGGCAAGCTGCTTGTGGCCAGTGGGCCTGTAGGCTGGCCGGAATCCGTGTCGGTGCTGGATCTGGATACGGGCCGCCTGACGAAAAAGGCGGATATCAGCAGGCATGTGGAAAGCATGTATTATTAAATAGGCACGGATCTCTGTACCTTGTGCGCAAGGGCGCGATTTATGCAAGCGTTGCTTTTGGCGAGCCGAAGCTTGCCGCCCGTATTCCCGTTGTCAGCCCGCTGCACGGCGGCACACAGCTGAACGGCGGCTATGTGGCGCTCGCGTATGAGGACGGGGTCAGAATCTACAAATGCGATCCTGCTGCTGTAGCCGATGAATCCCTTACCTTTGTGGGGCATACCTATGAGCTGCCCGTGGAGGATTTCAGCGCGCACAACCCGGGCGTCACCTTTGCCTTCAGCGACTTTTATCCAAAGAACACCGCGGAGTTGGTGACCCACATGATGAGCGGCGAGGGCGCCGCCGATATATATGCGCTGTATCCCGGCGACTATCAATTGGATGCCTTGTTTGAAAAGGGGTATTACGCGAAACTGGAGGGCAGCATGATCGTTTCGGATACCGTAAGCGCTATGTATCTCTTCATCCGGGATCGGCTGACGCGGGATGGAAAAATCCTTGCTCTGCCCTTTGCCAGCATCTATACCGTGAACATGTACAACCCCGGGGCGTTTGAGGAGGTGGGCCTGAGCAGCGCGGATGTGCCCGCAACATACAATGAACTGCTGGACTTTATTGCCTTGTGGGGAGAAAAGTACAGGGAAGAATACCCCACCATGTCTTTGTTCGGGCAAACGGTGGATGTTGGGCTATACAAGCGGATGATAGCCCGGTCGATCATGGAGGACCGCATGTATACCTGTATTCGTCAGGGCCGGCCCGTGATATACGATACAAAGGAGATGCGCGGGCTGCTGGATAAGCTGATGGCCACGGATTTTGAGGTGGTCGATGCCTTGGCCCCTGACGCATCGTACAGGGAGTACGCAGATCCTGATCATTCGCCCAGGCAGCTGTTCTACATACAGGGTAATGCCAGCACCCAAAAAGCCACCACCGAATTTTTCGCCTATATGCCCCTTAAGCTTGCCCAAAATGAGGAGCCGGTGATTGTCAGCAGCCCGCAGGTGTTATTTATCAACCCCTATACGCGTAATTTTGACGCGGCCCTTGCCTTTGTGGAATATGCGGCGGCCAATCTGCCCGATACGCTCCGTACCGATATGATGCCGGGGCAAAACGAGCCTGTGCCGGACGCGGGCTTTGATGTCGCGGTGATTATGGATACCATTTCAAAACTGGAAGAGATGGTGAAAACGGCCAAGGAGGAAGACAAGCGATCGTATCAGGATCAGCTGGATATGTGGCTGCAGCAATTGGAAGAGGCCCAGCGCTCTGAGTGGCTGGCCAGCGGAGAGAGCATCGCCGCCTTCCGCTCGCTGGATTCCTGGTTTATGTTCCAGCGGCCCAATCCCTTGGCCGGCATGAGCTATAACGAGGAGGTTTCCGACCTGTTCTATAAACGCTTTTTGCAGGGCCAGATCACCGCGGAGCAGTTATTAAGGGAAATGGATCAAAAGATGCGCATGATCGAACGGGAGGAGTAACGGCGTATCCGATTTTCGGTATGACAGCCTTTTGTCCTGCATAAAAAATGATGCAATAAGCCGTCCGGCCGAAAATTTTTTCGGCCGGACGGTACTTCTTTTGACAAGCCCCCTTGTCCGCCGCCGGGATGACAGCCGCTCCCCTTTCTTTACATCGACGCGCCGGCATGGTATTATGCAAGGAGGACGGGAAGGCAGCCAGTCTGGCCGCGCCGCTCCTCTTCCCCCATATCTGTCTAAGGAGAAACGCCTCATGCAAGAGAAGCTCCTGTATGTCATGGCACAACTGGATAAGGATACGTGCGATAAGATGCGCAGCATCGACCGGCTTTTGTGCAGGCTTGGCATCGAGGTCAAAAAGCCGCCCAAGGTGCCCTATCATATTACGCTGGGGTCTTTTCCGGTCGATCAGGAAGCAGAAATCAGAAGCCTTGTGGAAAAGACATGCAAAGGGCTGAAACAGTTTCCCCTAAGCTACAATCATATCGGGCTGTTCGGCCTGAACGTATTGTTCTTCGGCCCGGATGTGAACGAGCAGCTGCTGAAGCTGCAAAGACCCTTTGAGGACAAACGGATCAACCTGCACGACTGGACGGCCCATACCACCCTGATGATGGATGAGCCGGATGTGATTATGAAGGCTCTGCCCGTGGTGGCGGAGCAGTTTACGAGCTTTCACGCTACGGTGGACAGCGTCAGCCTGTATGAGTTCTGGCCGTCGAGGCGCATCACCGAGTGCAGGCTGGAAGATTGAAAAAGGTTCGTGTTTTCTGCGCCAGCCTTGCATGGCCGGCGGAAGCGTTGCAAAGGGGGGCGGTTCTATGACCATCGCGCAAGTCAGCGAAAAGTACGGCCTGTCCATCGACACGCTGCGCTATTATGAAAAGGTGGGGCTTATCCCCGCCGTGCGCCGCAGCAAAAGCGGCATACGGGATTACGGGCCTACTGACTTAAATTGGGTGGAATTCATCAAATGCATGCGCGGCGCCGGCCTGTCCATTGAAGCGCTGCTGGAATACGTAACGCTGTACCAACGGGGCGACAGCACGGCGGAGGAGCGCAAGGCGATTTTAAAACGCGAACGGGACCAATTGGCCGCCCGCGTTGCGCAAATGCAAAGTACGCTGGACCGCCTGGACCGCAAGATCCAATGGTATGAGCAGACGATCATGAAAAAGGAAGAGACGCTGGTGGGGTGAGGGGGAATGTGATTCTCTCATATAGTGTTTTCAGGTGTAGAATGCCTGATAAGCGTGCGGTATGAATTTGCTTCATTAGAGAACCTTTACGATAGTGTAAAACGTGTATCCGTTTAAAGGGGGGATGCCAAAGGGATTACTCCCAGCTGTCTCAATCGTCGCATTACTCGCTGCCGCTCGTACTGCTCGTTTCGCCAGCCTCCTCCACACCGCCCATTTCCCCCATCTGGCTCAATCGGCGCGCTGGTTCGCTACCGCTCTCATCGCTTGTTTCGCCAGCCTCCTCCGCCTCGCTTCCTCCGCCACAGGCGGCGCTTCGGTTACGGAGCCACAGGCGGGGGCGGTGTGGAGGAGCCTTTGGCAGGGTCAAGGGGCAGCGCCCCTTGTACAAGCTCCATCAGCAAGCCCTCGTCATCCCCGCGGCCTGCTTCATACAGCCTCGCCCCGGCGAGCACGGGAAGCCACGCAAGTACGGCTTCCCTTTTTGCTTGGGCGGCTTCGCAGTACAATTGCAGATACGGCTCCGCCGCCATGCGGCCATGGAGCAGATAGAGAAGATAGGTGCGGCAGACATCGGCCTGCGCGCTTCCGCAGGTGGCATCCACCCAGTCGATGATGGCAAGGCCGTCTTTGGTCTGGATCAGGTTGTACGGGTGAAAATCCCCGTGGCAGACAACGCTGTCATGGGCAAGCCCGTCAAGCCGCGCAAGCAGGCGCTGCCGCATATCCTCAGAAAGCCGGGGGGCGGCCTGAATGCGGCGGCGCAGCTTTTCTCGCTGGGAGGGGAGGCCGGTACCGGGAGTCTGATGTACGCGGGCCTGGAGGCTCGCCGCCAGGCGCAGGTATTCCAGGGCGCGGGAAGGGTCCTTGTCAATCAGCTCCCCAAGGGAGATACCCTGAACATGCTCCATGAAAATGGCATACTGGTCGTCAAATTGGGATATACCGAATACGCGGGGAGCGGAAAGCCCCGCGTTGTAGATTTTTTGCTGGATGTCGGCTTCGTATAAAACGGCATCCTCTTTCGCGCCGGGATGGAACAGCTTGACGGCCTGGCCTTCAAACAGGTACACATCCGCCTGGGCGCCGCGGCCGATCAGCGCGGTTTCGGGAAAAGGGATGGACATAAAGGCCTCCTGTACGGTTCAAAATTCAGCGCCGGGTTTTGCACGCCGGCCGGTCAGTGATCCGCGTCGTCCATTTTTTCATATGCATGCCGCTGACAAGGCAGCCGGCGCTTTCCGTAAGATCATGCCTTCCTGTAAGCGACGGCGTCTATTTGCACCTGCAGCCCATCCACGCCTCCCTTGTGCGCAAACTCGGTGGCGATGGTCTTGCGCGCGGGGTAATTGCCGGCGAATCGCTCCCGGAACACCTTTTCCATGCTGGGTATGTTCCAGGGGTCCTTCATCAGCACATCCACCTTGACCACGCTGTCGAGCGTCAAACCTATGGATTCCAGGCGCCGGCTCATGTCGTCCAGGGCGCCGTGGACCTGCGCCTCCACAGACTGGCCGATATTGCCCACGCAAAAGGTGAGAAAAACAAAATCCCCCGCTTCCACCATTTCGGAATAGGCGTATTCCTGATTGATATTGTGTCTTGTAATGCCGCTCATACTATCCACTCCTTTTGGGCTTTGTCTTGCGCAAAGCCGCCTCATTCCCCATTAGAATAGCAGACAGGGCATGCCGTTTCAACCAGGGAATGTGTGCTATTGGGCGTCGCTCTAAAAAGATTACAGTCCCCGCTATTGACTTTGGCACAGTGTCAGGGTTTATGATCAATATGCAATCCGGAATTGCCAAAGCAAAGGTGAGACGCTTGTTTAAAATCGGTGAGTTCTCAAAGCTTGTCAGGGTCTCCGCGCGAATGCTGCGCCACTATGAAAAATGCGGCTTGCTTTGCCCTGCGCAAATCGACCGCTTTACCGGCTACCGCATGTACAGCGCCGCCCAAGCCCCCCTTGTGTCGCGCATCGTTGCCTTGCGGGACATGGGCTTTGGTCTGGAACAGATCGAGGAGCTGCTGCCGTATTGTGACAACGCGCAGGTCATGCAAAAGGCCCTTTCGGATAAAAGCCGGGAGATTCAAAGCGCCATTGCCCTGGAACAGCGCAAGCTTGAGAAGATCGCCGCCCTTGAAAAAATGATAAAAAAGGAGCGGACGGATATGGTATATGAAGTGGAATTGAAGGAACTGAAGGCGCAAAAGGTATTGTCCCTTCGGGCAACGATTGCCGCCTATGACAAGGAAGGGGAACTGTGGGAGAAGCTCGGCATGCATATCGCCCAAAACCACATCGCCTGCCAGGCGGGCGGGTATTCCATCTATCATGATGAGGATTACAAGGACAGCGATGTGGATGTGGAGGTGGCCATTCCTGTACCGGAATTGAAGGAAAGCCGGTATGGGTTTGTGTACAGGGAGCTGCCGGCCATCCCGCTGGCGGCCACCATCCGGTTTTCCGGCCCCTACGAAGGCTATACCGCCGCCATGGAAAAGCTGGCTGCCTGGACAGAGGAGCAGGGCTACGTGTTTGACGGCCTGATCCGCGGCCTGGCCGTCGCCTCGCCCATGAGCGTGAACGCACCGGAGGATTATTTGACTGAGCTGCAGGTGCCGGTAAAGAGGATGTAATCGCAACGGTGGGAATAGTTAAGGCCGCAGTTCACCGCTGCGGCCTTAGCGTATCGACAAAGTGGCGAAGCCACTTTGTCGAGATTTTTCCCTCGCTGCACTGTAAAAACCTTCGGTTTTTACGGCCGTTTGCTCGGGCAAGGTAGGAATTTCTTCGAAATTCCTGCGAAAATCACCGCACATGTCGCTGATTTTCGATCTAGAATTGGAGGGCTTCGGCCCTCCAATACCTCCCAGGGTTTTTTGATGGTCTGAGGCCGCAGCTTACCGCTGCGGCCTTTCTGCCATCCATTCCGTTTTACAGGCGGAGCCATTCACGCCAGCACCGACTCCACTTGCTGATGCAGGTACTCCGCCAGCGCATCCACAATCAATTGATGATCGTGTGTTTGAGGCAGCCCCGATACGACGATGGCGCCCACCACGCCGATATCCTTTAAGCGAATGGGGAAGCCGCCGCCGGATAAGGCCAGTTCCTTTTCGTTCAGGCCAAATTCAGTCAAGGTTCTTCCGGATACGAGCATCTCCTGCGCCACCAGCAGCGAGCTTTTCCAGAATTCCAGAACGGTGTTGCGCTTGCGGGCAACCCACCGGTCGTTGTTGGGCGTGGGCTTTTCCACCACGGTATGAAACAGGTTAAGTCCGCCCAATGTTATATCGATAGATACGCTGCCGCCGTGGGCGATGGCGCGAACGCGCAGGCTCTGGCCAATCAGCCAGGCGTCGCCCGCGTCAAAATGGTCAAACTGCAAAGCCGCTTCCTGTTTCCGAATGATTTCCGCCATCTGCCTGGCGGCGCATTTTTCATCCTGCATGGGCACTTTCCTTTCCGCCTTTACTTTGCTGCGTCCAGAATTTTGTTGATCAGACGGATGTTGCGCACCGTCTCCGCAAGCGAAAAAGCCGGCTCGCGGCTTTGCAGAACGGCGTCGGCAAAATCCTCGATCTCCATCACATAGCGGTTGCATTCCGGCACGGGAATCTCCGTGACCGCGCCATCCTTGTACAAAAGGATGGGCAGGCCGGTGCCGTCAAAGGTTTCCTGCACAAGCAGCGTGCCCAGCGTGCCGTTTACCTCGGTCAGCTGCCCGGAATGGGAGTCAAACCCGGAGCCCAGGGTGCAAATGGCTCCGTTTTTGTATTTGAGCACCGCGTCCAGGGAGTATTCCACCCCCTGGTTTTGGGTTTTCAAAGCGCAGACGGAAGCGGGTTCCTCCCCCATGAGCATGCCGATGAGATTGACGGGATAGCAGCCCACATCCCACAGGCTGCCGCCGCCAAGCGTTGCGTCAAGGCGGATGTTGGGGCCGGGCCGCATAACAAAGCGGAAGGAGGAGTGGATATGCCGGACTTCGCCGATGGCGCCCGAATCAACAAGCTCCTTGAGCTTTGCGGTCTTTTGGGTAAACCGGTACATGAACGCCTCCATGAGCGCTACGCCGTTTTCACGGCAGGCGGCGATCATATCCAGGCAGTCGGCTTCGGTAAGCGCCATGGGCTTTTCGCAAAGCACATGCTTTTTGGCCTTGGCGGCTTTGATGGTCCATTCCTTGTGCAGGCTGTTGGGCAGGGGAATGTACACGGCGTCCACGTTGGGGTCCTGAAGCAGCGCATCGTAATTGTCATAAGCCTTTTCAAAGGGGAAACTGGCTTGGGCCTCCATCAGCTTTTCGGGATTGGTGGATGCGATGGCGTAAGGGACTGCGTTGTTTGCCTCCAGCATGGCGGGGATCAGGTGGAGCCTGGCGATGCGGGCATAACCCAGAATGCCGAAACGGGCAGGTGCGTTCATATCATTCGTCCTTTCTGTGAGGGATGGGCGCTTTGTATCCATGCGGTTGTCTGATATGAAAATTATAACAGAAAACAGCGCGGGTGGAATAGGGGAAGTCACTTTTATTGTTTTCATGCCGCGCAATGCTGGCCGCTGCCAGTGAAACAAGATCGAATGGTATTTATGATGCACACAAAATATTTATTGTAATGCGATAAATATTGATTGACATATCGAATTTCCTGTGTTATGATTCCTTCGTCAACTGAAAGGGGATTGAAAAATGTCGTCCAAAACGCTTTGCTTCTTCATTCGTATCGCTGATATCGGCGTCGCATTTTGCGCGCTGCTGATCTGCGCGCTTTTGCTGCCGGTGCAGGCCAACGCCATGATTCATGAAGACCCGATGGCCGCGGGCTTTGTCTGGCCGTGGATTTTCTTTCTTTGGAGCGTTGCGCTGCCTTTCTTTGTGATTCTGGTGTACATATGGAAGGTTTCCACCGCCATCAAACGGGACCAGGTGTTTACGCTTAAGACTGCAAAGTGGGTCAAAACCGGGTCGATCCTGTTGTTTGCGGACATTGGCCTTTTCTTCCTTGGCAACGCGGTGTTCGCCTTTCTGAAAATGAGCGGGCCGCCGATTGTGATGATGTCGCTTCTCATTATCGTCTTTGGCATTTCCATGGCGCTTTGCGCGGCGGTGCTCTCCCGCTACATTGCCAAAGCGGCCGTTTTGCAGGATGAGAGCGAGGGGACCATATGATTGTAATTAATGTGGATGTCATGCTGGCCAAGCGCAAAATGAGCGTGACCGAGCTGACTGAGCGTGTGGGCCTTACCATGGCGAACGTGTCGCTTTTGAAAAACGGCAAGGTCAAGGCCATCAAGCTTTCGACGCTGGAAAAGCTGTGCCAGGCGCTGGATTGCCAGCCGGGGGATATTTTGGAGTACAGGGAGTAGGCCGTAGGAAAAGCGCTTGCCCATTGGGCAGGGGACATCATGGAACAGTGATGTTCCCTTTTTATTTTGTCCATGGCATACATGCTCCGATCCAGGATGGATGGGTCATTCAAACAAAATTGATACAAATATGTCTTGTATGCGTTCATTACTTGGTATATAATGGCATTAAACAGACACGGACAAGCTGCCCGATTGCTTACACCCACATACCGACCGTCTCCCGCCAATATGCCGCGGGGCGGTTGTTCACCTCACAAAAAGGCTTGAGACGGTTTTCTCCCCCTTGCTATATATCTATTTATGATTTATCTATGACCCATTGTACAAAAGACTTATATCAAAAACCCTAACCTCTTTTGGGCTGCCGTGCCCCAAGGGGTGGAAGGAAATCGCCGAAATGGAAAAACAGCGAATCGAAGCGAAGGCGCAGTCTGTGCTGCGGCAATTTCATATGAATACGGATGGCCAGATCGACGTCCTCCTTTTGGCCCAAAATGCGGGCTTTGTCGTCGGCAACGCCAACCTGGGCGACGAAGAGGATGGCATCCTGCTGGTCAACACCAAGGAAGAGAAGATCCTTGGCGTTACGACGCAAAAGCTCATCGGCGTCAACGCCCGGCTGGATCTTCCCGCCAAGCGTTTCATCATCGCCCATGAGCTTGGCCACTACTTTTTTCACCTGGAAAGAAAGCCGGGGGGCGACATCATACTGGCCAGGCGCGAGCGCTCGTCGAGCCGCACGACCGAGGAAAACGACATGGATTACTTTGCCGCGTGCCTGTTGATGCCATCAGACAGCTTCCGGGCAATGTACGGGGAATTGAAGGACGCGGGGGTCCCGCAAAGCGATATACCAGACCGACTGGGAAGGCTGTTCAATGTACCCTTAATAAGCGCCGAGCGGCGCGTGGGAGAGGTGGGTTTGGCCACATAGCGAGGGGTTGAATATGAGAAAAGCGGAAGAGCAGGCATACCTGGAATTGGTTAGCTCGCTGTTTGAAAAGGATTTCAATTTGGCAGACAGCAACGCGGCATTAAACCGCGACCCTTTTCAGACAGACCAGCAGCGAAGGCGCGATCTGGAGATCACCGCTCTCTTGAAGGAGTATGTCAAGTACTACCGTATCAAATCACGCAGCTCAAGAAAGTACCGGGCGGTGTTGTTTTGGGGCTGTGCGGGCATTACGTTTATGCTGGTGGCGGCCTGCGTATTTTCCATTGTGTGGTGGACCATTGAAAAGAACAAGGATGTAAACGATGTGGTTGCGCTGGTCACTGCGTGCGCAACGCTGATCGCCGCCGTGCTGGGCATTTTGAAGATCATCACGGCGTACGTATTTCCAGGGGAAGATGAAAAGTATGTGACCGGCATTGTGGAATCGATTCAGAAAAACGACCTGGAAAACAAGAAAGCCAACATGGAGGCAAAGTAAAGCGGCCGGCGGTAAGACGGCCGGATGTCTAGCGAGATGGAACGGGTTTTGATGGTTTATCGGCGGATGGGTGTTTCTATGCAAAAAGTGTACGCAGATAAGTGAAAGCTCCCCCTTTCCGTTTCATATACCAATACTGTGGGCTGGTCCGCGGCTGTGTGGCGCGGGCATTTTTTGGCCCTCATTACTTTGGGGGAATGATTTGAAAGATATTCCATGTGTGCATGTATGGAAACATGACACGCTGTTGTTCAGTTTTATATGCTATCATGCGGTACAGGAGGGATGGAGATGGACATACAAATCATCAGCAAGTACCCCTTTTCGGTCATCGGCAAGGAAGGGCAGGGCCCGGCGGCAGAATCGCAGCAGTGGATTCCGCCCCTGTGGCAGGGAGCCAACAGCGATTTTGGAGAAATCGCTGCCCTTGCAAAGTTTGATGAAACGACCAACGGGCCGCTAATCTGGGGCGCCATGAGCGATATCGGCAACACCTACAAGCCCTGGGGAGAACAAGGAATGTACCTGGCTGGCTGCGAGGCGAGGGAAGGAGCCGTCGCGCCTGAAGGCTGGACAATATGGACCATTCCCGGCTTTACCTACGTGGTGGCCCATTGCTCCCAGAGCGGGTACGGCGAAACCTTCCGGTATATCCTGAAGGAATATTTCCCCCAAAACGGCTATACGCTGGCCGGCGCCGTGCACGAGCGTTATCCGCAGCCGGGGAATACCGATTTCGTGGCCTTGTATTTTCCGATAGTGCGGCTGTAGTATAAGTTATTTGATAATTCTGAAAGCAGATCTTTGAATAAGAAAAAAAGAGGCTCCCCTCGAGGGGAAGCTGGCGGCGAAGCCGACTGATGAGGTGATATTATTAGAATGTGGAGCTGTTGCTAAGCCCCTTATCCGGCACTACGCGCCACCTTCTCTCGAAAGGGGAAGGCTTTGGGGTGTGTTTTTATTCCATGGAATAACGCGTACTATGTGTAATTTTCAAAAGAACATTAAAACCGGGATACAACGTCTGCAAAGTTTTCAGCTGAAAACTCTATCCAGGTGGGGCGCGCCTTGTCCGCAAAGCCGCTTATGAAGGTCTCATATTCATTTTGGGATACTTCCTTATCCCCAATGAAATACTGCACGCCGCCGGTTTCGGTGCTCTGCATCCGGCAGGTATCGGTCAGCGTGTACAGGCCTTCATGAAAGCGGATTTGATACCAACTGTTGTCAGACGCGCCGCTGGAGCCGTAGATGTCGCCGTTTAACGTAATATCGATCATGGCGCGGGCAACAAACGGGAAACCGTATACCGCGCCGTTTTCGTACCGCAAAAGTTCAAAGCCAAAGTCGTCGGAAAGCTTCAAAATGATTTCCGGGCTGCCGTCGGCGTCCAGGTCGGTGACGCAAAAGGCGGTAAAGGCCATGAGCGTTTCGAACTCGTACCCGTACCACTGCCGGGTTTCGCTGGAAAACTGGGCCTCGGTGATTTGCATGTCATCGATGTTGCTCTGGATGTAGGAGTGTCTCCCGGCAAGCACGTCCTGGTACCGCTCCATCATGGCCTTGGGCGGGATGGGGGTGGCGGTGGGGGTAGGGGTTGAGGCGGATTCGGCCAGGGCGGGGAGGGTGAGGATGAGTGCGAGGATTGCGATAAGGGAGAAGGCGAATAAGGTGGAATGCTTTTTCATGGAGGGACCTCCTTCAAGCAGCGGATGGTTGCTTTGTTCGTCTGCAATGTAACGTTTCCATGTTGAGGGAATATTCCCTGAAGAGGGATTTTTTTCATTTTGTCAATTGCTATCGATTTTAAAGCCTTCTCCTTTGAGCCGGTTGGGATAGGTGGCGCTGCGCGGTTTCTGTTTCGCTCCTGTGGAAGAGACCAAAGGGCTTTCCGCTCGGTCCGGCCAGTTCAATAGTCGCATTGTGGCGCTAGGCAATCCTCAGTCAGCTTCGCTGACAGCTCCTTTCAAAAGGAGCCTAACAATCCTCAGTCAGGCTTCGCTGACAGACTCCTTTCAAAAAGAGGCTTGCGGGCATTGTTCCTTTTTGCCGGCTTCCTGCACCTGCCTTCCTCCCCCATCTGGCTCAATCGTCACGCCGGTTCGCTAACCAATCCTCAGTCTCGATGCGCTGACAGCTCCTTTCAAAAGGAGCCTGCTCCCAGCGCTTGTTTCGCCAGCCTCCTCCACACCGCCCATTTCCGCCACAGGCGGGGGCGGTGTGGAGGGGGCTGGTGGCGGCAAAGTTTCGGAACCTTTGAAAATCTTCGGGCGCCGCCTCTGTAATGAGTCATACAAAGGCAAAAAAAAGCAAGGCCAGGACAAATCATTGTGGCCTTGCTTTTATGGTAAGAACAATTGATTATCCTATTAAGGGGATTCTAAAGGGGCTATGTCCCTTTAGCAGGGTCCAGGGGCAGCGCCCCTGGTTACTTCACTGCGGCCTTCAATACATCCACCATATCCGCCTTCTCCCACGGCAGATCCAAATCCGTCCTGCCAAAGTGGCCGTAGGCGGCGGTCTGGCGGTAGATGGGCCGGCGCAGGTTCAGGCGGCGGATGATGGCGTTGGGGCGGAAGTCGAAGACTTTTTCGATCAGCTTTGCCAGGTCTTCATCGGGCATGACGCCGGTGCCCATGGTATCCACAAACAGGCTGACGGGGTGGGCGACGCCGATGGCGTAGGCCACCTGGATTTCGCACTTTTTGGCAAGACCGGCGGCCACCACATTCTTGGCGGCATGGCGGCAGGCGTAGGCTGCGGAGCGGTCCACCTTGGTGGGGTCCTTGCCACTGAAGGCGCCGCCGCCGTGGCGGGTGTAGCCGCCATAGGTATCCACCACGATCTTGCGGCCGGTGAGGCCGCTGTCGCCGGCGGGGCCGCCCAGCACAAAGCGGCCGGTGGGGTTAATGAAATACTTCGTTTTGCTGTCAATCAGGTGAGAGGGAATCTCCGGCAGGATCACCTTTTCGATGACCTCCTTGCGGATGATTTCCAGCGTGACCTCCGGGCTGTGCTGGGTGGAGATGACCACGGCGTCCACGTGGACGGGCCGGCCATCCTCATAGGCCACGGTGACCTGCGACTTGCCGTCGGGCCGCATCCAGTTTAGGGTCCCATCCTTGCGCAGCGCGGTCATTTTGCGGGTCAGGCGGTGGGCCAGGGCAATGGGCATGGGCATCATTTCAGGGGTCTCGTCGCAGGCAAAGCCAAACATCATGCCCTGGTCGCCCGCACCGGTGTCGTGCTCTTGGGCGGTATCCCGGGTCTCCAGGGCATTGTTCACGCCCTGGGCGATGTCGGGAGACTGCTCGTGCACGGCGGTCAATACCGCGCAGCTCTTGCCGTCAAAGCACAGGTCGGAGCTTTGGTAGCCGATGTCCAGGATGACTTTGCGGGCGATGTCGTCGATGGATACGTAAGTGCTGGTCGTGATTTCGCCCATCACCATCACCATGCCGGTGGTAGCGCAGGTTTCGCAAGCCACGCGGGCCTGGGGGTCTTTTTCCAGAATCGCGTCCAGCACCGCATCGGAAATCTGGTCGCACATTTTGTCGGGATGTCCCTCGGTAACGGATTCGGATGTGAACAACTGGCGCATGAAAAATCCCTCTCCTTCTGCATGCGGGAGCAAATTGCCCCCGAGAACAAAAAACGCCTGCTCGGCACAAGCAGGCGGTCTGGATCATTTCGATCTTCCTTATCTGCCAACGCTGCCATACGGCGTGCCGCGTTGCGGGATTTGGCACCTAGCTGCAAGCAGCCGGTTGCCGGGTTTCATCGGGCCCGTCCCTCCACCACTCTGGATAAGGTGTTCAATTTTGCAAGGGAATGATACCACGGCGGGGGAAATTTGTCAAGATTTGCAGGCAGAGAATCTTTGCAGGGCACACATTGCTGCTTCGAGATGGTGAAGGGTTGTAACACATCCAACAATTACATGCAATGATGGATGAATGTGGAAAAGAAGGACGTTGGATGGGCAGAAGATCCAAGCGCCTTGTTTTCTGCCGGGCCGGCGCAAGCCCGCCCGCAAACACCGAAGGGAGCATGAATATGAAAAAAAGCATGTTGTGGACCATGGCCTTCCTGCTTGTCATTGCTTTGTTAACCATGAGCTGTGCTTTGGCCGAAGAAAAGACCTGGATACTCAGCGAAGACGGCGTGGCGATCTATTATGAGATGACGACCTTCGATGCGGAACTGCCCCAGGGGCTTGCGGCAGCGATGGGAAAAACGATGTGGGCTGATTGGCAATGCCTAAAAGGGATACTGCAGATGGAAAAGTGGAAGGAGAAAGAACGGCCGGAATCCGGTGCTGCCCTTGTAGCCGTCCAAAAGAACGGGCAGACGATGCTTTTGCATTTTTTCAATCCGGATGAAATGGGCTGGCAGTGCCTGCCGGCGGCAGAGGGGAAGGCGCTGCTGACCGGGCGCGCGTTTGCGTTTGGCACTGTGATGGGGAAATCATGGCCCATGATTGAAATCATCTACCCGACTGCAGATGGCGGCCGGGAAGCATTTGAGTTGCTCATTTCTACTTATGCGAAGAATATAGACTATCCCGTGGAGGTGCTGCGCTACCGGCGTGAAGCAAAGGATGGCAGCGCGTTATTGGTTGGCACCGGCGTATCCAGAAGCAGTTACTTTCGTGTGGAAAGCCTGTCCGCTTCGGGTGAGCGGACGGTTGTTGCGGATTTGCCTTACTTTTATCCGAATTGGCTGGAAGCCCTTGACGCGGACGAATATCCCAAATCAGAAGAGGAGGTACGCGCCTATATCGCCAGCCATCCGCAGCCCACTGGCGAAGGCTATGGGGTGATAGGCGCAAACCTTCGGGAAAAGGCCACGACCCAATCGAAAAAGCTTGGCACGTATCGGTCCGGCACGCTTGTAAAAGTATTGGATATCAAGCCCGGAAAAACGAACCCCTGGTACAAGGTACAGATCGGTCAGACGGTGGGCTATATCAGCGGGAATTACTTCCACACTCTCGATCCTGAACAGCCGCACGTTTTCACCGTCAGCAATCCGCCTACCGTTGGCAAAACCAACAAGGCCTGCGATATAAAGGCCACGGCCTCCGGCCGCGCCAAAACGGTGACTGCCATTGAGGAAGGCGCGGAAATGTACGTACTGGCCGACTGCGATGGGTGGCTGCACGTATGCATCCCCAGGAATGGGCTGGGCTACTGGATGGAGGAAGAAGGCACCTACGGCTACCTGCGTACGGAGGATGTGGTTGAGGCGTCTACACCGCTTAGACTAAAGTATATGGGAGATTGATGAACAGCAAAAAAATGTATATTGGCCGGCAACAGTAATCAACTGCCGGCCTTTTGCAATTATATAATGGGATTCCAAAGGGGTAATCTCCCTTTGGCGGGAGTCCAGAGGACAGCGTCCTCTGGCACTGGACTTTGCCTTTGCAAACTGCTACAATACATAAAAATCTTCCATTTATTGATTTGTGCTGTGCCACAAACAGGAAGGAAACTGCTGTAGGAAGGTGCGATTATGATACTTTATCTGGTTTTAGCCGCGCTGGCGATGTTTATTGCAGTCATCACCGTAAGGACACTGGCCTTCAAACCTGTGAAAGAAGAAACGCCCGCCCCTTCGGAGGTCAAGCTGGAGGAAGACAGGGTGGCCCGCGACATGCAGGCCATCATCCAAATGAAAACCATCTCATACCTGGATAAATCCCTGGAGGACGCGAAGGCGTTTGAAGCGTTTCCGGAGCTTTTGAAAGAGCTCTATCCCCGCCTTCATGAAAAGCTGACCCAGGAGCGCATTGGCGACCGGGGCCTTTTGTACCGCTGGCCGGGCAAGAAAAGCGACAAGCCCGCTGTGCTGATGGCCCATTACGACGTGGTGCCCGTCCAGGAGGCCACCTGGAAGAAGCCTCCCTTTTCCGGGGAGATTGAAAACGGCGTATTGTGGGGCCGGGGCACGCTGGATACCAAGTGTACGCTGCTGGGCGTGATGGAGGCGGCCGAGCACCTGATTGCGCAGGGCTTCGTGCCGGAAAACGATGTGTACCTTTCTTTTGCCGGCGACGAGGAGATTTTCGGCCATGGAGCGCCGGACATCGTGGCGGAACTCAAGCACAGGAACGTCACCCCGGCCCTGGTGCTGGACGAAGGCGGAGCGGTGGTGGATAATGTGTTCCCCGGCGTCAGGGAAACCTGCGCGCTGATCGGGCTGGGGGAAAAGGGCCTGATGAATTTGAACTTTGAAGCGGTGTCGCCTGGCGGGCATGCCTCCACGCCGCCGCCCCATACCGCTGTGGGCATCGTGGCCAAGGCTGTGACGAAAGTGGAAAGCCATCCCTTCCCGTTCAGGCTCACCCCCGCTGTGGCCAGCATGTTCGATGCGCTGGGCAGGCGCTCCATCTTTTTGTACCGCATGATCTTCGCCAACCTGTGGTGCTTTGCGCCGGCGCTGAACAGGCTGTGCCTGAAAAAGGGCGGCGAGATGAACGCCCTTGTGCGCACCACCTGTGCCTTTACCCAAATGTCCGGCAGCCCGGCCCATAACGTGCTGCCGCCCAAGGCAACGGTGGGGGCGAATTTGCGGCTCATCGGCGGCGATACCACGGAGAGTGCCAAAGCGTATGTGCAGAAGATCGTGGGCAATGAAAGTGTAACCGTGACCATCGCCAACGGAACGAACCCCTCCCCCTGCTCGCCTTCCCGGGGCGAAGCCTGGGACAGGCTGAAAACCGCTGTCGGGCAGACCTGGCCGGGGGCGGTGGTTTCACCCTATTTGATGGTGGCAGCCAGCGATTCGCGGCATTTTTGCCAGATCAGCAAGCATGTGTACAGGTTTTCGCCCCTGCATATGACCCGGGAGGAACGGGCGACGATCCACGCCAATGATGAGCGGATACCGCTTAACAAGCTGTATGATTTGGTGCGGTTTTATGTGCGGTTGGTAAGGCAGCTGTAATAAGTATCACGTCTGCGGACGTGACCAAAGGGCTTTCCGGTCGCCCTTTGGAAACCTTCGGATGCCGATTTTTGAGCGGATCCCCTTTCCAAGCTCCATGATTTGGTACGGTTCTATGTGCGGTTGGTAAGGCAGCTGTAAAGGGTATCGCGCTTGCGAGCGCGACCAAAGGGCTTTCCGATCGCCCTTTGGAAACCTTCGGATACCGATTTTTGAGCGAATCCCCTTTCCAAGCTCGATGATTTGGCGCGGTTCTATGTGCGGTTGGTAAGGCAGTTGTAAAGGGTATCGCGCTTGCGAGCGCGACCAAAGGGCTTTCCGGTCGGTCCGGCCATCTCAATAGTCACAATGCCGCGCTGCAGCTTGCATTGTTCCTTTTCGCTGGCTTCCTGCACCCTGCCTTCACCCCTCCCTTTTCCGCCACAGGCGGGGTCGGGGTTACGGAGCCACTGGCGGCGGCAGGGTTTCGGAACCTTTGGAAACCTTCGAGTACCGATTTTCGAGTGGATATTAACACACCTATAATAATAAAGGAACGGGATTCCCAAGGGATGACATCCCTTGGGCAGGGTGCAGGGGCAGCGCCCCTGCTAAAGGAGTGGTTGGATGGTATTGCCGCGGATGGGCCAGGGAACCTGGAAGATGGGTGAGGACCCGGCAAGGCGGGCGGAAGAGATTGCTGCCCTTCGGGAGGGCATCAGCCTTGGCATGACCATGATCGACACGGCGGAAATGTACGGCGAGGGCCTGTCCGAAAGTCTGGTGGGGGAGGCCATACGGCCCCTTGCCAGGGAAAGCGTATATCTGGTCTCAAAAGTCTATCCCCACAACGCGGGCAGGGGCCGCATCTTCCGCTCGGCGGAAAATTCCTTGAAGCGTATGAATGTATCGTACATGGATTTGTACCTGCTCCACTGGCGCGGCGGGGTTATATTGAAAGAAACCGTCGCCTGCATGGAGGAGCTGCGGAAAAACGGGCTGATTAAAAGCTGGGGCGTATCGAATTTTGATGCAAGCGATATGCGGGAGCTGTTTTTACTTCCCGGCGGGGAGAACTGTGCGGTCAATCAGGTGCTGTATCATTTGGGTTCCCGGGGCATTGAGTTCGAGCTGCTGCCATGGCTCAAAGCGCACCATGTTCCGGTGATGGCCTACTGCCCCCTGGCCCAGGAAAGCCTGTTAAAGCCTGAGCTGTTCAAAAGCCGGGCGGTGAACGCGGTGGCAAAAAAGCATGGCATCACCCCGGCTCAGGTGCTGCTGGGGTTCATTTTGCGGGACGGGATGCTGATCCCCATACCCAAGGCCGGCAGCGTAAAGCATGTGCGGGAGAATGCCGCCATGCTGAACATTCTCCTGGATGAGGAGGATATAGAGATGCTTAACGAGGCCTTCCCGGCGCCCGATTACAAGACGCCGCTGGATGTGGAGTAGTCTCAAAAGGGGAAGGGGCTGTCGCTCAAAATCGGCGACAGCCCCTTTGGCATTTGGTTGTTTTCAATCCAAAACCCGGTAACTCTTATCTGTGTACGCCATCAGGCTGGCAATCAGCCCAATGATCCCGGTGAGCAGAAACATCACCGCGATCCCGGAGCCGCTGCCGGCGCCCACCAGATCGGAAAAGAAACGGGACAGGGAAGACGGTTCGCCCATGAACGGCTCGAAGACGTTGTCCGCCAGATATCCGCCCAGGAACAGTCCCAGGGGGATGGTGCTGTACTGCAGCGTATCGCGGGTGGAAAACACGCGGCCCTGCAGTTCCTTGGGCACGTTGGTGCGCATCAGGGTGGTCAGGTTGGCGTTTAAAAACGGCAGGGGCAGGTTGCCCGCAAAGGCCGCAAATACCCAGATGGGCACGTCCCGACCCAGGGACCAGAGAATGTCGCACAAAAGGAACGAGATGGCGCAGGTGCCGAAAATGATTTTGGTGCGGCTTTTGCCGGGCCTAAGCAGCGTGACAAGCACGCTGCCCGCCAAGGTGCCCAGGCCCACGGCGGTGGAAACCATGGTCAGCGCCGCCTGACTGTCGCCCGAACGCTTCAAAACCATCACAGGCAGCGTGCCAAACCCGGTCAGGAAGGCCAACAGGTTGATGAACGCGAAGAAGAGGATAATGTTCAAAATCGGCCGGTGCTCCTTCAAAAAAGCATAGCCGGCCAGACAGCCTTTCCAGAGCTTTTCCTTCTTTTCTTCCAGCTTCGCGGGCAATGCCGGAATGCGGATGAAGAAGGCCAGCGCACAAAAAGCAACGGCAAAGGTGGAAAGGTCGATGATAAAAATGGTTCTCAGCCCGCCCGGGGGTAAAAATACCGTGGCCAGCGCCGGGGCCGCCACCGTCACCAGGGAATTGGAAAGCGCCTGCAACCCGCCTACGCGCACATACTGCTCACGTGGCGCGAGCAAACTCACCGCCACGTAGGAGGCGGGACACTGGAAGGCGTTCATGCAGCTGATGAGAAAGTTGACGATGTACAGATGGCTGATTTGCAGTCCGCCCGTTTCATACAGAACGAACACCGTCACCGTACCCAAAGCGGCCACCAGGTCGCTTACGAGCATGATGCGCTTTTTATCCCACCTGTCTGCCAGGGTCCCGGCGATAAAGCAGAAGAAGATCGAGGGAAGGTATGTGAAAAGCGTAAGCAGGGCCACGCTTGTGGCCGTGCCTTGTTTGCCGTAGGTCCACAATACCAGCGCATAACTGGTCATGGCGCTGCCAAGGGAGGATACCGCCTGGCTGCTCCATAATATCAAAAAGCTTTTCAGCCCGCGCAATGTATTGAATGCTTTCATGGCCTTGCTCCTTCAAATCAATTGTGTTTTGATTTTAGGTAATGCAAAGCCTGATTCGGACGGGTTTACCAGGTTGCCGCTCCATGCACATCCCGTCCGGGATCAGACCATGCATGGAGCAAAGGCAATGCAAAGCTTCATAAACATCATGCCTCGTTAAGGATTTATCGAAACCGGAAGAAGTGTAACATAAACACAGAGTGCGCGCAAGAAACGGCTTCGGAAAAGTTCTCTGAGCCGTATCTTCGCGCAAATCACCCCTTTTGCCTTATTATCATTCGGGAGCGCTTTGCACGCAAGAAAAGCATGTCAACGAATATATATGCAGCTCACCTTTTACAAACGCACCGTTTCGTGGTAAAATATGTATCGTTCAGTTTGAAATAGCGGGCTTCGATAGTGGGCGGAATGCCCTTTTAATTGAAGAAGGGTTAATAAAATCATGGATGCATGCTTACACTGCCAGGCCAGGGGATCAGGGTGCGGGGGCTGCCCTTATTTGGATATTGCCTATCCGGAGCAATTAAAGAAAAAGCAGGCGCTGGCAAAAAAGCACCTGTCCACCTTTGGAAAGCCGCGGCCCATATTGGGTATGACGGATCCGTATCATTACCGCAACAAGGCCATCGCCACCTTTGCCATGGCAAAGGACGGGCTGGTTTCGGGCATCTACCGGGAGGGCAGCCACCAGGTGGTGCCGGTGTCGCAGTGCCTTTTGCATGCCCGGGAAACGGACGAGGCGCTGGCGGCCGTGCTGGAAACGGCCAGGGAACTGAATATCAAGGCGTATGACGAGGACCGGCACACGGGCGTTTTGCGCCATGCGCTGGCGCGCCGCGGCCATGTATCCGGCCAGATGATGGTGGTTTTGGTGACCGCGACGGCCCACCTGCCCATGAGAGAGGAATTTGTCAAACGGCTTCTATCGAAATGCCCCGGCATCATAACGGTGGTGCAGAACATCAACCCCCGCCAGTCCAGCGCGGTGCTGGGCTTTGTGGAGCATGTGCTCCACGGCCCAGGAAGGATTGAGGATACCTTGTGCGGGCTGAAGTTTTTGATCTCGCCCCGCTCCTTTTACCAGGTCAACAGCATCCAAACAGAGGTGCTGTATAACGAGGCCATCCGCATGGCGGATCTGACCGGCAGTGAAACCATCATCGACGCCTACTGCGGCATCGGAACGCTTACGCTGTGCGCGGCGCAAAAGGCCGGGCAGGCCGTGGGCATTGAGCTGAATCCTTCTGCCGTTACCAACGCCATACGCAACGCCAAAAACAACGGCATCGAAAACGCTTCCTTCATCAAGGGCGACGCCGGCCGCGTGATGTCGGACATGGCGGAAATGGGCAAGACCGCCGACGTGGTGTTCATGGATCCGCCCAGGGCCGGCGCCAGCGAGGAATTCATTTGGTCCGTCAGCGCCCTTGCGCCGAAAAAGATCGTGTACATTTCCTGCAATGTGGAAACCCAGGCCCGGGATTTGAAGCTGTTTCACCACAGGGGATACAGGGTCAGGGTCATCCAGCCGGTGGACATGTTTCCGCATACGGAGCATGTGGAGAGTGTCGTGTTGATGTCTAGGAAAAATTAATGAATGCCAAACAAAATTTATATTTGTACGTGTAACATACACGAAAGGAGGAATAAACTTGGTTGAACTTTGGGATATATTGGATGAAAACGGCCATGTGACAGGGCGTGTTCACGAGCGTGGCAAGCCCATGAACAAAGGCGAATATCATCTTGAGGTTTATGTTTGGATTGAGAACGATAACGGCGAATACCTTATATCGCAAAGGTCGCCGAACAAGACGCGCCCAAATATGTGGGAATGTACGGGCGGAAATGCGGTTGCGGGTGATGATAGCTTGACTACGGCATTGAAAGAAGCAAAAGAAGAATTAGGCATTATTCTTGAGCCGCAGAACGGACGAATGATTAAACATCTCTTGCCGTGCAGCGACGCTGAATGTCACGGTTTGGCTGATGTTTGGTTATTTCGGCAAAATGTAGACATATCAACCGTAATTCTTGCTCCTGATGAAATCTGCAATGCAATGTGGGCAAGCCGTGATGAAATGAACCGTATGATTGACGAGGGAACATTCACAACATGGGAACAATATACATACATTGACCAATTGTTTGATGGAATTAAAATGGATTGATGGGTTGCACACAGGATAAGCATTTTCCGCGGTTGAAAACTGACATTTGTTTTGTCAGCTCACCGCATGTGGAGTGCGTGGTGCTTTTGTCAAAGGAAGCGTAGGATATTTTCCTTGTGAACAGGAGAAGAAATATGATTCAAAAAATGAGGCTCTTGCATTATTTGAGCGAAAGCACCTATAAGAAGATATGCGTGAGGCTGGGTTTAAGCGATGCCAGCCCTAAAATCGGGGATAATTTCGTAACCCTGGAAAACCAAAAGGTATATCGAATCCATTTGTTCAATATTTTATATGAACAATTCGGGCATGTGTGGTTTCTGTATACACATATTGATTTTCCGAAGTTTGATTGCTCCTATCAAGCATTTGAAAAGGAACTGTTCATGTGCTACTCTCAATTGTTCGGTCAGGAGATCATGGCTGATTTCCCTTTGTACGATGAAATAAATTGCGACTATGTTGAATACATGGACATGCTTACGGTAGAAAATGCAAGCCGGAAGATTGCGCTGTTGGAAAACGGAAAATGTGTCCGTGAGCAGTTGGATCGAGCGTTATGGAACGACTATAAGAAAGCCCACGGAACAATTGCGTTATGCATATGCAAGGAAGACGATACGCATCTTACCACGTTGGCGCGTTGTTACGGGACGGCGTTGAAAAAAAGATTCAAGGATACATCTTTTCACCGTGCGACAGGTGTGACACCAAGCAAAATTGTCAATGAAAACACGGAAAAGGAAATAATGAATTGGCTGTACAAAAGCTATGGCCTTACGATATAAGTATCTTTTCACATCGTTCCGGTTCATCAGATGAAATGATTGGGAGTTTGCCGGCACTATGAAATTTTACTTCGCCCCTTTGGAAGGCCTGACCGGATACGTTTACAGAAATGCCCATCATGCGTTCTTTCCCCAAGGAATCAATAAATACTTTTCACCGTTTATCATTGCCAATCAAAGCGACAGCTTTAAAACCCGTGACATGAATGATATATTACCGGAGAATAACCAGGGGATCGAGCTGATTCCTCAACTGTTGACCAATAACGCCGATGATTTCATTCATACCGCAAAGCGGTTAAAGCAGCTGGGCTATAACGAGATCAATTTGAATCTGGGCTGCCCGTCGGGAACGGTCGTTTCCAAAGGCAGAGGGTCCGGCTTTCTTGCAAAAACGGCGGAACTCGATGTGTTTTTAGAGAAAATTTTCAGCCAACAGATCACAAGGATATCCGTCAAAACGAGGATAGGCAAGGACAGCGCGGAAGAGTTTCATGCGTTGATGGCAATATACAACAAATACCCCATGGAAGAAGTAATCATACACCCCAGGGTTCAAACGGACTACTATAAAAACAAACCGAATATGGCAATTTTTGCGGAAGCCCTTCATCAAAGCAAGAACCCTGTTTGCTACAATGGCGATCTGTTTTCAGCAGGGGATTTTCATGAGTTCTCAGCCGGGTACCCGGGCGTAGGAACGGTCATGCTTGGCAGAGGATTATTGATAAATCCGGGTCTCATCCAGGAGCTTTTGTGCAATACCAGGCTCGATAAAAACCTGCTGAAAAACTTTCATGACGCAATCTGTGACGGCTATGCAAGAATACTCTTTGGGGATAAAAACATTTTGTATAAAATGAAGGATCTTTGGACCTATATGATATTGATGTTTTCCGACCATGCAAAACACTTGAAGCGGATCAAAAAGGCACAAAGTTTGCGCGATTATCATGAAGCGGTTTCCTGTTTGTTCAGCGAGCTGGATATTTTGGAGAACGGGTAATGTTCTGGATGCTGCAAGAGAGGGCAAATACAGCTATGGTTTTTATTTGGACACAAGGCTGGGAAAATTTATTCACCTGGAGGTAGAGAAATATGCTGTTTATGCTGATTGTCAAAGCCTCGAAGAATTCCGAAGCGGGAAATCTCCCAAGCCCGGAGCTTATTAAAGCCATGTCCAAATATAATGAGGAATTACTTCAGGCAGGCGTGCGGGTAATGGCGAAGGGGCTTCATCCAAGCGCCAATGGCATTCGTATTTCGTATCTGAAAACGGGGGAAACGCCGTTGATTACGGAGGGTCCATTTACGGAAACCAACGAATTGATTGCCGGATTCATTTTGATGGACGTACCTTCAAGAGAAGAAGCTGTCCGCTGGGCCCTGCGGATGCCGGACCCGCAAGGCGATGGGGAAGGGCAGATTGAGTTGCGTCAGATATTTGAGTAATGGGAAAGGGGCGGCATCAGCTGCCACAACAACATGGAGAGAAAGCGCTGTGGATGCAAATGTTCTGAATCGGACGAGTATGGAAAAAGGGAAAACAATGGTCTTTGGCGGCTATGAATGGCTGGTGCTTGACGTTCAAAACGATCGCGCGCTGCTGATTACCAAAGAGATTGTGGAAAAGCGGACCTATAACACGACGAATGAAGCGGTCACCTGGGAGAGGTGCACGCTCAGAGCCTACCTGAACGATGTGTTTTATAATCGATTCAGCGATGACGAAAAACAACGCATACAGGATGCAAACCTTTTGAACCGCAATAATCCGGCGTATGGAACGGATGGCGGCCAGCCAACCTGCGACAAAGTTTTTCTGCTCAGCATAGAGGAGGCAAACACATACTTCCAGAACGATTTGGATCCGGTCGCGGCTTATCGGGTCGCGGCCCGCTGGTGGTGGCTGCGCTCGCCCGGCATCGGCAATCATGCCGCGTTCGTTGATAAGGACGGCTTTGTCAATGTTCACGGCTACCGGGTCGATTACGCCTATACCGGTGTGCGGCCTGCCGTGTATCTGAAAATAGGCTGATAGGAAAGCGCGGCAATATGGGCTGAGAAGGGGCCTTTTCTTTTTCCAATAGATAGATGGGAGCAGTGATCATGGGGAATACGGACAAGTTTGATCAGATTGCCAATAGCTATGACACGCCCGAAAGAATGCAAATCGCAAAGCGATCCGCTGATGCCATCCGCGACTGCCTCGCGGGCGTCAAAGGCAAGACCGCTGTTGATTTCGGCTGCGGCACCGGCCTTGTAGGCATGCATCTGCTGAAGGATTTTGATTCCATATTGTTTCTGGATACATCGCAAAACATGATCCGGGAGGTCCGGCGGAAAATATCCGAATCCAATATCTGCAATGCGGATACGCTGTGCTTTGACTTTGAAAAAGATAGTGTATCGGATTTGCGCGCCGATTGTATTTTCATGGTGCAGGTTTTGCTGCATATTGAGGATTTCCGGCCGGTTTTGCGCAGGCTGTACGATGTTTTGAACGCGGGAGGGCACTTGATCGTTATTGATTTTGACAAGAACGTTGAAATCGCTTCGGCGTTGGTGCATAATGGCTTTGATCAGGAGGAGCTGGCAGGCATCATAAAAGAAATAGGCTGCAAACGCGTTCAGTCCAGAACCTTCCACCAGGGGAGCAAAATCTTCATGGGCCATGACGCGTCCTTGTTTATACTCGACGCTGAAAAATGAGCTGCTATGCTGCGCAAAGCACGATGAATTTACTTAATGGCGGAGGATGCTTCATGAAAATTTCAAAGAACGACGCACTGATATGGTTTGATTATTTTGCGCAAATGCCCGAGGATGAGGAAACCACCGCAAAGCAGAAGGAAATCATATACGCCACCCTCGCGCAGATCGAGGCGGCGGTGGATCACCGGAACGAACTGCTTATGTCGCAAATCAAAGGCTTGAAAATGCTGGAGAACAGAACCTTTTATGTGGGAGATGAAAGCAAATTCCCTGTTGGGTGCCGCTCCTGCCTGTTGGGCACGGGCTTGAGCGCCATCCGCAAAACAAACAAATGCAACTTGAAGTGCAAGTTCTGCTATAACTATGGCCAGCTGGACGATATCCCTCCGGTGGGGGAGGGCATGTGGGAAATCGGCGGCACAAAATTTTATGAGAAGGACATCGAGCTGCTTCTTTCCATCCAGCAAAAGCCTACCGGCATTTCCTATGTTTATTTGGAGCCGTTCATGGAAATTGAAAAGTACTATCCGGTGATCAGAAAATTCAGCGCCGCGCAAATCCATCAGCATCTGTACACAAACGGTACCCTGGCTACGGAGGAAACGCTCAAAGCGCTGGGGGAAGCCGGCCTGAATGAGCTCCGCTTCAACCTGGGCGCCTCCGGATGTTCAGACAAAGTGATTGCAAACATTGGAATTGCAAAAAAATACATCGGGCGCGTGGGCATTGAAACGCCCATGACCCCTGAATTCTTTGCGGCCTTTTTTAGAAAAAAGCAAACCATCTTCGCGACGGGGCTCGATTTTATCAATTGCGCAGAGCTGCATTTGAACGAAAACAATATCGGCAATTATTCCGGGGAAAACATGTATATCTCCAGGCATGGCTATATTTCGCCCGTCTGGAGCAGGGAGCTGACACTGAAGTTCATGAAGATCGCCGACGATGAAAAGTGGGACCTGGCGGTGCATGACTGTTCGAACTACACGAAATTCGCCAGGGGGCTGAATTTGAGCAGCAAGGAAGGCAAGTGGTTTGGCGCCAGCAACTATGCCTGCGAGTTTGCAAGGCTTCCCTATGAGGCTTTTTTGCCGATCCTCAATGATGATGATTTTCCGTTTTTGCAGGAGGAAGCCCTGCCCGACGGCTATCAGCCGGAAGTGATCGATTTTTGAGGTGCTGTGAACGCGGTTTGTGCTTCAAGCTGAGGCCCAAAAAGATTTTCTGCAGAAGTATCTGTAAATCATTTTTCTCTCATTCCATATGCATTGCCGCTATAGATAGCATCTGTGCGGGCATTCAGCCTTGTTTGGCGGATGCCCGCATGATGTTGGCATTCGGCCAATTATTGCGGAGCCTTTGCAAGAAACGGCAGGATATATGCAATGGCATTGAAAACCACATGGCCTGCGCCGGGCAGCAGATGGATTTGCGCGGCCGGCACAAGGCTTTTCAGCCTTTGGGCGGAACCCTGCGCGTCTAGTATGGCGTCATCCTCGCCGTCCAGCCACAGGACCGGCATGCGCAGGCGCCGCAGCTCCTCATTGGAAAACAGGGGCAGTTCCTGAATCGGATTGTAGTTTTCGGCGATCAGGTTCATAAAATCCAGGACTTCCTTGGGGATGGCCTGTTCGCCAAGGATGTCCCGGGTCACCTTCACGGTTCCATCCGCCTGCCGCGCCTGCCCGGCCTCCAAAAGAAATTGCGGGCGGACAGGCGCAAGGCCGGCGGGCGCGATAAGTGCCAGGGTCAAAACGCACTCCGGATACGCCGCGGCGAATTTCAGCGCCATCCAGCCGCCCAGCGAGTTGCCGACGAACGCGGCGCGCGTCAGCCCCAGCGCGTTAAGTACTTCCTTCATCCAGCGCGCAAAGGCGTCTGTGTCAAGGTCAGGCCTGTATTCTTCGCTGTTTCCGGCTTCGCCAATGATATCCACGGCGTACACCCTGTATTGTGCGGACAGGGCCATGATCTCCGGAAACCAGAAGGCGCTGTTGCTGCCAGAGCCGTGCAAAAGGAGGACAGGCGGGTTTCCTTGCTGACCGGCGGTCAAAAGAAACGTTTTGCCATAGCCGGTTTCGATGTACTGCTGCCCGAAGGGAAAACGGCTCAATACATTGTTATAGTAGGCCCGGACCTTGTCCCGCCCGGCCTCGGTTTTGAATACGCTGTTTCTCATGATCACATTCTCCTTTTTCAATAGCGGACTAAAAAGCAACCAATTGATGCTTATAAAGTAATTATAGGTATCAATTGGGAGTGTGTCAAGATCGTTTTGCACGCTTTCGGAAAAGATTGCACCAGCTCCTTTGTGCGGAGTATCGTCATCTTCTGCCGGGTGCGGCGCTGCTTTGCGCAGCCGGATTTATTTTCGTGAAATGCTTTGCCGCTGAAGTCAAAAAGTGTTATTCTATGTACATCAGTATGTTTCACCGCTTTGGGCGCAGCAACATTCTCCGTTCGTATAAGGGGGAGCTTATGCCGGCATCCACCATACTGCTGATCGCCTCGCTGGGCGCCATTTTGATCATTCTGGCCTTACATGTCAATATTTTTGTGTTTGAGCGCAGGGCCTATCTTGTCATGTGGTTTATCGGCTGGGCCGTTATCGGGGTGAATTACGCACTGGATGCTTTCTTTCCCTTTATCCTCAGAGAAAACCCATGGGTCATTGCGATCAGTTCCGCCTCCTATGTCTTTGCCAAATGGAAAGGTTCGCCGGCATGATCGCCGGAAAAACCCTGCCTTCGGCGGCCGGCCAGTGATGGATCGGGGATACAGTATTGGATTGTATTTAGCATGGTGCACGCGCAAAAGCTTGCGCGGGAAAGAGGCGGATATGAAAAAGCTGGTAACTACGCTTGGAAACCTGGCCGAGGAACAGGCGGGCATGATCCTGCCCCATGAGCACGTGTTTGTAGACTTGCGCACGCCCGATCAGGCGGGATACGCCCAGGCCGAAACGCAGGATGTGATCCGCCTCATGGGGCCGTTTCTTCGTGAGGCAAGGGAGAAAGGCGTCGGCGTGATCGTGGATTGCGGGCCGGTCGGCGTGGGCAGAAGGGCGGATATACTGAAGGCTGTTTCGCAGGCGGAAGGCTACCCCCTGGTCGTGCCTACCGGCGTATACAGGGAGCCCTGGATACCCAAATGGGTGCTGGAAGCGGATGAAGAACAGCTGGAGGATTGGATGACCGGGGAATTGACCCGCGATGTGGAAGGAACCGCTGTTCAGGCCGGTTTTGTCAAGCTCAGCGCCGGCGACGACGGCATCACGGGCCAGGAGTCGAAGGTGTTGCGTGCTGCCGCAAAAAGCGCAAAAAAAGTGGATGCCGTGATCGGCAGCCACACCATACGCGCAAGGGTCGTCCGGGATCAACTGGATATCCTGGAAAAGGCGGGCGGCAACCCGGACAGGTTTATCTGGATCCATACCCAGGCGGAGCCGGATTTCCGCCTGCATTTGGAAATGGCGCAAAGGGGCGTTTGGATCGAATATGACGGCATTGGCGGCGGGCCGGACGATACATACATTGAACTGATACAAAGGATGCTGAACGCGGGCTTTGAAAAGCAGCTGCTGCTCAGCCAGGACAGGGGTTGGTACGACCCGGGTAAGCCCATGGGCGGCAAGCCCAAGCCCTACACCTATCTTGCGGATGCATTTTTGCAAAAGCTTGCGCAGGCAGGCATCGGGCCTGACACAATCGGGCGGCTGACGCGGGAAAATCCCTACCGGGCCTTTGCAAGGGACGTATAGGAAGCAAGCTCCGGGGCTGTCGCGCTAAATGCATAGTTGAATGAATATCCAAGAAGATGGCGTCCGAAGGTTTCCAAAGGGCGATCGGAAAGCCCTTTGGTCGCGTCCGAAGACGCGAAGTCCTTCTTCGTGAATAACTATATACCAAATATGAGTTTTGCACGACAATCGCCAGGCGTATACGCCATTATTCTATGATATACGCGCGGACGATCTCTCCGTAATAAGCGGTATGGTAATCCCTGTTGGCGCCGCAATGCGAGCTGTCCACGTCCTTGGGATAAAAGGTTTTCCTGTTTGCCTCGCTGACAGCCTGCGCTTCCTGCTTTTGCACGTATACCACCCTGCATTCCAGGGTCAGGGGCAGTTCCCGGATGGCCGGCACGGAAACAACATCCGCCGTTTCCAGCGTCAGGCCCAGCTCCTTGATCTTATCCACCGTATGGCCGGATTTCGTGCCGCAGACACCCAATATCGCCTTGTCAAACGCGCCCCGGGGAATGTTGACGGTGAACTCGGGATTTTTGTCCAGCTGCTGCTTTGTAAAGCGGTGCTCCCGCACAAAGGTTGTAAAAATCGGCTTTCCCCACTCAATGCCCAGCGTGCCCCAGGAAATGGTCATGGCGTTTACCTTGCCCTCCGCCAGGGTGGTCAGCAGTACGCCACCTTTCAACGCCTTCATAATTTCCGCCGCATAGTCAAACACATCGATTTCCTTTTTCATGGTAAGCCTCCTTTCAACGTGCCTGCAACCATATTAGGTCAAAAAACGCTTTTTGGCAAGCGGTCCCCGGAGCAGTGAACAGAAAGCTTACAAAGGCATGGGAGGTATACGGTTACGCCGCGGAGAATGAATTAGCTGTTTACAGTATATGCACATACCTAAAAGGCGGAGGCAAAGGGAAAAGATGAAGGCGGGCGATAGCGCGGACAGATCAGCGAAGCATGCGGCAGAGGGGAATGAGCAGGAAGATTTCCTCGGCATCCTGCGCGGCAAGGGCCTCTCGCTGTCAAGACTGAGGGGCGAGCAGCGGTTTTTGGAATACCTTCGCCAGCTCCGGCTGTTTTCCAAACGGTATACGGTGCTGATGGCCGCCTGCGATACGCCTTACGGGCCCACCTTCGGAATGGACTTGACCGCGGAATGGCTGTCGCTTGGCCTGAAGGAGAACCTCCAGGGCAAAACAAGGCATGGTTACGCAGCCATCATCGACGCTGGGGAAGTGGCGTTTGAGCGGCTTTCCCCAACCTCGTTCGAGTGGGTCGAGCATGCGTGCATGGTGGAGGATACGCGCTTTGAGCTGACAAGCGTTGGCTTCAATGCCCCCAGGGAAAACGCCGCGCTGATTTTGATCAACGGCGTCAATCATTCCCCCTGCCGGAGGGGGCTCAATTTTGTGGTGTACGACCGTGTGGCCGGCCATGTGCTGGACGCCGTCAATTTTGACGTGTATGCCGCCGGCTTTCCATGCTACCGGCCCGCTGCCCTGACCGAGGGGCTCAAAGCGTTCGCGGCCGCCCATCCGGGCGTCTCGGTTCTTTGCTTCAACACGCCGGCCTTTCCCAAAGAAAACCTCAGCCTGAACGAAAGGTTCATATTGGAAAACGCGGTGGGCCGCACGACCATACTCAACAACCTGGACAAGCCCATCTTTGCACTCAACAAATACTTTGATTCAAGCGAAGACATCCTGGAGGTTCTGAGCGCCCCCGCGTCATACCATGATGTTGGCGGCGTGCGCCGCTTTGCGGACGTGAGCGGCAGGTGCGTCAATACCGCCGGCGGCCACAGGGTGACGCAGGAGCAGCCGCAGCCGTACCGGCGCACGGTGTTCATCATCGGGGGGTGCAGGGTGTTTGGCGTCGGCTCCGCCGACGGGGGAACCATCGCATCCCACCTGCAAAAGCTGTTCAACACGTACGAACCCGGCCGGCAGATCAAGGTTGAAAACTATGGCTATTACCTGGCGGAATTGTCCGATGCCTCAACCGGCGAGGAGTTGGCGATTTTAAACGCCCTCCCTGTCGCGGATGGGGATATCGTCCTATGCGATTTTACCATGCCGGAGGGGTTTGCCGGCGTTGACATGGCGGCGTGCGCAAGCCGCCCGCACCCCTTTGGCGAAGTGTTTTTTGATACCCAGCACTATACCGCGGACGGTAACCGGCTGATTGCCCAAAAGCTGTTTGAAAAAATGGAGCAGCTGGACTTTTTTGAATTAAGGCCTGCGGCCATGGGCGGCGGGGTGAAAGGAAAGGCCCAGGATGTGGACTATCCCCTGGATATGGAAAGCAAGCGGGAGCTGGTGGAGTACAAAAGAATCCTCAAGGAATTTTATGATTCCATGTTTGGCGTGACCATCGGCGCCATTGTCGTCAACTGCAACCCCTTTACGCTGGGCCATCGGTACCTGGTGGAAACCGCGGCAAAAAACTGCGACCATTTGATCATTTTTGTCGTTCAGGAGGATCAATCCATTTTTCCCTTTGATGACAGGCTGCGCCTGGTGGATGAAGGCACGGCGGATCTGAAGAACGTCACCGTCATCCCCAGCGGCCGGTTCATTATTTCCTCGCTGACGTTTTCGGAATACTTCAACAAAGCGGAGCTTCAGGACCGCGCTGTGGACTCCTCCATGGATGTGACGCTGTTCGCCCGTGAGATCGCACCTTGCCTGCATATCAGCGTGCGCTTTGTGGGCGAGGAGCCGTTTGACAAGGTGACGCGCCAGTACAACGACGCCATGCGCGCCATACTGCCAAGGCACGGCATTGCGTTTGTGGAAATTCCCCGCAAGGAATGGGATGGTAAACCGATCAGCGCCTCACGGGTGCGGACCCTTTTGGAGGAACGGAATTTTGACCAAATCGCAAAAATCGTGCCACCGGCCACCCTTGCTTATTTGAAGGAGCGGTTTTAGGCTCCTTTCATATACTCGATTTTGTTAAATAAAGAAAACGGGCGCGGGCCGTCAGCGGGCCGCGCCTGAAAACTGTACCTTGGAACGCTGCCGCGCTCAAATAGACGCTGCAAACATCCTATTGCTATTTTCTTGAAATATGCTACCATAGAAAAGCATGGGATGTCGTGAATTTCACAACGAATCAAAAGGAAGTACAGCTATGAAAACGGCAGTCATCTACTACACCTTTGGCGGGTCCACCAAAAAGGAAGCCCAACGCCTGGCCGCGGAAAATCAGGCGGCACTTTTCAGGGTGGAGGAAGCGCGCGGGCGCAGCTTGATCGGCGCGTTCATCCCCGGCGCCTATCAGGCGATGCACCGCAAGGCTGCGGCGATACAGCCCCTGAATGTCAACCTGCAGGAATTTGACAAAATCATCATCGGTTGTCCGGTGTGGGCGGGCTATCCGGCGCCGGCCTTCAACGCCATTGCGGCGCTTTTGCCAAAGGGCAAAGAGGTGGAGGTTGTTCTCTGCTCCGCCGGTGGGGAAACGCCCAAAAGTGAGCAGGGCACAAAACAGATCATTGAGGGAAAAGGCTGCAGGCTCCTCTCCTACCGTGATATCAAGACGGGCGCGACGCCCGCGAAGATCAAAGCGTGAGCCGCGGGGAAAACCGCCATGCATGCGGCCGTTCAGAAAGCAAACGCGCTGTAAATAAAGAGTATACATTTTTTTGATAAACTACGTTTCACAGGCTGGATATCTGTTGACAAATAAGCGTGGTTTTTGTTTGTTCTACCTGTCTGCTGCCATGTACCGCTTGTAAAGATTTCTTTTTTGGAATTTTTGGAACTGATTAATGTGAGTGGGGGATGTTTCGTGAAAATCAAGGCGGGGATCCAATCAAAGATTCTGCTGAGCACCGCGGCCACAGCACTTGCCATCGCGATTGTCCTGATGACCCTGATGACATATTTCATGCATTCCCTAACCAGCACGCTTTTATTGGAAACGCTTCAACCCATGGCCAAGTCAGCTTCCCAGAGCGTGGAAATCAACCTGCACATGATGGCGGACAGGATTTTTATGATCGGCGACAACGCCGCCCTTTCCGACCCGGCCGTGACGCAGCAGGAAAAGCAGGCGCTCCTTGACAAGGCCAAATCCGGCATTGAGTTCAAGTGGCTGGCGCTGTATCTGCCCGACGGCACGCTGTACTCCGGCAGCTACGGCAGCCCCAAATCCATTGCCGGCACCAGTCATTTTGACATGCTCGCAAAGACCGCCAACCTGGTGATCGACGATACGAAGGCAGTGGACAGCAAGCTGGAGATCGTGATCGGCGCGCCGATATGGAGCGGCGGCAGGATTACCTACTATCTGCTTGGCAGCTACAAGTACGATGTCTTGAACGATGTATTGAGCAATATCAACGTCGGCGTCACCGGCACGGCGCTGATCATCAACCCCGACGGAAAGCTGATGGCGCACCATGACCAGGACAGGGTGACCGCCGGAGAAACCATATACGATACCTTTGGCGCCAGCCCGCAAATCAAAGCCATGGCTGCCGAGACGGCCAAGGGAAAAACGGGCGTGCAGGCATTGGACGGCCTTACAGGCCGGCAGTATTTCGGCTATTCGCCGGTGCGGGGCACCCGCTGGGCCCTTTTGATTGCGGCGCCCGAGAGCGACTTCATGGCCGCCACCAACCGGGCCATACAAACAGGCCTTGCCGTAACGGCGGTGATCCTTGTGCTGGCCGGCCTGTGGACGCTGCACATCTCCCGGCGCATCCACAACCCGCTGGGCCGGGTGACAAGCCGAATCACCACCCTGGCGGAAGGCGACCTGCATTCCAGCATTGAGGTGGAAAATACCAGAGATGAAACGCAAACCCTGTCCATGGCGCTTTTGAACACCGTCAACAGCGTGAACAGCTACACCAGCGAATTGACGCGGGTGCTTACGGAGCTGTCCCAAAGCAACCTGGATGTCAGCGTGAGTGGCGAGTTCCATGGCGACTTTGTGGTGATGAAGGAATCGCTCAACAAGATCATCACCTTCCTCAACGAGATCATGCACTCCCTTTTGCAGGCCGCTTCCGAGGTGTTCATGACCTCCCACCAGGTGCAGGAAAACGCCACGCAGATTGAAGCAAGCTCCGGAAGCCAGGCGGAATCCCTGGAGCAGCTCAAGCGTGAAACGCTGGTCATCGGCAAGAATGTGAACATCGTGGATCAGCACGTAAACGCCCTGCACAGCTTTGTGAAAAAGGCCGGCGAAAGCATGGACGGCGGCAACGCCCATATGGCGGATATGCTGGCGGCCATGGGCCGGATCAACGCGGATTCCGAGGAGATCAAAAAAATCAGCCGCTTCCTGGAAGAGATCGCGATGCAGACAAACATCCTGTCCCTGAACGCCTCCATCGAGGCATCCCGCGCAGGGGAGGCAGGCAAGGGCTTTGCGGTGGTGGCCAGGGAGATCGGTGAGCTGGCGGCAAAGAGCGGCAGCTCCGCCCGGCAGACCGCGATGATCATCGAAAATGCCCAGAAGGCCATCGCCCAGGGCTCCCAGCGCGCCCAGCAGGCCGCCGTGTCCATAGGCGATATCGCGGAGGCTTCCAAGCAGATCACGGACATCGCCCAGCAGCTGTCCGAGGCGGTGAGCACCGAGAAGATGTCGCTGGAGAACATGACAAAGCAGATCGGCGAAATCAACCTGCTGGCCAAAAACAACCTGGACGCAAGCCAGATGAGCGCCGTGGCCAGCGGCACGCTGACCGAGCAGGCGGATGCGCTGCACAAGATGGCCGGGCGCTTTAGGCTCAGGGCGTAGGAGGGGTAGGGATATGAAAAGGATGCTGTTGCTGGCGGTTGTGATAGTCTTTGCGGGGGTTCTGTATCTTGCGGCGGGCAGTGCTGCCGGCGGCTTGAAGGACGGGTACTTTTCCGCCGAGATGTCGGCCTATCATGATGGATGGAAAGAGTTTGTGACCATCTGCGTAAAAGGCGGGGCCATTGTTTCCGTGGAGTACAACGCGAAGAATGAAAGCGGGTTCATCAAATCCTGGGACATGGCGTACATGCGGGATATGAATGAATACATTGACAATTATCCTAACCGTTATACCAGGGAATACGCCAAGCAGGTGATGGAAAAACAGTCGGCGGAGGGGATCGATACCGTCAGCGGCGCCACCCGCTCCGGCGTGAGCTTCCGGCAGCTGATAGAAGCCGTAGTCAATATGTCCAGGTCCGGCAAAAATGAGCTGGTTATCGTGTCCGCGCAGGGAGAATAAAAGAGGCCGTGCCCGCATCATCAGGCGCAGAATGCATATGCGCCTGATTTTTTGTGCTTTTCAAGGCTATGGTGCGGCTGGAACCATTGTGGTACAATATATACATGGAAGCATCTGTAATTATCTGCATACAGTGGGGGGATTAAAATGCCGTTACAAAAGATACCGTATGGCGTACAAACGAACTTTTCCGTCTTTCACCAAACCATGGTGGAAATGACCTGGCCCGAGATTGCGGCCGCGGCGCGAAGAGGCGCGGTCGTTTTGCTGCCGGCGGGCATTGTGGAAGCCCACGGGCCGCATTTGGACCTGTCGGCGGATTTTTACTTAAGCACGCTTTCCTGCCGCTATCTACGGCAGGAGCTTGCGGAAAAGGGGATCGAAGCCCTGATCGCGCCGCCCATGTACTTTGGGGTAAGCCGCGATGTGGCCAAGTACGCAGGTACCTTTTCCGTACGCGCGGAAACCATGAAGGCGCTGCTTTTGGATATGCTTCATTCCCTTCAAAGCTGGGGCTTTACGCGGGTGTTCGTACAAAACGCCCACGGCGACCCCACCCATATTGACATGATCAAGGAAGCCATCAAAGAAGCCAACGGGCAGCCCGGCTTCAAGGCTTACTTCATGTGGGAATTGGATGTTGATGTAGAGCATAATATCGCCTTTCCGCCCATGCGGGAAGAAAGATATCAGCCCGATTACCACGCGGGGGCCATTGAAACAGGCCAAATGGCGGCTTTCTTCCCCGAAAAGGTGCGGGCAGAGGCGGCCAGGGCGCAAGCGCCCAGCGATTCCTTTCACCCGTTGGCCTATTGCGGCGACCCGGCCAGCTTTGAAAAGGAAATCAACATGGCGGAATACATGCGGGCCGACGTGCAATTGGATGTACTGAAAATGGAAGCCATCTTAAAGCGGGACGCGCATCTGTAAGCCATGTGTAAAAAAGCAAACCGGGAGGGCTTTCATGAACAGGGATATGTTTGAAACCATAGAAAACCACATGCTTTCGCTGATGCAGGACAGTGCCCATGACAAGGAGCATATCTACCGCGTGCTGTACATTGCGCTGGATATCGCGAGCCATGAAAAGGATGTGGATCGGGATGTGCTTATCGCAGCCTGCCTATTGCACGATATCGGCCGGGGCGAGCAGTATAAGAACTCGGCCATCTGCCACGCCCAGGCGGGCAGCAAAATGGCCTATGATTTCCTGATTCAATTGGGCTGGCGGGAAGAGAAGGCGCGCCATGCGGCGGACTGCATTTATACGCACCGGTTCAGAAACGACCGGCCGCCTAACAGCTTGGAGGCGAAGATTCTCTTTGACGCGGACAAGATAGACGCCACAGGAACGCTGGGTATTGCCAGGACGCTTGTTTACCAGGGACTGGTGGGCCAAACGCTGTACACGGTGAACGCGTCCGGCCGGGTGCTGGACGGCAGCGGCGATGAGCCGCCCTCGTTTTTGCATGAGTACAAATTCAAGCTGGAAAAGCTGTATGGCGTATTTCATACGGACAGGGCCCGGGAGATCGCGGCCGGGAGGCAAGCCGCTGCCGCAGCGTTTTATGAAAGCCTGCTGGCGGAGGCGGGGGAATGCTACGGACCGGGAAAGCGGCTGCTGACGGATGAACTGGTGCCCTAAACGGGCGGATAGGATGCGGCGTGCCGCCAAGGAGGGATAAGTCATGAAAGCCTATTTGCAAAAGCTGCGGCAATGCGCCGGCCATATGCCCATTTTGGTCTGTGGAGCCAGCGTGATTGTGGAAAACGAGCGGGGCGAAATCCTGCTGCATTTGCGCAGCGACAACCATTGCTGGGCGTATCCGGGCGGCACGGTGGATATTGACGAAGAGGTGGAGGATGCCGCCAGGCGGGAGTTGAAGGAGGAAACCGGCATACAGGCCGGCGCTCTGCAATTGTTCGGCGTCTTTTCCGGCCGGGACATGCGCCATGTGTATCCCAACGGCGATGAAATATCCAACGTGGATATCGTTTATCTGTGCAGGGATTATGCGGGCGAGGCTGTTCCCGATGATGCGGAAAGCAATGAGGTGCGGTTCTTTCCATGGCAGCGGCTGCCCGAAAACATATCACCGCCCTGCGTGCGGGCCCTCAAGCAATATGCCGTCATGCGCAAGGGCGAAACGGTCTGCCTGTAGGCGGCGGGCATGTAAAGGGATGATGTATCGTGAAACAAAACAAATATGACGATCCGGTCTTTTTTGAAAAGTACGGCAAAATGGAACGCTCCCAAAAGGGCCTGGATGGCGCAGGGGAGTGGAAGACCTTGGAGAAAATGCTCCCTGATTTTGTGGGCAAGCGGGTGCTGGATCTGGGCTGCGGCTACGGCTGGCATTGCCGGTATGCCCTGGAGCACGGCGCGGCGCAAGTGGTTGGGGTGGATATTTCCCAGCGAATGCTGGAGGCGGCCCAATCAAAATCGGATGGCAGAATAACATACCGCTGTCTGCCGATGGAGGATATCGCATTCCCCGGCAACGCCTTTGATGTGGTGATAAGCTCTCTGGCGTTGCACTACGTCCCATCCTTTGAGGCCATTGCCGGCAAGGTGTATGCGCTGCTTTCGCCCGGCGGGGACTTTGTTTTTTCGGTGGAGCATCCCATTTTTACCGCCCAGGGCGGCCAGGAATTCATACGGGATTCAGAGGGGAAGCCGTTGCACTTCCCGGTGGACCGCTACTTTATGCAGGGTCAAAGGGATACCAGCTTTCTTGGGGAGAAGGTAATAAAATATCACCGCACCCTGGAGGCTTATGCGGGCGGGCTGATCAGCTGCGGCTTTGCCATTACGGGCCTTGCGGAGCCTATGCCGCCGGAACACCTGCTGGATACGGTCCCCGGTATGCGGGATGAGCTGAGAAGACCGATGATGCTGATCCTGTCGGCCCAAAAAAGATAACGGAAAGAACGCGAAAGACGGCCCGTTTTCTGGAAGGATGAATATGCGCAATGGAGCAGCCCTTAATGGATGGACATTGCATGAAGAAGATCCCCCATGGCCATTATTCCCTGGATGATCATTGGCGCTTCACCTACATCAACCGCCGCGCTGCGGCCATTTTGAAAAGGGAACCTGACGCGCTGCTGGGCAAGGTGCTTTGGGAAGAATATCCCTACATCCTGGGCACGGCTGTGGAAAGGGCCTTTCGAAAGGCCAAGGAAACGAATATCGTGCAGTACATACAGCCCTTTGCCATTCCGGAAATGCGCTTTTTCTGCATACTGGCGCAGCCTGACGAGGGCGGGCTGCGCATTCATCTGTATGATACCCAGGAGCAAACGCCCACGGACCACAGCTTCGGGCAGATTTCCGACAGTAAGTCATTTCTTTTGCGGCTTACCGATGCCATCCGCCTTTTGTCCGATCCGTTAGATATTGAGGAGGCCGCCATCAAGGCGCTGGGAGAGCATCTGTATACGGGCAGGGTAATATACGGCGACATTTTGACGCTTGAGGATATGGAATGCTGCGCTTTGCGGCGGGTATACCAGCGAACCCATGAACCGGCTCCCCTTGGCGTTTTTCCGCTGGATGCCATGCGCCATCTGGCGGATGGCTTGCGGGAAGGCCGGTTGACCATTATCCACGATGCAAGGCATGACCGCAGGTGGGGAGAGACGGAAAGAAATATACTCGAAAGCATGCGCGTCATCTCTTGTGTGCATGTGCCTATCCATAAAAACGGAAGGCTGGCCGCCTGCCTTTGCGTGCAGCATTTTGAACCCAGGTGGTGGACGGCGGAGGAAGTGTTCCTGATTGAGGAAACGGCGGAGCGCACCTTCGCGGCAGTGGACCGGGCGCAGGCGGAAATAGCGCTCCGGGAGAGCCGGACCACGGCGCTGAGCCTGGTTCAGGAGTTGGAGACTGCCAACAGGAACAAAAATGAGTTTCTCAGCGCGTTGTCCCATGAGCTGCGCAATCCGCTGGCCACCATCACGGTGGGGCTTTCGCTGCTGGAAGCCGCAAAGCATATGGACGAAGCCGCCTATGCCATGGCAGCCATCAAACGGCAGATGAATCAACTGTGCCATCTCGTGGACGACCTTTTGGATTTGACCCGTATCACCAACAACCGGATCCGCTTAAAAAGGGAGCCGGTGGAACTGAACCGGCTGGCAAACTTTGCGCTGCAAGACGCGCGGCCCCTGTTTGACGCAAAGCGGATCAAGCTTTGCTTTTCTGCTGCCGTCCCCTCCGTTACCCTGTCCGCGGACCCTGTGCGCATCAAGCAGATCATCGGCAATCTTCTGCACAATGCGCACAAGTTTACCGATGAAGGCGGAGAAGTGGTTTTGAGCATTGCCACGGAGGAGAATGAGGCAGTCATCAGCGTGCGGGATAACGGCATCGGCATCCATCCCCAGGTGCTGCCCCAGCTGTTTGCACCCTTCAAGCAGGCGGAAACCTCTGTGGACCGCAATGGCGGCGGGCTGGGCTTGGGGCTTTCCATCGTAAAGGCCATCGCGGAACTGCACGGCGGCTCGGCCAGCGTCCACAGCGAAGGCCTGGGCCAGGGCTCCCGCTTTACCATCCGCCTGCCGATGGACGTCCCGGAGGAAGGCGCCCCGGCAGACGAAAATACCTTTGCGGCAATGCCCCGCAGGCTGAAAATCCTCTTGATCGAGGACCAGCGGGAATATGCCTGCCTGCTGTCCGGCCTGCTCAAACGGGAAGGCCACGACTGCGTTTGCGCCGTGTCCGGCGCGCAGGGGGTCGTTCTGGCGAAAGAATACCGGCCGGATGTGATTATCAGCGATATCGGCATGCCCGGGATGGATGGATACGAGGTGGCCAGGCGTATACGCGGGGAACATGGCTTTGAAAACACGGTGCTGGTCGCCCTGACCGGCTACGCCAGCCGCCAGGACATCAAGCTGGCAATGGAGGCGGGCTTTCACCGGCATCTGTGCAAGCCTATTGAGATAGAGGCTGTCATCAGAACATTATCGGAATTGTGCACGCAGGATGCGGGAGGGAAAGGAATTTCGGATGACAAAGATTGAAAAGCCATGGATCAAGCTGACAGAGTTCATGTTTGATGCGGAATATAAGGCCATCAGTGAATTGGCGGCGGTTTGCGCGCGGCATGACGGCACGGCATTGAAGCTGGAACTGGATTATAAACTGGCCATGGCCAGGGAAAAGGAAAGAACGACGGGCATTGCGGACGTCAACGAGCTGATGTACTTTGACGGGGAGAAGCTCATCGGCTACATTGGCATCGGCTGCTTTGGCGGCGCCGGCTCCGTGCCCGAGCTAAACGGCATGGTACATCCTGATTACAGGGGCCAGGGCGTATTCACGGCCCTGCATCAATGGACGGTGCTGGAGCTTAGGCGCCGGGGCGCAAAGCGCGCGCTGCTGCTGTGCGACGGCGGCAAGCAGGCGGGGCGGCGGTTTGTGCAGGCAACAGGCGCCAAACATGAGCATTCGGAATACGAAATGTACATCAGGCACGAAGGCGGCAAGAAGGCTGTACCGCCTGTCACGCTGCGCAAGGCCGCAAATAGTGACGCCTTGGAAATCGCAAGGCAGAACGCCATTTATTTTGGCGATGAGCCTCACGCGCCTGGGGAGGGGGAGGAAGCGGCGCCGGCAAGGGGCTTGATCCTGCCCGAGGAAGAAGAAAAGCGGGGCATGACCATTTACCTTGCCTATACGGGCGGTGAAGTGGCAGGTAAGGTGCACGTGCAGATGACCGGTAATGTCGGCGGCATTTACGGCCTGGGGGTGCTGCCGGAATTCAGGGGCCGGGGCCTGGGCCGCGCCATACTGCTTGAAGGCGTCAAAAAGCTGAAGGAAATGGGCGCAGAAGAAATCATGCTGCAGGTGGTCACAGAAAACGCCAACGCCTTGCACCTGTATGAATCCTGCGGGTTTGAGGTCACGTCCACCATGGCGTATTACGAACTGACTGTATAGAGGAAGATGTGGAAAGGCTTGAGAAAAATTAGTTGACAAAGTCAACCAATCGGAATATACTGCGGGCGACCCCATTTACAAAGGAGTGTACGTATGCCCGCAGTATCTTCTTCACTGGTCCATGCCGTGCGCAGGTTCAACCGCTTTTACACCAATATTCTGGGCTTGCTGGACAAGAGCATGCTGCACAGCGGATTCTCGCTGCCGGAGGTCCGCATTCTGTACGAACTGTTTCATAAAGGCGGGCAAAGCGCCAGTCAGCTGACGGGGGAGCTTGTGATTGATCCCGGCTATTTCAGCAGGCTGCTCAAGCGGTTGGAAACGATGGGGTTGGTTAGCCGGGTTCCTTCCAAGGAGGATGGGCGCTCGCAGCTTTTGTTTTTGACTGACGCGGGCAGGGAAACCTTTTTGCGCCTGGACAGCCTTTCCACCTTTCAGATTACCGGGCTGATCGAAAAGCTGCCGGATGCAAAGCGGGAGCGGCTGGCCCGGGGCATCACGGCGGTGGAGGAGGCCCTGGCCGGGGAGGCCGGATCAAGGCGCGAGCGCGTCACGCTGCGCCGGGGCCTGATGCCTGGCGATGTGGGGAACCTGATCAGCATGCACGGCTGGATCTACCGGCAGGAATGCGGCTATGATTTCGGCTTTGAAGGGTATGTGTGCAAGACCTTTTATGAGTTCCTCCAGCATTATGACAAAGAGAAGGACGGCATATGGTTTGCCGAGGATGGGGGGAGAATGATCGGGGCCATCGCCATCGTAGGGCATACGCAAACGCGGGCGCAATTGCGCTGGTTCATCCTGCATCCTGAGTACCGGGGGATCGGCCTTGGCAAGCAGCTGATGGGAGAGGCGCTGGCGTATGTGCAGGAAAAAGGATACCGGGAAGTTTTTTTGCTGACGACAAAGGATCAGCAGACCGCCATCGCCATGTATGAAAAGGCGGGGTTCAAACAGGTGTCGGAGAACCAAACCCGCATGTGGGGTAAGGACCTGACGGAACTGACGTTTGAGCGGCGCTTATAAGCGAGAAGAACTGTAGGGAGGAATCAATATGGATCAGCTTCAAACCTTGATGGACATCTTGTTTAGGCGCCGCAGCACAAGGGTGTACGACGCGCAAAAGCCTGTGGAGCGGGAAAAGATCAAGACGCTTTTGGAGGCGGCCATGGCGGCCCCTTCCGCCTGCAATCTGCAGCCCTGGGAGTTTATCATTATCGATTCGCCGGACAGGATGGGTCCATTGAAGGAATGCATTGGCGAAAGCAACGGCAGGTACTACAACGCACCGGCGGCCTTTGTGGTCTGCGCCAATACAAGCTATATCCCCTGGAAAAGCGACGGGGAAATGGATACAAGCGCCGCCATTGAAAACATGCTGCTGGCGGCGACCGTCATGGGCCTGGGCACGGTATGGATCGGGGACATCGACCGGGAGAAAATCCGGGCGCTTTTGAACATTCCGGACCATGTGGCGGTCAACAGCGTGGTGCTTTTCGGCTATCCCGCCGAGAAAAAGGCGCCCCGCACCCAGTATAACGAGGAAGCCGTGTATTGGGATGCGTACGATCCCGGCCGGGAGCACAAGGAAAGGGATATCGGCCTTCGGTTCAAGCCGTGAGGCGGGATTGAGGATAGTAATGCATGAAAAGAAGCGCCGGGCGTTATGCCAGGCGCTTCTGCGTATGTGTGCTACAACTCTTTACATCCCCATACTCTCGTATTTATTGATCCCCATATAAAACACCGCCCTGGCGATCAAAAAATAAACGACGCTGACCGCGACCGTCAGCAGCGTGTACAAAAGCGTCCGCTCCCCCGTCAACACCAGGCAGGGTACAAAGCCGATAAACGCGTAGGGGATCAGCCCAAACAGAATGGCCTGCATGAAACCAGGGTACACGCTGACCGGATACTTGGCGTATTCGCCGATGCTGTACATGGTGTAGGGCACGTTCAACTGTCCGCCGGCCTTGAGCCAGAACACGTTGCAGGCGCCGATCAGATAGCTGGAAATCCGCACCGCCGTTCCGCAGACGATGAACAAAGCGCAAAGGAGCAGGGCGGGAAGGGTCAGCGCATGCAGGGCGGAAAGGGCCAGGAACAGCCCCAGGAACCCGATGCCAAGCACGCCTACCCCCTGCAGGCCCACCTCATGGGAAAAGATCTGGTACAGCGGCGATACGGGGCGGGAAAGCATGACATCCAGCTCGCCCGAAAACACCAGCCGCGGTATGTACCAGATGCCGTCAAAAAAGATGTTGCTCATCCCTTCGGTAATGAACATGAAGGACATGATCAAATAGACCTGGCCTTCCAAAAAGCCGGCGATGGACGGTACGTTGCGGTAGAGGACAAAGGCCACGCCCATCATCAGCGCCCGCATCACAAAGCCGGCCACGGCCATCAGCCAGAAGTTGAAGCGGTATTCCATGGCTGTTTTCAGGTATTGGGCTTTGAGCATCCAATAAATTTTGAGCATGTTCAGCCTCCCGCGAAGGAAACGGTCTTGCGTACCTTTTCATACATCGCCTGATGGGCAAAATAGAACACCACGATCCAAACGGCCTGCAGCGCAAGGCTCAGCAGCACCGGCATGGGCAGCGGCTGGCCCAAAAACAGCGCCACGGGCGTCTGCACCATCAGCGGGAAAGGCGTCAGCCAGGCGATGGTTTTGAGCCATCCGGGGAACAGCGCTACCGGGATCAACGCGCCGGAGAGAAATTCCATCAGCGCGCTGCGCACCCAGGAAAGCCCCAGATGGCTGGTGGTAAAAAAGCACAGGAGGCTGAAGCAGCTGACCATCATCATCCGCAGCAGTACCGAGAGAACAAGGCTGATGAGCGCAACAGGCAGCGATATCGCATCCGGCAGCGCAAAGCTTTGGGGAAACAGCAAAAGCGCTGCGGCCACCACAGCGCCGTTGATGAACGCCTGGGGGATCACATACCCTGTCATGTCCGCCAGGGACTGGCTCAAAAAGGATACCGGCTTTAGGCAGCGGGATACGATGGTGCCCTTGCGGATCTCCCGGGACAGCATGTTCTCACTGGACCAGGTGAGCAGGTTGCCGATGAAAAAGGAGATCAGTATGTAGGCGTACATGTCCTTGGGAGTGAAGCTGCCGATGGCGGCGCCGCCCCCGCCTGCGTACAGGCTGTGCCAGAGCAGAAACTGGCCCGCAAGCAGGATCAGCGGCGTCACCATGGCAAAGAAGAACGCGGCCCGGTAGAAAAGTGCGCTCTGCATGGTCAGGGATACCAGCTTTGCAAATTGCTTCATACCTTTAGGCCTCACAGGCAGCGCTTGCATTTTGTGCTTGGATTTCCACTGCTCCCGCCGCGAAAATCTGGGACACCACCTGGTCGATGCCAGGCTCGTTCACCGTGATATCCTTGATATCGTAGCACCTGGATACAAGGTCCAGCATCTCCCTGGAGCTGTAATCCCCCGTATCAAAAGCGATGCGGGTGGTCAGCCCGTCCCGGGCGACTGTTGACCTGGGGATCAGGGGGGCGATGTCTTCCGACGCAGGCCCTTCCACCGAGATGGTACGGCCGGAGGCGTACCGGTGCTTTAATTCCTGCAGCGGGCCGTGATAGTGCACCCGGCCGCTGGACAGGACCAGCGCGTTGTCGCTGATCTGCTCGATGTCGTTCAAATCATGGCTGGTCAGCAGCACCGATACGCCGTTTTCCCGGTTCATCTTGCGTATGAACTGGCGTATGGCGAACTTGACGTTGATATCCAGGCCGATGGTGGGCTCGTCCAGGTACAACAGCGTAGGGCTGTGCAGGAAAATCAGGCCGATATCCGCCTTCATGCGCTGGCCCAGGGACAGCCGGCGGGCCGGGGAATTCAAAATCGGCGCAAGGTCCAGAAGCTCCGTGACCATGCGCATGTTCTTATCAAACAATGCGCTGTCGAGCTTATATAAAACCTTGATGGCGTTGTAGCTTTCGATCACGGGAATATCCCACCACAGGTTCGTTTTCTGGCCGAAGATGACGCCGATCTTTTTCAGGTACTCCGCGTGATGTTCCATGGGGCTGCGGCCGTAGACCGTCACATCCCCCTTTGTTGGCGTCAAGATGCCCACCAGCATTTTGATCAGCGTGGATTTGCCCGCCCCGTTTTCGCCGATGCAGGCCAGGGACTCCCCTTCCTCCATGGAAAAGGAAACGGCGTCCACCGCCACTTTCTCCGTCCATTCCGTTTTGACAAGGCTGCGCAGTGCGCCTTTTAACCCCGGCTGCTTTACGTTCTGCCTATACACCTTGGTCAGGCCGTTGGCTGCAATCAGCGGCATATTCTTCCGCCTTTCCTGCTTTTGTGCTGTATTTTCAAAAATAAGTACCATTGTATCGTATATGGAAAGGATTGTATAGGGCAAAATGAAAAGTGCAACAAGTGTGAACTTTTGATCTTATCCCTTTACGCACTTCAGCGTTGCCGAGCTGATCATTTCCGCATTTTCTCCATTGACTACAAACGACCGTACAAAAAGACCTGCATCGTTCAGTTCCCGCCGGTACTGCGCTTCGTTCCTGGGCCGGGTAGGCTGAAAGCAGCAATTTTGCTTTCTACAGCGCCGAAGGGACAATATCCACGCCGTGGTATATGCAGCCCAATTGCGACAGAATTACGTGTCCCCGCTTTGCAGTATTTCAAAGGCGGCCCGGTATCGCGTCAGGTATTCCATATCCTTCGCTGTGATCTCATTCACCCTGGTGATGGTGCTGTTGTGTGTAAGGTCAGCCAGCTTGACGGCCCTGGCAGCCGGGTTGCTTTTCAGCGCCCGCACATAGTCAAGATAGGGCACCCCTTCCCTGTGGGTCAAAAGGTCCACCACTTGCAGTACGTTTTCGGGAAAGCCCTCCCTGCGCAAATCATCCAGGGTGATGGGGGTATCCTCCACCACATCGTGCAGCAGCGCCGCGGCGGTGGTGGTCTCATCCGTCATCTGCTCAGCCAGGTGCATAGGGTGAAAGATGTAAGGCACGCCGGTGGGATCGGTTTGTCCGTGGTGTGCGTTGTAGGCGACGATCATGGCTTTTTTGGTGATGGGTGTATAGATCATCTTTCTGTCCTCCCAATGCTTTTTGGGAAACTTCCTTCCAGTATCATACAGGAATATCGCGGGCAGGGCAAGCGCCGAGGCGCTGCCACCCTCTCTTTTTGCGGCCGGCACAGTCTTTGAAAAGACGCATACATTATGATTGGGCCACTTTTTTTACGGAGGATTCGATATGTACGAGTACTTGAGACAAATCTACGATTTTTATGGCGCTTATGGCTATTATCCCTACAGCCGGCCTTACGGTGAATATGACCCCTTCCCTTACGCCTATCTGTCGTCCTATTATTATTCGCCTTATCCCTACGCGTGCTGCGAGCCCTATCCGTATCAAGACCCCTGCTGTGATCAAAATCCCTGCTGCGAACCGTTCCCCGGTCCGTTCGGCTATGATACCTGTGGCTGTTTGCAGCCTCAGGAGGCCTTCATCTGGTAATGTGACGGCCCGGCCGCCCGATGACGCCATGGCCCGGCGGGATTTCGGGCGGCTGCAATACATGGAGAGATTGGCCCGGCAATTGGGTATAAGCCGGCTTGCTGCCAAAGCGGCACGGATATTTTACATAAAACAGCTTTCCCACGAGCTTCCCTTTGTGGTATCCTTTTTCTGGGTATTATGCGGAGCGGTTGCCTGCATGGCCTGACAGGTATACAGGATTGATCCTTCAGGCGCCATTGAAAGGACGGTACAAAAGATGATCCCTATGGACAAAACGGAAAAATGGCTGTTGAGGCTCGACGAAAGCGCAAAGGCCTATTTGCGGCCCGATGAGTATGCGCAGTACGAAGGCATATCAAAGGCCGGGCGGGAAGCGCAAATCACGGCGCTGCTTGCCGCCCCTATCGCAAATTTCACGGTCATCAACGAAGTGTTCTTTCGGGACCGCTGGGCCCAGGTGATGGACAGCTTGACTCCCGGCGGCACGCTGACCCTGCTGGAAGTGGCCTCCGGCGACGCGGATATGATTCCCCAGTGCATGGCCCGCACAAGGCCCGGCAGCACCTATATTACCGCCAATATGAACGAGCTGCTGAACAAAAGCCTGATGCACAGGATCGGCAGCCTTCCATTGACCATCCGGCTGATCAAGGACGACGCGGCAAATATCCTGTCCCACATGGATAAGGGGCAGGCGGATATCATCGCTTTCCAGCACGCTGTCAACGATGTTTTGCAGGCCATTCTCTGCGCGCAAAACGGCATCGACACCGTGTACAGCGACTGGATGGAGACGCTGCCCGCGATGATCACCCTTTTGCAAAAGGAAGTGGCGGCGGGCACGTTTGAAAAGAGCGTGAAGGAGCCGTTTTTGAACCTGATGCGCTCGCTTTTGCCCACGCTGAAAAACGGCGGGCACGTGGCCATCAACCACTATATGTTCCAGTTGGATTTGGAATGGGGCTACCCCCCTCACTTGTTTGAGCACCTTGTATCCATCGTACGGGAATGGCTAAAGGAGCTTCAGGGGGTTCGGGAAGTGACGCTTGACGGCTTTGATCCCCAGTGGTGGATCTTTTTGAAGAAGGAGTAAGGCGTATTTTCGTATGAAGCTATTCAAACGGGGCATTGTTGTCCTACCGGCCTTTTTATTGTCGTGCGTGTTGTGCTGGTTTGTGTATACCAGGTTTTTGATGCCAATCTACCGCATGGACGGCGAGCTTTTGACCTATAGAGGCGTGACCTATGTAAGGCAGGATCATGTATCCTTGGAGGATGAGGATGATCTGGGCCGCACCATCGGCATAGGTGTTGGAGACAAGCGGGACATAGGCGACCTGATCTGGCCCTATTGGGTGTTGGAGTATCAAAACGACGCGGCCCATAACAGCCTGTTTGTAAGAGGTTTGATGGGTTCCGGCGGAAAGTATGTAAAAGCCGGAATTGGCAATTGATTGCCGGGATCAAAGGTGCATCAAGAATAAAGTTTTACGGGATGGGTACGGGAAGGGCGCTTTTTTCAGAAAGCGTCCTTCGTGCCTTTTTGCTTCCAAGATATTTGGTATGTGAAAATTTATACTTGCGGTTTTGGGTGTAGCCACTATAATGGTACTGGAACATTATGCCATCGTATTTGGAAAGGAGCAATTTTACATGAGCAATGCGGTTTCTCCCCTTCAGGAAGTTTTGGACTATCTGAAAAAGGCCGGTGTGTTCTACCTGGCCACCGTGGAGGGCGATCAGCCCCGGGTGCGGCCCTTCGGCTCGCCGGCAGAGATTGAGGGCAAAATCTGCATGGTGACCAGCAACCGGAAAAAGTGCTTTGACCAGATGGTCAAAAACGCCAAGGTGGAGATTTCCGCCATGGTGGAAGGCACCTGGATCCGTGTGGAAGCCAAGGCCGGCTTTGACAGCCGCCGGGAAGCCAAGGTCAAAATGCTGGAGGAATATCCGTCGCTTTCCCCCATGTACAGCGTGGATGACGGCAAAATGGAGGTCCTGTGTTTGATGGACGCAGTGGCGACGATTTACAGCTTTACTGAGGCGCCGAAGGTTTTGAGGTTCTGATTCGTTGAATGTCACAAGCCAAAATGCATGCACTGCAGGGCGGCCTCAGTAAAGAGGCCGCCCTGTTTTTATCCCCGTATTTTCTTACTCTCTGATGACCTTCAGCCCCATCTTGATCAAACGCTTTTCCGCGTACATCTTGGCGTCGGCCTCGCTCAGCACCTCGTCGATGACGCGCCGGACATCCGGGGTGATTTCGGCGATGCCGTGGCTGGCGCTCAAAAGATAGGGCCGGTGCTCGGTGGTATTGACGCGCTCATACTCGGCGCATATGCGCTGCCAGGCGTTTTCGGCCTGTTCGATGCCGGACTTGATGAATACGATCAAAAACTCATCGCCGCCCAGGCGGATCACATAATCCTGCTGGCGGATGCAGCGCTTGATGCCGCCAACCACACCGATCAGCAGCTCGTCGCCCTTTTCGTGGCCCAGCTGGTCGTTGACCTGCTTTAAGCCATCCACATCGGTGAAGCAGACGCTCAGCTTGTGCTGGTCTCGCATGGCCTCGCGGCAGGATTTTTCCAGCGCGGCGACCCCGGCCCGGCGGTTCAGCGCGCCGGTCATGGCATCATACTCGGAAAAATAGCGGATCCTGTCCCTGGAAAGCTTGCCGTACACAAGCAGCAGGCCCAGCACCAGGGAAAGCAGGAAAATGAACAGGTATACAGGCCATTGAGCGTGAAGGATGTAGCTCAGCATGTCGGGGAAAGAGGTGGTGATGCCAAGCTCCCGAAGGTCCTGGCGGGACAGGAATGATACGGCGAGCCAGTTTCCTTCGCCCAGCCTGAAGCCGCTGTTGTACAGTCTTGCGCCGTTGCCCAGGTATCCGTTATAGGGGGCGATGGAGGCATACACAAAATAGCCGTCGGGCGTTTCAAAATAACCCTTTTTCTCTGCCTGCATCCTTGCAAAGGCATCGGGATATTGGGCCGCAAAGGTGGTTCCCTGCGGATCGTCATACGAGAAGACGAATTCCGATTCGGAATCCTGGCTGTTGGAAAGGTAATAGCCGTCGGCGTTGATCCAGAACATCTGCCCTTCGCTGCCGGCCGCAACCTCCTGGAAGACATTGAGGATATATTTGGCGTTGTAGCACACCGCGAAAACGCCCAGGCGCTCACCATCCTTGAAAATCGGAGTGGAAATGGTGATCAGCGGCTTCAGCGGCCTGTGCAGCACGCCGCCGTCGCGGAACAGCTCCAGCCGGGAAACATAGACCTGGCCATAGGACATTTTCGAGGCCTCGTCAAAAAAAGGCGTATTCTCCGGCAGGCGCACGCGGAACAGGCCGCTTAAGGCATAGGAGCCTTCGGAGTAGTAATTGACTCTGAGCAGCTCCTCGCTCTTTATGTCAAAAAGGCGGATGAAATCATATACCTGCCTATGGTCGGCCAGGGAGATGAGATCACGGGTGTGCGTAAGGAGGCTGTCGGCATCGATGCCGGAATCGTCAATGCGGTCAGCCAGGTACAGCACGTCGGATACGGTGCGGCCTACCCGAAGGGACAGATCGCTGCCGATCAGGCGCTGCAGGTGCTGCTCGCCGCTGACGGTCTTTTCGAGCCTGGCCTTGCTGCTGTCGGCCTGCAGCAGGCAAACCAGCACAAAGTGTATAACGCTCAAAACCGCAAACAGGCCCAGGCAATACGCCAGGACTGTTTTCCTGCTCTTAATAAGCTGTGTCATCCCTGTCCCTCCCATCCGGGTCCCTCCACCCGGGTGCGCGCAAGAGATATGGCATAGCAAGGGGAATATAGTTTTGCAACAAGGTACTATTTGTTCTGTATCTATAATGTCATTTCCTGCCGGACTATAAAATAATTCTTGCAATTATTCGTGTTTTTTCGGCGGATTGTTCTATAAAATGCCGGATTAAGTTACAAAATTTTCATAATTAGGGAGAGGCTGCTTCGACGCCTCCACTACGCCGAGGGTTGTCAGCCGCAGGACCGGGATCACGGGCAGGCTGACAAAGGAAAGTGTCATAAATGGATCGATGTCCGGGGAAACGCCCAGGGCCCTGGCGGCATTGATCAGATGGGCAAGGGCCGCGGCCGCGTCCCCGGCGGGCAAGGAGCTCATCAGCCCGGCGATGGGCAGAGGCAGCTCACCCAGGATCTGCCCATCCCGCACGACGGCCATGCCACCGCCCATTTGGGCGATACGGTTTACAGCCAGGGCCATGTCGGAATCATTCACGCCGGCCGCGATCAGGTTGTGGGCGTCATGGGCCACACTCAGGGCGATGGCGCCGGCCTTCAGGCCGTAGCCGGCAAGATAGGCCTTGCCTATGTGGCCGGTGCTTCGGTGCCGTTCGATGACGGCGATTTTGACGATGTCCCGGGCGGGATCCGCCTGATCCGCGTATCCTTCGTCGGTGGTTAAAAGCTCGCCGGGCACAAGGCCGATCACCTTTGCCCGTCCCTGGGAAAAGGAAGCCTTGGTGATTTCGCCTATGCGCACCCGGCCCAGGGCCGTGGGGCCGGGAACGGCATCGGGAGTGTCCGTCAGCGCGCCGCCTGCCGCGACGCGCCGGCCCGTCTTGTATACGGAATGGATGGACACGGCATCCACGTCGCTCAGCAGCAGAAAATCCGCCTGATACCCCGGCGCCAGCGCGCCAAGATGATGAAGCGAAAAACATTGCGCCGCGTTGTGGGAGGCCATCGTATAGGCCAAGGCGGGATCGGCTCCCAGGGAAATGGCCTTGCGGACCATATGGTCGATATGCCCCAGGCCGAGCAGGTCGCCGGGATGCTTGTCGTCGGTGACCAGCAGGCAGCGGGCGGCGAAAGGTTTTGCAAACAAGGGCATCAGGGCGGAAAGATTTTTGCCGGCGGTGCCCTCCCTGATCATCACCCACTGGCCCAGGCGCAGCTTTTCCATGGCTTCTTCCGCCGCAACGCATTCGTGGTCGGTTTTGATCCCGGCGGCGATGTAGGCGTTCAGGTCGCGGCCGGTGAGCCCCGGGGCGTGGCCGTCCACGCATTTGTTTGCCGATAAAGCGCCCGCAATCTTTTCCAGGGGGCCTGCGGAGGCGTTGCATACCCCCGGATAATCCATCATTTCCCCCAGGCCCAAAACACGCGGATGCGCAAGGTATTTTTGAAGGTCGCTGTTTGTTAAGACCGCGCCGTTTTCGTCAAAGGGGGAAGCCGGCACACAGGAGGGGAGCATGAAAAAAACGTCCAGGGGCAGGTTTTGCGTGGCATCCAGCATGTAATCGATGCCCGCGGTGCCCAGGACGTTGGCGATTTCGTGGGGATCGGCAATGACCGCCGTGGTGCCGTGGGGGACGACCGCCCGCGCAAACATGGGCGGCGTGACCATGGCGCTTTCCAGGTGGATGTGCCCGTCGATGAACCCCGGCACGCAGGTAAGCGCGGCCCCGTCGATTTCCGTTTCTCCCCGGTAGGTTCCGATACCGGCGATGAAGCCGCCGCACACGGCGATATCCCCCCGCAGCCACTCCCCCGTGAATACGTTGAGGTACCGGATGTTTTTGAGGACCAGGGATGCCGTGATTTCTCCCCTGGCGGTTCGAATGAGGGCGGAAAGGGTAGCGGGATCGGTTTTATTGCTCTTGCTTGCGATAGAGGTTTGAAAGCTTGCGGCGCTGGACATATTTCGCTCCTTGACAGTCCTTTAGGGAGAGGGAGAAGCAACAGGGAGGCGGCACATGGAATCCGGGATGGAAAGCCGCCGGCCGGGTGTGATAAATTTTCGCCAGTATAGCACAAAAGTCCCGCCGGTTCAACCGGGGGACAAGGATAAATTGACCGCTGCGAGGCCTGGCAGCCGGATCATTCCGGTTCTGGCTCCCGCCTGTCGGATTCCGGGCCGCATTCGCTGTCCAGCATCAGGTAGATGCTTTCAATTTCTTTTCCAAGCTCAGTGAGCACGGAGCAGGAATGCCCAATAAGATTTCCGGATGAACGCAAAAGCTCCAGGATATCAGCCAGCTTTGCATTCACTTGGGAAAGCAGCTCCTCCACGGTTGGCTGACTGATGACCGTAATCGTGCGCATTTTTCTCCTCCACCACAAAAAATGGACCTGTATTGGTCCCATTTTATCACAATGCTTTTCTAAAATAAAGAGAAAAGTGGACTGGTATCAGTCCTTTGTGGAGTGGCGGCATGAGTGAACAGAAGATCAAGCAGGATGAGATACGGATCGGGGAGAACATACGCGCTGTCCGCAAGCAAAAGGGCGTGGGGCAAACGGAGCTTGTCCGGAAATTGCAGCTCAATGGTGTGCCCATAACAAGGGAAACCCTCGTCAAAATTGAACGGGGAGTACAGCATATTCAGGCTGTTCAACTGCGGGCCATCAGGGATGCCCTGGAAACGAGTTATGATGAACTGCTGCGCTGAAGAAACCGGGTCACGGCATGCGATGTTCAGGCAATAGGAAGGGTGGCTATGCCTATCCGGCTTTATCAGTGCGGATGAATGTGGTGCATATCGGGGGTGTGGGGGTGCTGGTGGGTCATCTGCTCATGGGTGTGCCCGTGGCTGTGCTCCCCTGTGACCGGGGGAACATGGATATGGGTGTGGTGGCCGTCGTCATGGCTGTGCCGATGGTCATGCTCCGCAGCCTCGTGCCTGTGCAGATGGCTGTGCTTTTCAAAGGCGGCCAGGTACGCGCCCAGCAGCATGAGCGGCAGGGCCAGGAAAAAGGAGGGGCCGGGGCTTTGCGCAAAGAACGCGAAGGAAAGGGCGGCCCCGAGGAACGGCGCGAAGGCATAATAGGCGCTGGTTCTGGCCGCGCCAAGCTGCCGCTGGGCCAGTATATACAGGTAGACGCTCAGGCCATAGGCCGCAAGGCCCAAAAGCATGGCCAATAGAATAGGCACAAGGCCGGGGAGGGGAGCGCCGGAAAGTATGGCGATCAGCAGCGCGCCGGAACCGGAGCCAAGGCCTTTGAGGATCACGATCTGCATGGGGTCTTTCAGGGAAAGCATGCGGGTGCAGTTGTTTTCCAGCCCCCAGCAGGCGCAGGCCAATACGATCAAAAGCGCGCTGGGGGAAAAGGAAAGAGTGGTGATGTCCTGCACCGACAGCAGCATGCTGCCAAGGGTCAAAAAGGCGATGGCCAGGCCCATGCGCCTGCCGACCGCCTCGTGAAAGAACAAAAGCGCGATTACCGCCGTGGCCGCGATCTCAAAATTGTTGAGCAGCGACGCCGTGGCCGGGGCGGTATGATCAAGGCCCAGCATCATCAAAACCGGCGCGGCGATATCCAGGGCGATCATTGCGGCCACATACGTTAGCTCGCGCCTTGTGATGCGGGCTTCCTTCCGGGCAGGCTGCGCCGCGCCGGCGCCTTGCGGTCTGCTTATTTTGCCGCGGGCTGCGGATGCTTTCCCCCGGAGCCATTGAAGCAGCAGCATGCCAAGGCCTGCGCCAAGATACAAAAGCGCGGCCATCAGCGCGGGGGAAACGTATGCAAGCAGCAGCTTGGAAAACGGCGCGCTGACGCCGTAGCACAGGGCGGCCAGTATGGCCAGGAGGATGGGGCGTGCCGGCATAAGCGTTTTCTCCTGATCAAAATGAGGGCAGATGCAGTTAGTGCAGCACGGCTTCAGACCGCGGGAAAGCGGCGGCGGGGGAATCCTCTTTCACAGCATCACCCGACTCCCGGATTTCAAAGAACCGGTTCAAAGCATCAAAGGTCCAGCATTTGCCTTGCAATATATCCGAGGCCAAAAGGCCGCAAATTTGATTGTTCCTGGCAGGGAAGACCGGCCGGTTTACCACCGGCACATCGGCCAGTGAAATGGTCTGGCGGCCGATGGTGAGCGTAAAGCTTTCCGCCCGGCGCACGCTTTCTTCCTTTTTACCATCCACGCCTGCAAAGGTATCGGTATCCACCCTGGCATCGGAAAACAGGGGATACAGCCTGCCGCCCAGTATCGTCCGGGTATTGCCCGAATCAAAGCCGAAAAGCTCCTCCCGGCCGCCTACCTTCACACGGATGATGGGCATGTTGTCCCAAGGCTCCATGTTGGATGGAACCTGTCTTTCCTGCGGTTTTTCCACAACAAAGCTGGAAGAGAGGGCGCCAAAATGCCAGGTGAAATGCCGGATGACGTCTATGCCCAACAAGCCGTAGAAGCGCAGGGGCGTGCCGTCGTCATCCTCGCCGAAATCCAGCGCTGCATCGTCAAGAACGGCTGCGCGCACATCGGAAAGAACCGTTTGGCCAAGCTGGATTTCCGGGATCAGCACCGTTTCCATGGGGAAGGTAAGCCCGGCGCTGCCGCTGCCCATCAAGGATTCGTCGCCCGGCCGTGCGTGAAGGGCCTTGGCGGCGGAGCGGGTGATGAGGGTCATGGATCCGCCGGTGTCAAACACCAGCGGAACGGCGGCGTCCTTTGCAGTGACATCGATCAGATACAGGCCGGCCAGGCGCTTGACATAAAGCGTATCCGGGGCGGGAGAATAAGATAAATTCATATCATCGCTCCATTTGTATACGGATAAGACGGACCAAAACGTTTACAAACAACAGGTTACTCAAAATCCGCCGAACCGGTTTCCAAAAAGCTTTCCGGCAGGTTATCCATGCCCTTGGCGGCCTTCTTGAAAGTCAGCTTGCGAAATACCGTCTGTCGGTCCTTCTCCTCTGTCAGAATGTAAGGGCGGTAATCGCCGCTGCCCTGGGTGCGGCAGGGGATGACCGTGAGATTGGAAAGCTTGAGGCCGCCTTCGGAAATGGAATAGCGCAGCTGAAAGATGCCTGTATCCGGATCGACGCGGGACATGGAACCAAAGGTGAAATTGCCGGTGCTGTAGAAAATCGGCTTGCCTTTGTACAGGTGAATGGGCTGGATCACATGGGGGTGATGGCCGTAAACCACATCGGCGCCGGCATCGATCACGCTGCGGGCATAGCTGTATTGGCCCACATTGGGAAGGGGCTGTTCCTCACGCCCCCAGTGAAGGCTGACGATGACAAGGTCACAGCCGCTTTCCCGCAGGGTTTTGACACGTGCGGCAATGCGCTTGACATCCTGGTTCTGCGGGTAAGAAATACCGATCAGGCCGATTTTTACGCCCTTGGCTTCATAGATGTTGGTCAAATCCATCCCTTCGCCCTTGCGGTTGAACACTGTGCCGAAGTGGGGGATGCCTGCCGCATCCAGGGTGGACAAGCTGTCGCGGTACCCGGCCTCGTAAAAATCGAAGGCGTGGTTGTTCATGGTGTTCAGCATATCGATGCCGGAATGCCTGAGCACCTCCACCAGCGCGGGCGATGCGATCAGGGGCACCCGTTTGTCCACATGCTTCGTCCTTTCGGTGAGCACCACCTCCAGGTTGGCTACGGTCATATCATCCGTCTCCAGCACGTTTTTCACCAGGGAAAAAGGCCATGCATACCCTTTTTCCGCGACGGTGCCGTGAAAACTCTTCGCCCTGTTGCGGTTGGAAAAGATATCCCCGATACTGACGTCGCCGACAAAGGAGAGAAGAAGCGTGTCTTCCCCGGCGGGTTCAAACCCTGTGGCCGCCGGAATGGGCGAGGGGGAGGCTTTGGGCGGGCTGGCCAGGGCGAAGGCGTCTGCCGCGGTATACAGCAATATTGTGAAAAGGAGTGCGCCGAGTAATTTTCGCATGCTGCAAGTCTCCACTTTCGTATGTAAATTTGTCAACAGATATCAATAAGGTAGGCGCTTTGATCGCCGGTAACCTGCGGGTCCATTATACCTTCCGCTGTTTTTGCTGTCAATGTAAGGGGACCTTGGTGCGGGTATATGTTGCTGGCGAAAAAATCCATCCCAAAGCAAAGTTTTCTGGGGAGGGTGCGGGAGGGCCTCTTTTGAAAAAGAGGCCCTCCCGCAATATTCTCATGAAATCCTACCTGAACAGTATCATCACCTGATTGGGCCCCGTGCGCCTGAGCACCCGGTAGCCGGCATGGGAGGCAACAGCGATGCCGTTCATGCCGGGGCGGCAGTAACCGCCGGAGGTCAAGGTGCCGTCATCCCGGACGAGCAGCCTGCCCAGCAGGCCCACCTTCACCCACTCCGGACGCTGTTCCCTGGGCACATAGGCGCGGGTCGGGTCATAGCTGGGGTTCAAGGCGGGCCTTGTTTCCGCATGGGCGGAGGCCAGCACAATGCCGCGGGCGTCCGTCCTATGGGGCACAGTCACATCCTCGTACACGATGCTGCCCCATTCGTCGGTCTGAAATTTGTTCTTCCAGCGCCGTTCCCCGCCGCCGGCCACAAAGCCGGGCGCGCGGCTTACGACGCCCAGTACGTACTCGTCATAAGCCTGGGCGATGCGTACCCTGTCGCCGGTCCCGGCAAAGGTGACAAAATAGCCCGGCTCAATGGGCTGGCCCGACTCTGTTTCAAACAGACCGGCATAGTCCGCGCCGGTGCCGCCTAGACCTACGTCGATGTAGACACTGCCGTCCGCAGGGTTTACAAGCCCTCCGCTGGAAGCGGCGGTTTGCAGGGCGACGGCGGGTTCAACGGCCTCGGCTGCGTCTGTTGCTCCTGTTGATACAGCTGGCAACGCCAACCCTGCGCGGCGGCCGGAGCCAGAGGCTATGATCGTCGATTCTTCGCCGAAGGGCGGGCATGTAATGGGAAAACTGTTTGGTTTACGCCGTTTACTCATGTGGATACCTCCAATGCTCAGTGGGGTCTGCTTTATGTATATGTAGGATGTGAAGGGACAGTGAGAGGCGCCTGGCCCGGTGCGGCGGGAAAACAGGCGCAGGGAAGGTCGCGCAGCCCACCAAATGGTATATTGTTATTTGCGGTTCGGTCCCATATAATGGTGGCTATCTGAACTGCGTTTCCTTACAGCACGTTGATACAGGAGATGCACATATGCAAGCATATTGGTACCTGGTGCGAATGAAGGTGCAGGTGGGCCTTACCTACAGGTTTGAGGTGTTCGCGGTGATGGCCACCCAGATGATTGTGATGGTGGCTTCGGTGTATTTATGGAACAACGCCTTTACCGGCCAAAGCTCTCTGGCGGGCCTTGACAGAAGCCAGATGGTCAACTATGCCGTGCTGGCGGTGGTTTTGAGCAGCCTGTTTCAAAACGGGGTACAAAACGCCATCAAGGTGGAGAAGCTGAAAACAGACAAGGCCAGCATACTCAAGACCGACGGAAACAAGGTCTGGTGCAGCTTTGACCACCACCGCTTCAGCGCATCGGATTTGATTACGGAACTGGCCAAAGAGCTGGATATACTGGATTTGAGCGTCCACGATGCTGACATTGAGGACGCGGTAGGGCTGATTTACAAGAAGGAAGTGGAGATAGGGGCGGAAAGAGGGCAGATCTGAGGGCGGGCATCAGGATGGCGCGCATGGGGAGGATCACGGACAGCAAGCGGGAAGGGCCTCTTTACGCAAGGAAGCCCTCCCGTTTCATTTATTATCTGAACAAAATCAGCGCCTGGTCGGGTCCTGTGCGCTCCAGCACGCGGTAACCCTCATGGGCGGAAGCGGCGATGCCGTTCGTGCCGGGCAGACAATAACCGCCGGGGATCAAGGTGCCGTCGTCCCGTACCCTGAGCATGCCAAGCATGCCCACCCTTACCCATTCCGGGCGATTTTGACGGGGCACGTAGGCGCGGCCGGGATCGTATGCGGGATTGAGCACCGGCCTTGATTCCACCCGGGCCGGAGAGATGATATTGCCTTGCTTGTCTTTGGTTTCCGGTACGGCAACGTCTTCAAACAGGACGCGGCCCCACGCGTCGGTCTTGAACTTGTTCTTCCAGCGCAGGTCTCCGCCTCCGGCCACGAATCCCGGCGCGGCGCTGACGACGCCAAGGATATATTTGTCGTAGCTCTGGGCCAGGCGTATTTTCTTGCCCGCGCCGGCAAAGGTGACAAAAAAGCCCGGCTCGATGGGCTGGCCGGATTCCGTTTCGTACCATTCCGCGTAATCCGCGCCGCCGCCGTTCCAGGCGTTGTCGATATAGGCATCGCCGGTATACAGGATTTTGGCGGCCAGGCCCTGGTTCAGTTCATTTTGGCCATTGGCCAGAAACCAGGAATAGGGCGCTTCTGCCCGGCCGTAGCTGCCCATGATGTGGGCGCCGAAATAGCCGTTGGTGGAGGTGGCGGCGCCCTCCGCGTGGGAATAGTTGCCGGTGGCCGATGTCAAAATGCCCTCGGCATGGGTAGCGATCCCCAGGCTTTGGGTGGATATGCCTTCGGCATGGGTAAAGCTTCCTCCGGCGAGGGTCTCATCGCCCTCGGCGTGGGCGCAGTAGCCGGAGGCTTCGGTTTGAATACCCTCCGCGTGGGCGGTAAAGCCTGCGGCCAGGGTCATATTGCCCTCAGCATGGGCGTTTTCGCCGGAAGCGGCGGTCTGCACGCCTTCGGCATGGGCGGCATCCCCGGAGGCGGCGGAACGGTTGCCCTCGGCGTGGCTGGCCTCGCCCTGGGCCCAGGTTTGCAGCCCTTCGGCGTGGGAATAAAAGCCCGTGGCCCGGCTTCCGCCTTCGGCGTGGGCGGCCTCCCCTGTGGCGGCGGAGCCGTTGCCCTCGGCATGGGATGCCAGGGCGGAACTGACAGTCTCATATCCTTGGGCACTGCTTGCCCCGCCGGAGGCTTCGGACCGAATGCCCTGGGCGAAGGAATTGTCGCCGGAGGCGGCCGTTCCCGTGCCGATGGCGAAGGCGTTTTCGCCCATTTGGTAGTCATCTCTGGTATGGATGCCGCGCACGGAGCCGGGCGCATTGCCGTCGATCAGGTTTTGCAGCTCGCCGGCCGGGCCGGTAGGCCCGGTGGGGCCTTCATAACACCAGCAGGGATTGGGCTGGGGGTGCTGCGGATAATAGGCAGTGGGATAAGGCGTGGGAGGACGAGAGTATCTATGATAGCCGTTCATGCGGATTCCTCCAAAGTATAGTGTGGTCCGCTTGCAGTATATGTATGGGGCGCAGCGCTGTTGCGGGCAGCGCCGAAACAATGCCCCCGGCTCTTTATGAAAATGTATGCAAACGAAAGAGAAGAGGCCGCGAGCAAGCCTCTTCCCCAACAATGGTAAATGAAAGCGGGCTTATGCCTGCCAGGGCCAGGGATACGCCTGTTCCTGCGCCTGACCATACCCATTGCCATAGACTTGGGCTTCAGGGGCATACTGAACTTCCTGGCTGCCGTACCAGCCGGCATCCCAGTACGGGAGGATGGGCATCAGCGCGGCTTCCTGGCCGCCATACCACTGCTGGTCGATGGGCATGAACTGCGCCTGGCGGCCGTCGGACCAGCCGCCCTTGTCGTACTGGCATGGAGAATGACAGGGCTTGCAGGGTTCCGGCTCGCAGGGCTGGGGCTTGCAGCAGGGTTTTTCCTGGCGGCATTTGCACTCGTTGCGGCAGGGAGGTTTGGGCTGGGGCTTGGGTTGGGGCTTGGGTTCGCACCACCAGCAGCAAACATAACAATTCTGTTCCTTACAGCGGGATTTTCCTTCATCGCCGTACATAAAGCGGATTCCTCCTTGGTGAAAGTGGGGTCCGCTTTATGTATATGTGCGCGTGCGGGGATGGTGAGGAGGGCGTGAAGCATCGTGATGGGAAGGCTGTTGCTTACAGGAGGCCTTCGGCAATTTTGCATTGCGTCAGCGCATATTTTCCGCGATTGTGATCAATTGCTCCTTTGGCAGGGCGTCGGCACAAATGCTGTAGCTGACGGCTTCCAATGTAAATGCCGGCGCGCCGGCAGATGGCAAACCCATGTCGGTATATGCCGTCCAGTCACGGTAGGCCTTGCCCGGCAAACCGGATTTGTGCAGGTACAAGGCATTCAGGTACGAATTGTTCTGGTCATGGATATAGATGCCTTGATCCATGCCCGGCAAAGAGACCTGTTCGCTGCGGCCTTCGTATACTGGAAAGTAGGCTCTTGTGTCCTTTTCCTGAAGCCCTGCCAGGATCGTCAGCCGGTTGCCCGCGCCGTTCTCAAACATCAGATAATATCCTTCGATATCGCTCAGGTACGTATCGGGCACGCTGAATTTTCTGATGAGAAAGCCTTCAGGCGTGTTTTCTTCCGAATACAGCCTTATGCCGGCGGCAGTAGTTTTGAAGGATGCGAAAAAGTGGATATTGCCTTCCATCAGTGCATAACCATCCGGTACTGCAGACGGTGACAATAGATCAGATTGCGCCCGGCTGATTCTCTGGGCCAAGGACTCCAGATCATCGACCCGCTCGATAGGCACATGGAGGCTTTGGCTTACGTCCTGCGGATGATGCACAATCCAGAGTTCATTGTCCGGCGCCTGTCCGGCGATTTCCTTGGCCAGGGCGTTTGTGGAAGGGTCCGGTGTAAAGGCGGGCTTCTGATCCAAAACCTCTTTCATTTCGTCTGATACATCGCTGCCTTGCCAGTTGACCAATATCATTTGGGGAATCCCAATGGCTGCGGCGCATGCGGTGCCCAGCAGCAAAACGGCAGCGAGTATGGCGGCGCCCCGCACCCGCCGCGCCGGCCTTTTGCCCTGCTCCGCCGTCCGCTCTTTTGCCAGGGCATCTGCCAGCAGCTCCTGGGCGGGCGCAATGCCATCCATCATCCGTTTGTATTCCACTTCAAACATGAGAAAGGGCCTCCTCTCCGGAAAGCTTGGTTTTCAGCTTCCTGCGCGACCGGCTCAGTTCCACCCGCACGCTGGAGGCGGGCATGGAAAGGGCCTTGGCGATTTCCTCCGCGGTCATGTTTTCATAGTAGTGCAGGTGGAGGATGGTTCTGCTTCTTTTCGGCAGCGCTTCAAGAGCGGCTGTCAAATCTGCGTGCTCCCCCAGGGGGCAAGCGTCCTGCATATAGCCCGCCTGCTCACAAAGGGGCACCGTGTGCCTGCGCCAGGCGCTTTTTATCAAATTTCTGCTCAGGTTCACCGTGACGCGGATCAAAAAGGCCCGCTCATGCGCTTCATCCCGGAAGGTTGGCTGCACTTTCAGGCAGCGCAAAAAGACCTCCTGGAAAATGTCATCGGCGTCGTGCCTGTTGCCTGCGCGCACGTACGCCAGGCGGTAGACCAACAGGGAATGACGGAGTATCAGCGCCTGTATGGAACCGGCAGGACCCTGGGTGCTTTCACCCATGCGTTCACCTCCCATCACCTATAACACAACGCGGCCATCCAAAACGCGACAAGGGCGCGGAAAAAATTTTCCATATGTGTGTCCATTGTACACCATAAGCGAGAGGGACTATAAACAAAAAGTGATGCGCATTGACGGGCCTTCCCGGCAGGTGGTATACTGAATCCATATATTCCCTTGAAAAAAGCGTAAAAATTGCAAGCAATGCCTGGTGCGTACCGGAAAAGGGGGGTCAGCGTATGCGGAAAAATGGGAAATGGATGGGAGCTGCAGTACTGCTTTTTGTGATTGTTTGGGCAGGGGTTGCCTTGGGACAGGTGCTGTCCGCGCCGGCCGGCGGAGGGTTGTTTGAGGCTGCCACCATGAGCCCCTATGTCACCCAGCCCCCATCGGCCGGCGTACCTGCGGAGGAACCGGATGGCCTGACCGAAGGCTTTTACGGCCTGCTGCCTACGCCGACCCCCCTTGCGCCGGGCTTTCATGAGTCGGGGGATATGCTCAGCGGCATAGCAGGCTCCATTTTGACGGTGAAAGCCTATGACCAGGATGGCGCGCTGCTGATGAGAAGCGCCGGAACGGTTGTTTTTGATAACTACACCATTGCCGTCACATCAAACCTTTTGGAGGGCGCGATAAGGCTGGAGGCGCAAAGCAAGGCGGGGTACACCTATCAGATCACCAAGGTGGTGGCGGTGGAACCGCATACCGGTTTTGCGCTGCTGGAGTTTCAGTCGCCTACGGATTTAAAACCCCTTCTGCCGGGGGACGCGGTCATGAAGGAGGGCAGCCTGGTTGATCTGATCGGGCAGGATGAAACGGAAGGCTTCTTCTGGAAAGAGGGAAAGGTCTCCGCCTTTGCCAAGGAGGGTGCATCCCTCATTCAGTGCTCGCTGGATGTTCCCGGCGGTTTTTTCGGCGGGGCGCTGTTGAACAAGCTGGGCGAAATCGTCGGCCTGCCCTACAGTTACAAGGAAGATGCGAAACTGTGCTATGCCCTTGACATAGGCGATCTGCAAGCGCTGTTTGTCAAATGCAAGGGCCTGTCCCGGACGCTCATCGGCGAATGGACCGGCAAAGCGGCCGGGGAGGCCGCGGGGGAGGAAGGTACCGCTGCGCCCCTAAACCTCACCGCGGCGGCAGCGGACACGGGCATCGCGCTTGCCTGGGAGGCGGCGCCGGGGGCGGTGCGGTATTATGTGTACCGGGCCCAGGGGGAGGACGGCGCGTATTATCAGCTGGGCTATGTATACGACCCGGCTTACACCGATACGGACGCCCGTGCCGGAGAAACGTATACCTACACCGTGCGGGCGGTGTATCCCGCGCGGATGTCCGCAGATTCGAATCCCGCCGAGGCTGCCGTTCCCGACCTGTACACCGAGCCTCAAGTTCCTGTGCAAATTGGCGGCAGCGCCTTTTTGAATGTGGAAAGCGGCATGCCGAGCATTGATATGCGTGTGGAAAACGCAAGCCGCACAAAAACGGTGACCGGTTTTTCCATAGCCATATTCATGAAGGATAAGCAGGAGGAATACATCCTGAAGGATGACGGCACGGAATACTACGTCTATTTTGACGTCGGCGCGTCCATTGAACCATTGGGCGGCGCATACACCGGTCCGCTCTATCTGAACGGCTTTTCGAACGTGAAGTATATCAACGTCGCCATTACCGGCGTACGCACGCTGGACGGTGCGGAGATTGCGGTTCCCAAGGAGGATTGGGCGTACAGCTACTGGACCGTGGAATAGGGAAGCGGCAGGATGGATTGAGAGGCATATACGGCTCCGGGGAAGCGGCAGTTTCCCCGGAGCTTTGGCATTTGCCCGGATCATTTTTTGGAGCATATAAGCATCTTTGCAAGCTGCAGGTCATTTGTTTATTGGTACGCTGAATATATCTGGGTAAGGCGGCTTTGTTTGAAATGTGTGAATCGCTGCCAATTGCATTGACGCAAATTGGGAATTATGGTATGTTTTCATCATAGTGGCAATTGTTTGTCAGATCATTCATCAGCATATGTTTGTACCGGGTTCTTACCGCATGGGGATAGAGGAGGCAGTGTATGCGCAGGCTGCAGGGAATAGCGGGGATCGTGGTATTTTTGCTGCTGTCGGCTTTGTTTGTGCCGGCGGCCGGCGCGGACTCATTTGCACAGGATCTTGCTGCCATTGACAAGGCGGCCGGGTCGGTATTGATGCTGAACGTATATGATGAAAGGAATACCTTGTTTGCTACCGGCAGCGGCTTTGTGGTCTTTGACAACAAAACGCTGGTGACCAACTATCATGTGATCAGGGACGCGGAATGGATTTTGGCTGTCAGCGACCTGGGCTACCAGTACCTGGTTACCAAGGTGATCGCCGCGGATGAAAAGCGTGATATCGCCCTGCTGGAATTTTATTCGCCCACCGATCTGACGCCCCTTGTTTTACGTTTCGGGCAGGAGCGGAAGAGGGCCGCGCCGGTGGTGGCCATCGGCAGCCCCCAGGGCGTCAAGAATACCGTATCCCTGGGCAATATCAGCGCCGTTTATGAGGAGGCGGACGTTCAATACATTCAATTTACGGCGCCCATCTCCCACGGCTCCAGCGGCGGCGCGCTGTTTGATGACGCGGGACAGGTGATCGGCATTACCAGCATGTACTACTATGACAGCCAGAACATGAACCTGGCGGTGGATATCGACGAGGTCGTGCGCCTGAAGGAAGCGGGCTTTCGAAACGAACGGGTAACGTTTGCGGGGCAGCGGCAGCGCTCCAGGCTGCCTGCGACCATGACGCCCATGCCCTTGCCAACGCCGTCTTCTGCACCCGTGCCCACGCCCGTTCCAACACCGTTTCCATCTCCCACGCCGACAGCCGCACTGTCGCCCACACCCAAAGCAAATGCCGAGCTTCAGCTCATGAGCACATATGGCGGCGTCATCCTTCGCTGGGAAAAGACGTTTGTGGAGAAGGGGATCTCCGATCCATCGGCGACTGCCCGGTTTCAAATGCCCGCCATGCCCGCGCGCACACCGCCGCCGGAGGGCGCGGAGCCCAGATACGCGCTTGCCATCGGGGACGACGGTGGACATACCCGGGAGTGACCGGAACTTTTTCTATTGGTCGGTAGAGTAGCCAGGCTATGCATTGTTTGCGGGAGGATAGGGCATGAAAAGCTGGAAAAGGGCAGCGGCGGCGGCGCTTGTCATCCTTCAGTTGGTGTTGACGGGGGCGGCCGTGGCCGTTTCCTTCCGGGAGGACCCTGCCGCGGTTGCGGCGGCCTCCAAATCGGTGCTTGCGCTCCAGGCGTTTGACGCGCAGGACAAATTTATTGCCTCCGGCTGCGGCTTTGTGGCGTTTGACAACATGTCGATTGTGACCAGCTACGGCATTTTAAAGGGCGCGGACTGGCTGATCGCCATGGATGGCGCCGGCAGCCGGTACCTTGTGACCCATATCATTGCCGCCGATGAAAAAAAGGACGTTGCCATACTGGCGTTTTTTTCTCCCACTGATCTTACGCCCTTGGCGCTTTCGGCGCCGGACGGGGATTTGCCTTTGAACGAATCAAAGGTTGCAGCCATCGGCAGGCGGCCGTGGGAGGAAAGTGCCGTGTCCCTTGGCAGCGTCAGCGCAGCATATGAAAAGGAAGGCGTTTCCCGTATTGAATACACCTCCCAGGAGGCTGTGATCCCCGGCGGAGTGCTGATGAACGAGGAAGGCATCGTAATCGGCATAGCTGCCGGGCAGGCCGGGGAAGGCGTACAGCTGGCGGTGAGCTTTAAGCATGCGGGCGAACTGTGGATAGAGAGCCTTTCGGCACAGAGCAAAACCTTCGCGGAATTTTTTGGCGGGCGGCATTCGGATGCGTTTCCGTTTCCCCTGCCCGATCCGGACAAGGCGATGGCTGCCGTGCCGACCCCCGTGCCCAAGGGCCTTCTGACTGCGCCCGGGAACGTGACGGCGCAGTGGACGGCCTCCGGCATGCAGATCACCTGGGACCCGGGCAGCAACGCGAAGCAGTACGACGTGTACCGTTCTCCCCAGCGGGACGCGGGCTTTGTCAGGATTGGCGCTGCCGACAGGACGGAGTATGTGGATGCCGACGCGGGAGACAGGCTTTGGTTCTACAAGGTGGAAAGCCAAAAGGCGGACGGAGCTACGGCAACATCGGCCGCCGCCGCGGGATTTCCGCCGCTGAATGTCACGAAGGGACTGACCGCGCCCAAAAGCGTGAAAACCAAGACAAGCGCAAATCAGGTCACCGTTACCTTCGGCGCTGTGAAAAGCGCAAAGTGGTATGTGGTGTACCGCTCCGTTAAGAAAGACAAGGGATATGAGGCGGTAGGCCAGGTTGAGGCAACCACGTTTGTGGACCGGGATGTGAAATTGAGCCAAACCTACTACTACAAGGTCAGCAGCGTTTCGGGCAGCGATATGTCGGGCCAGTCCGCTGCCGCCGCGGCCAAGATGCCAAAGCCCACGCCCACAGTAAAGCCGACGCCCACCCCCTATGTGGAACCGGAATTCTTTTTGCAGGTGGGTAAAGAGGCCAGGTGGAACAAGAAAAACGGCTACTGGCAGGCCAATCCCAGGATCGTCAACGGCAGCAAAACCTCCACGGTGGATGCTTTCACGCTGACTTACTATTGTGAGGACATCTATGGGAATATGATCCGCCGCAACGGCGACGGGGACTATTATACGGATGCCGTCTATGAAAAAACCATAAAGCCCGGAAAATCCCTCATGCCTGGCTACACCTGGCTGGAGGGGTATGAGGAGCCCGCGTATATCTGCATCGCCGTCACCAGGATCCATACCACCGACGGGCGGACCATTGATATCCCGCGGGAAAGATGGTATGTGGGCTATATCGGTCTGAATTGACGGCAGTGAAAACGACTGTTATATACCAAGGAGGCTTGTCATGCGCAGGCTCAAAACGATTGCCGGAATAATTATTGTTGTGCTGCTGATGGTTTTATGTATGGCCGCGGCCGGCGCCACGGCTTTTGAAGAGAATATCGACGCCATCGACCGGGCCGCCCAATCGGTGCTGATGCTGATGGTCTATGATAAAAGCGGTCAGTATCTGTGCAACGGCAGCGGCTTTGTGGCCTTTGACAATTATACACTGGTGACAAACTTCCATGTGATGGAAGGCGCAGCCGAGATATACGCCACCAGCGATTTGGGGAATCAATATCTGGTCACCAAGGTGATTGCGGCGGATGAGCAAAAGGACATTGCCCTGCTGGAATTCTTTTCGCCCACCGATCTTCAGCCCCTGACGCTGGAGGAACAAAACCTGCCCCGCAGGGCCGAGCGTGTGGTGACCATCGGCAGCCCACATGGGATTACCAATTCCGTTACCACGGGCAATATCAGTGCGATATTCCAGGACGAGGACAGCGCTATTATTGCGTTTTCGGCACCCATTTCGCCAGGCTCCAGCGGCGGGGCGCTGCTTAACAACCAGGGAAATGTGATTGGCATTACTTCTGCTGCGCGCAATGACAGCCAGAACATCAATTTTGCTGTGGATATCAGCGAAGTGATTAAGCTGTATAAAGAATCCAAAAGCACTGCAAGAGTGCAGTTTGGCGATTCCGTCCCATCTGCCAAAGTGACGCCGACAGTTGCGCTGCCGGCAATGCCAACGCCTACGCCGAGTTCCATATTGTCCCCCGCTATGACACAGTATGTAAATGCTGTTTCAGACAAAACAGATATTCATGTAACGTGGGCGCGTGCCGTTGGTGCAAAGTCGTATAACATTTACCGATCTTCATGTCTAACCGATGGCTATGTTTTTGTGGGCTCTGCAGTTGACGAGTCTTATGTGGACAAGAATGTAAAGGCAGGTGTATATTTCTACAAAGTGCAGAGCATGGGTGATGAGAAAAGCTCGGATCTCTCACTTAACGCTGCAGTTGTTATCTATGGATATACGGAGGTATCCGAACAGGGGGTGCCACGCAATATCAAGGCAAGATATGCGGGAAAGACGATTACGGTAACATGGAGCGCTGTAAAAAATGCAGACAGTTACCTCATCTATCGTTCCATACGTGCTGATGGGGATTACGATATAGTTGCACATGTTTCCGGAGATGGTTTCATTGATACACAAATGTTTTTCGCGACATCAGAATATTATTGCACAGTAAGAAGTGTGCGCGGCACCGAAATCTCCATGCTCTCAAGTGCAGCAAAGACTCCTAGACCTAAACCTACACCCAAGCGCTAAAGAGATCGAATGGCACCTTATATACTGCCACCATATCGAATATTGATTGACGCACCGGCCGGCCATAGCGCAAACGCATATGCCATAACGGGCGGCGCCTGTGAATAAAGGTAATATAAGGAGGAATGACAGTGACCGGGCGGAAAAAGACGATAGGCGTGCTGGCTGCCATGCTGCTTCTGTTCCAAACAGCCTTTGCCCTGGCCGACGGCTTCGCGGCCGACCTGGATGCTATAGAAGAAGCCGCCCAGTCTGTTTTGAAGCTGAGCGTGTGGGATTGGGATTTGGGGGAATATAGGACCGCCAGCGGCTTTGTAGCCTTTGACGACAAGACGCTGGTCACCAATTATCACGTGATCGATACGGCGGATACCATTTATGCCGAAACCGACAGCGGGCAGATGTACTTTGTCAGAAAAGTGATCGCGGCAGACAAGGACAAGGACATTGCACTGCTGGAGTTTTCGCGCCCCACCGGCATCAAGCCCCTTCCGCTGAACGATAAGGGAGAATTGCGCCGGGCGGAAGCGGTGGTGGCCATCGGCAGCCCCCAGGGCGTAAAGAACGCGGTATCCCTGGGCAATTTGGGCGCGGTGTACGAGGATCGCGGCGTGACCTTTATACAATCCACAGCCCAGGTGACCTTTGGTTCCAGCGGCGGCGCGCTGTTTGACAACCGGGGACGGGTGATCGGCATTACCAGCCTGGTGATCACCGACGCTCAAGGCCTGAACCTGGCGGTGCATATTGCCCAGGTGGTCAGCCTGAAGGAAGAAAATTGGGAAAACGAACGCATGACGCTGGCCGAGTTCCATCAAACCCAAAAAGCGGGCCTGTTCGATTGGCTGGATGTCCCCGATTGGCCCGAACTGCCGGAGCTTCCCGAGGAGGAGCTTGGGCCGGTGGGCGAATTGCAGGCCCAGGTGAATGCCTTTGGCGTGACGCTGTCCTGGGATTCGGAGATCATGGTGGAACAATTCTACCTGTACCGCTCGGACGCGGCGGACGGTGAGTTTGTCTTCTGGGGCTCGTCTGACACCGGCAGCTTTTTTGATATGAAGGTGGAGCGGGGAAAGACGTATTACTATAAAATCGCCCGGGTCAGGGATGGGGAAGCGGGCGATATGTCACAGGCTGTTACGGTTTTGGTGCCGGGGCTTCCGTGAGTTGGACGCGCGTGTATCAAGGCGAATTTATTTCTTCCCGGAAGCTTTGGCAAACCCGTACAGCATCCAAAGGATGCCCAGTATCTTTACGCCGACCGACAGCCCAAGGAACATGCCGTCCAGAAACCGTATGAAGTCGGAGGCGTCGTTAGGGGCGGTCTGCGCCGGCAGCAGCATGCCGACAAAAATCAGGAATACGCCAAACAACACGTGCTTGTAGGATTTGATCTTTTCATACAGTTTCATGATTTCCAGCAAGCTTTCCTCCGCCACCCGTGCTTCGCCTCCGTCCGTTCGTCTTTCCCCCGCGAACAGTTCGCTCACGCTGATGCCCAATTGCTCGCACAATGGCCGCGTGATGGAAGCGTCCGGCATGCACCGGCCGCATTCCCATTTGGATACGGATTTATCTGTCACATTCAGCTTGCCGGCCAGCTCCGCTTGGGTAAGCCCTTTTTCCTTGCGCAGGGCAGCGATGAATCGGCCGGTTTTTATTTGATCCATGTTCGTACCTTCCTCCTGTTGATCCCGCTGATGCAGCCATTATACCGCTTTTTTGCCTTGCTTTCCTACCTGTCAAAGGTAGAGTTTGGGTGGAAAATGCGATCCGGCCCTGCTTTTGCGCACCGCATCTGCCCTGCGGCGCGGACTGGCAATACGTATCTGGTTATACCCGGGAAGGAAATATGCAAAGGATGGAGAAAAGGTAACGTGGCATTTTGCGGCGCCGGGCACTGCGCCGCAAAGGCACGACGGGAAGTCATTTCATTTTCGTCAAGGAGCGGAATCTATGAAGTTTTTGTGGACGACTCTGCTGGTGAAGAACATGGAAGCCTCTTTGAAATTTTATCAGGAAATCGTGGGCCTGCGCATAGACAGGCGGTTTCAAACGCCCGACGGCGCCGAGTTTGCTTTTTTGGGCGACGGCGAGACCAAACTGGAGCTGATTACCAGCCCAAACGGCCCGGAACCCAATTACGGCCGGGAAATCTCCATTGGCTTTGAGGAGCCCTTCCTCAGTGAAAAGCTCCGCTTTGTCCGGGACCGGGGCTATGCGGTGGAAGGCCCCTTTTCTCCCAATCCCCATGTCAGCTTCTTTTTTGTCAGGGATCCCAGCGGAATCCGGGTCCAGTTTGTGGAACAGAAGTAGCCGGGAATATACGTAATTCAAAAAGATGGGCGGCTGACCCTGTTGCGTGGGGAAGCCGCCCGTTTTCACAAACGCATACGCCTATGGAAAGTAATCAACGGAAACATCCACAGCCATATCCTTGTACAGCTCAAATTTGCAATCGTCAAAGCCCGGCGGCCCTACGGTGCGCGCGCCGCTGCCGGATTGGCCGAATCCTTCCGCCGATACGCCGCCCGCCTTATCCAACTGCCCGTTCTTGTTTTCGTCGTGGTACACAAACACGGCATATTCGCCAAAGGGCAGGCCGGTGAACGCAAACACCGCGCTCCCGTTTTTTATTTCGGCGCTCTTTTGCTGATAGCCCGGCAGGGTCATCATCTGCCCCTTGTTGAACAAGTGGGCGGCGGCGGCTCCCTGATTGTTTTTGAAACCGCGGGCCGTTACTGTCAGCGTTCCCGTACCCGCATTGGCGGAAACAGGCTTGCCCGAGCTGTCAAGCAGCGTGGCCCGGAAGAGCGCAAAGGCATACCAGGAGGAGGGCAGACGAAACTGCATGGCGCTCACGGCGCTGAGCTTGCCTGATCGCTGCCATGCGTTCAAGGATTGATACGAATCGCCGGCGCCAGACCGCTGCAGCAGCCATATGCGCGGCGTACCCTCCATATCCTCAAGGCCGGATATGGTACGGCCGTTGGGCTTGAAGGCATCGTAATTGCTGTAGCCCGCGCCCCCGCCCTGCTGATAGTAGTAGTTTAGGTGGTCCGGATAGTAATAGCTGAACGTGCCAAGGGTGTGCTCGTCCGTGTGCAGGAAAACGTCTCCCGGCTCGATCCGGTCTTGAAGGTAGGCCACGGCTTCCGTCATGGGGCCGTTGACCCGCTCCGTATGGATGGCGGCGATCTGCAAAAGCGACATGCCGGCAATGGCGGCGCAGGCCAGTAGCATATGCCGCTTGCTGTCAAAGCCTCCGATGGCATAAGCCAGGCTTAAGGCCAGCAGCCCCATAAGGGGCACCATGTACCGCTCCACCAGCACCGGACGGATCAGCCTGGAGGCAATGACGCCGCCCAATATGGTCAGGAAGAAAGCGCCCAGCGAGAGGAAAGGGATGCCGTAATTGCTTTCCTTTTTGCGCATCCTGGCGAATGTGCCGTACGCAATCAGGCACATGGACAGCAGGAAGGTGGGCCCGGCAAAGTTCGGCGAGGCCAGGCCGTAAAACTTGCTGGCGAAGGGATAGGTGAGCGTATGCCATATCACCTGGCTGGTGACCGGCGGAATCCAGAAATTTTCGGAAACACGGCCTGCCTGGTTCAGCAGTGCTGCCATCCAGGGCGTATACAGCGCCAGCATTGCGCCCATGGCAAGCAGCATGGGCACGGCTTTCCTTCTGCCAATGAGAAGGGAAAGCAGCAGGAGCAGGCACAGGACAGCCACGGCCAGCAGCGCGTAGTAGTGGGTGTACATGGCCGCCAGAGAAAACAGGGCGAACTTGACCGCGTCCCGCATTTTGGCTTCCCGGCAGGATAGGTAGCCGTATAGCGCGCTGCCCGTAACAAAAAAGGCAGCCCACGTATACATGCGGGCCTCCTGGGCCATGGCGTGGGTCATGGGAAAGCAAAGAACCAGCACCGAATAGGCGATGCCCGCGTTTGCGCCCGCCGCCCTTTTGACAGGGCCTGGGCCGAGCGCAGCCAGAGACAGCGCGCCAAGCACCGAAAAAAAGCGCAGGGTGAATACGGTGTTGCCAAACGCCAGCGTAAAAATGCGCAGCATCAGATAGTACAGCGGCGGATGGCTGTCCTTTGCGGTGATGCCAATGATATCAAAAAATCCCTGCTTGACCAGGCAGCCTGTGTATGATTCATCATACCACAGGCTTTCATGCGTAATGCCAACGGTCAGCACAAAGGCGCCCACCGCGAGGATGGCCGCCCAAACCACCCACCGTCTGGCATTTTGCATGTGTGCCCTCATCATAGCTTTTCTTCAAGGAAGCGCAGTATCAGATCATGGATCTCCCGGCTCCAGAAGCTGTCCTCGTGGGGTGCGCCATCCACGCACACGGCCTGTGCATCCGCGCCGTGGTCATAGAGCCTGCGGTACATGACCTCCATCTGATCGATGGGCACCAGCGGGTCGGCGCTGCCGCTGAGCAATAGGAAGGGCGGATAGGTATGGCCTTCCTTTACGTGATTCACCGGGCTCATGTCGTGAAAGACCTGCCGTGCATCGTTTGCGCCCACCAGCGCCCGGAAGATTTCGCCGTGGGGGCCTTCGGGCACATCGCCGCCCAGCAGCCGGCCCAGGTCCGTGGGGCCGAAGCATTCCACCACGGCTTTCACCGCGTCGGATTCCCCGTTGTATTCCTCTGTCTTATATGCGGGGTCGTCGCCGGTCAGGCCAACAAGCAGCGCGGTGTTGCCGCCGGAGGATGTGCCCCAGATGCCGACGCGGTCCTTGTCGATGTTGTATTCTTCCGCCTTGCCGCGTAAAAAGCGGATGGCTGTCTTCACGTCCTGCAAAAAGGCGGGGAAGGGGTGGCCTTCCAGGCAGTTGCGATGGGTGACCATGGCCACGGCGATGCCGTTTTGGGCATACCAGGCCATCTGGCCCATTTCATACCCAAGATCGGGGAAGGTCCACGCGCTGCCCTGCACAAACACCACAAGGGGAACGGGCCGCGCTTTTTCCTTTACGCCCCAGGGGGTGATCAGCGCAAGGGACAGGGGTTGCCCGGAGGCGGTGGAAAAGACGATGTTCTGCCGGATATCGGCCATGCCTTCCAGGGAAGGGTTGTTTTTCACATGCAGTATGGGGGGATAGGGAGGCCGTATGCCCCGCTCGATGTCCAGGTTGGTCCGGTTGTAAATGATCTTATGGGTGCCCTCCGGGTTGACGGGGTGGGCCATGTCCGTGCGGCCAAACCAGGGATAGGGCATATCCTGTTCGCATTTGCCGTTCAGCAGCTCGTTTGCGCCCCTGAGCAGCTCTTCCGCCAGCGCTTTGTCTTCCGGGCCTTTGCTGTGACCGGTGAAGATCAGGTCAAATTCGCTGCCATGGTTTTCAATAAGCGCGGCAAGGGATTGCTTCAATACCGAAAGAGGCAGGGAATGCTCCAGCTGCATCCAAAGGTGGCCGATCACCGCGTCGCCGGAAAACAGCATTCTGTGCTTGCGGCACAAAAGCGCCACGCAGCCGGGGGTATGGCCCTTGACGGGAATGACCCCAAGCGCAATGCCGCCCAGGTCGAACACCGCATCCTCCAAAAGGGGCAAAAGCCTGGCGGGTTTTAGCCCCTGCTTTTTCAATTCCTCCGCTGCCGGCGGGAAGGCAAAGCTCATATCATGCAGTGCAAAGTCGGCCGGGTGCAGATAGGCTTGTTCAAAATAGACATTGCCGAAGATGTGGTCGCCGTGGCCGTGGGTGTTCACTACGGTAATGGGCAGCGGCGTCAGCTCTTTGACGATTTCCTTTAGATTTTCCATGCCGTTCACGGTGTCAATCAGCAGTGCACGCTCGCGGCCTGTGACGAGATAGCAGGTGGATTCGCCGGCATCGTCGATCAGATATACATCCTCATTGATGCGCTTTACATTTGCTCTGCGTGCCATCAAAGTGTCCTCTCCCATATTCGTATTTTGCCTGCCGGCAGCACGGTGGCGTGGAATTGCCTGCCGGAAGGCCTTCATCATGCCGCATCCTTTTTTGTTATGCAGAGAATCGCGTGGAAATGCATGGCATAATTGTATCACGCCCCCTTCTGTCTGTAAACCGCCGTCGGCCTTCCCATTTTTCCGCCGGCGGAATAGTATGTAGGGCGGGGAACTCTCCGCAGCATTTACTACGACAGACATGCATCAGTACAAAAGGGAAGGAGACCCCCATCGTGCAGAGCAGATGGAAATCAAAGGTGGTATGGGCATCCATCCTTGCCACCGCGCTGACCCTGCTGGGAAACCTGGGCCTGTACGAGGCTCTTGGCATTGAAAAGGAACCCCTGCAGCATATCATTGACGCCGCTTTGACCATGCTTGTGGCTTTCGGCGTGCTCAATAACCCCACGGATGCGGAGCATTTTTAAGATATACGGCAAAAGATAAAGGCGGCTGTGTCGAAGGAAATCTTCGGCACAGCCGCCGGGTTGTGTGAAGACGGCGTTCATGCGGGATGTGCTTCCTGGCTTATGGCTGTTCCACCAGTTCTACCCGAATCACATCTTCCAAAGTGTAGGTATACCATCTGTCCCTTTTCAGATCATGTTCTGCCGTCCAATCCCATTTATTCTTAACGACAGACGGCGTGATCAGGATCGCCGCAGGCATATTTCCCGACACAGGCTCCAGCTCAATCTGATAATCGAAATAGTCCAGATCCGACCCGCTGCTGCGACTTCTGCCCCCGTTCAAAAACTCCATCGTATCTGCATTCAGCACGATCAGGTCGCGGTAAAGAGGATGGTTTTCATTCATCGGTTTGTCTTTGTTTTTGGGATATACCTGTATATACATCGTGCCGCCGGTCTGCATGTATACCATGCGGGTGATGATTAAGGTGAAGCTATCCATTTCAAAGGTGGTCTTTGCGGGCTGTACCTGCCTGACGGGCTTGGGTTCCAGGGTGATGGTGAACTTCACTGGCTGTATGGCGGTAAGCTTGGCCCAGCCAAGCTTTTCATATGCCCGCCGGTAATCCTCGCCCGTATAGACATCAATGGTTTGCTCGTCCGCCACAAACCAGTTCAGATTACACAAGCCGTTCCTGTCGGTAGGCAGATGGCTCCCTTCCCGTAACCGGGCATACTCCTCTTTGGTAGGATTGCTGCTGTCATTGATCAGGGCCGGAGGATTCAAAAGTTCCCATAGATATAAATCACAGGTGATATCCACCATTTCCCCCCGCTTTAAGGGATATTCACCGTAGTGTAGATTTGCAAAGGTGCCAAAGCAGTTGACGTTTACGGGCATGGGGCTGTCTTCCGCATCGCCGCCCAATATATAGGCCGATGTGTGATCGGTTGATTGGAAGGAGGTTTCCGCATCCACGTTCACATACTGCCCGTTGATTTGAAAGCGGGACATGGTAACCATCACCTGACGGCCTGTGGTATTGGAGACAGCCCATTGCAGATGAAGCTTTTCGCCGTCGTACAGGTACTCGTTCAGCGTAACCGCTACGCCTGCAGCCGTTACCGTTGCCTCGGGTTTTTCGATGGCTTCTTGCAATTCCTTTGGCACAGTTGCATCCTTGCCAAACATCAGGCTGACCAGATTTGATTGTGTCAGCGCGATCGCTGCGCTTATCATAAGCAAAATCAGGATCACCGCGACGACCAGCGCGGCGGATATTTTTTTCTTCATGACAGGCTGCTCCTTTCTTTGGGCAAGGTCATGCAATGTGTTTTGAACGGTGTGATGAAAGTCCTGGGATGTGGGCGGATAGAGTGCTTGCAGCCGCTGTGCGGTCAGGTTCAGTTTTCGCATGCTGCACCCACCCCCTTATTCTTCAGCGTTGCTTTTAGCTTTTGGCGCGCGCGGAACAGACGGTTTTTGACCGCCACCAGGGAGATGCCCAAGGATTGGGCGATCTCCCGTTCCAAATAGTTTTCCATGTAGTGCAAAAGCAGTGGTGTTCTCAGCGTCTCCGGCAGGGCGTCGATGGCCGCCTTCAATTCCGTATCCTCCGGAAGATAGGCTTCGCCGGCTACCTCAAACGCTTCCGCCGGTATCACCCTCTGCCTGTGCCTTTGTATGTTGCGGCACTCGTTGATGATGATGCGGGTAAGATAGGGCCGGAAGCTTTCGGGGCGTATTTGTTCTTTTAACGCCCATGCCTTGCACAGCCCCTGCTGCACGGCATCCTGGGCATCCTGCTGGGAGCGCAGGATGCTCATGCACAGCCTGTACAGCGTAGGCGTCATGGCTGTGACCTCGCTTGTAAACGTTTCGCCGGATATCATGTGGCCTCCGTCGGTAGATCAAATGCATTTGAATAGAATAGCTGCGCGCTGGTTTCCTATCGCTTATTATACGGGAGAACGATCCGAATGGTTAGGCGGGATTGGGATTTTTTTCTTTGGAGGGAAACTGTTCAATATACAATCAGTAGTTGCTTACATGCGACGATAAAGAATACCTGGTGGGCAGAAACGCCTGAAAAGGCAAAGCCATGTCTGAATCGGGTTGAAAACCTACCCCGCCCTGCTTGAAACACAGGGCGGGGTTTTGTCTGCGCTCCCTGAAACCTTGATGGAAGAACGCACGGCTTCCTTTATTCCAGATCTACTCGGACCGCATCTTCCATAATGTACGTGTAATAGCTGTCGTTGCTATCAGGAGAGGAAGCATCCGGATAGATATTGGTACGGTCCTGGTCCCAGGCAGGATTCGCCACCATTGGCACGGGGAGGATGGCCGTTGGCGTGCTGCCTGCCACTGGCTTGAGAATGATGGTATATTCGGCAGCATCTGCGTTCTCCACCACCATAGATATGTGGGCGCTTAACAAAGCACATGCGCAGCAGGCTGTCCTGATACGTTTGCATCAGGCGCTCGATTTCCGCCGGGCGGTCCATGGCCTGCACGGCCAAGCAATCCATCCGCTCACCTCCCTGCCCAATAGACGCAAAATACAATGATTTTTTGCATATCCGAATCCATATTTTTCAAAAAATACTTTACACGATAAAAAGAAAGGGCGCAAGAAATACCGGGTAGGGTTCTGCTCCGCATAACCTGCCGGATTTTTTCCAAGCTATCAAAAGGAGGTGGTTTTCATGTCCATCACATTTTCACAAAAGGAAACGATGCTGCTAAACGACCTGAAAAACCATGAGGTCCTTTGCATCGAAAAGTATACAGCCTATGCCAGGCAGGCACAGGACCCGCAATTGAAGCAGCTGTTTTCCACCTATGCCGCACAGGAGCAGCAGCATTTGGACACTCTGAATCAAATCGCCGCAGGCCAGGTGCCCAATATGGCAAGCCAGGGGCAGGACCAGCAGCAGGCGGCGCCCAACGTGCCGTCGGGGATTCATGCCGGTATGGCCAATCAAAACGACGCCGCGCTGTTAAGCGATATGCTGATGGCGGAAAAGTATGTATCCGGCGCGTACAATACGGCCATCTTTGAATTCCGGGATACCAACGTGCGCAGCGCCCTCAACCATATCCAAAAGGAAGAGCAGCAGCACGGCGAGGGCGTGTTCAATTACATGCAGCAAAAGGGCATGTACCAGATGCAGTAGCGTGCCCTGGCAGCCGGCCAACGGGGTGGCTCCGTTCCAATACATAAAAGCACCGCTTGCCATGATGCCGGCGGTGCTTTTCATGTATTGGAAAGCACACTGTTACCGGGCGGGAGGAACGCTCTCTTTTTCTTTGGCACTTTGATTCGCGCTTTGTTTTTTGCTATAATGCAGGGAACGGATCACAAAAGGAGCTGGGTGCATGACAAATACAAAGAACGACGCGCAACTGAGCAATGGTCAACGGGTGTGGCAGTTTATCAAATTCACGCTGTTTTCCATATCGGCAGGCGTTATACAGGCGGCAAGCTTTGCATTGCTCAGTGAGAACACCGGGTTTCCCTACTGGCCCAGCTATTTGATCGCTCTGGTTCTGAGCGTTGTATGGAATTTCACCTTCAACCGGCGCTACACCTTTAAATCCGCGGCCAATATTCCCAAGGCCATGACGCTGGTGTTTTTATACTACGCTGTATTCACGCCTGTCAGCACCTGGTGGGGCGACGCGCTCACCGGCATCGGCTGGAATGAGTACATTGTGCTGGGCGGCACCATGGTGATCAATTTTGTTACTGAGTTTTTGTTTCAAAGCCTGGTGGTATTTCAAAAGACAATGAATACCAATGATATTGCCAAGCGTGAAGAGCAGGGCAGATAAGAACGTTTCCAAGCAAGGTGAACATAATGGAAAATGCCGCTCTTTCGGGCGGCAATTTTTTGTTGCATGGGCGGCATTATTCTGGATATTGCGGAAAGCATTACGCCTGCTGCTCCGTTTTTTTCGCCTTCTTCCAGGACCCTGCGCCCATCGTGCCCAGCGTCACCCCGATAAACAGTATTCACCCTACGGCGGGAGAGAAAATCAGCAGCGCCCCAAGCCCTGCGGCAAGCATGACGATCAGGCTCCGCAGCCAACTATTCCTCATGCATTTGAACGCACCGGCGAGCCCCAGCAGCGCGTTGCCGATGAAAAACGTATTGGCGATGCCCACCACAAAGCTCAGCGTTATTATGCCGGATTCCAAAAGCGCAATCATCGCGCAATGAATAACAGTCAGCGAAAGGATAGATGCCATCGGCGCACGGCTGCCGGGCTTTTGCGCAAGGAAGGCCGGCAGCCGTCTGTCCCCGGCCCGGGCTGCCATTTGCCGTGCGACGGCGCCCAGCACCATCAATATGGTGCAATAGCACAGCGCCAGCGCCGCCGCGCCCAGCAGATAGGGCGCCGCGCCATGAAACAGGGGAATCATGACGGCGTTCAGGCTCACATCCGCCCCGGAAATGACCTGCGGGCTGCTTTGCAATGCGTATGTTACCACAAAATACACAAACACCACGGCAAATACGCTTGCTTTCATGGCCCGCGGGAGGGTGCGCCTGGGGTTTTGCACATCCTCCACATAGTTGCCAATCACTTCCCAGCCGATGATGGCCCAGAACAGGATCAAAAGCGTGGAGCCAAGGGTGTATAGATCCGGCAAGCCCGTGGACAGCGGGGCAAGGCCATGCACCGCCAGGCTGTATATGCCGCCGGCCGCCAGTATAACGGCAGTCAGGGAGGACAGAACGAGCGTTACGCTGCCCATGACGCGTATGCCGCACAAAAGCACCAGCACATTGATAAACAGAAACGCAAGCGGGATCGCGGCAGGAGGCAGCGCCTCCGCCGGCAGCATGCCCTTCACATAGTCGGCCGCCGTCTCGGCCACCGCTACCGGCCCAAAGCATACGGCCGCAATCAGGTAATTGGCCGAAAGCTCCCGAAACCTCTTCCCCAGCGCCTCGCCAATCATCTGGCTCACGCCCTCATTGGTGGTGGCCATCATGCTCATGCGGGTAAACACATAGGCAAACCCCGTACCCAGCAGCATCATCAACACCCAGGCGTATAGGGCGTAACCGCCCAGCGCCTTAAACGCCATAGCGGGCAGCACCACAATGCCGGAGCCCAACACCGGCCCCACCATCAAACCGCTGAGCGACAGGGCATTCAGCTTCTTTTTCATGAAAATACTTCCTCCCGCAGCCATTATACGGGCAGGCGGACTATTTGTAAAATTGAAAATTATTATAGAGGATATCAACAAATTCGATCATGTGGTATGATAAGGAAAAAGCAATCTGGAGGCCGCCATGGACATACGCAATTTCAAAACCTTCAAAAAGATTGTGGAAACAGGCAGCTTTTCCAGGGCGGCGGAGCAATTGGGCTACGCCCAGTCCACCGTCACCTTCCACATACAAGCCATCGAGGGCCATTACCGTAGGCCCCTGTTCAGCCGCATCGGCGGAGCGATTGAACTGACGGATTTTGGCCAAAGCATTTTGGGCCAGGTGGATGCGCTTTTGGACGCCTACGAGGCGGTGGAGTGCGCGTCCGCCGGCAACCCGCCGCCTAAGGGTACGCTGAAAATCGGCACACCGGAATCGCTGCTGCTATACCGCCTGCAGGATATCATACGGGATTTCAAGCAGGCCTTTCCCCAGGTGGAGACGATCATCAGCATCGACCTGTGCCCCGTTATGCGGGATAAGGTGATCGCCGGAGAGCTGGATATGGCTGTTCTTTTGCAGCCGGAGTACCAGTATACCCAGCTTTCCACCCTGCTGCTCAAAAAAGAGGACATGTGCTTTGTGGCCCCGCCGGACTATACCGGGGAGGATTTTCTGCCCATTGGCGCGCAAATGGTGCTGTACACCGAAAAGGAATGCACCTACCGGGAGGTGTTTGCAAATTACCTGCAGGGGCAAAGGTTTTATCCCACCAACGTGCTGGAAACCGGTAGCGTGGAAGTGATCAAGCGCTACATTCAAACCGGTATGGGCATCTCCTATTTGCCTATGTACGCGGTTCGTGAGGATGGGAAAATAGGCAGGCTGCGTCTCGCACATCATGATTCCCCTGTGGAATTCTATACCCAGATCATCCACCACAAGAATAAGTGGCTGAACCCCGCCGCCAAAGCCTTTCTGGATCTGTGCCGGGAGCGGGCCGGAACGTGGGAATAGCCGAGGAAGCCTGTCCGCATATGATAAACTGCATACCGGCGCAAGCCGGAAGGAAAGGAGAGGGAGCAAGTGGGTACAAAGCTAAGCAAAAAAACCTTATCCCGGTCAGACTGGTCGAGGGTGGTGAAACGGGAATATGCCTGGATGGATGTTTGCGATGAACAGTTTTGCGGGCAGGCATCCTTGATACTGATTGAGGAAGTGACGGTACCCCTTGAAAAAACGTATGACGGCATCACGGTGAAAATCGTGGATCAGGGGTACTGCTGGCTACAGCTCGCCCCCGAAGGCAAAACCTATTGGCTGACAGTGATGATCGGCGCGGCCGGCAGCATTGTTTCTTACTATTTTGATATTACGGACCGCAATGTGCTGCTGGAAAACGGTGACTCCTATTTTATGGATATGTTCCTGGATGTGGTGCTGCTGCCGGGCGGCAGGCTGTACCTGCTGGATGAGGATGAATTGGCAGATGCCCTTGAGCAGGGCGAGATCAGTCAGGAGCAGTTCGACATGGCTTATCAAACAGCCCGCACGCTGCTTGCCCAGCTTCAAAACCGTGAAAAGGGGCTGGAAGATTATTGCTTGAAAACAGTTGCGGCGCTTGGGGCAAAGCTATCTATACGAAAGGAGGAATGAAATGTGGATCAGCAAACGCTTTCGGGGCTGCTTGCTTTTTTCAAGGAGGCGGAAGCGCTGAAAACCCAGCACAGAACCGCGTCGCTTCATAACGGAGAGCGCGAGAGCGTAGCGGAGCATACCTGGCGTCTTTGCCTGATGGCCATGTGCCTGTGCCGGTTTGAAAAAGGAATCAGCCTGGAAAAGGTATTGAAGCTGTGCATCATACATGATTTGGGCGAAGCGGATGAAGGCGACGTGTCCGCCATCACCATGGAGGATAAGGCGGAAAAGACGCGCAGGGAGGAGCGCTGCCTATTTCGGCTGTGCAAAACACTGGAACCTTCCTTACGGGATGAAATCATGAGCCTTTATCAGGAATACAACGACGGTCTGACCGGCGAGGCAAAGCTTACGCGCGGCCTGGACAAGCTGGAAACCTTGATTCAGCACAATCAGGGGAAGAATCCGGAGGATTTTGACTATGCGTTCAATCTGGCGTACGGAAGAGAATGGACGGAGCAAAGCGAACTGTTGCACGGGCTGCGCATGCTGACGGACGAGGAGACGAAATCCCATCTTCCCGCGGCCCAGCGTTAATGCTTAAGCAAGTCTCATTTCCGAGAAAAGACGCATATTTTGACGAATCTTGACATGTGATATGAACGTGCCTATAATTGTAAATAGATGCACTTCTTGGCTTCTGATCGCCAACGGAGGAAAATATGAAGACAGCAGACATCAGGCGACGAAGGAATTTATTGGCCTGGCTTTATGTGCTGATTGCTTTTCTTTTTTATTTTTTGGATGGAACGCCCGCTCATGTGAATGAAACCCTTCTTTTTGTTCTGAATACTGTCTTTACGGGCATCCTTCCGCTGATTGTGGCTGTTATGGCCGGCTATTCGTACCGGCATAACAAAAGCCTCAGCATCCTTTTCATGAGCTGCGGCATGCTGGTATTTGGCGCGGGCTCCATACTGACGGGCCTGATCCGCCTGACGCCCGGCACGGAGAACGCGTCCGTAGCGGTGTATGATTTCTGCATCTTCTTCAGCGCTGCCTGCCATTTTGCCGCGGCGGTAAAGGTGATCCGGCGAAGAAGCTACAATGCGGCGGTCATGCGTTTGCTGCCGCCTTTTTCATACCTGTTCACGCTGATGTTTGTCATAGGGGTATTTGCGGCAGCCCGGTTTGAGCTGCTTCCGCCGTTTATTGATCAGAACGGGGGAACCAGGCTTCGTTCCATTGTTCTTTGGCTGTCGGCAACCTGCTTTCTGGCCTCTTTTCTGGAACTGAGCGGCCAATTTGCGCATCAGAAGCGGGATTATCTTTTCTGGTATTCCCATTCGCTGCTGCTGATGGCCGTTGGCTTGGTCATCGTGTTTTTGTCCACGGGCATCGGTACGCTGACAGGCTGGATCGGCCGGGGGACGCATTATATCGGCGCGGTTTTCGCGCTGCATGCCATGGTTTGCGTGGGCAGGGAAGCGAGGCGGAATGGAAGGTCCTTGGCATTTGTCATGGAGGATTTTTTTATCGATGAAGGCTCGGGGTATAAAAGCCTGGCGGCAGAATCAAGCAGCGCCATGTTTATCACCGATAAATCCTTCAATATCCGGTTTGTCAATGCAAGCGCCGCCGCAATGCTTGGCTGCTCAAGGGAAGAGCTTTTGCATACGTCGTTTCTTGACCTGTTCCCCGAACCATACAAGGACCAGATCGTGATGGGCTTTGAAGAGCATGTGTCCACAGGCCTGGATCATGGCAGCAACGCGCTGAGGCTTTCCATTGCCGGCCGGCAGGGGAAGGTCTGCTCTGCCGATATGGTTGCAACCTACCATATCACCTATGCCGGCGTTGTGTGCACCTATATTCTGCAGGATATTACGGAGCGCGAGCATGCGTATAAAGAAATTGAACAAAAGAACGCCGCCCTTCGGACCATCAACCAGGTCTGTGAGGTCGCCATTCATGGCACCGATGCCGGCGGTTTTGCGGATAAATGCCTGGAAATTATTCTGCATGCAACGGACGGCAGCTGCGGCCTGCTTGGCGCGGTGGGCGGGGACGGCGCGCTGAAGGTACTGACAGCCAAGCATAATAGGCCCGACGGATGCTGTGTCGGCGCCGGTGCCCCGATTCCGTTTCCGGAAGGCCAGTGCAATTTTTTGGATTTTTGCAATGCGGTCGTTCATGACCGGAAGCCGGGTTTGATGCATCCGCCGCTTGCGCTTGGGGCGCGCGGCGGCGGGAGATCCGGGCATTTGCCCGGCATCTCCTACCTTGGTGTTCCGATTTTGAAAGGCAGCAATGTGGTGTGCCTGGTTTCCCTGCGCAGCGATAGGCGCAAATTCCTGCCGGAAGATCAGCGGATGCTGGAGGAACTGATTCCCACCGTATATGAAATACTGCAAAAGGAGCAGGCGGAGGCTGCTTTGCGCGTCAGCAACTCGCTGGTGCGGGCCATCCTGGATGGGACTCCCGATCCTGTATTCCTGAAGGATGTACAGGGGCGCTTTCAATTGGGAAACAAGGCGCTGAGCCAGGTATTGGGTGTGCCGTTGGAGGATTTGCTGGGCCGGACATGCCTTGACGTTTATACCGACAAGGAAAAGGCAAGGAATGTCATGAAAAACGATCGGCGTGTCCTGGCATCCGGCAAAGCGCAGACCTTTGAAGAGGTGATCCCCGCCGTCACGGGGATCCGCACGTATCTGTCCAACAAATCCCTGTGGATCAATGAGCATGGCGCGGCCCGCGGCATCATCGGCATCGCGCAGGATATTACCGACAGAAAGAGCATGGAGCTGGAACTGAAAAAGCAGTCCATTGATCTGGAGCTGAAAAACAAACTGATTACAGACTTTTTCATCAACATCTCCCATGAGTTCAAAACGCCCCTGTCGGTGATCGTATTGGTCTCCGATTTGCTGGAACATGAAATCGGCCAACAGGAAGTGAGCCTTGAGAATGTTGCCCGGTTTGTCAGGATCCTACGGGTGAACGCGTTTCGGCTGCGGCGGTTGGTTGCCAACCTGCTGGACATTACCAAGCTGGACGCCGGCTTTATGCAGCCCAGGTGGGAAAACGCGGATGTGGTCTGCATGCTGCAAAACCTGGTGGCTTCCACGGCGGTATTCGCAAAAAAGAAAGAACTGTCGCTTGGGTTTCACAGCGCTGTCGGCGAACTTGATATGGCCACCGACAGCCTGATGCTGGAAAGAATCGTATTGAACCTTTTGTCCAATGCCATCAAGTACACAAAAAAGGGCGGCGCGATCCGCGTCTCCCTTTGCATGCTGGAGGACAAGCTGAGCATATCGGTCAAGGACAATGGGGAAGGAATACCGCCCGACAGGCAGGAGATCATATTCGACCGGTTCAGACAGGTGAATACTTCCCTGACGCGTTCCAGCGAGGGCTGCGGCATTGGCCTGTCGATCACAAAATCCCTGGTGGAATTGCTGGGCGGAACCATCGCCTTTGAAAGCGAGCTGGGTATGGGAAGCACGTTCTGCGTGTTTCTGCCGGTGACGCGCAATGAAAGCAATACCAAGCTGGAGCAGGATGGGACAGAGCTGAACAGCCGCATTCAGCTGGAGCTCTCAGACATCAGCTTTGATTAGCCCTTGGCGCCTGCTTTCATAGACGGTCCGTATTCTCTGTACAATCACATCCGCGTTGACGGGCTTTAGCAGAAAGCTGTCCGCGCCAAGCTCCGCGGCCGTTTGCAGGATGTCGTCGTTGCCGATAGCTGTCAGCAGGATCACGGCAGGCTTGTTCAAAACATGATCATTCATATGGGCAAGCACCTGCAAACCATCCATATCCGGCATAATGATATCCAGCAGCATAACGTCGGCCTGAGCATTTTGAAGGGCGTCAAGCGCCGCAGCGCCCGAATTGCAGATACCCGTAATATAAATATCCTCATGCATCGCCAATGCGTAGCCCATGAGGTCCGCCAGGTATTTGTTGTCGTCGACAATGAGTACCTTTATTAAATTTTCCACTTCGCCAATCCAGCTTTCATATTCATACCATTGTATCCTACTATAGGCAGATGGATATTGCAAGGAGAATGTGCAGCCCCAAAGCGCGCGGGGCATAGAAATAAGCCAGGCAGGCGGGTTGCCTGTCTGGCCGTGGGTTCATTTGCTAATTGCACTTCTCGCAAGGCTTCAGTTTTCTTTTTTCCGCCTCCGATTTTTTGATCTGCTTGGGGTCCTTCATGTCGCTGCAGGTGGGGTCGGTGTGGTATTCCGTGCCTTTGCTGACCACCCAGACAAACACATCCGGGTCTTCCTTCGCCTGGCCGCCGCCGAGCAGGGCCAGCGTTTTTTCGCCGGCGATGCCGTCGGCTGTCAGTTTGTTTATCTTCTGAAAGGACTTTACGGCCCCCAGGGTGCCGTCGCCGAACTGGCCGTCGTCAGCATTCAGGGGCAGGTAACCCAGATCAATCAACTGGCCCTGCAGGGTTTTGACCCCGTCGCCTTTGGAACCGTATTTGAGCACCGGGCTGTTTGGATCGGGGGTTGCGGCAGGCGCGGGCGTAGGCGTGACCGGCTGCACAGGGGAAGGAATGGATGTAATGACCGGCGCGCTGGTGATGATGACCTGTTTTGCAGGGTCATCGGTGGCGGGATTCTGCTGCACGGGATCACCCGCCTGACCGCCGGTGGCGACCATGGCCGCCGCAGCATCCGGGCTGGAGGACGACGCAATGTTGGTGGGGTCTGCGTTGTTGAGCGCGGTGGAAATAAGGGCAACGGCGGCAAAGGCCAGCAAGATCCACGGCCATAGCCTTCTGTTGCTTTTTGGCTCGCTGCTCCTTGTCATGTAGGTCCCCGTAACGGGGTTGAACTTGCCGGCCTGCGGATAGCGGGTGATGCGGCCGCCATCCTCATCCTGCAAACTGTTTTGAAAGACCTCGCCAAAGCTTTCGCTGCGCACGGGCACCGCGCCGAAGGTTGTATTCCGGTGGTCTGATTTTCTGCCCGCTTTGCTATTCTTTTGAAGTCGGAAGCCCATATGCTCTCACCCATCACACGTCGTTGGTAGGAAAAGTACTTTTCAAGCAAGGAGGATTTCTTTTTATTCTTTCCATGGTACTTAAATGGCCGCAAAGGCGGTATGCCTTTGCCGGCAATTAAAAAACGGTCCCGGCCCATGCTTCGCTATGGCATGAAATGGAAATGATCTGCTTTGATTATAATGCGTTCTTCCACGTATTTCAAATGTTTTATTGCAATTGGGTAAAAATTTGAATATGTAAACGGAAATCAGCCGTATTCAGCGAGCTATTCCACGGCATTTTTATATTTTTCGGCATACTTTTTTTCGTTCTCCATGGTCCAAAATCCGCCGCCCTCCCAATCCGCCTGCAGCTTCATGATCGCCCGGTATTTATGTTCCATGTCATCGCGCATGCTGCCAAGCACCACGGGGTTTTTCATGTGCTCCTCCATATCGGCCTTCAATGCCTGGACCGCGGCCATCTGCAATTCAAAAAAGCGCTCCCTGGTCATAAACACCCCTCTTTCTTATATAGGTATCATGCCCAGTTTGATGGAAAATATTATGGCCGCCCGGATCAGCTTGAGGAAGCGTTCCGGCGGATGCAAAAGCGGCAGCCTTTGCGCTGCCGCCAGGGTATTTTGTTGGCCTCCGTCACTTGTTTCCCGCCTTTGCGAGGGCGTTTTCCACCGCTTTCAGATGGGCGTTGGAGGTGAGTGTCGCGCCGCTGATCACATCGACGTTCAGCGACTGGGAGCTTATCACCCTTTGGGAAAGGTCGTCGATACTCTGCCCGTTTCTTATCTCAATGGGTTTGCCCTCTTTGAGGGTGCTGCCCGAAAGCACTTTGATATCCGATACCTTGCCATTTGATACGCTGACCTGCACGCTGGTATTGCGCATGGAATCGCCGGCGCCTTTGTACTCGCCCGTATACGTGCCGGCCGCAAGGTCGGAAAAACTCTTTTTCGGAAAGGTCATTTTAGAAAGCTCCCGCCGCCCCGGCGCTGTCACAAGCATCATAATACCCATGACGGCCACCAGCACGCCGAGCACAATCAAAATCCACATTCCTGTTTTCCCCTTTCTTTTCACGAAAAAAATCCTTTCCGTTATGGTGTACATTCCGCCCGGATGCCAAAGGCGGGCGTAAAGCAATCCTTCAGGCCGCCGGTAATGGTGACGCCCAGCTGATCGTTTACCAGCACAGCCTGCGCGGATGGAAAATGCCTCAAAAGCTTCAGCCCCTTTTGAAGGCCCGATACGAATAGGACGGTGGACAGCGCGTCGGCTTCCATGGCGCTTTTTGATACCACCGTTACGCTGATGAGCCCCGATTCCGCCGGGTATCCGGTCGCGGGATCGAGCAGGTGATGCCTGCGCTTGCCCGCTTCATCCACAAAATAGCGTTCGTAATCCCCGGAGGTGACCACCGCCTTGTTTACAACGCTGACGGCGCCGATCATTTGCCCGGCCTGCCGGGGGTGGCGGATGCCCACCTGCCAGGGGGAACCGTCAGGCTTTGCGCCCAGGGTGGATACGTTGCCGCCGATGTTTGTATACGCCGAGCGGATGCCGCACCTTGCAAACACTTCCATGGCCCTGTCGCTGGCATACCCCTTGCCCACGCCGCCAAGGTCTATCATCTGGCCGGGCTTTGTAAGCTTTGCTGTGACATTCCCACGGTCCAGCACCAGCATGGAGAAGCCCGTCAGCGCCCTGGCGGCAAGTATATCGGCTTCTTTAGGCGAATGCCCCGCGTGGCATACATTCCACAGTTTTACAAGGGGGCCGATGGTTACATCAAAGGCCCCGCCGCACAGGCGCGATATCTGTTGGGCGTGATGGAGCAGGGAAAAAGTCTCTCGGCTGATTTTCACCCGGGCAAGCCCCGCGATCCGGTTGATTTTTGATATCTCGCTGCCTTCCTCAAAGCGGGAAAGCAGCTTCTCCAGCCGCTTGAGCTCCGCCTGAACGGCGGCAAAGGCGCGGCGCGGATTTTCGCCGTAGGCCTTATGCGTGATCCGCGTGCCCATGCCGCCCTGTACCGTTTGACCCCATTTGCGTTCCAAAGCAGGCTGCATATCTTACTCGGGAGCTTTCTTGCCGCCTCCCGTATAGCGGCTGTCGGTCAGGCCCTGCAAAAGAAATTCCGTCAGATAATCCTGCAGCTGGGGGAAGAACCTGAGGCCGATCTCTTCCTTGTAGAAGCCGATTTTGATGATGGCACCGAACATGGCCATGATCATTTCACTGTCGATATCGGTGCGCATCCTGCCCTCTGCCTGCCATTTTTGCACCAGCGCATAGAAGGTGTGGTACAGAAAGTCTACGCTGCTAAGGCCGCTTTCTTCCCTGTACAGCTTCTCGATCTTGGCAAAAACATCGCGGTTGTACCACTGGGATAAAATGGGGTTGGCTGCCATTCTCTCCATGTTCAGTTCCAACAGCTGGCGGATCAGCATGGCCGGCGGCAGGCTCATGTCGACGGATTCCAGCAGACCCTTGGACAGCTTTTGGTTTTCATCCAGATAGATGTCCATGAACAGCTTTTCCTTGGAGGCGTAGTAGTTGTAGAACGAGCCTACCGACACGCCCGCCAGTTTTGTGATGTCGGCCACATTCGTATCCTTGAACCCTTTTTGGCTGAACAGCTCCATCCCGCACCTGTACAGATCCGCTCTTTTGTCCTCCATGGCGCACCTCCCGGCTGAAATCAAACATAATGAATGAATATTTTTTGATTCATTCAAATTGTAGCATAAGGAAAGACAGCCGTCAAGCGGGATTCTGAATATTTCTTGTAATATTCATCAGTTAAATAAAAAGGCGGCGCCTTGTGAAAAGCGCCGTCATGGATTGTTTCAAAAAGTGGAATGGCTTTGCATTTATGGGGAGGGCTGCTCCTGCGGTTATTCTTCTCCACCCTCGCCCAGGCCCGTGCGGCTGCGGTGGGAGGTGGCCGGCGGAACCTCCGGAACGCCCTCCGGTATGCCGTCCTGTAAGGTGGGAGGCAAGGGCTCGTCGTTTTTCTTTGCCGGCTTGCGGTGCTTGAGGGGCGCTTTTTTGTTGGCCTCCTCCTGCAGCTGCTGCATGTCGGAAAGGGATTCAAGCGCATGGTCCGCCTGGTTTTTCTTCATATGCCTGGGAGGCCGGGAGGGAGCGCCGGTGTAATCTGCCTCCGCCGAGGCATTTTCCTTTTGTCCGGCGCCGCTCTTTTTCGCGGCCTTGTGCTCTTTGATGCGTTCAGATATTGCCAGCTTCTCCGCCTTTTCCTTTTCTTTTTTCACTTCGTCCTGTTTCTTTGCCTTTTCCGCTTTGGCCTGTTCCTTGGCGTTTACCGATTCTATCTGGGTCTGGGCAGCTGCCTTGCCAAGTGTCGTCTCAAACTCCTCTTTTTCTGCCTGGGCCGTCTTTTGCGCCTGCTCTCTTTCCTTGCGATCCGCTGCTTCCAATTGCGTCCGCTCCTTCATGGCGGCCTCCGCCGCTGCGTGGTCCCGAAGCAAATCATCATACAATCGGATGTATTCCTTGGCCGAATGGGTCCAGCTGTAGTCGCCCTCCATGCCGCGCTTCATCAGCACGCGCCAGACATCCTTCTTCTCCCTGTAGTAGCGCAGCGCCCGCCGGATGGTTGCGAGCATATCATGGGCGTTGTAGTTGAAGAAGGTAAAGCCGTTGCCTTCTTCGGTATACTTGTTGTAGGAAAGCACCGTGTCGCGCAGGCCGCCGGTTTCGCGCACGACGGGCACCGTGCCGTAGCGCAGGCTCATCATCTGGCTCAGGCCGCAGGGCTCAAACTGCGAGGGCATCAAAAATAGGTCCGCGCCGGCGTAGATGCGGTGGGCCAGGGCGTGATCCATGGTAAAGCGCGCGGCCACCCGGCCGGGGTACTGCTGCTCCGCCCAGGAGAAAAGGTCCACATACCGGCCGTCCCCCATGCCCAATACCGCCAGCTGCACGTCTTCTCCCAGGATATCGGTGATCACGTAATCGAGCAGGTCCAGGCCCTTTTGATTGCTGAGCCGGCCCACCATGCCAATCAGCGGCACATCGGGCTTCACTTCCAGGCCCAATTGCTCCTGCAGGGCGCGCTTGCAGGCGATTTTGCCGTTCAGGTCATCGGGCGTATACGGCGCGGCGATGTAGGGATCGCTGTCCGGGTCGTATTCCTGCACGTCGATGCCGTTCAAGATGCCGCTTAATACATTGTGCCGGGCGCGCAGCAGGCCGTCCAACCGCTCGCCGTAGTAGGCGGTTTGAATCTCCTGGGCATAACTGAAGCTGACGGTGGTGATGCGGTCGGCGTACACCAGCGCGGACTTTAAAAAGTTGGCGCTGCCGTAGCATTCCAGCTTGTCGGAGGTGAACAGGCTGTCGCCAAGGCCCAGCACATCCTGCACGTCCTTGATACCAAAGATGCCCTGGTACTGCAGGTTGTGGATGGTGAACACCGTCTGGATGGGATGATAGGAGGGCAGATGGTCATACTGAATGCGTAAAAGTGCCGGGATCATGCCCGACTGCCAGTCGTGGGCGTGAATGATATCCGGCCAGAAATTCAATAGCGGCAGCGCATTGAGGACCGCACGGTTGAAAAAGCCGAAGCGCTCATACTCGTCGCCCCCCAGGCCGTACACATAGGGCCGGTCGAAATAGTACTTGTTGTCCACAAAGTAATAGGTAACGCCGCCCATCGTAAGTTCCTCGATGCCGCAGTACTGGCGGCGCCAGCCCAGCAGCACCTCAAAATCGGTGGCGTGGGTCATTTGCGTTTGGTACTCCTTGGGGATCACGGTATACATGGGCAGCATGACCCGCACGTCGTGCCCGGCCTTTGCCAGCACCGGCGCCAGCGCGCCAACCACATCGGCCAGGCCGCCGGTTTTGCAAAAGGGTACGCATTCGCTGGCGGTAAAGAGAATTTTCATGATATGTGAACCTCCTTTTGGGAGCGGTAGTCAGGCTTATGAAGGGGCGATTGACTGGGTGATGAAGCCGCTTTCCGGATCAGTGTTTGAATTTAATCTTCCGTTAATACTGGGATTTTCAAGGGATATATTCCATCTGGCTCAATCGTCACGCTGCTTCGCTAACCAATCCTCAGTCAGCTTCGCTGACAGCTCCTTTCAAAAGGAGCCTTGCTCGCATCGCTTGTTTCGCCAGCCTCCTGCGCACTGACCTTTTCCGCCACTGGCGGGGTCAGCGCTACGGAGCCTTGAACGGAGAGTCCGGGGAGGCAGAGCCTCCCTGGCTAAATAACAACCTTCTTGGCGATGACAATGGGGTACGCCGCGGGGCCGATGAGCCTGGCGTTGCGCTTGATGACCACCTGTTTATCCAGAATGCAGTTTTCCAGCTGCGCGCCGCTCATGATTTGCGTATCCTGCATGATAATGCAGTTTTTTACCTGGGCGTCCGGGGCGATGCGCACGCCGCGGAAGATGACGCTGCTTTCCACATGGCCTTCAATGATGCAGCCGTCGGCCACCAGGGAATTAATGATCTGGGCGTCGTCGCTGTACTTGGCGGGCATCTCGTCGCGGACCTTGGTATATACCGGCTTGTCGGGATCAAAAACCTGCTTGCGGACCTTGCTGTTTAACAGCGCCATGTTGCACTGGAAGTAGGCCTGTACCGAGTCCATACGCCACACCTGATCGGTATACAAGTGCCCCCTTACCTTCAACGTGCCTTCCCGGATCACCCGCTGCAGTACGTCACGGTTGAAGTCGTGGAAGCCGTGGGCCACGCCCTGGTCCACCAGCGAGCGCAAAAGCTCCCTGCGCATCAGGCACACTTCCATCATTGTATTTTCGCATTTGGGCTCGGCGGGATCGATTTCCATGTCCAAAACGGCTCCATTCCTATCCACGGTCAGGTAGCAGCCGAAATCCCGGCGGCGCACGGCGGGATCTTTGGTATATAGCAGGGTGATGTCGGCGCCGCTTTCCCTGTGGCAGGCCACCATGTCCTCAAAATTGGCGTTGAAGACCATGTTGCTGTTGCAAAGGATGATTTCCTCCTGCTTGCTGCGGGAAAGATAGCTGGCGTTGGAGCGAAGCGCGTCCAGCACGCCGCCGTACACGCCTACGTTGTCGCGGGTCAGAAAGGGCGGGAGAATAAACAGGCCGTCGTTCTTGCCGTGCAGGTCCCATTCCTTGCCCGAGCCTAGATGGTCCATCAGGCTGTGATAATTCTTTTGCATAATGACGCCAACATTGCGTATGCCGCTGTTGACCATGCCGCTCAAAATGAAGTCGATCACCCGGTAACGCCCGGCCAGGGGCAGCGCGGCCACGGCGCGGGTAATGGTCAGTTCCCGCAAAAGCGCGTCATGCTCCCCGGTATAAATCATGCCCATAACATCTTTCATGGCATTCACTTCCTTTCATTACGGAACAGGGACACAATTCTCGACCTGCTCACCGGCCGAAACTTTTACCCCGGCGGGCAGCGACATGTTCTGGCCCACGACGGCGATGTCGCCCTCTTCTTCACCCACATGGCAGCCGGGGCCGATGACGGCGTTTTCGGCGATGATCGCGCGGCGGATCACCGCGCCGCGCTCGATGACGGCGTTTGGCATAACCACACTGTCGATGATGCTGGCACCGGGCTGAACCGTGACGCCGGCGAACAAAACGGAATGCTGCACCTGGCCGTACACCTCGCAGCCCTCGGTGATCAGGCAGTCCTTCACATTGGCGCCTTTGGCCACAAAGTGGGGGGCCATGCCGGGGTTGCGGGCGTACACGCGCCACTTTTTGTCGTGCAGGTCAATGGGCATAGGCGTCTGCAAAAGGTCCATGTTGGCCTCCCACAGGCTTTCGATGGTGCCCACGTCCTTCCAGTAGCCGTCAAAGCTGTAGGCTACCAGCTTTTCGCCGTTTTGCAGCATGGCGGGAATGATGTTCTTGCCAAAGTCGTTGGAGGATTTTGTGTTCTTTTCATCCTCCAGCAGGTATTGACGCAGCTTCGCCCAGCTGAACACGTACACGCCCATGCTGGCCTTGTTGTTCTTGGGCACCTTGGGCTTTTCCTCAAACTCCACGATCACGTCGTTTTCGTCCGTATTCATGATGCCAAAACGGCTGGCCTCGTTCCAGGGTACTTCGCGGACCGCGATGGTGATGTCGGCCTCCTGGCGAATGTGGTGATCCAGCATTTTGCCGTAGTCCATTTTGTAAATGTGGTCGCCGCTTAAAACCAGCACGTAGTCCGGTGAAAATTGCTCTATAAAGGAAATGTTTTGGAAGATGGCGTTGGCGGTGCCCCGGTACCACTCGCCCTGCTTGCCCTTGACGTAGGGGGGCAGCACAAACACGCCGCCGTTGAGCAAATCCAGGTCCCAGGGGGAACCGCTGCCGATGTAGGCGTTCAGCTCCAACGGCTGGTACTGGGTCAGCACGCCCACCACGTCGATGCCGCTGTTGGTGCAGTTGCTTAGCGGAAAGTCGATGATGCGGTACTTGCCGCCGTAGGGCACGGCGGGCTTTGCCATGTTCTTGGTCAGGATCCCCAGCCGGCTTCCCTGGCCCCCGGCCAGGAGCATGGCCACGCAGGTCTTTTTCTTCATCATGGGGATATCACTCCTTTTTTGAAGTTGTCCCGGAGTATGGTAAGGGCTCGGTAGGTTTCCTGCCTGCCCGTGAATGGGGGAGGGATTCCATTTCTGATGGGGGGCTGGGATAGGGCGCCTCCGCCGGCGTTTTGGCCTGGATGTCCGGCGCAGGCTTTCGCTCTTTTATGGGCGGCAGAGGCACAGCCTGCTCCTGCTTGTCGTATTGAAAGTACACGCAGGAAAGGGGCGGAACGCAGACCTCGGCGGAGTAATCCAGCCCGTTCCATTTCATATCCTGCGCCGTTACGGTCCACGCGTTGTATTGGTTCGAGCCGCCAAACTCCGCCCGGTCGGTGTTGAAGATTTCCGCCAGCGTGCCGGGCATGGGCAGGCCGATGCGGTAAATGGGGTGAAAGACGGGGGTGAAGTTCACCACGCTGACGATGGACCGGCCTTTTTTGTCGGTGCGGGCAAAGGCCACGACGCTGTTGTCGCTGTCGTTGACAGTCAGCCACGCAAAACCCTGCCATCCGTCCTCCACCTCATACAGGGCGGGCGTTTCACGGTAGAGCCTGTTCAACGCCTTTACGCAGGCAAGCACCTGGGGGTGCCGGTCGTACGCCAACAAAAACCAGTCCAGCTGGTCGTCGTATTTCCACTCGATAAAATGGGCGAATTCGCTGCCCATGAACAGCAGCTTCTTGCCGGGGTGGGCCATGGTGTAGCCGTACAGGGCTCTCAGCCCCGCGAATTTTTGCCACAGGTCTCCCGGATTCTTGTCCAGCAGCGAGTGTTTGCCGTGCACCACCTCATCGTGGGAGAAGGGCAGGATGTAGTTTTCGCTGAAGGCGTAAAACAGCGAAAAGGTGACCTTGTTATGGTGCCACTTGCGGTAAACGGGGTCCAGTTCTAGGTAGGAGAGGATGTCGTTCATCCAGCCCATGTTCCACTTGAAGCCAAAGCCCAGGCCGCCCAAATAGGTGGGCCGCGTGACCATGGGATAGGCGGAGGATTCCTCGGCGATCATCATCACGCCCGGAAACCTGGCGTACACCGTTTCATTGAGCCTGCGCAAAAAGGCGATGGCGTCGATATTCTCCCGACCGCCATAGGGGTTGGGCAGCCACTGCCCCGGCTCCCGGCAAAAGTCGTAGTAGAGCATGCTGCTTACCGCGTCCACCCGCAGCCCGTCGGCGTGGAAATATTCCAGCCAGAAGATGGCGTTGCTCAACAGAAAGCTGCATACCTCGCCCCGGCCAAAGTCGAACATGCAGGTGCCCCATTGGGGCATTTCTCCCCGCCTTTTATCGGGATGCTCGTACAGCGCCGTGCCGTCAAAGCGCCGAAGCCCTATTTCATCCCTGGGAAAATGGGCCGGCACCCAATCCAGTATCACGCCGATGTTGTTTTGATGGCACCGGTCAACAAAGGCCATGAAATCCTTCGGCTCGCCAAAGCGGGCGGTGGCGGAATAGTAGCCTGTGACCTGATAACCCCAGGACATATCCAGCGGATGCTCCATTACCGGCAAAAGCTCGATATGGGTATAATCCATTTCCATAAGGTAGGGGATCAGCTGGTCGGCGATCTCGGCGTAGCTTAGCAGACGCCCGTCTTCGCCCCGGCGCCAGGAGCCCAGATGCATTTCATAGATGTTGACGGGGCTTGTAAAGGGATTCCAGGCTTCCCTTTGCAGCATCCAGGCGTTGTCGTTCCAATGATAGCCGTCCAGGTCGTACACGCGGCTGGCGGTTTGGGGCCGCAGCTCACTGAAAAAGGCATAGGGGTCGGCCTTTAAATGTACATGGCCGTTTTGGTTCCATATGGCATACTTGTAGGCGGCGCCGTGCGCAAACAGCGTGCGGGGAAGGCGCAGCTCCCATATGCCGTCGTACTGCTTGGCCATGGGATGGCTGTCTTTGTCCCAGCCGTTGAAATCCCCCGCCAGGCAAACCTTTGCGGCGTTGGGGGCCCATACCGCGAAATGGTACACTTCCTCCGCAAATTCCAGCGCGGGATGAACGCCAAGCATCGCGTAGGCGCAGGCATTGCGTCCCTGGTGGAAATTCTCCCGGTCCAAAGCCGTGGGCGGGACGTAGCGCATGTGATCGCCTGCTTTCGTGTGTGTTACCGGCCCTCGCTGACGTGGGACAGAGCAACGTTCAACAGCTCACCCACATGCTCGTCGTCCAGCGCGTAGTAAACGATTTTTCCGCTGCGGCGGGATTTGACGCAGTGCACGTCGCGCAGCGTGCGCAATTGGTGGCTGACCGCGCTTTGGGACATGCACAGTACGGCGCTCAGGTCGCCCACGCAAAGCTGCTGTTCCCGAAGCGCCAGCAATATTTGCAGCCGGGTGGCATCCGCCATGGCAGCCAGGATGTCCAGCATGGCCTTGCGGGATGCTTCCTCCGGCATTTTCGCCACCGCCGCCTTCACGGCCTCCGGGTGGATGATATTGGCGCCGCAGGCCTCCATATCCCATTGCGGCATACCGCGTCAACACTCCTTTTCCATACCGCTCGTACGTTGCGGCGTTTTTGGCGCCAAATTCCAGGCGCTTTCCTTGTCACTATAACACATATATTGTACCCATCAATTGCCAGATACGTCAAGAAAAAAGCGCCGGTTTTCAGGAATCCGGAAAAATTTCCGCAAGCACATCCCTGACCGCCTCCAGCGTCATGCCGGCGGTCAGAAATGGGCTGTACAAAAGGTTCAGCATTTCATAATCCACGGCCGCAAGGCTTTGGGTTCTTGTGTAGGGCTGGTAGATGATGCTGTCCTGCGCAAAATCGATATCGTCGGTGAGGCCAAGCATGTTCACAAACTCTTCCCGGATCAGGTGGTTGCGGTCCAATTGGGAGGTCACGTCGCTGGCGATGGCAATCAGGCCGTAGCGTATGTCGCCACCCGCATCAAAGCAGTTCATAAAGCCCCAGTTGTCCGGCTCATAGACGGACAGGTTCTCGGCCATCTGCGCATAGGGGACAAAGGTAACGATCACGTTGGCCTCCTCGCTTGTGTTTACAAAGGAGATAGGCGGCAAACCGGGCACCTGTATGGAGAGCTCCTTCAAAAAGCCGCGCAGCGTATCCGTATCCTCCCCCGTGGGTTCGCCCTGTATGTACAGCTTCAGGGGAGATGCCCAACGGATAAGTATATTCCGGCTCTCGCCGCCATATTCCGAGGAAAAGGCCGAGGCGAAAAAACCATCCACGGCAAGAGCGGACGGGGGATTTTCCCTGGAAAGCGCGCCGGCATCCCCACCGGAGGCTGATATTGCGGCAGCTGGCGGGCAGCAGGACCCTTCGCCCTGGGCGGAGGCCGCCGGCAGAAGCAATGCAAGCAAAAGCGCACATAGTTTTGTAATGCGAAAGCGCAATGTATGTCAACTCCAATGGTTCATTCCGTCCGGCGGGGAAGCACTGCCGGACTATCCGTTGTATTCGACAAAATGCGCAAAAACCCTTTGCCCCACCGGAATATGGCGCATGCCTTACCCGGACGCGCGGGATGGGAACCAAAAGAAACATTTACAAATATTAACTTGACATTACGAGGTAGACAAATGTACAATGCGGATAAACACCCGTGAAGCGCGCGGCACAATGCAATGGAGGCGATCCCGTGAAGGATGTGATTTCCCTGACCGAGGCCGAGTGGAAGATTATTCAGGTGCTGTGGGATAAAAGCCCCCTGACCATGATGGAGGTCACCCATGCCTTGGAAACGGAAACGGGCTGGACAAAGCATACCGTGATCACCCTGCTCAAGCGCATGCAAAGCAAGGGAACCGTGCATATCGGGGAGCGTGACGGCATCAAAACCTACGCGCCGGCCGTGAAAAAGCAGCAGGTGGCCAGGGAGCAGACGAGGACGCTGCTCTCCCGGCTGTTTTCCGGCAGGGCGGCCATGCTGGTGAGCAACCTGGTGGAACAGGGCGATGTTACCGAGGATGAAATTCGGGAAATGATGGAGATTTTGAAAAGGGCATCCAAGGAGTAATGGGGAGACGCAAAGGAGGGGAGGCGCCCTATGCGAAGCGCGCCGTTTTACAACTATCTGCTGGAAACAGCCCTGTTGGGAAGTATCATGATTCTGCTTATGCTCCCTGTCCGGCGTTTTTTCAGGAACAAGCTGGGCAGCCGGGCGGTGTATTTCATCTGGCTGCTGGTGGCGCTCCGGCTGCTGCTGCCCTTCAGCCTGCCCAACCCGGCCATGAACGAGCTGCGGCCAACCCGCTCCACCAATGTCGCCGTGCGGCCGATAGCGGACCAGTTCCGCATCCGCTTCACTGACGCCGCCTCCGATATCGCCCGCAGCGGGATGATCGGCGGCCGTCAAAGCGCGGCGGGGGGGTTCTTTTCCGAACTGTCCGCCATGAACTTTAACGGCGTCCTTGGAAAAAGGCTGCTGCTGGGCTATGGCCTTGGGGCGGCGGGCGTGCTTGTCTATATGGCGTTTAGGAACGCTGCCTTCCGCGGGCGTCTAAAACGCGACCGGGTCGGCAGGCTCTGTGGGGAGGCGCTGGAAGCGTACAAGGCGGTCTGTGAAACATACAGGGTCAAGCCCATCCCCGTATATCTTACCGATCCGCTGCCCAGCGCCTGCCTGGTGGGCGCAATCAGGCCCTTTATCGCCCTGCCCTTGCACATCAAAAAGGAAGAGCTTCAAACGGTGCTGGCCCATGAAATCTGTCATTACAAAGCGAGGGACGGCCTGTTTGCCCTTTTGCGCAACCTGTGCTGCGCGGTGCATTGGTACAATCCGCTGGTATGGCTGGGGGCGCGGCTTTGCCGCATTGACTGCGAGCTGGCCTGCGATGACCGCGTTACCCGGAAGATGGACGACAGCCAGAAAATGACCTATGCCAACACCCTTCTTGTGGCGGCGTCGCGCAAACAGCGGAACGCGCTGACCGTGGTGGCCACAGGCATGACCATGAAGGGCAGGCATTTGAAAAAGCGCCTGGCGGCCATCGTACAGTCAAAAACGGTCCGCAAATCCGTGGTGGCTGCCGTCACGTGCGCCTTCACGGCGGTGCTGGCGCTGTCCTTTGCCACCAGCGAAACAAGCGAGGCCCAGGTTCAGAGCATCACCAAGGCGGTGGACGCGTTTTCCACGTATGTGGCCAACGCCCCACGCACGCAGATCGCGGATGAAGCCGCGGCCAGGGCCTATGCAAACGCTTTCCTGGAAAGCACCTACGTGCAATGCGCAGATGCCGCAGATGCCGCGATAACTTTTGAAAACGGCGAATGGACCGTTGCGGCCCACGCTCCGGCCCCGGAGGGTGATCCTCTTTTGCGCTTTGACGGCGAAGGCGTGGTATCCTTTTACAACCATACCTTCTCCATTGGTGAAACAAAGCCCAGCGAGAACCCGTATAACGACAGCATGATAAATGCCGGACTGACGGAAATTATGAACTTTACCTATCAGTTTGCCGACACCATGCTGCCTGGCGTCAATTATGAAAGCATTGGCCTTTTAGGCGACGTGACGGACGGCGCCGGCAGGTACATCACCTTTTCCACCAGTAACGCCCTGGTCACCGGTGCGCACCGGTTTGTGGTGCAGGCAGAGCCTGTATTGAAGGTGCTGGCCTTTGAACTGACGGCGGAGAAAAGGCTTTCCGTGTACGGCAATGCGCAGCAAACTACGCCTGAGCTTGCGGAAAAGGTGTCGCTTTCGGATTTCATTATCGGTCTGGAGGCGGAAATGGGGCCCTTTATGACCTGGTCCTTGGAGGACAAGGCGAAGCTTTCCATGCAGATGCCGGTACTCTACGCCCAATACAAGGAAAACCTGGGTAACTATACCCTGATTGGCGAAGCCACGGCCCATACTCACAGTATGCCGGCAACAGACGACATCTCCCGGGAGGAGGCGCTCGCAATCGCGCAGGATGTGCTGGCGCAGGATTTTGCGTTGAGCCGCGAGGACCTTTCAAAATTTCAAACCCATTACGGTTTCTACGCGGATGATTCTTCCGCCCCGGTATGGGAAGTCATTTTCGCGGCGGGAACCGTTCCGCAGTACACTGCCATCATCGGCTCGCGCACGGGAAAGGTGGTCAGCCTTTACGGCGTGAAGCAGGGCGAGGTGATAAAGGACCTCCGGGCGGCCGGCGGCCGGCAGAGTGTACCCAAGGAAGGGGCCATCGCGCTGGCGCAAAACGCGCTGGTGACCTATCTTGGCATGAGCAGTGATGAGGTAGCCGGGCTGAAGGTTGTCAAGGCGGACCGCATTGAAGAAGACTGGATCTGGGCCATGCGTGGGATCACAAAGCCTTTCTGGATCGTTGGCTTTGCCATAGGGGACGGCATGGATTACAGCGTGCTGCTGGACGCCAAGACCGGTATGATCCTGGTGGTGCATGAGCCCGACACCATTGCCAACGGTTGAGGGATGAAAGCCGCGCTTGCGATTTGGCCCCTTTGCCGCAAGCCGGTAAACCGTTGGTTTATTGACTTTCAGTTTATTTGAGGCTAAAGTGCATTCGAACAATTCGCATGGGTGGCTTTGATATGACTGAAATCAGACGGCTCCAATATGGCGGCCCATTGTGGCGGGCTGTAGCCCAGTATGCCATGGAATGCTCTTGGAAGGCGGGGCCGGCTCTGGCCCGAAAAATGCGGGAAGGCGGCTTCTCCGGCTGGGAAGGCGTATTTTCGGCGTTTTGCGACGGTGAAATCGCCGGGTATTGCACATTGGCGAAAACGGACTGCATCCCGGATGTGGAATATACGCCGTATATCGGTTTTGTATTTGTGGGCGAAGGGCACAGGGGACAGCGCATCAGCCAGAGGATGATTCGCTGCGCGCTTGAATATGCCAAAGCCATTGGCTTTGACAAAGTGTATCTCGTCAGCGGTGAAAAAGGCCTGTATGAAAAATATGGCTTTGTCAAGCTAGAGGAGCGGAAGGACATCTTCGGCAGGGACGAACAGATATTCTGCATCGAGATTTGACCATACTCAATAAGGAATGTGACGGCGTAAGCAAAGCCCAGCGGCATCGCATACCGGCGGGCTTTGCTTTTTTCTCGGAAAAGAATAAAGTTTTTGAGGATGGGTGCGGGAAGGAACTTTTTTCAAAAAGTCCCTTCCCGCTAAACACTTCCCTTATAACACCACCTCGCTGTTGGTGCCGTAAAACACATCCGCGTGGCCGGCGAGCAAAAGAAGAAGCTCCTCCATCCTGTGCCAGTTGTTCTTCTGGTCAAATTCATAGCTATGGCCCCAGATATAGAAAAGCAGGGGCCTTTCGCCGTCATCCTTCAAAAACGCTTCCGCCAGCCTAAAGACCTCCGGATCATCATGGTGGCAGGTGGGGTGCAGCAGCAGCGGTTCCCTGGGCAGATCAAACCCGTGGGTGGGTTTCACCGTACGGGAATAGGCAATGCCGCATTCGCGCAGCGCGTCCACCACCTGGTTGGAATAGGTGCCGTAGGGGTAAGCCATGCCCCGGACTTCCGCGCCGAACATGGCGGCCAGGGCCTTTTTGTCGCCCAGCACCTCGGCCAGAATGTCATCCCGGGACAGCTTTTCCAAATGCGGATGGGTGAGCGTATGCACCGCCACCTCATGGTCCTTGTACACGCCCCGGGCCTTTTCCAGCGGCATGCACCGGCCCTTCACGTCTCCCAGCAGCGCGGAGTTGATATTGAAGGTGCATTTCACCTGAAAGCGGTTGAACAATTCCGCCAGGTGTTCATCCTGAAAAACGCCGTCGTCATAGCTGAAGGTTAAGGCCTTGCGCTTTCCCTGCCAGTTCATATACGTACTTCCTTTCGTGTTTCCATTAAAAATCACAGCTTGCCTGTATGGTATTACACCGGGCGGGATACGTCAAGAAGGTTTCAAAGGGGCGGGGAAAAGTTATCGCCGCTGCGCCGCTGATCCTTGACAATCCCTGCCGTTTGCTATACCTTGAAATCACCATGGGACAAAGAGGTGATTTATTTGAGCCTGGCCGATACGCTTTTTATTGGCAACTGCCGGGAGATACTGGACAGTGGGTTCTGGGATACGGACCAGGCCGTGCGCACGCGCTGGGAAGACGGTTCCCCGGCGCATACCGTCAAGCGGTTCGGCGTTGTGAACCGGTATGATCTGTCCAAGGAGTTTCCCGCGCTCACCCTGCGCAAAACGAATATCAAAGCCTGCATCGATGAAATATTGTGGATATGGCAGAAGAAATCCAACAGGCTGGCCGATTTGAACAGCCATATCTGGGATGCCTGGGCTGATGAAAACGGCACCATCGGCAAGGCCTACGGGTATCAATTGGGCATTCGCCACAAGTACAAAGAGGGCTGGTTTGACCAGGTGGACAGGGTGCTGTACGACCTGAAGAATAACCCCTATTCCAGGCGGATCATCACCAATATCTATAACCATCAGGATTTGGCCGAAATGCAGTTATACCCCTGCGCCTACAGCCTGACCTTAAACGTGCAGGCGGGAAGGCTGAACGCCATCCTGAACCAGCGGTCCCAGGACATGCTGGTGGCCAACAATTGGAATGTGTGCCAGTACGCGGTGCTCATGCACATGTTCGCCCAGGTGAGCGGCCTGCAAGCGGGCGAGCTTGTGCACATCATTGCCGACGCCCACATCTACGACCGGCATGTGCCCATCGTGAGGGAACTGCTGGAAAAGGCGCCCTATCCCGCTCCAACGTTTGAAATGAACCGGGACGTGGGATCTTTTTATCAATTTACGGTGAATGATTTTGCGCTGACCGATTATCAGGCGCACCAGCTTGCGAACAAGATTCCGGTAGCGGTTTAAAGGAGCGGTGTCCATGAATTTGATTGTAGCGGTAGATAACGAAAACGGCATCGGCAGGCAGGGAAACCTGCTGTACAGAATACCGGAGGACATGCGGTATTTCAGGCAAATGACCTTGGGCAAGGCGGTGGTCATGGGCCACAGTACATTGAAGGCTTTACCCGGCGCCGGCCCGTTGCCGGGCAGAAGGAATATTGTGCTGACGAGAAATGCGGACGTGGATATCGCGGGGTGCACTGTCTGTCACAATTTGCAGGAACTGTTTGAGGCCATCGCGCCGTATGGGAGCGATGACGTGTTTGTGATCGGCGGGGAAAACGTATATGCGCAGCTGCTGGATTATTGCAGCCTGGCCTACGTTACCAAAATACAAAGCGTTCTGCCCGCGGACAGGTTCTTTCCCAAAATCGAGGAGGATCCAAACTGGTCCCTGATATCCGAATCGGATGAAAAGGAGCATAACGGCCTGCGGTTTACCTTTCGGGTTTATCAAAATCGTGCGGTCAAGGCTCCTTTTGGGTGAACGATGATTCAATTACCCCTTCATTGACTTGATTTATACGTGCGGGCGCTTGATAAGCGCCCCTGCGGCTGCAAGGTGTGTATTGGCTTTTCTTCCGGCTTGCGTACGCTCCGGCAGAGCAGCCAACAAACATAAGACGGCGTAGGGGCGAATAGCATTCGCCCGCCTTGCTGCATGAACGCCCACCTGAATGGAGTGTATTGCACAATCGTCATTAAATCATTGTTTACTTGGCAGAAGCTGTCAGCGAAGCTGACTGAGGATTGCAGAAGCGGCGGAGTCCAAAAACTCTGGATCCAGAGATATACACAGGCCGGACATTGGCATTTGGCAATGTCCGGCCTGTGCTTTTGTCTCTGTAATCTTTTAGGATGCCTCCATGGGGAACCTTGCCTCATGTATCCTGCCGTCATCCTTCAACGTGATCCAGCCGGAGGGCAGGTTATCGCCATCCAGGGTGGGCTTGTCGGCCTCACGGGTGGCTGTCAGGTGGTAGGTGGCGCGGCCAAACTGGTAGGTGACGGTGAACTCCTGCCATTCCTCGGGCACCTTGGGGACAAGGCGCACCTTCTCGCCCCGCTTTTCAAAGCCCAGCAGCTTTTCCAGGACCACCACATACAGCCAGGCGGCGCTGCCTGTATAGTAGGTCCAGCCGCCCCGGCCCATCTGATCCGGATTGGTGTAGATGTCGGCCACGGTCACATAGGGCTCCACCCGGTAGCGGTCGGCCTCCTGCCGGGTTTTGGCGTGGTTCATGGGCAGCATGGCCTGGGTCAATTCAAAGGCCCGCTTTTTATCGCCAAGCTCCAGCAGCGCCCAGATCATCCAGGGCACGGCATGGGAATACTGGCCGCCGTTTTCCCGCACGCCGGGCACATAGCCGCCGATATAGCCGGGGTTTTCGCCGCCGTCAAAGGCGGGGTCCAGCAGCTTCATCAGAAGATGGGTGCCGTCATACAGCAGGTTCCAGGCGTTGTCCACCGCCCTGGCGGAGCGGAAGGGGTTGGCGCCGGATAATACGCTCCAGCTCTGGGACAGGTTGTCGATCCTGCAGCCCAGGCTTTCCCGGCTGCCCAGGGGCTTGCCGTTGTCGTACCAGGCCCGCAGGTACCAGTCCCCGTCCCAGGCATGCTGCTCAATGTTTTGCAAAAGCGCCTTGCGCTGCTCGTACAGCTCGTCGCCCACCTCCTTGGAACACAGCGGCGCGAAGCGGCGCAGCACCTCGCACAGGAAAAAGCCCAGCCATACGCTTTCGCCCTTTTGCTCGCCCACGCGGTTCATGCCGTCGTTCCAGTCGCCGCCGCCCATCAGCGGAATACCGTGGGCGCCCAGGCGCACCCGGCGGATAGCCTTTAGGCAATGCTCCAGCAAGGGCTCGGTGAAGTCGCTTTCTCTGGGGGAGCCGTACCAGTCCTCCTGCCCCTCGGGCACCTGGGGGCCTTTCAAATAGGGCGCATGCTCAAAGAGCACGCCGTGATCGCCCGTCCTTTCCACATAGGCGGCGGTGACATAGGGCAAAAACAGCAGGTCGTCGGTGATGCGGGTGCGCACGCCAAGGACCGGCGGGTGCCACCAGTGCTGCACATCGCCTTCTTCAAACTGATGGGCGGCGCATAGCAGCAAATGATCGCGCACGGCCTGAGGCTTTACATTTACAAGCGCCAGCATATCCTGCAGCTGGTCGCGGAAACCGATGGCGCCGCCGGCCTGGTAAAAGCCGGCCCGGGCGTAGAGCCTGGCGGCGCGCACCTGGTAGGGCAGCCAGCGGTTGAGCATCAGGGCAAGGTTCGTGTCGGGCAGCAGCACCTGCAGGGGGGTGATTTCGGCGGCCCAGTAGCGCTGTGTTTCCTTCAGGCGCTTGGAGGCGCCCTCCTTTTCCAGGAAGCGGATCAACCTTTGGGCTTCCTCTCGGCTGCCGCCCGCGCCCAGGGCAAAGGTCAGCGCCGCGCTTTGGCCGGGCTGCAAATGGAGTACCGAGGAAACAAGGGCCAGGCTGCCATGCTCGCCAGGAGGAAGGTATTCCCGAAGAAAAGCCGCCGGCACATTTCCGCCGTCCAGGCCCCAGAAGCCGCCGGTGGACAACACGGAGCTTGCGGTGTTTTCCGAGGCGTCGTTCACGGTCAGAAATGCCGTGCCGGGAAAGCCGGGGTTTTCCGCCAGCACCGTCTGCGGGCCGTCCAAAAAGGCATAGGTGAGCGCGCCTGACGTATCGCCTTCGCCCAGGGTGAAATCGGCAAAGTGGCTGACGCGGATGATCCTATCACCTTCGCCCATGTTCCGCACGCGCACGGTGCGCAGGCTGACCCTGTATTCCGCGTCAGTGAAAATAGTCAGCGCGGTCTCCAGGCCCATGCCGAAGCCGTGTATCTGCGTCATGCCGGGGCTGTGGGAGACGCGGAAAGCCATATTGCCGCCCAGCGGCCAACGGCAGGGTGAAAACAGCGCGCCGGTCTCCTCATCCCTAAGGATCAGTCCCTCGCCGGGGCGCGGGGATACGGGATCGTTGGGCCAGCGGGTCATGCGGCCGTGGTGGCTGTTGCCGGCATAGGTGAACAGCGGCCCGCTTTCGCCAACGAGGCTGCCGAAAATGGGGCTGCTCAAAAGGTTGCACCAGGGCGCCGGGGTCGCAGTATCCTTTTCCAGATCGATGACATAATCGCCGTCGGGCATCACAAAGCCGCCGTAGCCGTTGAACATCAGGCGGTTTATGTCGGGCAGCGCCGGAATGGGGTAGGACTTGAGCTCTTTTTTCCAGCGCACCTCCGCGCCCTTGGCGCTTGTCTGAAGCGCCCTAAAATGCGCGCCCAGGGAGCCCCGATCTCCCGATAGGTACAGCCGGGCGATGCCCTTTATCAGCAATTCGGTATCGGGGCTTAGCGCCTGGCGGTCGATCAAATGCACGCCGCCCGGCTTGCCGATGAGCTCCCGGGCGTGGCTGGAGGCGGTGAGGTCGCGAAGCGCGTCGCGCACAGGCTGCTCGTAGTCCGCGCCATGGCAATTTAAAAGCACCAGATCGGCCCACACGCCGTGGATGCGCCACCAGGCGTGGGCGCTTAAAATCGTCCTGGCCAGGGGCAGATGCTCGCGTTTGTAGATATCCACCGCGATGATGGGCAGGTCGCCGCTGATGCCAAGCCCCCACAGCGCCTGCAGGGATACGGGCACAGGCTCCGCAGGCGCGGAGCCCGGCTGGCCGCCATAGATCAGGCAGCCGGCCAGCCGGCCGTACAGGTTTTGGCCGCCTACGTCGATGGCCAGGTACTTGGCGGTGACCAGGCCCTGGGTAATGGCCAGCTCCCTGGCGCGCTTCAAATCGTCCGGCGTCTCATAGCGGGCGGCCAGAGCCTGGGGCTGCTGATCCTCCTCGGCCAGCATGGTCATGAAATTCAGGTGTGCCCGGCCGTGGGCGGGCAGCAGGAATTGGGTGCGCAGGCTCATGCAGGGGGTCACCACGGCGCCCACCCGGCCCATGACGGTTTGAAGGCTTTCATGCATTTGGTGGGGGGCCCGCAGCGTGCCGCCCCTGCCTAAAAAGGCGCAGCGGTCTGTTTGGCCTATTGTGTGGATGAGGTTCACGTCAGAGCCCAGGGAGTGAACCAATACCTGTCTTAAATCGCTGCCGTCCCTGGGCCTGCGGCGGGCGCAGAGTATGTTTTTGCCGGCGCGCTCGGTCTGTATGAACAGGTTGCGGAAGGCTGGGTGGGCCGCGTCGGCCTTCTGACCGCCCAGGGCCAGCTCAAAGTAGCTGGCGGCTTCGATCACCCGATCGCGGTTGGAGCGGTTCGCGATTTCCAAAAGGTGCAGGGCAGCCCCGTCCAGCGGGTTCACAAAGCAGGACAGACGGCTTTCAATGCCCAGATGGGTCCTTGAAAATACGGCCTGGCCGGTTTCAAAGGTGGTTTCGCCCGGCAGGTCGGGGGCGGTGGGCTGCCATATTTTCCCGTCTTCGGCGTCGCGAAGGTAGAACTGTATGCCATCCTCATCTCCGGCCACGCCGCGGAAGCGGGAGATCATGACCCCATCCTTGGCCAGGTACCCGCCGCCCTGGGCGGTTACGCACAGGGTGGTGCCGCTGCCATGCAGCAGGTGGGCATCCACGGGAAAGGTGTGTAACGCGGCCTGCCGCCTGGCGGAGGAGGGGGCGGTGGAACCCGCTTTGGACCTTTGCAGGGATTTTCTTGGGTGCAGCACGTTTTGCGGCATCTTTTCCTGCAATAAAAGCCCGTAGGCCCGGGCCGACGGCAGGGCGTCAAAATACCTGACCAGGGCGTTTTTGCAAAGGAGGTTGCACAGCGCGCACAGGATCATGCCCTGGTGGTGGCTCATGTGGCTGCGCACCAGTTCAAAGGCTTTTCCCTCGCCGATGCGGGAGGCGTTGAAATCGGCCGCCTCAAAAAAGCCCAGGTGGCTGTCCCAGCCCAGGGATTTCATTTTGATAAGGTTCAGCAGCGCTTCCTCCGGATACAGGGGCAGCGCCAGGCCGCTGGCGTAAGGCGCGATCACGCCCTCCGCAGGGATGTTGCCAAGGGCCAGGGCCGGCAGGCCGAAGGCCTGGTACTGGTAGTTGAGGGAGGGGTCAAAGGCGTAGTAGCCGCTTTCGCTGACGCCCCATACCCCTTCCCGCCCGTGATGCATCTGATTCTTGACCGCCCTGCGGCAGGCGGTATCCAGCAGCGTGTTCCGGGTCAGGGGCAGCAGCAGGTTTGGCATCAGGTACTCGAACATGGTGCCGCTCCAGGAAACCAGCGTGGGCTTTCCCCTTGCTTTGACCAGCGTGCGGCTAAGCCTGGTCCAGTGGCGCACGGATACCTGCCGCGTCATGACCGCCACAAAGCTCAGCAGCCGCGATTCGCTGGCTAAAAGGTCGTAGCGGGAATCCCCCGGTTCTTCCTCGCGCACGTCCAGGCCGACATAGAAAAGCTCCGCCTTTGCGTCGTATAATTTGTTAAGGTTCATGTTCATGGCCAGTTTGTCCAGCCGCGCCGACAGGCCCCGCTGGTTTGCGTCCAGCGAGGCGGCCAGGGTGCGCACCACCTGGGCGCAGCATAAAAGGCACGCGGCCAGGTTGCCGCTGTCCACCGAGGAGACGTAGGTGGGCTTTAGCGGCTCCAGGGTGCGGGTGTCATACCAGTTGTAGAAGTGGCCTTCCCACAGGGAAAGCTTTTCCATGGTGGTCAAGGTCTTTTCCATGCGGCGGGCCATTTCCTCCGGCTCCAGAAAGCCCAGGGACTGGGCCGCGGCGCAGGACAACAGATACAACCCCATATTGGTGGGGGAGGTACGGTGGGCGATGCCCTTGTCGGGATGGATCTGCAGGTTGTCCGGGGGCAGATAGTGGTCGGAGGAGGTGACGGTTTTTTCAAAATACCGCCAGGTGGCCTTGGCCATATCGGTGAGCAGGGCGCGTTTTTCCTCATCCAAAGTGGTTTCCTTGAACAGCGGCGCGTCCAACTGCGGCGCGGCAAAGGGAAACGCGAGCCACAGCGCGGCGATCACAAGCCCGGGAATGACATAGCCCGCAGTCATGGAGAGCACGGCCATGGCGCCACCCATGATATAGTTCGCCCACAGCTGGGTGGCATAGGGGGCCGCGGCGCCCTGCTCGGTCTGCGCCGCGGTAACCCACTGCAAAAGGTGCCTGCGGGATATTGCCACGCGGTATACGGTGCGGGCCGCCGCGTCCAGCAGCGTGTGTATTTCATAGGGCAGGGCGCTTAATTTGACAAAGAAGGCGGTCAGGGATTGCAGGTGCAAAAAGGCGGAGGGGTTGGGCAGCACCAGGATCAAAAGCAGCAGCCAAGGCCTTCCCGCCGCCGCGGCATACAAAAGCAACCCGCCCTGGGCGGCGGGGACAAGGCTGCGGCGCAGGTTGTCCCAAATCTTGTGACGGGAAAAGCGGCTCAGCGGGTTTTTGATGCTGTGGGCGCCTGTGCGCACGCGGGAAAACAGCCAGGGCGTCAATTGCCAGTCGCCCCTGGTCCAGCGGTGCAGCCGCTTCATCCAGCTGCGCAGGGAGCCCGGATGCCCATCGTAAAGCGAGATATCGCTCAGCAGCGCGCTGCCTGACAGCTCGCCTTCCAGCAGGTCGTGGCTGAGTATGCTGTAGGGCGCGATGCGGCCCTCCACCGCCTCCAGGAAGGCGGCGGGATCATAGATGCCCTTGCCCGCAAAGGAGCCGGCGTTGCACAAATCCTGGTACAAATCGCTGACGGCGGCATTGTAAGGGTCCACGCCGCCCCGGCCGCCCAGGATGGCGGATACGCGGTTTTTCACCGTGTCGGCGGCCACCTCCATGCGGGGCTGCAATATGCTGCGGCCCCGAAGCTTGCCATGGAATACCTGGCGCTTTTGCAGGGGATGGGCCATGGCCCCGATCAGGCGCAGCGCACTGCCGGGGGGCAGTATGGTGTCGCTGTCCAGGGTGATCACATAGGCGTATTGATTGGCATACTCTTCAATGGGCCGGGAGGCGTACAAAAAGGTATCCTCGCCGGGCAGGTTCAGAAGCATCCGGTTCAGCGCTTCCAGCGCGCCGCGCTTGCGCTCGCGGCCCATATAGCTTTTTTCCTGCTGGCTGAAGACCCTGGCCCGCTGCAGGTAGGAAAAACCGCCGCCAAACTCCTGGTTCAGGGCCTCGATGCCGGCCTTTGCGGTGGACAATATCTCCTGGTCGCTGACCTGCTCGGCGGTCAGGCTGTCTTGAAAGTCGCCCAGCAAAAGAAAGTGCAGGTTCTCGTCGGGATTGGCGTGGCGCAAGATCATCAGATGCCGGACCATGGACATGGCCTGGGCGGCGCTGCTAAGGAGCGTGGGGCAGACCACAAGGGTGCGCCATTTTTGCGGCAGCTGCTTGATTTCCAGCCTGGGCAGCGTGCGCGGCACATGCAGGCGGCGCACTGTTTTACGCACCGCCTGGCGGGTAAGCTCCGACCAGACCAGCAAAAACAGCAGCGCGGCAGGCAGGGGCAGCATCAAAAGCCAGGCAACAAAAGCGCCCAGCGCCGTGCCCGCCCATAAGGCGGACAGATACAGGCTTCTTATGTGCCGGCGGAAGAACTGGCGCTCCCGCACCTTGGCATTGCGCACGCCAAGCCGTTTGATCAGCTCGTCCTGCCCATCGTCCATCAGATAATAGCCGATATGCCGGTCAAGCTCTCCTTCCGCGCCTTCCGTGGCGCAGGCGATGGCGGCCTTTGCGATCAGGCTTTCGGGCAGGCGGCATTCCCAGCTTAGCAATTGCACCCGGCGTCTAAACATATCCCGGCTTTCATAATCCATGGCGGAATAGATGCCGGAAGGATCCTGGCTCAATGTTTCGTGCACCGGATTCATGGCCTCCAGCGCTTCTCCCCAGGGGATCTGGGACAGACGACGAAGGGAGGTGATGGCGTTGCCCATCCACTGCCGGTCATTGGTCTGGCGGGTATGCTCCTTTTCCACGATGCTGGATACCCTCAGATCCATTTCCGCCAGCTTTTCATCCAGCCAGGAAAGGGCCTGGGCATCCTCCGTCTCTCGGAGAAGGGACAAAAGCCTTTCCAGGAACGTGGTGCTTTGCGGCGCGTTTTTGAACTGCCGGCGGGCGTTTTCCTTGTGCCGGCCGGTCAGGCGCGCGGCCCACAAGGGCGCTGCGTCACTGTCCTTTTGCATGGCTTTCAGGTCTTCGGCCAGGCTGTCCACCAATTGCAAAAGAGTAATGTTGATCGCCAGGGGCAGCGACCAGAGTTCCGCCTGGGAAAGGGCCGAGGCCTGCTGCCAGGCGGTCACGGCCGATATCAGCTTGCCCGCGTTCAAGTGGGCGTTGGTATGGGAAATGATCTCCTGGGCAAATTTCTGCACGCGAATTTCCCCGGTGAACAGCCGGGGCAGCCTGGCGGAGCGCTTCCACTCCTGGTGCACGGACAAAAACGCCTCTTCCAGCATGCGGGCGTTGTCGGTAAGCCATTGGGCGGCGGGCAGCAGGTTTTCCCGGTCCCTAACAGACAGCGTCTGCACCGTGGCGCGAAGGCGCATCAGCATGGTGGTCGGCATTTGAAGCCGGCCTGTGCCCTTTATCACCATGGAGGAGGCGCAGGCTTGCAGGTGGCTTAAAAGTCCCTCATCCAACAAAACATCCCGCAGTGTCTTGGGCCGCCGCCTGCGCTGCATCAACACCACTACCGCCAGCAGCAAAAGACCGAATACTGCAATGCCTGCCTGCATGTTCGCATAATCCTCCGCAAAAGTCGTGAAGGTAGTTTGCGCACAACAGGCTGGATGCATGCAGATAAAGGGTGATTTGTAAATGCGGCGGGAGGTGCTTCAAAGAAAAGGAAGATCGCAACCTATGGTTGACACATTGCAAACCGTTCTGTTCTTGTGGTTTTACGGGCGGGAGCATATACTTGGGATGTGCCAAACGAACGGAGGTTATGATATGTCCTTTTCAGAAAAGTTGTATTCGCTCCGCAGGGCAAAGGGGCTTTCCCAGGAAAATTTGGCGGATATGTTGAACGTTTCCCGCCAGTCGGTCAGCAAATGGGAGGCCGGCGCCGCCATGCCGGAAATTGAAAAGCTGGTGGCCATCGCCGATATTTTTTCAGTAAGCGTGGATTTTTTGCTGCGGGAGGGAACGCAGCCGGACGCGGCAGACGCGGCCGCCGTGTCAGCACAGGATGGTGCCGTGGCGGAGGAATTGAGGGAAATACGGCAGCTGCTCAGGCACCACGGACCGTACGAATATACAAGCAAAACGAGATTGCTCGGCTTGCCCCTTGTGCACGTAAAGCTGTCCCGGTTTTCGGGCAGAACGTGTGTTGCCAAGGGGATCATCGCCATCGGCGATGTGGCGCTGGGGCTTGTTTCCGTAGGCGGTGTCTCCCTGGGGCTTTTCTCTCTTGGCGGCCTTTCCCTTGGGTTGGTATTGGCGTTTGGAGGGTTGGCCCTGGGCGCTTTGGCCTTGGGCGGCGTTTGCCTGGGGCTGGCAGCGGTAGGCGGCGTTGCCATTGGTGTGTACGCCCTGGGCGGCGTGGCAGCGGCAAGGGAATTTGCTGCCGGTGGGGTGGCCATCGGCAGAGTAGCCGTGGGCAGCGTGGTGCGGGGCGAGGTTACTTTGGTGTCAGAAGGTTTGCCCTTTGACCAAATCTATCAGTTTGTCATTGAGCATGTAAAGGGTATCCCGGATTTTCTGGCCCGGCTGGCGGCTTTTATTGGTCAAGGGGCTTCAGCGTCAAATGGGAATTGAATGCGCGGCGCGGCTGTAAAGATTCTTCGCTGCCGTCAGAATGACAGTAACCGGTTGCCGGGCGTGTTTTCTGCCTTGTGACCACAGGCGGCGAGCAGCGCATAGCGCACAAACGCCAGAAAAAGCCTTCTCCGCATCCTGTGGGGAAGGCTTTTCTCTGTGCACCGATCTTCTATTCAAAGCATTTTTATTGAAAAGGTGAAAGCAGGTAAATGGGCGAATACATAAATTATTTCTCCGCTGTTATAAGGGGGGTGCACAATGGGTTTTACAGGCGGACCGAATGAGGAAAAGGCCGGAGGGGCGGGGCGGAAAAAGGAGCGCGGCATACCCTTGTACCAATGCATTAGGGAGGCGGTCACCAAAGAGGGAGTGCTCCCGCCGTCCTTTTCTCTTCCCCATGAAAAGGGCGGCAATGAAATTCGCTTTGCCGATGGCGCCATGGACGGGATGCGCATGTACCATATGGGCGGCACAGAGGATAATATCCAGGCATTGTGCGACGTTGTCCTGCTCGCTTCCGGCCAGCAGGCCATAAAGGCACAGGAATTGTTAAGCGCTTATTTTGCGGATAACCCTTTTGCGGGCATGCTGACCATGGTGGATGACCTGCAGGCTTTTATCCGCAAAAACAAAAAAAGCCTGCACCCGGACGAACTGTATCAATTTTCCGCACAGCTGCTCACAAACAGCGACCAGGCGGAATGCATCAAGTTCGCCATCGGCATTCTGGAATTGATGGATACAACGGAGGATGACGAGCTGCAAAGCATCATCCTTACCCTTGCGCTTTGCGATGAATTTACCTTGTTCTGCCTTTTCCTCATCCGTTCCTGGGCAGACGCGAATCAAAGGATATTTGAAATCGCAAAGAAAGTCCGCGGCTGGGGGCGGGTTCATGCTGTGGAACGATTGGAGCCCGAGACTCAGGAGATGGCCGATTGGCTGCTGACGGAGGGATATCAAAGTACGGGCTTGGCAGAGTATTCTGTCATGACGTGCATTGAAAAGGGAGGCCTGCTTGAAAGGCTGCGCCGCGGCAGTCTTTCAGACCGTGAACTGGAGGCTGCTCACGACCTGATCTGCCTGGCTATAGAAGAGGAAAGGCCTGTGCCGGGGCTGAACTCATGCGAAGATCGGGGAGAAGAATTGCTTGCCGCCTATCTGCGTTGCATCAGGCCGCTGCCGCCGGCGGCTCCCATGCTGGCCGCCGTCTTTTCTGTCATCGACCATTTCAATCGCCTGGGCGGAAGCTTGTATGCGCCGTATCTTGCCCTTTGCCGGGAGATCGTGGACGCCCCCGCTGCCATGCAGGCAGTCAGGGAGGCGGTTCAAAAAGGGGAAGGCTTTGCTGTCGCCGGGAGAATGGGCATCGACTGCGGCACGCAGGTTCTGCAGGCGATGGATCGTGATTTTCATGGGGCGTATGACCATATTCAATATCTGCTGCCGGATGGCTTCTTGGCAGATGAGGTGATAGCCCTGTTCGAAAAGCATCTTCCGCTTGAAAAAATGGCGTCCGGTCCGGAGGATAAAAGCATTCGATACATGCCCCGTGACGAACATGCGCTTTCTTGTATCCTGCAATTTCTGAGGTCCTTCCCCGGCAAGGGTGAGCGGCTGATTGCCTGTGCCCTGCTGTCGCCTTTCATCCCCTGCCGCAATGCGGCGCTGAATTCCCTGGACGCGTGGAAGGCGCAGGATTACACGCCGTCTCCTTTGTTGAAGGAGGCATTGGAAAAACTGATGGCCAGCGAAGTGGCGGAGGATATTCAAGAGCGCCTGGAAGCGTACAGGTAACATTTGGGGTATCTGCGCATCCATCATGAACGGCGCCTGGCCTTCGATGCACACTTTTTGGAAAGGGAAACGAACCTTTTACGCAGAATGGTACACCACCAAAGCGCGTGCGCGCTGTCTTTGCGTAAGCAAAATGCCGCGGTCAGGCTGTAAAGATAGGAGATACGTCCATGGAGCCGCTTTCCCTGTTTCACCCGTATACAAAAAAGTGGTTTGAACAAGCCATCGGCGCGCCCACTGCCGTGCAGGAAAGCGCCTGGCCGCTGATCGCGGCGGGGGAAGCCACGCTGGTATCCGCGCCCACCGGAACGGGCAAAACGCTGTCCTCCTTTTTGGTGTTCATCGACCGGCTGATGCGGGAAGCATTGAACGGAACACTCAAAAAGGAATTGCAGCTGATCTACGTTTCTCCCTTGAAATCCCTGGCGGGGGATATACGGGAGAACCTGCGCCGCCCGCTGGACGGGATCGCGGGCGTTGCCAAGAACGCAGGCGAGGCCCTTTCAGACACGCCCATCGATATCGCCATCCGCACGGGGGATACCACGCAGAGCGAGCGGCGGCGCATGCTCAAAAACCCGCCCCATATATTGATCACCACGCCGGAGTCGCTGTTTTTGATGCTGACGGCCATGAGCAGCCAGGCGGTCATCAGCACCGCCAAATGGATCATCATCGACGAATTGCACGCCCTGATCGATACCAAGCGCGGCGCGCACCTGATGCTTTCCATCGCCAGGCTGGACAGGCTGTGCCCTGCGCCCCTGCAGCGCATCGGCCTGTCCGCCACCATCGAGCCGCTCTCTGTCGCGGCGGAATATCTGTCCCCCGAAAGGGCGGCCATCGCGGCGCCGAAAATGAAAAAGCTGATCAGCCTGCAGGTGACCAGCCCTTTGCCCATGGGTGCCGAGATCAAAAAGAACAACGCCTGGCAGGAGATTGCAAAGACTATTCTGGATCGCTGCGGTTCCTCCCGCAGCGTCATCGCCTTTGTGGAGGGCCGGGCCTATGCCGAGCGGTTGGCCTACCATGTCAACGAAATCGCCGGCGAGGGCTTTGCCAGAACCCACCACGGCAGCATGTCAAAGGAGCACCGGCTGGAGGTGGAGCACGCGCTGCGGGCGGGCACGCTGCGGTTGCTTTGTGCCACCTCTTCCATGGAATTGGGCATTGACGTGGGTGAGATCGACCATGTGTTCCAGGTGGGCTGCCCCCGCACCGTCTCCAGCACCATGCAGCGGCTGGGCCGCGCCGGCCACAACCCCAACCGGATAAGCAGCATGCACATCTTTCCCAGAACGCCGGTGGAAGGGCTGTACAGCGGACTGACCTGCGAGGTGGTCAAATTGGGCGGCGTGGAGCATTCCCATCCCCCCAGGCTCTGCCTGGACGTATTGGCCCAGCACTTGGTCTCCATGGCCGCGGGCCGGGGCTACGAGCTGTCGGAAGTGCTGGAGATATTAAAGCGGGCCTGGCCGTTTCGTGATGTGACCCTTACCGACGTGCGGGAAACGCTGCGCATGCTGGCCGGGGATTATGAGCACGACCGGGATATTCCCGTCCGGCCAAGGATTCTGTACGACCGCATCCACGACAGGGTGGAGCCGGACCCCTACAGCCGCATGCTGGCGGTTTCCGCCGGCGGCACCATCCCTGACAAGGGGCTGTACACCGCCAAAACGGAAAGCGGCGTGACCCTGGGCGAACTGGATGAGGAGTTCATATACGAAAGCCGGGTGGGCGACAGGTTCTTGTTGGGCAGCTTCGCCTGGAAGATCACCAACATCCAAAAGGATACGGTGACCGTGACCCCGGCCAATCCCCAGGGGGCGCGCCTGCCATTTTGGAAAGGGGAAATCAAGGGCCGAAGCCTGAAGACTGGCCTTGCCTTCGGCAGCATTCTGCGCAGGCTCACAAAGGCCAGCGAGGCGGGGAAGCTGCTATATGAGCTTGCGAAGCTTGACCTGGATGCCGCCGCGGCGGAAAGCGCCGCGGAGCTTGTCAAGCGGCAGATAAGCGCAACCGGCGCACTGCCCGACGACAGGACCATTATCGTGGAGCATTACCGGGACGAGGCCGGCAACCCGCAGATGATGGTCCACTCCGTATTCGGCCGGCCCGTCAACGAGCCTCTGGCCATGTTGGCCGCGGAAGCCGCCCGGCAAAAGACCGGCATGAATGTCAACTATGTGGCCGACGACGATGGGATACTGCTCTTTCCCTACGGCGACAGGCTTTTGCCCCAAAAGCTTTTGACGGGTATTTCCCCGGATGGGGCGGCGGCGGTACTCAATGCCATGCTGCCGGCCTCCCAGGTGTACAACATGGCCTTCCGCTACAATGCCGCAAGAGCGCTCATGATGGGCATGAAAAACGCGGGCCGCCAGCCCCTTTGGGTGCAGCGCATGCGCAGCGCCCAGATGCTGGATACGCTGGTTCGGGAGCATGGCCATCCCATTGTTCGGGAAACCAGGCGCGAATGTCTGGAGGATTACTGGGATGTGGAAGGGGTCAAGCAAATCCTGTCCCAGATCCGCTCAGGCGAAATCCGGGTGGTGGAATTGCACCAGGAGTCCCCCTCGCCCCTGTCGCTGACCCTTCGGCGGCAGACCGAGGCTTCCATGATGTACGAATATTTCCCTACGCCCATGCGCACCCAGGCGGCGGTGGAGGAAGCGCTGGAAAAGGCGCAATTGCTCCCGCCGGAAGAGGGGGCGCTAAAGCGGGTGGCGGAGCGGACGAAGCTGCCTGAAAACGAGGTGCAGCTTCACAGCCTGCTCATGATCGAGGGGGACCTGATGCCGGGGGAGCTGGACATCCCTCCCGAATGGCTGGAAAGCCTGGAGGAAAAGGGCCGGGCATTGTTCATCGAGCCCGGGCTATGGATTGCCGCCGAGCAGGCCCAGCAGTATGAGGCCGCGCTGCCGGGCGGCGACATGGAGGCAAGGAACCAGGTTTTCCGCCGTCTCCTGCGCTACCGGGGGCCCAAGGCGGTTTGGGAAATGGCCCAGCGCTATGGCTTGCAGGAGGAAGCGGCGCAGGCGGTTTTGGCATCCCTTGCCGGGGGCGGCGAGGCGGTGGAGCGCGAAGGGCTGTACTATCACGGGCAGCTGTACGAACGGGCTGTCCGGGAGACGGTCATGGGCCGGCGCACCCGCATACACACCCTGCCGCCGGAAAGATACGCGGCGCTGCTGGCAAGCCGCGCCCAGCGCCCGGCCCCGCCCAAAGAGCAGCTGGAGGAAGCGCTGAAATCCCTTTGCGGACTGTACTTTCCGGCAGCTTGGTGGGAAAGCCTGCTCCTCCCCCTTCGGGTGGGAGGGTACCGGCCGGAAATGCTGGACGCGATTCTCAGCCAGGGGCACATCTTCTGGCGCATGCGGGAATCGGGAGAGCTGGGCTTTCATTTATATGAGGACATCGACTGGGAAAAGGAGCTGGAACCGGCGCTGTCAGAACCCAATGAGCGGGAGAAGCTGCTTCTAAACGCGCTGCGGCAGCGGGGCGCCAGCTTCGCTCACAGCCTGTCCAGCCTGATGGGGGAAGCGTCGGTATTCGACACCCTGATCGGCCTGGCATCAAAAGGCCTGACGCGGGCGGACAGCTTTGTGCCTGTGCGCCAGTGGCTGCTGGCCGAACAAAACACGCAGGCGTCCCTGCGGCGCAAGGTGAACGCGAGGGTGATCGCCACCACCTCCGGCCGGTGGGAGCTGATGCGGCCTTTAAAAGCGCTTTCCATGGAGCAGCAGCTGATGCGGGCCTTTGACCAGACGGCGGTCCTCTGCCGTGAAACGGCGCAGAACCTGAACTGGGGAGAGGCGGTCAAGCTGCTTCGGCTGTGGGAATACACGGGCCGCGTGCGCCGGGGCTACTTTATCGAGGGCATGTCCGGCATGCAGTTCATTCGTGACAGCGATTATGCGGGCGTTACCCAGGCCATGGAAAACCCGGACCGGGACATCCTCTGGCTGCCGGCTGCCGATCCCATGCAGCCCTATGGCAAATACCTGCCCCACATGCCCGACAGGCCGTTTATGAATCTGCCCGGCAACCTTGTTGCCCTGATGGGCGGTATGCCCGTGATGGTTTTCGAGCGCCACGGAAAGACGCTGCGGGTTTTTGACGCGGAAGCAATGGAAGCGGGGCTTGCGGCCTTCGCCAAGGAATACGCCGCAAGGCGCGTTTTCTCCGCGCTGTCCCGGATTACGCTGAAGGAATACCCCAAGGAAGCGGCGGACAGTTTGCAAAAAGCGGGCTTCAAAAGGGAAATGCAGGATTTTGTGCTGTACAGGGGCTATGTCTAAACTGTGCGATTGCCACCTTTTACAGGTGGCTTTTGCGTTTGTGCCAAGGAGGAATGGGCCGCGCAAAATCACCCATGTGCGCCTGAGACTTGCGCATGGTGTTTCATGCAGCTGTCATTCGGCCAATCATTATCTATGCGCGAAAAGGAGGGAAAGAAAAATGATCCTGATGGACATAAAAGGGAACCTGCATGATCCTCGCGTTCTTGCGCTGCTTTCTTACTGCCAATACGCGCCCACGGAAGAAAAGCTGAAAAGGCTGGTGGACGACTTCGCGTCTGACAAGGACGTGCATGCCTTTTCCTGCACGCAGGGCGATGCGTTGGCCGGCGTGATCATTTTGAAGCGCTGGCAGAATGCTTCCTTTGAAATATTGGGTATCGCTGTCGATCCCGCCTGCCGTGGCCGCGGCATCGGAACCGCGATGATCCATGAGACCGCCAAGCATCTTTCCTGTGCGGAAATATATGCCGAGACGGACGACGACGCGGTGATGTTTTACAAACAATGCGGTTTTACGGTTCAGGCCCTGGGTGAAAAGTACCCTGGCGTCATGCGGTACTTATGCACTTTAGTAAATGATGCTTAAAAGGTAGTTGTATAGAATAGGACATTCAGGTGCGCGTTCATGCAGCAAAGCGGGCGATTGATAATCGCCCGCCTGTACAAATGAAGCCAGCTGATGGGCGATTTAATCAGTGCTTACTTTAGAACTATTTTGACCTGCGCAGCGTCGTATTTAATGCGTAAACGCACGTTTCTCCAAAATGTTTGTTTTGTAACAGGACAGGAATGGATGATATTCCCATGGTTCCAACGTTGTCTATACAGCGGTCCGGGAAGGGGCCTGCCAGAAGAGGAGCCGTATGAGGAAGGAGAGGAAAGGTTTGCAAAAGAAACGTATCTTGCTTGCGGTGGCTTGCGCAATGCTGCTGCTGATCCCCATATCTGCCATGGGCCAGGCAAAGTCCGGCACGGTTGCGCCTACGGATGCGCCTGTGGCTTCGCCCCGGGCGAGCGGCGCGCCCCAGGCGATAGTAAACCCTGATATTTCACTGGAGGCGGAGCTGGGCTATTCCGGCGCCATCACCTATATGCGGGATATCCCGCTGACGGTGACCATTGAAAACAAAGGCCCGGATGTAGAAGGTTCTATCTGCTTGAACCTGTACAGGAATACCAGGTATTACGACCGGTATGAATATTCCCTTTCCCTGGCCTCCGGGGCCAAAAAACAGATTGTTATGCCCATCAACCTGAAAATGCGGCAGGACAACTATGTCGTTGAGTTTACAAGCGGCGGCACGGTGCTGGCCTCCGTGGTAAAGGCCCCCGCCCGCATGATCAAGCCGGAGGCTGTGTTGATTGGCGTATTGTCCGCCGATCCCCAGTCCCTGTCCTACATGAATCAGGACACGCTGGCCGGGCTTTTATCCGACAGGTACGAGGCGTGGCAGCTGGTGGCCCTGAACGCGGATACCTTTCCGGCTGCCGAATCGCTGATGAAGTCCTTCATGATTTTGCTGGTGGACGGGTTTGACGCGTCCACCCTGTCCCAGGACCGCCAGCAGGTGCTGGATAACTGGCTCAAGGCCGGGGGCATCGTCATCGTCGGCGGCGGCGCCCAGGCGGCCACCGATTACCCCTACTTTGCCAAGTATACGGGCCTTTTGGCGGGAACCATCCGGGAGGCGGAGGATATTACCCCGGCGCTTTTGCAGACCTTCGCCTACGTGGGCGGCAAGCCCCTTGCGCAAAAGGTGATGGTCAACGAGACCACATCCCAAGATATCCCCCTGGCAAAGGGCGAGGTCCCGCTGATCTATATGCATAGCGCGGGCGGCGGGCTCATCTATACCGCGGCGTTTGAGCTGGGGGCGAAGCCCCTGTCCTCCTGGACCGGCATCGCCGGCCTGTGGCCCAGGGTGCTTTTGACCAGCGCCAACCGCCAGTACAATGCCCTGTACAACCAGATATCCAACAACATGTACGGCGGGAACAACAATACGTACATGCTGGAGAATGTGCCCATCGAGACCAACTCCAGCATTGTGCCCATGATCGTGCTTTTGGTTGCGTACCTGCTGCTGGCAGGCGTGGGCTGTTACCTGCTGCTCAAAAAGCTGGACAAGCGGGAATACATGTGGTTTACCGTGCCGGTGATGGCCCTTGTTTGCATGCTGGCGCTGTATGCGATTGGGGAAAGCCAGGCCTTCAACAAACCAACGGCAGCCACCTTTACCAGCGTGCGCATCAACGCGCTGGGCGAAGCGCAGGTATCCTCCGTCGGTTCCATCGCCAGCCCCGATGCCGGAGAGGCGCTTGTCAGGGCGGAGGGCGGCGTTACGATCACGCCTATCGATCCCGAGGGCTATTATTACGATATGCCTGAGACCGCCGCGCCCCAGCAGCAAAAGTTCCGGCTGCTCCTGGGCGACAGCCAGGGAATTGCGTATGCCGCCGGCGCGCCGTGGGCCCGCAGGCTGATGGCGTTTGGTGGGCTTTCGCAGGAGATAGGCAGACTTTCCGGCAAGGTGTGGATGGAGGAGGACGGCCTGCATGGCGAGATCGTCAACAACACGCCCTACACCTTTTCAGAAGGGGTGCTTTTGACCAACCTGGGATTCGTCAGGGTCGGGGCCATGGCGCCCGGCGGCAGCGCCAAGGCGGCGATCCTAAAGCCCCAAAAGGCGGACAGCGTAAAGGCTGCCGCCACGGCGGTGAATATCTATGAGGCGAAAATCAAGGAAGGCGTCATGATCTCTTCCAATGTAATGCGCTCCAGCGACCAGGACCTGTATCCCTTCATCCGGGCATACGTGTATCCTGAGACGCAAATCGATGAGGCCACGACCCAGGCCTTCTGGGCTTCCGTCGGCAGGGAGGATAGCACCCGCCGCAGCTTTATGGAAAACGCCATCGGCCAGGTGGTGGTCAATACGAATGCCAATGGCAGCAGCGCTTGGTCGGGCCCCTATCATTATGTGGCGTTCCAAAACGATATCGGGCAAACCGATCTTTCGGTAAACGGCCAGGAAATCAAGCGCTACGGCCATCAGGCGGTGGTGGATGTGCTTTTGTCCTTTGAGCCCATCGGGCCCACCGGCGTTGTTTCCTATCCCTTGGGCACGCTGCCGGTGTACCCCATGCAGGTGAACGCGGACGGCAGCTTTCTTGTGCAGGACAGCAAGCCCATCGATCCGTACATGTCCTACCAGATCGCCCTGCAGCCGGCTTTCTGCTTCAAGCTGCCGGATTTGAAGCGTTTTACCCTGACCGATATGAACATCATCGCCTCCTCCTACGACACGGTGCCGGTGATGCAGATCTACAATCATCAAACCAAGGAATGGGAAGAAGAGAAGACCATCAGCGCCACCTTTGACGGGCAGGAGATACTGCCCTATGTGGGTGCGAACGGAGAACTGTACGTGCGTTTTGTGCCCGGCGGTTCATCCCGCGAGTATGACAGCGTCATGGCGCCCTCCATCACGCTGGAAGGGAGGCAGAAATAATGCTTGTCACCGAAAGTTTGACCAAACGCTACGGCAGCTTCACCGCTTTGGACGGCCTGAGCCTGCGCATTGACGACGGGGAACTGCACGGGTTTGTAGGCCCCAACGGCGCCGGCAAGACCACCACCATGCGCATACTGGCCACACTTTTGCCCGCCACCTCCGGCAAGGCGTATGTAGACGGCGTGGAGGTGTTGCGGGAGGGGAAGAAGATACGCCGCATGGTGGGCTACATGCCCGACTTCTTCGGCGTGTACGATGGCTTGAAAGCCTGGGAATACCTTGACTTTTACGCCAGGTGCTACTCCCTTTCCTTCAAGGACCGGGCGAAGATGGTGGACAGCCTGCTGGAGATCGTGCGCCTGACCGACAAAAAGAACGCCTATATCGACCTTCTTTCCAGGGGCATGAAGCAGCGGCTGTGCCTGGCCCGCAGCCTCATCCATGATCCCAAACTGTTGATCCTGGATGAACCGGCCTCCGGCATGGACCCCAGGGCCCGGGCGGAAATGAAGGATATCCTGCGCACCCTTCGCGACATGGGCAAAACAATTCTCATCTCCTCCCACATCCTGCCGGAGCTTTCCGAAATGTGCGATTCGCTGACGATCATCGACCATGGCCGCCTGGTGTTTTCGGGGCCGGTCGGCGATCTTGCCAAGCGCATGCGGGGCCAGTCGCCCATCGTGATCCGCCTGACGGAGGAAACGCCCGAGGATGCGCGCAAAGCGGCGGTGGAGATATTGAAGGAGTTCCCCGGCGTCACGGGTATCGTGCAGCCGGAGGAGCACCTTTTGCAGGTAGACTTTGAAGGGACGCAAAGAGAGACGGCGGGGCTTTTGCAAGCGCTTTTGCAAAGCGGGCTGCCGGTGGTGGATTTCCACCGGGCGCAGGTAAACCTGGAAAAGGTGTTTATGGAGGTGACGCAGGAATGATGAACCCGATTCTGGCTTCCAGCGCGCTTCGGCGCATGCGCTCCATGCGCACGGTGATGATCTTTACCATCTATGGCGCGTTCATGCTGGTCTTTGCCATACTGAGCTCCCTTCAGGTGCTCAACCAAAAGACCATGACCATCGGCAGCATGCGCCAGGGTATTGATTACTATATTTATGCTGTGGCGCTGCAGTTCATTATGATCCTGCTGGTGGCGCCGGGCATGACGGCAGGCGCCATCGCCGGCGAGCGGGAGCGGCAGACGCTGGATTTGATACTCGTCACCCATACCGGCGCGTTCGGTATTGCCCTTGGCAAGCTGCTGGAAAGCTTCGGCTTTGTGGCGCTGGTGCTGTTTTCCGGGCTGCCCATGCTCAGCGTGGTGCTGCTCTTTGGCGGCATAGGCCTTGCGCAGGTGCTGACCGTCATGCTGTTCATGCTGGTGTCGGCCCTGGGCGCTTTGAGCGTAGGGCTCCTGGCCTCCGCCATCTTCAAGCGCACGGCGGCGGCTACGGTGGTGGCGTACCTTTCGGTGTTTGCCATCGGCATCCTTACCCTGATTCCTACGATGATGAGGAATGAAGCGCTGGTGGCGCTGATGAACAATGGTCAGCAAAACATGAATAACCTGGATACGGCCGCGCTGTTTGCCATAATGCCCAAGCTGATGCTGCTAAACCCCGGCATCGGGCTTTTCTCCCTGATCGCCGATCAGACGGGCATTTTGGAGCGTACGTTTGGCATGCTTCCATCAGGCTATTCCTACTTCCAGCTGCTGAAGGTGGACTTTGGCTTTTTCGTCTGGGTGAACATGGGGCTGATGCTCGCGCTGTCGCTGGTGTTCATACTGCTGTCGGCCATCCTCATCCGGCCCCGCAGCATGCGCGTGCGCAAAACGGGGAAGGTGCAAAAGGAGTTGTCCGTATGAAAAGAAAGGTACAGCCGGATATACAAAAGGCATTGAAGCCGTTTCGCTTTCGGCTGCGCCTTGCAAACGCGGCGCTTGGCGGCTGCTGGGGAATGCTTGCAGCCGCCGCGGCCTGCGCTTTTTTAGCCGCGGCATCGTATTTCATTCCCATCGCCAAAGCCGCCCTGTACATGGCCTGGGCCGCGGCGGGAGCGCTGGTGCTTTTTGTGCTAATGGGCTTTTTAAAGCCTGTATCTATCCAGCGGGCCGCCAGGGCGGCGGATAAAGCCGGGCTTAGCGAACGGGCTGTCACGGCCCTCGACCTTGCGGGGGATTCGCCCATGGCAGCGATCCAGCGGGAGGATGCGCTCAAGCATATCCGTGCGCTGCCGCCAAAGGCTGCGCTGCCCATGCGCATATCCCCGCGGCCGCTGCTGGCGGCGGGGGGACTCGCCCTGGTGCTGGCGGCGGTGCTTCTGTTCATCCAAAACCCGCAGCATGCGGTGCTTAACCGGCAGAACGCTTTCCAAAAGGCCATGGCCCAAAAGGCCCAAACGGTGGATAAGGCGGCCGAGGAACTGGAAAAAGCGCCTTACACCAAGGAGCAGGTAAACGAACTGCGCAAGATGATGGGCGACCTGGCCTTGCAGCTTCGGGAAGCCAGGGAGCCCCAGCAGGCGTATCTTGCCATGGACAAGGCCCAGCGGAATCTGGAAGAATTCAGCCGCAACGCTTCAAACGCATCGCGGCAGGCGGCGGCCCAGGCCCTTGAGCAAAACGGCATGAAGGACATGGCCGAAGCCTTGAAAAAGGGCGATGCCCAGGCGGCGGCCCAGGCAGCAGCGCAGCTTGGCCAAGATAGCGCGTCCGCCCAGGCCCTTGCAAAGGCAGCGCAAGCCATGCCTGACGGCGCGCTGAAAGAAGCGGCTCAGGCCGCGGCCCAAGCTCTGCAAAGCGGCAGCGCGGCAAGCATTCAGGCCGCTTTGTCCAGCCTTTCCAGCGCCGCCCAAGGTACAGCCTCGGGCGCATTGACAGGGGATTTAAGCGCGCTTTTGTCTCAGCTTCGGGCAGGGGCCCAGGCTGCTTCCGCCTCCCAGTCCGGCGCGGGACAGGGGCAGGGCCAAGGCCAGGGCAGCGGCGGCCAGGGGAATGGCGGCGGCCAGGGCGGCCAGGGCCAGGGCGCCGGTTCCGGAGCGGGCAAGGGCAGCACCAATCAGGATGCCGGCGTGGGAAAGGGGCAGCAGTCATCTGGGGGACAGGGGGCCAGCGCTCCCGAATACAAACTGGGCCAGTATGAAACCATTTATGATCCGACCAGGCTGAACGTGGGCGATGAAACCCATCAGGCAACCGGCCAGATGGGGGAAGGGGAATCCCAGCAGGTGCAATTGGACCCCGGCCTTGGCGACGCGTTTGGCCAGGTGCCCTACCATCAGGTGATCTACACCTACCAGGAGGCGGCCTCCAAAGCCGCCGAGCAGGCGCTGCTGCCGGAAGCCATTTTAAAGTGGGTGGACGGATATTTTCAATCATTGATCGATTAATACCATTTCCAAACATTCATTGCCCGTCGTGCCAGTTCTTTTCGTGCGGAACTGCGTCGTTCTCCGCTCAACGTAGCGCGGCGTTGCCTCGCTCCGACTCCTGGTTCCACATCGAAAATCCCTTGGCACTTTGGAGTAATGAATGTTTTACAATAGTATGACGGGAGGATACAATCATGACCACGGCCATGGAAGCGGGCAGGGAGCAAATTTTATCATTCCAGGGGAAGGTGGCCCGCATAAGGGAAGAAATCGGCAAGGAGATCGTGGGCCAGAAGGATGTGGTGGACCACCTTTTGATGGCCCTGGTGGCGGGGGGCAACGTGCTGCTGGAGGGCGTGCCGGGCCTTGGCAAGACCAGGCTCGTCAAAGCCCTGGGCCGCGTGCTGAACCTTCCCTTTTCCCGCATACAGTTCACCCCGGATCTGATGCCGGCCGATATCACCGGCACCAACATCATCGTCAAGTCCGATATCGGCAACGGCTTTTCCTTTCAAAAGGGGCCGCTGTTTTCCGCCATCGTGCTGGCGGATGAAATCAACCGCGCCACGCCCAAAACCCAGTCGGCTTTATTGGAGGCCATGCAGGAGCACAGCGTCACCGTGGGCGGCGTGACCCATAAGCTGCCCGAGCCGTACTTTGTGCTGGCCACGCAAAACCCCATCGAGCAGGAGGGCACCTACCCCCTGCCGGAGGCGCAGCTGGACCGGTTTCTATTTAAACTGATCGTGCCTTTTCCCACGCTTTCCGAGCTTGGCAGTATCATGGACATGACGGTATCTGACGGCGCGCAGGAAGCGGAATCGGTGGCCGAGGGCGAAGACATTCTTTCGCTCCGAACGATTTCCCGGCAGGTGCCCGTGGCCAGGGCCGTGCAGGAGTTTGCTTTGAAGCTGGTGCTTAACACGCACCCGGAAATTGAAGAAAGCCCCGAAATCGCCCGCAAATACCTGCGCTTTGGGGCCAGCCCCAGGGCCGGCCAGGCCATATTGATGACCGCCCGGGTGCGGGCGCTGATGCACGGCCGCTACAATGTGGCCTTTGAGGATGTCCGCGCCGTGGCCCCGGCTTGCCTTCGCCACAGGGTGGCATTGAACTTTGAGGGCCTGGCGGAAGGCCACACGGTGGACGGGCTGCTGAAGACCATCATGGATAGTCTGAAAACGGAGTAGGTGCGCGCATGCTGAGCGATCAAACCTTAAGCCGGCTGGATTCCCTGCGCATCGCCATGAAGGCCCAGGTGCGCGGCGGCGCCGGGGGCGTGCGCCGGTCCAGGGCGCTGGGCGACTCGGCGGAGTTTTCCGACTTTCGGGAATACGCCCCGGGGGACGACCCGCGCCGCATTGACTGGAACGCCTATGCCCGGTTCGACAAATTGTTTTTGAAGCTGTTCATGGAAGAGCAGGAGATGCATCTGACCCTCGTCCTGGATGCCAGCGCCTCCATGGGTTATGGCGAACCGAAGAAGTGGGACCTTGCCGTTGCGCTTTGCCAGATGCTGCTCTACTTGGCTGTGACCGGCGGCGACAGGGCCTCCGTTTGCGTGCTCAAGGGGGACAGGCTGCTCAAAAGCCCCGTGTACGCGGGCAGGCAGGGCTACTCAAAAGGCGCGGCATATCTGGAAAGCGTCACCCCGGAGGGGGAAACGGCTTTAAGCCATGCTGTCGGCCGTGTGCCCCTTTCCGGCAGCCGGGGCATGTGCGTAGTTGTCAGCGACCTGTTTTCCAAAGACGGCAGCGAAAACGCGCTTTTGTCCCTGCAATATAGAAAGCAGCAGACCGCCCTTGTGCAGGTGCTGTCCAAAGAGGAAATGGAGCCGGAGATGAACGGGCCCCTCCGGCTTGTGGACGCCGAAGGCGCGCCGCCCATCGACGTGACGGTGAACGGAGAGCTTTTGCGCCTGTATCATAAGAATTTGAGCGCGTTTTTAAGCGGCACGCAAGGCTTTTGCCACCGCAGGGGCATACCGTACATGCTTTTGCGCTCGGACATGGAGCTCATGCGCGACGCGCTGCCGCATTTTATGCGCGGCGGCGTGATCGCTTAAGGAGGGAAAAGGATGCAATGGCTTTATCCGGCGGGCGGCTGGGCGTTTTTGGGGCTTGCCGCCGTGCTGGCTTTGTATATCCTTCGCCGGGAATACCGTGAGTTTCCCATATCCAGCACGTATCTTTGGCAAAAAACGCTGCAGGACCAAACGGCCAGCAAGCCCTTTCAGCGCTTGAAAAGCAATCTTCTGATGTTCTTGCAGCTGCTTGCGGTACTTTTGCTCGCTCTCTCCCTCCTTCGGCCCCTGCTGCCCGGCCAGCAGGAGGGCGGCGAGACGGTGATGATCTTTGATTTATCCTTAAGCATGCAGACAGAAACCATCGGGCTCAGCCGCATCGACCGTGCGGTGAATGAAGCCGGCCGCATGGTGGACGGCATGGGCGCCGGCGACAAGGTGACGATACTGACCGCCGGTACGACGGTGAAGAACCTTCTGTCCCGGTCGGGGGACAAACAGGCGTTATGGAATGTGCTTCGGTCCATACAGGCGGAAAACGGCCCGGCCGATGTAAATGGGGCGCTGTCCCTGGCCAAGGCCATGGGCCGGGAGATCGAGGATCTGAACATCATCCTGTATTCCGATGATTACGACGGTAGCGTGGAAGACGTTCAATTTGTGGCGGCCGGAGCGGGGGCCATGAACCGCGGTATTACATCGTTGACCGCCGCCCGGCAGGAAAATGGCGTGGCCGCCCTGGCCCGCATCGCCAACTATGGCCAAGCCGCTACGGTGACGGTGGAGTGCTATGCCGACGGGCTGCTCAGCGATGTCCGCACGGCCGAGCTTTTGGAAGGAGGCACAGCCGGCGTGCGCTTTGACCTGCCGGCGGGAGCTGTTGAAATATGGGCCAGGATCGTGGAAAGCGACGGGCTTGCGGCGGACAACATCCGCTACGCCGCCCTTCGGGATCTAAGCAGTCAAAAGATCGTGCTGATCGGCCGGGATAACATTTTTCTGGAAAAGGCCTTTTTGCAGCGTGGAAATATTGCGCTTGTGCGCGCCACAGCGGCGGATGCCGCGTCCATTTTAGATGCCGGCCTGTTTGTGTACGACGGGGTGATGCCCGATCCCCTGCCGGCGCATGGCGCACTTTTGATTGTGCAGCCCAAGTCGCCTGTTTTTTCGATCACACCCGGGGAAAAAAAAGAACCAGAATACGCCTTGCGTCTATCTCCCGATACGTTTGCCGCGCAGTTTGCCGATCATGTTTCCTTCTCTGATGTTTTGGTCAAGCAATACGCGCCGCTTTCAGGCGGGCAGCCGGTGTTGACAAGCGGCGGCGATACGCTCATCACCGCCGGGGAGGAAAGCGGACGCCGCTACATGGTCATGAGCTTTGACATGCATGAAAGCAACTGGGTCATGAAATACGACTTTCCTATCTTTATGATGCACGCGCTCAATTACCTGATGCCTGATACGCTCGGCGATGTGCGGGATGCCCTGTGCGGCGATATCCTGACCCTTCACCTGGACGGGCGGGCGGCCTCCGCCAGCGTGGTTTCGCCTGACGGTACAGCCCACACCATTGCGCCGCCCTATCCGGCGCTGCCCTTTGCCGGGACGGATGCGCCGGGCATCTATACTCTTTCGCAGGTCATGGTGCAGGGGGAGAAAGCGGACGCTCCCTTTGCGGTAAACGTGCCTGTGTCGGAAAGCGACGTACGGTTCGTTGCGCAAAGCACAGGTGCTCAAAAGGCGCAGGGCGGCATTCAATACTACGGCCTGGAACTGACCAGCCTTTTGCTCTTTGCATTGCTGGCATTTATGATGGCGGAATGGTGGGTGAGCTGCCGTGCGGGTTGAACTTTCGCAGCCGTTTTTGCTGCTTTTGATCCCGGTATTGTTTTTACTGTCCTTCTTCGTGTATAAGAAATACTCGTTTCGGAAAATTCGGGGCAACAGCCATGCCATCCTGGTGCTGGCCCTGCGCTTTTTGGTCATTGCCGTCACTGTTCTGGCGCTGTCTTCCCCATCTGTTTTAAAGGCTTCCAACCAGGCTGCCACCTGGGTGCTGCTGGACGTATCCGACTCCACCCTCCCCCAAAGGAATGAGATGGAGGCCGCGGTCAACGCGGGTATTGCGGCCGCGCCCGGTGACCTTTCCGTGGGCGTCATCGCCTTTGGCGCCGATGCCATGGTGGAAAAGCCGCTGGCCACGGGGGCTTCCTTTGCCCATGCCGAAACCTCCGTCGATCCCAAGCGCAGCGACGCGGAGAAAGCGCTGAAGCTGGCCGAGGCGCTGCTGCCCTCCGACGCGGCGGGGCGCATGATGCTGCTCAGCGACGGACAAATTGCCGATGTGACCGCCCAGGCCGCGCTGCTTTCCGCCCGCGGCATCGCGGTGGATGTGATGAAGGTGTCCGCCAGCCAAAAGGCCGACGCCCAGGTGACGCGGCTTTCCCTTCCCTCCAGGGCCTTTGAGGGGCAAGATTACCAGGTTACCGTGACCATGGACGCAACAGCGGATACCCATGGCACCCTGGTTCTGTATGCAAACCGCCAGCCGGTGCAAAAGCGGGAGGTGACGCTGCGCCGGGGGGAAAACACCATCGTGTTCCAGGATACCGCCAAGGCCGCCGGCGTCGTGACCTATGAGGCGCAATTGATTGCCGACGGCGATGAGCAGACCCGCAACAACCGCATGGGCGCGTATATGGCCGTGCAGGGCAAGCCCACCGTTTTGGTGGTGGAGGGCGTTGATAACGGCGGCCGGGAATTGCGCAAGCTGATGGACGCGGCTAAAATGCAGTACGAGGTCATCACGCCCGGCCGCCTGCCGGAAGACGGTCAAACCCTGCGCCGGTTTGAGGCAGTGGTTTTTGTGAATGTGGATGCCGATGACGTATCCCAAAACGCGCTGGCCGCGCTGGATGATTATGTGAAGGTGCTGGGCAGGGGGCTTGTGGTGATCGGCGGCGACCGGAGCTATGCCCTGGGCGGGTACCGCGGCAGCAAGCTGGAAGAAATGCTGCCCGTGACCATCGATGTGCGCAACCAAATGGAGCTGCCCTCCCTGGCGCTTATACTGGTCATCGACAAATCCGGCTCCATGACTGGCGCGCAGTTTGGCGCAACGCGCCTGGAGGTGGCCAAGGAGGCCGCCATGCGCGCCGTGGAGGTGCTGACGGGCAAAGACCAGGTAGGCGTCATCGCCTTTGACGACGCGGCCAAGTGGGTGGTCCCCCTGGGCAGCGCAGGCGATATCGCCGCTGTGCAGCAGGCCATCGGCACCATCCGCCCCGGCGGGGGCACGGCCTTTTATACACCGCTGGCCGAGGCATTGGACTCCCTGTCGAGTGCCGACGCAAAATTAAAGCATGTGATCTTTTTGACCGACGGCGAAGCCGGGGACAACGGTTATGACATACTGGTGCAGCGCATGGCGGACAACGGCATTACCATGACCACCGTGGCCGTCGGCACTGGTGCGAACGTGCGGGTGCTCTCCCGCCTGGCGGAGATTGGCGGAGGTCGGACCTACACCGCCGGGGAGTTTGACAACCTGCCCAAGATATTTACCAAGGAAACCTTTCTGGCCACCGGTTCTTATGTGCAAAACCGTATCTTCACCCCGGTGATCACCCAAAACACGCAGTTGACGGACTACCCGGGCTTTCCCACCTTGGGCGGGTATCTGGCGGCCACGGAAAAGCCCCTGGCGAACATCTCCATGGTGTCGGACAGGGAGGACCCCATTCTGGCCTGGTGGCAGTATGGCGCGGGCCGGGTGTTGGCGTGGACCAGCGACAGCCAGGGCGCCTGGACGGGCAGGTTTTTGAGCTGGGATCAGGCAGTGTCCTTCTTTACGGGGCTGATCACCCATGTGCTGCCCGATGAAAGCCAGGAAGGCGATTTGCAGGTCAAGGTGGAGGGAGCCCAGGCGAAGGTGCGCTATCAGCTGCCTTCCGGCATCGCGGCGGAAGACAACGTTCAAACCACGGCTTACGCCCTGCTGCCCGACGGCACGCAGGCGGAGGCGGACCTGATTGAAACGGAGCCCGGCGTGTATGAGGGCAGCCTGGCAACCGATCAGCAGGGGGCCTATGCCATCCGTATCGAGCAGGTAAAGGATGGGCAAAAGGTACGGCAGCTGGAGGGCGGCGCGGTGGTCGCCTACTCCCAGGAGTATGATGTAAGCAGGCAGTTCAGCGGCCAGGCCTTGGAAACCCTCGCCCGCCTGACCGGCGGCAGGGTCATTGACGACCCGGGGCAAATGTTTGCCGCCAGGGGGTCAACGGCCGAGACGCGGCTTGCGCTGCGCACCGCGCTTTTGTGGACGGCCCTTATGCTGTTTTTGCTGGATATCGCCCTGCGGCGCCTTGCCTTTGACAGGACGCTTCAAAAAGCGTTTGCTACAGCGCGGGATAAGGCCATAACTGCGCAGGCGCAAAGGCGCGAGGCGGCGACAGCGAAAAAGGCGGAAAGGCCCTTGAAGCCAGGCAAGAAAAAGGACGCCCCCGTGGCCGTTTCCGCCACCGGTATGGCGGATAGCTTGTTAAAGGCACGGGAGCAGAAAAAGCATCTGTAAGGGTGCGGTGATGTTATTTTGAAGTGAGCAGCCTTTCATCCCTTGACTGTGGAGAACCGATGCTCCGCGGGCGATTGATAATCGCCCGCCTGTACATGGGGCATCTGCATTGCCTTTGTATAATTGATTGCTGCTCTATTGATGACTTGGTTATGCAAACCAGGCTAAAGACAAAACAAGGGCTGCCGCGTTCATTTGCGGCAGCCCTTTTCCCTAGGGGTTACTGTACGTTGTACGTGGCGATAAAATTGTCGATCTGCTTTTGCAGCTCGGCCTTCACAGCGTCGTTGCCGGCGGCGGCAGCCAGCTCGGTCAGCTTCGCGATATCGCCGTCCACATCGGTGGATACGCCCACGGACAGGGGGCTGTAGTACTGGGCATACAGGTTCTGCATGGCGGCGTATTCGTTCTTGATGGGGGCGGTGTCCATGTTGAAGGAGCGGAAGATGTTGGGCACAACGGCGTCTTCCAGGGCCTGCTTCTCCTCATAATAGGTAGGAGGAGCGCCGGCGCCGATGCGGTGGAACTTTTCCATGCGGAAGCCCCAGGTGCCGGGTTCGCCGCCGAATTCGTCGGGATTGGTGGTGACCATGAAGCCGTTTTCGTCAAAGGTATAGTCGGTGCCTTCGATGCCGTAGGTCAGCATGTTGTAGTAGCGCTCATCGGTGCGGATCTTGTCCAGCAGCATGAGGGCGCGTCCGGGGTGCTTGGAGGTGGCGGGAACAACCATGGAATCCTGCATGTAGGACAGGTGGTTGAGCTTGGGCACCAGGTTGAACCAGCGGATATTCCATTCCGCGGGGTTGTTGCGGTAGTCGCCCGTGTAGGAGTCGAAGTTGTGCAGACGGGAGGCCGCAACGCCCATGCGGATCTGGGTGCCGCCGTCATCCTGGATGGAGAGAACGGACTTGGGCCAATAGCCGGCGTCGGACCACTTCTTCATCATATCGGCCATTTCCTTGAACTCGGGCAGCTCATGGGCGGCCATGACGACGGGTTTTTCGGCATTGGGGTCGATATAGTAGATGCCGCCGGTGGAACCGGTGAGGGGATAGTAGCCCTTGCTGAAGAGAAATACTTCTTCAAACAGAGGATCGCTGTAGCCGGCAGCGGGGTTGGTGAAGGTGGGCTCGTTATCCTTGACGGCCTGCAGGTAAGCGGCATAGTCATCAAAGCTCTTGATTTCCTCAATGCCGTACTTATCCATCAAATCGCCGCGGACGATGGCGCCATAAGCGCTGTAGGTTTTGACGTTGCTGGTGTAGGCATACACGTGGCCGTCCACCGTGGCCTGGTACAGAGCCTCTTTGGGGTGGTCCTTCAGGCTTTCGGCGCAGTAGATGGGCAGCAGGTCTTCCAGGGGCAGGAACGCGCCGCGCTTGGCCAGGTTGGCGTAGTCCACCCATGTGGCAGCATAGGCCAGGTCAAATTCTTCCCCGGAGGAGAAGAGCAGCGGGTACTTGGTCATGTACTCGCCCCAGCCGATGAAGTACACGGTCAGCGTGCAGTTCAGGTCCGCCAAAGCCATCTTGTTGAACTCTTCCAGCATGGCCTGGTAGCGCGGGGGCTCGTTGCCCATCAGGTACATGACAAGGTCGACACGCTCGGAGGTGTCCAGGGGGTTTGTTTGGGCCGTGGCCGGTACTGCGCCAAGGACCATGAGCAGCGCCAGCGCCAATGCCAGGATACGGGATAGGGTTTTCATGAGGGGTCCTCCTTTTTATTTTTCCACCGGCCGCGTCAGCCCTTGACGGCGCCGATGGTGATACCCTTGACGAAGTATTTTTGCACAAAGGGATACATGAGGATGATGGGGCCGGTGGCCACCACCGCCATGGCCATGCGCAGGGATTGGGACGGCAGATCCCGCACCGGTACGCTGGAGACGGAGGACAGGCGGGTGAGTGCCTGGGCCGAGGAGATGATGTTGTACAGCAGATATTGCAAAGGATACATTTCCCGCCGGCTGACGTAGAGCATGGCGTTGTACCAGTCATTCCAGTAATCCAGGGCGATGAACAGGCCGATGGTGGCCAGGCCGGACGTGGCCAGGGGCAGCACCAATTGCAGGAAGATGCGGAATTCGCCGGCGCCGTCGATCTTGGCGGACTCGATGATGGAGGATGGCACTACCGCCATGAAGCTGCGCATGATCAAAAGGTAGAACACGTTGAACAAAAGGGGCAGGATCAGCGCCAGCGGGCTGTTTTTGAGTCCCAGGTAGCGGATAAAGAAAATGTAGGTGGAGATCATGCCGCCGTTAAAGAGCGTGGTAAAGTAGAAGAAAAAGGAGATTTTGTTGCGGTACTTCACATCCGGCCGGCTTAACACATATGCCGTCATGGAGATAAGCAGCAGCCCCAGCACCGTGCCCGAAAGCGTGATGAAAGCCGTCATGCCGTAGGCATTGAAGATATCTACCGGGTTTTTGAAAAGCGTCTGGTAGGCCCTTGTGGAATATTCCCCCGGCCACAGGCCAAAGCCGTTGACCGCGATAAACTGCTCGGACGTGAACGAGGCCGAGATCAGCATGATGAAGGGCAGCAGGCAGATGAGCGCCACCAGGCCCACCAGCAGCTTGCCGGCGAGGTTGAATACCACAAAGGAGGCGGGGACTCTGATGGCGTTTTTGTTTTTGCGCATCTTACATTCCTCCTTTGCTTAAAACAGCGCGTAGTCGGAGTCGATGCGCTTGACAACGCCGTTGACGCCGATGATGATCAAAAAGCACAGGACCGACTGGTACAGCGTGGCGGCTGTGGTCATGCCCACATCGCCCCCGGAAATGAGGGAGCGGAACACGTAGGTGTCGATGACATCCGTGGCGTCAAACAATTGGCCATTGGAACCCACCAGCTGGTAGAACATTTGAAAGTCGCCCCGCAGAATGCGCCCGACGTTCAGCAGGAAGATGATGATGATCGTGGGGCGGATGGAGGGCAGGGTGATGCGGCCGATCTTTTGCCAGATGTTGGCGCCATCGATGTCCGCCGCCTCAAAGCATTCCGAATCAATGGAGGTGATGGCCGCGATGTAGATGATGGAGTTGTAGCCCACCCACTTCCAGGCGTTGAAGGCCATGATGATAAAGACCCAGGCGGAGGGCATGGCGTACAGGTTGACCCGCTGGGCCCCCAGTGCCTCCAGGAAGTTGTTCAGCGTGCCGATCTCAAAACTGAATATGTTCAGGGCGAAGGTGCCCACAATGATCCAGGAAATAAAGTAGGGCAGGAAAATCACCGACTGGGTGATCCGTTTGAACGCCCGGCCCCGCATTTCCGTAATGAATATAGCCACCATCATGGATAAGACCTGGGAGGTGATCAGGTTGAACAGGTTGTAGAAAATGGTGTTTCGGGTGATGCTCCATCCCTTGCCGGAAATAAAGAGGAAGCGGAAATTTTCAAAGCCGCCGAACTTGGCCCAGGGGCTGTCGAAGATGCCCAGGTTGTATTGATAGTTCTTGAAGGCTACCAACAGGCCGCCCATGGGCATATAGGTAATGATGAGTACCAGCAATATGGCCGGCAGCGCCATCAAGTACAGCGCCCGGTTGCGCTTTAATTCATGCCACACCCCCTGTTTCCTCTGCATGCAAAGCAGCCTCCTTTCCTTGTGAATATGGTATCATGTGAATTTATTAATGTATATGGGATAATATTAGCGGTTTTGCGTAAAACTTTCCTGGATGGGTTTTACCTGCGCTGGCCTTCTTTCTTTTATTAAAGCTTCGCTTCCAGCTCCTTGATAATGGCGACGCTGGCGGTGGAACCGATGCGTTCCACGCCCATATCGATAAACAGCAGCGCTTTGTTTAGGTCCCGTATGCCGCCGGCGGCCTTGACCTTGACCCGGCCGCGGACCTCGCCGACCATCAGGGCGATATCCTCCACCGTAGCCCCGCCGGTACCAAAGCCGGTGGAGGTCTTGATGAAGTCAGGCCCCACATTCAAAGCGATGCGGCAGAGGGTTTTCTTTTCTTCATTTGTCAAAAAGCAATTTTCGAAAATCACTTTGGAGATAACGTTCTTTGTGCGGCAGGCTTCCACGATGGCAGCCATTTCCGCCTCGATAAAGGCATAGTTGCCGGCCTTGAGCTCGGTCAGATTGATGACATAATCGATTTCATCCGCGCCGTTTTGGATAGCGTCGATGGCTTCCAGGCGTTTGACCTCTTTTGTGTTTTGTCCTAGCGGGAAGCCCACCGCGGCGCCTACGTGCACGCCGCTGCCCGCCAAGCATTCTTTGCAAAGCTTGACCGGGGCAGGGTTGATGGCCACCATCTTGAATTTGTATTTGCGGCTTTCCTCGCACAGGGCCTTGAACTCCGCTTCCGTGGCGTTCGGGCGCAGCAGGGTATGGTCAAAATACCGGGCCAGGCGCTCCGGGGTGGGATTCATTAATGCCGGCATGGTCTTTCCCTCACTTTGCAAGATGAAAAATGGGCAGGACGCCTTGGGCCTTATGGCGCATCGCCTTTCTTTTGCCATTGGGATTCCATGAGCAGATAAAAGGCCTGGCCTTCCGGGGCTACCCCGGGCTTGTCAAAGGTGGGCGCGCCGCATACGCCCTGGACCAGCCCGTAGCGGTCCACTTTTTTGAACACCGCCCCGCGCAGCTTATGGGCGATGGGGGAAAACGCCTCCCCATCCAGCCACCCGTCCCGTATGCCCCGCAAAATAGCGTAGCAAAGCATTTGGGACAGGTTTGTTTCTACAAAGGTACTTTCGTCATCCACCACGTCATGGAACAGCCCGTCATCCCGCATATAGGGAATCAGCGACCGGATCAGCCGTTGCGCCTTTTCGATGAGGCCGCTGCGCTCCTTTAGCATGGAATCCGGCAAAAGCGCGATCACACGGGCCAGGCCGGCTACCGTCCAGCCGTTGCCCACGCCCCAGTGGGCGGCGCGCACAAAGCGCTTCGCGCCGTCATCCCACATATGGGACATCAGCCCGCAGGCGTCATTATGCAGCGCGGTATAATAGCCGTCTATCTGGCGGAGAGCTTCTTTGTACTGCCCTGCCGCCGCAAGGTAGGGGGGCAGCATGTACATGGAGTCCACCCAGAATTCCTTTTTCCCTGTCAGGTGGTATACGATGCCGTTTTCATTGCGGGGCGCGGTGTCAAGGGCCCAGCGGAGCAGTTTTTCCGAGGCGTTTATCAATTCCGGATCGCGGGTTTCCTTTGCGGCCCATAGCAGCGCCTCGCCGGCGCAGCAGGGATCGGTGACGCCGTCGGTGACGCCAATGGTGGCCACCCGGCCGTCCGCCATGCTGCGGTAGGCGGCCTCCTTGGCAAGGGCGATGACCGTATCCCATTCACCCAGTTCCCAAAAGGCCTGCATGGTGACGCCCTGCTCCCAGGAATGGCGCTGCATGCATAAAAGAGCCAGCTTTGCTTTCTTAATCATCGCGCTCACCTGTACAATTCCACGCTGAATTCGTTGCGGTCGCCCCGGTAGCGGGCCACGGAATATTCCACCGGCTCGCCGCCGGCGGTATAGGCCACCGTCTTTACCAGGCAGACCGGCGCGGCTTTCGCGATGTCCAATAACTGCGCCTCGGCCGCGTTGGCAATCACAGCCTCCAGCTTGCGCACCACGCGGCTGACGCGCTTGTCGTACAGCCTCTCCATGTACTCGTACAGGGAGCCGTTGGTGAAATCCTGCTTCATCAAAAGCGGGAAGCTGTTATAGGGGATATAGGTTTCCAGATACACCAGGGGCTCCCCGTCGGCGCAGCGCAGCCGCTCCAGATAAATCAGCGGCTCGCCTGGTTCCAGGCGCAGCTTTTCGTTGATATGGCGAACGCCTTCCAGAACCTTGAGGTTCATTAAACGGGTAGAGGGCACAAGGCCCTTTTGACGCATTTCTTCATTGTAGCTTTGCAGCTTGTTCAAAAAACGGGCGTCGATCTTGGGGGCGGCTACCACCGTGCCCTTGGCCCGGCGGCGGGTGAGGTACCCTTCCATCACCAGTTCGCTGAGCGTCTGGCGGATGGTGGAACGGCTGATATCGTGCATGGCGCACAGGTCCAGCTCGGAGGGGATCATATCCCCTTCCTGCAGCGTGCCGTCCCGCACGGCGTCCAGAATCGCCTGCTTCATTTGATAATACAAAGGGATGGGGCTTAACTTGTCGATGTGGATCTTTTGCCGCCAGAAGTCGCTTTGTGTCATAAAACATCCTCCGCCCGGATTTGTAAAAGGGCCGCGTCCGCTTCCCGCAAACCATGATAAGCCATTTCAAAGGCTTTGGAAAGTTTTTCATACAGCCGGGCGTTGTTTTTGTTGGGAAATATCTCTTTTACAGGCCTGGTGAAGCGGGATACCGCCTCGAAGTTTTCAAAGGCGCCGATACCCACTCCGCCGCATACAGCGGCACCCATGCTGGTGGCCTCGCCGGGATTTTCAATGCATGCCAGGGGCTTTTGCCACACATCGGCCAGGATTTGCAGCCACAGCGCGCCTTTGGCGCCGCCGCCGATCATGGTCACTTTGTCGATCTCGCACGCGCCGTTTAAGATGTCCAATATGATTTTCAGGTTCAGCGCCACGCCCTCCATCACCGCCCGGGCCATGTCGCCCCGGCTGGTGGATACCGACAGCCCCACATACGCACCCCGGGCGCTCAAATCCCACCTTGGAGAACGTTCTCCAAGGAGATAGGGGAGGAACAGCAGGCCATTGGCGCCGGGACTGGACGCTTCCGCCAGCTCGTTGATGGCGTCGTATTGCATGGCAGGGCACAGCGCATCCCGAAACCAGCGGTAGGAATAGCCGGCGGCCTGCATGGTGCCGCAGGGGGTGTACAGGTCCTTGTCCAAATGCACCCAGGTGAAGGTGCGCAGAGCATCATCGTACACGGGCCTGCCGGAAGCCATGGAGATCCAGGAGGAGGAGCCCAGCACATTGTAGGCGCTGCCTTCCTTTACCACCCCGGCCCCCACGCAGGCGCAGGAGCCGTCGCCGCCGCCGATGACCACCGGCGTACCCTGCGTAAGGCCCAGAATATCGGCAGCCTCCTTGGTGAGCCCGCCGGCGGTGTCGGTGGAGGCGTGGAGCTCCGGCAAAAGGCTCGGGGGGATTTCCAATGCGTCTAGGATTTCGCCGGACCAGTCCAAACGATTCAAGTCTAGCAGGTTGGTGCTGGAGGCATCGCTGTAATCTGTGACAAAGTGCCCGGTCATCTTGTGCAGGATATAATCTTTCGCATTCAGCAGCTTGTACGCCTTGCGGTACGCTTCGGGTTTATTGTCCCTGAGCCACAGCAGCTTGGCTGCGGAGTAGGAAGCGCTGGCCCGGTGGCCCGTGGTGCGGTAGAACCTTTCCATACCCACCCGGCGAATGATTTCCGCTTCCTGCTTGGCGCTTCTGGTGTCCGCCCAAATGAGCATGTTGTGCAGCGGCGCGCCGGCATCATCCACGATCAGGCAGCCCATCATCTGACCGCTGAAGCATACGCAGGCTACCGCCTTCGGGGGCATGCCGCTTTTTTTAAGCAGCTCACGGGTGGACAAAACCACCGCTTCCCACCAATCCTCAGGGTTCTGCTCCACCCAGCCGTTTTGAGGATAAAAGGTTTCGTATTCCTTGGTGACGCTGGCGATCAGCGTGCCATCCAGGGAAAACAGCGTGGCCTTGTTGCCTGTGGTGCCCAGGTCGTGGGCCAGGATGCAGGCGCTCACAGGGGAAAGCACGCCAGCGTGGCGGGCATCTCATGGGCGGTGTTTACCTTATCGGGACCGGTGACCAGGTCAAAGCAGGAGGCGACGAGCAGCCCGTTCCAGAGAATCGGCTCGCCCGGCTGGTCCAGCCCACCGTCCAGCCCGTCGCAGTCGGGGCTTTGGGCCAGGCGCTCCACACGGCCGTCAGGATGGACCTTGGCAATGGCGTTGGCGGAAAAGTCGGCGATGTAGAGGTTGCCGGCTGAATCAAAGATCATGCCGTCGGTGGTCTGCAATTGATCGGGATCCCTGGCGTAGGATTCCTGGGAGATATAATCCCCCTTTTCATCCATCAGGATTTTGATCACATGGCCGTCGCCGAAGTTGCCCACGTACAGATTACCCTGCTTGTCAAAGGCAATGCCGTCGGCGCCATACTGGCAATCGGGGTTTTCGGTGACAAAGGTGGCGAAAATATGCTTGTCGTCCAGGGAATTGGTGATGGCAATGTCCTGCTCGTTAAGGCCGAAGCGGTATACGCAACTGACCAGTTTGCCAGAAGGATGCTTTATCGGGGAGCACAGGCTTTGGGTCACATACAGATAGCCGTTTTTGATGCGCACGCCGTTGGGATGCTCCATGCCGGTGGCGACGTTGTGGCACTCCTGGATGGTGCCTGCGTCATCCACCGTCACGCACAGCATGCGGCCCTTGTTTTGCAGCTCGGGCGCGCCGGACCAGCCCTGGTTGTCGCACAGATAAACCCGGTCTTCATACAGCGCGATGCCCATGTTGCGGGCCACGCCGGTTCCAGGGTGCACCGGCACGTCAAACCATTTGGTGACACGGCGGTCCTGATCAATCTTCACCACGCAACCGGAGGAAGTGATTTCCGCGAAGTTGGGGCAGGAGAGGATCAGATTGCCGTGGCGGTCGATGTCCATGCTGTCGGGGGTGCTGATGTATTCGGGCAGGGCGGCAAACAATTGCGGCGTTTTCATACGGCTTCTCCTTAAAACTGAATCACGATCTTTTTTGTGCCGGGGCGCTTTTCCTCAAGCATGCGGAAGGCGTCGAGTATGTTCTCAAAGGGGATCACGTGGGAGATGAAATCCATGGGATTCAAAACGCCCATGTTGATCCAGGCCATCACCTGGCTGTGGGCCTCGCTTTCCTCCACCTTGGAGGGCCATTGCACGAAATCCAGCGACCAGTTGTAGGGTGCCTTGGACCAATCCAGTTCCATATTGAGCTTTGGCGATATGCCGTAGCAGCAGATTTTGCCGTGGTCGGCGATCAGGCCCATGGCCTGGTTGATTAGCGCGTTGACGCCTACCGCATCTACCACATAGTCCGCGCCATTTGGCAGGCGACCGCGGATCTCTTTGTTCACATCGCAGTGAAGGCTGTTGAAAGCCTCATCCGCCCCCATGGCTTTGGCGGTTTTCACCTTTTCTTCGTCGATGTCGACGGCAAGTATTTTACCCAACCCCAGGAGCCGGGCGAAGCGGATGAAACACAGCCCCACCGGGCCGGCGCCGAACACCACCAGGTTTTTGTTGGGCCGCATGCCAAAGCGGCGGATGGCGCTGAGTACCTCCCGGAAGGTGATGATCATGGCCGCGCCGGCGTCGTCCGCTTTGTCATCGGGAGAAAGCACCGACTGGGCAAAATATGCCTCGGAGGGCACCTGCAGGCCGTCACTTTCATACGCCTTTGCGTCGCCCACTACCGCATATTCGCTGTACGCGCCCCAGCCGCTGTGGTATTCGCCGCTCATGCCCTCCAAAAAGGGCAGCAGCACCTTGTCGCCCACATGCAAAGAGGCAACCCGGCTCCCCACCTGAACCACCTCGGCTACGCCCTCGTGACCCAGCACGGCGGGATAGGTATCAAAGTTCTTGAACGCACGGTGGATGAGCTTCATGTCCGTGCCGTTGCATACGCCGCAGGATCTCAATCTCACCAGCGCCTGATAAGGGTTGATCTTAGGCATGGGCAGCTCCGCGATGGATAATACGCCCTTTGCGTCCACAACAAGCCCGCGCATACGGTCCCGCCTCGTTTCTTGTACAGTCATCTCGTTCACTTGTCGGAATGTAATAACATTCTATCATATGTGCGATATGCTGTCAAGATGATGGGCCAAGAGAAAGTTTCTTGGAGGATTTCCATATGCGATCCATTATGATGCAGTGGGAGACAACCTCTGCTTGAAAGGCATTGATATCCCCTCACATCATCATCAATTTGTCGAGAAGAATGTCGAAGTGAAAGTGCACACATTTCAGAATTGCTTTTTTAGTCCAAATATGGTAGTATTTATCATATGATCCGACATGCGGCATATGGTAAAGGAAAAGACGGCATGGTCTCACGGATGGCATTGGCATAAGTCGCTCTCGGCGATATGTATGCTATCTATCATCAAATGCTTCCTGTCATTTTTTGGTAGGCACTTCAATGATTTCTTATGCGGTTTGGCATGAGGAAATGGAGAAAAGCATGGGTCAGTTAAATTATCCCATACAGATGGAGATAGCTGGAAGCACCGCCATGTGGACAAGACCGGATACCGGCGATTGCCCTGTAAGTTATCCCGCACCAACATATTCGGCTGTCAAAGCAGTATTTGAGTCCATTTTATGGGGGCCGGATACAGAAATCATACCAACTCGGGTGGAGATATGTTCTCCAATTGTGTACCATACTTATTGCACCAATTATGGCGGCCCATTACGAAGTGCAAAATCGCTCAAACAGGGGACCAATTACCAATTGCTTGCGACAGTTCTTATCGATGTTTGTTACAAACTATATGCGCAGGCTGTCCCGTTCAAAGAAAAGCACAAGCTTCCTGAAAAGGCGCTTGCCTGGGATAGAAAAACAACCTCCCCCGGTCATGCGTATCAGGAGATTTTTTTTCGCAGACTGAGGCGGGGGCAGTGTTACTCCATCCCTTGCCTTGGATGGAAGGAGTTTACGCCATCGTATTTTGGTGGACTGCGGGACACAACCCATGTGTTGACGGATATGGAACCTGTTATTATACCATCCATGCTTCGAAAGGTATTTGCAAACGGGTACAACGAGCCGGTATCTTTTGTTTTTGATAATGATATCGTGATCAATAGAGGCATCCTGGTATATCCGCAGGGGGGGACTGCCTATGCTGAATGAGTTGTACGGGTTGTCACATACGCTGCGGGGCATGCAAATTGACGCGGAAGAATGGTATAGGGAATACAAACCGCTTCCGAAAGTGACCAAGGATGCGCCATGTCTACGAATTTGGCTGGCTCATGACGGTTCAGTCAGTGATATTGAAGAGATAGGCAATGATCTTGCGCAAAGCTTGAGGAAGTTTGGCAATAATCAAGGGACGATTCCCGCATTTAATATGGCTCCCTTGTACCGCCTCGCAGATGGGCAACAGATCAAGGAACTGGACCGTATATTGGCAGGCAAATCACAGCCGGATTGCGAAAAGGTCAAATTGTGGTGCACAAGCAATAACTGGAACAGCAAGCTTGTTCGAAAACTGGTTAATTGCCTGCATGGTACCTCCCTGCGCATGTTTGATAGTATTGAGAAGCATGCAGATGACAGGCATAAAGGTTTTATGGCGTTGCTGCGCAGGGCAGACGCATTATCGCAGGATATACGGAATGGATTCTTTGTGTCGTTGGAAGCATGTGCGCTTGAAAAGCTGAGCAAAGGCGACGATATAAAGACAGCATTGGCTATGCTATTTTACAAGGGGAAAGAAAACGCAAAGGATCCGGGAGAGGATTGCGGCACGTTATCGGTCATACTTGATTTGGCTGACTGGCGGGAGTATGGTGTGCCAACGGCAAATGATGAGACAACGCGCTCCATCAACGCCATTCTTATACAGGCGTATTATGCACAAGGCGAACAGGCGACCGCTGCCGGTGAACTGGATGCATTTGGAATGCCCTTTGACAATATCAGCGAGCCGATGCCGAATGTTAGGCTCATGGGCCTTGGGGATGTGACGATTCGCTCCATGTTCAACGGGCAGCCCTGCCAGTATCGTTACAAAAAAATTGACGATGAATCATTTCCCATAACAAAAGAAAATCGCTCATTTGTGAAGCAAGCGTTGGAATGGATGTCTGCTCCAGAACGAAAAGGTCTGACATGGCAAAAAGTCGATAAAAGCGAAGTAATATTTGCATACCCTTCCAAGCTGCCGTCTGTCGAGGTAAAATTTGCCGCTCTTCTGGGAATAGATGAACCTACCGGGGAAAAAGCAGCGCAGTTGTTTGAGGTGGTTACAAAGGATATTGTGAATACACTCCAGGGAATCCCTCCTGAAAAAAGACCCGAGCATATACAGATATTTTCTATCCGCAAAATGGATAAAGCAAGGTCGAAGGTCGTATTCTCCAGAAACTGCACTGTGAATAGATTAATTAACGCTGCAAGGGAATGGGAATTGGGCTGCGGCAACACGCCAAGGGTTTCGTGTATCAACAAGAAGATTCCCTATCCTCTGCAGGTTGCGCAGGTGATAAATAATATCTGGAAGCAAAACGGAGAATTGGCCAACCAGGGTGAAACAAAAGTAAAGCAAATGGAGTATTATCAAGGCGTGGAACTGCTCTTGGATTTTGGGCAGGCAAGCGAAGTTCGTTATATTCTGAGCATATTGCTGTCACACGCCTCGGGTTTTGTTAAATTTCTGGGCAACTGGATACATGGCAATAGGCAGGAGCCTGTTAAAGAACGCAATGTAAATTTGGGCAGAGCAATAAAGGAAATGGCATTCATCACAGCGGTTTTGGGACTGCTGCTGTACAAAAGTGGACATGAAAAGGAGGCATATATGGAAAACGCAGCGTATCTAATGGGTCAGATATTAAAGGTGTCTGACGAATTGCACGCGCACTATTGCAGAGTTGTCCGGGAGGGAAGCATACCGCCGCAGTTGGCAGGTAACTCCATGTTTGTGACTGCCACAGAAACACCGGTTCAGGCTCTTGCACAACTGGGAATGCGCATGATGCCATATCTTGCGTGGGCAAAGCAGTATCAGACAAAGGGCATTAAGGAAAAGGGTAAGGAAAGCGGTCTGGCTGGCTGGTATCTTAGCCTGTATCAGGATATATCTGATAAACTTCATTTGACGCTATCAAATATCTTGCGCTTTGACGACTTTGGCAAGGCGCAGGTGTTTATAGGGTATCTTGCATCGTTCCCAAAACGGGAAAAAGCCTCAGGGGAGAGCGCTAATGACGGTGAAACCGCCAATGATGTGGAAGGAGAACAAAATGAGCAGCGAGATCAAGCGTGCAACTGGCCTTCTGGTAATTGAAGCCGTTAATTCCAATCCGAATGGTGACCCTGACCGGGAAAGTGATCCACGGCAGCGTCCCAACGGCATTGGGGAAATATCGCCTGTTTCTTTCAAGCGGAAATTGCGCGATCTGCTTGACGACAGAAGCGGTCTGTTTTTTCAAGGGCTTCCTAAGCTGTATGCCGATGATCCCGAACATTATTGCATTCTGGAATCCCGAGGCAGGGACAGGACAGCCATTGAAAAAGAAATGTCCTCCGACATGAAGAGTTTCAATCAGGCTGATTTCCTGAAAAGTCAATTTGTCAAAAAGTATTGGGATGCCAGAATTTTCGGAAACACATTTCTTCAAGAAGGCGGGAACAAAGGATATATCAAAACAGGTGTCGTTCAGTTTGGTGTTGGCGTATCCATATCACCTATCAACATTGTCAGACATACAAATACAAACAAGGCCGGTGTGCAGGAAGGGAAAAATGCCGGTATGGCCCCGCTGGCGTTTCGTATTGTGGAACATGGCGTTTACTGCATGCCGTTTTTCGTAAACCCCAATTACGCGGGCAAATCGGGCTGCACGCCGGATGATATTGAACTGTTGAAATTGTTGATCCCAAAGGCCTATGATTTGAACAGGTCAGCGATCCGGTCTGATGTGCGTATACGGCATGCTTGGTATATCGAGCATAAAAACCCGCTGGGAAGCTGCCCCGATTATCTTTTGCTGGAGGCGCTGACGCCTGCACGGATTGGCGACAGGGCCACGGCTTCTCTAACGTGGGCAGACTATGAAGAGAAGAAGCAATTGCCGGATGATTTGCTGGCCAAGGTGGATTCAGTTACCGATTTAATGTTATGATGTATTTTGCGCATAGCCCGAAGGAAAAGGAGGGCATACCCGCACAAACTTATTCAGATCATGTGAACGGCGTTGTAAATAAGGCTCATAAGCATGCCTGCCGTATCAGCAGGCATGCCAAACTTGATGGTGAGCAAGTTGTGCGTGCTGCCGAAATTGCGGCTGCTTACCACGACATGGGTAAACTGGATAAGGAAAACCAGGCTGTCCTGTCTGGAGAAAAGCAAGGAAAAAAGCTGCCAATAAGCCATTCGGATGCTGGAACTGCATACCTGCTGGATGAAAAGCACTTGTCTACCTTTCCCGCTGTCATTGTACATTCACATCATTGTGGTCTACCTGATTTTGTCGAAGAAAGAAAGCAAGGTAAGGTCATATTCCGGGATGCTGCTGTCATGAAGAAAGTAGATGCGGATTTGCCGGTCTATGCATCAATACATGGCCGCCTCATTCAAAAAGCTTTCGTTTTTGGCCAGGAGGATATCCAAGGGGACCGCTCTGTCTTTTTGCGGCTGCTTTTGTCATGCGTCGTGGATGCCGACCATACCAACACGGCGATACATTACAAGAAATATCCTGCCGACCAGGAAGAAATATTACTGCGGGCAGATGAGCGCCTTGAGGCGCTCAATAAATACGTGGCAGGGTTCAAAGGCAAAAGAGAGAAAAGAAATCTTTTGCGCAGGGAAATGTATGAGGCGTGCAAGCATGCGGAAGTAGATGCCAATATCAGCTCCTGTGACAGTCCGGTTGGTTCGGGAAAGACTACGGCGGTCATGGCGCACTTGCTTGTGCAAGCCCAAAAACGTAATTTGCGGCGTATATTTGTGGTGCTGCCTTTCACCAACATCATCAAGCAATCGGTTGATACATATCGCAATAGCCTTGTCCTTTCCGGCGAAAAACCGGAGGAGGTGGTGGCAGAACTACATCACCGTGCTGATTTTCAAAGTGCGGATGAGCGGCATCTGACAGCCTTATGGCGGGCACCCATCATTGTGACGACAGCCGTTGCATTTTTTGAGACAATGGCTTCCGCAACGCCTGCGTCCCTGCGCCGCCTGCATGAACTGCCGGGCAGCGCCGTTTTTGTGGACGAGTCTCATGCTGCGCTGCCGGCCAGACTTTTACCCCTTGCGTGGAGATGGATTAACATTTACGCCCGCGAATGGAATTGCTATTGGGTTCTGGCATCGGGATCACCGAATAGATTTTGGACCATTCAGGAAATTGCCAAGAATATCAATGGTGTTAAGGATGTGCGTGAGATCGTCCATAACAAACTGCGGGAACAGCTATCGTGCTATGAGGTAAACCGGATTGCTTATAAGCACGATTTGCAGCCCAGAAGCGCCGAGGAATTGGCAAACTGGATATCTGGCTTCGAGGGTCCCAGATTGGTGATTATGAATACCGTACAAAGCGCCGCTGTGCTTGCGGAGCAATTCTCATCATGCTTTGGCCGCAAGCAGGTAGAGCATCTTTCCACCGCATTAACACCCAATGACCGCGACGCAACCCTTGAGCGGGTAAAGAAGCGATTGAAACGTAAAAAGGATACAAATTGGACATTGGTTGCGACTTCATGCGTGGAAGCCGGCGTCGACCTGTCCTTTCGAAACGGATTCCGGGAACTGGGTGCGCTGGTCTCACTGCTGCAGGCGGCGGGCAGGGTGAACCGCGACGGCCGATATAATGATTCATCCATATGGACCTTCTGTATTGCCAAAGGCGCAAAACTGATACCCAATCCAGGAATGGACGAATCGGCAAAGATCCTCAGGGGGTATCTGGAAAAAGGGGAGAAGATCGGTGCAGATTTAAGCACGCAATCCATCGCGGACGAAATCAAAATGTACGCAACCACAGAAAAATACCAAACGATCGTAAAATACGAGCAGTCTCAGAGATTTCCCTTGGTGGAAAAAGAATTTCAGGTAATTAATGGTGATACGCGGATCGTTGTTGTAGACAAAGATGTGGCAGAGGGTATTCGCCAAAGAAATGTCAGTTGGCAAGAGCTGCAAAAGGTGTCTGTGCGGATTGCCGTTTACAATCTGAAAAAATTTGGTGTATCGGAGATTGCGGAAGATATTTATCAATGGAAGCTGGATTACAACGATTTTCTGGGCTATATGGCTGGCGTTCTCCCATTGCCGGAACTTGGCGAAGGCATGTTTACGTAGATCTGTGCAGCAGCAATGAAGGCGGTGAGGATCAATGCCATATGACGAGGACGACTACCTGCAGCTATCTGGCATACAGCACTTTTGTTTCTGCCGCAGGCAATGGGCGCTGATCCATATCGAGCAGCAGTGGCAGGAGAATCTCCGCACCGTGGAGGGGAACATCCTGCACGAGCGCGCCCATGACAAGTCCATTTCCGAAAAGCGGGGCGATGCGATTACTGTCCGGGGCATGGCTGTTTCATCCTCTATCCTTGGTATAAGCGGGCAGTGCGATGTGGTGGAATTTCACGCTTCCCCGGAGGGTGTGCCGCTGTCCGGTCGGAAAGGAACCTGGCTGCCTATCCCCGTAGAATACAAGCGGGGCCGGCCCAAGGAGCACGACGCCGACCGGTTGCAATTGTGCTGCCAGGCCATGTGCCTGGAGGAGATGCTTTGCTTTCCATCCATTGTACGCGGCTATTTGTATTACGGTGAAACCGCTCACCGGGAAGAGGTGGTGCTGAATGAATCCCTGCGGGAGGAGGCGCGACGTATGTTGTTGGAGATGCATGACCTCTTCAAGCGCCAGCATACGCCCCTTGTCAAACCGCACAAGGGGTGCAGCGCCTGCTCCATGAAGGAAATCTGCCTGCCCAAGCTCCAAAAACACCATTCCGCATCCGCCTGGGTGGATGCAAGGCTTTCGGAGGGCGGCGTATGAGAACCATGGGCAACACCCTGTATGTGACCACGCCCGAGGCCTATCTTTCCCTGGATGGGGAGAACGTGGTGGTGCTAAAGGGCGAGGAAACCCTAGGCCGACTTCCCCTGCACAATCTGGAGGGCATCGTTACCTTCGGCTACACCGGCGCCAGCCCCGCGCTGATGGGCGCCTGCGCTCAGCGGCAGGTGGCCCTTACCTTCCTTTCCGGCCACGGTCGCTTCCTGTGCCGGGTATCGGGGGAGGTGCAGGGCAATGTCCTCCTGCGCAAAAAGCAGTACCGCGTCTCGGAAAACGAAGCGGACAGCGCCTGCGTCGCCAGAGCCATTCTTCTTGGAAAAATCTATAATGCCCGCTGGGTCTTAAACAGGGCACAGCGGGATTATCCTATGCGGTTGGATGTTGAAAAAATCAACAGGGTTTCCGGGTTTTTGCAGGAATCCCTTGCGCGGCTGAAGGCAGTCGCCACCCTGGATGAATTGCGTGGGGTCGAGGGGGAAGCGGCCGCGCGATATTTTTCTGTTCTCGACGAGCTTATCCTTCAGCAGAGAGCTGATTTCTTCTTTCACGGGCGGAACAAGCGTCCTCCGCTGGATAACATGAATGCCATGCTCTCCTTTGTCTACACGCTGCTGGCCCATGATGTGGAGGCAGTGGGGCTGGATCCATACGTGGGCTTTTTGCACAGAGACAGGCCGGGTCGCATCTCCCTGGCGCTGGATATGATGGAGGAACTGCGGCCCGTTCTGGCCGACCGTTTCGTGCTCAATCTGGTGAACCTGAAGCAGGTATCCCCCGGCGGGTTTGATGTGCGGGAAAACGGAGCGGTTATGATGGACGATGCTACCCGCAAAGCTATCTTAACAGCGTGGCAAAGCAAAAAGCAGGAGATGATCACCCATCCTTTTCTGGAGGAGAAAATGGCTTGGGGCCTTGTTCCCCACGCCCAGGCCATGCTGCTTGCCCGTTTCCTCCGGGGCGACCTGGACGGCTATCCGCCGTTTTTGTGGAAGTAGGCGCGTATGCTTGTACTGATCACCTATGATGTGAATACCGAAACCTCGCAGGGGAAGCGCCGGCTGCGCCTGGTGGCCAAACAATGCCTCAATTACGGCCAGCGGGTTCAAAATTCTGTTTTTGAATGCGTGATCGATGCGGCCCAGTGCCGCCAGGTTCAGCATGCCTTGGAGCAGCTGATCGACAAGGAAAAGGACAGCCTTCGCTTTTATTACCTGGGTAACAACTACAAGACCAAGGTCGAGCACGTGGGTGCCAAGCCGTCTTTGGATGTCACCGGGCCGCTGATGCTGTAGGGAAAATGGCAAGTGTATCTGCTGGTGCGCTCAGTTTGCGCAATCGGAAGTGGCCGAGTAGTGACATACATATTGAGACGGGGATTTCGCGTCGTGTGCGAAGGCCAAGCAATCATACTTTTGCCGGAGGGTTCGCACCCTGCCGGCATGTTTTTTATCCTGCATTTGGCGGTTTCTGTACTTTTGATTTTGAATGGGAATCGATCAAAGAGGAAACTTCCACAGATTTGGTGAATGTTGTATAAGAAGGTCCTGTACCTTTTTGGATTCTTTTGCAGTCGCTCCCTGCGCGGGAGCGTGGGTTGAAATCTGGCGCAAAGCAGGCCATTGTAAATGGCCGCAGTGTCGCTCCCTGCGCGGGAGCGTGGGTTGAAATCCCTGTTTGCTGTTTACGCTTGTGCGTGCGCTTGGTCGCTCCCTGCGCGGGAGCGTGGGTTGAAATCTGATAACACCAATGGGAGCGGGGGGCTATTCTGTCGCTCCCTGCGCGGGAGCGTGGGTTGAAATCTGCCCGTTTGCTGCAAAAATGTAAGGACACCCGTCGCTCCCTGCGCGGGAGCGTGGGTTGAAATATCGGTATTATCCGGCTTAACGTCATACAGCCCACGTTGCTCCCTACACAGAAGCGTGGGTTGAGATGCGCATCATCGATACGTTTTTGTCGGAGCGGGATGACAAACGGCGGCAGCCCGCTTTGCTCATCAGCCTTTTGCTTTCCGAGCTCGCGTTTACCGCACGGGGCAGCCAGCAGCAGGCGACGAGTGGATCGTCAAGGTGCAGCGCCTTGTTCGCACGGAGCCGGCCAGAATGTTTCCTCTGGAAGAGCTGGCGCAGATGGCCAATATTTCTGTGCGGCCCCTGTTCAGCCGTTTCAAGACGATCACCGGCCAGACCGTGCATCAATATCCAATGAACCTGAAGCTGGAAATGGCCTATGCCGCCATCCGTGCTGCCGACCGAACCATACAGGATATCGCCGTGGACTATGGCTTTTATGGTGCGTGTCAGTTCAGATGACTATCCGAAAAGAAATACGGCGAGCCGCCCAAGCATTTCAAGATGTGGGACCCTTCCATAAACGTCAACTGGACGTTGCTGCAATCCAAACCATCGACAAATTTACTTTTTCATCAATAAGGGAAAAATGCTTTTATCTCGCGGGCTTGTTATGCTATAATATTGCAAAACCCATGGATTATTATAACAAATACTTTGTGTCTTGTGAGGTGGATGTATGGCGCTTACGATTACCGATATCCGGGCCATTGTCACGGCACCCCAGAACATACCCCTGGTAGTAGTCAAGGTGGAAACCAGCGAGCCGGGTCTGTATGGCCTTGGCTGCGCGACCTTTACCCAGCGTTTTTTGACGGTCGCCTATGAAGTTGAGCATTATATCAAGCCCCTGCTGGTGGGCAAGGATGCCAATCGTATTGAAGATATCTGGCAGATGGCCATGGTCTCGGCCTACTGGCGCAACGGGCCCATTCAAAACGCGGCTATATCCGGCGTGGACATGGCTTTGTGGGACATCAAGGGCAAGCAGGCCGGGCTGCCCCTGTACGAGTTGTTTGGAGGCAAGGTGCGGGAAGCCGCCCGCGTATACCGTCATGCCGACGGCAAAACGCTGGAGGAGATTGGCGACCGGGTGCAGGCCTTCATGGAAAAGGGCGTGCAGGTTGTAAGGCTGCAGCATGGCGGCTACGGCGGGAATACCGGCGGCATACAGCCCCTGTCTGGCCTGCGGCCGGACGGCGCCTGCCACGGCGCGTATTACGACCCGCTGCAGTACCAGTTGTCCGTTACCAAGCTGTTTGACTACATGCGCAGCCGTTTCGGCTTCGGCGTGGAGTTCTGTCACGACGTGCATGAGCATCTGGAGCCAGTGGAATCCATCCGCCTGGCCAGGGAGGTGGAGCCCTACCGTCTGTTCTTCTATGAGGATTCCCTGGCGCCGGAGCAGGGCGAGTGGTTCGAAATCATGCGCAAGCAGACCCATACGCCCATCGCCATGGGCGAACTGTTTGTGAACCCCAGGGAGTGGACGCCGCTGATTGCGAACAAGCTTATCGACTTCATCCGCTGCCATATCAGCCAGATCGGCGGCATCACCCCCGCCCGCAAGCTGGGTATCTTCTGCGAGGCTTTCAGTGTGCGCACCGCCTGGCACGGGCCGGGGGATGTGTCGCCGGTGGGTCATGCCGCCAACATCCATTTGGATGTGTCCAGCTGGAACTTTGGCATACAGGAATGGTCCGGCTTCACCCAGGCCAGCCTGGATGTATTCCCCGGCTGCCCGGAGCTTCGGGGCGGGTATGTATACCCCAATGACAAGCCGGGCCTGGGCATTGATATCGATGAAAAGCTGGCTGCCAAATTTCCCTGCGACGAAAGCCTGCCTACCTGGACCAATTGCCGCCGCCCTGACGGAACGCTGGGCCGGCCATAATTACAATAAAGAAACGACCCATAAGAAAACCCTGGCAGCTCGAAAACTGCCGGGGTTTTGCGTATCATTCCTTGTTACGCGGTGCGAGCCTGCTTGTCACGCTGATGGCGCTTCCACATCGCCCACAGGGGACCGGCGATACAGACGGTGGAATAGCAGCCGCTGATGGAACCGATGGCCATGGGCAGGGCGAAGCTCTTGATGGAATCGATGCCGTTGGCGAAGGCGAAGACATACACCAGCGCAATGCTGACGAAAACGGCCAGGTTGGTGTTTATGGAGCGGGTCAGGGACTGGGTGATGGACTTGTTGACCAGCGTTTCCACAGGCATATCCTTGTCCAGCCGGGCATTTTCACGGATGCGGTCATAGATAACGATGGTGTCGTTGATGGAGTAGCCGATGATCGTCAAGGCCACGGCGACAAAGGAGTCGCCGATGGGGATCTTGAAGAGCACGCAGGTGAAGAACACCACCAGCAGGTCGTGGAACAGGGCAACCAGCGCCATCACGCCGGCGGAGAGGCCGGAGATCTTGCGGAAACGGGACCATACGTACAGCACGATCATAAGGGAGGACAAACCGATGGCGATCATGCCGTTGGTCAGGAACTTATGGCCGAAGAAGGGTTCTACCATCGAAGATTCGGCCGCTGTCAGGCTGTTGTCGGGGAATTCTGCCTGCAGGGATTCATCCAAATCCTGCTTTTCGTTGGCGTCCAAGCCGTATTCGCCGGCCAGGTTGAGAATCAGGTACGTGTTCTTGGAAGCCAGGTCCTGGGTGCTCTGTGCCTGCACCAGGCGGCCCAGCTTCTCGGAAACGAAATCGCCTGCATGCTCCGCGTCCAGCGTGCCGGTGTATTGGTACTTGAGGATCGCGCCGCCTTTAAACTGGATATCCAGTTGCACGCCGTTGAAAATCATGCCGATGATGCCGGCCAGGATGATCAGGGCAGAAATGGTGAAATAGACGTAGCGTTTTTCAAAAAAACGGATCATACGTTTGCCCTCACTTTCTGATAGAATCCAGGCTTACGCAGAGCCTTGAACCTGCTCAGGGACCTGATCATCAGCCGGGAGGCTGTCACGCCGGCTACGAAGTTCAAAATAACGCCGGTGAGCAGGGAGTAGGCGAAGGACAAAAGCGAACCGGAACCGAAGATCATCAGGATGATGGCCACGATCATAACGGTGATGTTGCCGTCAAACACGGAGGAGAAGGCTTGCTTGAAGCCCAGAGCGATGGCCGAATCCAGGGACCTGCCTTCGCGCAGCTCCTCGCGGATGCGCTCGGAAATGATGACGTTGGCGTCCACGCCCATGCCGATGGACAGAATAACCGCGGCGATACCGGGCAGCGTCAAGGTAATCTGGGGAATGGACAGCGCCAGCAGCTGGCCGGACACCTGCATGAGCAGCGCCAGGCAGGCTACAAACCCGGGCAGCCTGTAATAGGCGATCAGGAAAATGCAAATCACGGCAAACGCTGTAATGCCGGCCTTCACCATCACATCCAGGGCTCCCTGGCCCAGGGTGGCGCTGATGGTGGAGTGGTTGCGGGAAATCAGCGAGAAGGGCAGCGCGCCGGCCTGGATTTTTGTGGCCAGAGACAATGCTTCCTCGCCGGTGCCGATCTTGTTGATCACGGCCTCGCCGTTGGGGATGACTTCCTCCACGATGGGGTGGGAGATCAGGCGGTCATCCATAAATATACGGATTTCCTTGCCCACCAGCCTGGCGGTGGCATCAGCAAAAAGCTTCTTGCCTTCATCGTTAAAGACCAGGGAAACCATATAGCCGTTTAGGCTTGACGAATCGTACCTTGCCGCGCTCTGCAAAACATGGGATCCGTCCAGGATCACGTTGCCGTCCGGGTCAACAAAGGTCAGCTTCGCTGTTTCGCCAAGCTCGGCAATGGCCTTGTCGGGGTCAAAGTCCGTTTCGTCGGATTTCCAGGGGAAACGCACGATAATGTAGCCGTTCTGCTTGTCCACCGTGACATCGCGGTCCAGAATGTTCAAGCCGTCCAAACGGTTTTCGATGGTGGCGCGGGCAGCCTCCAGTTCATCGCCGGTGGGCACCTTGTCCACATCCTTGGGCTCGAAAACGGCGTCAACGCCGCCGCGGATATCGATGCCAAAACGCATATTGGCCGCGCCGGGCAGGGTAATCGTCCTGTCTCCCATGGGAATCGTGAGACCAAACAAGGCCACAAAGGACATTGCCAGGATGATTGCGGCCACGATAAAGAAGGTCTGTTTTTTCGCCTTCATACAATCTCCCTTTCTATACGGCTTGCTTGCCGCGGATGATGTTGCTCCGGTAATAGGTGCCCGTGGGGCGCTGCAGCCTTACGCAGCGGCGGCCGCCGGCGGGGCGTGGCTGCCCAGAGGAAGCACACGCGCGCGATAGGGTATGCGGCGCGATTTGACAAAAAGCCGCTTGTGCCTGCCGGAAAGAAACCTGAACAGAGCTGTGAATATCAGGCCCAGCGCGCAATACCAGGGCAGCCGGCCGCCTGATCCTCTGCGAAGCAAAGCGGCCTGGGGATCTCCCTCAAGCAGCAGCAGCAAAGTTTCCCAACCGCAAAAAATCCGGTCGCGATCAACCGGATCCGCCAGGGAGGCCTGCGTCTGCTCCCCTTGCGCCTTGGCCGGCGTCAAAGGGGATATGGGCACGACGCCAGGCTCCCAAGCCATAAGGATCGCCGCGGTGAGAACCGAAATGGCGCAGCGCTGCATGTAGGCTTGTCGCTCCCGTTCATTGCTTGTACTTCAAGCAGTATAGGACACAGGTGTATAAAAGTCAACCACCTGTACAAATTGCCATACATAAGCGCAAAAGTGTAAAGGTTTTGTGATTTTTTTTATAGGGTGACGGTTTGAAAAAGGCGTATGTCCTCGCTGGACGCGCCGGCCATGATCACGAACTCGCCCGGCTCCACCACCCATTGAAGCTTTTTGTTCAGCAGCTTGAAATCGTCAAAGCCAAGGCTGAAATGCACTGTCTTATCTTCGCCGGGCGCAAGGCTTATGCGCTCAAAACCCCGCAAGAGCTTCAGGGGCGTTACAATGGAAGATTGTACGTCCCGCACATACAGCTGCACCACCTCGTCGCCCGCGCGCTCACCGGTGTTTTTTACCCGGACACTGACGCTGACATTGCAGCCTGCGCCCGTTTTTGCGGCCTTCAAATCGCTGTAGGCAAAAGTGGTGTAGCTCAGGCCATGGCCAAAGGGGTACAGCGCATCCCGCCTGCCCTCCAGATATTCGGTGCTGGCCCCGGGCAGCCGGGAATAATAGCAGGGCAGCGTGCCCACGCTGCGGGGGAAGCTGACGGGCAGCCGGCCGGCGGGGTTTTCGCGGCCTGTCAGCAGGTTCGCGATGGCTTTTGCGCCCAGTTCCCCGCCAAAGAAGGGCACCAGTATGGCGGGGATGGTTTTGCCTGCCTCGCCCAGATCCACGGGCTTGCCCACCTCCAGCACCAGTACCGTGGGCTTACAAAGGGCGGCCACCCGGTCCACCAGCTCCTTCTGCCTGCCGAACAGTATCAAATCGCTGCGGTCCATGCCTTCGCCGCTGGTGACCGTATCGTCGCCGCAGACCAGGACCACCAGGTCGGCCCTTTGGGCCAGGGAAATGGCCTTGTCCAGGCTGCCGCTGTCAAAGGGAGCCAGGCTGAAGGTGACATGGTTGCCGCTGACATCGCATATGAACTCGATGACAAAGGCATGCTCCGCGCCTTCCTCAAACGTGAAATCGCAGGCCGGCAGGGGTTGCTTGCTTTCGCCGGTGCTGTCAATGACCAGCCTGCCGTCCACCCACACGCGCACGCTGTCGTCGGTGGTAAAGATCAGCTGCCCATCGAAGGAGCCCTGCCGTCCCACGGCCCTGGCTTGCACCTTAAAGGCGCCCTCCATGCGCACGCCGTAGCCCAGGAAGTGCAGGTCCCGGTGGGGCTTGGCCAGGATCCAGTTGAAATTTATTTCTCCGGCGGCGCCGCTGCCCACGGGAGGCTGCGCAAAGTCGCCGGTGGCGAAGTAGGTGAGCTTCACGCCATTTGCAAACCATCCGGAGGGCATCAGCGTCACATCCCTGGGGGAGATAGCGCAGCCGTCCTCCTGTAAAATCTCACAGCCGGGCAGCGCTTTTTGCAGCTCTTCACAGACAGAAGGCACCTGGTAGCCGTAGGGAACGGAAGCGTAGCTGCCGATGCGCTGGCGATTGGAGGAGGGGCCTAAAAGCGCAATGGTTTTGGGCGCTCCATCAATGGGCAGCAGGCTGTCCTCGTTTTTTAACAGCACGGCGGATTTGACGGCCGCCGTGTAGCTGAGTTCCCGGTGCTTTTCGCAGCGGGTGATGCTTTCGTGGGCGGTTTCGGATACATAGGGGTTTTCAAACAGGCCCAGGTCGAACTTGACCCGCAGCACCCGGCGTACGGCGTTGTCGATGGTTTCCACGGCGATGCGGCCTTCTTTGACAAGCTGCGTAAGGCCCTGCTGCCAGACTTCGTTGGGATAATCAAAGCCCTGCACGTGCAGCCCGCTGTTCACCGCCATCTCCATGCTGGAAAGATCGTCCGCGGTCATGAAATGGTTGGTCTTCAGCCGGTTTACCGCGCCAAAATCGGCGCGCACATAGCCTTTCATTTCAAAGCGGTCGATCAGCACTTCCTTTAAATAATGCTCGGAAGCGATCACCGCCTCGCCGTCGATGCAGTTGTAGGAGGCCATGACGTTGTAGGCCCCGGCCTTTTTGATGCCGGCTTCAAACACGGGCAGGTAGCAGGTTTCCACCTCCCGCACGCCGGCCCTGGCCGGCCCGCAGTTGACGCCGCCTTCCGCGATGCCGTGCACGCAGTAGTGCTTGGGCTCGCAGACGATGCTGTCCGGCTTTGAAATATCATTGCCCTGCTCCCCGGTGATGATGGCGTAGGCCATTTCGCCGGAAAGGTACGTATCCTCGCCGAAGGTTTCCTCCATGCGGCCCCAGCGGGGATCCCTTGCCACATCCAGGTTGGGCGCCAGAATCTCATGTATGCCAAGGCCCCTGGTTTCTGCCGCGATGGCCCGGCCCACCTTATAGGTCAGGCTCCGGTCAAAGGCCGCGCCAAGATTCAAAGGCATGGGAAAGACGGTTGCCCCGGGGTAGGAAAGGCCGTGCAGCGCTTCGCCGGTAAATATGCAGGGAATGCCCAGGCGGGTGTTTTCCACAAAGTATTTTTGCAGCTTGTTGAGTACCGCGGGCACGGAGTACACGTCATGGACAAAGCCCATGCCCCGCCGGCCGATGGCCGCATCCACCTTATCCCAATAAAAATCGGAGGTGGGGTCCACCGCGCAAAAGTGGGCGGGATGCACTTTGGTGGCCAGCTCCACGCCGCGGATCATATCCATTTGCGCCACTTTTTCTTCCAGCGTCATTCTGGATAACAAATCTTCTATTCTTTCCTGAACGGGCAGGTTTTTTTGACGGTAAGGCTCTTGCACGGTAATTCCTCCGTATTGCATCATTTTAAACAGGCAATACCGGCGCTGATGACCAGCGCCGGTATACAGACCAACAAAATGTCTGACAAGCTTCCGGGGATGCATGGAAGGGGTGGAACCACTTCCATTGTAATCGTGTCACCCGGCTCTGCCGGGTGCGCGGGGCGCTTGCGCAGCAAGCATTCCTTACACGATTTTCTGGCTGTAAGCCGTGCATCGGCCAAGCAGAGCGCAGGACGAGGCAGGGATTACAAGAAAATCGTGCAAATCGTGAGAAGCCGGCCAAACGCTTTGCGTTTGGCCGGTGTCTCACGAAAGGATCACTTTCCCAGGAACGCGTCCACCTGCGCCTGGGCGGCGGCCAGGATCACATCCAGGCCGGCGGCCTTCTGCTGGTCGATCAGGCTCTGCACGGCGGCAGCGGCGTCACCGGCCAGGCCTACTTCGATGATCTTGTTCATATCGCCGTGGATCTGATCGCGCTGGGCGGCTTCGATGGAGACGTCGGTCTTGTCAAAGCTGAAGGAGGCGAATGGGGAGTTGACGTTGTTGGGGTTGGACATGGCGAAATTGGCTTCCTCAGTCCAGAATCCGGGGCCATAGGAGAAGTCGGGGCGCATGAATTGGGGTTTCCAGTAAGCCCAGCGGCCGCCCCACTCCATGTAGTTGGAGTTGGCGCCGTTCATGCCTTCGGGGAACACGGCGGCTTCGCCATCCAGCACATAGGTCGTGCCCAGGATGCCGTAATGGAACATATCATAGAGTTCCTTGTCGGTCTGCAGAAGGTTCATGAACATGAGGGTGCGCTCAGGGTTTTCGCTGGTCTCGGGGATGGCGGCCACGTTGGCCAGGGGGGTGCGGTTGGCGGAGAGGCCTTCGGGATAGAGCACGCTGAAGTCCCAACGGGAGCCTTCTTCCACCCAGGCGCGGTTCTGACGGGCGAACTCGTGGGTGCCCCACTTGGAAATGAGCTTGCCCTGGTCGATCAAGGCGTTGTGATCGGTCTTGTCGGTGAGAACGTCCTTCCAGATGATGCCTTCGTCCTGCCACTTCTTGGCCCAGGTGGCGAACTCCAGATAAGCGGCGGTCTGCTCCAGGGGCTGTACCTTGTACTCGGGATCGGTAAGGTCCACAACCAGGGAGTTGCCGATGTCCACCAGGTTGTTCTTGATCAGGCAGGCATCCAAAGAAGCGGCTTCCAGGATGTACCTGTCGGGATAGGCTTCCTTGAGCTTGTGCGCCAGAACGTCCACATCCTCAAACGTCTTGATGGAGTCGGGTTCAACGGTGATTCCCTTGGCTTCGGCCAGGTCGCCGCGCCACTGGTAGTGGGTGCGGTTGTTCATGACCATGGTCCAGGGCAGGGCCACGATCTTGCCCTTGTAGGTGGCGGCGGTCAGGGCGCCGCTCTCCTGATAGGCGGCATACAGGTCGGGGGCGAACTTGGGCAGCAGGTCGGTCAGATCCAGATAGGCGTCCATGGCGGTCATCTGGTAGTAGCCCAGCCAGTTGCCTTCAAAGTTCATGTCCCAGGCATCGCCTGCGGCGGCCTTCACCAGCAGCTTCTGCTTATAATCGTCGCCGGCGATGAACTGCACGTCGAAGTCGGCGTTCAGCACGTCGCGGTACTTGTCGGCGATGGCTTTGAAAACGTTGTCCGTCTCGGATTTCTTGTCGCCGAAGAAGATAAAGTGCAGCGTTACGGGCTCCAGTTTGCTTTGCGCGGAGGCAAACGTGAGGGGTACCAGCGCGATGACCATCATCAGCACCAGCACAAGGGAAACGAGCTTCTTCATGGGGCTTCCTCCTTTTTATATTCGCCGCTGTGCGGCAAAAATTGATCGAATGGGGCAAACCTCAGCCCTTGACCGCGCCGATCATGATGCCCTTGACAAAATACCGCTGCACAAAGGGGTACAGGAACATGATGGGACCGGTGGTGATGATGACCAGCGCCATGCGCACCGCGTCGCTGGGGATGGAGGCCAGCAACTGCTGCACCTGGGGCGAGGATTCCATGGTCTGCAGAAACTGGATGTTGGAAATGATGGTGCGAAGCAGCATTTGCAGGGGCTGCAGCTCGCTGCGCTCGATGAGCATAAGGCCCAGCCACCAGTCGTTCCAATAGCCCAGCGCCGTGAACAGCGTGACCGTGGCCAGCACCGGCGTGGCCAGGCGCAGGTAGATTTTGCGGAAGATCAAAAAGTCGGATGCGCCGTCGATCCTGGCGGATTCGTACAGCTCTTCGGGAATGGCGTTGAAGTAATTGCGGATCAAAAACACGTACCAGGGGCTGGCCATCATGGGCACGATCATGGCCCAGATGTTGTTTTGCAGGTGCAAATAGCGGGTGCAGATGATGTACCAGGGCACCATGCCGCCGTTGAACAGCATCGTAAAGAGCACGTAAAAGTTCAGCACCCGGCGGAACTTCATTTGCTTTCTGGCCAGCACATAGCCCATCATGCTGTTGACCATCAGCGACAGGAACGTGCCGGCGACAGTAACGAACAGCGTTACCTTGTATCCGTTCACGATGGCAGTGGAGTTGACAAACAGCGTTTCATAAGCGGCGAAGGTGGGGTCTCTTGGGATCAGGCGGAAGCCGTACAGCGCGGCTTCGCCCCGGCTGGTCAGGGAGCCGGAAATCACCATCAAAAATGGGTACAGGCAGGCGAAGGCGAACAGGCCCACGAACAGATATACCAGGATAAGCCCGAAGGACATGTTCTTTCTATTTGATTTAATACGTTTTGTTTGTGCGCCAACCATATGTCCGCCCCCTTTCTAAAACAGCGCGGCGCTGTCGTCTACGCGCCTGGCCGCCCAGTTGCTCAATAGCACCAGCGCAAAGGAAACGGCGGACTGGAACAGACCCACCGCGGTGGATATGCCGATATCGCCCGTTTTGCGAAGGGTGCGGTAGATGAAGGTGTCGATTACGTCCGTGGAGGAATAGATGGCCGGCATATCGCCCGTTACATTGAAGAACAGGCCGAAGTCCGCGTTCATGATTTTGCCGATGGCCAGCAGCGTCAGTATGATTACCGTGGGCCGCAAAAGGGGAAGGGAGATATAGCGCATTTGATTCCACTTGGAGGCGCCGTCGATCTGTGCCGCTTCGTAATAGGAGCTGTCGATGCCGGCGATGGTGGCCAGGTACACCACCGAGCTGTAGCCCGCGCCTTTCCAGATGTTTACCACCAGCAGGATCCAGGGCCAATATCCGGGTTCCATATAAAAGGCGATGCGCTGCATGCCCATGGAGGAAAGCAGGCTGTTGATCACGCCGTTGTCATACCCCAGAAGCCCCGCCGCGAAGATGCCGACGACCACGGTGGAGATAAAGTAGGGCAGAAAGGTCAGCGACTGGGTGATCTTTTTGTACCGCTTGTGGCGGATCTCGTTGAACATCAGCGCCAGGGCCAGCGCGAAGAGGGTGCCCACGGTGATAAACATCAGGTTCAGTACCAGCGTATTCTTGATGGCGTTGACAGCGGCGGAGTTCGGGCGGAACAGGATTTCAAAATTGCGAAACAGCGGATTCATCCACGGACTGCCCAGGATGCCGTCCTTGATGCGGAAGCGCTTGAACGCCAGCAGGGTGCCGAACATGGGCATGTAGCTGAACGCGAACAAGAGGGCGGCGGTAGGCAGCGCCATCACATACAGCTGCCAGCTGGATAAAACCTGGCGCAGCGATGTGGTCAGCCGGTTCTTCGTCCTTGCCCGCGATGTCCGGTTTGTTACATGCATATGGAACAGCCTCCGCTATTTGTTATAACAAATGATAGCATAGCAAATACATGATGTCAATACAATTTATCAAGATTATTTGAATTCTGCATTCTATTTTGTGCGTTTAGCTATAAATATAAGTAGGCTTGCAAACGGCAATTGGCATACCATCCGGCGGCAACAATAATCATAACAATCTGCTTGCAAACTTGTCCTATGTTTGTTATAATAAACAAGATTCATTACAGGCTATAAACCATACGGACAGATTCAGCAATATTCGCGCGGGAAAACCTTTGCCGCGCATTCAGAAGGAGAGCAAACGTATGCTTTCAGCGCCGCCGGGCAAAGGCAAAACCCGTACAACACTGTACCAGGTGGTCATTGACGACATCCTGGAAAGCATCCGCAGCGGCGCTTTCTCCTTTGATCATCCCATCTGCACCGAAATCAAATTGATGGAGAAATACAATATCAGCCGCATTACCGCCCGCCGGGCCATGACGGAGCTGGAGAACATGGGCATCCTTTACCGCAAGCGCGGCGTTGGCAGCTTTGTATCCAGGGATATTTACACAAAGCAGTCGACGCCTGCGCCTGCCAACAATTTGTTTGCCTTTATTTTTCCTTTCAATATCAGCCGCACGGGCCTGACGACGGCCTTTCAGGCTGCCAACAACCTGCTGATTCAAAAGGGCTGCTATGCTTCCATCTACATCACGGAGGATGACCTGCCCTCCAGGGGCCGCACAGTGCTCAATCAGTTGGTGAATATGAATGTGGCTGGCGTGGCCTACTATCCCAAGACGTCGGATATCCACATCAGCATCCTCAACCAGTTGATTTTCCAGGGCAAGCCGGTGGTGATCATGGATATTCCCAGCAACTGCCCCTATATCAGCTCCGTGACCAGCGACAACCTAAGCGGCGCGGTGCAATTGATGGAGCACCTTATCTCCCTGGGCCACCGGCGCATCGCTTACGTTTCCGGCGTGGGGCCGGAGGCCAGGCGCACTGTCTGCGACCGGATCGCGGGGTACATGCTGGCCCATGAAAAGGCCGGGCTGCCGCTGCGCGGGGAGTATATCATCACCGACATGGGCGAAGACATGCGCCGCCAGACTGCGGATGGCAGCAGCCATACGGAGCTGGCCAACCGGGTACTGTCCCTTGTGGACCAGGGCGTAACCGCCGTCATGGCCGAGCATGACGAACTGGCCTTTGATATTTTGATGGCCTGCCGCGACTTGAACATCAGCGTTCCCAGGGATCTGAGCGTGTGCGGCTTTGACGATTCCGAATGGGCCCATATGCTGCCAGGGGCCATCACCACCGTCCGCCAGGATCAGGAGCAGGTGGGAAGGCACGTGGCCGAGCTGCTTCTGGCCCGCATGGGCAACCCGCTGAAGACGGCGCAAGATATGGTGGTGCCGACCAGGCTGGTGGTCGGCAATACCACAGGCCCAAGGCCCAAGGGCGCCCCGGCAGATTGAAACAGGAAACCATTTATCATAGCCCGGCAAAGGAGATTTAAGCACTTATGCGGACCGAAAAAAGCGTCAGTCAAACGCTGGTGAAACTGAAAAGGCTTCAAAGCACCCTGGAACAGAGGATCTTTCGCGGCGTTGGAACCATTGAAGTGGATTTGTATCAGACCACCGTGCCCCTGCATGCCATCCCGGCGGCGGAGAGCTTTACAGCGCTGCCGGAGTGCGGCCGCTGGGGCGGCGAAGGGGTGTACGGCTGGTTCCGTGGCACGTATACCGTGCCCCGGGAATTGGATGGGGAAGCGCTGTACCTGTATCCCCGTATCGGCGGGTATGAAGCCACCCTGTGGGTGGACGGCAGCATTCACTCCAACTTTGCCAACAAGATACTGGTGGGCAGCCATGGCAACCACTACTGCAACCGGTTTGTGGAAAAGGCCAAAGCAGGTCAGCGGGTAGAGATTGCGCTGGAATACTACGCTTTTCATGACATGCCCGGCACGCAGCCCATGACGAATGAGTCGTATGAAGATTATACCTATCCCATCGGGCCGGTTACGGTGTGCCTGCGGGATGACGAGCTGATGGCGTTCCTGTTTGATCTGCGCACCCTGACCGCCCTTGTGGATGCCCTGCCGGAAAGCAGCTTCCGCCGGGCGGATGTTTTGTACGCGCTGACAAAGGTTCACAGCCAGCTCTATTACGACCCGGACAACGCGCAGGACGCGGAATTCCGCGGCGCTATCCAAGCGGTCTGGCCGCTGATACGTGAGCAGCTGCAAAAGAAAAACGGGCCTACCGCCCCCTATGTGGGGCTCGTGGGGCACAGCCACATGGACACCGCCTGGCTGTGGCCCATCAGCGAGACGGTGAAAAAATGTGCCCGCACCTACGCCAACCAGATGAACCTCATGGAGGAGTATCCGGAATATACCTTTGTGCAGTCCTCCGCCTATCACAGCGAATGGATACGGGTCCATTACCCCGAGCTGTTTGCGCGCATTCAAAAGCGGGTGATGGAGGGGCGCTACGAGCCCAACGGCGGCGTATGGGTGGAGTGTGACTGCAACCTGACCGGCGGCGAGTACCTTTTGCGCCAGTTTGTGTGGGGCCAGCGCTTTACCCAAAAATACTTCAACTATAAGGCCGACGCCTTCTGGCTGCCGGATACCTTCGGCTACAGCTACGCCATTCCCCAGATCATGCTGGGCTGCGGTGTCAAGTATTTTCTCACCACCAAAATGGCCTGGAACGACACCAACCGCTTTCCCTACACCTCCTTTTACTGGCAGGGGTTGGACGGCAGCCGGGTGCTCACCCACTTGAACCTGACCCACCAGGGGCCGGACCCTGCAACGCTGACGGAAATCACCGCCGGCGGGCCGATGCACAACCCGATTGAGGAAAAAATGGTTTCCGATATGCGGCTGTTTTCCTACGGCAAGGGCGACGGCGGCGGCGGGCCCGAGTTTGAAATGATTGAAATGAGCCGGCGCTTAGGTGACCTGGAGGGCGTGCCCCGCTCGGAGCATACCAGCGTTTCCGCTTTCATGCAGCGGCTGGAAAATGAGATCCACGAGCCGACGCTCTACGCCGGCGAGCTGTACCTGGAACTGCACCGCGGCACGCTGACCAACCAGCATACCATCAAGCGCAACAACCGCCTGCTGGAGATCGCCCTGCACGACCTGGAGGTGATGACCGTCAAGGACGCTGTTTCCCGGGGCCAGGCAGCCGACGGCGAAAGTGTGCGGCCGCTGATGAACGCGCTGCTGGTCAACCAGTTTCATGACATCCTGCCCGGCACCTGCATAAACAGCGCCCATGCCCAGTCCATTGCTGAAACGACCGGGGCCATTGAGGCCGCCCGCGAAAAGACGCTGGCCCTGCTTGCAGGTAATGGGGAAAGCAGTTTCATTACGCTGCATAACACCTTGTCCTTTGACCGCTGTGATACGGTGTACCTGCCTGTGAAAACGGGCATGCGCATCACGGGCGGATACGCTCAGCAGCGCTTTACTGATCTTGAGGGCCGGGAAATGCTGGCGGTAGCGGGTGTTGCGCTGCCGGCCCTGGGCTCCAAGGTTCTTGCCTGGGAAGCAGGAGAATCAAAAACGAAGGGAAGCCCCTTTCATTTGAATGGGGATACCCTTACAACTCCCTTTGCAGCCATTCGCTTCAATGAAAACGGCGACATGGCTTCCTTTGTGGATCGGCAAACGGGCCGGGAGCTGGTGCACGAAAACGGTCTGCCCTTCAACACCTTTCTCATGGCCGAGGATGTGTCCGCGGCCTGGGACAACTGGGATATCGACGCCGACCTGGAGGATAAGCTTCTGCCCGCCGGCCGCCTTATCAGCCGCGAGGTGGTAAGCATGGGCCCGGTGGAAGCGCGCATTCGCAGCGTGTACCAAATGACGGACAAGACCACCATTACCCAGGACGTGGTCTTCTCCGCCCAGTCGCCGCTTGTCACCTTTGACACCGTCATGGACTGGCAGGACAGCCACCGTTTCCTGAAAGCGGCCTTCGACACCTCCCTTTTCTGCGACGGTGTGCGCAACGAGATCCAGTTTGGCTTCATCCGCCGCAGCAACCACCGCAGCAGCGCCGCGGAAAAGGCCCGCTTTGAAACCTGCAACCACAAGTATTCCGACCTGTCCGAGGCGGGCTACGGCCTGGCGGTTTTGAACGATTGCAAATACGGCCTTTCCGTCCGGGAGGGCTCCATGCGCCTGTCTTTGCATAAGGGCGGCGAGCGGCCGGACAGCCAGGGCGACAAGGGCCGCCACGTCTGCCGGTACGCCATACTGCCCCACGCCGGCGATTTTTCCGCCGAAACGGTGGTCAGGCCCGCCTATACCTTCAACTATTTGCCCATCGTGAAAGCGGGCGAATGCGCGCTGCCGAGCCTTGCTTCCATCGATCTGCCCAACGTCCTCATCGAGACCGTCAAGCCCTGCGAGGATGCGGACAGCGCCTATATCCTGCGGTTGTATGAGGCCACGGGCGCGTACTCCAAGGCAACACTTTCCTTAAATCATGAGGTGCGGGCAATGGCCCTTACGGACATGCTGGAGGAAGTGCGGGAGGAATTGCCATCAGGCAAGGAAGTGGCGCTTACCTTCAAGCCCTTTGAAATCAAAACGGTCAGGGTGGCGTATTGAACGGCAAAACAAAAGAGCCTTCGCTTTTTAAGGGGAAGGTGGCGCATAACGCCGGATGAGGTGCTTCACTGCGTTTGTGTCATAGGGATGGCCACCTCATCAGTCGACTTCGTCGGCAGCTTCCCCTCAGGGGGAAGCCTCTGTATGCTTGCTGCAACACTGTTTTCAAGGCAGTGAAAAGGCGCGCCTTCTGTCATGAGAGGCGCGCCTTTTGAAAAGCGTTGCTTATTCGTCCTTCTGATTCAGCACCGCATCCCGATGCTTCTCTGCCCAGCCCTTGTCCATCCAGACCGACGGGGCGAACCATTCCGGCTGGCCGGGCAGCGTCAGGCCGCCATCCACGCGGATGACCATACCCGTGATGTACGCCCCCTTGTCGCTGGCCAGGAACGCCACCAGTTCCCCGGTATCCCTGGGCACGCCCATGCGGCCCAGCGGTATGGAATCCTCAATGGGGTAAAAGGGCCGGCCCTTGACGATATCCCCGGCCTTGGCGTCCGGCGGCGGGCTGTTGGGCCTGACCCTGGTGGCCCCCGGCGCGATGCAGTTGACCCGTATCCTGTAGGCGGATAATTCCAGCGCCAGGGATTGGGCCGCCCGGTTGATGGCCGCCTTGATGCCGCCGTATACAAAATCGTCGGGATGGGCGGATTCGCCCCTTGTGGACGTTACGAAATGGATGGAGCCGGCGGTGCCGTCCCTGACCATGATGCGTGCCGCTTCCCCGGCGGCCATCAGGTAGCCGATAAAGTTGGTATCCACGATGTATTGCAGGTTTTCCCGGGTGGCGGTCAGTATGCTGTTGCGGGTGTCCCGGCCCGCGTTGTTGACCAGCAGGTCCAGCCGGCCAAGGTCACGGCGGGCCGTTTTGACCAGGTTTTCGGCCACGTCCCTTTCTTCCAGCGCGGCGTGGTATACAAGGCAGCGCCTGCCCAGCTTTTCGATTTCCGATTTGGTTTCATCCGCCCCGTCCCGGTTGCGGGAATACGTGATGGCCACATCATAGCCGTGCTCCGCCAGCACGATGGCCGTGCCCTGGCCGATGCCGCTGCTTCCCCCGGTAACGATGGCCGCCTTGGTGATGCCCATATCCGTGCCTCCCATGCATTGATAAAGTGGATAAGGATACTATACAAAAATGGCAGGGATTTTTAAATGTCCGCCATTGCCTTTCATAGGACGAATGTTGCGCATATGCGCAAGGGCTGTCCAAAGGTGGAGATTATTCCGTGCTCACCTGCCGCTGGATATCGCGGTACGCCCGGGGAGACATGCGCACAAGCCGCAAAAAGACGCGGTTGAAGCTTCGTATTGTTTCAAACCCGCAGGCAAGCGCGATGTCCGCAATGCGGCTGTCGGTATGCCACAGCCGGTACTTGGCGTCGTTTATGCGCAGCTGGTTGATGTAGTCGTAAAAACCGTAGCCGAACTGCTGGTTCATGATGCGGGACAGGTGGTAGCGGGAGGCATACACGGCGGAGGCCACATCGTCCAGGGAAACCGGTTCCAGATAATGCAGCGACAAGTATTTGAGCGCCTTGGCCGCCAGGCTTTCCTCCCCGCCGGGAGAGGGGGAAAGGATAAAGCGCTCGAAAGCGCGGCCCAGCAGGATTTGCACGTAGCCCAGCAGCACATCCTTGTCCGCGCGGCCCAGCGTTTCCGCCATCAGCCGCCCGGCGCAGTTTTGAACCTCCTCCAGGTCATCCCGCAGGCTGACTACCGGCTCTCTGACCTCGTGGCGCAAAAGCCGCGTGGTGAGCGTGGGCAGTGCCTGGGGGCCGACCCATACCATCAGGCAGCGGCTGCTGCCCTGGGTTTTGCAGGCGTGTGCCAGGTTTTGGGTGATAAAGGCCAGGTCGCCCGGCCGCAGGGAAAAGGCCCTGGGGCCGATGTCCAGGCGCAGGCTCCCCGACAGCAGAAAAATCAGCTCATATTGCGGGTGCATATGCTGTGGTTCAAAAAGATTGTCTACTTCCTTCACCCTCACCGGTGCTTCATCCTGATAAAAAAGTTCTTGATTTTCCATGGGCATGCGTCATTTCCTCCACCTCTATTATGACATATGACCGCAATATTTGTCCAGTAATAAATAGGAGCAAAAGGAGTGAATTTCCTGTGGAATACATGCACCGTATCGCCGGCGTACAGGATGCCGGGGAATTAAAGCGCTTGAATGATGCCTTCAACGGCCCGGATACCAACAGCCTGGAAGGCGTGCTGGCGGGGCTTGGGCGGGAGGATGCCGAAACCGTGTTTGTGGCCCAGGCCGGGCAGGGGCTGGCCGGTTTTTTGTGCGCGCAGCTGTTGAGGTCCTTCTGTTACAGCGCGTTTTACGTGGAAATCACCGAATTATTTGTGGAAGAAGCCTTCCGCGGGCAAGGCGTGGGACGGAGCCTGATGCAGTATGCCGAAGATCACTACCGTGAAATGGGGATACACGACTTCCAGCTGTTCACCGGCGGAGTCAATCAAAATGCCCAGCGCTTTTATGAACGCGTGGGCTACAGGCGCTGCGGCGATGTTCTATATCGAAAAAGGGATGGGTGGGCATAGAAGCACAGCAATGCAGCGCAGTATCAGTGACACCAAACAATTGCATGCATACGAAAAGGGAGAGGCGAAATGCCCTCCCTTTTCTCGATTCAAGCAGCCTTATCCGCGGCATTTGCTGCCCGGATAGCCCGCTTTCTGCCTCTCGACAAAAAAATTTGTGAAACCATGCATCAAAACGCGCAAAGCGCCGCTCTATTATGTGGAATTCAAAAAATGGCGATAAGGGAGGAATATTCGTGAAAAGGGTTCTCTTGCTTTTGATGGCATTTGTCCTGTTGTTCTCCATCAGCCTTCCCGCCCTGGCGGATTCGGAGTCTCTTCCCCCGCTGACTGACCTTTCGCCCAACCCTGATTACTACTATGGCAGTTGGTCACTCGGTATCAGCCCTATGTCTACAGCCATCGCCATCACCAATGCAGACTATAGCATCGTCAAGGTAAGCGCCACCTCTGTTAAGACATCCGCCTCTACCACGGCCAATCAAACGGCAGATATGGTGGGCGGAACCATGTATCTGCAAAAGTGGGAGAATAATGCATGGGCCACCATCAAGACCAGTAGTTTCTCAGACGATCACGTCGTATCCCACTCCGGGTCCGCCACCTTTACGGTGACTAGCGGCTACTATTACCGCTTGAAGACCACGCACTCTGCAAAACTTGATAATATAACTGTTACTAGAACGACTTATACCGGTGGTATTTTCATCAATTGACGCCATGCAGACCATCCAGGGTTTTGAGGAATGCATCCTTCTGCAAATTCGATATTACAGTGATCAAGCGGCGGCCTGAAATGATTTTCGCATATTGCGTATCTTCTATACTCCAAGTGTAGAATGTGCCCGCAGGAGCCGCGTATTCCATGGCATCCTCCGCAAAAATGGCGGTACCCATTTCGTCTGCCTCTGGATCGTAGCTGATGCTCAAGTAGTTATCCGCGCGGGTAAAGGCATAGAAAAAGAGGATAAACCTTACCTCATCCTCGCCGACGGCTTTCGCGTTATCCAGTGTCCATGCGCCCGCCTCATTTGAAGGCTCCAGAAGATTGACTCCGTATGTATCGCGGATTTCCTGTAGGGATGCCCAATTGCTTTTCTCCTGATAACCCTCCGGCATGACGCCGTACTCCATTGATCTTTCGCCATACATCTCCGGCGGGCCGTAAGAAATATTCAGTTGCAAAAGGCCTCCGATCCAGATCTGCGCCTGGCGCAGAAACCCGTTGGCAGTGCTGACAGGCACGGGTGCCAACACCGAAAATACGCATACCCCTACCAAAAGGCAGGCTGTTGCCAACGCCACCCTCCGGGTGTTGCTCAGCCTGGCCTTTCTATTTTCCCGGCGATTTTCCGCCGCCTCAATCCGCTGGGCATAGGTGCGCAGCACGTTCTCCTTCATGCCGGCAAAAGGCAAAAGTTTTTCTTCCGCTTCCTCAAACGCCAGAAGACGGATCTTTTGTTCCAGCTTTGCTTTTTCAATGGCGTTCATCCGGTTCATCCTCCGCAATGATGTCCCTGAGCAGCGACAGCGCCCGCTGATATTTTGACCGAGTGGTGTGGTAATTCAGGTGGAGCTTGTCCGCGATTTCTTTCAAAGAATAGTCTGTTGTTGACTTTAGGACCACGATTTTCCTGGATTCTTCATCCAGAGCCTCCAGGGCTTTGAGCAGGTGCTGCTTTTCCTCATCGGTGATCAGATGGTCCCAAATATCGACCGTCTGCCCGATAAGCCCTGTCAACAGCCGCGCTTTGTTTAAAAATGCCTTGATGGAAAACCGGGATATATGGGAGAAGCATTCGCGCTTGGTAATGGTGACCAGCCATGCGTACAGCTTGCTTTCATCCTTAAGCTGATCGTAATTTGTGGCCGCCTTGATCAGCACTTCCTGCATGACGTCCTGTACGTCCGCCAGATTGCCCAGCCGCATGTAGGCTTCCCGTTTCAGCCCACGCTGCATTTCCGGAGTGATCCTGCTCATCAGCTGGTCCCAGTGCTTCTCTATCGAATCCGGCCCGTCGTCGGTTAAAAACGCAATCATCCACTCACTCCCAGGAAAAGCTATACATTCATTATACCATGTATATCGTCAATCGCATACGGTTTTTCATGGACAGGAATTGTTATTCTTTTCATAATAAAATCGCGGGCCGGTTCCCGCCTTGACATGAAAAGCCGCTTCCCCTACAATGAACGGGACACGCCTTTTTTGCTGACTCAAACCACAGTGCCCGAAAGGAAACTATGACGCGCAACGATTTTCTGCCCGTAAATCTTATGGATATTCAAAACCGCGGCTGGGATCAGCCGGATTTTATATACGTCTGCGGGGATGCCTATGTGGATCATCCCTCCTTCGGCCACGCTATCATCAGCCGCGTGCTGGAAAACGCGGGCTACAAGGTGGCCATGCTTTGCCTGCCGGATATGAAGGACGACAAGGCATTTACGCGCTTTGGCCGGCCGAAGCTGGGCTTTTTGGTTTCCGCCGGCGTCATCGACAGCATGGTCAACCATTATACCGCCGCCAAGAAGGCGCGCAGCGAGGATGTGTACGCCCCCGGCGGCAAGGCCGGCATGCGTCCGGACAGGGCTACCATCGTCTATTGCAACCGCATCTTGAAAGATTTTTCCGGCGTGCCGATACTGATTGGCGGGCTGGAAGCCTCCCTGCGCCGTTTTTCCCATTATGATTATTGGGAGGACAAGGTGCGCAGGTCCATATTGGTGGACAGCGGGGCCACGCTGCTCATGTACGGCATGGGGGAAAAGTCTATTCTGGAATGTGCCGCCTGGCTGAAAGGCGGCGCCCAAAAGGAAGCACTCAAGGACATCCGCGGCATCTGTTATCTGCAAAAGGACAGGCCCGAGGGTATGGAAGAGGTCCCCTCCCACAAGGAGGCGGCGCAAGACAAGGCGGCCTATGCCAGGGCGTTTATGGTTCAGTACGACGAGCAGGACCCCTACCGCGGGAAAATGCTGTGCCAGCAGCAGGATACAAACCGCTGGCTGGTGCAAAATCCGCCTACCTATCCCCTTTCCCGGGAGGAGTTGGACGCGGTGTATGCTTTGCCTTACACCAGGCGCTGGCACCCGGATTACGACGCATTGGGCGGCGTGCCGGCGCTGGAGGAGGTGGAATTTTCCGTCTCCGCCACCCGCGGCTGCTTTGGCGGGTGCAGCTTTTGCGCGCTGACCTTCCACCAGGGCCGCATCGTGCAGTCCCGCAGCCCCGATTCCATTGTGAACGAAGCGCAAATGCTGACGAAGCTGCCGGGGTTCAAGGGCTATATCCACGATGTAGGCGGCCCTACCGCCAACTTCCGCCGGCCGGCCTGCAAAAAGCAGTGCACCCATGGCGCCTGTAAAGACAGGCAGTGCCTGTACCCCAAGCCCTGCCGGTACCTGACGCCGGACCATACGGAGCTTTTGTCCATCCTCCGCCGCATCCGTGCCTTGCCGGGCGTAAAGAAGGTGTTCATCCGCTCCGGGCTGCGCTACGATTACCTGCTGCTGGATAAGGACAATACGTTTTTGAAGGAGTTGTGCCAGCACCATGTCAGCGGCCAGCTGAAGGTGGCGCCGGAACATGTTTCTCCCAGGGTGCTTGCCCGTATGGGAAAGCCGGGCCGGGAGGTATACGACGCCTTTGTGCAAAAGTACAAGACCATCAATGAACAATTGGGCATGAAGCAGTTCCTGGTGCCCTACCTGATGAGCAGCCACCCCGGCAGCGATTTGCAGGCTGCTGTGGAGTTGGCGCTCTATATCCGCGATACGGGCCACCAGCCGGAACAGGTGCAGGACTTTTATCCCACCCCGGGCACCCTCAGTACCTGCATGTTCTACACCGGCATCGATCCGCGGACCATGGAAAGCGTGTTCGTGCCCCGTACGCCTCACGACAAGGCCATGCAGCGGGCGCTTTTGCAGTTCAAGAAGCCGCAAAACCGTAGGCTGGTACTGGAGGCGCTGCGTTTAGCCGGCCGGGAGGATTTAATCGGCTACGGCAAAAACTGCCTGGCAGCGCCGGAGGTTCCGTATCATGACAGGCCGCCGCGACCCGCCCAGGATGGGCAACGGGACAGGGCGGAAAGGCCGCAGGGTAGAGGCGCGGCAGGCAAAACTGCATCCCCAATGGCTCGAAGGGGCTCCCCTGCTAAGGGAGCAGTGCCTGCAGCAGCCGCCAAGCCGGAAAAGCCCAAGCGCGGCAAGTACAGCGACAAGTGGGCCAAGGCGAAGAAGAAATAGGCTGATGAAAGACAAAGGGCCTGTGCTGCGGGAGCTTCCGCAGTGCAGGCCTTCGAAATGCAATGAAAATTGGGCCGTTGAGAATATGCAGAGACTTTCCCCTCGGGGCTCCAGAACACCGCCCCTGCCAGTGGCAGAAAAGGGCGGTGTGGAGGAGGCTGGCGAAAAGGAGCAATGCAAGCGGCAGCGCGGCAGTGCGACTATTGAGCCAGCTGGAATAGCTGTCTACCTTCGGTGACTGATGAGGGGCGCTGGATATTGGTCAGCAAGCACCTCATCCGGCGCTGCGCGCCACCTTCCCCTACCAGGGGAAGGCTCTCTGTTGTTCATTTGTTTCTTGAACTGGGAAGAACCTTGTGTCAAGTGCCCCGGGGGCCTGTTGGAGGCAAGACCTCCGGGAAGAATGCAAAAAAGAGGCTTCCCCCTCGGGAGGAGCTGTCCACCTTCGTTGACTGATGAAGGACGTTCCTTCAGGTCGTTTCCCCCAGCAGGCAATCCGCCGGTATCAGATGGGTCTGCCTGCGCACATCTTTCCCGGAAAGCATGTCCAGCATCAACTCGATGGCTTTTGCCGCAATGGCAGGGCCGTTTTGGCGCATGTGGGTATATACGTAATTGCCCAGGAAGCCGTACTTTTCATCAAAACAGCTGACGGCCAGGTCCTGGGGAATCTTTTTGCCCAGCTGCCCGGCCACGATCCTTGTCCATTCCGCGATGCCGTATTCCGTGCCGATGATGGCCGTAACGCCGGGATTCATCTGCAGCCATTGATAGATCGCTTCCTGCTGTATAATGTCGTCCCTGGCCCCTTCCCCAAACATGCCCAAGCGGCTGGCCATGGGCAGGATCAGAGGCTCCAGCTCCATCAGGCCGTGGCTTTTCATCGCTTGCACATAACCCATGTGCCTTTCTTCCAACGAAATGGCCTCATAGGGGGCTGCCGTAAAAAAGCCGATGGACTGATGGCCCTTTTGCACCAGCAGCTCCGTAAGCGTGGAGGAGGCCCGCAGGTTGTCGGTGTAGACGCAGGGGGCCGGGATGCCGTTGAGCGGGCGGTCAATGATCACAACGGGAAAATGATCCAGCACCAGGCGCAATAAGTCCGTATTATAGTAGCGGCTATGGGCCGGCATGATAATGATTCCCTGCACATCCATGCCCAGCAGCTGGTGAAGCGCGGCCCGCTCCTTTTTCTGGTCGCCGTAGGATACGCACAGGCAAAGCTGGAATCCCGCCTGTGATACCTGACGATCGATTTCATAAAACATGCTCAGCGCATATGTTTCGCCAAGGTCTTCCATGATCAGCCCGAGCCGCTTGACCGGGTGCTCCTTCAGCGTAAAGGAAACGTGGGGCACCAGCTGCCGGGCGGCCTTGTCCGCGGGATCGGCCACAAACGTGCCCAGACCCCGCTTTCTTACCACAAGCCCCTCCTCCTCCAAAAGATTCAGCGCCCGTTTGCTGGTAATGCGGCTGACGTGGTGCTTTTCCGCCAATTCCCTCTCGGTTTCCACTTGTTCGCCCGGCGTGCGCTTTCCGCTGCGTATCTCCTCCGCCAGCTTTTCAAAAATCTCCTGATACAAAAAAGAAACGTCCACAAAACTCCTCCTGACCGCAGGTGGAAAAACGAACCTTTCTGGCATTATATCAAACATATCCACAATCATCAATAGAGAAACAGATTGCTTGCGTGGATCTATCAAAATATATCCAGAATATCAACAAATACATGTTGAATAATTGGATATATGATGGTATGCTATTGGCAATGAGTTGAGCGGAAGCGGCCAAGGGTGCAGCCTACCCTGCCTTTTTTGCCGACCATAAAAAACAGGAGGGTAGATCTGAAATGAAGAAAATGCTCCAAACGCTGCTTGCTTTGGCCCTGGTGCTGGCCATGCTGCTGCCGGCCATGGGCTCCCTGGCGCAAACAGCTCCGGCCGGCGAGCTGCGCATGCTGACCGCTGTGACCGGCGGCAAGGACGAGGCTGAAATGATCCTTTTCCAGGAAGCCCTGGGCAAGGCCCTGAACCTCGCCGTCACCATGGAAAAGCCCGCTTCCGACTATGACAACGTGGTTATCCAGAAGCTCATGGGCGGCGAGCAGTACGACCTGATCTACGTTCCCGTGACCATGATGTACAGCCTGCAGGAGCAGGGCGCGCTGACCGACCTGACCGAGTGGGTCAAGGCCTCCCCCGTGCTTGGCAGCGCCGATGTCGTCACCCCCAGCGAGTGGGACCAGGTGACGGTGGACGGCAGGATCTGGGCCGGGTTTAACAAGAAGGAAGTCCACAAGCTGGTGAACATCAATAAGGTCATCGCCCAGAAGGCCGGCGTGGATGTGGACGCCATCGTTCCCACTCTGGACGGCTACTATGAAGTGTTCAAAAAGATGCAGGCCGTGGGCGGCGAAGGCTTCTATGCCGTGAACCACGCCATCAAGTACCTGCACGACCTGCAGCCCTGGTTCTCCTCTGTGGGCGTAAAGTGCGGCATGGTCAAAGCGGAAGACGGCACCATCACCGTGCCCGTTGCCACCGAGGCGGCGATCCCCGTTTGGGAATGGCTGGCCAAGCTGTACAAGGAAGGCCTTTTGGACCCCAACAGCCTTACGGATGAGACCAAGGACATGCGCAACAAGTTTCAAACCGGCAAAACCGGCGTGACCGTGGACTGGGCTGCCTGGACCGGCCTGTATAACGTAAACGCCAGCGACCAGTATCCCGCCGAGTATGAAGCCTACCCCCTGCCCGGCACCAAGGGCGAAACCACTGACTACATGCTCTCCCGAGGCGGCCCCTCCATCTGGGTGATTCCCGCCAACGCAAAGAATCCCGAAGGCGCCTTCAAAGCCCTGGAATACTTCGCCACCCAGGAAGGCGGCGAGCTGCTGTCCATCGGCATCGAAGGCAACGACTGGACCAAGGCCGACGGCAAAGTGACCCTGACGGAAACCGGCATTGCCCACGGCAAGGACCATGGCGCACCCGTGCCGGTCAGCAACCTGTTTGTGAATCCCGTCGCCTGGAACCCCGGCTTTGAAAAGGCCATGGAATACTTGAAGTACGCTACCCCCGAGCTCAGCAGCGCCGATGCCAACAAGTGCCGCGACGCCGTTGCCAAGTATGCCACGCAAATCATCAACGGCACCATGACTGCCGCCGACGGCGTCGCCGCCATGCAGGCGGAACTTACACAGCTGGAAATCATCAAGTAAGCAAGAATCACGGTTCGTCCCGGCAGAGGGGCTGTCCCGAGCAAATCGGGCAGCCCCTTGTCCGGGTGAAAAGGGGGCAGGCATGCAGACCATGGCGCAAACGGCGCGGCAGGACCGTAAAAAGAGGCAGCGCCGCCTGATGGTGAAGCGAATCCGGCAGTACAAGTGGATTTATTTGATGCTGCTGCCGGTGTTTTTGTATTTTATGATCTTTTCCTTTTATCCGCTGGTGCTGGGTCTGATCCAGAGCCTGTACAAGGAGCGCATGATCGGCACGCCCCAGTTTATCGGCCTGAACAATTACCTGGAGATTTTCCGGGATTTTCAGTTCCGGCAGGCTTTTTTCAATTCCGTATACCTGGGAACCGTTTCCCTGCTGATCAACCTGGCAGTGGCGGTTGTGCTGGCCGTCTGTGTCAATGAAGTGCGGCGCAAGGCCGTCAAATCCGCCATACAGACGGTGACCTTCCTGCCTTACCTGTTTTCATGGACGGTGGTGGGCGGGGTGTGGATCTATGTGTTGTCGGCCACGGGCCTTGTGAATACGGTGCTGGGCCAATTGGGCATTGAGCGCGTGGGCTTTTTCACCACGGCCGGCTGGGGCCGCCCGGTGATTCTGTTCACCAACGCGTGGAAGCAGGCGGGCTATTTTGTGGTGCTGCTGATGGCCAGCATCGTCTCCATCGATCCCACCATTTATGAGGCCTCCCGCATCGACGGCGCGGCCAGGATTCAGCAGATCCGGCACATCATCATTCCTCAATTGTATCCCACCATCAAAACGCTGCTGGTGATCGGCGCGACGGGCGTGCTTCGTAACTTTGACCAGGTATTCATCCTAAGCCGGCCGGCCATCAAGGATGGCATACGCAGCCTGCTTTTGTACATTTACGAGGAAGGCATATTGCAGATGCGGGTGGGCAAAGCCACGGCGGCCGCCACGGTGGTGCTGCTGTCCACGCTTTTGATATCCAATGTCATACGTTCTCTGGCCAGGTATGACAGGGACAGCGGGTATTAAGGAGGAGGTGGAATCAATGCGGCGGTCAAATGCGTTTTTGAACGAGCTGTCCCCGGGGCTGAAAACGGTCAACGGGCTGCTGCTCTTTCTTGTCTTTTTCACCATGATCATTCCCATGGCCAATGTGCTGGCTGTTTCCTTTTCCACGCGCCTGGGCTCCATGGAGCCGGGGATCATCCTCTGGCCAAAGGAGCTTTCCGTGGAGGGATATGTGACCATCTGGCAGCGGGCCAACCTTTCCCGGGCGTTTTCCAATTCCTCCTTCGTATCGGTGGCGGCCACCTTCATACAGGTGGTTCTCTCCGCGCTGGCCGGGTATGTGCTGGTGCAAAAGGACCTGCCCTTTCGGCGGGCCATCTCCTCGGTGATCCTGTTTACCATGATGATCCCCGGCGACCTGACGCTGATCTCCGTCTATGCTTTAAACAAGCAGCTGGGTCTGCTGAACAGTTACACAGGCCTGATCGTCAACGGCTTGGTCTCTGGCTTTTCCATACTGCTGATGCGCAATTATTTCCTGAACGTTCCGGAATCCCTGGCGGAATCGGGGCGGATCGACAACGCTTCGGAGATCCGGATACTGGCAAGCATCTATCTGCCCCTGTCCATCCCCGGCCTTGCCGCCATCACCTTTTTGGAGTTCATCGGCAAATGGAACGCGTTGATGCTGCCGGTGACCATTATCACCGACGCGAAAAAGTATACCCTGCCCATGGTGTTAAAGAGCCTGGCCTTTGCTACCGACGGCACCTCGGGCATTGACATCATCGCGCCCAACGCCCAGATGGCGGCCATCATCATTTCCATTGTGCCCCTGGTGATACTCTACGCCTTTACCCAGCGGTTTCTGATCGGTGGTTTGACGCTGGGCGCCTCCAAGGGCTGAGTTTATAGAGGCTGAGAAGGAGATTACATATGTCTGAATACAGCCAAACCTTTACGCTGTCACTGAGCCGTGACCAGCAGCGCCAGTACTTGCGCATTCCCGTTAAAGTGGAGCCGGATGTGGAGCAGCTGACTATCACGTATGATTACCAGCGCCGCCGGCCTGTGGAGGAGGCGCCTGGCCGTACGCGGCTGGACGAGGTGAACGTGATCGACCTTGGCCTGGAAGACCCGGACCATGTATTGGTGGGCGCTTCCGGCTCCGAGCGCAGCACAATCCTTGTTCATGAAAACCATGCCACGCCGGGATACCAGCCGGTGCCGTTGAAGGAAGGCACCTGGCATGTGCTGCTGGGGCTATACTTGATCGAGGAAAACGGGTGCGCCCTCACCCTCACCGTAACCCAAACGCCAAAAAAGCCCGTTTTGCTCAAGGGCGATACCCACCTGCATACCATCCATTCCGACGGCTGGTATTCCGTGGAGGAGACCGCCCTCCGGGCACGGCAGGACAGGCTGGATTATATTTTCATCACCGATCACAACTGTATGACCTCCAACGCCTGCCTGCCAAGCCATCCGGATATCGCTGTGCTGCCGGGCGTGGAGATCACCTATTATGGCGGCCATTATAACCTGCTGGGCGTGCAGCGGCCTGTGAGAACCTTCTTCGCCAACACCCGGGCAGAGGTGCTGGCAATCATGCAAGAGGGCCGGCAAAACGGCGCGTTGGCCTGCATCAACCACCCCATGGATATCCCCTGCGGGTGGAAGTATGGCCTGGGCGAGGATGTGCCCATGGATTTGCTGGAAATCTGGAACGGGCCCTTTACCCCCGAGAACGCCGCGGCAGTGCGCTTCTGGCACGGGGAACTGTGCAAGGGCCGCCGCCTGCCGGTCATCGGCGGCAGCGATGCCCACCGGGGCGAGCTGTTCCGGCAGATGGCCACCCCCGCCACCTTTTTGTACAGCCGGTCCCGGGGCAAAAGCGACATTCTGGAGGCTATCAAAAAAGGCCATGCCTTTGTGGGCATGACGCCGGACGCACCGCAGATGGACCTTGCGCTGGGCGGCGCCCATATGGGGGATGTGGCTTCGGCGGAGGATGGGGAAGAAATGCATATGATCTTCCGGCACCTTCGCGCTGGGGATGAGGTGCGGCTGTATGACCAAACCGGCCTGCTATGGCAGGATACGCCGGGGCCCCTTTTTTGCTTTGAGGCGCAAAGGCAGGTGGGCGGCAGCCGGTTTGTGCGTGCGGAGGTCTGGAGGACGCTGCCGGGCATCGGCATGACGCTGGCCAGCATCGGGAACCCGGTATATAGGGAAGAAATTTGAAAAATCGGGATACATATTCGGGCCTGTCAGATCAGTGGCAGGCTTTTTTATTGCTCATCATTAAAGTATATCAATAGTCTCTCCGGCAATTTGGTATAAGAAGGTGTAACAAATCAACACCGTTTTTGATCTCCATCACTTCTGCATATTCGTCTGCAACAATAGCTGAGGAACAGGCAAAAGGAGATGCTGATTCATGTCACTTTGGAAAAGGATCAAAAACGCTTTCAATAACTGGTGCGCCAGGATGGAAAAATCGAACAAGGAGGCCTTTGGGGGCAGCAAGCTCGATTGCTGCAAGTTAAGCCGTGAGCAATCAGCGCAGCGGCGGCAATAAATGAAAGCCCATGCCAGGCCTACACTTGCCCTTTTCCCTCACAAAGCCACCCAAGCGGATGGCATATGAAACGCCGAAAGGAGCTCATGCTGTGGAATCGACTCAAAAGAGCAAACGGCTGCTTATTGGCGGCATGACTTGTATCAACTGTCAGAATAAAATTGAAAAGAAAATGAGAGGCACCGCAGGTATCAGCTATGTCAAGGTGAGTTATGGCGCGGGAACTGCCGATGTCACCTATGACACAGCCGTTCTTTCGCTTGGGGATATCCGTGCGGTCATTGAAAAGCTGGACTATCGGGTATTGACGGAAACCGGGCGGCGGAAACCGGATGCCGGCCGCGTTATGGGCATTCTTGCAATCATTGTTTCCCTGTATGCGCTGCTGCAGCAGTTGGGCATTTTGAACTTTCTTGTGCCGAGCCAGCTGGCGGATGCAAAAATGGGATATGGGATGCTGTTTGTCATCGGCCTCATCACCTCCATCCACTGCATCGCCATGTGCGGCGGGATCAATCTTTCCCAGTGCATCCCCCGCACGCAAGAGGCAGGCGAAACGAAAGGAAAGCTTGCGGCCTTTAAGCCCGCGGCGCTGTACAACCTGGGACGGGTGATCTCCTATACGGCGGTCGGCTTTGTATTGGGATTTGCGGGGCTGATCTTTGGCAGCGGCACGGACGCCGGCGTGCCCGTCATGGCGCAGGGGATTTTGAAGCTCGTCGCGGGTGTGTTCATGGTGATCATGGGCATCAACATGCTCGGCATCTTCCCCTGGTTTCGGAGATTGCAGCCGCATATGCCCAAGTTTCTTGCCCGCAAAGTCAATACGGAAAAGGCGAGAAGCAAAAGCCCCCTGATTGTCGGGCTACTGAACGGCTTTATGCCCTGCGGCCCGCTGCAATCCATGCAGATTGTGGCCCTGGCTTCAGGGAACCCGTTTGCCGGCGCACTCTCCATGTTCCTGTTCAGCCTGGGAACCGTGCCGCTGATGCTAGGGCTTGGCTCCGTTGTTTCGGCATTGGGAAGGAAATTTACGCAAAAGGTAATGAGCATTGGCGCGGTCCTGGTCGTGGTACTGGGGCTGGCGATGCTTTCACAGGGTGGGAGCCTTTCGGGATTGCTGCCGCCGGATTTGCTGCTGCCCATTGTCCTTGGCCTTTGCGCGGTTGGCATTGTGACAAGCATCCCGTTCAAGAAGCAAAGCTACAAGACCGTTTCAGCCGCCGCCGTCTCGGTTGCGGCAGTCATCGCGATTGCCGTATGGAGCATCGGCGCCTTCAGCGGAAATTCGGGGGCCCAGAGCAGCGGGAGCATTATCATAGAGGATGGAAAGCAAGTCGTTTCCAGCACGCTTTCCTCCAGCAGATACCCCAATATCACCGTACAGACCGGTACGCCTGTGAAATGGGTGATCGATGCGCCGCAGGGGAGCATTAACGGGTGCAACAACAGAATCAACATTCAGGAGTACAACATCAGCAATTACGCGTTCCAGACGGGTGAAAACATCATAGAATTCACGCCCACTAAAGCGGGGCGGTTTCAATACAGCTGCTGGATGGGCATGATTCGGGGCACCATTACCGTTACGCAAGCCGGTGCGGCCGCCGATACGGCCGAACAGACTGCGTACAGCGACACCATCAGTGATGATACGGAGCTATCAGTATCCGGCCCCGTCCTCGCAGGGTATCGAATCCCCACGGATCAAGTGGCGGTTGCTGAGGAAGCGCTGTACGAGGATACGTATCCTATCCAGACAGTGACGATAGCACTGACGGATAACGGCTTCAGCCCCGCTGTCGCAATTGTGGAGGCAGGGACGGACGTTCTCTGGAATATTCAATTCACATCTTTCGGCGGGGAATCAGGCACACAGCTTTTGGTGCCGAATTACGCCACGCAGATTCCGCTGACACCAGGCGACAACCCCTTGCTGTTCTCGCCTGACGAAAGCTTTGATTTCTCCACAAGCGACAATCGGTTCTATGGGTATCTCAAAGTGGTGGATGATCTGGATGCCGTGGATATGGATGCGGTCAAAGAGGAAGCAGGCAATTTTGAAACGCTGATCTATCCGCCGGAAATGTTTCAGGTGGATGCGTCAAACACGGGGGATGCAGGCCGGGCGGTCGAAGCCGCGGTAAAGGACGGCGTTCAGTATGTCACCTCAAACGTCAGCGGTGGGGGCTATGAACCGATCAAGGTGCAAAAGGGAATACCGGTCAAGTGGACGCTGAACGCGCCAAGCGGGTCCCTGAACGGCTGCAACAACGCGATCTATATTCCGGAATACGACCTGCAGGTGGAGCTAAAGACCGGCGAAAACCTGATCGAATTCACGCCGGACAAATCCGGAACCTTTGCGTTCAGCTGCTGGATGGGCATGATACGCTCCAGCATCACGGTCGCAAATGAGGATGGCACGGTGGACGTCACGCAAAGCGACGGTTCAGATCAGCTGCCTTCATGCTGCGGCGGATATAACTGAAAGGAGAGGGCTATCATGGAGTTTTTGCTCAGCCACTGGCATTGCATCCTGCCCGCCGCGGTACTGTTGGTCGCCGCGTTTTTCATGAACCGCGGCAGCAAAGGGGATAAGGCCAAAAAGGACAGCGGCAGCCTGAAAATGCAAAACAGGCAAACCCATGGGGATGAGTGAAATAATGTAAATAAATAACTTGAGCCTACAGCGGAAGTCCTTTTGCAAACTCCTCCCGGGTCATGGAATAGCACACATCATCCAGCACTCGGCCGTCATACAGCCGGCTGGCCAGGCGCAGCACGCCTTCCTTATGGAAGCCGCACTTTTCAATGACCCTTTGGGAGCGCAGGTTGCAGGCAAAGTGGTATACCGTGACCATTTCCAACCCTTTTTCCTCAAACAAATGCTTCAGCACCCGCCGGACGGCCTCGGTCATGTATCCCTTTCCCCACCAGTCGCGGCCCAGGGCATAGCCGATCATGCGGATGGCGTCGCTCCTGTCCCGGCGGCCGTCTCTGTGCATGCCCAGGGAGCCGATCACCCGGCGGGACGCTTTTTCTTCCAGCGCCCAGACATTGTCCTCTGCCATAAAGCGCAGTATGACCTCCTTGGTCTGGGCATGGGTCTCATGGGGCGGCCAGCCGGCGTTGGGGCCGACCTCCTCGTCCTTGGCGTAATAAAAAAAGTCCGAAAGGTCGCTCTCCACAAAGGGGCGCAGCGTAAGCCTTTGCGTCTCCAGTATCTTCATGCTTATCCTCCTTGTGTATCAGAAAAGCCGGAGCTCCGCCAATACCCTTGCGATGGTCTCCATCAGCTCCGGCAGGCGCACGATGTCCAGGCAGCCAAAGGGAGCGTCCAGTATGCGCTCCATGGCAAAGCGGTAGGCCTGCAAAAGCTCCATCAGCGTGCCGTCATCCGCCGCGCTGTTTTGGTTCTTTGCATCCATGACCGCTTTGGCCGCGTCATGCCAGCACTGGTTGACAAGGGCCATCAGCATGTCCGCCGTAGAATCGGGGTGGTACAGGTGAATGTCGCCTTCCTCCGCCGCCTGCAGCAGCGCTGCGTGCAATGCGGGCCGGAAAACATCCCGCAGTGCGTGGCCGTACTGGGTGTACAGGGTGCGGCCCTCGGCGGTGAACATCATCGGCAGCAAAAGCGCCATAAACCGTTCCTCGCCGCGGCGCAGGGGCATGGCATAATGCAAAAGCACGCTCAAGCGGTTTATGCCCCTGGTCTCCCGGCCGGCTGCTTCTCCTGCTTCCTCCAGCGCTTTTTCGGCACGCTGCACGCACAGCGTCTCCAGCACGGTGAACTTGCTTTCAAAATGGTGGTAAAAGCTGCCCTTGCTGGCCGAGAGAACGTTTAATATATCCTGTACCGACGTCTGCTCGTATCCCTTGTGATAGAACAGCCGCTCCGCCACATCCAGTATGGCCTGCTTCTTTTCATCGCCCCGGCGCAAGCTTCCACCCCCTTTCATCCAGTATATCCCACGGCCCGGAATGCGTCAAGATTCGGAGATGAGGGATGTAAACCAATGGTCAATTGACGCTGCCGCGCGGTGTTGCTATACTAAAGGCAGTTCGGAAGGAGGTGGTCGTTTTGACGAACGAACAGAGGTGGCGTCTGCGCTAGGCAGGCCCAAAAGCGCAGGCGCCGCCTAATCGGATGCAAGAAAAATGCATCGCGCAGGCGCATGAGGTATCCATTGAGGTGGAGAATCAAAGCGGCGCAAAGAAAGCCCTGATCACCGGCCCGGCCGGCGGTCAGGGCTTCCGTCATTTTGGGTTTGGTGAGATATGAAAAACGGCAGAAGGTTCGCCGGTGTGATACAATATAGGCGCAAGGGGAGCGTTACACCCGTTCATACAGCCCGTTGCGGCAGGAGCAGACTGATGACCATACAGAAACTGCGCTACATCATTGAAATTGTGAATGCCGGTTCCATGAACGAAGCGGCCAAGCGCCTGTTCATTACACAGCCCAGTTTATCCGGGGCGGTGAAGGAGCTGGAGGAGCAGGTGGGCTTTGATATTTTTCTGCGCACCAACAAGGGCGTGGTACTCTCCCCGGAAGGGGCGGAGTTTCTGGGCTACGCCCGGCAAATCGTGGAACAGGCCGATTTGATGGAGCAGCGGTATACAAACGCCCGGCCCGGCCGGCAGCGCTTTAGCGTTTCCACTCAGCATTACGCCTTTGTGGTCCAGGCGTTTGTGAACCTGGTCAAGGCCCACGGCGCGCAGGAGTATGAGTTTTCCTTCCGGGATACCCGCACCTATGAAATTCTGGAGGATGTGCGCAGCCTGCGCAGCGAAATCGGCGTGATTTACCTAAACGACTTCAATACAAAGGTGCTAAGCCATCTGATGGACCAATACGGCCTGGCGTTTCATCCCCTGTTCGCGGCCAAGCCCCACATTTTTGTGGGCGCCAACAGCCCGCTGGCCAAACTGAAGGCGGCGACGCTGCAGGACCTGGAGGGATACCCCTGCCTCTCCTTTGAACAGGGCGAGCACAATTCCTTTTACTATTCCGAGGAGATATTAAGCACTCTGCCGCATCAAAAAAGCATCAAGGTTTCCGACCGGGCCACGATTTTCAACCTGATGATCGGCCTGAACGGCTATACGATTTCCACGGGCGTCATCAACGCCGATTTAAACGGCGAGGGCATTGTGGCCGTGCCGCTCCTGGTGGAGGAGACCATCACCGTGGGCTGGATCGCCCATAAGAAAGTCACATTGTCCAGGCTGGCCGAGCTGTTTGTCGGGGAGCTGCAGGGAGCGGTAGAAATATAGGATAAAACTATATCAAACTGAATATGATTTGAATTATACAATAACCGACAAACATGATATGATTCCTGTAAATAAATAAGGAGGAATCATCATGAGCAGCACTTTTGAAAGCGCCAAGCAAAGGGATACAGTACCCTTCCGGCATGACATCGTGGGCAGCTTCCTGCGTACGGAGGCTATCAAGGCCGCCCGGGAAAAGTTTTACGCCGGGGCTATCACTCAAGCGGAATTAATCCGGGTGGAGGACCACGAAATTACGAAGCTGGTGCAAAAGCAAAAGGAAGCCGGCTTGAAAGCCGTTACCGACGGCGAGTTCCGCCGCAGCTACTGGCACCTGGATTTTTTCTGGGGCTTTGACGGGGTGGAGCACATCCTGCACGAGCATGGTTATTTCTTTCATGGGGAGGAAACGCGCAAGGATTCCGCCAGATTGTGCGGCAAGGTCCGCTTTGGCGACCATCCCTTTTTGCGGCACTATGCCTTTTTGAAAAAGGCAGCCGGGGAGGATGTGATCGCCCGGCAGACCATTCCTTCCCCGGCGCAGTTTTACGCGGAACTGACCAGGGGCGATAATGAAAAGGAAATCGCCAGGTACTATTCCGACAGGGAGGAATTGTTCCAGGATATCACCCGTGCTTACCGCGGCGCGATTCTGGCCTTTTATGACCTTGGCTGCCGTAACCTGCAATTGGACGACTGCACTTGGGGCATGCTCTGCGATGATAAGTTCTGGTCGCTGATGGCCGGCAGTGGTTATGACATCGACGGCATCAAGGCGCTGTACCTGCGCTTGAACAACGACGCCATCTGGGACCTGCCCAAAGACCTTGTCGTGACTACTCACGTTTGCCGCGGCAACTACCACTCCACCTGGGCCACCTCCGGCGGGTACGAGCCGGTGGCGCAGACGCTGTTTGCCAAGGAAAACGTAAGCGCCTTTTATCTGGAATTTGATACCGACCGGGCCGGGGATTTTGCGCCCCTGCGCCACGTGCCGGCGGGCAAGCAGGTGGTGCTGGGCCTTGTGACCAGCAAATCAGGCACGCTGGAAGACAAAAAGGCGATCATTGACCGGATCAGGGAGGCCGCCGCCATCGTGCCCATTGATCAATTGTGCCTAAGCCCCCAGTGCGGCTTTGCCTCCACGGAGGAAGGGAATATCCTCACCGAAGAAGAGCAGTGGGAGAAAATACGGTTCATCAAATCCATCGCAGACGAGGTATGGCGGTAACCTGCGTCAGGGCATGATTGACGGAACAAACTCGCTGGGGTATAATGCAAGCACAAATGAATAGCGCGTGTATCTGCATGGAGACATGCGGCGCAGAATATGCGTCATGGGAACGCGGATGAAATTTCCGGACTATCCCAGTAACCGTGAAACGGACGAAAGGGCATATAAGCCACTGTCGCAAGACGGGAAGGCGCCCTGGTAGGATGAAGTAAAGTCGGGAGACCTGTTTACACGAAAGCGCTCCTGGGGATTGGGATATGCTATGCATAGACGGGACTATGCTCTTTAAGGTTGTCTCTCTCCAAGAGGGACAGCCTTTTTTGCGCCCCTCAATCTATTCATTTGAAAAATGGAAAGGGGTATTACAATGAAAACCCAAAGAACCGTTTCCCTGTTTCTGGCGCTCATCCTGACCCTTGGCCTGCTTCCAGCCTTCGCCGTGGCGGAGGCCGCCGCCCCTGTGACCCTCATCGATATGAAGGGCCGCGAAGTAACGCTGGCCGCGCCCGCCACAAGGATCGTGGCGCTCACCGCCTCCGACTGCGAGATCCTATATGCCCTGGGCGCCGGGGATACGCTGGTGGGCCGCGGCGAATACTGCGACTATCCGGCGGAAGTATTGAACGTCCCCTCCGTGCAGTCCGGCGCGGAAACCAACATCGAGCAGATTGTGGCCTTGGAGCCCCAGGTGGTCATTCTTGGCACCATGGCCCAGACGGTGGAGCAGGTGGCCGCGCTGGAAGCCGCCGGCATCCAGGTGGTGACCAGCGAGGCTGCGGACATCGCCGGCGTGTATACCGCCATTGAGCTCATCGGCGCGGTCACGGGCAAAACCGCTGAAGCCGCGGGGCTTATCGAGGGCATGAAGGCTTCCTTTGAAGGGATTGCGCAAAAGGTATCAGGCGAAGGCGAAAAGACCGTGTACTTTGAGGTGTCCCCCCTCCAGTGGGGCCTGTGGACCGCCGGCAGCGGCACCTTCATGGATGAACTAGCCACGATGCTGGGGCTGAAAAACGCCTTTGGGGACGTGACGGGCTGGGGCGAAATCTCCCAGGAGCAGGTGCTTGAGCGTGATCCCGATTACATTGTCACCATCACCATGTACTTTGGCGAAGGCGTTCCCCCGGTGGAAGAAATCAAGAGCCGCGAAGGCTGGCAGGATTTGAAGGCCGTCAGGAACGGCACCATCTTCAATGCAGACAGCAACGAAATTTCCCGCCCCGGCCCCAGGCTGGTGGATGCTTTGACGCAGCTTTACCGATTCGTGTACGAGCCGGAAACGCTGGCGCCCGCCGCCTGATAGATGAAAGCAGATGGGGGAGGGGCGCTGTAGCGCACCCTCCCCCAACAGAGGTTTCTATGAAAAATCGCCGGGAAGGCTTTTCATTTTTCGAATATGCTTTATTCACCATCGGCACACTTGCCGCGGTGCTGCTTTGCGTATGCCTGGGCAGCGTGAATATCCCGGTCAGGGATACCCTCACCGCCGTATGGAACACGCTGTGGGGGCTGCCCATCCCCCAGGGCGTGTCGCGGTCCGTGATCGTGTTTGTGCGCCTGCCCAGGGTGATCTGCGTGGCTTTGTCCGGAGCTGCCCTGTCGCTGTGCGGCGCGGCCATGCAGGGGCTCTTGCGCAATCCGCTGGCTGACGGCTCCACGCTGGGTGTATCCTCCGGCGCGTCGCTGGGCGCGATCCTGGCCATCGCCTTTGGCGTTACCATCCCGGGCGTCACTTACGCCGGTCCCATGCTCATGGCCATGGTGTTCGCCTTTTTGTCGCTTCTGTTCATCCTGTCCCTGGCCTACCGGCTGGACCATTCCCTGGCCACCAACACCATTATACTGATCGGCGTCATCTTCACCATGTTCGCCCATAGCATCATCAGCCTGATCATCACCTTTTCCGGGGACAAGGTCAAGTCCATCCTGTTTTGGACCATGGGCTCCCTGTCCGGCAGCAGCTATCAAAACGCCCTGATGCTGTTGGCGGCCCTTGTGGTCTGCGGCGCGCTGATGCTGTCAAAAACCCGGGAGCTGAACGCCTTTGCCGTCGGTGAGGACAACGCCCGCCACGTGGGGGTGGATGTGAAGCGGGTCAAGCTGACGGTGCTGATTTCCGCCTCCGCGCTGATTGGCGTATGCGTTTCCGTGGGCGGCACCATCGGCTTTGTGGGGCTGGTGATACCCCATATCATGCGCATGGTGACAGGCCCCAACCACAAGCGGCTGCTGCCGGCCAGCATGTTCGGCGGCGCCATCTTCCTGATGCTGGCCGACATGGCCGGCCGCATGATCCTGCGGCCGCTGGAGATGCCCATCGGCGTCATCACATCGCTGATCGGTTCTATCGTATTTGTGTACATCTTTTACCGTTCCAGAAAGGGAAAGTAAGTCATGCTGGATGTTCAAAAGCTTACGGTGCGCCATGGGGGCCTTACGGTGCTCAGCGGGGTCAGCTTCACCCTGAGGGAAGGGGAATGGCTGATGGTGGCCGGCCCCAACGGCGCGGGAAAATCCACGCTGATAAACGCCATTGCCCAGGGCGTTCCCTATCAAGGGGTGGTGCGGTTTGCAGGCCAGGATGTAAGGCATATGCGCCCTACTCAAATTGCCAGGCGGATGGGCGTGCTTTCCCAAAGCCATCAGGTGGGTTATGCCTTTACGGTCAGGGAAGTGGTGAACCTGGGCCGGTACGCCTATCAAAAGAGCCGGCTGTCCTTTACCGACGATCAGGCGGAGGAAATGGTGAACAAAGCCCTTGAGATGACGGGCATGCTTCCCTTTGCCGGTCAGACGGTTACAACCCTGTCCGGCGGCGAATTGCAGCGCACCTTTCTGGCCCAGATATTTGCCCAGGATCCGCAGGTCATCCTCTTGGATGAGCCGGCCAACCACCTGGACCTTGCCTATCAAAAGCAAACCTTTGAATTAATCGGGGAATGGCTCAAGACGCCGGGCAAGGCTGCCCTCTCCGTAGTGCACGACATCAGCATGGCCAGAGCCTTTGGTACCCACGCACTGCTATTGCACAAAGGCCGGCCGGTGGCTTATGGGAACAACAAAGAGGTGCTCTGCAGGGAAAACCTGCAGGCGGTGTATGGCATGGACGTCCAGGGCTGGATGCAGGAAATGCTCGCCCAATGGGCCGAACGGCCGGTATATGGGCAAACGAGGTGAGGCTTATGGAAAACCGCGGCCTTGTGCATGTGTATTACGGAGATGGGAAGGGCAAAACCACAGCGGCGCTGGGGCTTATGCTGCGCGCGTTGGGGCATGGCAAGAAGGCGGCGCTTGTGCAGTTTTTAAAGGGCGCTTTCTCCGGCGAGATCGCTGCCCTTGGGCATCTGTCAGGCATTTTGGTGCTGCGCGGGCAGTGCGGTGAGAAGTTTTTCTTTCAGATGACGGAAGAGGAAAAGCGGGAAACCAGGCGCATCCATGACGAACACCTTGCGCAAGCCCTTGGGATGATCAAAAGCGGGGAATACGACGTACTGGTCTTGGATGAAGCATTGGATGCCTGCGCATTGTCCGCACTGGATACCGGTCTGCTGGCTGAAATATTGAATCATGGCGAGGGAAGGCCTGAAATTGTGATCACGGGGCACCAGCCGGTGGATTGGATTCTGGATCAGGCCGACTATATCACAGAAATGGTCAGCAAAAAACACCCCTATGACAAGGGAATCAAGGCGCGCAAGGGAATTGAATGGGTCTATCCCGAATATTGTGTAAAGTCCAAACTGCGTAGAACGACAAGATTAGAGTCGGCAGGGAAGCAGGGTTCTGCTTCCCTGCCTTGGCTGTAACGGTAGCAAAATCCAGAC
>JAFADG010000022.1 GCA_023425025.1 Bacillota bacterium
TGACTGCGGCTGTCCAAAATATGAAGAGGATCGCCCTCTTCCTTCGCCCCTTTTTTGCTTATTCTTTCCTCATAAACGTCTAAACCCCTGCTACTTAAAAAATAGCAGGGCTTTGTCAGGGGTCTGAACCACGCGTGAAACGCGTGGTTTTGATTTGGACATAAGTATTGCTTTCATAGCATGAGGTGTGCGGAACCTGGGAATAATCATGAATAGTCTGTGACAAAACATTACGCAAAATCTGATTTTTACTTGCAGAATTCCCCAAGCTAGGGTACAATAAACCGTGCTGTGCGCTTATCGCCGCGACACCCCAACATGGAAAGGATGGACGCCATGCGCGTATATCATCCGTTAGGGGCATATCAGGGCCTTTCGCCGGAAAACGTGTTTTTCGTGATGGATGACATGGACATTCAGCAAGGTACAGGCTATGTAATGCCGTTTTTTCAGCCGGATATGTTCCCTCAGCGGCCTATGAACCTTTATTTACAGCTGGAAGCTCCGCCTTCCTGCCAATATATGCTCTTTGGCGCGCTCCTGGCCCGTGTCAGCCAGCTTCGGGCGCAAAATCCCCACATGCCTACCCGGCTGTACACCCAGCTTTCGGTGGAGGATGCCAGGGGCATGGAGTTTTTCACCGGCAACGGATTTTCATTGGATGACGCGGAGGATTTGGTGCGCTTTCCCATACCCGATACAGCCGACACGATTCCCATGGGCTGCACGGTGGCCAACATCCCGCTACGCAACGAGTTTGAGCAACAGGCGATGCTGAATCGAATGAACTTGAGCCGCATCGCTCCGCTGGACCTGATCACCCTTGGCCAGTGGATGCAGCTGCCGCACTTTCTGGCGCTTGGCATATACCGCGGCGACGAGCCCATCGGCGAGGTGCTATTGTCCGGCACGGGCGACAGGGCCACGCTGGCAGCGCTGTACATACGTTCCAATTACCGGCGGCAGGGCCTTGGCAAGGCGCTTTTGATAAGGGCGCTGCATATGCTTCGGGAAGAAGGCGTCACCCAGGTGGAGGCGCTGGTTTTGCGGCGCAGCCCGGCCCAGTGCGCCATGGCCAGGAGCTTTGGGGCCAGGTTCATCCGCACCACGTGCTTTTATCCGGGCATTGATATCGGGTAAAAATATTCATATGAAATAGAGGGAATCAGCCCGGCAGCATTATGCCGCTGCTGATTCCTTTTTTTACTTTGTATTTGTTCTCATGATCAGTGCGGTCTCTCTTTGATGGATTGCTCCCGGAATGCCTTGGGGGTCATGCCCCGCTGGGCCATAAAGGCGCGGTAGAAGGTGCGCTCGCTTTCAAAGCCGCAGGCCTCCACAATGTCGGAAATAATGGCATCCGGATCGGTCAGCATCGCGCAGGCCCGGTCGATGCGGATGGCGTTGACATAGGTTCGAAGGCTGCAGCCGATGCGCTGGGAAAAAAGCTTCGATATGTAATATTTGTTCAGGTACAGTTCCTTGGCAAGCAGCTGCAAAGAAATAGGTTCCGCAATGCGCGCATCAATGTAGGTGATCAAATCTCGCAGGGAATCGTGGGTCAGGGGCCGCCGTTTTTCGCCAAGGGGAAGCTGTTCCAACAGCCTGCCGATCATGACGCCAAGGTAGGCCCTTCGCAGCTGCTCCCCCATTTTTGCGGCCTGAGCCAGGATATCCATACAATGGAGGATATCGGGATGAACATAATCCTTATCCAAAAAGGGGTCCGTGCAGCCGTGATGGGAAATCAATGGCGCGTACTCGTGAATCTGGTTCAGGTCCACAATGGCAATGATATACCGGGTTTCGCCAAGGGCTGTATAGCTGTGCACATGGTTGGGCCAGGCAACAGCCACCTCTCCGGGAGATACAATTTTTTCCTTGTCCTCCACCACAACTTTTGTCTGCCCCTGCAAGCAATAGAACAGCTCCAGGCTCGAATGAAAATGGGGATAAAAGGTCAAATTCTGCCCGTAATATACGCGCACCGCCTGCCTGTTGATTTCAAAAAACGCGTTGCTGCTCACTGTAAGTCAGCGCCTCCGGTTCCCCTGTTCCTTTGATGGTATCATATCACGACCGGAGTGTCTTAAGCAAGAAAAACGCCATATGAGTTAACATGCAATGAGCACTACTTTTGTCAGTGACTAGATGCATTTTGTCTACCATACCATACGGGCATTATGCTATGATATCATCAAGCGGACTTTATTGAAAACGCAATACGTATAAAAGGCAGGGCATCGCTATGAAAATCGCCTATACCGGCTGGACCTGGCTTGTGCACCACAAGGACAACTATCAGTACGAGTTTGAACAATTCCTGAAGGAAGCTTCCCATTTGGGCTACCAGGCGGTGGAGAACTTCGCTTTTATCGCCAAATATTTTGACAACGACGCGGCAGCCATCAAGGCCCTTTTGGACAAATACCGCCTGGAAATGGCCAACCTCTATCTGCACTACTCCGACGACGCGGATAAGGACTATGAGAGCGCCGTGTTCTATGTGGATTTCATGAAGAAGATCGGCGCCACCTACATGAACCTGCAGGGCACCATGTGGCATGACGCGCCCAGCGAGCGGCCAACCGACAAAGAGAAGATCGCGGCCTACGCGCAGCTTTCCGACCGTATCGGCAAACTGTGCAAGGAAAACGGCCTGGTGGCCTGCTTCCATCCCCATGCCCAAACGGCCATCTTCAGCCAGGAGCAGATTGACCTGTTCCTTTCCATGACGAATCCCCAATACGTAAGCCTGTGCCTGGATACGGCCCACACCACCATCGCGCATATGGACGCGGTGGAAGCGATAAAGCATTTTGTACCCCGCATTGCTTATATGCATTTGAAGGACGTGGATGCGGATGCCGCCGGTGCCTTTGCCGACCGTCCCATGGCGCGGTTTTTGCCCCTGGGCATGGGCACGGTGGACTTTAAAGGCGTCATACATGCTCTGAAAAACGGCGGCTATGACGGCGTGCTTTGCGTGGAGCTGGACAATCCGCCGGTGTGCAACTACCATGCCGCCATGGTTTCCAGGGAATATCTGCACAACGTGCTGGGTCTGTAAGGAGGATATGCGTATGGCAGTCAAAGTGGCAATGATCGGCGTTGGCGCCATCAGCGGGATTTATCTGAAAAACATCACGGAGGCCTTTCATGAGCTCACACTCATCGGCGTTTGCGATTTGGTGCGGGAACGGGCCGAAAAAGCCCAGGCGGAGTACCACATACCCAAAATCTATGACACGATGCACGACGCCTTTTTAGATCCGGAAGTGGAAATCGTTTTGAACCTGACAAGGCCCAGCGAGCATTTTGAGGTGACAAAGGCGGCGCTCTTAAATGGCAAGCATGTCTACAGCGAAAAGCCTCTGGGCGCGGATCTGGAAGAAGGAAAAGCGCTGGTCAAGCTGGCCCAAGAGAAGGGCCTGTATCTGGGCGGCGCGCCGGATACGTTCCTTGGCGCCGGTCTGCAAACCTGCCGCCGGCTCCTTGACGACGGCGTTATCGGCGATGTAGTGGGCGCCGCGGCGTTCATGATCTGCCGGGGCCATGAAAGCTGGCATCCCGACCCGGAATTCTACTACAAACGGGGCGGCGGGCCCATGCTGGACATGGGACCGTATTACGTAACGGCGCTGGTGAACCTGGTTGGCGGCGTAAAGGCCGTGACCGGCGTGACCAAATCCGCCTTTCCCATGCGGCTTGTGACCAGCGCGCCCAAGCGGGGCCAGGTTGTCACCGTCGATGTGCCTACCTATGTCACCGGCACCATGGAATTTGATAACGGGGCCGTGGGCACCATCTTTACGACCTTTGATGTGTATTATCCCAGCCAGGCCAGGCTGGAGGTTTACGGCACCCAGGGCACGCTGTTTGTGCCTGACCCCAACTATTTCGGCGGGCCCATTTCCCTGTACACCCCGGAGGACAAAACAGTGAAGGAAATCCCGCTGCTGTACGATTACAAGGAAAACAGCCGGGCGCTGGGCCTGGCCGACATGGCCAACGCGATTGCGAATGACCGCGCGGCCAGGGCCGATTACCGGCAAACCCTGCACGTGCTGGAGATTTTGACCGCTTTTGAAAAAAGCAGCGACAAAATGGGCCGGGTGGAACTTGAAAGCAAATATCAGCGCCCCGCGCCCATGAAGCGCGGCGGCATGCCGGGGATCATCGACTGATCGTCACAAGGGGAAGGTGAGCGTCATGTCCCAGATCGGGAATCAATTGGAGAAACTGTTTTCCCTTGCGGGCAAAGTTGCCATTGTGACCGGTGCGGGCGGCGGCATCGGCGCGGCGCTGGCCAAGGGGCTGGCACTGGCCGGGGCGGATGTCGCCTTATGCGATATCCGGCTGGAGCCGCTGCAGGCAGTGCAGCAGGAAATTGTTAAGGAAGGCGGCGCGGCCTCCGCCCACCTGATGAACGTTGCCGACAAATCGTCGGTGGATACGGCCGTTGCGGAGATTGCAAAGGCCTACGGCCATATCGATGTGCTGATCAACTGCGCCGGTATCAACAAACGGGAAGGCCTGCTGGATGTTGGGGAGGAAACCTATGACCGCATCATGGATGTGAACCTAAAGGGCACGTTCCTTACCAGCCAGGCCGTGGGGCATTATATGATCGGGCAAAAAAGCGGCTCCATCATCAACATCGGCTCCCACAATACCGGCGCGGTATTGGGCGGGGTGTCGGTGTACGCCGCCACCAAGTCCGGCGTGCTGGCCCTCACCCGTTCCATGGCGGTGGAGTGGGCCAGGCACAACATCCGCGCCAACTGCGTAAGCCCGGGGCATATCTTGACGCCTTTGACGGTGCCCACCTGGGAGCATCCCGAGCGGTCAACCTACCTGAAAGAGCGCATCGCCATGCAGCGGCCCGGCACGCCGGAGGAGATCGTGGGCGTGTGCGTGCTGCTGGCCTCCGATGCTTCCAGCTACATTACAGGCGCGGAGTTCAGGGTGGATGGCGGCTGCCTGGCCGGCGGATCGCCCTGGCCCTATGACACCAAGTACTAATTTTTGAATTGTTGTCAGTTTGACCCAATTTTTCGCTTGACAGCTTTCAAGCGCGCATGTATAATGCACCCAACAGCATACAAACCGTTGAACAAGACGAGTACGCATGGATGATCTTTCAAAGAGAGCCGCAGGCGGTGGGATTGCGGCAAAGAAGGCTGTGCCGAATGGACTTGTGAGGGCAGGGCGAAAGGCAGCGAGTAGTACCTGACGGGATCTTCACCCGTTACCAAGGAAGCATATATGATGCGTATATGGAGAAAGTGGGCCGTTTGGCCAATTTGGGTGGTACCGCAGGAGTTCATGCTCTTGTCCCGTGTAGGGACAAGAGCATTTTTTTATTCTCTTTGATAAAGTATGCTTCAAGGTGTGGACCCACAGCCGCAAGGCTGGGCAATATAAAACAAAAACGCAAAGGAGAATGTACATGACGAAAATCCCCTATCGTTTCTACTTGACCGAGGAGCAGATGCCCAAGCAATGGTACAACCTGCGGGCGGATATGAAAAGCCAGCCGGAGCCGTATTTGAACCCCGGCACTTTGCAGCCCGTAACAACGGAAGAATTGTATCCGGTCTTTTGTGAAGAATTGGCCAAACAAGAAATGGACAGCACCACAAAATTCATCGACATTCCCGGCGAGCTCATGGACATCTACCGCATTTACCGGCCTTCGCCGCTGATCCGGGCCTACAACCTGGAAAAGGCGCTCCAAACGCCCGCCAAAATCTACTACAAGTACGAGGGCAACAACACTTCCGGCAGCCACAAATTGAACTCCGCCCTGGCCCAGGTGTACTATGCGAAAAAGCAGGGATTGAAAGGCCTGACCACCGAAACCGGCGCCGGCCAGTGGGGCACGGCCATGGCGGAAGCGGCCAGCTACTTTGGCCTGCCGCTGACGGTGTACATGGTCAAGGTATCCTACCAGCAAAAGCCCTATCGCAAAAACGTGATGGAAACCTTCGGGGCCAAGGTCATCGCCAGCCCCAGCGATGTTACGAATGTAGGCCGGGCCATGCTTTCGCAAAATCCAGACAGCAACGGTAGCCTGGGCACCGCCATCTCCGAGGCCATTGAAACCGCCGTCACCAGCGAAGGTCACCGCTATGTGCTGGGTTCTGTGCTCAATCAGGTGCTTTTGCACCAGTCCATCATCGGGCTGGAAACGAAAAAGGCCATGGAACTGCTGGGCGAATACCCCGATATCATCATCGGCTGCGCCGGCGGCGGCTCCAACATGGGCGGGCTGATGGCGCCCTTCATGCAGGACAAGATACTGGGCAAGGCCGACCCGCACTTTATCGCCGTGGAGCCGGCCTCCTGCCCCTCCATGACCAGGGGCAAATATGCCTACGACTTTTGCGATACGGGCAAGATCACGCCCCTGGCCAAGATGTACACCCTGGGCAGCGGGTTCATGCCCTCCCCCAACCACGCCGGCGGGCTGCGCTACCACGGCATGGCGCCCATCCTTTCCAAGCTGTATCATGACGGATATTTGGATGAGGCCAGGGCGGTGGAGCAGACGAAGGTGTTTGACGCAGCGGTATTCTTTGCGAAAAACGAGACCATACTGCCCGCGCCGGAATCGGCCCACGCCATCCGCGCGGCGATAGATGAGGCCATCCGCTGCCGGGAGTCGGGCGAAAAGAAGACGATTCTGTTCGGCCTCACCGGTACGGGGTATTTTGATATGTCCGCCTACGCTGCCTATAACGAGGGCCGGATGACGGATTATATCCCCACCGATGAAGATTTGCAGCCGGGGTTCAACTCGCTGCCCAAGATTCCGGGAGTGCAGGAATAACCGTTATTCTACAAGGAGCAGCCTGATTGCGTAAGTCGCACAGGCTGCTCCTTTTGTATACGGTCACCTTTTTGTTTCGCCGAGAAACCTTACCATGTGGATGGATCACCTGTTTGCAAATCCTGCAGATATGTGGCCTGCATATATCCCTTTTTGCCGTCCACCTTCACCTGATACCATATATCCTTTCTTGCAACGGCATCCATGACGTTATCATCCAGCACCTCCACCTGAGTGCCCACAAAGAATTTTCCCAAGATGGCGGCAGTCTTTGATGTGGAAGCACGCAAATTCAACCTGTCACTCAAGTTTGGTCCAGTGACTACCGCTATTTTCTTTTGGGTGTAAGTCTTCGCCCCAGGCATCACCTTGTTGGCGGGGTAGTACCCCTCGACTCCCTGGACTTCAACATAATACCACGTGCCGGCTTTGCTGAGGATGGCAAGCGAGCCGCCCAGTTTGGGGTCCGGCAACGGAACGGCGGAAGCGCTGTCGGACGGTGCGCTGCGCAGGGTGGGGTATGGCGGCCCGCTGATATCATTCCGGCCAACATCCAGTATCACCAGCGTTTTTATGCTGCTATCCAGCAATAGGTATTTGGTCAGCATATATCCTGTTTTTCCATCTACGCGCACACGGCACCATGTATCTCCATGATCCAGAACTTCAACGGTGTTGCCATTACAATATTTCCCCAATGACTTTGTCGTTTGTGATTTACTGGCCCGCAAATTCAGCCGGTCAGTAGCAGAAGGATTATTGACCACCGCATAGATACCCGAAGGGTCTTGCGGGTTGTTATCGGGAGATTCAGGTGAACCAGTTCCCGGCCCGACATTTGGCTGCACATATTTGGAAAGCATGTATCCCCATTGTTCTGTTTCAGGTAAATATACGTAATACCAGCTTCCATTTTCAACAATACCCAAAATTTCCATAGACGTACCATTATAGAACTTTCCCCTGGAGTTTGCGTTGGTGGACGGCCGGTCTCGCAAATGCAGTCCGTCCGTTGCCCGCTGTCCACCAATTTCAGCTTTTGGCTTGGCGCTTTTGACGCTGTCAATCACAGCCCGATCATATTTGCTTTGCAGGCCGCAACGCGTTAAGTGCTCTGATTCCATGTAGCCTGTCCGGCCCGCCACTTCCACCTGACACCATTTTGTTCCGGATGTATGCTCTATCACTACTATAACGCCATTGTAATATTGACCCAGGGATTTAGCATTCAAATTGGGTTTTGCGCGCAGATGGATACATTGGTTGGGATCAGCAGTATTGATTACCGCCACCGGATAATCTCCCGCCAGTGCAGGCAGAACGATCGCCCACAGCGACATCAGCAGTATTGCAAAAATATATGCCTGCAAGTGCTTTCTCATCATCTACGCCTCGTTTTCCTATTTCAGATGCGCTACTGTTTCGTTCATATATCAAACGCTTTTGTTTTCAATTTTCTTCCTGACGAGGATATTTATTTCCATTCAATCTATGCAATTTTATATGAAAGACTGCCTCACCACAAGAGAAATGTGATAAGGCAGTCTATTTGATTTCATGATAGTTTAGTGAAGTTTTTTGGGGATGGTTGCGGGAAGGCTCCATAGCCGAAGCACCGCCTGTGGTGGGAAAAGCGAGGCGAAGGAGACCAGCGAAACGAGCCGCGAAAGCAGCAGCGAACCGCGGCGACGATTGAGCAGGCCGAAGGGCTTTTTGAAAAAGCGCCCCTTCCCGCAAATCACCTCTCGATTCTATGCAAACGGATTCTCCCTCTTGTAAAGCATGCCCTTGGGCTGATTGAAGGCAATGTCATTAACGCCCAGCAGCTTCAGCGCTTCAAAGAGCACCTTGCCCACCTTGGCGAAGGCCACGGCGCCATGATGGGGATAGCGCTTTTCAATGAGCACGTGGCGGTAGAAGCGGGCCATTTCGGGGATGGCGAACACGCCGATGCCGCCAAAGCTGCGGGTAGCCACAGGCAGTATTTCACCATGAGCGACATACGCGTGCAAGGACGTATCCGCGGCGCTTTGCAGACGGAAGAAGGTAATCTGACCGGGCTTTAGGTCGCCCTCCAAGGTACCGCGGGTGATATCCGGCTCGCTTTCGGGTTCCAGGGCGCGCTTCATGATCAACTGATACTTCATTTCCCCGCGGCTTAAATGGCACAGGGGCGTGTTGCCGCAATGGAAGCCCATGAAGGTATCATTGAGCGTGTAGTCAAACTTACCCTTGATCTCGCTGTCAAACAGGTCCTTGGGCACGGTGTTGTTGATGTCCAGCAGCGTGGGCGGGATTTCCGTGGCGCAGGCGATCAGGTATTCGGACAGCGCACCGTAGATATCCACCTCGCAGGAGATGGGCATCAGCCGGCTGGCAAAGCGGCTGTTGACATAGCAGGGCACAAACCCCATCTGGGTCTGGAAGGCCGGCCAGCACTTGTTGGCCATGACCACATAGTCGCTGGCGCCCTTATTATGCTCTACCCAATCCAGCAGCGTCAATTCATACTGGGCCAAACGGGGCAGCACACCGGGCATTTTGTTGCCTTCGCCAAGCTCCTTGGCCATGTCCGCCACCACTTCGGGAACACGCTTGTCCTCCTTGTGGGCGTGGAAGGCGGCGTACAAGTCCAGCTCGCTGTTTTCCTGAACATTGACTCCCAGGTCAAACAACGCCTTGATAGGCGCGTTGCAGGCCAGGAAATCAAAGGGCCTAGGCCCGAAGGTGATGATTTTGAGGTTCTTCAGCCCAATCAGCATACGCGCGATGGGCACGAACTCCGCGGCCATGGCGGCCACTTCGCCGGCGGTGCCTACAGGGTATTCCGGAATGTAGGCCTTTACGCCCCGCAGCCCCAGGTTGTAGCTGGCGTTGAGCATGCCGCAGTAGGCGTCGCCCCGGTCGGAGGCCAGGATGTCCACACTTTCCTCAGCAGCGGCGGCGAACATAACAGGGCCGTCAAATTTCTGTGCCAGCAGCGTCTCCGGTCCCTCGGGGCCAAAGTTTCCAAGGTATACCAAAAGGGCATTGCAAGCGGCGTCCTTCAATTCCCTCAAGGCCGCCAGGGCATGGGTTTCGTTTTCAATAATGGTCTGAATCTCGGTGATCTCGCCGCCGGCCTTTTTGACCGCTTCGGCCAGAGCGCCCCTGCGCCGCCTGGAAAGGTCGATGGGAAAGCAATCCCGGCTTACCGCCACAACGCCCAGCTTCACTTGGGGAATGTTCATAGGCTATCCCTCCGCATTTGTTTATCGCGTACGCATTAGCAGCGTTCCGTTTCAAAAGCCGTCCAATCCAAGGGTTTGGTTTCTTCGTCATTCAAAAGCCCCGCGATGTGATGAAGGAGCGGAAAATCCTCCCGCCGGGCAGTCCCTGTTTCCACCCATACGGCCATGGCCTCGATGGTCCTGCGGGCGATTACCACCGATTCCAGGGTGACGCCGTTCAGTTCTTTGAGCGCTTCGCTCAAACGCATGCCCCGGCCCAGGCGGATACCCAGGGCACGGGTTCTGCCGCCAAAGATGGTGACATACAAATCACCCGCGGCATAGACAATGTTCTCCGGCCCGCCGCCGGTGATGGCCAGCATTTTACCCATTTCCTTCACGCTCTGGCCAAACAGCGCCGCCTGCGGGTTATAAGCTTCCGTGCAGCCGATACCGTCCTTCGCTTCCACCATGCCGATGGCCAGGGATACACCCAGGGCATAGGCGTTTTTCATAGCAACGGCGCACTCCACACCGATAATATCGGTGGAAAGGCTGATGTGGTAATATTCCGTTTCCAGCATGGCCTTCAATTGCCGAAGGATATTGATGTCTTTGCCGCAAAAGGCCACGCAGGTCTGCCTGCGGTCGGCCAGCTCATAGCTGGTGCAGGGCCCGCCGATGGCGTTTAGGGAAAGACGACCACCTGTTTTTTCATCCAGCAGGCGCGGGAAGGGCACAAGTGAACCGTCAGGCATGTTTTGCAGCCCCTTGGTCACGGAAAGCACAGGAAGTGTAGAAGGAATTCTGGGCAGTACATAATCGCCAAACCATTCCACCCCAAAGCTGGAAACGCCGCCGACCAAAAGGTCCGCGCCTGATAGTGCCTTGTCCAGGTCTTCGATCTGATAATACTGTATCCCATCCGGCAGTTTGCGCTTCATATTCAAATGATAGCTATGTGCTTTGGCATGCTCGATGATTTCCCTGTCTAAATGCGTGCCTACAATACGGACCTCATGCCCGTTGTCTCTGGCCGGGACGCTGATGGCCGAGCCCATCATGCCGGCGCCGACGATGACGATCACTTTTTTCATGACTTTGCTCCTTCAGTAAGCTTTGTTTCGTTTCGCATCCCGGCGGATATTCAATAACCTTGACATCAGGCCGCCCTTTGCTCCAAAAGCATCGTGCAAAAGCCTGTATTCCGCAAACAGTTTGTCATAAATGTGCGTATTCTCCCTGTTGGGCAGAAATTCCTCTTTCACCGGGCTGTGCATATGCCGCATGGCTTCCGTTAAGCTGCCATATCCGCCATACTCCGCACCGGCGGCCGCGGCCGCATAGATGGCGCTGCCCAGCGCCGAGCCCTGATCTGTTGCGAGCACCTTGACGGGCATATTCAGCACATCGCAAAGGATCTGCATGAGCAACGGGTTTTTGCGGCTGATGCCGCCGGTGGCAATGAACTCTCGAACGGGCTGTCCGCAGGCACAAAGGCGCTCGGTAATCATGCGGGTGGCAAAGGCGGTGGCCTCCAGCAGCGCGCGGTAGATTTCTTCCGGCGTGGTGTGTATGGTCATGCCCAGCAGCAGGCCGTTCAAATCCGCGTTCATCAAAAGGGAGCGGTTGCCGTTCCACCAATCCAAGGCAATCAGGCCGCTTTGCCCAGGCTTTAACGCCTGCGCCTTTTGCGTAAGCAGCGCATGGAGGCTAATGCTCCTTGCTTGTGCTTCCTCATGACAGCCCGGCGGGCATAGAGCTTTGACCATCCAGTCAAAATGGTCGCCCATGCAATTCAGGCCGGCCTCCAGGCCATAAAAGCCGGGGACAAGCCCGTCCTTCACCGTACCGCACAGACCGGGAACAGGCTCGCCGCTTGGAGACAGCATAAGGTATGCGGCGGAGGTGCCAAGAATCCCCAGCAGCTTGCCGGGGCCAAGAATGCCGGAGGCCGGAAAGCAGGCGTGGCCGTCCACCATGGGCGTGCTCACCGCCGCACCCGGCGCAAGGCCAAAGCGCTTTGTGGCAATATGAGATACTGTTCCGGCTTTCCCCGCCACTGGAGCAACCGTTCCCTGGAGCTTTGTTCTTACCATACCCGAAAGGCCTGGGAAAAGGGCGTCAAAAAAGCCATCTTCCGGAAAGCCGGTTTCCGCGTCAAAAAACGCTTTGTAACCCAGGCAGCAGGCGCCGCGAGAAAGAACGCCGGTAAGCTGAAGCACAATCCAGTCCGCCGCCTCCAGCCACAGATCCATAGCCTGTGCTACATGCGGCGCTTCTTCCAAGACCTGCAACAGCTTCGGGAAAAGATTCTGAGCCGAGGCTTTCCCCCCGCTTTTTTTCAAAAACGCTTCGTCCCGCTCCGCGGCCAGGGCGGTAATCCTGTCCGCCTGGCTCTGGGCGGCATGGTGCTTCCACAGCTTCACATAGGCGTGAGTCTCGTTCTGAAACTCGGGCAGGAAGCAAAGCGGCGTTCCATCCGCCTTTATGGGCAGCATGGTGCAGGAGGTAAAGTCCACGCCGACGCCAATAATGCTTTCGGACGGAATGCCGCTTTCGCGCAATAATTCGGGGATGACTTTCTCCAAAGCGTCCAGATAATCCTGCGGATGCTGCAGCGCCCAACCGGGGGGAAGGGGTGTGCCGTCGGATAGTGCGGTATCCATGATACCGTGGGGATACACAAATTGGGCGGAGGCGATTTGCTCGCCGTCCGCCACAGCCGCGATGATCCCGCGGCAGGATAGGGTGCCAAAATCCAGGCCGATCGTGTAGGTTTTCATGCTCATTTCCGGCCGTACAGCGGCCCCAGCTTTTCGCAGGCACGGTAGTCGGCGCCCTCCAGGTCGTGTGTGCCAAAGGCGTCCCACATGCTGGGCCGATACACCTTGTCGGGCGAAACGTTATGCATGCAGACAGGAATACGAAGGATGCTGCACAGTGTGATCAGGTCCGCGCCGATGTGCCCATAGCTGAACGCGCCATGGTTGGCGCCCCAGCGGCGCATGACTTCATAAACGCTGGTGAACGCGCCTTCGCCGCTTAATCTGGGCACAAAGAAGGTAGTGGGCCAGGTGGGGTCGGTGCGGCGGTTGATGGCTTCGTACACGTGCTTGGGCACCTCCACCGTCCAGCCCTCGGCCAATTGAAGTACAGGGCCTAAACCATCAACAAGATTGATGCGGCACAGGGTGATGGGCATGCCGCCTTCGGACAGAAGCTGCGAGGAATATCCGCCGCCCCTGAAGTATCCCAGGTCTGCGTAGCAGAACCGGGTGGACGCCATAGCGGCTTCCGCTTCGTCTTTCTTGATCTCCCACCAATGCTTGATGGCGGGCTGGCCGTCGATTTTACATACACCGCCGGCCTCCAGTGTGACCGAGCCGGAGTTGATCAAATGGATGAGCCCGTTTTGGGCCAGGCCTTCGGGCTGCCAGCCGGTGACCCTTTGAATAGCCTCGGGGCTCCAGAAGGTTCTGACATCCGCAAAGCCCTGGGCGGTACCGGTCAGCAGCTTGCCAAAGAGCATGGCGATACCGTTTAAATGGTCGTTTTCCGTAGCCACGATCATGGGTTCCCTGATGCCGTTCCAGTCAAAGGAGGTGTTGAGCAGCGCCTCCATAAAGTCGCCGTTGGGGAAGTGGTCGGTCCACTGCCGCTGGCCCTGAAAGCCGGATGCGATAGCGTTGTGGCCGCAGGCTTCTTCCTCAAAGCCCAGGGCCTTGAGCTGTTCGTTGCCCTGCATCAGGTCCCTGGCGATCATGGTCATCAAAATGCTTTGCTCCAGCACCTGCTGCTTCTTTTCCTTGTTGTGCTGCTTTTCCTCCGGGTTCTTGTCGTAGCCAATGCGAACATATTCCTTCACCCAGGCTTTGGCCAGTTCAAACTCCTCGGGATCGTAAATCCTTTCTTCCCAGCGGCGCACAAATTCCGACATGTCAATGGATTCCATGCGCATGCCCAGGTATTTTTCCAGAAATTCAGCGCTGAGGATGGAGCCGGCAATGCCCATGGACATGCCGCCCATGCCAAGGTAGCTCTTGCCGCGCATATATGCCGCTGCCAGGCCTGCCCTGGCAAAGCGCAGCAGTTTTTCCTTCACATCACCGGGTATGGCGGTATCGCCCGCCTCCAGAACATCCCGCCCGTAGATGCCAAAGGCAGGCAGACCTTTCTGGCTGTGGCCGGCCAGGGCGGAAGCCAGATACACCGCGCCGGGCCGTTCGGTGCCGTTAAAGCCGTAGATGGCCTTGGGCATCAAGGGGTCCATATCAATGGTCTCGGCGCCGTAGCACCAGCAGGGCGTTACGCTGATGGTCAGCCCCACGCCTTCCCGCGCGAACTTGTCGGCGCAATCCGCCGCTTCAGCCACGCCGCCGATGGTCGTGTCGGAAAGAACGCACTCCACCGGCAAACCGCAGGGGTGGCGCAGTTCGCTTGTCAAAAGAGTGGCCACCGACTTGGCCAGCGCCATGGTTTGATCTTCCAGACTTTCCCGAACACCGCCGCGGCGGCCGTCGATGACCGCACGGATGCCGATTTTGGGCAGCCTGCCGCGGGTGTTGTTTTTGGGCGGGTTTAAGACAAAGCTTTCCTTCATTAATGCTGTCCTCCTTGCATGATTCACGCGCTTGCATACGGCCGGACGCCGTTTTTCCAAAAAACCGAAACGTAACGCTTTTTCTTAATGGTAGGCCATGAGACTTTGATTGTCAATAGAATAAATGAAAAAAGCGATGTGCCAGACGAAAATTTGGCGGTGGATTTCCCTGGTTTCACACCGGTAAATATGAAACGCTGTCATACGCGGAAGTTTCAAAGTGTGCCTTTTTCATAACCCCTGTTTTTCTTTTACTTTCCACCCGGATTATGATACAATAATCGTGTTATGCAAAAGGATATTCCCATTCGCTTTCCAAAAGGAGTTATGTTCATGCCCGTAACTGTCGGCGTCGTTTCCCTTGGCTGCACGAAAAACCGGGTGGATACCGAGCAGATGCTTGGCATCCTCCGTCAAAGCGGATATCAAATCATTCCCGACGCGAAAAGCGCCGAAATCCTCATCGTCAACACCTGCGGCTTTATTGAGTCCGCCAAAACAGAATCCATCGACACCATACTGGAAATGGCGCAATACAAAACGACCGGGGCCTGCCGGCTGCTGGTGGTCACCGGCTGCCTGGCCCAGCGGTATTCCGAAGATCTGCTTGCCGATATTCCCGAAATCGACCTGATCCTGGGCGTCAACCAGTACGGCCGGCTTGTTTCCGCCATTGAAGGGGCGCTAAACGGCAGCCGCGGCGCCTACTGCGCGCCCAGCGATTCCTTTTTGGAAACCGACCGCGTCCTGACTACGCCCACCTACTTTGCCTACATACGTATCGGCGACGGCTGCGACAACCGCTGCGCCTATTGCGCCATTCCCCTGATTCGGGGCCGCTACCGTTCCCGGGCGGAGGATAGCATCATTGCTGAAATCAAGTCCCTGGCCGCCCAGGGGGTCAGGGAGCACGTGCTGGTGGCCCAGGATACCACCCGCTACGGCACCGACTGGGCAAAGAATTCTCAGCTTCCCGAGCTCATGCAAAAGGCCGCAAAGATGGAGGGCGTGGACTGGCTTCGCGTGCTGTACTGCTACCCCGACCAGGCGGACATACGGCTGCTGGATACGATGGCTGAAACAAGCAACATCTGCAAATACCTTGACCTGCCCATCCAACACATCGATGCCGGCATCTTAACGCGCATGCGCAGGCGGGGCAGCCCGGAGAAAATACGCACGCTGCTCACCGCCGCCCGGGAGCGGGGCTTTGCGCTCCGCACTTCCATTATCGTGGGCTTCCCCGGCGAAACGGAGGCGGAGTTCCAGCGTTTGATGGATTATGTTTCTGAGCAGCAGTTTGACAAGCTGGGCGCTTTCGCCTTCTCCCCCGAGGAGGGCACGCCGGCCGCGGACATGGCGGACCAGGTTCCCCCGGAAGTAAGGGAGGAACGGCTGGACAAGCTGATGAAGCTGCAGGCCACCATTTCCCAAAACCGCAATAAGCTTCGTGTTGGAACCACAACGAAAGTGCTGGTCACCAGTGAGAGAAGCAATGGCATGTATACCGGCCGCTCCGAGTGGGAATCGCCGGAAATCGACGGCGAAATCCTCTTCAGCTCCCCCACGCCCCTTGCGGCCGGCAGCTTCTGTGATGTACGCATCACAAAAGCGAAAACCTATGACCTGATGGGAGAAAGAGCATGAATCTGCCCAACCGCCTGTCCCTTGTGCGCGTGCTGCTGATCCCCGTCTGTGTGGGGCTGATGTATATTGCCACGCCCGTCTTCAACTGGCTGGCGCTTGTGGTTTTCCTCATCGCCTCCTTCACAGATTTTCTGGACGGGCACATCGCCAGGTCACGGAACCTGGTCACTGATTTCGGCAAGTTCATCGACCCGGTGGCCGACAAGCTGCTGGTTTTGAGCGTGCTGATCATGCTTGCCTCTCAGGGAAAAGTTCCGGCCTGGATGGTGATTGTTGTCCTGGCCAGGGAGCTTTCGGTGGACGGTCTGCGCATGGTGGCGTCGCTTACCGGCAAGGTGATCGCCGCGGGCAAGCTTGGCAAAATCAAAACAGTAACGCAAATGGTCACCATTTCCTTTCTCCTTATAGATAACTGGCCCTTTGGCGCCTTCCCGGTGTCAGCTATTCTGCCGTATGCCATGGTCGCCATTACCCTATGGTCCGGTGTGGATTACTTTGTGAAAAACCGTTCTGTTTTATCGTTTCAGGAGGAGCACAAATGATTGCCGAAATCCTCTGTGTGGGCACGGAGCTCTTAATGGGACAGATCGTGAACACCAACGCCCAGTTTTTAAGCCGGCGCTTGAGCGAGCTGGGTGTCAGCTGCTACCACCATACCACCGTGGGCGATAATGATTTGCGGCTGCAGGCCGCCTACAGGCTGGCGCTGTCCCGGGCGGATGTGGTCATCACCTCCGGGGGGCTTGGCCCGACGGTGGATGATATTACCAAGCGTTCCCTGGCCAAGCTGCTAGGAAAGCCCCTGGTCCTTCGCCCCGAGGCGGAGAAAATGGTGCGGGCCCGATTCGCGGCCATGAACCGGCCCATGGCGGAAAACAATCTTTCCCAGGCCATGTTCACCGCCGATTCCTCTGTTCTTTACAATCCCAACGGCACCGCGCCGGGGGCCATGGTGCCTGCCGGTGATAACAAAGTAGTGTTTCACCTGCCCGGCCCGCCCAATGAACTGGAGCCGCTTTTCGACCTGCACGTGGCCCCTTGGCTTGCAAACCACGGCCACATGTGCTTTGAAAGCCGCTATGTCCGCATTTTCGGCATGGGCGAAAGCGATGTGGACGCAAAGCTTTTGGATCTGGAAGAGATGGGCAACCCCACCCTGTCCCCCTACTGCTCCCTAGGCGAGGTGCAGCTCCGGGCCACCGCCGCCGCGGCTACGCAGGAGGAAGCTTTGGCTCTGCTTCTCCCCCGGGTGGAAGAGGTCAAAGCGAGGCTTGGCGATGTGGTCTACTCCGTGGACCCGGACAACCGGGGTTCCCTGGCGGCAAGCGCCATGGCAGCCCTATTGGAAAAGAAAATGACCGTGTCCTTTGCCGAGAGCCTGACCGGCGGCAAAGTCTGCGAGGCGCTGACGGCCATCCCCGGCGCTTCACAGGTGGTTCTGGGCGGCTTCGTGACCTATACGGACGAGATCAAAATGCGGCTTTTGCATGTGCCGCAGGAGATACTGCAGACTCATGGCGCAGTCAGCGAAGCATGCGCCAAAGCCATGGCGGAAAACGCCCGCATGATCACCGGCAGCGACCTGGCCGTGTCGGCCACAGGCTTTGCCGGGCCGGAGGGCGGCACTGACGGCGCGCCGGTAGGCACCGTATATATCGGCCTGGCCGCAAAGGACGGCACTACCTGCATGAAGCTCCGTTTTATCGGCAACAGAAGCCGCATCCGTACCCTGACCACACTGCACGCACTCAACAGCCTGCGCCTTGCGGCGCTGAATACTCCCCCTAAAATGCACTCATAAAGAAAGGCAGGCTTACAAATGGCTAAGAAAGAAGTGCCCGAAAAGAAAGAAAGAACTCCTGCGTCCGCCCAGCAGGAAGAAAAGCTCCGCGCCCTGGAATCGGCGCTTAGCTCCTTGGACAAGCAGTATGGCAAAGGCACCGTGATGAAGCTGGGCGATTCCGCCCGCAGCGGCGGTATTGCCGTCGTCCCCACCGGCTGCCTGGATCTGGACCTGGCCCTTGGCGTGGGTGGCATCCCGAGGGGCCGGATCGTGGAAATCTTTGGACCGGAATCCTCCGGTAAGACCACCGTCGCCCTGCACATCGTGGCCGAAGCCCAGCGCATCGGCGGCATCGCCGCCTTTGTGGATGCCGAGCATGCCCTGGACCCCAACTATGCCAAGCGGCTTGGCGTAAACATCGACGACCTGTACATTTCCCAGCCCGACACCGGCGAGCAGGCGCTGGAGATCGTCGAGGCGCTGGTACGTTCCGGGGCCATCGATATCGTGGTCATCGACTCCGTGGCGGCGCTGGTGCCCAAGGCGGAAATCGACGGCGAAATGGGCGACAGCTTCGTGGGCCTGCAGGCCCGTCTCATGAGCCAGGCGCTGCGCAAGCTGGCCGGCGTCATCTCCAAGACCAATGCCATCGCCATCTTTATCAACCAGCTGCGCGAAAAAGTGGGCGTCATGTACGGCAACCCGGAAACCACCCCCGGCGGGCGGGCGCTGAAGTTCTATGCCAGCGTGCGCCTGGACGTGCGCAAGGGCGAGCAGTTGAAGGTCGGCGCGGAGGTGATCGGCAACCGCACCAAGGTCAAAGTGGTCAAAAACAAGGTGGCGCCGCCCTTTAGAATCTGCGAATTTGACATGATCTTCGGCCAGGGCATCAGCCGCGAAGGCTCGCTGCTGGATATGGCCGTGACCCGGGACATCATTCACAAGAGCGGCGCGTGGTTCAGCTACAACGACCAGCGCATCGGCCAGGGCCGCGAAAGCGCCAAGCAGTATTTGAAGGACAATCCGGAGATTGCCAGAGAAATCGATGCCGCCATCCGCAAGGAGATAATGAGCGCCTCCACCGCTGTTACGACAGACGTTTCGGAGGATGACGACCCCGCGTTGCTGGATGAGGAATAATACGCTATAACACATGGACGGCGGCTTAACAGCCGCCGTCTTCCAACACGAGGAGGAATCTGTATGAAGGAAGCCCCCGTTAAAATCGGCATGTTCGCACTGATCGTCGATTGCAGGGGCCCAAAGACGCTAAGCGCGTTTTACAGTGATCTGCTGGGCTGGAACCTGGTGTTTGAAGACGCGGACTGGAGTTCCATTCTCTCGCCCGAAGGTTTCCGGATCGCGTTTCAAAAGACGGATGAATACGCTCCCCCCGTATGGCCCGGCGAAGCAGGCAAACCGGGACAGATGATGCACCTGGATTTCCAGACCAAGGACCACGAAGCGGCTGTCCGGCACGCGCTGAGTCTCGGCGCGAAGAAAACGCCGGAGCAGTTTTACGGCGACGGCTGCGTTACCATGCTGGACCCGGAAGGACACCCGTTTTGCATACTCCGGGAAGAGCACTGAGGCGGAAGCAAAACATGAGTAAAAGGCAGCCATGCGGCTGCCTTTTGCTCATGGATGCCCTTGCACGCTTGTGCCCATTATCAATACGTCACGTCCGCCATCTTCACATACGCGATGGCATCCTTATAGCGGATCACATGCCAATCCCCGTCAGAGCCGAGAATTTCCACCGCGGCGCCTACGCTCAGTGTCTGAACGGAGGACCAGCTGGTGCCGGGGCCTGTGCGGGTTGTGGTCCGCTTGACGACTGTGCCGGCTGTAGAAGCCGTGGAGGCCCAGGCCGCCAATTCCTCATCCAGCCAAATCTTGGCAGACTTGGGGATGGAAGCCGCGGCTTCCCGAAGGCTGACGACCCAGTATCTGTCCAACTGGGCGATAACCGTGAGCCTCGTATACTTGCTCAGCGACCCAACCCGCTTGCTGTCGGAGGATGGATACGCCAGCGCCGTTGTGCTGCTGTTTCTCAGCGTGATGTGCATCGGGTTTTCCACCACGTAATAGCTGAGCACCCAGCCGTTGACGATCTCCATGGTTTTGGGGTCGGTATAGGCAATATACAGATATTGCTCCCACCGGTCCAGTATTTGAAACGTATCGCCGTTTTCCAGGCTTCTGATCGTTGCCGAGCTTGTAGAATGGTCGGCCCGTACCGATACGTTCTGACTGATCACCTCGCCCGTTTCCACAGGCACAGGCTCCGCCAGCGCCGGCATGGCTGATACAAGGATCACCACTGCCAGCAGCGCCGCAGTCAAAGCCACCTTTTTGCACATGGTATTCCCTCCTTTATGATAACCAAAGTCGATTCAAGCACGATATCCCAACATTGTCAGGATATACCCATATAACGTTTCTACGAACCCGGGCATTGCCCAACGCAAAAAAATATTCCATGGCCGCGCCGCGCAGGAATAATTTGGCCGGCTTTTCGCAACCTATTTATGCAAACTGCCTCTACTTGAAGCTTGTTTTGCTCTCAATGGAACAATTTTGCTTGACAGATTGGATACAGCCCGTTACAATGATTATGATCGGCTGAAAAGGCATTTCCTCTGCCAAGTTTCCCCGAAATGCCTGTGCTGTTTTTCGTATAAAGCAACCATTCCTTTTCTTCTCCGTTTCGGGGTAATCTTTGACCCCGGCGCGGTTTGTATGGAAGAGCAGACTGTGGCAGGATTCAAAAGCGGACGCCGCCTGGCGCGCCGCGTTGGCCAAACCTTAGGGTGCGGCGCTGATTTTCCGCAGCCTGATGTCGGCATAGCAGCAAAATGGCGAATGCCCAGGCATTCCCGTTTATGTGGATATTGTGTCGGGCGGTTTTCCCGGCGCATGCAGTTGTTCGAATCGACCAGCAAACAGTTGAATTCATGTTGCTCGAAAAAACAGCCAGCCGTGCAGGAAATTTCCTGTGCGGCTTTCGTCGTTCCCAACCATCCTTGGAATCGAGCATAGAAAAATCGAAAAAGTGAGGAGGAGACCCATTTGGACTGGCTATGGATCCTACTGGCCGCCATTGTCGCGGCGGCTATCGGCCTGGCGGCAGGCTATCTCTACCGGAAAAACGCTGCCGAGAAAAAGATCGGCCGTGCTGAAGAATACGCCAAAAACCTGCTTGACGACGCCATGCGCAAGGCGGACGATAAGAAAAAAGAAACCGTTCTGGAAGCCAAAGAGGAAGTCTTAAAGCTCAAGACCGAACTGGACAAAGAGATCAGGGACAGACGGAACGAGCTGCAGCGCGCCGAGCGCCGTGTCATCCAGCGGGAAGAAACCCTGGACAAGAAACTCGATAACCTGGAGGCCCGGGAAGAAGGTCTCAACAAAAAGCAAACGCAGATTCAAAAGATTCAGGAAGAAGCCGAAGAATACCACGGCCGCCAATTTTCAGAACTGGAACGCATCGCCGGCATGACCCAGGACGAGGCCCGGCAGATGCTGACAGACCGCATCCAGAAGGATGCCTTCCATGACGCCGCCGCCATGGTGCGTGAAATCGAAAGCCGCGCCAAGGAAGAAGGCGACAAAAAGGCCCGCAATATCGTCGCCCTGGCGATCCAAAAGTGCGCCGCGGACCACGTGGCTGAAAGTACCGTGTCCGTGATCACCCTGCCCAACGATGACATGAAGGGCCGCATCATCGGCCGCGAAGGCCGCAACATCCGCGCGCTGGAAACAGCCACGGGCGTCGACCTGATCATTGATGATACCCCCGAGGCCGTGATCGTATCCGCCTTTGACCCCGTGCGCCGGGAAGTGGCCCGGATTGCCGTGGAAAAGCTGATCATGGACGGCCGCATCCACCCCGCCCGCATTGAGGAAATGGTGGAGAAGGCCCGCAAGGAAGTAGACAACCAGATCCGGGAGGCCGGCGAACAGGCCGTGTTTGAAACCAACCAGCACGGCATTCACCACGAGCTGGTCAAAATCCTGGGCCGTTTGAAATACCGCACCAGCTACGGCCAGAACGTACTGAAGCATTCCATCGAAGTATCCCACCTGGCCGGCCTGATGGCGGCGGAGCTGGGCGCTGATGTAGCGCTGGCCAAGCGCGCAGGACTTCTGCACGATATCGGCAAGGCAGTGGACCACGAGCAGGAAGGCACCCATGTGACCATCGGCGGCGAGCTGGCCCGCAAGTACCGGGAAAGCCCCGATGTAATCCACGCCATCCTGGCCCATCACAACGATGTGGAACCCCAAACCATCGAGGCCGTGCTGGTACAGGCCGCCGACGCGATTTCCGCCGCCCGCCCCGGCGCCCGCCGCGAATCGCTGGAGAACTACATCAAGCGCCTGGAGAAGCTGGAGGAAATCGCCAACTCCTTCACCGGCGTGGAAAAGTGCTTTGCCATCCAGTCCGGCCGCGAAGTGCGCATCATGGTCAAGCCCGACGATGTCACAGACGAGGGCACGAAGGTATTGGCCAAGGAAATCGCCAAGCGGATCGAAAAGGAGCTGGAATATCCCGGCCAGATCCGCGTAAACGTGATCCGGGAAACCAGGAGCACCGAATTCGCCAAGTAATCATACATAAGTTCAAAATAAGCCGGAGAGCAAGTGCTTTCCGGCTTTTAAAATGCCTTTGACATATGATTCATCGCTGAAACCGCAGCTTTATTAGGAGCATGTATTGCAAAAGCTCCAACTGCGTCATCCTGAATGAAGTGAGGGATCTTGCTTTGTCATGCTGCCTAAAGATCCTTCGTCACTGCTTCCATCTGGCTCAATCGGCGCATTACTCGCTAACCAATCCTCAGTCAGCTTCGCTGACAGCTCCTTTCAAAAGGAGCCTTGCTCGTACTGCTTGTTTCAAAGCTCATGCCGTCAAAGAATTGGGGATGAATCAGCGTCTTTGATTTTTGATACGTCATCAAATCGTCGCACATATCCTTGACCAGATGCGCATTTTCAACTGACGGCGCTTCATAATGGATTCCCATGGTATCCTCCATGGTGTTCAATCACGCTTCCATGGCTGGGATGATCTTTTGGCTTCCCCTTTCAAAGGAAGCTGCCACCGATGGTGACAGATGAGGTGGTTTTGCCGAAATACAGCTTTTTCTTAAGAAAGCACCTCATCCGGCGCTACGCGCCACCTTCCCTTAGTAGGGGAAGGCCCTGCGTCCATTTGCAAATGAGAAGCAATCCACTGCCTGTCAGCGGGCAACGAGGCACACCGCTTGCGCGCTGATGCCCTTTTCCTCGCCTTCAAAGCCTAACCGCTCAGTGGTGGTTGCTTTGACATTCACGCAATCCAGCGGGATTTCCAATGCCTTTGCGACATTTTCCCGCATGGCCCCGATATGAGGCGCAAGCTTGGGCCGCTGGGCAACGATGGTTATATCCGCGTTGACAACTGAATAACCCATATCCTGCAGCAGCTTCACCACATGCTCCAGCAGCAAAAGGGACGATATGCCTTTGTATTTGGCATCGCTGTCGGGAAAATGCTTGCCGATATCCCCCAGCGCGGCCGCCCCCAGCAGGGCATCCGACAGCGCGTGCAGCGCCACATCGGCGTCGCTATGGCCCAGCAAACCCCTTTCATGGGGGATTTCCACCCCGCACAGGATCAGTTTTCGCCCTGGCACCAGTTGGTGCACATCATAACCCTGTCCAATCCGCATAACGGAATGATCCCCCCCGTTGACGCGCCTTAATACCGCTTCCGCCAGGGAAAGGTCTTCAGGCGTGGTGATCTTTAAATTGTCATAGCTGCCCTGCGTCAATTGGACTGGAATGCCCAGCGCTTCCGCCAGGGCGGCGTCGTCGGTAGCGACAAGGCCCTTTTCCTTTGCCTGCGCGTGGGCAGCAGCGAGGATACTTTTCCTAAAGCCCTGGGGCGTCTGCACCGCCCGAAGACAAGACCGGTCCGGCGTAGAAAGCACCCGGTCTTCCCCATCCACCTGCTTGATGGTGTCCTTCACCGGCACGGCGGCCACGCCTGTGCCCTGTTCCCGGGCAGAATCGATCACCCGCTTGATCACATCCCGGCTGACAAGGGGCCGCGCCGCATCGTGGATGAGAAGAATGGCCTCCTCTTTGGAAAGGCGGCTCAGTCCGTTTGAAACGGAATCCTGCCGCTGGGCGCCGCCATAAGCAAAGGCGGTCACGGCGCACAGAAGACCATGGGCGGCAAGAAGTTCCTTGACCCTTTGTTCTTCTTCCGGCTTGATGACCAGCACCAGCGCGTCGCATAGGCCGGCAAAGGCTATCACGCTGCGGCAGAGCACCGGAATGCCCTTAAGGGGCAGAAATACCTTGTTCTCGTCTGCCTGCATGCGCCGGCCGCTGCCGGCCGCCAGCAATACCGCTTCTATCCGCATGGCGTCCTTCTCCATCAGTTCCGCTCCCGAGCGACGGTTTCATCCTCCTGGAGCACCTTGTACATGAGCGCCGCGCCTTCCTTGCGCACATGCTCCAGAATGGATACGATTTCATACCTGCCATATTTATCGCCAAAGCGGATTTCCAGCAGGTCGCCTTCCTTGACTTCAGCGCCGGGTTTTGCGGTCTTTCCGTTTAAGGATACGCGGCCGCCGGCGCAGGCCTCGTTGGCCACCGTGCGCCGTTTGATGATGCGGGATACTTTCAAATATTTGTCCAGTCGCATGGGGTACCTCTCATTTTTTTGTTTTCAGATAAAACCATTGTAAATCAAATATGGATCAGCATGATGCTGTTATTCGGGCGATTGATAATCGCCCCTACGGCTTCAAAGAATATGCTGGCTTTTCTTCCGGCTCACATATTCACCGGCAGCAGGATTTGCGGAGTCAACATTCTTTGCACAATTCGCCGGCCGTGAGCACAGCTCACAAGTGAATCGCGCAAAGACTCGGGAAAATAATCCCGTCCTTTTCCCAAAATGAGCGCAAGCATCCAAAAAACGCCCATGCGCATAGCACGGGCGTTCACGATCAGATTCCGATGCTGCCTTATCCCTTTCAGGACAAACGGCATTACTCGTTGACGATATCCTTCAGCGCCTTGCCGGGCTTGAACACGGGGGCCTTGGAGGCGTCAATCTTGATCTCCTCGCCAGTGCGGGGGTTGCGGGCAGTGCGGGCAGGCCTCTCCTTCACTTCGAAGGAGCCAAAGCCGACGATCTGAACCTTCTCGCCAGCCTTGAGGGATTCGCTGATGACGTCCACTACAGCGTTGATGACCTTTTCCGCATCCTTCTTGGTCAGGCCGGTTTTGGCGACGATTGCGCTGGACAATTCTGCTTTGTTCATGTAAGTACCTCCTCATTTTTGCCAAGATGCATGATAGATTTTTTACATTTGGGGAAATGCTTGAACCTATATTCGCTCCCGCCCGGCGGATTCCTGCCGAAATGCTCAAAGCAAGCGAATATTCCTTGAAAAGCGTGGATTTATTTCTTTTTTTCCAGCAGCTTTCCCTCTTTCCAGTATACATCCATTTCTGATAAAGTCAAGTCCTCCAACGCTTTTCCACCCTCAACAATCATTTTTTCCATCCGTTCAAAGCGGCGGATGAACTTTTCCACAGCTGCCATCAACAATAATTCTGGCTGTTGTTTGCAAAGGAGCGTTGCGTTGACGACAGCCAAAAGTAGATCGCCCAATTCTTCGCCTGGATCGAATCCTTTTTCCAGCTCTTCCCGCACCTCCTGGATTTCCTCCTGCACCTTCTTCAGGGCTTCCAGAGGGTCGTTCCCATCAAAGCCCACCCGCTTCGCCTTCTGCAACACCTTCTGTGCCCGCATCAGCGCCGGCAGGTGCTTGGGCACATCCGCCATCACGGCGGCCTGGGAAGCAAGGCCCCGCTCCTTGCGCTTCAAATTGTCCCAGCTTGCAAGCACTTCCTCCGCCGTATCGCACTTCACATCGCCGAAGATGTGGGCGTGACGGGAGATCATTTTGCGGCAGATGGCGGTAGTCACATCCCGGATATCGAACTCCCCGTGCTGGCTGCCGATCTTGGCATGGAAAACCACCTGCAAAAGCACATCGCCCAGCTCGTCCGCCACATGGTCCATATCCCCGTCGTTGATGGCGCCTACCGCCTCGTACGCCTCTTCCAAAAGGTAGGGCCTTAAGGTTTCGTGGGTCTGCTCCTTGTCCCAGGGGCAGCCGTCGGGCGCGCGCAGCCTGTCCATCACCTGCAGAAGGTCGGAAAAATCATAGCGGGTGCGGCTGTTCATCGGCGCGGCCGGCACAAATACGGCGCTGGTATGGTCGTACTTTTTCTGCCGGTCCAGCTCCAGCAGCGGGATGGATACGCAGGCCCGCCTTGCGCTCTCGCCGGGCGGAAAGAAGAAAATCCCGCTCTCCGCTTCATACAGCGACATCAGCCAGCCCTTGATTTCTCCTGCCATAAGGCGGCTGTTCAGTTCCGTCACCAGCAGCGCCTCGCCGGGCACAAGCGCGGCGCCAGGCCAGGCGGAAGCGGGCATAACGCGCAGAGGCTGCCCCGCCGGCAAAACGGGAAGCACGCTTATTACCTGCGCGGACAGCGGCACGCCGGCCAGCACCTCCACCTGCTTTTTCGGTCCCGCCTCCCGAAGCAGCCCTGCCACGGTGTCGTCCGATATGGGATCGGCCACGCCATAGGCAACCGCGCCCTTTTGCGCCGCTTCCCATAATGTTTGCGCCACCCGCACATTCAATGCGTCAAAATCATCGCATTCTTCATACAGGGCGTCCAGCGTGTCAAAAACGACGCCCCGCTTTACAAGCGCTTCCGCCGCGTTGTGCTTTCCGGTACGCAAAATCACCTTCGAGGCGTTTTTGAATGCCTCCAAAGCCCCAAGCGTCAAATATTCGGGCGCGCCGGGTCCCAGCGGTACAACCACGATCTTTTGCATGAAAACTCCCCCTTTATGGCTGCCTGCGCCGTGTAATGTGCAGCGCGCGCAAATCATCCGGCGTAACAGCCTTGAACAACAGCGCCGCTCCGGCATAGGTAAAGACACCCAAAACAACCAACAAAACCGTTACGGAGCGGCCTGCCGGAAACAGCGCCTTGCCGGCCCAAACCGCCGCGGACATCACCATGGTTGCCGCCAGCGGCTTTAGCACAAAGCCCTTCCAGTCAAAGGACATGCAGCTGTATTTGAGCACAAAATACAGGTTCGATATCATGCTGACGGTATAACAGGCCAGCGAGGAAACAGGCGCGCCATGGATATTGATGGAAGGAATACCCACCAGCGTATAGTTCAAAACGACCTTCACCAAAATGCCCGCGATCAGCGTATACATGGGGATGTACTGCTTGCGCAAGCCCTGCAATATGCTGGTGGTGGCTTGCACCACGATGAACATTACCACCGTCAGGCCGCTCACGGTCAGATATTCGCCCGCCAGGGCGATATTCTCTGCCGATACACTCCCGCCATAGAAGAAATGCATCAGCGGCTGAGCCAATATGCTCAGGCCCAGGGAACAGGGAAAGCCGATCAGGAAGGAAAGCCGCAGCCCATGGCTGCTTTGCCTGGCCACCCCCGCATAGTTGCCCCTGGTAAAGAAGCCGGATATGGAGGGCACCAGGCTCATGCCCAGGGCGACGGAAAAGGCGGTGGGTACGTTGATGAGGTTGATGACCAGCCCGTTATACAGGCCGTACATATCGCGGGCCAAATTCTCCGTATAGCCGATGCTCTGCAGCCTGGATACCAGCATAACGGAATCCACCCAAACGGAAAGCGGCACGACGCAGGCCCCAAGGGTGATGGGCAAGGCGATTGCGGCCAGGCGCTTCATCAGCGATTTCATGGGGATAGGCGCCTGTTCAGGGTCCTGTGCATAACCGCCAACCGTTTTCCGGCGGCGCATGAAGGGAAACACGATGTACAAAAGATTTACAGCCTCTGTGATGGAAATGCCAAGCAGCGCCCCCGCCGCCGCGTGGGCAACGCTGATACGCATGCCCAGGGCCGCCAGCGGCAGGGCCACCGCCACCTTGCCCACCTGCTCGATCAGTTGGGAGATGGCGGTGGGCATCATGTCCTGCTGCCCCTGCATGAAGCCGCGGAAGGCGGAGATCACGCAAACCAGAAACAGCGACGGCGCAATGGCCATAAACCCAAGCCTCGTCTGGGAGTTTTGAATAACGCTGTCGCTTAAAAATCCGCTCAGCGCAAACATGGCGATCGTCGCAACAAAGCCAACGGCGGACAGCAGGTACAGCGAGCCCGTAAAGACCCGTTTCGCGTTGTTTGGATCATCCTTGGCCAGGAAATGGGCCACCATGCGGGATACCGCTGCCGGCAGGCCGGCGGAGGATATGGTCAAAAGCAGCGAATAGGTGGGATATACCAGCGTGTAGATGCCCACGCCGGCCTCGCCCACCAGCCACGTCAGCGGAATGCGGTACAAAACACCGACCACCTTGCAAATGATGCCGGTGATGCCAAGCACGGTCACGCCGCCCAGAATGGATTTTGTGGTACGGGTCATGGAACACATCCTCAACCATTTCCGTTTCATGGCAAAAAAATTCCGCAACATGCCTATTATAAGCAATCTGTTGCGGAAGCACAAGCCTGATGCCTTCTCCCATGCGCCGGTTATTGTTCCATTTGGCGGCCTACAATGCCCGCAGCCGTTTCCGCCACCTTCAGCTCCGTATCCCCCATTTTCACGCCCTGTTCCTTGCTCATCAAAACCACCGCGCCGATGGCCTCGCCGTCGGCGATGATGGGCGACACTACCTGGGCCGTATAGCCTGACATGTCCTCCTCATTGGTAACGGCCACAATTTTCCCGCCCACCGACCGGTTGATGGCCACTGTTTGCCGGTTGGCAATGGCGGTCTCCAGGTCATGGCTGATGGGTTTGTCACACAGCTCCTTTTTCGATACGCCGCTGGCGGCCACCACCTGGTCCCGGTCCACGATGCAGGCGATATGGCCGAGGCTGCGGAAAAGAGATTCCGTATAATCTTTGGCAAATCCGGACATTTCTCCGATAGGCGAATATTTTTTCAAAATCACTTCGCCATCCCGGTCCGTATAAATTTCCAACGGATCTCCTTCCCTGATTCGCAGCGTCCGCCTGATTTCCTTGGGGATGACGACGCGGCCCAACTCGTCAATCCTGCGCACGATACCCGTTGCCCTCAATGATATGCCCTCCTTGTGTGAGCGGGGCTTCACCGCCTCGCCGTGATGTTATTGTTTCCCCGCAATGCCCTTTTATTCCGCAGAAAACCATGGAAAAGGACATGCCCTGCTGTCAATTGATGGAGAAGAAGCCAGTGCAATGGAAGAGAACTGAAAGTTTCAAAACCCAAAAAGAAGGATATTAGTAAAGTACAGCGAATGATGGATATAAGGTCAAACCAATGTCCATCCTATACGAAAGGGCGTGGTTCCATTGACCCAGACGCACGACGGAATGCCTTGAAAGAGGAATCATCCAGGCGTGCTTTTTTCATCCCCCCGGGATGAGCTATCTCACATAAAGGAGCTGTAGCTATGAAGACGACCATTACCGGCAAAAATATGACAGTGACCCCCGGCATCACCGAGCGGATCATGAAAAAAACCAACCGCATGGAGCGGTATTTGGATCAGAATACAGAAATGTTTGTAAGGCTCTCCAAGGAAAAATCCAGCCGGCGCATCGCCGAAATCACCGTTCCTTTTGACGGGGTGACGCTGCGGGCGGAAGCCTCCGCCGAAGACAACCTGTTCCTGGCCATCGACCAGGCCCTGGCCAAATTGGAAAAGCAGATCCACCGTCACCGCACCAAGCTGGAAAAGCGGCTGCGGGAGGACGCCTTCAAAAACACCGAGCTGGAATTTATTGAAGACACAGCCGCGGCCGGCGAGGAGCAGCGCAGGGTGGTGCGCACCAAGCAGTTTACGGTCCGCCCCATGTCGGTGGAGGATGCCACGCTGCAGATGGAACTGCTGGGTCACGCGTTCTTCGTCTTTGTGAACAACGAGACGGAAGAGACCAACGTGCTGTACCTGCGCAAGGACGGCAATTTGGGCTTACTGGAACCGGAAAATTAACATTGCGAATCCATAGCGAAGGCTTTCATATTTTGGGCCGCCGGACAACCGGCGGCCCGGCTTTTATCAACAAAGTGGCTTTGCCACTTTGTTGCGTTTTTCCCTCGTTTCACTGCACCAAGGCTGCGCCTTTGTGCGGCCGTTTGCTCGGGCAAGGAAGAAATTTCTTCGAAATTCCTGCGAAAACCACCGCACATGTCGCTAGTTTTCGATCTGAAATTGGAGGACTTCGGCCCTCCAATGCCTCCCGGGAGGTTTTTGACAGTCTACAGCGGCCGGCTGCATGTGCTTCGCAGCCGGCCGTTATAATTCAGTTTCATTTACCCATTTTGTGCTTCAGCCGGATGCTGGATTGAAGCTTCAGGATACATCCTTAAAAGTTCTTTGGCAGCGTCCATCGTTAGATTCGGGATTAAAACCGAATATCGGCTTTCATCCACTGGGATATCGCCATTGAGTGCATCCC
>JAFADG010000005.1 GCA_023425025.1 Bacillota bacterium
TCTCTCTTTTTCATCTCTCTTCACCTCTTGGTTCTTATTCGCTTCTGCTCTCTTTCCCTCCTTTTGGCTTTTAGGTCACTTTTCTGCCGTTATGTACATCTTCCCTGCCTTTTTTAAATGAGACCGCTCTGGGGCGCAGCGAGCCTGAAGCAGGCGAAGGCGAAGCCAAAGCGGGGGACACCGGGCAAACGCGGTGCGGCACAGCGCGCAAAGCAGAAGGGAGGGATTTCGATTGTCCCTTGGTTTCTGCTGCGCTCCGTCCCCAGGGCTTCATTATGAGTAAACGATAATTCAATGGCTCTGTACAACATATTCTGTTCAGATATGCGTTCATGCAGCAAGGCGGGCGATTAATAATCGCCCCCACGCTGTCTCTTGTTTGATAGATGCACTGCCCAAACACACGTGAACCGGAAGAAAGACCAATAAACTTTTGGTAGCCGTAGAGGCGATTATCAATGCGAATCAAAGGTTAAAAATGGGAAGTGAACAGGAACAAGGCGGCAGCGAACCTTCCAAAATTGCAGTGGGCAATGCCCGCATTGCCCAGTGGCACGTCGTAGGGGGCGATGCCCACATCGCCCCGCCCACCCTGGGCAGCAACATCGGGGAAATCACCCAAAGGCCTGTTGACATAATCCGTAAAAAATTCGTATGCACAGGATGATTGAATTGGAAAACGGGGCGATGTGAGCTCCGGAACACCGCCCCCGCCTGTGGCTCCGGAACACCGCCCCCGCCTGTGGGGGAAAAGGATGGTGTGGAGGAGGCTGGCGAAACAGAGCAATGCGAACAAGGCTCCTTTTGAAAGGAGCTGTCAGCGAAGCTGACTGAGGATTGCTCCGCGCAGCGGCGCTCCGCCCAAAACAGATGAACGCAGGCCCAGGCCCCAAAGAGAAGAACGCAAACGAACGGTATAATGTGGAAAATGGACTTTCACGGCGCGGCCCCGGCAAACCGCTTAAACAGCACCGTTTCCATCTTCAGCAGCACCAGCGCGGTCAGCTCCAGCGCGGCGATGTAGGCGGCCTGCCCCATGTCCTGCAAAAGCTTCAGCGGCGTGCCGGTGGGCGCGGCACGCAAAAAGAAGTAATTGGTCTGAAGCAGTCCGTTGACCAGCATTACAAACAAAAGCAGCATGTTGCCCCATAAAAAAACCCGGCCTAGCGCCCCCTCCCTTGGCCGGTCTCCGCCCGCCATGCGCAGAAAGGGTGCCAGCACGATCAGCGCGTGCAGGCTGAAAAAAGCGCTGTTCATGACAAAGGGCCAGGGGCTGGGCAGCACGGCGGGGAAAATCAGGGCGGCCAGGGCGCCGGGCACCCCCAGGTAGAGCGTAAATTCCAGCAGGGCGGTGGATTTCATCAGCAGCATAAAGGGCGTGACGATGCCCATAAAGCTGCACAAATGCAGCGGCAGCACCGTGGCTACGCCGGCCAGCCCCATTTTCCACAGAAGGAAGATTTGCGTGCCCATGGCGCACAGCACCAAAAGGCCCGTCCCTACAGACGCGGCCTTTTGAATGCGTTTGGCATGGCGCGCCTGCCCCATTCTGCGCCAGAACCGAATGCTTCGTATGATAAAACCCATGGGCAGCGCCCAGAAAAGCAGCACCAGAAAGGGCATCCGTCTACCTCATGCGCCGCCGGTTTTCCCGGGAGCGGCGCCGGCTTTTTTGAGCAGGCTGTCCATTTCATTCAGCGTGAATACGGGGGGCTGGCAGACGCCCTTTTCGCAAAAGAAATACGCCGCCGGCCGGCCCATGGTGTTGCGGCCCTTGCATATGCCCGGCGCGTCCTTTTCCAATGTATCCGCAAGGCGCGCCGCGAAAACGGCATGGGGCAAAAAGCGCTTGTTCACGGCCGCGGCAAAGGCGTCGATGGTTTTTTGCTCCTGTGCGATACATACGGCTTCCGCGGGCAGGTAGCAGCGGTCGATGCCTGCCACCAGGGCAAAGCAGTAACCGGCGGGCTGGTTCTGGGCGGCGCCGGCCAGGCGCTCCAGGGTCCGGGTGGCATATTCCATCCAGGCATCTTCTTGGGTTATGTGGCTTAATTGGTTCAGCACATAGGCCGCCACGGAGTTGCCGGAGGGGATGGCCCCGTCGTAATGCTCCTTGGGGCGGAAGATCAGCCCGGCCGTTTCGTCGCTTAAGAAAAAGTCGCCCAGCTTGTCGTCAAAGAAGAGCCGCGCCATCCGTTGGCCCAGGTCCTGGGCTTGCTTAATATACGCGTTGTCAAACGTGGCCTGGTACAATTGCAGGCAGGCCCAGATCATGGCCGCGTAATCCGACAGGCTGCCCCGGCCGCCTTTTTTTCCATCGCGCCACCAGGCGTGAAGGCCGCCGTCTTGATCGTACAGGCTGCTTTGCGCAAAGTCCATGGCCTTTTTCGCCGCCTGCATGTATTCCGGCCTGTTCAGCGCGTGGGCGGCCCTGGCCAGCGCCGCGATGGTATAGCCGTTCCATTCTGTCAGCACCTTGTCGTCGGTAAACAGCGCGCGGTTTTGTTTGCGCCAGTCATAAAGCGTTTGCAAAAGGGGCCGCAGGTTTTCCTCTTCCTCCTGGGATTCGCCCAGGCGGTTGAGGATGGCTCTGCCCTCCAGTACGCCCGCATCTGTGACGCCATACATGCGTATCACGCGCTGTCCCTGCGCTTCGCCCAGCACAGTGCAGATTTCCGCCGGCGTAAAGGTATAGTACGCCCCCTCCCGGCCGCCGGTGTCCGCGTCCTGGGCGCTGTAAAAGCCGCCTTCCGGGTGTGACATCTCCCCAAGAAGATAGTCCAGCGTCCTTGTGGCCACCCGCCAGTACAGGGGCTTGCCGGTAATTGCAAACGCCTCGGTGTAAGCCATGGCCAGCAGCGCGTTGTCATAGAGCATTTTTTCAAAGTGGGGGATCAGCCATTTCCGCTCGGTGGAATAGCGGGAAAAACCGCCGCCGATGTGGTCGAAGATGCCGCCGCGGTACATGCCCGTCAGCGTTTTCTCCGCCATGTGCAGCGCGTTTTTGTCCTGCTCCAGCAGGGCGTAGCGCATCAAAAACAGCAGCACGTGGGGCGTGGGAAATTTGGGCGCGGAAGAAAACCCGCCGTAGTCGTCGTCAAAGCGGGCGCCAAGCTCCGTTCTGGCACGGCGCAAAAGCTCCTTGTTCATTTTGCCCGGCCCGGGGGAGGCCGCCTGCGCAAAGGCGCCGGTGATCTCCCGGCCGTTTTCGATCAGGGATTTTTGATCCTTCTTCCACTTTTGCGCGACGGTCTGCAGGATGTCCGTAAGACCCGGCTGGCCGTAGGCGGCCGTTTTGGGAAAGTAGGTGCCCGCGAAAAAGGGATGCTGATCCGGCGTTAAAAGCACAGTGAGAGGCCAGCCCCCGGAACCGGTCATGGCCTGGCACACCTGCATGTACACCGCGTCGATGTCGGGCCTCTCCTCCCGGTCCACCTTGACAGAAATGAAGTGGCGGTTCAGTATTTCCGCCACCTGCGCGTCCTCAAAGGATTCATGGGCCATCACATGGCACCAGTGGCAAGTGTTTTAAAAGAGCAACCCTAGCTATACCCAATAGATACGAAGACGGGCTTGTTCTCGGCCTTCGCTTTTTCAAACGCTTCTTCGCCCCAGGGCATCCACTGAACGGGATGGCCGGCGTGCTGCCGCAAATACGGCGAAGACTCGTTTATCAACCTATTGGGTATGGTATGGTCAGTCATGGAATCACCTCCGATCAAACATGGTTTGCACTCATGTTTCCCCGGAGGTGATATTGCAATACGCCAAAAAAGATGCGGGCCCGCATTGAAATCACGTTCCCGGAATACCTGTTACTCCACCACGGCATCCTGCGCCCGCAGCAAGCTGCGCAGCGCCTGCGCATCCACCCGGGTGGCGTCGCCGTCCTTTTGGCAGGCCAGCACGGCGGCGCAGCCCGCCGCGTGGCCCAAAGCGGCACACGTGGGGCTGGTGCGGGTGCTGGCATGGGCTTCAAATTCGGTGGAAATGTTGCGCCCTGCCGCCAGCACGTTGGGCAGCGTATCATTGATCAGGCAGCGGTAGGGCACGGTGTAGTACGCGCCCTCCGCCAAAAAGGCGCTGTCGGTTTCCTGGCCGTCGGGCGAATGGACATCCACGGGGTAGCCGCTGGCCGCAATGCCGTCCTCAAACTTGACGGCGCTCAATATATCCCTGACGCCAAGGCGCAGTAAGCCCTTCATCCTGCGGGAGGAACGAATGCCGATCCGAGGCCCGGTATACAGCAGCTGCGCATCGGCAAAACCGGGGACATGCCTGCGCAAAAAGCCGTACAGCTCCCAGGCCTGGCGGCGGCCCTCCAGCTCCGCCTTTGTCAGGGAAAAGGGATCCACCGGGTTTTCCCCGTTGACGCGGGTCATGTTCACGATCACTTCGCCGGGGGTGTTCGTCTCAAAAAACAGTACGATATCCCGGTCAAAGGTCAGTTCGCCACGCCGCATCCCCTGACGCATGATGTCCTGAAAACCGGAGCAGCTCAGGCGCTCGGCCTTGTGCTGGCGGCCGGCTTTGGGTTTCAGTATGGGAAACAGGTCGATGTCGGTATCCATCAAAGCACGCACGGCGTCAATATCCACACGGTTCATGCGCATGTTCATGGTCATAGGCTGGTCCTTGCCGTCCTTGTCGCGGCCCTGCTCGCAGGGGATGCCGGAAAGCGTCATCAGGTCCGCGTCGCCGCTGGCGTCAATAAAGCACCTGGCGCCCGCGTCAAGGCGCGTCCCGCAGGAAGCTGCCGTTACGCTTTTCAGCCGGCCGCCTTCCGCTTTGGCGCCGATGACTGCGGTGTGCAGCAGCAGCTCCGCCCCGGCCTCTGTCACCATCAGATCCAGCTCACGCTTCATCCCTTCCGCGTCAAAGGGCGTCACGGTATAGGTATAGCCCGTGGAATCCGGGATGTGCCCCACAGACAATCCCTTTTTCACCAGCCGTTCAATCAGCTCCTGCGCCAGGCCCCGCACCACCTGCTTATCCCCCGCGTGAAAGGTCATCATGGGGCCCGTGCCGCAGGCGGTCAGGCTTCCGCCCAGGTAGCCTTCCTCTTCTATCAGCAATGTGCGTAAATTTCCCCGGGCTGCTGCCGTTGCCGCCATGCTGCCCGCGATGCCGCCGCCTACCACAATCAAATCATACTCCCGCACCGCACTTACCCCTTTATGCCAGAATGGACCACCGCCATTGTAACATAAAGCCGCCGGAACATAAACCGTGGGGTCATGCCGGCGAACGCGGCTTTATTCGTATCTGGAAAGCACCGATTCCACATTGCTGTTTGTAAAGCCGTACCACACGGCGTCCTGCTTCTTGTCTTGCTTATCCAAAGCGGAATGGAATGCGGCTTCCGTTGCGGGCAAGCGGTTAACAAAATAGGAAATGCTGAAATTGCTATTGGCATCGTCATTTGACTGGCTGTAGGTCAGCGGGTCTATGGCGCAGTCATTCCTGGTGAATGTCAATAGGCCAAAGCCGCCGTTGGCCGCGCTGCTGGAATACGAAAATGTCCCATCCCTTTTTAACGCCATAAAGGCCCGGTAGGCAAGGTTATAGCCGTAAACCTCTCCATCCTGATAATGCAGGATCTCCACCCCATTATCCTGGCCGTTCACGTTTTCCCAAAGGATTACTTCCGGCTTGCCGTCGCCATCCAGATCAGCCAGCGCAAACTGCGTAATCTTCATGGGGGCGTCCATGAACGCATTGGCCAACTGGTTCAGGTACACGGCTTTGTGATCGTCTGTGCTATAAAAGGCAGCCTTGTTTTGCATCACAGCCTTGTATGCGCTTATGGCCGCCTTGTTTGGCGCACCGGTGGGCTTGGAGGGGACAGCGCCGCCTACCGACAAAAAATCAGCCATGATATAGCCGTATTGATTGCCTGTTTTTATATAGTACCATTGGCTGGCGGTCTGGCCAAGCACAATGGCCGAATCCCCATCATACAGCTTGCTGATGGCTGCCGCGCTTTGAGATGGCTCTTTGCGCAGGTTGATCCAGCCGGTGGATTTTTTGTTATACACCACAGCCTTGGGCTGTTTGGGCTTTACGCTGTCCGGCTTGGACCCGCTGTACAGGAATTCGGATTTCATATAACCTGTTTGGCTGCCGATTGTGACTTTGACCCATTCTTTATTGGGGTCTGATTCGCACTGGACCTTCGTACCGGTGAAGTAAAGCCCCAGCGAGTTCGCGCTTGCGGATGCGCGCTCTCTCAGATGCACCCGGTCGGCGCTTTTGCCATCTACAATGGCAGTGCCATAGGCGTTCCCTGGATTGCCGGGGGTTGAACCGCCCAGAAGCAGATAGTCAGGCATGATATATCCGTATAGGTCGCCTGCCTTCACATAATACCATTTCGCAGCGGTCTGGCCAAGTACAGCGACCTCATCTTTATAACGGAGTGTTCCCGCGACTGCCGAGCGTTGGGAGGGCTCCTTGCGCAGGTTCACCCAGCTGCTTGCCTTTATGTTACTTACCACCGCCTTGGGCTGTTTGGGTTTGACGCTGCCCGGATTGGCCCCCCGATACAGAAACTCGGAGTTCATGTAACCCGTTTCACTGCCGATGATGACCTTGACCCATTCCTTGCCGGGGTCAGATGCACACACGGCCTCTGTGCCTGTAAAGTAAAGGCCCAGCGATTTTGACGCCGCGCTGGCCCGTTCCCTCAAATGCACCCGGTCCGCATTCCCGCCGTCAACAATCGCCGTTCCATAGCCCGCACCCAGCGCCGGGCTGATGAACATGCCTGCCATCAAGCCGCACAACAGAATGAATGAAAGAATTTTCTTTTTCATGGCCTGCTCCTTTTTCCATGCTGCGTATGCTTGGGAGGAGCACCGTTGACATATCGCGCGAATACGCCTTAAGCACTCCGTCAAAATAAAGACGAAGCAACCCGGGGTTTTGTTTCCAGCATTTCTCGCGAAAGTAAAATAACGGTTTTGCGCATCAAAAAAAGCCCGGAAACGCTGGTTTCTTCGGGCCTTTTTGAAGGGCTTGCGATTGATTTGCGCCTTATTTCTTCTCCAGGTTTTTGACAAAGGAGCGAAGATGATCGAGGGATTCAAAGTCGATGCCGCTCTGCTCAATGGACTCCTGTACAACGGGGGAAAGCGAGGAAAAATACTGCTTCATATCGGGGGCCGTAAACGGATTCTTTTTGACCGGCACAAAAACCACCTCCAAGCAGATTATCTGCAAAAATTCCGCCGTTATTCCTGCTGCGGCAAGAATTCAAAACGATGGAATGGTATTGCCAAATGGGTGAAAGATGTCTTTGCGCGCGAGGATGACGGTTGACAACCGGCCAAATGTTTGCTATTCTACCAGCAATTGAATAGCATGGCTGTGATGAGAAATAGTACGTGTCCCGGCGGGCGCAAGAGAGAGGGCGGCTGGTGAAAGCCCTTGCCCAAGGAGCGCGGAACCCATCTCGGAGCCGCGGACCGATGGAATGCATCCGAAAGGTTCGCCGGGAATCCCGCCGGCACGGGGAAGGCGTTTGTTTTGACGCCGTGAGCGCAGGCGGTGCCTGAAATTAGGTGGTACCACGGACAGTATTGTTCGCCCTAAGTGTTTGCTTGGGGCGATTTTTTTGTGGGAGGAAAACGTATGAAGGTATCCAAACTGGCCTGCGAACGGTTCAAACAGACCCCATCCGACTGTGTGATCGACAGCCACATCCTCATGATCCGCGGCGGATATATGAAGCATGTCGCCAATGGCATCTACACGCAGCTGCCGGCCCTAAAGCGCATCACGCGCAAGATCGAGGCGATCATCCGCCAGGAGATGGACGCCATCGACGGCCAGGAGGTTTTGTTCCCTGTATCGCTGCCTGCTTCCCTGTGGGAAGAATCCGGCCGGTTTGCAAGCGTCGGCAAGGAATTGCTGCGCTTTGCGGACAGGAACGGACAGCCCATGGTGCTTGGCATGACCCATGAGGAAGCCGCCGTGCAGGCCATGCGCGAGTATGGCTTAAGCTACCAGCGGTATCCGTTCATGGTCTATCAAATACAAACCAAGTTCCGCGACGAGGCGCGCCCCCGGGGCGGATTGATCCGCGTGCGGGAATTTACAATGAAGGACGCGTATTCCTTTCATACGTCTCAGGAGGACTTGGATGATTATTATTGGCGCTGCCACGCGGCGTATATGAAAATTTTCGAGCACGTTGGGCTGCCGGTCATCTCCGTAGCCTCGGATTCAGGCATGATGGGCGGCAGCGTTTCCCATGAGTTCATGTACTTGACGCCCGTGGGCGAGGACTCCATCGCTATCTGTAAGCATTGCGACTACCGCGCCAATGTTGAAATGGCCGAGAACATTGTGGAAGAGGGGGCTTCAAAGGAAGCGGCTGCGCTTCATAAAGTGTCAACGCCCGGCGTGAAAACCATTGACGGGCTGTGTACCTTTCTTGGCATAACGCCCGATCTGACCTGCAAGGCGGTGGTGTACAGGACGCAAAAAGACGGCAGGATCGTCATCCTCTTCACGCGGGGGGACATGGAGGCCAACGAGACGAAGATAACCAACCATATCGGAGAGGATATCTATCCAGCCGTTATAGAAGAAAACGACGGCCTTACGGCCGGGTTTACCGGCCCGTACGGCCTGAACGCACCAAGCGCCATCGTGCTTTACGACCGCTCGCTTAAAGATATACACAACCTCGCATGCGGCGCCAATGAGCCGGATGCCCATTTTACGGGCTTCTCTTTAGCGCGCGATATGGGGCCGCTTGCGTACGGCGACTTTTCCAAAGCCCGGCCGGGCGGCATCTGCCCAAAGTGTGGCCGGGCAGGCATTCAAATATCGCGCGGCATTGAGGTCGGGAACATATTTCAACTGGGCGACAAATATACAAAGCCCATGAACATGGTGTACGACGGTGCGGACGGCACGGTGAAGCATCCCGTAATGGGGTGCTATGGCATCGGAGTCGGCCGGCTGGCCGCGGCCGTGTGCGAGGCCCGCCACGATGAGAACGGCCCGGTGTGGCCCGCATCCATCGCGCCCTGGCAGGTGGAAATCTGCTGTGTGCGCGCGGATCAGCAAGATGTGCGCGCATGCGCCGATACGCTGTACGAAGCGCTGACGGCAGCCGGCATCCAGGTGCTGTACGACGACCGGCCGGTGAGCGCCGGCGTGATGTTCTCGGACGCGGACCTGTTCGGGATACCGCTGCGCGTGATTGTAAGCCCCAGAAATAAGGCCCAGGGAAAGGTGGAGATTGTGTCCCGCGACAAAGCGGTGCGGGAATTGGCGGCGGTTCAGGACGCGGTTGCTGTTATACGGAATGTGCTGGGGCGGTGAAGCCGCGCCTCAATGCCTATATCATGGTGTCTGAGAGAGGATATATGCTACAGCTTCATGTAAATCTTCCGCAATAAAAGAGACCGTCCCGAATTTTGTGTAAACCTCCAAGCTGTGATAGGATAGAAACAGCATGGAGGTTTCGTTTATGGCAAAGAGCAAGATCACCCCGGAGCAGAAGGCCCGCAGGGCGCAACTGGGCCAACTCATGGAAGGGGCGGGAATCAAATCCATGGAGGACATACAGGAGCTTTTCAAGGACATGATCGCAACTTTTGTGAACCAAGGCCTTGAGGGTGAAATGGATGAGGAACTGGGCTACAGTAAGTATGATTTTCGCAACAAGGACACCGAGAACAGCCGTAACGGGCATAGCGAAAAGACGCTGAAAACCAGCTATGGCGATGTGGATATTCAGGTGCCCAGAGACCGCAAAGGCGAGTTCGAACCGGGCCTGGTCAAGAAGCAGCAGACGA
>JAFADG010000046.1 GCA_023425025.1 Bacillota bacterium
GACTGCGGCTGTCCAAAATATGAAGAGGATCGCCCTCTTCCTTCGCCCCTTTTTTGCTTATTCTTTCCTCATAAACGTCTAAACCCCTGCTACTTAAAAAATAGCAGGGCTTTGTCAGTGGTCTGAGTCACCTTCGGTGACAGCTTCCCCTGCCAGGGGAAGCCTCAAGAGCCTCCCCCTAATCATCCATCCCCTTCCCATCAAATATCTGCTGCACATACTTTTCCACCCTGGCCGCCCTGGTCTTGGCCTGCTTGGGCTGGGAAAAATGCAGTATGTACCCTCTCTGCCGCCCAGGCGTCAAATGCTCAAAGGCGGTTTTCAACGCGGGCAGCTCCTCAAACTTGCTTTGCAGCTCTTCCGGAATCGCATACTCCTTTGTCGGCTTGAATTCCACTTCCAGGCCGGCTTTTTCTATTTCAATAGCTTCCAGCACATAGGTACGGATCGCAGGCTCCAGGGCCTTGATCTCATCTACATTGATAAAGCGTATCTGCCGCCCGGCCTGCACGTTTTCCGTTTGCTGAGTCAAAATGCCCTGCATATCCTTCAAAAGCGAGCCCTTGATGAACAGCACGGCGCAGTATTCCTTGAAGCCGTGGATCAAAACGATATTGCTGCCCTCAAACGTATAGCAGGGCTTGCCCCACTTCAGTTCTTCATTAAGCCCATCGCAGCCCAGGATGATCCTTCGAAGCTCGTTATATGCTGCCTGCCATTTATCTGTCTGATGAAAGAACCATTCAACCTCATGCTTCGCTCTCGCACTTGCCATCACCGGGCACCCCTTTTCGTAATCCGGCCTGCCTCAGGGCTTCAACCGCTAGAAAGCCGAAGCAGCTTTTACGGTAGTATTTCCATCCTTGTCTCCTTATTCATACCCATCCGATCCGCGTACGACACCTCGTCTTCAATCCGCCCTATTTCGCAAAGCGGCTTCTTCCGCACCGCCTTCATGCCATAAAAAGACAGGAAACCGGCTCCGAATGTATATAAAACAGGCATCTTTCTTATTGATTACACATTCATTGCCCATTGCTTGCAAGTCTCCCCTTTGCTACCTGCATATATGAATCTGTGAAAGAATTTGCGCAGAATTCCTTACACAATCCTTACTTGACATATTTCGACCGACTACTTATATTGTTTTGGGCGCATGTTTAACACAATTATGTTAGGGACAAGTTATCAGCAGGAAAGCAACAGGAAAGAATTTCAATAGCTTTTGCTTTTATATAGAAGCGCGGTGCTTTTTATTACTCCGAAAAAGAATGCACGAGGTTTTTCATGCAAGTAAGTTTGGGTCAATTCCTTGGCATGCTCTCCACCAATCCGCTATTACCCGTCACCGCTATATTGACCCTGGGCGTGATCCTGGTCAACGGCTGGACGGATGCCCCCAACGCCATCGCCACCTGCGTGTCCACCCGGTCCATCAAGCCCAAGACCGCCATCATCATGGCCGCCGCGCTCAATTTTCTGGGCGTGCTGGTGATGACCATGATCAACTCCAAGGTGGCCATGACCATTTACAAGATGGTGGATTTCGGCGGCAACACCCATGAAGCCAGCGTCGCGCTGTGCGCGGCACTGCTCGCCATCGTCATCTGGGCCACCGCGGCATGGAAGTTCGGCATTCCCACCAGCGAAAGCCACGCTCTGATCGCCGGCCTTTCCGGCGCGGCCATCGCACTGCATTCCAGCCTGGACGGCATCAATGGCAGCGAGTGGGTGAAAGTGCTCTACGGCCTGGTGCTTTCCACCTTCCTGGGCTTTGGCTCGGGGTATGTGTTCACCAAGATCACCGAGTTTTTCTTCCGCAATGTGGACCGCCGCAGAACCGTGGGCTTTTTCAAGGGCGCCCAGGTGTTTGGCGGCGCGGCCATGGCCTTTATGCACGGCGCCCAGGACGGCCAGAAGTTTATGAGCGTTTTCCTGCTGGGTATCTTCCTGGTAAACGGCCAGGCAGGCGTAACCAACTTTGTGATCCCCATCTGGCTGATGATTTTGTGCTCCCTGATCATGGGCCTTGGCACCTCCATCGGCGGCTACCGCATCATCAAATCCGTGGGTATGGATATGGTCAAGCTAAAAACGCACCAGGGCTTTGCGGCGGACGCCGCGGCGGCCGGCTGCCTTTTGCTCTCCTCGGTGACCGGCATGCCCGTCAGCACGACCCACACAAAGACCACAGCCATCATGGGCGTTGGCGCTTCCATGCGGCTGTCGGCGGTGGACTGGTCCATTGTCAAGGACATGGTGCTCACCTGGGTATTGACCTTCCCCGGCTGCGGATTGCTGGGATACTTGATGTCCAAGCTGTTCATGCTCATTTTCTGAGATACGCCGCGCATTGCGCTGAAGGAGGATTCCCATGGCGAAAGGTTCCTACGATTATTTCAAGAGCTTTGTTGAATACGCCGGCTGTGCCCTGGAGGCCGCCGAATACCTGCAGGAAACGGTTCTGCATTTTGATCCCGAAACCCTGCCCGCCAGGATGGACGCGCTGCACAGCATCGAGCATTTTGCCGATGAGATCAACCACAAGACCATCGATCAGCTGGCCAGGGAATTTCTGCCCCCCATTGACCGGGAGGACCTGGCGCTCCTGTCCTCCGCGCTGGATGACGTGGTGGACGCCATTGACGATATCATGCGCCGCATGTGCATGTACAACGTGACAAAGCCCCGCCCCGAGGTAGAGAACCTGTGCGCGCTGCTGGTGCGCTGCTGCAAGGCCCTGCAGGAACTGACGACGGAATTTCAGCATTTCAAAAAATCCTCCGCCATCAAAAACTGCCTGGTGCAGATCAACTCCCTGGAGGCCGAAGGCGACACGCTGCACTTTACGGCCGTGAGCAAACTGTTCGCCGGCGGCGAAAACGCCCTGGATGTGATCATCTGGCGCGACATCTTCGACGGCTTCGAATCCTGTTACGACGACTGCGAGCACGTGGCCGAAGTGATCGAAAGTGTTGTATTGAAGAACAGCTGATTCTTAAATAGATCCCTCATAGATAAAGTCTTTGGGAATGGGTGCGGGAAGGGTGATTTTTTCAAAAATCACCCTTCCCGCTTTTTCCGTCCCGCCTCCCGCCCCTTTACGAAGGGCATTCCCCCATGCTACAATACATGGGCCTGCTTTTTAAGGAGGGTTTTTTTGCGCAGTTTTTTGTTACACTCCCTGGCCCCTGTTTTCCGCTGGGATAAGGCCTTTGTGAAGCGTCTGCTGTTTGTGGCGCTGCCCATTATGATCCAGAACCTGGTTTCCTCTTCGCTGTATATCATAGACGGGGTCATGGTCAGCGGCCTTGGCACCGCGCCGTATGCCGCGGTTACCCAGATGTCGCGGTATATGTTTTTGTTCAACATCACCCTCTTTGGGGTGGTTTCCGGCAGCAGCATCTTCTTTGCCCAGTACTGGGGCAAAAAGGACATCGCCGGCCTGCGCGCAGTGATGGGCATGTGCCTGCGCATTACGCTGCCCCTGGGGCTTGTGTTCGGCGGCACTGCCGTATTTTTCCCGCATGTGGTCGTGGGCTTCTTTCTGCCGCCGGGAGAGAGCGCGGCATATGCCCGGGAGTATCTTCAAATCGTTGCCTTCGGTATGATCATTACCGCGGCGGACATGGTATTTGCCAGTGCCATGAAATCCAGCGAGCAGACCTTCATCCCCATGCTGGCGGGCATCACCGCCATACTGACCAATACGACGCTGAACTATGCCTTGATCAACGGGCACTTTGGCTCCCCCGCCCTGGGCGTACAGGGCGCGGCCATCGCAACAGTGATATCCGCCGGGGTTTCGCTGTCCATCAATGCCGGCGCGTCGTATTTAATGAAGCTGCCCTCGGGGGCCAGGCTTTCGCAGCTTGCGCATTTTGATCCGGCGTTTTTCAAACGCTATCTAAAAACGGTTTTCCCGGTTATTTTGAACGAAGGCTTCTGGGCGCTGGGCTACACCATGTACAGTGTGTTTTTCGGCCGGCTGGGCGATGCGGCGGTGGCCGCCCAGGGTATATACAACACGGTGGACCAGTTGGTTTTCGTCACCATCTACGGCCTGATGCACGCTACCGCCATCATCGTGGGCCGCAGCATCGGCGAAGGCTCAAAGGAAGAGGCCTATCTCTTTGCCAAGCGGCTGCTTGCCTCGGCCCTGGGCCTGGGGCTTGTGATGGGCCTGGCGATGTTTTTGTCAAGGCATCTGCTCGTATCCTTCTTCTATGATGTTTCGCAGGAATCAAAGAGCCTGGCCGGTATGTTCATGACTTTTGCCGCGCTGTTCGCCTGGGCCAAAGCGTTCAACTGCGTCAATATCGTAGGCGTTTTGCGTTCCGGCGGGGATACGGTGTTCACCATGCTGCTGGATATATGCAGCATCTGGTGCCTGGGCGTGCCGGCGGTGGGCCTGGCGGCCCTGTACTTCCGCTTGCCGGTGGAAACGGTGTTCCTGCTGACCGCCGCGGAGGAAGTGCCAAAGCTTGTCATCGGCCTAAGACGCATGCTCAGCAAAAAGTGGATCAACGATCTGACGCACAGGCCGCAGGAAGCGGTCTGATGGCGCAAATTTTCAAAAGGTTGGCATCCGAAGGTTTCCAAAGGGCGATCGGAAAGCCCTTTGGTCGCGTCCGAAGACGCGAAACCTTTCTTCTTGAAGAGAATACAGACAGTGTGTCATAAACTTGGAGGATACTGCAATGGAATTTGAACTGGTGGGCAAAATCGGCTCCATGGCCCTAATCCGCAAGGAAGACAACGACATCGACTACAACATCTTTTCCCGCCTTGGCGCGGAACTTACGCCCGGCATGATCTGGGTCACTTCCGGCGCCACCGAAATCGGCCGGCTGGATTATATGAAGCGCACCGGCCGGGAGCTATGCGGAGACCCGGAGCAGGACAAAACGGACTATGCCGCCCAGGGCCAGTCCATACTGATGGAAAACTACCGCCAGTTCATCCGCCCCGAATACAGCGTGCGGCAGGTGCTGGTGGAGCATACCCACTTCAACGATCCGGAAAAGCGGGAGCACATCCACAAGCTGCTCATGCGGGCCGCCCAGCAGGGCGCGATCCCCATCATCAACTACAACGACCCCGTCAGCGACGAGGAAAACCGCAAGATGGAGCTGGCCAACCGCCGCAAGACCGGCGAGCCGGTGGTGGAGTGCGTGGACAACGATGAGACCGCCGCCGTCATCGCCGGGCTGGTCAAGGCCAAAATGCTGGTGCTCCTGACCTCCACCGAAGGCATTTACCAAGACCCCGCCGACCCCGCAACGCTTGTGCGCGAGGTCATTGGCAGCAGCGTGGAAGATGTAGTGAACAAGGTCCGCGCACTGCAGGAAAATTGCGTCGGGGCCAGCCGCCAAGGGGCCAACGGCGCCCGGGCCAAGCTGGAATACGCCCTGGGTCCCGTGAAGAACGGAACCACCGTCATCATCGGCCATGCCCGCCACCATCTGCGCGACCTTGTAAACGGCGCCGTGCCCTGCACCCGCATTGGGCTGAAGTGACCCGAGGGCTCTGCCCTCGGGACTCCCGCCAAAGGCTCCGAAGCCGAAGCGCCGCCTGTGGCGGATGAAGCGAGGCGAAGGAGGATGGCGAAACAAGCAATGCGAGCGGCAGTGAGCAGTGCGACGATTGAGCCAGCTGTCATCCCTTGAGAATCCCGGTTTTGGGTATTCCCAATTCAAAATCACATTGGATTTGCAACTTTATACCATCAGCAAATTCCTCTTTTTTCAAAGAACGCCCTCCCCGGCCTTGACATTGCGTATTCCGCATTGTATAATGCCCCCATATCCGGCAAAGATGGGAAGAGTAGTCTGCTACCAGCGCAAAGAGAGAGGGGCCACCGGCTGAAAGCCCCTTCGCCCAAGGACAGGTGAACGACACCCCGGAGCCTCCTGCGAAAGCAGGCGCGTATCCCGCGTTACAGGGATTTGAGTGGAAAAGGCGCAGGCCTTTTCAAGCGGGGTGGCACCACGAAGATATGAATTCGTCCCATGCACAGGCATGGGGCTTTTTTATATCCTCTGGAAAGCCGCCGGGAAGGAGGTCTTTGTATTCCATGGAAATCAGATACGCAGTTCAGGACGACATCCCCCAAATGGGCAGGGTGTACGTGAACACCTGGAAGGCTGCCTACCAGGGCATGATTCCCCAGGAATTCTTGCACGACCTCAGCGCTGAGCGCTGGGAAGAAAGCTACCGCAAAAGCCTGGACGTGGAGGGAAAGCCAAATGCGCGCAAGACCGGGGAATTTTCCGGCAGACAGGTGTGGGAAATCAGGTACACACTGCCGCTATAACCATTCATCAAGATCTAAGGAGGAATGTATATGTTGACACAGGCACCCAGGGGCACAAAGGATGTGTTGCCCAAGGAAAGCGGGCGCTGGCAGGCGCTGGAACAGATCATGCGGGACGCCGCCGGCCGGGCGGGCTACCGGGAAGTGCGCACGCCGGTTTTTGAACATACGGAGCTGTTTTTGCGGGGCGTAGGCGATACCACCGACATCGTGCAAAAAGAAATGTACACCTTCAAGGACAAGGGCGACCGCTCCATCACCCTAAAGCCCGAGGGCACGGCCGGGGCCGTGCGGGCGCTGATTGAGCACAGCCTGTACGCCGATGTGCTGCCCGTAAAAATGTATTACCTCAATTCCCCCATCTTCCGCTATGAGTCGCCGCAGTCGGGCCGCTATCGGGAGCACCACCAGTTCGGCATGGAATGCTTCGGCGCGCAAAGCCCTTCGGTGGATGCGGAGCTGATCACCCTGGTCTATCGGATGATCGAAAAGCTGGGCGTCACCAACCTGACCGTCAACATCAACAGCATCGGCTGCCCCAAGTGCCGCCCCGCCTATCACGCCAGGCTGAAGGAATTTTTGTCCGGCAAGCTGAGTGAACTGTGCGGCGCCTGCAAGGAACGGTTTGACCGCAACCCCCTGCGCGCCCTGGACTGCAAGGTAGAAAAGTGTCAGGAGCAGGTGAAGGACGCCCCCAGCATGCTGGATACGCTATGCGATGAATGCGCCGACCACTTCAAAAAGCTGCAGGAATACCTTGGCGCGGCCAGCCTGCCCTACCAAATCGACAGCCGCATCGTACGCGGCCTGGACTATTACACCAAGACAGTGTTTGAGCTGATCACCAAAACGCCCCAGGGCAATTTGACCGTGTGCGGCGGCGGAAGGTACGATAAGCTGGTGGAGGAGTTGGGCGGGCCGCAAATGCCCGGCGTGGGCTTTGGTATGGGCATGGAACGCATTTTGATGCTGCTGGAAAGCCAGGGCGTCGATATAGGCGCCAGCCGGCAGGTGGATGTATTCGTGGCCTCCCTGGGCGAGGAAGCCCGGCTGCCCGCCTATACCCTGGCCCTTTCGCTTCGCGAGGCCGGGGTCAAGGCGGAATGCGACCACATGGGCAGGAGTCTAAAGGCCCAGTTCAAGTATGCCGACAAGCTGCAAACGCCTTTCATCGCCATCCTGGGCGGCGACGAGCTTCAAAAAGGCGTGGTGAAGGTGCGGGATATGGCGACCAGGGAAGAAAGAGAGATTCCTCTGGACGCGGCGGCAGAACTGATTCAGGCGATGCTGTAAAGCCTGCAGCACAAACTGAGCAACTGGGCGGGCGATTGCTAATCGCCCCTACACCGCCGTGCGTTTGTGGGCTGCGCCTCATGAGCAATTGCGAGCCGGAAGAGAAGCCAATAAACTCCTCGCAAGCGTAGGGGCGATTATCAATCGCCCGCCTGCGACGGCAAACTGGAAGATCGGTATAACAGCAACTAAAACATGTGTATACATGACACGCAAATGGAGGGGTATCGTCATGGCAGAATTCTTGGGCGGCTGGAAACGCAGCCACATGTGCGGCGACATCCGCGAGACCATGGTGAATCAGGAAGTCACATTGATGGGCTGGGTCCAAAGGGCCAGAAACCTGGGGGGTATCCTTTTCGTATCGCTCCGCGACCGGGCCGGCATCGTACAGGCAGTGTTTGACGTGAATACCTGCGATGAAAAAACCATCAGCCTGGCCAGCGAACTGCGCGGCGAGTTCGTGGCCGCCGTCAAGGGCGTTGTGGCGCTGCGTGCGCCGGAAGCCATCAACGACAAGATGGCCACCGGCAAAGTGGAAGTCATCGCCCGAGAACTCAAAATCCTCAACCGTGCCGAGACCCCGCCCATTTATATCGAGGATGAGGCCAAGGAGTCCGAGGCCTTAAGGCTCAAGTACCGCTACTTGGACCTGCGGCGGCCCACCATGCAGGAAATGCTGAAATTCAGGCACAAAGTGGTGTCAACACTGCGAAATCACATGGATTCAGAAGGGTTTGTGGAGGTCGACACCCCGATTCTCACCAAATCCACCCCCGAAGGGGCGCGGGACTACCTGGTGCCTGCCCGCGTGAAGCCCGGCGCCTTCTATGCGCTGCCCCAGAGCCCGCAAATCTACAAACAGCTTTTGATGCTGGCCGGCATGGACCGCTACTACCAGGTGGCCCGCTGCTTCCGCGATGAGGACGGCCGCGCCGACAGACAGCCGGAGTTCACCCAGTTCGATATGGAAATGTCCTTTATCGAGCCCGAGGACATTCAGGGTGTGGTGGAACGGGCCTACAAAACCGTGTTCCGCGATGTGATGGGCATTGAAATCGCGCTGCCCCTGCCGCGTATGACCTGGAAGCACGCCATGGAAGCCTACGGCTCCGACAAGCCCGACACCCGCTTTGACCTGCCCATTTCCGACGTCAGCGAAACGGTGGCAGGCTGCGGCTTTACGGTGTTTGAGTCCGCTTTGCAAGAGGGCAAGCGAATCGTGGCCGTCTGCGCCAAGGGCGCGGCGGAAAAGCTGTCCCGCAAGGATTTTGACGCCCTTTCCGAATTCGTGAAAACCTACCATGTCAAGGGCCTGGCCTGGGCCGCCGTGGGCGGCGACGGCGCGCTGCGCTCCTCCTTTGCCAAAGCCATGGCCGGGGACAGCATGCAAAAGCTGCTGGACAAAATGAACGTGGAAAATGGCGACGCGTTGTTTGTGATCGCCGACAAAAAGTATGTGGCGCTAACCGCCATGGGCCAGCTGCGCTTAAAGCTGGGCGCGCAATTGGGCCTGATTGACCGGTCCAAATACAATCTGTTCTGGGTCACCGAGTTCCCCCTTTTGGAGTGGGTGGAGGAGGATAACCGATTCGTCGCCATGCACCACCCCTTCACCAGCCCCATGGATGAAGATTTTGAATTTATGGAAACAGACCCCGGCCGCGTGCGCGCCAAGGCCTACGACCTGGTCATGAACGGCATTGAAATGGGCTCGGGCAGCATCCGCATTCACGCCAGCGACCTGCAGGAGCGCATGTTTCACTTGCTGGGCTTCACCCATGAGGAAGCCTGGACCCGTTTCGGCTTTTTGCTGGAAGCCTTCAAGTACGGCACCCCGCCCCACGGCGGCTTCGCCTTCGGCATTGACCGGCTGGTCATGATTTTAAAAGGCGCGGAAAGCCTGCGCGATGTGCTGGCCTTCCCCAAAATTCAAAACGGCGCGTGCCTGATGATGGATACCCCCGCCCCCGTGCAGGAGGAGCAGCTAAAGCTCCTGAAGCTCAAGTCGGAAGCGTAGCCAGGGGCTCCGAAGCCGAAGCGCCGCCTGTGGCTCCAGAACACCGCCCCCGCCTGTGGCGGAAATGGGCGGTGTGGAGGAGGCTGGCGAAACAAGCAATGCGAACGGCAGTGAGCAGTGCGACGATTGAGCCAGATGGAGGATAACGCGAGGCGGAGGAGGCTGGCGAAACGAGCAGTACGAGCGGCAGCGAGTATTGCGACGATTGAGCCAGATAGAAGAAGCCCCTGGACCCCGCCAAAGGGATATCATCCCTTTGGAATCCCCATATCAAGGAAGCGGCAAGAGGTTTTGTGTTAGAAGGCTCTCACCTCGTCCAACGCGCGCAAAGGCTTCCCCTTTAGAGGAAGCTGTCACCGAAGGTGACTGATGAGGGCATCCCCGGTTACGCATTTGCCCCAAAAGTGCTTAATCCAACAGGAACGCACCTCATCCGGCGCTGCGCGCCACCTTCCCCTGATAGGGGAAGGCTTCTGGATGCGGGCCAACCCGCCCTGGCGCACCCCTTGTCTAGCGCAATCGTCATGCTGGAAGCAGCAAAATAGAAACCCTTACATAATTGCCTGTATGAGATCGCATCCGCACTCTCATACAGGCAGCTCTTTATTCTTCTTATTCCACTCCTATCAAATTGAAGTTTTTCGGGGATGGGCGCGGGAAGGGGTCTTTTTTCAAAAAGAACCCCTTCCCGCAAACTTTCCCGTAAACAACTACAAACTTTCCCTCGCGTATATCGCGGCGCCGATGAGGCCGGGTTCTTCCAGGATGCTTTTGCGGATGGGAATATTAAGGAACACCGGGTGGGCAAAGGCCTGATAGGCGGCAGTGAGCCTGGGCAGCAGGATACCCGCGCTCTTTAGGCAGCCGCCGCCCAGGATAAAGGCATCCGGGTCCAGCACGCAGGCGATGTTGGCGAGGGTCACGGCCAGATCGCGCATGGCCTGATCCACCACCGCTTCCGCCCCTTTATGGCCGGCGGCTGCCAAAGCGTAAACTTCCCCGGCGTGGGAGAAGGTTTGATGAAGCGCCGTCTGCGCCTTTCGCGTCAGCGAATCGCCGGAGGCCTCACTTTCCACGGCACCGGCCGGCAGTCCACTTTCCGCCGCGCGGTTTGGGTCGCAGCTCATGGAGCCGAATTCCCCAACGCAGCCGTGCCGGCCCCGCAGCAGCCTGCCGCCGATACAGACTCCGCCGCCGATCCCCGTGGATATCGTCACATACACCACTGTATCAAAACCCTGCCCCGCGCCCACAAGCGCTTCGGCCAGGCAGGCCATGTTCGCGTCGTTCTCCATGGCCACAGGCTTGTTGATCAGCTCGGAAAGGGAATGCTTGACGGGAAAGCCGTCAAAGCCCGGCAGGTTGGTGGCCAGCACCGGCGTCTGCTCCTCCCGCGAGACCCCGCCGGGGATGCCTAGCCCCAAACCAAGGGCGCTTTCCCAGCCGGGCAGGGCCTTCACAGCCTCCGCCACGCGATTCAGCACCGCCTCTGGCCCCTCATGCGCCATGGTATCCGCCTTCACCGCATGCAATATTTCTCCCCCGTCATCCGCAATGGCAGCCCGCAGGTTCGTGCCTCCCAAATCAACGCCGATCCACGTATTCACAATGTAACTCCTTCATTAATAAATAGGGGATTCCAAAGGGATTTATCCCAGCTGGCGTCTTTCGCCCATCTGGCTCAATAGTCGCACTGCTGCGCTACCGCTTGCATTGCTCCTTTTCGCCAGCCTCCTCCACACCGCCTATTTCCGCCACAGGCGGGGGCGGTGTTCTGGAGCCACAGGCGGCGCTTCGGCTACAGAGCCCTCCGGTGGCGTTTGAAGCTCAAAAGTACCAGCATCAGCACCGTGGCAAGATAGGGCGACATGGCGGTCAGGCTGGCCGGCACGCCCACGCTTTGCAGGCGCAGCCCCAGCGCGTCGATAAAGCCGAAGAGCAGCGCGGCCAGGAACACCCTGGGCGGGTTCGCGGCGCCAAAGATCACGCAGGCCACAGCGATAAAGCCGCGGGAAGCGCTCATATTTTCGGTGAACATGGTCAAATACCCCAGCGACATGTGGGCCCCGGCGATCCCGCAGAACACGCCGCAGACGATGGAGGCGACGTATTTCATCCGCTCGGGGGCGATGCCGGCGCTGCGCAGCGATTCGGGGTGCTGGCCGGCCGCCCGCATCCAGAACCCGAAGGGTGTTTTGTATAAAAATACCCAACAGAGGAAAACCAGCAGCCAGCTTGCATACACCAATAAGGAATTTTGATTGAGCAGCGGCCCCAGGACGGGAATGGAATCCAGCGCCGGCCAGTTGAACTTGGGCAGGGGCACAATGCCGGGGCTGGAAAACGCACCCTTCACGCCAAAGATGGTGCGCAGAAGGAATACCGTCAGCGCGCCGGCAAACAGGTTCAGCGCCACGCCAATAATGAATTCGTCACTTTTGAACTTCACCACAAATACACCGAACAGCAGCCCGGCCAGAAGGCCAACCAGGATCGCGGCAAAAAGCCCAGCGGCCCAGCTGCCCGCAAAATAGCTGACGGCCACGGCCACAAAGGCGCCCATCACCATCATGCCGTCCAAGCCAATGTTCATCATGCCCACCTGGTCCGTGAACAGGCAGCCCAGCCCGGCCAGGATGATGGGCGTCGCGGTGCGCAGCGTGTTTTGCAAAAGCGCCAGGTTGAAGATGTCGCTCATGGGTGGCTTCCCTCCCTCGGCATGGCCGCGGCTTTGGGCCGGCGCCGCGCACGCCTTTCCTTGAAGGACCGCAAAACCTCATCCTGGGCGGCCATGAAGAAGATAATGATGGACTGCACGATCAGCGTAAGCTCGCTGGAGATGCCCACATTCAGTTCCATGGCGCTGGAGCCGATCTTCAGCGCGCCAAAGAACAGGCTCATGAAGATGATCCCCATCGGCCGGTAGCGCATGATCATGGCCACCAGCATGCCGTCAAAATAAAAGCCGGTGCTCAGTGTTTCCACATACCGGCGGTGGATGCCGTAGACCTCCAGCAAGCCCACAATGCCGCACAGCGCGCCGGACAGGACCATGGCGCCGATGGCCAGACGGCCTGCCGGCATGCCCATGTGCCTGGCAAAGCGGCTGTTCTGGCCGGTCAGCTTCATCTCATAGCCCAGGGTGGTTTTGGTCATCAGGTACCAGCAGAAAACGGCCAGCGCCGCGGCGTATAAAATTCCCTGGGTCAGGTTGCTCAGGGGGATCAGCTTCTGGAACACAAAATTCGGATCGATGGTGGGCGTGCCGAAGGCAATGCCCTTCTCTGTTGTTTTCAGCGGCCCCGCGCCAAGGTACGTGCAAAAGTAGATGGCGGCGGAATTGAGCATGATGGTGGTGATCACCTCGCTCACGTTCCTGCGTACCTTCAACACCGCCGGCACAAAGGCATACAGCCCGCCGGCCGCGGCCGCCGCCAGGAACGCGGCGGGAAGGGCGACAAAAGGGGTCACGCCCTTGAATACAAAGCCGACAATGGCGGCGGCCAGGCCGCCCAAATACAGCTGCCCCTCGCCGCCCACGTTGAAGATGCCGGCCTGGGCGGCCATGGCCATGGCCAGCCCCGTCAAAAACAGCGTGGCGGAACGGGCCAGGGTGTTGCCAACGGCCCTTGGGTTGCCCAAAGCACCCTTTAGCAACGCGGCGTAGCCCTGCAAGGGGTCCTTGCCGGTGAGCAGCATGATCAGCGCGCCAAGCAGCAGCGCCAGAAGCACGCTGACCGCGAGGGAAATTAAGTACGCGCCGTCGATTTTGGGCCTGTCTTCTTTTTGAAACAACTGCCGGAAAAACGCTTTCATGCATCCGCCTCCCTTTGTCCGCCGGTCATGTGAAGGCCGATCTCGGTCTTGTCAAACTGCCCGGCAATAAATTCGCTGGTGATCTTCCCTTCATATAAAGTGATCACCCGGTCGGAAAGGCGAAGCACCTCGTCCAGATCGGCGCTTGATAAAAGCACCGCGCAGCCCTGCCCGCGCTTTTCCAAGATGAGCCGGTGAATGGACTCCATGGCCCCGATATCGATGCCCCGGGTGGGCTGGGAGATGAGCAGTACCCTGCTTTCCAGCGAAAACTCCCTGGCGGTCACCACCTTTTGCATGTTACCGCCGGAAAGGGCGCCTGCCAAAGTATCGATGCCGGGGGTGCGTATGTCAAACCGCTTCACGAGCTGTCTGGCGAAAGCCCGGATGGGTTTGTTCCTTAAATGGATCTTCCAAACGGAAAATTCCTTTTGCCGCTGCCGGCCGGCCAGCAGGTTGTCGCTGACGGAGGCCCCGGCGGATACGCCGGAATACAGCCTGTCCTCCGGAATGTGGCTGACGCCCAGCGCCCGTATTTCCCCCGGCGTCATGCGGGCGGTATCCCGATTTAGGATGGTGATTTTCCCTCCGCGGATGGGCGCAAGGCCCGCCAGCGCCTCAATCAATTCCCGCTGCCCATTGCCCTCCACGGCCGCAATACCCAGGATCTCCCCTTCCCGGACCGTGAGGGATACCCCCCTCAGCGCGGGCAGGCCCCGACGGCTTAACACCTGCAAATCCCTTACCTCAATCAGGGGTTCGCCCATCTGCGTTTGCCGCTTAAGGGGCGCCAGCAGCATGTCCCGCCCCACCATCAGCGAGGCCAGCATGCGTTCGTTCACATCGGCAGTATTGTATACGCCCATCAGCTTTCCGCCCCGCATGACGCCCACCCGGTCGGATACTGCCATGACCTCATAGAGCTTGTGAGTGATCAAAATTACAGTCATGCCCTTTTCACGAACGACGCGGCGGATGACGGAAAACAGCTCCTCCGTTTCCCCCGGGGTCAAAACGGCCGTGGGCTCATCCAATATCAATATCTCCGCGCCCCGGTGCAGGGTCTTTAAAATCTCCACCCGCTGCTGCAGCCCCACGCCGATGTCGGCAACCAGGTCGTCGGGCTGGACCGCAAGGCCGTATTCATTTACAAGGTCATGGACCGTCTGCCGGGCCCTGCGCTGATCGTACAGCAGCCTTCCCCTTCGCGGTTCACGGCTGAGCACAATGTTCTGGGCCACGGTAAAAGAAGGCACCAACATAAAATGCTGGTGCACCATGCCCACACCTCGCTTAATGGCATAAGCGGGGCTGAATTTCTGCACTTTTTCGCCGCGGATGAATACGCTGCCTCCGGTGGGCTCGTTCATGCCGTAGAGGATGCGCATCAGCGTGGATTTACCTGCGCCGTTTTCGCCCACCAGCGCGAAAATCTCGCCGGAGCGGATGGAAAGGCTCACATCGTCGTTGGCCAGGACGCCCGGAAACTGCATGCTGATATTTTGAAAGGTGACGGCATCGGCCTTGGGCATGGCAATCCCTCTTTTGCATAAGGCGGCCAAGGCGTTTCGCCTCAGCCGCCGGATAGATGGTGTATGATTCTGCCTAGGCTTTCCCTGGAAGGGGAAGCTTGGCTGTTGCACATGCAGCTGCTCCAGCCTTGTTACCTCGTCGTATCCACCACGATCTTCTTGGAGATGATCAGCTGCTTGATACTCTCCACCTGGGCCTTCAATTCATCGGGAACCTGCTGCACCATATCTTCGGTGCCGTAGCCGATGTCGATAAAGCCGCTGGCCATATCCGCCAGCCAGGCGGTGCCGCCCCGCCAAACGCCGTTCACCATATCGTCCTTGATGGCGGTGTAAATGGACAGGCCCACATTCTTTTTCATGGAGGCGATGATGACATCGGGGTTGATGTACTTCTGGTCGGCATCCACGCCGATGGCATACTTGCCTTTTTCGGCGGCGGCTTGAATCACGCCCTCGCCGGTTTTGCCGGCCACGGCAAACACCACGTCGCAGCCCCGGTCAAACAGGGTCAAGGCGCATTCCTTGCCCCTGGCCGGATCTTCGTAAGTGTAAGCGTAATTGAATTCCACCTGCACGGCGGAGCTGGCATACCGGGCACCCTGCCGGTAGCCTACCAAAAAGTCGTTGATCACGGGGTCGTCCATGCCGCCTACGGCGCCCACACGGTTGGATTTGGTCAGTTTGCCGGCCACGTAACCCACCAGGAAGGAGCCCTCGTTAGCCGTATAGGGGATGCTGACCAGGTTCGCGATACCTTCCAGCTCCTGGTCCACGTACACAAACTTCACGTCCGGCATGGCGGGCGCCACTTCCAGCAGCCCGTCATAGAACTGCCAGCCCACGGCCACCACATAGTCGCTGACCTCGGCGGCGGAAATAAGCTGGGAGGATAGGAGGGATTGATCCTCCTTGCACTCGATGATCCTGCCATCCACATTAAGCTCGTTGATCAGCATCTGCAGGCCTTCGTTGGCGGAATCGTAGAACGACCGGTCGCCAAGGCCGCCGGCCACCACCAGCGTCACGGTCTTTTTCTCGGCCGGCTGCGCAAACGCGGGGAGGCAGCCAATAAGCAGCACAAGGGAAAGAAACAAAGCGGTAATCTTTTTCATGGGGTTCCCTCCTTACAAAAACATAGCGGTGATCGCAATGCTTGTGAACAAGCAGACAAACCAGTATAATGATTATAGCATACACCCGGAAAAGAGGATAGATGATTTTGCGCCTGTTATGTATCGACGCCTGCCCAAGGGACAAGGCCTTCTCCCGAACACTTAGACTGCTGGAGGCTTTCCGGGAGGCTTACCGGGCCTTACATCCCAATAACGAAATACAGACCCTCCGCCTTGCAGACGAAGGGCTTTCTCCCTTTTTTCATGAGGATGTTTTACATCGGGAGGCGCTGGTGGACGAAGGCCGCCTGGATGATCCCATGTTCCGCTGGGCCAGGGATTTTCAGGCCGCCGACCACATCGCGGTGGCCGCGCCCTACTGGGACCTTTCCTTCCCCTCGGTATTGAAACTGTACATTGAAAACATATTCATACGCAGCCTGACCTTTCGCTACACGGCGGAGGGTGAACCGGTGGGCCTGTGCCGCGGACAGCGGCTTGTCTATTTGACCACCGCCGGCAGCCCCATCGGCGCGGAGGACTGGGGATACGGCTATATCCGTGCTGTCGCAAAGATGCTTGGCGTGAAGGAATGCAGCCGCGTATCCGCCGAAGGGCTGGACATCGCGGGCTGGGACGCCCAGGGGATCCTTGAAAAAGCTTTTTTACAGGCGAAGGAAGCCGCCGGGGAATTTGGTACATGAGCGGGCCGGAAAGAGAAAAGGGTTCTGCTGTCATGGCGTGTTGAAAATAGGGCATTGCACGCAAAAACAAACACCGGCCATACGTTATGAGCTTTCGCTTCACACAAAAATGGCCGGTGTTTGCTTTCCCATCCCGCAGATCATGGAAAGCTTATGTCGCCTTGCGCTTGACCATGTTCACAACGAACAGGCAGATGCACGCGCCGGCCACAGCGATCAAAAAGCTGCCGATGTTAAAGCCGGTGACGCCGCCAATGCCCAGCAGCGACGCCAGGAAACCGCCTACGATGGCGCCCAGAATACCGAACAGGATATTGGCCCCAAACCCCATTTGCGAGTTTTTCTTCATGATCATGCTTGCCACCCAGCCGGCAAGCGCACCAAAGACCAGCCAAAGTATGAAGTTCATGCTTCCTATCCACTGCAAGAGATTCATGCTTTCCGTTTCTCCTTCCAAATTGGATCTTTGCGATACTAATCCATATTCTTTATACTGCAGGAGAAATTATACAGGGAAAATGGAGCAAGCAGCAGATAATTCATGGCGCCAAACCGGGCGCGGATCAACGGAAAGTGCGTTATGTCGGGTAATACTTTTCAATATAGAACCAGTTTTCTTTCAACCGTTCAGCGATGATATAATCTTTCCCCATCATGCCGCCGGCGTCAAATGCGCAGCATGAAGTACAGCGCCACGATCACGCCCAGGGCGATCCTGTACCAGCCGAACACCTTGAAGCTGCGCTTTCTGATATAGCCCATCAAAAACCGTATGGCCAGCAGCGATACCACAAAGGCGGTGACGGTGCCCGCCAGCAGCACGGCGATTTCCGTGCCGGTGGCGGGCAGGCCCAATTTGTAGATTTTGTAGAAGCTCGCCCCAAACATGGTCGGGACGGCGAGAAAGAACGTAAATTCCGCCGCCGCCACCCTGGATGCGCCAAGCAGCATCGCGCCAATGATCGTAGCGCCGGAGCGGGAGGTGCCCGGGATCAGCGCCAGCATCTGGAAGATGCCGATATACAGCGCCGTCCGGTAATCGATGTCATGGACCTCCTGGATATCGTCCGTCCGGCCTTTGCGCAGGTTCTCGGCCAATATGAACAGTATGCCGTACACGATCAGCGTGATGGCTACGGTTTGATAGTTGTAGAACAGGGCGTCGATCTGGTCATTGAACAGAAGCCCAATAATGCCCGCCGGGACGCAGGCGACGAATATTCTGCCCCACAGGGAAAGGGTCCGCTTGTCAATGCCGATTTTCTCACCGAAGGTGAGCGGCAGGAGCATGCGCCAATAGTAGACGATAACGGCCAAGATGGCCCCCAGCTGTATCACCACCAGGAATACTTCTTTGAACGCTTCCGAGGCGTTGAGCTTCAAAAATTCATCGACAAGTATCAAATGCCCTGTGCTGCTGATGGGCAGCCATTCCGTAATGCCTTCCACGATGCCAAGGAATATGGACTTCAAAACCTCAATCATATCCATGCGCTTTCCGTTCACTTGCCGGGCGGGGATCAAACGCTGCCCGGCGCCTTTCTTTGTATTTGCAGGCGCAGTATACTTCGCCCGGCCAGCCTCCGACTATCCCTATTTTTTGTCTTCACCCTCTTCGGCTTCCGAAACGGTGCGGCCGGAATCCAGGCCGGCAAAAGAGGCTGCCCGTCCCCGGAGAATGGTGATCCATGGCCCCTTACAAAGCGCCTCCCGCACATCGTCCTGGGCATATCATACACATGATTCTTCGCACAAAGCACTTGGCCCTGCATCTTTGCAACTTATTTTCCAAAATAATCTTATTGCTTACTGGGCTCCCTCCGCACCGCAAAGCTTGAAACCCAGCTTCTCCCGCCAATCCCCCATCCCGCCTTCGAGATGCCCTAATATCTCTTTTTAAAAAAAAGAAGCGGCCGTTGCCGCCCAAACCTTGAAGGTCCGGATGGCAGCGGCCGCTTTCGTTCATGAAATAACGGCTGCGCGTCAGCAGATTTTCAATGTGCCCTGGCAGATCATCCTGCCGTTTTTCCGGCTGAAGAGCATCACGCTTTCCCCGGGGAAATCCAGGCGCACCTTCTGGCCGATCCTGTACAATACCCCGCCGAAGACGACGCCGGTCAAAAGATAGCTGCCAATCCTTATGCGCACCGTCGTTTCCATGCCCGTAGGCATGGCGCTGAAGATTTCGCCCTCGATGGCGCCATCCTCCCGGATGCTGATGAACTCGGGGCGGATACCCAGTACAAAGCCATCCCCGTCGGGCGCTGCCGTTTCCTGCAGCTCGTTTTCGTCCACCCTGGCGATATGGTATTTGAAGGCGCTGTCCTTGTTGCCTTTTTCGACACTCTTTCCATCCTTGAGCCTAACCAGTTCCTCGGCCCGCTTTTGCTTTTCCTGCTCCTCCGCCAGGTCCTGCCATGCGCTGATCTGTATCCCCGTTAAAGGCTGGAACGATCCTTTGACGCCGCCCAGCAGCGTCAGTTCCACACTGCCGTCATTTTGCTGCCTGCCGCCGGCCTCAATGAAGTTGATGGCGGGGTTGCCCACGAAGTCGGCCACAAACAGGTTATTGGGCTTGTTGTACACGGTCAGCGGCTCGTCGTACTGCTGCAGCACGCCGTTGTCCATGAGGCAGATTTTCGTGGCCAGCGTCATGGCCTCCATCTGGTCATGGGTCACGTAAATGAAGGTGCTGCCCGTATTCAGGTGCAGCCGCTGCAGCTCGGAGCGCATTTCCAGGCGAAGCTTGGCATCCAGGTTGGACAGGGGCTCATCCATAAACAGCACCTTGGGTCCCGGCGCCAGGGTGCGGGCGATGGCCACGCGCTGCTGCTGGCCGCCGGACAGCTCGCTGGGATAGCGGTCCATGAACATGCCGATCTTCACGATACGCGATACCCGCCGCACGATCAGGTCGATTTCTTCCTTGCAAAGCTTGCGCACGTTCTTTTGCACCGCGCCGCCCCGCACCAGTTCATAGTGCTCGTTCAACGTGACGCCGGCCGCCCTGTGCTTGGCCTTGCGGGCTTCCAGCGCTTCCTTAAGCGGCCGGGCAGCCGCCTGGGCGGCGCTTTGGGCATCACCTTCATAAAGCTTGTAGCCCATCAATGTTTTGGCGGTATATTGGGAAATCTCATACATGTCGATCAGGCGCAGCAGCGCTTTTTGCGTGTCCAGCCGGCCGTTTTTATCCTGGCAGTCGCGGATTACGGCGGCTGCTTCGCCGGGCTTTTGAAGGATCTCCAGCAGCCTGGCATCATTGCGGGCCTCAAAATCCACCTCCGGCATTTCCTCCTTCATATTCGAAAGGCCGAAGGCGATATTCTGGTACACCGTCATGTTGGGCCACAGGGCGTAGTTCTGGAACAGAAAGCCTACCTTGCGGTTGTTGGCGGGGATATTGATGCCCTTGTCGCTGTCGAACACCGGCACGCCGTCGATGGTGATGCGGCCGCTGGTGGGCGTCTCCAGCCCGGCGATCATGCGCAGGGTGGTGGTCTTTCCGCAGCCGGAGGGGCCCAGGAGGGTCACAAAGGCGTTATCCTCGATCACAAGGTTCAAATGGTCCACCGCGTAAAACTGTCCCCAGCGCTTGGTCACGTTCGTCAATTCAATCCGAGCCATGTCAGTTCCCTCCGATCCCCTTATCCAGGCTGGCGCCGGTCAGCTTGTTCACCAGGGCGTTGCAGATAAGGATAAACACAATCAAAATCAGGTTGATACCGCTGGAAAACGCGTACAGGCCCATTTCGTCAAAATAATCCAGCAGCGTGGTGATGATCTTTGTCTGCGAGCACAGCAGCATGAACAGCGTCAGTTCCCTAAGGCACGTCATGAACGGCAGCAGATAGCCGCTGATGATGGAGGACTTCTGGATGGGGATGATGATTTTCAGCATTCGCTTGTGCCAGGGAATATTTTGTATGATGGCCGCTTCCTCGATCTCGCCGCTCAATTGCATCATGGAATTCAGCGAGCTGCGGCTGGCAAAGGGGATGTACTTGACCGTGCCGGCCAAAATGAGCAGCAGGAAGGTATTGAAGATGCCAAGGGAAGAGCCGAATATAAAGAACGCGACGCCCACCGCCAACGACGGCATCAGGTAGGGCAGAAACGCCATGCTGTTCACATAGGCCGCCCACTTGCTGCGGCGGTTTTTGCTGACGCAGTAGCCCACCAACAGGCCGATGGTGCCGGCCAACAGCGCGCAGGCCACGGCAACGATCACTGTTCCCCCAAAGGCGTTCCAGATGGTGGGGTTGAACAGAATGCCCTTTTGCCCGTACATGCCGTTTTCGGTAATGTTCTCCGGTGTCATCCACCATTTGGCGGTCAGGTTTCCGGCGATGCCGCTTTTCATAAAGCTGTAGTCGCCGGGGTTGGGCAGGAAGGTCTCCACCGCGAAGGTCGCAATGGGAAAGAGGCTGGTCAGCAGCGTGAGCACAAGGAAAACCGCCGCCACAATGTACTTGCCGGCCCGGCCCAGGTTCACCTTGTTGCTTTGGCCGGATTTGCCGGTGACGGTGGTGTAGCTCTTGCGGCCGCTGGTGGTGTTCTGGTTGACCAGCAGTATCAAAATGCCGAACACGATCATGATGACGGCCAGAATCCCGGCTTCGCCCACCCGCTTTTCGCCCATCTGCACATACTTGGTGCACAGTGTGGTCAAGTTCAGGTAGTGGGGCACGGGATAGGAGCCCATGGCGCTGCTGAACACCAGCAGCACGGTGCTCAAAATTGCCGGCTTGACCATGGGCAGCGTAACGCGCAGGAAGGTTTTCCACCGGGGCGTGTTCAATATGGTGGCGGCTTCCTCCAGGTTGGCGTCCATGTTGCGGAAGATGCCGCCGATCAGGATATAGGCAAAGGGCGCGTAATGCAGGCCCAGCACCAGCATGCTGGGGAACATGCCCTGGCACCACCACAGCGGCATTTCAATGCCGAACAGGGCAGCCAGCAGTCCGTTGGAGGTGCCCGTGACGGCGCGGCTGGAGAACACGTTCTGCCAGACCACCGCCAGCGTCCACTGGGGCATGATATAAGGAAAAATAAAAATGGCGCTTAAGTACTTTTTGAATTTCAGGTTCGTGCGCGTGACGAGGTAAGCGAAGATGCCGCCGTAGGCGATGGCGAACAGGCAGGAGAAAACGGAAAGCAGCAGCGAATTGGCCAGGGGAACCCATAGGTTGATCTGGCTCAATTTGCCCAAGAACAGGTCCTGCCAGTTGTACAGGGTATAGCCTTCGGTCAGGCCCGTGTAATGGGAATCCACCGAGCCGGGATGCACGGTAACGGTATCCAGGAGAATAGATGCCATCGGGGCGATAGTGGATACGGTGAGTACAAGGCCAAGCAGAAGCAAAATCGCGTTTTGCGGTTTTTTGATGTAGGTGCGGAATTTGTTGAACGCGATTTTCGGCGCGCCCGGGCGCTGGACAGGAGCTTGTAGCATGCTTTCCCCCCTATTACCGTACAAGGGGCATTTTCATGCCCCTTGTACGGTCAACGACCTGTTGAATAAAGATTGCTTTGCGGATTACTTGTTGCCCACGATCATGTCGATCCAGTCGCCCAGGTCAAAGGAAACCTGCGCGCAGTAGGCGGGGTCTTCCACCACCAGCTGGCCGCCCTCGGCGGAGGTCCACCACTCGTAGCCGCGGTCATTCTTGGCGGGATAGGTGTCCACGCCGTCCACAAAGCCGTCCTGGGAGTGGTCCTGGTTGCAGGCGGGGTTGGCGCTATAGCCGCCCATGTCCTTACCCCAGGCGGAAAAGCCTTCCTGGGTGGTGGTCATATAGGCGATGAAAGCGCAGGCGGTCCAGGGCAGGGGGGAGGTTTTCACCACCTGCAGGTAGTGCTTGTAGGCGTAGCCGCCGATGCCGGTATAATCGTCCTGATAGGCGGCGATGGTGACGTTGTTGACGGAGGCTTCCGCGGACTCTTCCACGGAGCGCAGCTTGGAGTACACCAGCAATCCGGCCTGGCCGGCGGCGGAGGTGGTGACCAGCGTATTGCAGATGGGGCCGTCGTCGGTCTGCTCGTTGTACTGCAGGGACCACAGCTTGATGAAGGCCAAGGCATACTTGGCGTTTTCAGCCGTCAGGCCCAGAGTATCCACATCGGCGGCCACTTCGTCCACGGTCTTTTGGAAATAGGCCTGCTTTTCGGGGGCCAGCGCGTCAAAGGCGGCCTTCAGATAGTTGGCGTAGGTTTCCTGGGTCAGCATGTACAGGAAGTTCTTGCCCACCAGTTCGGAGTTTACGCCCATGAACAGGGGCGCCTGGCCTTCGGCCACAAAATCCCAACAGTTGGTGAAGGCGGCGCCGGAGGTGTTGTTGAACATGAACACCTTGTTCAGCGTCTGCAGCGCCAGGGGGTGGCCGTTGGCGGCCTGGCTGGCGCCTTCGGCTTCCGCCCACTCCTTGGGGATGAAGTTCAAAAGGTTGCCCGTAGCCAGCATCTTGGACTGGATCTGGTTGCCGTCCTGGATGAGCGTCATGGAATAAATGTGCTGGGCGCTCTTGATGTCGGCGTTGAGCGTGGTGAAAATGGAGTTGTTTTTCGGCTGGGACCATTCGATGACGCCGGTGTAATTGGGATCGATGGTTTTCAGCAGCGCGACGAAGCTCTCGCCGGCGGTCTTGCCGCGGCTGGAGTTGCCGATGCCGTACATTACCTGGCCGTTGGATTCCTCAATGGCCTTTTGAAACAGTTCCGCGTTGGTCATGGTCTGGGCCTGGGCGATGATCTGCTCCACATTGGTGGCCTCTGCCAGCGCGCCAAACGCGAAGGATGTCATGACCAGGGTCAGAGCCAGGAGGGTTGCCAATACCTTTTTCATGATCGGGTCTCCTTTTCAGTTGTTTTTCGGTTTCTCACAAACCTCTATCTGAATTATATGGGTGTATACAGGCAAAAGAAACTGGACAAAGCTGCTATTATCCCTGTGATTCTGCTGACTTTCATGGTTTATACGGTAAAAAACAAACCGAATGCTCCCAAAATGAGGGAACACCCGGGGGAGATCTGAAAAAGCAATGTTGAAGCGCCGTAACAGGCGGGCGGTTAATAACCGCCCCTACGACCGCAAGGTATATATTGGCTTTTCTTCCGGGTCGCACATGCCAAAGCAAAGAGACCAACAAACGCATGGCGGTGTAGGGGCGATTACCATGTCAAGGGGCGGATGGTATACAGTTTGTTCGGGGCGATTGTATACAGTTGTGGGGGCGGGGGAAGGTGTTCTCCTCCGCCCTCAGTCCCATTCACAGTTGAAGCCGGTCATCGTTCTTAAAGCGGCAGCAGCTTGCGTCCTTTACAACATTTTCCTTGCATTCGCCTCTACATTCCGCTCCTGTCCTGGTACTCCGAAGGGGACATGCCCGCCAGCTTTTTGAACGTGCTGCCAAAGTAGGTGACATCCTTATAGCCCACCTGCCGGGCAACTTCGTACACCTTCAGGCGGCAATCCTTGAAAAGCTTCATGGCGGTGTGTATGCGGTACTGGGTCAGATACCCCGTAACGGTGCAATTCGTTTCCTTTTTGAATACGTGGCTCAGGTAGCTTTCGCTGACATTCAGATGCCCGGCGATGGCTGTTATGCCCATGTCGCTGTCGCCGTAATGCCGGGCGATGTAGTGGATGGCCTCCTGCACATACTTGCTTTTGCCGGCGGCGGCCGCGGGCAGCACCGCGTCGGGAGAGGGGAACTCCCGGGCCTTTTCCTTCTGCAGTATTTTCATTACGGCGCTTAGCAGTTCCTGATCGCGGAAGGGCTTGAGCAGATAGTCGTCCGCGCCCAGCTTCAAGGCGCTTTGCGCATACGAAAAATCGCTGTATGCCGTCAGTACGATGACATGGGTATTAAACCCCTGCTCCCGGATAGCGTTCATCATTTGTATGCCGTCCATCTTGGGCATACGGATATCGGTGATGATCAGGTCCGGCCGGTGCTCCTTGGCCAGGGCCAGGCCTTCCTCGCCGTTGGCCGCCTCGCCGACGATGGCACAGCCGATTTGGCCCCAGTCCACGCCCAGCATAACGCCGCGGCGGACGACCGTTTCGTCATCCACGATCAATATCTTCAGCATGGTCTTCCTCCCTTCTCATCACGGGCAGGCAGACGGAAATGCAGCTTCCCTCGCCTTCGGCACTCCTGGCGGTAATGCCATATTCGCTGCCAAAGTGCAGGCGGATGATGCTGTCCACGTTGTAAAGCCCCAGGTGCCCGCCCAGTATCCGCTTATCCGGGCTGTTCAGCTTCTCCACCAGCTCCCCGGACATGCCTCGGCCGTTGTCGGAAACGGAAAGGATAAGCTTGTCTTCCTGCCTTTCCGCCCACAGTTTGATATAGCCATCGCTTAAGTCGGCCACGCCGTGGAGGATGGCGTTTTCCACCAGCGGCTGCAATACCAGCTTGGGCACCAGGCAGCTTTGAAATTCTTCCGCCACATCGATTTCACAGGTGAAGCGGTCCTCAAAACGGATAGATTGGATGGCAATATACCGCTCCACCAGCTCCAGTTCCGTTTCCAGGGTCACCATTTCCTCCTGGGAAATGCCGGCGCGAAGAATGGTGGCCAGGTCGGCGGCCAGCGCCGCCACCTGCGGCACCTGGTGGGCAACGCCCAGCCATTTCATGGTATCCAGCGTATTATACAGAAAATGGGGGTTAAGCTGGGCCTGCATCATGCGAAGCTGCGTTTCGTTCAGCTCTCTTTGGCGCTTGACCGAGCGGTCAAGGTTTGCCTGGTATTCCGCTACCATGCGGTTGAAGCTTTTGGAAAGCTTGCCCAGCTCATCCTCCCGGCTGCTTTGGATCTGAACGCTGAAATCGCCGCGCTCCACTTCGCCCATGGCGTGGCTCAGCGTCTTTACCGGCTGCGAAAGATGGCGGCTTAGAATCCACGCCCCCCACAAGCACAGCATCAGGCATAGCAGGCCCATGACGCCGCTGATGGCGTAGAAGGTGGTAACGATGCTCCTCGTAAAGGTCTTGGGCTTTTGCAGAACCAGATAAAACCCCGTTTCTTCCTCCCTGGAAACATGAAATTGGAACGCGTCGCCGACGCCTGTCAGAGGCCTGCCTTCCCAAAGCTGCCGGCGCAGCACGGAAACGGCAGCTTCCCCCTGGGCGGGCTGGGAGTGATAGACGGGATGCCAGTAGGCGTCCAGCAGCAGAATGTTGGCGGCCGTATCGCTTAAGCTGGCAAACAGCGCGTCCAACTGCGACTCGGTCATGGCAAGCACGATGTAGCCGGCGGGCTCCCCCCGGTCTCCCTGTACGGCCATAGCGCCGTAGAGCGCAATGTTTCCGGAACCGGCCATATAGACAAGGCCGTTATTCTGCGCCGCCGCCAGCAGAACGCCCCAATCCGCCGGCAGCGTTTTGCCCGGCGCCATGCCGCCTACGCCAAAGCGGCAGACGCCATCCCGGTCAAAGATGCCCAATTGCGCATGATTGTCAAACCCCGCCGCCGCGGCGAACAAAGCCGGATACAGCGAACCGGCGGGCTGGCCCGTATCAGTGAGCGCGCGGCGCACGGAAACGCTTCCCGCAAGGGCAAGAGTGATCTCATCAAAGGTTTGAAAGACGGACTGCATATCCGCCCGCACCGTATTTAACTGCTGCTGCGCCTGCTCCGCCAGCTGGTTTTCGCTCCTTGCGATGATCAGCGGCAGCATGATGACGTCCAATATGATCAGCGGCAGCAGCGATACCAGAAGCACGGTGAAAAAGATGCGGATTTTAAAGGAGCGGCCGATCCACTTTTTCATGGCGCCGCCTCCTTGCTCAGCTCGCCCCACAAGCTCAGAATCGCGCTTTTCTCCCTGCCGGCCCAGCGGATGTCATAATCCATCAAAATCAAGCCCTGATCCTGCGCATTGGGGTCCGCAAGGTCGCCGCGCACGGAGCGCCTGAAATAATCGGTGATCAGGCGCTTTTGCACATCGGCGCCCAAGATAAAGGAAATAAACCGCTTCGCGTTTTCCTCATGGGCGCAGCCCTTGATGATCGCCGCGCCGTCGGGCACGTCGCTGGTGCCCTCTTGGGGATAGGCCATGGCGATGTCCGCACCGGCCGCGATGCCCTTTTGGGCCGTCTCCTCCAGCGTGACGCCGATGGAAAAATCCCCGTCCGCCACAGCGCCCACCACATCCCCCGAGCCGCTCAGTATCTTGCCATCCAGGTTTGCAAAAAACCTACGCAGAATTTCATCCTTCTGCATGGGCAGCGCCTGCAAAAGCGTGGCCAGCGCCGTGTAGCTGGAGCCGGATACCTCGGGCCGCGCAAAGGCGATCCTGCCTTTCCATCGGTCCATAAGCAGGTCGTTCCAGCCTTGCGGAATACCCTCGCCCACAAGCTTGGGGTTGTAGATCAGCACAATGGGCAGGGAGGAGAAGGGCAGCCACTTGCTGCCCGGCAGGTAGTAGCCGTCACGGATCTTGTCCATCCCCTCAGGGGTAAAGTCGGTAAAATAGCCGCTGTACGCTTCCAGGCTTTCCACGCCGCCGCCAAACATCAAATCCCCCAGAGGATAATCGCTCTCCAAGGCGATCTGCTCCAACATTTCGTTTGTACCGCCGGTTTCCACCTGCACCCAGATGCCCGTGCGCGCTTCGAACTCCTGCAGGATGGGCTTGTAGATTTCTTCCTTGTGGGAGGTATAAACGACCAGGCGCTTGTCCTCCCCCGGCGCATAGCCCGCCCCCAGCTGCCGGGCGGGAGAAGCGCAGCCGCACAAAAGCGCAAGGCACAAAAAGAGCAGCAGAATCAAGCGCTTCACTTTCGCACCGCCTCCGTTGCAAGCCCCTGCGCTTTTGTGCCGCAGGACCTGCCGTTTCCCCTATTGTAACCGATCTTTCCACGCTTGACCATAGCCGCCTTTTGCGGGCCCGCCGCATGGCACCCGGATTCCCATCAAAAAAGGCCACCAAAAAGTGGCCTTTGAAGAATATCTGGTTTTCAGTTACCAGTGAATGGTCAGTGTCCTTCCGGGTACAGGAACGGTCCAAAGGCATCCGCCCAGCAGTGTTGGCGATAACTCCCCGGCATCCGATGTGATGCGCGCGGGCCTGCCTTCCATATAAAAGCCGAGCGTTCCGCCCTCCTTGAGCAGGACGTGGCACGCGCTTTCCTGATACAGCAGGCGTTCCACCGCGGCGGGGCTGACGTATTTTTGGACAAGCCCCAGCACCGTGCACTTTTCCTGCCGCGGGACCAGCTGAAAAAAGGCTGACCGGCCGCCGGGAATTTCAAAGGGGATCCCGCCATCCCTTGTCAGCACCTCCGCCAGGTTATCGGCAAAGGATACGCAGACATAGGCATCCCCCATGGCCTTGGGGATGTCCGACAGCCTGATCACGCCCTGGGAGGGCTGATCCTCCCTTGGGGAAAAGGCCGCTATCACAAAGGAACCTTGGTATGTGTTCCATATCTTTAGCGGCGCTTCCGATTCCACCGGGTCACAAAGCAGGCAGTCCGCCGTGGGCATGCCCACCCCTTCACAGCGGTAAACCGTGCCATCCCCGCTGATCAGCGGCCATAAAACAGAGGCGTCGGTTTGGTTCACCTTGTCGCTGACGTATACCGGCCCCCCGCTTACGGCCCGGAGCATGGCATGCTGCACACCCTTTTCGTGGGCGCTCCAGAACATGTCAAAGTCGCCCCAGTACAGGGAGCCAAACAGGAGCGCGCCGTAAACATTCTGCTTGCAGTGCTCCAGAAAGCCGTCCGGCGCGCCGGGCACAAAATCGTCGCTGGACCGTATCAGCGCGGCGGATGGGCGGGCCCACATTTCCTCCGGCGCCATGCCCATGCAATGGATGGCGTTGCCGTCAAAATGCAGCGCCGCCGAAGCGCCTGCGCCGGCCTGCATCCCCCTAGATGCCTCCCCGTAGGTCAGCCGGCCGCCGAAAAACAGCGCCGGCGCGCTTTGCTCATCGATTTTGACAAAGTCCACCCCTTGCCTTTCAAGGCGGCTGTGCCAGGTGTGCCAGAACGCAAAGCTGTTTTTGGGGTCGGGCACATGCCGCCCATCCGGGAGAACCGTCAGGCTGTCCCGAAGTGCCTCATAGGCTGGGCTGCCCTTTTTGACGCCGTTCCAGTATCCCATCAACGCCTGCCAAACGCCTACATGCGCTACGCCATACGTTTTTTTGATGTGGTCAATGGTGTGCTTTAATCCGCCCGGAAACTTTTCCAAAACGGCGTCCAGGCCCGTAAGCTCCGCATTTTCACCATCGGTCGCGGACCAGCCGTCGTCGATGAGCACCCAGCCAAGCGGCAGGCCCTTGTTTTGCAGCTCCTCCAGCTTTTGATCAATTCCCTTAGCGTCCACCTGATGATAAAACGCGTCCCAGGTGCAAAAGCCCAGCTTTTCAAAGACCTGCGGATAGCGCTTGTATGCGCGGGCTTTGCCGCATCCCGCCATCTCCAGCCCAAGGCGCGCGGCGTTTTCGCACGCCAAAAAGGGATCGGCATGGCAGGCATAGGCCAGGACAGGCGTTTGGCAGTCCATCCTGCCATCCTGGCTGGAGCTGAGCGTGACCAACAATCCATCGTCTTCCCCTTGGATATCGGCGCGGTAATCGCTGCCGCACAGGGCGATCAAAACATGGTATTCGTTCTCCTCACGCCACAGCAGCAGCTGGGTGCGGGGAGGGATTTGCGCCGGAATAGAAGCGAATGCCGGGCGGATCCACCAATCCTTGTGCTGATATACAGCCATGTACCGCGTATCTTTTGCGGGAAGACGCAGCTGCACTGCCCCATGGCGGGCAAAGCTGTGCTGAATTTTGAACAGCGGCTTGTCCGGCGTCCACTGCGCTTTGAGCACAAGCCCCATGGCGCCCGTGTCCGGCGAGGACAGGATGGAAGTTTCCGCCTGGCACCCGTCCTCGCCCGGGCTGCCTGTGCGCCCGTCGTCGCGGCACAGCAAAACGCGAAGCTGCTCAAACATTTACTCAGCCTCCCCTTCGCCGAAAAAGTGCTCTTCCAGCATGGCGCACAGGGCATGGTAAGCGGGCAGATGCAATTCCTGCACATCCGCCGGGCTGTTGCCCTGCACGATCACCGCTTCGTCGGCGGTTTCCGCCAGCTTGCCGCCGGTTCCGCCGGTGAGCCCGATAACTGTCAGCCCCCTGGCCTTGGCCGTCTGCGCCGCCAGCAGAACGTTGCGGGCGTTGCCGCTGGTGCTGATGCCAAGGAACACATCGCCTTCGCGGCCGTAGCCCACCACCTGCTGGGCAAACATCAATTCCGGACTGACATCATTGGCAAAGGCGGTATTCAGCACGCTGTGCTCGCTGAGCACGATCACAGGCAGCGCCTGCTGCAGCTTTTGATGCGCGTCCGGCATGGTTTCGCGGGTGTAACGCGAAACCGCTTCCTGTTCATCTTTGGGCAGGGGCCTTTTCAAATAAAAGCCCTTCATCAGCTCGCCCGCAATGTGCTGGGCGTCGGCGCAGCTTCCGCCGTTGCCGGCAATCAGCAGCTTTCCGCCCCGGGCGAAGCATCTTTTCAGCGTCTGGTACACCGCCAGCAGTTCTTCCCGCTGCTCTTCAAGCGCAGGGTGGCGTGCGATGGCCCGATCCAGATGTGAAAGTACCTTGGGATCGCGCTCCGACATTTCCTCCATGGGATCGATGCGCAGGGCGTGCAGGGCGACCATGATGCTGGCCAGATCGCCCAGCGCTTCGCCGGTCATGGCTGGCACCACCTTCAGGTTGTTTAGCGAAAAGGGGATGGCCTCCCGTTTCAGCGCCGCCTCCATGCTCGGACGCAGCAGCTCCTCGCAGCGGACGAACACGCTGCCGATGACAATGCATTCCGGGTTGAGGGCGTCCACCAGCAGGCTCAGGCCCCGCCCCAGCATTTCGCCCGCATGGGCAAAGATCGCCTTGGCGTCCGCGTCCCCCTGCTTGGCATAGTCTGCGATCAGCCTGGTGGTGATATCCTGAAGCTGCACGCCGTCCTTCACCCATTTAGGGGGCTTTCCTTCCTCTATGAGCCGCTGGGTCCAGGCCTGGGCCTGGCGGCCAATGCCCCCGCCGCTGGTATAGCCCTCAAAGGAGCCGGCCTTTCCAAAGCCCACGGGCCCATCCTCCGTCAGGCGCAGGTGGCCCACCTCGCCCCCCATGTCGCTCATGCCGCACAAAAGATTGCCTTCGGCAATGATCCCGGCGCCCATACCGGTGCCCATGGTCAAAAAAATCATGTCCCGTGTTCCGCGTCCGGCGCCCAGCCGCCATTCCACCAGGGCGCAGGCATTGGCGTCGTTCTGCAAAAAGGCGGGAATGCCATACCGCTCGGCAAGCATCCTTGTCAAGGGCACGTCCACCCAGCCGGGCAGGTTGGGCGGGCAAAGCACCACCCCCCGCCTGGAATCCAGCGGACCGCCGCAGCTGACGCCAATGGCACGCAGATCCTTTGCCTCAAGGCCGTGCTTTTGCAGCATGGCTTCAATGGTTTCATACAGCCTGGCAAGGGTATGTTCCTTGCCCAGTTCCGCCTGGGTATCAAAGCGCATCCTGTCATCGATTTGAATGCCGCCGTCCACATGCGCAAGCAGCACGGCGCACTTGGTGCCGCCGATATCCAGCCCCAGAAAGGGCTTGTTGATGGAGCCTTGCCTTTTCATTGCCTGATCCCTCCCCCGTTAAACCATCGGGTTCTCCATAAAATCCACTTCATAGGCCGGCTGCGCCGCATCCCTGGGAATGCGCAGCGCCAGCACCTGGCCGGGGCGCAGCTCCAGGGGGATTTCGCGCCCCAAAAGGGGCAGGCGGAGCATAAAGCGGCATGCCTTGCGGGTCACCTGGTCCAAATGCACAATCACGTCTCCGCTTCCGTCCTCGGCCAGCTTCAGGGCGGTCAACGCAGCGCCCTCGCCCTCCACTTTTGCAAAGGAGGCGGACTGGGGCAGCGGGCCCAGGTGGAAGGTTTCAGGCAGTACGACGGGGGGCTGGTTGAGCAGCTGGGCGCTTTTTGTCATGTCCGTATGCTGCCAGGGGCCAAGATGGGGGGCAAGGGCGTAGGTAAAGCGCTGTATGCCCTGGTCTGTCGCCGGGTACGCCATGCCCTGCTCCACGACAAAGGGTGTGTGGTTGGCATAGAACGGGCTGCGCAGCACGGTCAGGTGCAGCGCCCGGTCGTGGGCGTCGTAGCTGTACTTGCCATCATTCAAGAGTGCCAGGCCGGCCGTGGCGCCGTCCCGGCCCGGCGCGGCGCCGGTCACATCCAGCCACCCGTGCATGGGATGCTCCTCGCCGTTTGGCGCCCTGTCCGCATAGCCGTAAGGTGCCTGGGCGGTTATCTGACAGTAGTTGAGATTGACCGGGAAACGGAGTTTTAATACCGTGCGGGTCTGATGAAAATCCACCGTGGTGCGCACAAACAGCACCGGCAATTCCTTGAACAAAATAAATTCCTGGCAAAGCGAAGACTGCTCAAATGCGCTTACAACGCGGATGACGCTGCGCACCGGGCCGGATTCCGTGCGGGCAACGCTCTTTACGTGCATCGAGGCCTTGTGCCTATCAAACCGCAGCACGTCATGGGACCAGGTGTCGCTGCTGTCCTCCATCAATTGCGCCTGCGCACCGGGCCCCCGCAGAAGCTCCGCATCCATTTGGGCCAGCTTCAGGCTGCTGATGCAGCCGGTATTCCTGTCGAAAACAACGTGCAGCGCATCGTTTACAAGCGTCAGCGCTTCGGCGGGCGTCTCTTCCCCCGGCCGCTCATACCCCTCACAGGGCACCAAACGGTAGGTGCGGTAGCCCATGGCCGGCAGATCCGCCACAAAGCAAAGCTTGACGCGGCCATTGCTGGCAGCGGAGGAGGCTACGATCTGATAAGGAATGATATTGTCCCTGTCATCCATCAGGCACATGTTTTGCGGCACCGCGGCGCATTCCATTTCCACCGGCCACTTCGCATCAAAGGCGTGGGGGCTAAACACCACCAGGGGCCGCTGGCCCTGGGCGAAGGGAATATTGATTTTCCAGGACAGCGCCTGCAGCGCGTCGTTTTGACAGTCCGCCGCCACGCTCATGGCAAAGCCAAGCTCATCCCGGGCATCCTCATACGCTTCCCAAAGGCTGGTGCCGGCCAGGATGTCGTGGAACTGGTTGAATAGCACCTTTTTCCAGGCGCGTCCCAGATCGTTTGCGGGATAGGGCCTGTTCAGCGCCGCGGCTGCGATGGCCGACCACTTTTCGCCGGAAAGCAGACGGTTTTCCCCCTGCCGTATCCATTGCTTGATGCCGGAATGGGCCGCGTAGCAGCCGCTGGCATGGTGCAAAAGATCACCCGTTACCACCGGCAGATCGCCTTGTGCTTTCAGCGCCTCATCAAAAAAACGGTCGGGGGAGGAAAGCGTCAGCCGCAGCCCGTTTTGCCCGTCAAGCGCCTTGATGGACTCCAGATTCTCTATCGTCGGGCCGCCGCCATGGTTGCCGACCCCGTAAAAGCACATGATACCCCGCGCATCATCCGCCTCCAAAGCGCAGCGCGTAACATGGCTGCCAAGCTCCTTGCCCCAGGTACAGTATTCATAGGGGACCCGAAAGCAGGCCACCCGGGTGCCCTCGTTGCCCTGCCATAGAAACAGGGAGCCGGGCAGCGCCTTCTCGTGGCGGCCGGGCCGCATGAACACGTACCGGTCCATGCCGGAAAGCCGCAATATTTGAGGCAGGGCGCCCGTATGGCCGAAGCTGTCAATGGCATAGCCCGTGCGGCAGGCAATGCCGAACTTTTCCATAAAATACCGCTGGCTATACAGAGCATGGCGGGCAAAGCTTTCGCCGCAGGGAATGTTGGTATCGGGCTCGACCCACCACCCGCCGACGATCTGCCACCGGTCCTCTTTCACCCGCGCCCTGATCTCCTCAAACATCTCCGGATCGTTCTGCTCCACCCAGGCATAAAAGGCGGCAGAACTGGCGGTGAAGATAAAATCGTCATATTCCCCCATACGGTCCAGCGCGGAGCGGAAGGTGGCCTTGATTTCCTGGAAGCCGTCCTGCCAGCACCAGAGCCAGACGGGATCGATATGGGCATTGCCGATCATGTGCAGCGTCTTTTGTTCCATGTTGCTGTCCTCCCTGTCAAAAGCATGAATGCAAGGCTTAATACCGGTAGGTTTGGTCAAAGGCCTTGAACCAGGGCGAGTAATAGATGCCGAAGCTGCGCCGCAGGCAATCAAGCCTCGCGTCGGCATCGCAAAGCAGTGTGGGCGGGCAGTGGCCAAACACATAATTATCGTAGTGCTTAGCGCACAATTTATCCAGGCTTTGGCGCCAGGCGTTTTCATCGGAGCCTACCTGAAGGCTGAACCCGCCGTGCAGCGTGTCCCCGGCAATCAGCGTAATCATGCCCGCACCCTTTAATATATAGCACACCCCGCCCGGCGTATGGCCAGGGGTATGAACGGCTTCCAGCGTAAAACGGGGATCGTTCAGCACCATGCCGGGCTCCACCGGCGCAGCAACGGGGCACGGCGGAAAAACCTTGCCGTACAATAGTCCGGCGGTGGTCTTGATGGGGTCGCCCGCTTCCACGCAGGCGGCATCCGCCTGATGCAGATACAGCGGTATCTGAAAATCGCGCAAAAACAGGGAGGCCGCCCCCACATGGTCATAATGGCCGTGTGTGGCAAGGATGGCCCTGATCTCCTTGGGATCAAAGCCCAGGGAACGTATATTGCCGACGATGCGGTCATAACCCTCCACGGTGCCGCAATCAATCAAATACAATCCCTTTTGGCCTTCCAGCAGGTAGGCCGTGGCGTCGGTGGCATGGCTTAATCCCGGACCTGCCACCTGATAAAAATGCGGAAGAAGCTTCATGAATCGGCACGCCTCCAAGTGAATCAGTCTGCTACCTATCATAACAAGAATAGGCATAAAAATCCAATCAAAACCACCGGCTTAGCCGGTGGTATGCACCGCGCCTTCAAGGCGAATTTACTAGCCGCGTCTCAAGACGCATTGAACCATCTATCAACTGCATTTCATGCCCCACCGCTCGTAAACGAGCT
>JAFADG010000048.1 GCA_023425025.1 Bacillota bacterium
GACTGCGGCTGTCCAAAATATGAAGAGGATCGCCCTCTTCCTTCGCCCCTTTTTTGCTTATTCTTTCCTCATAAACGTCTAAACCCCTGCTACTTAAAAAATAGCAGGGCTTTGTCAGTGGTCTGAGCTTCCCCTGAAAGGGGAAGCCTTGGAAACATCCCGGCTGCACGCAAGGGTAGCCGCCAAGCTGCATTTGACGCATAGCTTACGGTGATATTTGCGAATTGTTATTCCTTTTGCGTCTGTTGTGCCAAATATGTAAGCAACTCTTGCTTCGTCACCCTTTTTGCGCCGTTGCGCTGCACATCCGTCTGCGGAGAAATGGGCTTGCCGTATTCCCTTTCCATCAGCTCCGCAAACCGCGGGCGGCAGAAATCCCCTTGGCAAAAGCCCATGCTGGCCCGGGTGCGCCGTTTGACCCCATCCACCGTGTGAACGGGGATGCCCCGGCGCAGGCAGTCAAGAATCTCGTCTTGCGTCACCTGTTCGCAGCGGCAAATGAGGCGCTCGCCGCCATCCGATAGCGCAAGCAGCCGCTCCGCCTCTTTTGGGGGACGCATCTTTTTATCCACCGGGATAATGGGCCGGCGTGTAAGATCAAAATCCTCTTTTTCGATGAGTTCAAGGCCGGCGTCGGCAAGAATCTCCACCATCCTGTCCGCGATGGCGGGGGCGGAGGTAAGACCCGGCGACTGGATACCCGCCGCCTGTATAAAGCCCTTTGTTTTTGATTCTTCGAGTATGAAATCATCGCCGGTGGCCACGGCCCGCACTCCGGCAAAGCTGCGGATGAATTGGTTGATGTTGATCTTGCTAGTTGTGTATAGCGCGTGGCGGTAAATTTCCGCAAGTCTTTCCACATGGGTGGAGCGGTCATAGGTGCCCGGCTCGTCGATGGCGTCGGGGCCTAAGAGCAGATTGCCGTGGACCGTGGGTGTGACCAGTATGCCCTTGCCCATTTTGGTGGGCATTTGAAAGACGACGGTGCCCAGCAGCTTACCCGCTCCCCGGGCCAGCAGGATATATTCGCCGGTGCGGGGTTTGATTTCAAAGGCCGTAGGCACGGCCATGGCGGATACCTCCGCGGCGCTTATGCCCGCGCAGTTGATCACATACCGGGCCTGAAAGCAAGCGCCGGGCGAAAAGAGGGTGAACACATGATTTTGCTCCGCAATGCCGGTGACGGGGGTATTCAAAAACAGCTCCGCGCCGTTTTTGACCGCGTTTTCCGCCATGGCGATGGCCATTTCATAGGGGGAGCAGATGCCGGCGCCCTTGCAGTGCAGGGCATATAACACATCGGGGTTCAGGTTGGGTTCGATGGCCAAGGCCTGTTCCCGATTCAGTATTTCCAAATCGTCCAGACCGTTGCGCAGGCCGTTTTCATACAGCGCTCGCAGCTTGTTAAGATCCTCTTCCTGCGTGGTGAACACCAGCGAGCCCGTTTCCTGGAAGCCGAAATGCAGTTCGCGCTCGAGCTTGGTATACTGCACGCGGCCTTTGTAGCACAGCCGTCCCTTTTGCTTTTCACTGCTTTCCGCGAAGCCGCCATGGACGATGGCGCTGTTGGCCTTGGTAGCGCCCATAGTCACATCCGGCTCCTTTTCCAGAATCGCGATGCGCAGCTTGAACCTGGACAGCCTTCTGGCAATGGAAAGCCCCACGATCCCCGCGCCGATGATGGCTACGTCAAATAGTCCGTTTGCCATTGCCGTTTCTCCTCTGAAAAATGAAAATAGAGGCGCTATTCCTTCAGCAAGTCCAATATCCGCACCATTGCTTCCGCCGTTTCTTCCGGCGTCAAATAGGTGGTATCGAGGCGCGGATAGTTATATTGATGATATATTTCCCTTGTCTTTTGAATGGCGCTTAAGATGCGCTCGGCATCTCGGCCATCCTTTTGCATTCTGCTTATGTTTTCTTCCAAGCTGCACTCCAATAGGATGGGACATAAGGCGTATGATATATTGCTTTCATCAAGCCGGTTCAATATCCGGTCAAAAATCTGCTTTCTCACGCCGTGAAAGCCGTATGGAAAGATGATATTTTTGATGGTGCTTAATCGAAAATAGTTTATCATTATGGTAGTTATATTCGACACGACAACGTCTATTTCTTCGCTGGTAAACGAAAAGGGATTCATATACCGGCAATAATCGCTGTCGATATAGGCGCTCATGGGCAAATGCTCTATGAGCGCCTTGCATGCCGTTGATTTTCCCGTTCCATTCGGGCCGATAACCAATACGAGACGTTTCATTTTTCCACCTTTCGTCATCATCCTGCTAACAAATAGTGTAGCAAAGAACCACCAGCAAAACAAGGCGGTATATGTGCAGACAATAAAGACCAAAGGCCGCTCCCGTTTTTTGAGAGACGGCCTTAAGGACTGCGCGGAGGGAAGGAAAGAATAGCATTTCAATCCGGCAGCTTGACGGCAAAGGCGGTGCTTCCGCTTTGCACAAGCCCCTTTTTGGGGGAGCTTTGAGACAGCTCCATGAATAATTGTAGATCATTCCCGATATTACTTTCCGCCCTCCGCGGAGCGGGTATCCAGGAACACCTCCAAAGCGGTGGGATTGAGCGGCGGGCAGAAGTGATAGCCCTGGGCCAGGTCGTAGTTTAGTTTGACCAGCGTGTTCAGGCGCTTGAAATGCTCCACGCCTACGGCGGCTACGGTCAGGTTCAGGTTGTGGGCCAGGTCCACCAGCGTTTTTAAGATAAATTCCTTGCCCTGGCTGGCGGTGGCGCCGGTTAAAAAGCTTTTGTCCACCTTCAAAACATCCAAAGGCATGTTGTACAGGTGGGTCAGGGCGCCGGTGCCGGCGCCGTAATCATCCAGGGCCACCTTTACGCCCAGGCGGCGCAGCGCGTGCAGTTTATCCGCCTGAGTCACAAACACGTCCATGATCCGCTCGGAGATCTCCAGCTGCAGCGCGGAGCCCGGCAGCCCGGATTCTTTTAAGGCCAGGTATACGGTATCGGCAAAATCCTCCTGGGTAAGCTGTACGGCGCTTACGTTGACCGATACATAAAAATCCCGGTCCTGCTGTTTGCGCAGGTGCTTGATCTGCTTTACGGCTTCCTTCAATACAAAGCGGCCCACGGGCAGCATCAGGCCGTTTGCTTCCGCCAGGGGGATCAGTTCGCCGGCGGAAACCATGCCCAGTTCCGGCACTTTCAGGCGGACGGTGCACTCAAAGCCCGCCACGGCGTTTGTTTGCAGCTGTATAATGGGCTGGTATTCCAGCGACAGGGAATTGTCCGGCTGGAAGGTGGACAGGGCATCGATAATGCTCTGGCTGCGCCGCGCGCTTTCCATGGTGATGCGCGCGGTATCCGCGTCCGCCTGGCGGTCGGCGTCGTATAGCGTCCAGCTGGCGCCTTTTAAGGCGGCCGCGGCGGAAAGGGCTGTCTGCGCCTGGCTGAGCAGCATTTCGGCCGTGGCGCCCTTTTGCGGGTACAGCGCCGCGCCGGCCAGCATTTGCAGCTGGATAGTGCCCTTTTGCCAGGGGATAGGCGCCAGGAGGACCTGGTTCAGTTCGGCCATGCGGCTTTCCGCGCCGGCGGAAGCCCCGTTGCGGGGCAGATGCACAAGAAACCGATCGTCATGCAGGCGGGCGGCCATGCCATCCGGCGCGGCGAACGCCCGCAGCCTGTCGGCGGTAATGCGCAGCGCCAGCACGTAGCCCATTCGCTGGGTATCTTCCTTGGGCAGCCCTTTCAGGGAAAGGCAAACCACCATGCCGCCTTCTTTCACATTTTCCTCCTTGGAAAGCGTTTCGGCAAGGGCCTGCATGAAAGGCGCCTTGGTGGCAAGGCCTGTGGCGCTGTCGGCAAGGGCTTCCTCGCCGGGGGCCTTGTAGTCGTCGGTGACATCCACCAGCGTGGCGGAAACCTTGGTCGGATCGCCCTGGGTGTTATAGTAAATTCGGGCATGGACCTGCACAAAGAGCACGCCTTCCCCCGCGTGGATGCGCACCAGCTTATGTACCTGATCCTCCTGATGGTCGATGACGGCAAGCAGCGCGGCGGCATCCTCCGGCTCGGCCGTATTGTTCAAAAACTCCGCCAGGGAAAGCCTTGTCAGCGACCGGTCCAGACGCAGCATGCTGAAAAAATCGTCGTCTGCCAAGAACTCGCCGGAGATCAGGTTGAATTCGGCGGTGGCCCGGCGGATGGTATGGTCGCTTGGCGCGTCCTTGATGAACTGCAGCCTGTCCCGTTCCACCTCCAATTCAGCGATGGTGGTGGCCAGCTGCCGGTTGGAATCGCTCAGGCGGGTAATGTTCTTTTCCAAAAGGCCGATCATGGCGTTGTAGCCCTCGGCCAGCTCCACCATTTCCGAGGTTCCGCCGGGGGATAAGGGAATGAATTGGTTGAAGCCCACCTGACGGAACGCCGCGTTCAAGCGCTTCAGGGGGAAGACCAGACTGCGGGAAACGATGCGGCTGATCAGGAAGCTGAGCAGCGCCAGGCCCAGCGTGGCCAGCACCGCGAAGAGGACGATCAAAACCTCCTGGGATTTCAGCTCGCTTTCCGCCTGATAGACGACGAGCATCCAGGGCATGTTGGCCAATATGCGGTAGCCGTACCCCTGCCGCGCGTCAAACAGCACGGTGCTGCCGTTGCCGCTACGCTCGGCAAGGCCTTTTTGGAAGCTGGTAAAGACGGACAGCAGCCTGTCGCTGAACAGCGTTTTGCCCACCTCGCCGGGCTCCGTGTGGGAGAGGATCATGCCGCTTTGGTCCACCAGCATCATCCGGCCCGTTTCGCCCTGGCTTAAAGAAGAAGTCTTGCGGTCAAGCACGGTGAGGGGCATCTCCCGCACCAGTATGCCCGACAGGCTGTCGCCGGAAAGAATGGGCACGGTGAAATAAATGGATCGACTGCCGGGTGCGGCGATGGAGGGCAAGAGGCCCGTGACCTCCCGCTGGCCGCTGAAGGAAACGTCGGTGGCCAGAAGCAGCGACAGCGCTTCGCCGGTGTAGGCGGCATCGTCGCTGGCGGCGGCCACCTGCCACCCGGCCTTTACAAGCGCCGCGCCGCGGCAGCTTTCATTGACCATGGATTGCAGGTAGCTGCCGCCGGAGGCTTTCAGCCGCGCATCCGGCGCGGTGGCGCGCAAAAGATCCAGCACCCGCTGGTCCTGGGCCAGGCGTTCGCCTTCCCGGAGGATGGAATCGCCCATCTGCTCCAGGTCGCTGACGCTTACATTGGCCAGCCCCTCTAGGGCGGCCATCCGGCTTTTGAGCATGCTGCCGCTTAAATACGGGAAGAAGACCAGAAAGAACAAAAGCAGCGGCAGTACGGAAAAAGCCAGGAAACAGGCGGTAAGCCGGCTTTGGAGGGAGAGCCTTCCACGCATACGGACACCTCTTTTGTGTTGTCGTTATGCTATTGCAAGCACCACTCGGCCCAGGTTTCTTCCGCGGCGCCCAGGGTGACCTTATTTGCGTTGCGCACGATGGGGGAACGCATGAGCGCCGGCTTTTGCAAAAGCTCTGCCAGGATCACTTCATCATTTGGCGCGTAGCAGACGGGATGCTCCTTCACCTTTTTGTCCTCCCTGTCCACCAGCGCTTTGGCGGAAAACGCCTTGGCGAAAAGCTGCAATTCCCGCGCGCCCAGCGGATGGCGCGTCAAATCTACCAACTGGTAGGGAACGCGGCGTTCCTTGAAAAAACGCTCGGCCTTTTGTACCTCAAAATTCTTTTTGGAAACGTAGATTTGAATGTTCATGATTTTTTTCTCCCTGCAGCTTTTTCATCCGCCGGTCAAGAACTTTTGCGCATAGCTTGCGATGGCCGACTCTATGACCTGCCGGGCGGTTTCCTTCCCGGCGGTATTCTTGACCGCCGTCTTTTTGCCCTCCAGGGTTTTGTAGACCTCAAAGAAATGGCTGATCTCCGAAAAAGTGTGCTGGGGCAGCTGGCTGATATCGGTGTATTCCGCCATGGAAGGGTCGTCCACCGGCACGGCGATGATCTTTTCATCCGCCGAATCCCCGTCCACCATGGTGATCATGCCGATGGGGCGGCATTTGACCAGCGTCAGGGGTAAAATGGCCTCCTGGCAGAGAACAAGCACATCCAAAGGATCGTTGTCCTCGGCATATGTGCGGGGGATGAAGCCGTAGTTGGCGGGGTAGTGGGTGGAGGTGTAGAGCACCCGGTCCAGCAGGAGCATGCCGGTTTCCTTGTCCAGCTCATACTTGTTCTTGCCGCCCTTGCTGATTTCGATCACGGCAATGAACTGTGTACAGGAAATGCGGCCGGGATGGATATCATGCCAGATGTTGCCCATGTAAAGCCCTCCGGTTATGTTTTACGCCGTACGTCGGCGCCGATAAAAGCGATCAGCTCGCATTGGCCGGCGGAGGATAGTAGCCTTGAGCTGATTCGCTCGGTGTATCTGCCCTGGAACTCCACACTGTTCAAATTTGTGCTGTAAATGGTGTGCCGGCCCGCGTTCTGCCGCTCGTTGATCACATGGTACAATTGCTCGATGGTGATGTTGTCCATCAGGGGTTCGGTGCCCAGGTCGTCAATCAAGAGCAGGTCCGCTTCAAACAGCGGCGCGCTGTCCTCCGGCGTATGGTTGAAGTAGGCCTGCCTGGTCATTTCCAGCACCTTGTAGGCGCTGACGCACAGGGCGGAATACCCCTTTTCCAGCACCCTGTGGGCGATGGCCTGCATGAGAAACGTTTTGCCCAGACCGCTGGTACCCATAAAAAGCATGTCGGGTGTGGCGGTGTTGGGAAAGGTGTCGGCGTATTTTTTGCACTTGTCCCGCAAAAAACACATGAACATGCGCTGGCTGACGTTGGCGCCGGGGAGGATCTCCTGGGAGAAAACGTCCTCCCTAAAGTTTTCAAAGGTTTGGGGCGTGCGCTCATTGAGGCCGATGGCACGGCCCATCTCCCGGAAGTATTCCTGATTAAAGCAGGTGCAGCGGCGCTTTACGGTTTCGCCCACATAGCCTGTATCCTGGCATCGGGGGCAGGTGTATACCGGCTGCAGGTAGTCTTCCGGCAGGCCGTTTTCTTGCAGCAGCGCACGGATTTTGCGGCCTAATTCGCCCATTTCTTCTTCCAGGCGGCCGGCATCGACGCCTTTTTTTCCGGAAGAAAGGGAGGAACGGACAGCGGAAAACAGCTTTTCCCTTCTTGCCTTGTACAGGCGGCCGATCTCCGGGCAGAGGGCGGAAGCCTTTTGCAGGCGGCTTTCCTCTTCCCGGGCGTTTTCCGCCCGCCGGGCCTCGTATTGCATCAAAAGCGTACTCATGATGGCGTTAGGCATTGTTCTCTCTTGCCTCCTCAATCATGCTGGCCGCCCATTTGTTCAGGTCGATTTCATCGTAGCTGCGCTGGGTGTAAAGCTGCGCCGTAACCACCTTGCCCCGGCGCTGGGGAGCGGCCGCGGCCGCCGGCGCTTTTTCAAAGCGCTCCCGGGCAGCTTTGGCCGCCTCCGGCGTTTTGATGCTCTGCTCCTGCCAGGCTTTGAGCATGGCGTCCATGTAGGGCATCTTCTTATCCGCGCCTTGGGCAAAGCTTGCGGCAAGGTACAGCATTTCGGCTGTAAAGCCCCAATCCTTCTGCCACTTTGCCAGCAGGGCACGATCAAAGGCGGTAGGCTTGTCGCTTTTGCCGCACTGTTCAAACAGCTGCGCCAGGAGGCGGTTGCTCTCGTAAAAGGCGGAAATGTATTCTTCCACCTGCCGTGTGGTTGCAAGGCCCTTTTCCTGCCAGGTGGTGAGCAGGCGCAGCACATCGTCCAGCTTGCCGCCGGCCCGGGCCGCTTCCCTGGCGGCCAGCAAAATGACGTCATGCTCCGCAAACGCCCGCATCTGCCGGTAGACGGACAGGGTTCCCTCGTTCACGGTCAGGCCGCTTATGCCAAGGGCGCGGAACAGTTCCTTTAATGGCGCGGCCTGGTCCTGCTCCCTTTGCAATTGGCTTTCCACCTGCTTTGCGGTGGAAGGCGTTTTTTCGCCGCGCTTGCGCAGGCCGTTCAATATGCCGTCCAGGTACGCCATGGTGGGGTCGCCCTTGGTGGTTTCCCGGCAGGCGGCTTCCACGGCGTCGTGGTCATAGCCCCAGTCGCCGGTCCATTTGCGGTACAGGGCCATTTCATCCTCGGAAGGATTGTGCCTTTTGCCCAGCCGGCGGATAATCTTGCGGGTACCCTCCAGAACGGCCTTGGAGCGGGACAGGACGATTTCGGCATCCTCGATGGTGTGCACGTTTTCTTCCGCCAATTGCACTGCCAGTTTCTGGGCGGCCTTGAAGCTGAAGTGCTTGCCGCGGGTGGCGATCAGGTGATGCACCATCATCAGCACCACTTCCGGGGGCAGCTTCAAATCCTCCACCCATTCGTAGGCCAGGCTGGTTTCCTGGCCGTGGAGCTGCCTGTCCTCGCCGAAGGCAGTGTAGAGCGCGTCGGCAAACTGGGTGTACTGCCTGTCCTCCGCGGGGCACTGGCGCATGAAAAGCAGCTGCTTGGCGTTCATGTACCGGAAGGCCGGGGGATTGTCCGCCGTGCGCTGCACCAGGCCCTTGCGCTCCCAATAGCGGTAGGCGGAAAGAACATCCTCTTCGGATAACCCCAAATCACGGGCCATGACTGTAATGCTCATGCCCGCGGTGGGATGATAGGTATGCATCAGGCCGTACAGGTACACCTTGACATAATCACCCTTGGCCGCGGGGAGGTATTCCTGTACAAACAGGTTCTCCACGGGCGTGGCGTCAAAAAGCGGGTATTGTTCATCAAACTCAAATAAGGGCATATGACCACCTCGTTATCCTGTACAGTATACCATAAGGCAACGAGGGTGTACAATGGAAAGACGGACGCATTGAGGGTGCTCTCCACAGCGTGTGTGGATGATGAGGCATGCTGGGAAACTTCGCGCCTGCGGGCGCGACCAAAGGGCTTTCCGGTCGCCCTTTGGAAACCTTCGGATACCATATAAAATGAAATAGGGAAGCATCTTTGATGTTGTTGGAGAGCAATGGCAAATATGTTATGATTATAAAGTTTTTCAGGGATGGGTGAGGGAAGGCTCCTTTTGAAAGGAGCTGTCAGCGTAGCTGACTGAGGATTGGCCAGCGCAGCAGTGCGACGATTGAGTCAGCCGGGGGATTTTTTCAAAAAGCCCCCTTCCCGCTGACCTATTCCGTCCCCATATGTTATAATACTCCCGAGGTGAACGAAATGGCCTTTACCCACCTGCACCTGCACACGGAATACAGTCTTTTGGATGGCGCCTGCCGGATCAAGCATCTGGTCAAGCGCCTGAAGGAATTGAATATGGACAGCTGCGCCGTGACTGATCACGGCGTGCTGTACGGCGCCATCGAGTTTTATCAGGAATGCAAGGCGAACGGTATCAAGCCCATATTGGGCTGTGAAGTATATATTTCCCCCGACATGGAAGACAAGCAGGTGGTGAACCGGGAATACAGCCACATGGTGCTGCTGTGCGAAAACAACGTCGGCTATCAGAATTTGATGACCCTGGTCAGCGAGGGTTTCATAAAGGGCTTTTACTACCGGCCCCGCATTGATTACAGGCTGCTGGAAAAGCATTCCGAAGGCCTGATCTGCCTGTCGGCGTGCTTAAGCGGCGACCTGCCCAAAATGCTTTTGCAGGGCCGGCGGCAGGAAGCTAGGGATTACGCCCTGCGCATGCAGCGCCTGTTTGGCGAGGGCAAATTTTATATTGAAATCATGGACCACGGCATTGCCGAGGAAAAGCAGGTGCTGCCGGAACTGGTTCGCCTAAGCCGGGAAACCGGCGTGCCCCTCATCGCCACCAACGACGCCCATTATTTGCGGCGGGGGGACGCGGCCGCCCAGGAAGTGCTGATGTGCATTCAAACGGGCAAGACACTGGCGGATGAAGCCCGCATGCGCATGGAGACGGAGGAGCTGTACGTAAAGAGCGAGGAGGAAATGCGCGCCCTCTTTTCCGCCTGGCCCGACGCCATCGACAACACGCAAAAGGTAGCGGCCATGTGCGACATCTCCTTTGAGTTTGACAAGATCCACCTGCCCAGCTTCAAGCCCATCCCGCCGGGAGAAACGCCTTATTCCCTTTTGCTCAGCCTTTGCAAAGAGGGGCTGGAAAAAAATTATCCCGGGAATACCGGCGAGGACAGCGTTCCTTATAAGCGCCTCATGTACGAATTGGATACCATCCGCAACATGGGGTATGTGGACTATTTTTTGATCGTGTGGGATTTCATTCATTATGCCAAGAGCCGCAACATCATGGTGGGCCCTGGCCGCGGCAGCGGCGCGGGCTCCATTGTGGCGTATACGTTGGGTATTACCGCCCTGGACCCGTTGAAATACAACCTGCTGTTCGAGCGGTTTTTGAACCCCGAACGCATTTCCATGCCCGATCTGGATATCGACTTTTGCTACGAGCGCCGCCAGGAAGTCATCGACTACGTGGCCGGCAAGTACGGCGCGGACCACGTGGCGCAGATTATCACCTTCGGCACCATGGCCGCCAGGGGCGTGGTTCGGGATGTGGGCCGTGTGCTGGGCATGTCGTACCAGGATGTGGACAAGGTGGCCAAGGCGGTGCCCTTTGAGCTGGGCATGACCTTGGAGAAGGCCCTGAAGGTAAGCCCGGAGCTTTCCGCTGCCTATAATGGGGATGACAACGTAAAAAAGCTTATCGACATGGGTCTTTCATTGGAAGGCATGCCCCGCCACGCCAGCACCCACGCCGCCGGCGTGCTCATTACCAGCGCACCGGTGACGGAGTATGTTCCCCTGCAGAAAAACGACGAGGTCATTACCACCCAGTACCCCATGGGCATATTGGAAAAGCTGGGGCTGCTGAAAATGGACTTTCTGGGCCTTCGCACCCTGACCGTGATCCGGGATACGCTGGACATGCTCAGGGAGGAAGGCGTCGATCTAAAGCCGGAGGATATTCCCCTGGATGATCCGGCGGTATACGAAATGATTTCCCAGGGGGATACCGATGGGGTGTTCCAGCTGGAAGGCGGCGGCATGCGCAGCTTTTTGACGAACATGAAGCCGGAAAACTTTGAGGACATCATTGCCGCCATCTCCCTGTACCGCCCAGGCCCCATGGAAAGCATCCCCCGCTATATCCAGGGCAAGCACAATCCCTCCACCGTGCAGTATGCTACGCCTTTGTTGAAGCCCATATTGGACGTGACCTATGGCTGCATGGTCTACCAGGAGCAGGTGATGCAGATCGTGCGGGACCTGGCCGGCTATTCCCTGGGCCGCAGCGACCTGATGCGCCGCGCCATGTCCAAGAAAAAGCATGACGTGATGGCCAAGGAGCGGGAATACTTTGTTCACGGCATGAAGGACAAGGACGGGAAGCAGGTCATTCCCGGCTGCGTGAACAATGGCGTGCCGGAGGAAGTAGCGGAGCACATCTTTGATGAAATGAGCGCCTTCGCCTCCTATGCCTTCAACAAAAGCCATGCCGCGGCTTACGGCGTGGTGGCCGTGCAGACGGCCTGGCTGAAAAAGCGCCATCCGGTGCCGTTCATGGCGGCCATCATGAACAGCGTGTACGGCAACGCCACGAAGATTGCCGGATACATACAGTACTGCCGGGATCATGGCATCTCCATCCTCCCGCCGGATGTGAACATCAGCACCTGGCGGTTCCGGACCGACGCGTCCTTGGGCAAGCCCGGCATCCGCTTTGGCCTGGGCGCGGTGAAAAACGTGGGCCATCACGCGGTGGAAGCCATCGTCCGGGAGCGGGGCAAAGGAAAATACAAGGACATTTTTGATTTCTGCCGCAGGGTGGACACCGACAGCGTCAACAAAAGAGTGGTGGAAAGCCTCATCAAAGCCGGCGCGTTTGACGGCACCGGGGCCAAACGCTCGCAGCTGATTGCCGTGTATGAATCGGCTCTGGAGGCTGCCGCCGGCCGCCGAAAGCAGAATGTGACGGGGCAGGTTTCCCTGTTCGACCTGGGCAGCACCGCCGGCATGGGCAGCTTTGCTGAGGAGAAGCTGCCGGCGAAGGAGGAGTATCCCCTCCGAACCCTGTTGTCCATGGAGAAGGAAATGACCGGCGTGTATATCAGCGGTCATCCTTTGGATGAGTACGCCCACCTGTTGAGCCAGCTGGAGTGCAATACCGCCTATGTGGCGGAGCTTGCCGACCGGCCCGACAAAGGCCAGGATATGGATGGCATGCTTGTGCGCATGGGTGGCATACTGGTAGACGCCAGGGGCAAGGCCACCAAGAAAGGCACTTTCATGGGCTTTGTGACACTGGAAGATCTCACAGGCCAGATCGAGGGCCTGGTATTCCCCAAGGTTTATGAAAAGTTCAGCGGGGCATTGAAGGTGGATGAGCTGGTGGTGCTCACGGGCAAGCTGTCCATCCGGGAGGACGAGGAGATAAAGCTGCTGGTGGATTCCGTGGCGCCGCTTCAGCCCACGGGGGAGGAAAGGCTGCCCGACGGCCCGGTTGTTTCCGGCAGGCGCACGGTAAGCGATGAGCCGGACGATATGTTCCCTCTGCCTTTTCACCAGCCGGAAAAGGCGCTTACCGACGCGCAGCTGGCCAAGCAGGCGCCCATGAAGCTGTATCTGCGCGGGTCGCGCCAGCAGCTGGATCAAATCAAGACCGTATTGCCCAAATATCCCGGCCCCGTGCCGGTGTATGTCCATATTCCGGAGGAAAAGATCACGCTTTTGACGCCCAAGCATCTGTGGTGCGACGGCGATGAAACGGTGCAGCAGGAGCTGGAAAGCATGCTGGGCATGGAAAACATCAGGGCGGTGTTGTAGCGGGCAGCATAGGGGCGGGAATCTGTATACCCAGAACATACAAAAGACAGGAACATGGGAAAAGGCGCATTGCGGCGGGGCCGCCTGCCTGTTACAATACCAGCAGCGCATGTCTGCGTTAATGGAAGGATGCTTTTATGACAGATCGGCCGGGGGCGCGCAAGGATATGCTGCTGTTCTTCATACTGGTCATGGCAGCGGCAATGGGGAACGGGCTGAGCGATGCCATCTATGGGAATTATTTTAAAGAGGCGTACCAGGTGACCACTGCCCAGCGGGGCTTTATTGAATTTCCGCGGGAACTGCCCGGCATGCTTTGCGCGCTGGTCATGGGGTCCCTTGCCATGCTGGGCGACCTGAAGGCCAGCCTGATCGCCCAGGTTCTGGCCTTTGGCGGCTTGACGGCGCTGGGGCTTATGACGCCATCCTTCGGCGTTATGCTGGTCTTCCTGTTCATCAACTCCATGGGCATGCACTTGTTTATGCCCTTGCAGGATTCTGTCGGCATGGCGCTGGCTGAGCCCAATCAGGTGGGCCGGCGCATGGGCCAGTATGCCAGCGCGAGAACGGCGGTGGGCTTTGTTGCGGGCGTGATTGTTTTCTTTGGTTTTCGCAGCGGCGTATTTTCTTTTGTGACGCCTGTGAAAAGCGTTTTTCTGCTGGGTTCTGCGTCGTTTCTGATCGCAATCATCGCCTCCGTATTGCTGATCCGCCACACCAAAAGGCAGCCGGTTGCCAGGCCGCGCTTTCGCCTGCTTTTCCGCAAGCAGTACAAGCTCTTTTATTTGCTGACCGTTTTGTATGGCGTACAAAAGCAAATCGCGTATGTATTCGGTTCTTGGGTCGTTATTGAGCTGCTGCGCAAGGGCGCCGATGTCATGTCGTTGCTGATTATCGCCAGCAGCTTTTTTGGCATTTTGTTTACCCGCTATGTCGGCCGCTGGATGGACGCCTTCGGCGTCAAGCGCATGATGCTTGCCAATGCCCTTTCCTTTATTCTTGTTTACTCCCTATATGGCTTTGTGGTATGGGGCATTACCAGCCGCGTGCTGCCGGAGGGCGGCTGGCCGGTCATGGTCGTCTACAGCCTTTTTGTGCTGGACCGGCTCTCCATGCAGCTTGGCATCGTCAAATCCATCTATCTGCGCTCCATTGCTGTCAATGATGATGAGGTGACGGCGGCGCTGTCCACCGGCATCAGCCTGGACCATATCGTGGCCATTATCGCCGCCCAGTTAAGCGCCGCTGTTTGGGTATACTGGGGTGCGCAATGGGTGTTTTTCATCGCCGCCTTCCTGTCGCTGGGCAACCTGTTCGTGGCCATAAGGCTGCCTTCCGCAAAGAAGGCAAAGGCGTCAGCCCTTGCGGCTCAAAGCGCCGCGGAAGCGTGATCCATCGGGGATATTGTTCAAGACATTTGATTCCGGCGGCTGCATGGCTGCCGGATTTTTTATGGATGGGCACCAATCCCGCGACAAATATTTCGAAAATTTGACAAAAGTGATGTCGAAATTTTTCTTGCGGGTTGGGCCTTCCTGTGTTACAATACCGCAAGTGAAATACGGAACCAATGTCTTTAACTCGGTACTGCGATGCCGGCAAGATGTTGAACGACGGTCTGAAAGCTTATTGCATAAAGACGTGTTGGCTTGCCTGCGCATCAGCGCGGACAAGCTTTTTTGATGGGCGGAGGCGGGATAAAGTGCGGCTGAAGGCGCAAATCGCGGATGATACCAAGATGCAGCGGACGATTGCCCGCATGGCCCACCAGGTGATTGAGCAGCACCGGGATTTGACAAGCGTGCGGCTGCTGGGCATCAAGACAAGGGGCATCCCCCTGGCCCGCCGCATTGCCAAAAGCGTTGCCCTGTTTGAGGGGATCGAGATTCCCGTGGGCGAGCTGGACATCACCCTGTACCGGGATGATTTGACCACCACAGGGGACCAGGCGGTTGTCAACGGCACCAACGTTCCCTTTCCGGTTTTCGGGCAGAACATTATCCTGGTAGATGATGTGATCTACACCGGCCGTACGGTCCGGGCGGCCATGGACGCCGTGATCGCCCTGGGGCGGCCTGCCGCCATACAGCTGGCGGTGCTGGTGGACAGGGGTCACCGGGAGCTGCCCATCCGCGCCGATTTTGTGGGGCTCAACATGCCCACCTCCCGCAATGAGGTGGTGGCGGTCCGCCTTTGGGAAACTGACGGGGAAAACAGCATTCAGCTGTACGAAAAAGAGTAGGAACCGCCTGCGCCTAACGATCCTTTTCAGGATGGACAGGCCCCTGATTTAGCCTGGAGCGCCAAGAAGGCGTTTCAATATAAAAGGAGGAATCTTCATGACGTCCAACGCTCCTCACATCGGATATCTGCCGGACGAGAAACCGCCTATTTGGAAGCTGTTTCTGTACGCGCTCCAGCAGGTCGTCGTCATGTTCCCCGCTACGATCGCCGTTGCGCTCATTACCGGCTTCCATGTTTCCACCACCATCTTCGCCAGCGGTCTGGCCACCATCTGCTTCATTCTGATCACCGGCCGCCAGCTGCCGCTGTACTACGGCTCCAGCTTTTCCTATCTTTCCGCCATCATGGGCCTGATGGCAGCCCAGGCTGCTTTGGGCAAGCCCCTCAATGACCAGATCGCTGTGGCGCAGTTCGGTATCATCATGTCCGGCCTTGTGTCCATCGCGGCCGGCTTCTTGGTAAAGGCTGTGGGCAAGGATGTCATCGACAGGATTCTGCCCGCCTCCGTTACCGGCCCCATCGCCATGGCCATCGGCCTGACCCTTGCCGCCGTCGCGCTGGGCGACGCCGCCGCCGCTCCTGCCGGTGTGGCCGAAGGCGCTGCCGCCACGGCTTCCAACCTGGCTTGGGTGATCTCCCTCACGACCCTTCTTTCCACCATACTGTTCTCCGTGTACCTGAAGGGCTTCTGGAGCCAGCTCCCCCTGCTCTTTGGACCCCTGGTCGGCTGCGCGGTAGCCTTCATCGGCGGCCAGCTCTCCGGCATCAACTTCTTCCAGGTATTAAGCGGCGGCCCCACCAGCCTGTTCGCACTGCCTGAGTTCACCCTGCCGATTCCCACCTGGGCAGCCGTCGCGGCCATCATGCCCATCGCCATCGCCACCATTCCCGAATCTGCCGCCCATGTGTACCAGCTGGACATCTATGTCAACGACTTGTCCCGCAAAAAGGGCGGCAAGCGCTACAACATCGCTGACAAGCTGGGCCTGAACCTGATCGGCGACGGCATCGGCGATATGGTGTCCGCGTTTGTCGGCGGCCCCGCCGGCACGAACTACGGCGAGAATATCAGCGCCATGGCCATCACCAAGGTGTTCTCCACCGCGGTATTGCTGGCCGCCGCTGTGATCGCCATGATCGTTTCCTGCTTCACCCCCTTGATCAACGCCATCTATGCCATTCCCAAGGCGGTGATCGGCGGCTTGGAAATTTACCTGTTCGGCGCCATTGCGGCCCAGGGCGTGGCCATCATGATGGATAAGAAAGTGGACATGTTCAGCGCCAAGAACATTGCCGTGATCGCCACCATCATGGTCATCGGCGTGGGCGGCCAGTATCAGTTTGGCGGCAGCATTCCCTTCTTCGGCATCCAGGTGCCCTGCATCGCCGGCGCTGCCATCTTCGGCATTCTGCTGAACCTGCTCCTGAGCATCGGGGAAAAGAAAAAGGCGTAATTTAGGATTTGGGATATAAAGAAACCGGGCAGCTTTGCATTGAAGCTGCCCGGTTTCGCTTACTGTCAAAAAATGCTGAAGAGCTGATGGCTTGCTTTTATAAGGCTTTCGCTAAGAAGGATATCGCGTCTTCGGACGCGACCAAAGGGCTTTCCGATCAGTCCGGCCATCTCAATAGTCACAATGCCGCGCTGTCGCTTGCATTGTTCCTTTTCGCTGGCTTCCTGCGCCCTGCCTTTATCCGCCGCTGGCGGCGGGAGGGCTTTGGAACCCTTGGAAACCTTCGGATGCCATCTTCTTGCATAAAAAGATTATGCAACCACTGCAGAAAGCTTGGCTCCTATCATTGATATGAATGGGATTCCAAAGGGGCTGTGTCCCTTTGGCAGGGGTCCAGGGGGCAGCGTCCATCTGGCTCAATCGTCGCACTGCTTCGCTACCGCTCGCATTGCTCGTTTCGCCAGCCTCCTCCGCCTCGCTTCATCCGCCACAGGCGGCGCTTCGGCTACGGAGCCCCTGGTCACAGGAAGTCTTCGCGCTGGGGGGTAAAGATGTCCACCACAATGCCGGCTTCCAGGCAGACGGTGCCGTGGGGGACGCCGGCGGGGAAGGCGATGGTGTCTCCTTCGTTGACCACGGCGTATTCGTCGCCAATACTGAAGCGGAAGGAGCCGCTTTTGACATAGGTGCACTGTATATGGGGATGGGTGTGCACAGCGCCGACGCCGCCTTTTTCAAAGCGGACTTCCACCACCATCATTTCGGGGCTGTGGGCCAGCACCTTGCGGCTGACGCCGCCGCCCAGGTCCTTTAAGGGAACATCGTTGTTGTAGATTACGTTTGCCATAAACCGTCCTCCTGAGAGTTAATCCGGCCACCCGGTCAGGTACAATTGCACCTTGCCGGTTGCGTCACTGGCGTAGAGCACCAGGTCGTCCTCCCAGCTGACAGTGGGGTGGCAGTGGCTCTTTTGGCCATGCCAGCTGGTTGCGTGGCGGCAAAGCTTTGTAATGCGCGGGCCGGCGGGGTTAAGATCGATGCGGACCAGGTCGTCCACCTCGTCGCCCACCAGCTTGGCGGGATCGCTGCCGCAATGGTAATGATTGCAGTAGTGGGGCAGCAGCGTTTTTTCAAGCAGCCGGCCATCCTTGCCGGCCAGGCCGACATAGGGGATGAAGCTGCTGTCAGCGGGCTCCTCGGCTACGGCTTGGGTGCGGTGGCTGGTAATGGTGCCGTCGTGGCCGGGGCCCCGGTTGTCGAAGAAGACATTGCCATCCCTTGTCCAGAATTCGTGACCGACGCTGTCTTCTTTATTCTGCCGGAAGCAGGGGAATACCTCCAAGCTGTCGGTATCCACGATAAAAATCCGCTGCATTACAAGGTGCCATGGGCCTTCGTGGCAGTACATGCACAGGTTGCGGTCAGTGGGCGAGAATTGCAGGTGCCCCAATTCACAGGTGTCCCGGACGCCGATATAGGGCGTGCCCGCCTTGCCCTCTGTAAGAGGAACGAATACAATGCGGGAGCGCTTGACGCGGTACATTTTTTCCTCGAACCCGGCATAGTTGACGCCGTGCTCCACCTGCACATCCTCATTCATGAGAATGCCCGCCAGCGTATGGTCGCAGTTGAGGGAAAGCCGTCCGGGCCTGTATTCGTCGGGAAAGGTGTAAAGAACCTGCTTTTCACCGGTTTTCAGCGAATGGAGCACAGCTTCCCGGCCATGGTTGTACAAAAGCACCGTGCTGTATGGGTCTTTGGTCAGGTTGGTGACGCCGGCGTCCGTATAATCTGTCACCCGGCGGATGACGCCCGTATCCTGGTGGACCGTGAATACGTTGTCCACACCGGGGGTATCCCGGTCGGAAAGAAAGAAAATCTCCCGGCCGCCCCTGGTGAAGGCGTTCTCGGTGAAATATAAATGGACATTGTCAGAATCCGGACTGTTGGTTAACTGGGTGATCTGCCTGCCGGTCAGTGGATCGGCAAAGGTGCGCATTTCGGATGAATAGGTTTGAGGGAGCATAAGCTTTCTCCTTTGTTGGTATGGCTGTGCTTCGCGCGGCCAATCCTCCGTCAGGCTTCGCCTGACACCTCCCTTCAAAAGGAGGCTTGTATTGCTCTGTTTCGGGCGCTTCCTCTGCTTCGCTTTTTCCGCCACAGGCGGCGCTCAGCTTTGGAACCCGTTTCGCCAGCCGCTTTCACAAAAGGCGTTATCCCTTTACGGACCCCAACAGCACGCCCTTGGCGAAATGCTTTTGCAAAAAGGGATAGACGCAGATGATGGGCACGGTGCTGACCACGATGGTGGCGTATTTTACCGCGTCGGAGGCGGCCCACACCACATCCTGTTCAGACAAATTATCGTTGCCCATACCGCCCAGGGACAGGATGACGATCTGCCTCAGCCACACGACGATGGGCCACAGATTGCTGTCGTCCAGATAGATCATGGGGCGGATGTAATTGTTCCAGTGGCCGACGGCGTAAAACAGCGAGAAGGTGGCCAGGGAGGCCTTGCTCATGGGGATCACGATGCGCAAAAAGGATTGCAGCTCGTTGCAGCCGTCGATGCGGGCGCTTTCCTCAATGCTCTCGGGAATATTCTGAAAGAAATTCTTCATGACCATCAGGTTGTAGCCGGAGATGGCCACCGGCAGCCAAATGGCCCAGAAGGTGTTTTTCAGGTGGAGCTTGTTGGCGATAACGATGAATTCGGGGATCAGGCCGGCGGAAAAGAGCATGAAGAACACAACGACCCGAAGGAGCCATTTCCGGCCGGGCAGCTCCTTTTTGCTGAGCGCGTAGGCAGCGGTGGAGGTCATCAGGATATTGATGAATGTCCCCATGATCGTGATCAGGAAGCTGTTGCCCAGGGAAGCCAGGGTTTTTCCGGAGCGGAAGATCATTCGGTAAGCGTCCACGGAAAAAGCGGTGAAGCGGCCATAGGCCATGCCGGTGGCGGAAAAAGAGCCGACGGCGCAGTATACAAGGGGCGCCACCATGATCGCGGCCAGCAAGCCGAGCAGCACATGGTTGAGCACATCAAACGCCTTGCCGGCGCCTGTCTGGTTGCGGGCGGTCATATTGCTCATCAGTACATGCCCTCCTCACCCATGGCCTTGGCCAGGCGGTTGGTGCCCAGCACCAGGATCAGGCTGACAATGGAGCGGAACAGGCCGACGGTGGCGCTGTAGCTGATGGAGGTGACCCCGGCGGGCACCTTGTTGCCCAGAATGCCCACGTCGTAAATATAGGTGTCAAACACCATGCCCACTTCCCGGTTGAGGCTGTTGATCATCAGGTAGATCTGGTCAAAGCCCGTATCCAAAAAGGAGCCCATGCGCAGTATCAGCAGGATAACGATGGTGGATTTGATGCAGGGCAGCGTAATGTTCCACAGCTGGCGGAACCGGCCGGCGCCGTCGATGACAGCGGCCTCGTACAGCTGCTCATCCACGCCGGAGAGCGCCGCCAGATAGATAATGGTGCCCCAGCCGGCTTCCTTCCAAATAAGCTCGATGATATAAATGGGCTTGAACCACTCGTGGCCGTACAGAAAGGGAATCTGCGCGGCGTTGTTCTGCTGCAAAATGGAATTGATCAATCCCCGGGGGGCAGGCCCCAGCAGCAGGAGCATAAGGCTGGCGATTACGGCCCAGCTTAAAAAATGGGGAAGGTATACCAAAGACTGCAAGGCGCGCTTGTAGCCGAAATGGCGGATTTCATTGAGCAGAAGGGACAGGATCAAAGGGAAGGGAAAGTACAGCACAATATTCCACACGGACAGCGTCAGCGTGTTTCTCAGGAGCATCCAAAAATCCTTGTGCGCAAAGAATACGGAAAAATTCTTGTACCAGGGATCCATGACCGGGATCGGCAGGCCCAAATTCTCCACGGCCGGCAGGTACTTTAAAAATACGATGCGCAGGTTCAGAAGGGGCAGGAACTTGAAGATCACATAATAGGCCAGCGTAGGGATCAGCATGATGTACAGCCACTTGTGGCGCAGCACACGCCGCCACAGGCGCGTGCCCGCGCTGATGCCTGCGCCTTGCGTCAGGAGCCTTTTTGGTGCGGTCTGCAGCATAGGATTACACCCTTTCAAAGCAGTTGAGACGGTGGAGGGGGCCTGCGCCATAAAAGAAGGGATGGCATGAAGCATGAACACTTCATGCCATCCCGGCATAGCAGCTCTTTTACTTGGCGTTCACGGCTTCGATCAGGTCGTTGCCGCCCTGCTCCAGCCATTCGTTCACGGCCTTGTCAAAGCCTGCTTCATCAATCTGGCCCATGATGAACTGCACGCGGGCGTCAGAGATGATGGTGGCGATGGAGGCATCCAGGTTCAGCTGGTCGGGGGTCAGCTTGCCAACGCTCAGATCCGGCACGGCGTAGGGTTCGTTGGCGACAGCTTCCAGATTGATCTGATCCACTTCCGTCAGGCCCTGGCCGTAGTCGTGGCCGACCACACGGCGGGGAACGATGGAGATGAAGACTTCGCTGGAGCCGTCGGAAACGCGCAGCTTGCTCTGTTCGTCGCTGATAGTAATGGTGCCGTCGGCGTTTTCGGTATAGTGCAGGTCTTTGACGCCCACGGTTAAGAGCTTGTCGCCTTCGCCGATTGCGCGCAGCGCGGCCAGGAAGTCCAGAATCCGCTTGACGGTGGCTTCGTCCTTCACGGCTGCCTTGGGGATCAGAAGGCCGCCCATGCCGCCGATGGACAGGGTGGAGTTGATGACCGGCTTGCCGCTGGGATCGTTGAGCAGGTAGTTGCGGCTGATCTTGGCGGTGGGGGTCACGTTGTCCATCAGGCTGTCGTATTTGCCGCCGGGATAGCGGCCGTTGGTGGCGGTGGTGAACATGGCGCCCGCTTTGCCTTCGGCCAGGGGCAGGTGCTTGTCGTTGCCCTTGACCAGGGCGAAGTCGCTGTTCATGTAGCCGTTGTCATACATGTCCTTGAAGAGCTTCAGGGTATCCTTGTACTCTTTAAAGGTGAAGTAAGGCATGATTTTGCCTTCGGCGTTCTGGCCCCAGCGGTTGGGGGCGCCCATGGCCATGGCCAGGGTGTCAAAGCCGGCGTAGGTCAGTTCCTTGTTGGCGTCGTCGATGTAGGCAAAGCCGTAGGTATCCTTCTGGCCGTTGCCGTCGGGGTCGCCTTCGGTGAAGGCCTTGGCCATCTCGTAGAACTCCTGGGCGGTGGCGGGAACCTTCATCCCGAGATTATCCAGCCAGTCCTGCCGGTAGAGCATGCCGACGCGGGCGCTGGAAACCTGGAAGGGGAACAGGTAGTTGCGGCCGCCCACGGCGGTGACCGTCAGCGCGTAGGGAGTCAAGAGGTCTTTTTCAAAAACTTCATATTGGGGAAGCAGGTCCGTCAGGTCCCAGAACACGCCGTACTGGCAGTAATCCAGGTAGGCGGAGTTGGTGGTCAGGCCGCTGGTGACGACCATGACCATGGGCTGTTCGTTGGAGGCCATAATGGTATTGAATTTCTGTACAAAGTCGCCCTGGGGCGCGTAGGTGATCTGAAGGTCTACGTTATACAGCTTCTCTACCGCTTCCAGAACGGGGTTACCTTCCTCTCCGACGGTTCCGGCCGGGGGCTGATCCGCGAAGAAGGGGGCCAGCATGGTGATGACCAGGGGGGCTTCCTCGGCGGCGGCTGTGGTGATGCTCATTGCGCCAAGCAGCATCAGAATCGCCAGAAGCAGGGACAGGGTTTTGCGCATGGTCGTTCATCCTCCTTGTTATGTGGTTGTTACGCGTTCCTTGGCAGGGTCATGATAATTCAGTATACGGATACCTGATGGCGCAAACAATAGCAAAACCGGAAATGGGATTGCCAATATATGAAAAATGCAATCGTCAAAAAAGCAACTGATGCGCAAAACCGCAAATCCGTGCGCTTTGACGCATACATGGCGCGATTGCGGACTTTGCATATGCGTCCGCTGTATGGTATATTGAATGTACGGTGATAACGTGCTGGAGGCGGATTGGATGCAGGAGTTTCGCCAAAGGATGCGCAAAAAGGTATACAGGACATTTTTGATGTCCTTTTTGCTTGTGTTCGTGCTGCCCGCCATAGCGCTTGTCGGCTTTATGACGAACATGCTGGGAACGGTGGAAAAGGAACTGGAAACATCCAACCACCTGATGCTGGAACAGCTCAAAAGCGGCGCGGACGGGCAGCTGTTTGCCGTCATGCGCATTGGCGATACCCTGGTGGCGGATGACAAGGTGCTCTATTTTTCCAGCATCGTCGATCCGCTTCAGTATTTGAACAACATTACCGCCTTTCAGACGCTGCGCACACTGATCCAGCAGATGACCAGCCTGCAGATTGCCAATGCCAGCATTAACAACAGCTATATCTATTTTGAGCGCAGTCAAAAAGTGATCGCCAACTCGGTGATGACCGGCACTGACTTTTTCCAGCGCCGGCTGACGGGCGAATTTTCCTCGTACGAGGATTGGCTGGCCTTCGTGAATATGGGCGGCAACGGCTTTGTGCAGCGGCCGGGCGGCGCGCTTTCGTACATGCGCACCATTTTTCGCGGCGCCATCCCCTCTGTCACGATCGTGATCACGCTGGAAGACAGCATGCTCAGGCAATACCGCATGCTGGCGGCGGAAAAGCAGGGGCTGGGCTTCACCATTTTGGACAGGGACGGCCGTGCCCTTTTTTCCACGCTTGAAGAGGTATCGTTTGCGCCGGCGGTTGACCTGCGCGCGGCCAGCGGAGACCTGCACCATGTGGACAGTCCCCAGGGACAGCTTCGGGTATCCTACAGCCGCAGCGGCGATACGGGCTGCGTATACGCCATTTCCATACCGGAAAGCGTGTATTGGACCAGGCTGACAACCATCCGCCAGGTAAGCGTGCTGCTGGTGGCGGTCATACTGGCGGTGGGCTTCTTTCTTTCCTTTGCGCTGGCCAAGCGCCAGTACAGGCCCATTCACGCCCTGCGCAGCTTTGTGGAAGGGGCCATCCCCGGCGGACAAGGGGAGGGCGGGGATGATTTTGCCTACCTGCACGAAATGATGCAGAGCATGAAAAACAGCCGGCTGACCATCAGCCAACGGCTGAAGTTTTCCAACCAGAACATGGAGCATTATGTGCTGGAATCGCTGATGTGGGGCACCTACGGCTCCATTGGCGAAGTAGAGGAGCAGCTTCTGGCCCTGGATATTGCCTTTGACAGCGATGATTTCGCGGTGGTGGGCTTTTGCGTGGAAGGGTTTACCGACAGCACCGTGCTGCCGGAGGACGGTCAGGAGGACGCCCAATTGATGCGCTTTGTGCTGCGCAACGTGTTTGCCGAACTGCTGGCCGGCTATAACGTAAGGCTGGTGGAGCTGCACGGCCTGATATACGCGCTTTTGTGCCTGCATAAGGGGCAGGAGCATTGGCAGGAGAAGCTGGAGGAAACGCTGCGAAACGGCCGGCTGATTTTGCGGGAAAATTTCGACCTGGGCATGACGATTGCGGTGGGCCTTAAGGTACAGGGCCTGCACAGAATCCGCCAGGCGTATAACTGGGTGCGCGACGCCCTGGCAGCCCGGCAGCCCGGCGCCGAGGAATTGCTGGTGCACTGGAAGCAGGAGGCGGCGCAGGCCCCCGCGGACAAGGGGGCCGAAAAGCTGGAGGCCTCTGCCCACCGGCTGATGCAGCTGACGGCATCCGGAGATGCGGAAAACGCCCGGGCGGAGCTCATGACACTGAAAAAGGCAGCCGCCCAGCTGCCGGGCTGGTCTGTGCGCATGCAGTGCACCGTTTCTATGCAGGAGATACTGCAAAACCTGTCCCTTCGTTTTTCCAAAGAAGAAGTGGCGGCCGTTGCCCAGCGGGTGCAGCAGTACATGGAAGCGCCGCCGTCCAAGGATGACTTTGCGGAGCTGAGCCATATTATCAAGGAAGCCTGCACCCTGTCATCAGGGGCGGGGGAAAACGTGAGACGGGCGGACATCGCACGAAAAGCGGACCAGTACATACAGGAAAACTACATGAAAAGCAGCATGTCCATCAGCTCTGTGGCGGAGCATTTGAACCTGACCGCCAGCTATGCTTCTGCCCTGTACAAGCGGCAGACCGGGCAGGCCATGCTGGACGCCATCAATCTGACCCGCATCCACCATGCCAAGCTGTTGCTCAATGGCAGCCACATGAGCCTGGAGCAGGTGGCCCAGCAGGTGGGCTACTTCAACAGCTCGTCGTTCATACGTACCTTCAAGAAATACGAGGGTATCACGCCGGGGCAGTATAGGGCGTTGAAGGCAAGGGCGGGGGAGGAGGAACGTGCTCCCGGCATATGAAAAATACCCGGGGCGCACTGCCTCCGGGTATTTTTCATATGCCAATAAAGGACCAAAGGCTTTCGGTCAGATGTAAGGCTGCATGGCGTCGATAACTGCCTTTTCAAAATTTTTGGCGGTTCCCCAATCAAAATTAAAGAGCGCCCCCTGGCTGCCGCCCGAGCCAATGGCCACCACGGCGGTGCTGCCTTCGAGGTTCTCGATGAGAACCGTAAGGCTGGCCCGGCTGGAATTGCGCATGTAGTATTTATCGTAAACCAAAAGAATGGCTGTTTTCCCGTCCGGCGATGTGCTTTGATGGGAGGCGATCAGTTCAACGCTCATACCGCTGTTTTGCACAGCGCTCAAAATAATGCCCTTTGCCGCGCCGGGCGCAAGGTTTATGGTCATTCTTACCATGACGCCACCTCCTGTAAAGCCCTTGGTTGCTGTGAGGAGAGTATAACACATCATCCGGCGGGACAGCAAGAAACTTCCAGCAGCGGTGTCGAAGGCAGATGCGTTAGGCAGCGCATGGCCCATGATCTTCCCAATGAAAGTTTTTGAGGGATAAGTGCGGGAAGGGGCCCTTTTCAAAAAGGCCCCTTCCCGCAAAATATTCTGTTTCTGTTTTCCGCTCCTTACGGCTGCTTGCCGATGTAGGCCAGGATGCCGCCGTCCACATACAGTATGTGGCCGTTGACAAAGTCGGAGGCGGGGGAGGCCAGGAACACGGCCGGCCCCACCAGATCGTCCGTCGTGCCCCAGCGGTTGGCGGGCGTCTTGGCAAGGATGAATTTGTTGAAGGGGTGCTCCGGCGTGCGCAGCGGCGCGGTTTGGGGTGTCTCGATATAGCCTGGGCCCAGGCCGTTGCACTGGATGTTGAATTCGCCGTACTCGCTGGCGATGTTCCGTGTCAGCATCTTCAATCCGCCCTTGGCCGCCGCGTAGGCGGAGACCGTTTCCCGGCCCAGTTCCGACATCATGGAGCAGATGTTGATGATCTTGCCGCCGCCCTTTTTGATCATGGCGGGGATCACGGCCTTGGCGACGATAAAGGGGGCGTTCAGGTCCACATCGATGACCTGCCTGAAATCCGCCGCGGACATCTCGATCATGGGGATGCGTTTGATGATGCCGGCGTTGTTGACCAGGATGTCGATGACGCCGACTTCCTTTTCGATTTTGGCCACCAGTCCGTTCACCGCGTTTTCGTCGGTTACGTCGCACACGTAGCCGTGGGCCTCGATGCCTTCGGCCTTGTAGGCCGCGATGCCCTTGTCTACGAGATCCTGGTTGATGTCGTTGAAGGTGATGGTGGCGCCGCTTTTGGCCAAACCAGTGGCGATGGAATAGCCGATGCCGTAGGAGCCGCCGGTGACCAGGGCTACCTTGCCGGTCAGGTCAAACAGATTCACGCTCATTTTGTATCCTCCTTAGCGCAGGTCGGTGGTGGCGATGCCGTCCATGTCGCCAAAAGCCAGGTTTTCCCCGCCCATGGCCCAGATAAAGGAATAGTTGGCCGTGCCAACCCCGGAGTGGATGGACCAGGAGGGGCTGATGACCGCTTGCTCGTTCTGCATCACGATATGGCGGGTTTGCTGGCCTTCGCCCATCATGTGGAAGACCACGTTGTCCTGGGGGATTTCAAAGTAGAAGTACACCTCCATGCGCCGCTCGTGGGTGTGGGCGGGCATGGTGTTCCACACGCTGCCGGGCTCCAGGGTGGTAAGGCCCATGGAAAGCTGGCAGGTTTTGAGAACATCCGGGTGGATGAACTGGTTGATGACGCGCTTGTTGCTGGTTTCCAGGCTGCCCATGGGCTTTTTCGCCGCTTCGGCAATTGTGATCAGCCTGGTCTCATAAGAGGTGTGGGCCGGAGCGCTGACCATGTAGAACTTGGCGGGGGCGCTGCTGTTCAACGATTCAAAGAATACTTCCTTTGCGCCGCGGGTGATGTACAGGCAATCCTTGTAGCCCAGTTCATACGCGGTGCCGTCCACCGTCACCTTGCCTTTGCCGCCCAGGTTGAACAGGCCCATTTCCCGGCGCTCAAGGAAAAAGTTCGTGCCAAAGCGCTTCCACACATCAATGCCCTTGTTGACAGGCACCTTTTCCGTGACAGGCATGACCCCCAGGGTCACCATCCTGTCCACATGGCTGTATACCGCGGTGACGGTATCGGGTACAAAGAGCGTTTCGATCAGGAACTCTGTACGCATCTCCTCGGTGGTATAGCGCTTGAAGTCCCGCTGGTTGGCCGAATACCGGATATCCATATTGCTTCCTCCTTTGCTTTGGGCTGGTTTTCCAGTGTTGATTGCATTATATCATTTAGTAATGCGAAAATCTTTGTTTATATTGCCGCGAATCTTGGGTTTCTGATATAATACGGCCAAGGGGGAACGCATATGAAGGAAATGTACTCCTGCCATGAGGCCATCGATCAGTGCCTTGCCAGCCGGCGCTTTGCCATCGCCCATCTGCTTCAGGAAGAAAAGACCATGGCCATGCATATCCACGACTGCTACGAAATGTATTATTCCATCTCCGGGGGCAAGCAGTTTTTGATCGACAACACCTGCTATACCGTGGACCCCGGCGACTTGTTTCTGGTCAACAATTTCGAAAGCCATTGCCTGTCCCGGGTGGACGACAACGCCCACGAGCGGATCGTGATCTCCATCCACCCGGAGTACCTGCGTACCCTGTCCAGCCGGGAGACGGACCTGACCAGGTGCTTCCAGCGGCGGGAAGGCGCTTTGCGCTGCAAGCTGCCCCTGCCCCCGGAGGCCCAAAGCCGCTTTCTGTATTTATTGCACAAGCTGCAGGAAGCAAAGGGCTACGGCGCCGACGTGATGGAAAACGCCATCTTTACGGAGCTGATGGTGTTGGTGAATCGCCTGTACGGCGCCAAGGAAGAGAAGGCGGCGGAATACCGCTACCACCCCGTGGTGGAAAAGATCATCGCCTACATCAACGCCCATATTGGGGAAAAGATTACGCTTTGCGTACTGGCGGACAGCATGTATTTGAGCCAGGCGTACATCTGCCGCATTTTCAAGGCGGAAACCGGCACGAGCATCAACAAATACATTACCGCCCGCCGCATCAGCATTGCCAAGGCCCGCCTGGGCGAGGGCCTGACCGTGGCCGAGGCCTGCGAGCAAAGCGGCTTCAACGACTACACCAACTTTGTCACCCTCTTCACCCGCCTGGTAGGCATCACCCCCAAACAGTATGCCCTGCACAACGCGAGGTAAACGAAAGATAACGAGATATAATGCGGGGAAGGGCCTTTTTGAAAAAGGCCCTTCCCCGCACCCCATCCTCAAAAACTTCGTTTTATGGGGAACTGTATTGATCTGTTCGGGTTATTTATATCCGGATGATCCATTGAGAATATGAAATCAGCATACAACATCATACAAGCGGAAGCCGGCACAGGCGGGCGCTGGACATAAGAATACATGGGTGGAAAAGGTCTGCGCAGCAACAGAACCAATTCTGTGTTGAACTTATCGGGCAAAGAATCTACATTGTCTTTTCTCCAAACGCCTTATCCAGCGCATACGCCAGAAAGCCCGCGCAGGTGGCAAAGGACTCGCCGGTTGCGCATTCGCCGGTTTCCTCGTGCACGCTTTCGCAGGCGATGCCGTTGTCCAGTTCGGTGCGCATAAGATGCTCCCGGGCGGTATCCTTGTGCCCGCACAACAGGCTGTTGGCGATGGAAAGCACCCAGGGGTGCGGCGCGTGGGCGCAGCCGATTTCGGCAATGGGCTTGCCGGCAAAGGAGTAGGGGTATTGGGGGTCGCGGATCATGGCGGTGGTATGCACATATACCGGATCGCCGGCATCGCAGAAGCCATGGTGCGCAAGCAGCAGCAGGCTCCCCGGCGGCTCGTCGTATACGTCGTACTTGCCGGCAAGGTCGGCGGACCAGCAGAAGAACCGCTTCCCTTCCCGCTCCTTGACCATGTGTTCATGAATGGCGGCCTTCACCTTTTCCGCCTGGGCGGCAAGATCAGCCCGGTTCAGCCGTGCGCCAAGGTCTGTCAATATGCGCCATACCAGCACGTTGTCGTACGTCAGGTAGGGATAAACACAAACGTCGTCGGTGGGCTGCAAAAAGGTTTCGTACAGGTCGATGTCCGGATGCTTTTTGCTTTCGAGGATGGTGAGGATACGCCGGATGCCTGCTTGAATGTGTTGTTCGCCCAAGAAGGCGTCATCACCGGTGGCTTTCAGATACCTTTCCAGTGCCAGGATGGGTGCGCAAAGCTCATCCAGCTCAAAGCCCGGCTCCAACACCGTGCCGTCGATGAACCGGCTGTGGATGCCCACGTTGCGTATCTGCCGCGTGAATACGTGGTGCAGTATATCCCTGGCGTAAGCGGGGTCGGCCATCAGTATGGCCGGGAAGCACCAGAGCAGGCTGTCTCTGTCCCAATAGGCGCAGGAGACGTAGTATCTTGGGCTGCGGGAGGTCATGAGCACCAACTCCTCCGTATCCAGCGTGCGGCCGGAGGCGAAAAAGAAGCTGAAAAACATGTTGGTATTGAGCAGTGTGTTAAGCTTGGGGTCTTTGATGGGCCGCTCCCGCTTTTTCAGCCAGGCGCGGGTTTCTTGGAACATGATGTCAAAACCCCGGCGGTACAGCTCCTTGGCGCTGGTGGAGGCAGCCACCTCCTCATAGCCCAGGCCGAAGATATAATCCACAACGGCTTCCTCGCCGGGGGCAAGGGACCAGGCTTTGTTCAGATCAAACCGCAGGACGCCGTCCGCACCTTTTTCGTACCTTTCCTGTATGTCGTCCGCATAGATGGGTGCGAAGGCGAAAAGGGGTAGGCCGGTGCGCAGCTCCATGACAGAATGGTGGTTCCAGCCGCTTTTTAATAGATATGTTTCCCCGCCCACCGGCTTGGATTCGTTGACCTCGTGCAGTGTCCGGCCCCAGCAGCCGGCAAGACCGGCACCGCAATCAATGGTCTTTGCACCTGTGTTTTTCACCTGCAAGCGGTAAAAGAATGCCCGTTCGTTCAGCGGGCAAAGGATTGTTCCCTTTGCCCACAGGGGGCCGCTTTCGCCTGTAAAGCCGGGAATCCAATAATGGGTTCTTTCCCACACAAGTTTATTGAAAACGACGGCCTGCCCGTTTACGGTGAATACGGGCCGGATCAGCGGTTCGCCGCCGCCTCCTTGCATTTCCAGCATGCCCTTGGCGCCCATGTGCAAAAAGGTAAGCCCCTCGATGGCCCCATCCCCTTCCCGAAGGGTGGGGAGGGAAAGGTATTCGTTGCCCGTTACCTGGTATTTCACCTTCATTTGAATCTCCTTTACGCCTTGACGGAGCCTTCGGACAGGCCCGACACCACGAATTTCTTTTGGAAGGCCACAAACAGCATCAATATCGGGATTTGCACCAATATGGAGGCGGCGAAGATCCATTCCCAGCGGGTGGCGTGCTGGCCGCGGAGCGTTTGAATCATCAACGGCAGCGTCGTAAGGCTTTGCACGCCGCCTACCACCACCTTGGCGGTAAAGAATTCTTCCCACGTGCCCTGAAAGCAAAAGATGGCCAGAGTGCCGATGGCCGGCAGCATGAGGGGCAGCATCACCTGAAAGAAGGTGGCGAAGTGCCCGCCGCCGTCAATGCGCACAGATTCCTCCAGTTCCTTGGGCAGCGCCGCGAAGGGGCCCCGCAAAAAGAAGGTGTTGCCGCAGATGCCGGTGCCCACGTATAAGAGGATCAGCCCCGCCCGGGTGCCGATCAGACCATTGGTTTGCGCATCCCACGGCAGGCGGATGCCCTGCAGCACCAGAAACTGCGGGATGATGCTCAAAAACCCCGGGATCATCAGCGTGACAAGATAAATGCGGAACAGTGCCTCCCGGCCGAAAAAGTCGATGCGGGCAAAGCCGTAGGCGGACAGGGAGGAAACCAGCACCACAAACACCACCGTGCACACGGCGACGATCAGGCTGTTCATGGCCGCCTGGGGCAGATTGGACTGGGTAAGCACATGCTCATAGGCGGCGAAATGAAGCTGCGAGGGCAGTATTTTGGGCGGATAGGGCAGCACATAGCTGAACTCCTCAAAGGAGTTTGTGATCATAAACAGGTAGGGCAGTACGAACACGGCCGCGCAGGCGAACAAAAGCAGCCAGAAGAAAAAACGGGAAAGCACCTTCATCACGCCTTGCCCCCTTCCGTTTGGAACGCTTTGTTGAGCACCAGCGTTGTAAGCAGCACCAGTACGGCCGTGATCATGCCGATGGCCGCGCCCTGGCCAAACTCAAAGAGATTGAAGGATTTGTCGTAGAGCAGGTATTGCAGTACGGAGGTGGTGCCCCTGGGACCGCCGCCGGTTAATAAAAATACCTGCAAAAATACGTTGAACGCGCCGATGAGCATGTTTACCATCACGTAAAAGGTGGTGCTTTTGAGAAGCGGCACGGTGATATAGCGGAACTTGGCGATGGCGCCGGCGCCTTCGATGCCGGCGGCCTCGTATAATTCGGAGTTGATGCCCTGCAACCCGGCAAGATAAATGATCATGGCCCAGCCTACGTTTTTCCAGATACCCATGATCCAGATCACGGTGTTGCCGGTCCAGGTCTTTTGCAGCCAGGGGATATAATCGCCTGTCAGGTGGAACACATCCACCAGCAGATAGTTGACAAGGCCCCGTTGGCCGGCGTTGAACATATAGGCGAACACCATGCCCACGATCACCCAACTGGTGATCACCGGCAGGTAAAAGAAGGTGCGGAACAGCATCCGCGCCTTTTTCAGGTTGTTGATCAAAACGGCAAAGAGCATGCCGAAAAACATAATAAAGGGCGTTGTTACAACAGCGTACAGGAAGTTGTTGCGGATGGCGACAAACAGCCGGCTTTGGGGCTCGGTGAACAGTGCGATGAAATTGTCAAGACCTATAAAGGTGATGGTGCGGGGTACGATGTCGTACCTGGAAAAGCTGATGCGGATATTGAAAAGAACAGGATAAATGACAAACACCGCGGCAAGCACAAGCCCCGGCAGGATGAAGGGAGCGGCCGGGAGGAGATTGTGCAAACGGATTTTGCGAAGCCGTATCTTCTGTTTTCGCGCAAGATCGGTTAATGCTGGAGAATGCATACTTTCTCTCCTTTCCGGAGGCTTTGCCCCCGGCCCCTATCAAAGGGGCACGCCCCCTTTGGGGAACCCATATTTTCATTAGGAATCAATGAATTTCTTCCGTTCATCGGGTAGAGAATGATGTATAAAATCTACAGGGGTTGCCGTGCTAACGCATATGCTGCATCAAGTCACTCAAGGAGAAGGGTTTCGCACCTTCGAGCGCGACCAAAGGGCTTTCCGATCAGTCCGGCCATCTCAATAGTCACAATGCCGCGCTGTCGCTTGCATTGTTCCTTTTCGCTGGCTTCCTGCGCCCTGCCTTTATCCCCCATCTGGCTCAATCGTCGCG
>JAFADG010000032.1 GCA_023425025.1 Bacillota bacterium
GCTATAGCCCTTACTCTTGCGCTGCGAACGGCAAAAAAACTTGTCATTCGCTTCGCTCTACGGCTGAAAGCTAAAGCCTTTTACCCCCACCAGCTCAACTGGTGGATTCATAACGCTAAAGCTCCAAAGAAAACCCTCAACCTTACGATTAAGGGTTTTTGGTGGTGCTTACTGGACTCGAACCAGTGACCCCATCGATGTGAACGATGTGCTCTACCAACTGAGCCAAAGCACCGCATTTTTTGCTGCCAGGTTTTTGGCGGCATGGAGTATCATACCATATGGCAAATGGCTTGTCAATATTGAATTTCTGATTTGTGCATGCGGGCGAGGGGGAGTCCTGCATACGATGCAGACAATTGCACACATTCATTGTCTTTACGCTTTTCCCCTGCTATGGTACAGTAAGGACAAATGCACAAGGAGCTTTCAATTGCCATGATCATCAGTGCCAGCCGCCGCACGGATATCCCGGCCCGGTATGCAGACTGGTTTTTCCATAGGCTGCAGGAAGGGTTTGTGCTGGCGCGCAACCCCATGCGGTATCATCAGGTGTCCAGAATCAGTTTTGCTCCAAAAGACGTGGATGGCATTGTGTTCTGGACAAAGAATCCCTCCCCCATGCTGGATCGGCTTCCATTGCTTGCCCCATACGCCTATTACTTTCAGTTCACATTGACTTCCTATGGCAGGGGTATGGAACCGGGAGTGCCTGCAAAAAGCACGGAAATCATTCCTGCCTTTCAGCGGTTGGCAGACGTCCTCGGCCCCGACGGGGTCATCTGGCGGTACGACCCCATACTGCTCAGCACAAAATATACATTCGACTACCATCAGGAATACTTTTATCAAATCGCCAAGCGCCTTTCCGGGTATACCAGCAAATGCATCATCAGCTTTCTGGATGATTACCGGGGCGCGGGCGCAAGGCTGCAAGCATGCGGATTGACCCCGATGGATGAAGAAATTCAGCGCAAGCTGGCCGGGGCACTGGCAGCTACCTGCCGGGGCTTTCATATGGCCATGGAAACCTGCGCGGAAAAGATGGATTACAGTTCCCTGGGCATCGGGCATGCCAAATGCATCGACGGCAGCCTGCTGGATACAATCAGGGGATATCCCATAAAAGCATCAAAGGACAAGAACCAGCGTCCGAACTGCGGCTGCGATGCCAGCGTGGACATCGGCAGCTACAACACCTGCCAAAACGGCTGCCTATACTGCTACGCCAACCACGCACCCGGGCTGATCGCAAAAGCGGTGAAGGAGCATGACGCCCATTCACCGCTGTTAACGGGGCAGCTTGGCCCGGATGATCTGGTAAAAGAAAGGCATATGCAGTAATGCGCGGTATCTTGCCCAAAAAGCGCCGCCCCTAAAGCAAAGAGATATTCCAGCAGCGTTATTGGGCTTTGCCGGCAGGGAGCCATAACTCCATGTAAATCGTGTCAGGATTGCTGCTATAGTACATTTCAGGCGAAAACGCATCCATGACCAAGCCATGCTCTTCAAGCCACATGCCGCTATATTTCAAAGCCTTGCCCAGCGCTACAGTGGTAAGTTCAAAAAAGTTCTCGGCCTCAAATCCACAAACGATATATTCCCGCGCGGGCAGCCTCCAAACCTGAAAGCGCTCATCTGTGGTTCCAGCCCCCACTTCGGCACCGGCAAAATAGGTAAAGTTGCCTTCAGGCGCATCACCCATATAGGCAACGCCTAATTCACGTCCGTTTGGAATCCGCGGAATCCCGTCTTTTTCCCGATGAAAACGCCCCCAAATCTCGCCCGGGACATCAACGCCGGTAGATTCGCCAACAGGGAGCTGCCCTGCGATAGGAACATAACCGAGCACACCCATAAAGTCAATGGACTCATGCAGGGTTCTCCGGTTTATCTCAAGAACCAGTCCGTCACTAATCAGCGGCACACCTTCGTCAATCAGGGTATACCCAAGCAGCAGGTCAGGCTTGTTGAATTGATTGAGGCCAACCGGGTTTTCGCGGTATTGCTCCGGTGTAATGCCAAACGCCTCCTTAAAGGCGCGCGTAAATGTTTCATGGCCGCCAAAGCCACAGTCCAACGCGATGTCCAGAATGCGATTCTTTTTGTTTTTCAACCCATCGCACGATCTGGCTAAGCGTCTTAACTTTATGTATTCCCTTACCGGCTTTTTCACCAGCCGGGAGAACAGCCGCTGATAATAGAACAGCGATAGGGAGGCGGCCTCCGCCAATTGGTCAATTTCGATATCTTCTCTTATGTTTGCTTCGATAAGATCCAGCGTTTTTTGGATTGCTTCCCATGCGTGCATATCATGCACCCCCTTCATGGACAGGATAGCACATATTGCTCTCATCCCGCTTGACCGCATCTGCTCTCATTGTCACTTTTTCGTTTTGCCCGCCAATAAATGAACACTACAACGCGCGAATGATGAATGAACGCATCGATTCGCCATTTGCGCGTTGCAGTGGCAGTAAGTGACCAGGGGATATGGATGTATAGCTCCCTCTCATTCCCGCCTCGGGGTTATTTTCTGGACAGGTTCAGCAGAAAATCATCCAGCTTGCCCCAGGGGCCGCTACCCTCGCAGGTCACATACGCCCCTATGATGATTTCCCCATTTTTAACGGAAATGTTCCGCAATGTGGGGTTCTGCCATTCCTGCCATTTGGTGACCGACATGGGCGCGGTGGCGACCACCTGACCATCCACCACGGCGTAAATGTACATATCCTGCTTGGCGACGTTGCCGCCATGGATGAACAGGCTGAAGTCGTACTCCCCTTCCCGAAGGCCGGTGACCGTCTGCTCCACAGTGAAGCCGATCTTTTCGGCGTTATAGAAATGCAGCAGATATTCCCCCGACTTGATGTCATTGGCGCTGCCGCGGCGCTCCAGCTCCTGGGCAAAGCCATCCAGGGGCTGGAGGCGCCACATGGACATGTCCTCTTCCTCAAAGCCGGGATTCATCAGGAAATTCTGCGCCGTGATCCGCAGGGCGTACTGCACCGGCTGCCCCTCCGCCACACCGCCGATCACATATTCACCAAGACCGTTTGAAATAGCGGCATCCAGCTGCGCATGATCCCATTTTACAGGAACAGCCTTTTGCGTGCCGTCGTTGTACAGCGCGTTGACCGTTTCCGGCAGCGCAACGCCATCATCGATATGGCATAAGATTTGCGGATTTTCATAGCTGTCCACGCGCAGAGGCGCCGTCGCACCGGTGCGGATGTATTCAAAGATGCGAAGGGTGGGCAGCGCCCTGCCCGTAAAGTCAAACAGCGCCTGATTGTCCCAGGAGCTTCCGCCGTAATACAAGCCGGCGTCATCGGGATCATAGGATCCGGCGTAGGAGGTAGCCCAGCCGGAGCCAAACTCTTCCCACAACGCGCTTTGGGCTTCTTTCCCCCGGGCTTTCACCGGCAGCCAGGCCGGCTCCCAATAGAACACGCCCAACGCCTTTTCCCCCACCGCCGCAACTGCCGCGGCCACATCCCGCATCGCGTTGGCCTGGCCCTGTACGGTTGTAGCATAACGCAGGATAATGCCATCCGCCGGGCAGGAGTTGGCGTGTTCATCCCCATTTTCTGTGGTATACAAGTAGGATGTTTCCCCCACCATGACCTTTTTGCCGTAGGTGGAGGCAATTTCCGAAAGCACTTTGGTCAAATTCTGCGTGGTGCCGTGCCAGTAGGAATAGTACGACGTGGCGTACACGTCGTAATCCACCTTACGCGCCTTTAGGATTTGTGCCTGGCGCGCGTTGGGCTGGGAAAAATGTACCGCCACCAGTATATTGGGGTCAACCGCACGCACCGCGGCGCTGCCGGCATTTAAAAGCGTCGCGATCCTGATCCAGTTGTTTTCACCGCTGAGCATGGTATCGGTTTCGTTGCCCACCTGCACCATGCCGATATCGACGCCCGCTTCCTTCATGCGGGTCAGGGCATCGAAGGTAAATTCGTACAGCGCCTTGGCCTTTTGATCGATGTCCATTTGGGCCCAGGCCTTGGGCGCCTGCTGCTTTTTAGGGTCGGCCCAGAAATCGGAATAGTGGAAGTCCACCAGCAGCTTCATGCCATTGTCCATGGCCCGCCGGCCCAGCTCAATGGCCGTATCCACCGTGCAGTTTCCGCCGCCGTAGCCCCGGCCCTGGTCGTCAAACGGGTCGTTCCATATCCGCACCCTGGTGTAGTTGAAGCCGCTTTTCCCAAGCAGAGCTGTCAATTCCGATGGACTGCCCGCCTCGTCCCGATAGGTTACGCCGCTCTTTTCCAAAGAAAGAAGGCTGGAGATATCGGCTCCGAAGATAAAATCATTCGACATCCCTTCCACCTTCTCCACAAAGATTTCCGCGGCCTGCGGGCCGCCAGCCGAAGCATTCGCCAGGTTCGGCAGCACAAGACAAAAAGCCAGCATCAACACCACAAACCGCTTCATCTTCATTTTTATAATCCGCCTTTCTGCGAAAGGTACCGACGGGATAATGAAACGCGGTGCTTTCGCCGTTGGTATTTTCCGGTATACTGTTTACGGGAAGGACTGTAAACTACACAACCCGAGGAGGAGAGTGGCGGGGCTGTATAGCGGCAACCCCGCATTTTTATATGGTGTTGGTCGTCCGTAAAGGGATCAACGAATGGCGCAAAATGTAGCCCGTAAACTTATCTCTTCCGAATCGACTCGGTTTTGCCGGACGGCCAGTCAATGCAACCCTTCCCAATACTTCTTGGGAGGTTTGCCATGTTCAAAATCTTTCGAAAAAATTGCTGCGGCCTGGACGTGCACAAAACCTGGATTTACGCCTGCATCGGCATCACGGACGCCGCCGGGCGAACGGACTACAAGGAGGCTCGCTTTTCCTCCTTCTCCAGAGGCCTTCGGGAGTTGGCCGCTTGGCTCGGCCGGCATTCCTGCGTTGAGGTCTGCATGGAATCGGCAGGAAAGTATTGGATCCCAGTGTTCAACATCCTCGAACAAACCTGTCTGGTTACCCTCGCGCATCCCAAGTACACCAAACCCCAGAAGGGCAACAAGACCGACCGCAAGGACGCAAAGTGGATTTGCGACCTGTTCATGTGCGACATGATCAAATCCAGCTTTATTCCTCCCCCTGATATCCGTCAGCTCCGTGACCTTTTGCGCTACCGCGGAAAACTTACCAACTGCCTGACCGGAGAAAAAAACCGCGCACAGAACTGCCTGACCGTTTCCAACCTGAAGCTGGATGATGTGTTCTCGGATGTATTCGGCAAATCGGCAAGGTCAATCACCGAATACATCCTTGCACATCCCGGTGAATCCTTCGATGTTGCGCCTTTCATCGACAAAAGGTGCAAGCATCCTTTGCAGGAGATTCAGGACGCCGTTGACGGCGCTGTCTCGCGTGAACAAGCCGTCAAGCTCCGGGAATGCCTGAACCACATCGACGAGTTGGAGACCCACCGTGCGAGAATTGAAAGTGAGATTCTTTCCCTGACGCAGCGCTATTCCATGGTGCTGGATTTGCTTCACACCGTTCCGGGCTTCTCCGCCAATCCGATCACCGCAATCTCAACCATTGCGGAAATTGGCGCGGATATGTCCGTGTTCCCAACGGCGAAGCATCTGTGCTCCTGGGCTGGCTGCTGCCCCCGCAATGACCAAAGCGGTGGCAAGGTGAAATCCACCCGCATTTCCCACGCCGGCTCCTATATCAAGCCCTTGCTCGTTCAGGTCGCCAACGCTGTCATCCGCTCCAAGGATCACCCTGAGTTTGCGGAACGTTACCGCAGAATCAAAGCCCGTCGCGGGCACAAGAAAGCCATCATCGCTGTTTGCCGTATGCTCCTGACCGCTATCTGGAACATACTCTCCAACCTGGCGCCTTACTCGCCTGATGGTTTCCTTTTACCCCGTTCTGTAGATAAAGCAAAGGTCCTTACAAAGTCCCAGGCCCTTGATCTTTTGCGCTTGAGGGGCTATATCCTTTCGGATGACCCTCCGGTCCCTACGACCGCTTGATATCCTTCGCCTCTTTTTGACTGTCCGTGAACAGTCTGTTTGCTGTACCTTCTTCTACGGAATTTGTGCCCTTGGATGTTTCAAACTTCTCCTCTCCATGTAACCGTCTTCACCAAAACAGGCTTGACCTTCACGGATACCAAACGGGCATGCTGCCCGGCCACCGTTTCCGTAATGGCAGCCATGGCATCCCGCAGAACCTTCACGCCGGTTTTTTGCGGCACGATGTGCAGCACCAGCTGCTTGCCAAGGCATTTTTCCGCGAGCTCACGAAGGCCGATCTCCCACACCTCGCCGTTGTGGAAATGGTCGGAAAGCAGTTCTCCGCTACGGAACAGCTGCGCCGTATCACCCTCGTACACAATACACAGCCGGGCATCGTGCAGCCCTTGCAGGCTGCCCTTGGGGATGGTGAGTATATGCCTGGTATCAGAAAGTCTGTGAGCCTTAACCGCTATAGCAGGCTGCTGGAACGAAATCTCCTGAACAGAATAGGTTCCATCCTCGGAAAGCGTTTCCGCGCCTTTTAGCGGCGGCCAGGCCTGGAGCGTCGCTTTTTCCTGATCGGATTCCAAGTTGATGCTATCCCCATGAACGGTCACGGCGGCATCCGACCAGAGCACATGGGTCCTTTCGCCAAGCACCGCCTGGGAAAGCCCCAGGGCTGCCTTGCGGCTAAAGCAAAAGACCTCCAGCCGGCCAGCGGGCAAATCCGCCGATGCAGCTTCCATTCCCCCATCGCCAAAGGCAAGCTTGACGCCGGTTTCAAAGACCAGCTCCGCCCGCATCCCCTCAGGCCGAAGGCAAAACCACTGTTCGCCGCCTTCCACCTTGAGAACATATACCGGCTGCACCGTGGCGTAAGACAGCGTATCCTGGAGTACAGGAAGGCCAAAAGGCAGCACGCAGCTTTCCCCCGCTGCCAGATTCAGGCTTCCCGCCTGCGGCAAGCGAAGGGGGCCGTGGTCCGTATCCAATTCAAACACGATGTCCTTTTTGTCGGACATGGGTGCGTGGTCCTGGAAATTGTTGAGAAACAAAAAACCAAGAGAATCATTCCTGCGGGCGGAGTAACGAAGTGTGGCCGTATCCCCCGCCGCAATTGCATCCGCGCCCTCCGGCAGCGCCGTTTCCAGACCGCACAATAAGGAACCAAAGGTATTCAGCGTGCCGTGCAAGAGCCTTAAACGGCCATACGATTCACGAAGCTGGCCAAATTCCCCCACCGGGGCTTGATAGTCATAGGAAAGCTTGGGGCACCAAAGCTCATGCAGGAATTTCGTCCTTTTCCCCGCAGGGTTGGTGCCGCCGCAGAACATGTAGTAGCCCACAAAGTTGCAGCCGGAGCCCACCTTTACGTTTGCCAGCGCGTCTACGCTGCGGGGATCAACGGTAAAGCGGTAGGTATAGCTTGTTTGCATGCCGCCGCCCATTTCGCAGCAGGCGAAAGGCATATCCGCCGGCGGATAAATGGGATCAAAGCTATGGTACCGGCGGCAGCTTTCGCTCCGGCTGTCCCGGTACAGATATTCCTCCGTGGGCGGATGGTCCGGGGTTTCGGGCGTGATCAGCCAGGGCGCGTAAGGGTAGCCGCCCCACAGGGGCACGCACTCATCGTGGGGAGCCTTCGCGCCGCCCCAGGCGGTACAGGTATAGAAGGGCACGTTGAGCCCCACTTCCCTGCAAATCTCCTTGAGCTTCAAAAGATAGATATCGCCTTCGCCGCTGCTGTTGACGTATTCGTTGGTGGTTCCCCTGGTGTCCTCCCACAGCGCCGCGGAATGCATGTATTCGTTGTCCAACTGGGCCGCGATCACCGGCCCGCCTTCGCTAAACAAAAGGCCCTTCACCTGCCGGGAGATTTTCCCGTACAGAATCCTAACCAGCCTCAAAAAGCCCTTATCGGTGGACCTTGGCTCAAAGGGCATGCCGTACACCCAGTCGGGCACGCCGCCGTTACGAACCTCGCCGTGGTTGAAGGGCCCAAGGCGAAGGATAACCTTCAACCCCAATTGCCCGCACAGCGCAACAAAGCGCCGAAGGTTAAGCCGACCGGAAAAGTTGAACCGCCCCCCTACTTCCTCGTGATGGATCCAGAAAATATAGGCGGAAACCACCGTCACGCCGCAGGCCTTCATCTTTAGCAGCGCGTCCTCCCAGCGGCTGGGGTCCAGGCGGCTGTAGTGAATTTCCCCGGCGATGCCGAAAAATGGCTTCTCATCCATGGTCAGATAAGCGTTGGTCCACTTGAGGGTATGCCCGTCCGGGCTTGCGCCTTCAAATTTTTCGCCCAGAGGAAAGTAGCGCCCGGTTCGCGCCGGGCGGAGGGTATATGCCATAGGGAAAAACCTCCCGCATTATTCTTTGACCGCGGCGCTGCCCAGCGACATGACCATGATCTTTTGGCCGGCCAGGAAGAACGCAATAAACGGCACGGCCACCAGCAGCGCGCCGGCAGCAAAATTGGTGAACTCGTTCTTTTTGTCCGTCACCATGGAGAAAAGGCCCAGCGCCAGCGTCTGCATCTTGGGGGAGCGCAGCACCATTTTGGGGAAGATGAAATCCATCCACGGCCCGGTAAAGCTGACGATGGCCAGAAAAGTGATGATGGGCTTGGCCATGGGCAGTATGATCTTCACAAACGTATAGAAGTTGCTGGCGCCGTCAATGCGGGCGGCCTCGTCCATGCTCCTGGGCAGCGTATCCATATAGCTTTTTACCAGCCAGGTGTTGTAGGGCGTATTGCCGGCCACGTAAACCAGCACCAGACCCCAAAGCTTATCCAGCCCGCCAATGCGCAAAAGGATCACATACATGGCGATCATGCCCACAAAGGAAGGGAAGATTTGCAGTATGAGCAGCGAAATCATCAGGCTGCGCTTGAAGGTGAAGCGGAACCGGGAGAAGGCATACGCCGCCAGGGAGGATACCACCACCGTGCAGGCGGCGGTGCCCAGCGCGATAATCAGCGTATTGCGAAACCAGAGAAAGTAATCCGTTCTGTTGAACAGGTGCGTAAAATGATCCCACGTGAACCCTTCGGCAAAGGGCAGCACGTTGTTGACCGATATGGTGTTGCCGGGCGTCACAGCGGCGGAAAGGATATACACCATGGGATAAAGGACAAAGAAGGCGACGACTGAAAGCACCAGATAGATAATGCCGACGTTCACGCCGTTGAAAAACCTGTAGGCGGCGGTAGAGCGCGCTTTTCTTGCCATTACAGATCACCCTCCTTGAACGCCTTGGTCCTGACAAAGTTGAATATGGCAAAGGGCGCCAGTATCAAGAAGACCATGATGGCCAGCACGGAGGCGAAATTGTATTTTTGCAGCGTAATGGTGAGCTTGTAAATCCACGTCACGATGATATCGGTGGCAAAGGCGCTGGTGGTGGTGGAGTCCGGCGCGACGGGGTTCCCGCCCGTCAGGAAGAAGATCGCCCCGAAGTTGTTGATGTTGTGGGTAAAGCTCATAATGATCAGCGGCAGCGTCTGATACACCACCGTCGGCAGCGTAATATGGCGGAATGTTTGAAAGCGGCTGGCGCCGTCGATGGCGGCGGCCTCAAATATATGCTCTGAAATGGCTGTCATGGCCCCTGTGGTCAGCATCATGAAATACGGGAAGCCAGCCCACAGGTTGATAACGATCAATACAATCTTGGCCAGAACCTGGTCCGACAGCCAGGGAATATCGCTCATTTTTCCTATGATGCCAAGCTGCAGCAGGGTTTTATTGATGGTGCCGAAGGAACCGTTGAGCAGGTTCTTCCAAACCAGCATGCTCACCACGCCGGGAACGGCATATGGCAGTATGAATATCGCCCGGAAAACAGGGGCCAGGCGGATGCGCCTGTCATACAAAAGCACCGCCATGATCATGCCGCCGGCATAGCAGGTAAAGGTGGCCATGGCGGCCCAGATAAGCGTCCACAGCGCCACGCGGCCCAGCGCCGCGGTCCAGGTTGCGTCGCCCCCGAACATGGCGGCAAAGTTGTCAAAGCCCACCCATTGGGAAAGGTTCTTGGGCGGGATGTGCTCGGGCATGGAGTAATTGGTGAAGGCCACCAGCGCCGAAAACAAAAGCGGCACCATGACGAAAAACACCAGCAGCACCACCGCCGGCGTCAGCGCGGTCAGCGGGAAAGCCTTTTCGGCCATGCCGGAAAGCACTTTTCTGTTTTCGGCAAAGTTGCCGTTCACACACGCCGTCTGATAGGCGGCCCTGGCGCTTTTAATGGAAATGTAATAGGCCAGCAAAAAAAGGGCGGCGGCCGCCAGCACGATCACGCCGTCGATCAGCATAAAGATGGAGTGCAGCTTCTGCACATTTCCCTCATTCCCCGGCACGTTTCCCAGCGTGATCAGGTTATGTACCCTTACGGCAATGGCGGGGATCTGGGTCAGAAATACGGCTTCCACCAGGGCAAACAAAACGCCCTTGACATACTGCTTTACATACAAAAGGTGCCCCAGCCCCATAAACAGGCAGGCAGCCAGCGTGACCCTGCCCATATCGGACTTTTGCCGATCAAGCCTGAGAACCGTCATAAAGCCACCTCCCACATAGCGTTATACCTGCCGGAATTTCAAGATTGTTGTGCTAACGCTGCACCTTACATATAGATATTTCGCGTCTGCGGACGCGACCAAAGGGTTTTCCGATCGCCCTTTGGAAACCTTCGGATGCCATCTCCTTGAATAATCATGTAATTATGCGATTAGCACGATAGTCCAGCCCATTCCGCGGCCGGTATAAGGAGGGGGCACGCGCAAACGTGCCCCCTAAGCTTACAAACCGTTTTGTTACTGCAGGATGGCGGCGTTGGCGGCATCCAGTTCGGTCTTCACGTCGCTGCCGTTCCAGATGTTCTGGCTGGCGGCGCCGGTGGCATCCCAGAACTTGCCCATCTGGGGAATGGAGGGCATGGGGAAAGCATACTGCATCTGGGCGATGAAGCCGTCCATGTAGGGGCTTTCCACGGTGATGGGGGTGGAGGGCATGGCGCCGGTGATGTCAAAGCGCAGCGCCTGCATTTCGGGGGTGAGCAGGAACTGGGCAAACTGGGCGGCTTCCGCCTGCTGCTCGGAGTAGGCGCTCACAAACATGCCGCGGGTGCCGGAGAAGGTGGCGGGAGGCGTGCTTTCGCCGGGCAGGGCGGGAATGGGAGCAACGCCGAAGTTAACGCCCGCTGCGGTGAAGGGAGCGATGTTCCAGGGGCCGGAGATATGCATGGCGGCAGTGCCGTTTGCAAAGGCCGCGTCAGCCAAAGAAGTGTTCAGGTCGGCAGAGGGTGCGTCCAGAATCTTGCGCAGGCTCTGGAAGAAGGTCATGCCCTTGATGGCTTCTTCGCTGTTTAGGTAGGTGGAAGTAACATCTGTTCCGCTTTCGCCGAACAGGCGGTTGGCGCCGCCGGTGGTGAACAGGATGGTGTAGTAGGCGCTGGTCACATCCATCATGAAGCCATACTTGCCGGGATTGGCGGCGTTGTAGGTTTCGCAGAACTCGACCAGTTCTTCCCAGGTGGCGGGAGGCGTGGGGATGATGTCCTTGTTGTAATACAGGGCATAGGTTTCAGAGGCGGTGGGATAGCCGTACATTACGCCGTCATAGGTGACGGCGGTGGCGCAGCCGCCCAGCACCAGAGCCTTGACCTCCTCGGGGTTGGGAACCTGGGCCACATGGCCGCCGGAAACCAATTCGCCCAGCTTGTCATGGGGCGCGGCGAACAGATCGGGGCCGATGCCGGCGGGACCGTCCAGGGCGATCTGCCCGGAGCTGTCGCCCAGCTCAACGTTCACATATTCGATGGTGATATTGGGGTTCAGGGCGGTAAAGGCTTCGCCGGCTTTTTGAATCCACTGGTCGGGGCCGTTGGTGGATTCCCAAACCACCAATGTTACCTTTTCTTCGGCGCTGACAGAAACAACGCCCAGGCAGAGCACCAGTGCCAGCAGGATGGAAAGCACCTTTTTCATCATCGGGACACCTCCTGAAATATTTGGCTTTATCTGCACCGTGCGTGCGGCACGGCAGCATCCGTTGTACGCTTTCTGCCACATTCTTTATTCAAGTAAGCGCTTACGTGTCCATATAGGAACCATATCACACATGCAATCGATTGTCAACCAAAATATTTTTACTGTCATTTATGCTTTTTGCTTTACCTTTTTCATACACGGATGTACAATGATTGAAACGCCATGCCGAAAGGATTTGTCCATATTGCGCGACAAAAAGAACATTTACGACATAGCCAGGGAAGCAGGCGTATCCATCGCCACGGTATCCCGCGTGCTAAGCGGCCAGCAGAACGTGATCGGCGAAACCGTCAGCAAGGTCATGGCCGTGGTGGAGAAATACAATTACCGCCCCAGCGCCATGGCAAGAAACCTCTATCAAAAGCGTTCCAAGGCCCTGGCGCTGATCCTGCCTGAAATGACCAATCCCTATTACGCCAAATTATATGCGGCCGCGGAGGAAGAAGCACGCCAAAACGGCTATGTGCTGATGCTGTTTCATCCCCCCAAGGGCAAATCCATCGACCGGGAGCTTACCGACCTTTTGATGGACCGGCGGGTGGACGGCGTCGCCATCAACGGCGAATTTCTGGCCTCCGACCGCAACCCCGAGGAATTTGCCATGGTGCAGGAGTTGAGCCAGTACATGCCCGTGGTGCTGACGGGCTGCGTGCTGTATGAGCTGCCCTGCATTACGCTCACGACCGACCTGTCCGGGTGCCAGAAAATATCCGTCGCCCATCTGCACGGGCTTGGCCATAAGCGCATTGCGCTTTTATGCGGCAATGACGATATCAATATACCGCAAAGCAGGGACGTCGGCTACCGGGAAGCGCTGCAGAAAGCGGAAATCCCCTATCAGCCAGCATACCGCGTCTTTGGCGATTGTTCCACCCAGGGCGGGTACGATGCGGCAAAGACCCTTGTGGAAAGCCTGTCCCCCGCCGATTGGCCCACGGGCATCATCGCCGCCAACGACCTGGTGGCTCTTGGCGTGATGAAGCTGCTGACAGAAAAGGGGCTGCGCGTTCCCGAGGATGTGTCGGTAATCGGCTGCGACGATCAGTTTTTCAGCGCTTATACCGCCCCTGCCCTGACGACGCTGGATACAAAGCCGCAGGAGATCGGCATAAAGGCAGTTTTGCTTCTGCTTGCCAGCCAGGAGAATTTCAAAAAGGAGCATTACGCCATCACGCCCACGCTGATTTCACGGGCATCCTGCGGGCCGTGCAAGGGATGATCGTAATGGCTGTGATGCGGCAATGATTGCTCCCTCCTCTTTTTATATGAATGAAGACACAACATCTATCCAAATATATAAACTGTCAGCCGCCTCGAAAAGGGGCGGCTGACAGTTGTATTTCATCTATGAAATAATTTTCTGTTCGGAATATTGAAACGGATTATTTCACTTGAAAGAATTCTATAACTTCTCCATCCGGCCCGGTCACAAACGTGTTGCATACCGCCATCGTGCCCAAAAGAACATCCTGCGGTTTGCTTTGCGTAAGCGCACCGGCCGAAATGGCACGCTCATACGCCGCCCGGGCATCGTCGGTATTGACAGCGATGTGTGCCCAATGGGCATTTTGCTCGGCCTCGCCATTACCCTTGGGAATGATCTCCACCACGGCGTTTTCGCCCAGGTCCACCAGGTAGATCGTCTTGCCGGTATCCCCCATGGGAAAGCTGAAGGTGACCTTGCCCCCAAGCCCCTCGGTATAGAATTTCAGGCTTTTCTCCCAATCCTTCGCATACAGGCCGATGTGATGGAAACCGTTGAAGTTCATGCTCATTCCTCTTCCCAAGTGAATTTTGCCGCCATCTGACGATAAGCGGCCGTTGTTACAACTATCATATACCTTCGCCATAGCTCTAAGTCAACAGGAAAATGCGGAAATCCATGAAGCCGTCCGGGTTCTGTCCTCGACCACCCGCTGATTGGCTTGCGGATGCGGGCGAATAACATTCGCCCGCCAAGCCGCATATTCCGCATGCTTTTTAAGGATGAATTGCATAATATTTTTTTCAAGTTGCCGCATGCCCTTCCCTGGCCTGATGCCAGCGGGAATAAAGCAGTTTTGTCAGCAAGGCTCTTGGCACAAGCCTGCCCAGTATGCTGAAGGTATGATTGACAACCCCGGGGATGTATACCCGGTTTCCCTTGAGCGCCCGGTTGATTGTCCGCCTGGCCACCCTTGTCAGGCTGTTGGTGGTAACACGGCCCCAGAACCCCTGGGCGCTGATCCCCTGCAAAGCGCCCGGCGTTGTCGGCAGCCCGCCGGGGCAGAGCGTCAATACGGTTGTATTTCTGTCTTTCATCTCCTGGGCCAGGGCCATGGAAAAGTCAAGTAAAAACCTTTTGGAGGCCGCATAGGTGGCCTTTAGCGGCATGGGATACAGGGATGCCAGGCTGGAAACCACCACAATGTGAAAACGCCTTTCCGTATCCCTTACATTCAGCGACCCATGCAGCATGCGCAAGGTTCCCTCAATGTTCACCCGGACGATATCGATCAGCCTGTCGCAATCCACTTCCAGAAACCCACCCTCAAAATCGATGCCGGCCACATTGAGCAGCATGTTCAGGGAAAAGTTCTTTTCATGGATGTACCCAAACAGCCGCTTCACATCCTCTGCGTCCGTCACATCGCAGGGCAGCGCATCCACCTGGCAATGGTATTGCCGGTTCAGCCCTTCTTTGAAGGCCAGCAGGCTCTTTTCGTTCACATCGGTGAGCATCATGTCAAAGCCGCGCCGGGCGCATTCCGCCGCCATGGCCCGCCCCAGTCCGCCGCCCGCGCCGGTAATCAAAACCCTCATGTGATTCCCTCCCCAAAGGCGTCCATGCCGCACAGCTTCAAACTCAAGTCAAACAGCCTTTCCCGGTCCGCCTGCCGGTCCGCCCTTTTGTCGTAGGCTGCCGGTTTGGAATCGAGATAGTACAGCCCAGCCGGCGCAATGGATGATTCGCACAAAGCACCATAGGTCAGCGCCGCTTTTTCCGGCGGGATGCCCTTTCTTTTGCGCATGGCCCACACGGCGCGGACCAGGCCGCTGGACTGCTTGAAGCCGATGTCCGTGCTGACCAGACCGGGGTCCACCACATATGCCCGGACGTTCTCCTTTTCATGGCGCCTGTTGAACTCACCGGCGAACAAAAGGTTGCACAGCTTGCTTTGCTTGTAGGCGCCGAGGCAGCTGTAGCGCCGGCACTGGTACATGACATCGTCCCAGCGGATGGCGTAATGCTTGTGGGAGCCGCTGCCAGTGATAATCACCCGGCCGTTCGCTTTTTTCAGCGCGCCCATCAGCCGGTGGGTCAAAAGGAAGCCGGCCAGGTGGTTCAGCGCGAACTGCTGCTCATACCCTTCCTCGGTGGTGGTATAAAAGGCCCGCACCGCCCCGGCATTGTTGATCAGCACATCCAACCTGCCGTCGCTATTTTTGTTCAGATATTCATTCAATTCCCCCGCCACGCGGTTCACTTCCCGCTGGTGCATAAGATCCCCGTAAAAGGCTGCCGGCTCGCCGGCGGGATAGGCTCTTTTCAATTCCGCCATGGCCTTTTGCGTATTTTCCTGACTGCGGCCTACCAGCAGCACCCGCCAGCCCATGTCCAAAAGTTTCTTGGCCACGGCAAAGCCGATGCCGGAGGTTGCGCCGGTGATCACCGCCGTTTTCATGGCTGACCTCCCATGATGCTTTGATAGACAGCTTCCGGAACATAGGCCGTGATGCTCATCTCATAAGGCTGGGGAAAGAGGCCCAGGAAAGTGCTCTCAAAGGGGATTTCTTTTACGGTAAGCGTATCCCCCTCCACCTTGATAACAAGGCGCTGGGAAAGGTCGATGGGCTTTGGCAGCCAGGCCTTCGCGTATACCTCCAGCCGGGGCAGCTCCTTTGTCGGCAGATACGTCACCTGCGCCCGCTTCATTTCAAAGTGAAAATTGGTGATGCCTTCCCCAATGGCATACGTTTCGCTGGCTTCACGGGATATCAGCGTCCCTGAGGCGACCACGTACGTACCGACAATGGCAATACCTATAACGGCCACCGCCAACAAGATCAAATAAAACTTGACACTCCTCATTCTCATTGCTTTTCCCTCCCCTGTTCCTGCTTCAGCCAACGCAGCGACAATGCGGACAATGAACCGATGGTTATGCGCCAAACATATCTGGTGCCTATCAGGCATAGCGCTCCCAAAGCGATCAGCATGAGATCCACAAAAACAGCCATCAGCCCGAACGCAATAAATCCTTCCACAAACTCCTTGACCGCCAGCAGCGCCGCGCCTGCAGCGCCCAGGCACAATGCCAGCCCCAGCAGAAAGAAGGGGATGATGCAAAGTACGAAGCAAAGATAGAGCGTGCCGATGGCAAAGCCTTTTCCCAGCCGCCAGGCGAATGTCGCTCCCACCATGCGCAGCGCAGCGCTGGGCGTTTTCGTTTTTTCCGCCTGGGCGGTCAAATTCACGGCCGTGTACAGCTTGGCGATGGCGTCGGGCTCGCCCAGCTCCTTGGCGATTTGCTCCTGGGTTTTCCCCTGGGAAAGGCCGATTTCAAAATGCTCCTTCAAATCCGAGAGAATGTCCTCCCGCTCTGATCGCGGCAGCTTGTAAAGCGCCCGGTCCAGCGCCTGCAAATATTCATTCATGCGCCTCATCCTCCAACAAAATCACGTTCACCTGATGAACGAAGGTCAGCCACTCCTGTCTTAGCTCCGCTTCCGCCGCCTTCCCAGCCTGGGTCAGCCGGTAATACTTGCGCGGCGGCCCGCCCGACTCGTCCGACAGATACGTATCGCACAGTCCATCCCCCTTGAGCTTGCGAAGCAGCGGATACAGCGTCCCCTCCGCGATTTCAATGCTTTTGGATATCTGCTCCGCCAGCTCGTATCCGTAGGCGTCCTTGTGGCGCAGCGCCGCCAGAACGCACAGGTCAAGCACGCCTTTTTTGAATTGCGGGTTCATGCCGTGCCTCCCTTCTATTTAATGACCACTACTGCATTTTATTCAGTAGCAAACACAGTATAGCACCCTCCCACACGGTATGCAAGAGGGTGCCAAAGATTTAATCCATTTCTAATGAAGCACCGGAAGCTTTACCGTAAAAACGCTGCCCTGGCCGGGCTCGCTCGCAACAAAAACGTCTCCCCCGTGCTCCCGGGCGATTTTCTGCACAATGCTCAGGCCTATGCCGCTGCCGCCGGTATGCCGGCTGCGGGAAGGATCGGCGCGGTACAGATAATCAAAAATATAAGGCAAATCCTTTTCATCGATGCCGATGCCGGTATCCTTCACTCGTATAACCGCCGTATCGCTTTCTTCTGTAAGCGAAACATGAATGCTGCCGCCCACCGGCGTATACTGCACGCCGTTTGCCAGAAGGTTGACCAGCACCTGCTTTAACTCATCCCTGTTTCCCATAACGGATACAGACTCAAGATCGCTTGTCAAACCAATCTGCTTCTCCGCGCAGACGGGCTGGAACTGATTCAAGCAGTCCTGAACCAAATCCTCCAACGCAACCTGATCCATGCTGTGCTTTGGGCCTGCATCATACAGCCTGGCCAGCTCCTCCAGCTTCTCCAGCATGCGGTTCAGCCGCTGAATCTCTTCATAGCAGCTGTTCAAGCGCTGGGGTGTCGGTTCCCATACGCCGTCCTGAAATGCCTCCAGGTTGGCCTGCAGCACCGAAAGCGGTGTACGCAGCTCATGGGCATAATCCCGGACCACCCGTTCCCTGGCTTTTTGCTGTTCTTCCAGCGTCTTGGAAAGAAGATTCACGCTGCCGGAAAGATCCTTCAATTCTTTCGCGTACGGATGCGCAGGCGTATAGGGCGTGTAATTGCCCTGTGCGATCAGGCTTGTATGCTCGCCGATTTCCCGGATGGGCTTGACGATGCCCCTGGCCATCAGGTAGCCGAAGCCCGCGGCCAGCAGCGTGCAAAATATGCCCGCGATCAAAAAGATCACATCAATTCGTTGTATGAAATCCAAATCTGTCTGGGTGTAAAAGTACGGGCCGCTGTAGCCAAACCGAAGCACGCCCAAGGTCGCGCCATTTACCTCCAGCGGATATTCCATCTCCATATACGTGCCCTTGTAGGAGGCGTCGCGCATGGAGGTAATGCACCACACGTCATACAGCTTGCTTTGACAGGCCTTGGTATCACTGCAGTGAATGCAGTATACCTGCCGCTCCCGGTCATCCCAAACGGACAGCACCAGTCCTTCATTGAGCATGGCATAGCCAAGCTCCGTATAATGAATGTGCGCAAGATCCGTTTTCAAAAGCTGCTCTTCAATCGTTTTGACAACGTTTTGTGCCGTCTGCTCCCGCTGTTTTACCACATATGCCTGAAAATGGTTGCCCATCAAGGTGTGCGTCACCAGCAGCAATATGCCGATCAGCGTCAGAGATACGGCCCCATAGGTCAATGACAGCCGTGTTTTCAGGCTAAGCATCCGCTTTGCCATCCGCCTTTCCTCCAAACCGGTACCCTACGCCCCGCACGGTGAGGATATACTTGGGCTCATCCGTCTTATCCTCCAGCTTGGCGCGCAGGTTTTTTATATGAGAGTCAATGGTGCGTTCAAACCCTTCATAGGAATAGCCAAACGCGCAAAGGATCAATTCTTCGCGGGTGAACACCTTCAAGGGCTGGCGAATGAACGCGGTCAGAAGCTTGAACTCATTGGGCGTCAGCATAATTTCCCGACCGGCCCGCCATACCTGATACGGGACGGCATCCACCTTCAGGTCGCCGCCGTTATAGGTCACGGCGGAAGCCGCGTCCGGCGGCCCGAAGCGCCGGAGCAGCGCCTCCAGCCTGGCGACCAGCTCCCTGGGCCGGAAGGGTTTGATCACGTATCCGTCCGCCCCCAGGGTAAGCCCCTCCACCACGTCGTTTTCACTGCCCTTGGCCGTGAGCATCAGCACCGGCACATCAGACAGCCGGCGGATGGCTTTTAGAACCTCGTCGCCCGGCAGCTCCGGCAGCATCCGGTCCAGCAAAACGGCGTCCGGCCTTTCCTTTTCAAACACCTCCAGCGCCGCCTTGCCATCGCCGGCTGAAAGCGTTTCATAGCCGGCGTGGTTCAAATATGCCTCGATCACGCTGACTATTTTCTCTTCGTCTTCCACGATCAGGATTTTTGCTTTTCCCATGGTTCCTCCCTGTGGTCCATGTACTGACGCGTCATTATCCCACGCGTTTATGGAGAATGAATGAAGCCGACGCCGTCCATAGAAAATAGCTGCCCTCCATGCCAATATAGCATATCCAAAGCGCATTCTCAACAGCATGGCCCCGAGGCGGGCAAAAATCCGCTTGCGCGGCCGCAGCAAACCAAAAAAATCGGCAGTGTACCGCAAGGCACGCCGCCGATGAAAGCTTTTTATTCAGACGCCCAGGATATCCATACCGGAAAAGGGATCACATGCCATGCCCGGCTCAGTACTTTCCAAACCCGGACAATGCGGCGCCCGAATCGGGCCCATCGGACTTGTGTGGCTTGCTTTGCAGTGAAATCGTTGAAACCTCTTCCCCCTCATAGCCGGTATCCAGCCTGAACTTCCCAACCTCTTCCTGAAGGGTGGCGGCCTGTGCGGACATTTCCTCACTGGTTGCGGAGTTTTCTTCCGCGGTGGCGGCATTCGTCTGTATAACGGAGGACACTTGATTCAACCCCAGCTTGACCTGTTCGATAGCGGCCGCCTGTTCACTGGAAGCGTGATCAATTTTGACAATGCTCTCATTGACCAGATTGGCTTTCGCTTCAACATTCTCAAGGATCAGCGCGGTTTGCGCGGCAACCTGGGCGCCTTCCGCCACTGTGGCCGTAGAACGCTGGATCAGCTCGGCCGTTTTCTTTGCCGCCTCGGCAGACTTGGCGGCCAGGTTGCGCACCTCATCCGCCACAACGGCAAAGCCCTTGCCCGCGTTGCCGGCCCTGGCGGCCTCAATCGCGGCGTTCAGCGCCAGAATGTTGGTCTGGAAAGCAATATCCTCTATCACCTTGGTGATGTTGGTGATCTGTTCGGATGCGGCGCCGATATTCGTCATGGCTTCCGTCAGCTGCTTCATATGTACGCTGCCATCCCTGACATGGGCAACCGCCTGCTCCACATGTTTCGTCGCCGCTTTTACGTTGCTGGAATTCTCTTCGGCCTGATCGGCGATTTTGTTAACGGAAGCGCTCAGTTCTTCCACGGAAGAGGCCTGTTCGGTGGAGCCGGCCGCCAAAGCCTGCGCGCCGCCGGCCACCTGGGCAGCGCCCGTACTCACCTGTTCAGCCGCCACATGAATGGTCTTGAGCGTATGGTTCAAGGAAGATACGGTACCCTCAATCGCCTGCTTAATGGCCTCAAAATCACCAATGTAATCCAGGTCTACATTTACCCGCATGTCACCCTGGGCCAGCTGTGTCAGCTTTGCGGTAATATCCTGAATATATGCGCTGAGCAGCGCATTGGTCTTTTTGATGCTCTTGGCCATGCTGCCCAGCTCGTCCCGGCTGTCATAGTTGATTTCTTCCCGCAGATTTCCCTTTGACATTTCCGCATAAACGCGTTCGATCTCAGAAACAGGATTCATGATCGACCTTCTGATAAACAGTACCACCAGCACCGACAGCAGCAAGGACACGGCGCCGGCGACAAGCAGCACGATCCTTGCAAAGGATGTGGTATTATCGCCCTCTATTGCCTGCTGCCGCTCATTCGCTTGCACAATGACGGTGAACTCGTCGATGATCGATTCAATTTGCGCATGGGACGGCGCATACTGGTTGATGAACAGATCCTTGACCTTGGTCAGGTTGTACATGGAGTTTGCGGCCAGCAGGTCAGCTATCTGAACCCTGATCTTGCCGGAATCCTCCACCAGCTTTCGGACATCCTGGATTTTCGCGGCAAAACTGTCGTCTTGCTGATTCTTTTCATACAAATCCAGCGTAATTCTGATATTGTCGGCGTCTGCCTGCGCCTTATCCAGCTGTTCCTTGATGCTGGCGGCGTTATCGGAGATATATGCCCCCAGCAGGTGACGCTGGATGGAGGCCATGTCCCTTTTGATGGACCACAGGTAGTTGGCGTTGGGGACGGTAAAATCGCCATACAGATCCAGTTCCTTGGACAAAGTCGCTACGCTCGTAAAGGACATAGCGGTAGAGAGAATCATCATTATGAGAATGATGCCAAAGCCTGCGATAAGCTTTTTGCTGATGGAGAGGTTCTTCATTCGCCCATGACTCCTTTTGTATTAGTTCTGCGGGAACACACGTGCCGTGCCCCTCTTTAGCAGAATAATTCTTTTCAGGAAAAACGCCGGTTCACTTCCGCCTGTCGATCAGAACAAGGTCCATAAATTCGGACGCGGTGATCTTGACGGGCATCCGCCCCGCTTTGTTGAAGATGAGGTACGTGCCGTCCGTCGTCACGCTCTTGAAGACCCCCTCATCCCGGAGCATACCAAAGCGTATGGTGTTCAGCCGGGATCGGAAGTCGAAATGAATGGTTGTGCCCGTTTCCATGGTCACATCCAATTGATAATCAGGCAGTGCTTTTACGTTTTTGAAGTATCCTTCGTCCGGCTTTCCCATGCCTTGGACCGGCGCGGCAGCGTTTGGGGCATTCTTCTGCCGGCCTTGCCGGCCAGGGCCTTTCCCCTTGGCGGCCGGCTCGATAGCGGGCGCTTCCTGCCTGGGCGCAGGCGCCGTTTCTCCTTCGATCAGGCCCAATTTGCCCATCACTTCGATCAGCTTTTTGGTGTCGATGGGCTTGGCCGCATAGGCCTCGCAGCCGTATTCAAAGGCCGTGCGCACCAGCATCGCATCGGCCAGCGCGGTCGTCATAATAATTTTGACCCGCTTTTCTTTCGCGACGCCATACTGTTTTTCCAAATCCCTGACCGCCTTGAGGGTTCTGACACCGTCCACCTTGGGCATCATGATGTCCAGGCAGATCAGCTGATAGGGGTCGTTGTCCTTGAGCGCCATCAAAAAAGCATCGATGGTCTCAAGGCCGTCCACCACCAGATCACAGTCGCCGTACTTCCCAAGAAACTTGCTCAAAAAATTGCGGCTTACGAGATCGTCCTCTGCTATCAGAATCCTCATACCTGGCCCTCCTTAAAACGATTGTCGAATTCGTGAATGATCTTCATGCAATAGTCCTTTGCCGTATCCCACTTCTGCTTTCTCGCGGCAAGCTCGGCCTTGAATGCCGCCTCGGTCAGATGGTCCGCGTTGATGCGGAGGGCCATTTTTTTCACGCGGTGCACCGCATCCTCCAATTGGATCCATTTGCTGCCGCGGATGACATCTTTCATGCGCTGAACCGCTTTTTGAAGGTCCTCCATCCCGCCGGCCGTCTCATCGGCGGCACTATCGGGCGTCTCAAACAGAATCTCTCCGTCCGCGTTCAGCCTGACGCGGCTGTACTTTTCAGCAGGCGCCCTTTCCGCCCCGCCCGGCTGCGCCCTTTCCTCCTGCGGTTGGGAAGCGAAAAGCTGAGGCAATTCCAGCGCATTCATGATAATGGGCGAAATCGGCGCTTCATTTTCCAGCGCTACACCGCCGGCCTGCTCCATCTGTTCACTGCCGATAAAGAAGCTGACCGTCAGCCGGAAGGCGCTGCCCTTGCCCATTTCACTCTGGGCCGTAAGGTCGCCGCCCATCAGCTCGGCCAATTGCTTGGAGATGGCAAGCCCCAACCCCGTTCCGCTGTGGCGCCTGGTAATCGAACCGTCCACCTGGCTGAAACGTTTGAAGAGCATATCCATCTTTTCGGGGGAGATGCCGATGCCCGTATCCAAAACGCAAAACTCCAGCTCGGCCTTCTGCCCGCTTTCGCCCATCTTGCGCGCCGATATCATGATATGGCCGGTATCGGTGAATTTGATCGCGTTGCCGATCAGGTTGTTCAATATCTGGCGCAGCCGGTTCGGATCGCCGCTGACATGCTTTGGCAAATCACCGGAAAACGCAAAACGCATCGCCAGCCCTTTTTTGTCGCACAAAACCGTATGTATCTTTACGATCTCATCCAGCAGCGCCGGGAGATTGAAACGCACATTGGCAATGGATATCTTGCCGGCCTCAATTCTGGAAAAATCAAGAACGTCGTTGATTACGTGCAAAAGCGTGTTGGCGCTTTGCTTGGCCATTTGAATGTAATCTTCCTGCTCCGCGTCGGGCTGCGTCATCAGCAGCAGATCCATCATCCCAATCAGGCCGTTCAGCGGCGTTCTGATCTCATGGCTCATGTTGGCCAGGAACTCGCTCTTTACACGGTTGGCCGACTCCGCCTCATCCCGGCCCCGCTGCAGCGCCGCCTCATGGTTTTTCTGCTCGGTAATGTTTTCAATGGCGATAACGATCTGCTTTTCGTCGGAGACGGCCAGGGGAATAAAATGAAACTTCAGCCAGAAGCATTTTTCCTCAGTCTCGCACAAATAGGAGCGGCGCAGCACCACGTCCTTCATGCTCACTTCATCCAGTATGGCGGATATGATGTTGCCGCGAATTTCACAGTCGGCGCAGCTTTCGCCGTTTCCGCACCCTTCGTCATAGCTGCAGGTGCAGCGCAAGCCATCGCCGAAGCGCTCTCCGATAACGGATGCTTCCTCTGTCTGAAACATATCCAACAAGGGTTTGTTGACCCACTTGACAATGCTGTCCCCATCCACCAGCAGCGCGCCGATGGGCAGGGCCTCCAGCACATTTTTCAGGTTGTTTTTTTCCTTGCGGATCTCTTCCTCTATGGTTTTGATGCGGTCGATATCCCGGAATACGACGACGACCCCGTCCATCCGGCCATCCTCGCCGCGGATGGGCGAACAGCTTGCCGAAACAAACAGCAGCTTGCCCCCTTTGGTGATCAGCGCGGAGTAGTTTTGAAGGCCCTCCGCCTTGCCGTGCGCAAGCACGGACAGCACCGGGTTGGGAAGAGGTACCCCGGAAAAATAATCCACAAGCACAAAAATCCGGTCAAAAGGTTTTCCTGCCGCTTCGCTTCCGCCAAAGCCCGTCAGCTTTTCACCCGCGGCGTTGATATAGCGGATCCCACCGTTTGTATCGGTAATGATCACGCCGTCGCCGATGCTGTTCAGGGTGGCCTCCGTGAATCTTAACCGGTCCGGCGCAGGCATGTTCGAAAGCAACAGAATCACCTCCTTACCGGAAAATCGGCTGCCGGCTGACCTCGATTTGACCTGTCTTCACATCCATGGCAAGCGTTCTGCTGTCGCCGCCGCGCAGATCCTCTTTGAAAATCGCCAGCCCCAATTTGCCCAGCGCCTGCTTGACCGCATGGATGTTTTTTTGCCCGATGTTGAAGATGTCCTGCTCCATAATGGAATCGGCGCCGCCAAATAATTGGATTTGCAATTCTTCCTTGCGGCAGCCGTATTTGTAGCACATATCGCCGATCATAAGCGGCACGCCGGTTTCCGCGAAGTAGCCCGCCCTATCCCTGCCATCCATATGGCTAAGCGGCGTGGGAAGAACCACGTGTATCATTCCTGCAATGCGCCGAAGCGGGCTGTATGCCGTAACCGCCACGCAGGACGCCAGGGAAAAGGTGCGCAGAATATCGTCTTCCCGGTTGGTAATCGTATAATCCCCCATGCCGACAACAAGTTCCATTCTGTTCACCTGCTGAGCATATCCGTAAGTATCTGGGGGATATGTCCCAGCGAAGCCTGCTTTTCCACAGCGCCCAGGTCGTAAGCCACTTTGGGCATGCCGTACACCACAGAAGACGCCTCGTCCTGCCCGATGGTCCTGCCGCCTTTGCGGCGCATGGCCAAAAGCCCCTTGGCGCCGTCATAGCCCATGCCCGTCAGTATAATGCCTACGGCGCATTCCCCCGCTTCCCGGGCGACAGACTCAAAAAGCACATCCACAGACGGGCAGTGGCCGTTGACCTTTTCGCCGGCAAAGCATTCCACCTGATACCTTCTGCCGATCTTTTTGATCCGCATATGCTTGTCGCCGGGCGCCACCAGCACTTTGCCGGGCGCCACATAATCGCCCGTTTCCGCTTCCTTTACGGTCAGCGCCGTCTGGTTGTTCAGCCGGTCGGCAAACATTTTGGAGAAAACGGGCGGTATGTGCTGCACGATAACGATGCCCGGAACGGTAGCGGGCAGCGCGCTTAACAGGCTGTAAATCGCTTCGGTGCCGCCGGTGGACGCGCCGATGGCGATAATGCCCCCCGCGTCGCAGACCATATTGCCGCTCACCCGGCTGACAGGGGCCCTCTCCGGTCTTTTAAAGGGTGTCTTTACCGCCGCGGAAGCCTTGATCTTCAAAATCAGGTCTTTGATAAAGGCGTCAACGCTTCTTTGCGATTGAACATCCGGCTTGGCCACAAAATCCACCGCGCCGGCCGCCATGGCTTCAAACACCGCGTCACTGACGGCGCTGACCATGACCACCGGTACAAAGTACTGGGGCAATAATCTGCGTACAAATTCTATCCCGTTCATTTTGGGCATTTCCACGTCGCAGGTGATCACATCCGGGTGTGTTTCCAATATTTTATCCCTGGCTTCAAAAGGATCGCCGGCAAAGGCGATGACTTCAATCTGTGCGTCGGCGCTGATGCCCCTGGCGATCATTTCACGGGACAAACGGCTGTCATCCACGACCAGCACTTTGATTTTTCTCAATTTTTCCATTTACACCTACTCCTTTCTATACACAGCAGGCATAATGTATTTATACCGGGTTGTCTCGCGGTTCAACCCTTCCGAATGACCGATAAAAAGGAATCCGCCGGGCTCTGTAATGTCATACAGGCGGTCCACCAGCTTCTCCTTGGTTTCGTTGTCAAAATAGATCATGACATTCCGCAGAAAGATCACATGCATCTTCCTTCTGAAAGGAAACGATGGCTCCATAAGGTTGAAATTGTTGAAGATCACTTCACTCCGGATTTTCTCTGCCAGTATGTAATTTTCGGCGTCATACTCCCTGAAATATCTTTGCTTCCACGCGGCCGGCAGCTCGGCCACCTTGTCCTTGCCGTAGACGCCCGCTTTTGCGGCGGCCAGCACGCCGGCGGAAATGTCTGTCGCCAGAATCTTTGTATCCCAAGCGGCCTTTTCAGAACCGAAGAATTCGTCAATGAACATGGCCAGGGTGTAGGGCTCTTCCCCGGTGGAGCAGGCGGCGCTCCAAATACGCAGGTCCTTGTCCCGGACCGATTTTGAAAGATAAGGCAGCACCTTGTCGCGAAAGTAATAAAAGTGCGCGGACTCCCGCATGAAAAAGGTGTAGTTGGTCGTAATTTTGTCCAGCATGGCAGACGCGGCCCGGCCGGTTTTGTCGGCGGTCACGTACTGCATGTATTCCGTCAGGCTGTTCATGTTCATGCTGGAAATCACATTGTTCAGCCTGCCCGCCACCAGCGTCTTCTTCTCGTTTTTAAAATGGATGCCATAATTGGCTTTCACAAAATCGGCAAACTGCCTGAATTCCTGCTCTCGTATGTCGACCATCGATCTTCCCGCTTTCCAATGCAAAGGAGGGAAAACGCTCCTTTGTACGCTTCGCTTCCGTAGGGCAATCATTCCGCCGGGTCATCCGTGGAAACGGCTTTTGGATAAATGATTCAAGGGGCTGATTGCATGAAGGCAGGTTGCGCATGGCAACGCAACAAGAATCCGTCAAGCGCCTGTCAGCGTTGCCAAAGGCCTGTGCGCCATCCTCTGGAAACCTTAGGGTCCTTCTTCTTGCAGCTTACATGCAGCCCGCCAACAACGCAACAGCCCCTTCAATGCAGCCCGCAGCCACCGTGCGCTTATCAGCGCAAGACACCGTTCAGGCAAAGGCGCGGAAGGATTCAAACGCGTCATCCATCAAAAGCCGTTGGCAGTCCAGCAGCAGCTTCACGTCGCCGCCTGATTTGCCGATGCCCTTGATATACTTGTGGCCGCCCTTGCTGATCTCCGGCGGGGGCGCGATGTCCTCCTCCGCCAGGGCGATCACCTCGGATACGCTGTCCACGATCAGGCCGATGGAGGTATCGTTGGTATCGATGACGATAATGCAGGTGCGGTCGTCATACTCGCGGGTTTCCTTCCGGAAGCGGAGGCGGGCGTCCATCACGGGGATGATCTTGCCCCGAAGGTTCGTAATGCCCTTGACATAGTCGGGCATCTCGGGCACCTCGGTAATCGGCTGGATCCCGATGATCTCGGTAATGTAGCGGATTTCCATGCCATACTGCTCTTTCCCCATGGAAAAGATCAAGTACTTGCCCTTGAGCGTGTCTTCGTCCTGCTCCAAAAAGTTCGTAAGATCCACCTGTGCCATTTTCAGGGCCTCCTTTTCTTCTTTGAAAATCTGTTGAAGCGGTTACATATTGATCAGGCCGCCGATGTTCAGAATCAGGCTGATGCTGCCATCGCCCAGGAGCGTGCATCCGGCCAGGCCGTCCACCTTTTTCGTGCTCTTGATGTAGGCCGGCAGCGCTTTGACCACGACCTGGTGCTGGCCCAAGAGCTCATCGGCAAAGAGGCATACGCTCTTGCCATCCTGCTCCACCATCAGCATAATGCCGCGGGTCAGGTCGGTAATGTCCGTTTTGACGGAATACAGGCTGTGGATGCGCAGGATCGGATAGCATACGCCGCGGACCATGATCATCTCATTGCCGTCCGGATCGATGACAATATCCTTTTCCTTGGCCTGGAAGGTTTCCTGGATCGATGTGGTGGGCAGCGTATACTTGGCGTTGCCAACCCTGATGTTCATGCCGTCAATGATGGCCAGCGTCAGCGGTATTTTCAGCGTGGTGACCGAGCCTTGCCCTTCCGTGCTTTCAACGGACACCGAGCCGCCTACGGCCTCAATGTTCCTGATCACCACGTCCATGCCGACGCCGCGGCCGGAAAACTCCGTAACGGCCTCGTTGGTAGAAAAGCCGGGCAGGAAGATCAGGTTGTAGATTTCCTTGTCGGTCATGTCGCTGACCGGCTTGGTAATCAGCCCCTGGTCCGCCGCCTTTTTGAGGATTTTCTCCTTGTTCAACCCTTTGCCGTCGTCTTTAACGGTGACAAGCACGTCGCTTCCGGCATTCTTTGCTTCCAGTGTCACATGCCCCGCCGTATCTTTCCCGCGGGCGGCGCGCTCCGACGGCATCTCAATGCCATGGTCCACCGCGTTGCGCACAAGGTGCATCAGGGGATCGGAGATGTGCTCGATGATATTCTTGTCGACTTCCGTCTCCTCGCCAACCAGCGCCAACTGCACTTCCTTGCCCAGCTTTCTGCCCATATCGCGGACGATGCGGTGCATTTTGTGGAAGGTGGCCGAAAGGGGCACCATGCGGATGGACATGACCATGTCCTGCAATTCGCCGGTGATCTTGCGAAGCTGGCGGGCTGCCTTGTAAAAGCTGTTCAGCTGCAGGTTCGCAAGCTCCGGGTTTTGGGTGACCATCGCCTCGGCAATCACCATTTCGCCCATCAGATCCATCAAAATATCCAGCTTCGCCACATCGACGCTGATGATGCTTTGATGGCTGTTTTTGCTGCTTTCGGCTGGGGCCGCCGCATGCTCCGGCTGTTCCTTTTCCACGGCCGGGATCACGGGGACCTTGGCCTTCACTTCCGGAATAACAACCTCCGCCGCAGCGGCAGCGGGGGCGGAGGGGGCCGGCGCTTCCGCTGCCGGGGCTTCCTCCTGCTCGGTCAGCTCCACATCGCGGATAAAAGGCGTGTTGATAAAGAACTCGTGCAGCTCGACCAGCGTCTTTTCGGACTTCATATCAATCCGAAAGCCCTGCTCCCTGACGATCTGAACGGTCTCATTGTTTTCAATAATGTCTTCGGGGTAGTAGTGAAACTCCTCCGCAATCACCTTGATATCCTGAATGATGGCGTAGGCGCGGATGTTTTCCATCTCGCAGCCGTCTTCAAACCAAATGACCGCCGTGTAGCTTTTGGGATTCGTCTTTTTCCCGCCGCGGCTGGAGGTCAAGTAATACTGCTGCGGCTCGGGCTGGACCTGCACTGCCGGCGCGGGCTCGCTTTTCTCGATAGGCTTGCCGCCCTTTAAAGCAGCCAGGAATTCCCTGATTTTCTCAATCAGGCTGGCGGGATCGCCATCCAGGCCGTCGGCATTCTTCACCTTTTCCAGTTCCAGCTTGATGAAATCGACGCCCTCCAGCACCAAATCGGAAAGCGCCGCCCAATCCATCTGTTCGGGCTTTTCTTCGCGGATGTAGTAGAACAAATCTTCCATGGTGTGCGCCAGGGAAGCCACGTTGTTATACAGCATCATGGCGGAAGAGCCTTTGATGGTATGCATGACGCGGAAAATTTCATTGATTGTTTCCTGCGAATAGAACCCGGCCTTTTCGCTTGTCAGGATTGCCTTTTCAAGCTGCTCAATGTTCTGCGTGGTCTCATAAATAAATATGTCCAGCATTGGTTCGTTTGAAAAGCCGTTATCCAAGCTGCTTCCTCCTTTGCTTCCATCCCAGAACCTATTTTTTATCTGCGGCGGCAACCTTGCCCAAAACCGCCAGTATGTGACGTTCCTTGAAAGGCTTTACGATAAATCCCCTGGCGCCCATGGTGATGGCGCTTTTGATAATGGATTCCTGGCCCAGGGAGGAGATCATGACGGCTTTCACATGAGGGTCCATGTTCATCAGCTCCCGCAATGTTTGGAGGCCGTCCATGCCCTGCATGGTCATATCCAAGGTGACAATATCCGGCCGGTGCTCCCGGTATTTCTCGATGCAGACGATGCCGTTTTCCGCTTCCCCCGCAACCTGATACCCCGCGTTTTCGACAATTCTGCGGATCAGCTTGCGCATGAACAGCGAATCATCCACAATCAATACGGTGCTCATCAGCACTTTTCCTCCCGCAACTTTTCCCCCTTCAAGACAGCAGACAGCTTGGCTTTTTATACGGCGTTCAAAACGCTCCTGCTGCTGTCACCGGTTACCGGGGATGAAGTGCGGCCATCTGAAAACTTACAGAAAAGAATCTGCCATATAGAAGGATACAGCAGATTCCTCCCGGTCACATACTCCATTTTGAGGTATTTTTCCGTTTTCCATCAAAATTCTTTCGCGTTCAGCTCAGATTTTGAATGGATATCCAGCTTGCTGTATACACTTCGTAAAATTGTCCTTACAGTCGCTTCCGAAATAAACAGCTTGTCCGCGATTTCCTTGGCGCTGAGCCGCTCCTTGGCAAGGCGCGCAATCTCCCGCTCCCTTGGCGTCAGAGAGGATTTTGTCTGCAGGACAGCCTTTTTGATGACGGCCGCGCCTTTTTCGTTGCGCCGACACAGCGCCCTGAATGCGGCGTAGTTCTGCTCCAGTCCATCCCTGGCCCCGTGGCCGTCGCGGGCTCGCTGCCCCTCGGCGCCGCCCGGCCGCGTGTAAAAGCCCAGCGCCGCGTCCATCAGCGCGTCCAGCAGCCCTTCCTGCTGGGCAAAAGGCAGGTACACCCTGTCCGGCAGGGCCAAGGCGAGAGCCTCCTTCAGGTGGCCCTGGGCTTCCAGGCTGTAACCGCAATGATGCTTGGCCAAAACAAGCGACAGCAACTGATAAATCTTGGGATACAGATAGCGCGCCCTGCCGTCCGCCCTTCCGGCGGCATCCATCACGAACTGCGAAATGCCGAAAAACTCATTGTACCGTTTTTCCATAAGCAAAATCTTGGTGTAAAGCGTCAGCGCAAAGGGCACGGCGTGGGAATAGAGCACTTCCTTGATGCTTTCGATGCTATGCAGCCAAGGTGCGACATTTTCCCTAAGGCCCAGTGTCAAATACAAAAAGGAAACACACAGCTCGGCCAGGCGCACCGTATACAGGTTTTCGGTATCCTTTGTAAAATCCTGAATGTTTTTTACCGCGCTGAAAAAGCCTTCGGCGTCGCCGCGCAATATGCAGATCTGCGCCAGCACGGCTTCGGCGCACAGGCAGATGCTGGACTGTTTTTGGCTTTTTGCCTCATACAGCCCTTTGTGGCACAAAATCTCCGCCGCGTCGTCTTCCCCGCGCATTAGCAGCGCCTCGGCCCGGATCACGCTGCCCGCCCCCGCGCAATGGCCGCGGGTCAATTGCTGATAGGCCGGCAGGCATTCCTCCATGCTTTCGATCTGCTCCTCCAACCGGCCCGGTTCGCTCCAGAACATGGAAAGCACGGATATCCCGCCAAACGTCCATGGCATGCCGCCGGTGACAACGCTGCTTGGCCCGTTCAAAATCCGCAAAGCCTTGTGAAAGCCTTCGCCCATGGCCGGAATATTGTTGAACGCGGTGAAGGATGTGATAAACGCGTATTCGCCTTCCAGCCGCAAAAGCCCATCCCTGCTTTGCGCGCCGTTTTCCGCAAGGACGGCGCCGATCAGCCGGTACAGCTTGTGAAACGGCTCCATCCGCCCGTCGATGAGCATATTGTAGGCCACGGCGATCATGGCGTCGGGATAGCGCATCAGCGTTTCCTCGGGGCACAAATCCACAACCCCGCCCAGGAATGTCAGCATGCCGTTTTCCTTTTGGTTGCCCAGGTAATGCCCGTCATAAGGCAAAGCCAAAATAGCGTCAAAATCCCTGACCTTCAGGAAAAACCTGGCCGCAAGAAAATACTGCCCGACGGCGGCGTACGACCTGCCTGTCAAGCGAAGGATCGTGTTTTGGAATTCCGGGGGCTGATGGTGATAAAACCGGCTGCGCAGATAATCCTGCAGAATGCTGTGGATGGTAAACGTGCTTTTTTCGGGAAAATAGCGGACAAAATCATTGCTTTTGAGCATGCCCTCAATGGCGTCCGGCAGCACGTCCTTTTCGGTCATGATGGCGGCCTGCCGCACCGTGAAGCTGTCCATCACGGATACGGAAAGCAGAAAATGCTGTTCCTCCGGGGACAGCCGTTTCCAGATGGCCGCTTCCACCAGATGCTCAATATCGGCCGTGTGGTCGAAGGAGCCGTTTTCCTTGTAATTGATGATTTGCAGCCGGATGGCCGAAACCCATCCCTCGGTGCTCATGAACACATTTTCCAGCTCATCGTCCGTCAGGCGGATGCCTTCCAGGCGGAACAGGTTTGCCGTGCCTTCCCTGTCGAAGAAGAAGGCCGACGATTCGATAGCATATATGTCGGCATTATGGATGAGGGTTTGCTGCCTTGAACGCAGCTGCTGCGTAATGAAGACAAAATGCAGATTGGCGTTGCCGTGCATGGAAAAAACGTTGATCAGTTCACGCGGGATGCCGCTGTCCATCAACTGAAAATTATCGATCACCAGATACGTTTCGCAGTCGCATCTGCATTCGCGCAGCAGCTTGCCGATATGCAGCAAGCTGTCGATGGCGGGCGTCTCCAGATTCTTTACATCCGCGGCGATCCTGCTGTTCACATTTGCCAGCAGCTCGCATATGCCCTTCCAGGCCACGCCGGCCGGCTCGCCCAGGCACGTATACCAGTGTTCCTGCGCACCCTCCCGGATGCTTTCACGCAAATATTCCCGAACCGCCGTTGTCTTGCCAAAGCCGGACGGCGCTTCCACAACAGTCAGCGGATGAAGGGATATTTGAGCCAGCTGGCTTTTCAGCCTTTGCGAGAAGAAATACATTCTTCTTGTACTCGTCCGGTTCTGCATTCTTCTTCCTCCAGCATCGACTTGGAAAACACCATGCCGGCAAAATGCACCCAAAGATGCAATACAAATGATACTTGTTCTATTCAAGACTAATTATATAACAAGATTCAAAAAATTCCAACATCTAGGAATGAATTCTCGACATTTTTCTGCACATTTTGCGTTTTCTGCGCAATGAAAAACCGGAAGAATCACTTCGATTCTCCCGGCATGGTGCCGAAGGTCGGACTCGAACCGACACGGTATCGCTACCAATGGATTTTGAGTCCATCACGTCTGCCATTCCATCACTTCGGCGGGCGACGAAAGGTATTATAGCATGTTTTATTGGGCCGTGCAATAGCCGGAAACAACTTTCCAGGGAGATTTCCAAAGGGATTTCCGCGGGGATTTTCATGGGCGGCCATTTACCGGGAAAATTTTAAAACGGTTCCTTTTTACGCCAAGTTGTAGCATACTTTGGCCATCTGTGGTACAATAATCACCGCTTTGCCGACATCAAACCAAAGGAAGCGAATATATTTATGTCCTCCCGGAACCATGAAATGGAAATGTACAGCGGCCCGCTGCTCCGCAAGATTTTCCTGTTCGCCCTGCCAATCATGGCAATGAACGTGCTGCAGCTGATGTTCAGCGCCATCGGAATGATCGTGGTTGGAAATTATTCAGGCAAGACGGCGCTTGCCGCCGTGGGCGCGACAGGCTCCATTATCACCCTGATTATCAACTTGTTTATGGGCCTGGCGGTTGGCACCAGCGTTGTTGTGGCACAGGATTACGGCGCCAACCAGCCCGCCGCCGTGAGCCGGTCCGTTCACACCTCCATTGCCGTCAGCATCATCGCGGGCCTTATTGTCATGGCAGCGGGCCTGCTGCTTTGCAAGCCTTTGCTAATCATGACCGGAACGCCGGACGATATCATTGATCTGTCCGTGCTGTACTTGAAAATCTACTTTCTGGGGATTCCCGCCAGCATGGTATACAATTTCGGCGCGGCCATACTGCGCGCCGTGGGCGACAGCCGCCGCCCGATGTACTTTCTGCTGGTGGCAGGCGTATTGGATATGGCCTCCAGCCTGTTCTTTGTAACCGTACTGCACATGAGTGTGGCCGGCGTGGCATGGGCCACGGTCATCTCCCAGTATACGTCCCTGGTGCTCATCATGATTTGCCTGATAAGGTCCCATGGGGCCATCCGTTTTGATCCCCGCCAGATGCGCATCGACGTCGAAAAATTGAAGGCGATCGTGAAAATCGGCCTGCCCGCGGGTATGCAGGGGCTGCTGTTTTCCATTTCCAACGTGCTCATACAATCGGCCGTCAACTCCTTCGGCGCCACCATGGTGGCGGCCAGCACGGTTTCCGGCAATGTGGAAAGCTTCATCGGCACCACCATGAACGCCTACTACAATGCCGCCATTACCTTTACCGGGCAGAACATGGGCGCAAAGAAGTATGACAGGATCGATACCGTCGCCAAGGTGTGCACGGTGTTGATTTTCGCCACATGGATTTTGCTGGGCAGCGCCACCGTATTCTTTGGCAGGTCGCTGCTGGGCCTGTACACGGCCGACCCGGAGGTCATTGAACTGGGCATGCTGCGCATGAAAGTGATGATGGTCGCCTACTTCACCTGCGGCATGATGAACGTCTATCCGGGCCTGAGCCGCGGCATGGGCTATTCCATCCCGCCCATGCTGTGCACCCTGGTGGGCGCCTGCCTGATGCGCATCGTATGGCTTGCCACCGTCTTCACCTGGTACCCGACAGAGGTCATGCTTTTCGCCTGCTACCCGGTGACATGGGCGCTGGCGGGCATCGGCCAGGTGGGCAGCTTTCTGTACGCCAGAAAGCAGGTTCGAAAGCGCGCCGCGCTGGAGGAAGTCAGTCCGGCACCGGCATAACCATAAGCAAATTTGCACGGCATACAAAAGGAGCCACCCGCGTGATACACAAACAGCACATGAAGCCTATGCTGGCGGCACTTGGCGTTTTTACAATCTGGGGTTTTTCCTTTCTGGCGTCAAAGCTGGGGCAGGCGGCGGCATCGCCTTTTGTGGTGCTGATGTACCGCTTTGACCTGGCAGCGCTGATAATGGGTCTTTTGTGGCTGCACAAAAGGCCCAAGATTTCGTTCAAGGGCAAAAAAATAAAGGGCCTGCTGCTGCTTGGCTTTTGCGAGCCGGTGATCTATTTCATCGGCGAACAGTATGGGCTGAAACACACCAATTCCGCCTTCACGGGCGTGATGATCGCCGTGATCCCCATCGCGACGATGCTTCTGGCGGCCATCTTCCTCAAGGAAAAGCCTACCGCGCTGCAATGGCTGTTCAGCGCCATTTCCATCGCGGGCGTTGCCGCCATTACGCTGATGGCCGGCGGCAGCGGGCAGATTCAGCCCCTGGGCGTGGCGCTGCTGACCGTTGCCGTGCTTGCCGGCTCGGCCTACAGCGTGATCAGCAAAAGCATTTCGGACGATTTTTCAGCCTATGAGCGCAGCCTGGTCATGCAATTGATGGGCGCCGTATCCTTTACAGTGCTGGCCGTTTTGGAAAACCGCAATGACCTGTCAAAGCTTACGACCCCCATGCTGGACGGCGGCTTCATCTTTGCCGCGCTGTACCTGAGCCTTGGCGCGTCCGCCATAGGCTACCTGCTTTTCAACTACGCCGTTTCCAAAGCGCCGATGGCCAACGTCATATCCATGAGCAATCTGACCACGGTGCTGTCCGTCATCGCCGGCGTGGTGCTTTTGAACGAGCCTTTTTCCCTGGGTTCCGCCGCCGCGCTGATCGTCATACTGCTTGGCATTTGGGGCGTGCAGAAGGCCGGCCCGGGGAATGCTGCCCAATCCTGACTTTTTTGCGCGCCGCCGGTTATTTTCTAACGTTTATGTAAACTCACATCCCCAAGCGCATTTCCCCTTGCAATTGGCCATTCATTTGCTATAATTTTACCTAAAAGCGTACCGTATATTGTGATACCATGCAGCGACCGTGCAAAAAACAATCAAAAGGGGATATGCTTATGCGTGAGCAGGTTGCCTACATCGCCCAGGGGGATATGGGCATTATCAGGGATGGCAAGGCCTCTCCCTTAAGCAGCCAGCGCCTGAAGCAATATGAAAGGACGCTGCGTTCCCTGGAGGAAAAGCACGCCTGGAAATCGGAAGGGGCCGGCGCGAAATTCATGGGCCAGCACAATCCGTACGCCGGGCTGTCTGAGCAAAAGGGGCGGGTAACGGCGATAACCGCCGCTGACGGCCGCTTGGTATACGCGTCGGTCACCGGCGAATCCGGCGGCATGTTCAAAAAAATTCCGGATGATCCAACCGCCCAGGAAGGCCTGCTGTACAGCGGAACCTCCTTTTTTATTGAAGATCTGACGGCCCGGGATGGCGTTATTGCCGCTTCGCTGAGCCTTAACAGGGGCGAACAACACATTGCCGTGTTTATCGATGGCAAGGCCGGCTATAACGTGTTGACGGAAGGCGACACATCGGACCGCTATCCCTTTTTATCCCCCGAATCGGAGGCGGTTTTCTACTCCTCGGCGGGATATGCCAGGAATGAGCAAAACAGGATACTGGGCATCAGCCCCTTTTGCGTATACAAGCTTTCCCCCCTTACCGGCGAAGTGAAGGAAGTCTTTGCAGACCCTTCGCTGGACTGCCTGAAATACTGCGAGGCAGGCCGGGACGACAGGTATATGATGGTCCGTCCCTACAAAAAGCCTTCCGGCGGCACCTCCCCCAAGGACATGCTGCTGGCGCCGGTGCGGCTTTTGCAGGCCATCGGCGGGTATTTAAACCTGTTTTCCATGCGGTATGGCGGCAAATCGCTGCGCAGCGACGGCGCCGCGCCTGCCCAGGCCAAAGAAAAAAGCCAGCAGGAATTGTTCATTGAAGGCAACCTGATCCAGGCGGACCGGCACCTGAAGGAAAACCAGCAGCACGGCGACGCCTATCCCGGCATCGTGTCCAGGGATTGGCGCCTTGTGCGCCTTATGGATGACGGAACTCTGGAAACCGTCAAAAGGGGCGTTCTGGATTACGCCCTGCTCCCCTCCGGCGGCTTTGTATACACCAACGGAAAATATGTGGTTGCCTGCGATCAGAACGGCAAAGAAACCGTGCTGTTAAAGGATGAGCTTGTTACCAGGGTAGCGGTGCTCTCAGGCGGCGATTGATGGTGAAAGAAGCTGCCGCGCCTTGCCGCGTTACGGCTGCTAGCGGCTCAGCAGATACTGCACCTGATCGGCATCCAGCCGGTACAACTGCTGAATGGAAGTGCCGTCCACGGAAATTTCATAGGCCGGCTTCAAATCAGAAAAAACAGTTTGGTTTTCATCCAGGTACAGGGGCCAGCCCCATAGATGCATCTTTTGGGCTGTGGATGGGTTGATGACAAGAAAGGCCGGATTCTTGCGCAGGTAGCTGGCGTTTATGCTTTCCAAACGGTCGATATTATACAGCTTCAATCTTTTCTTTTCATCGTCCGTCAGAAAAAAGTCCACATAGTTGATGGTTGCGCAATAGGTGGTGGAATAAAAAAGACATACGTTGCCATCCGGATTGTCCTGCATCAGGCGCTTGACCAGGCCGGCTTGGCTTGTATTCCAATAGTCCTGCTCAAAGCGTTCTTCCGGACGGTCGCCGGCCAGGGCGTTGTAATACACATACTCGTAGGGATGGTTGCGCACCATCCACGCCCCGATGCTGCCGGCTTGAACCAGCAGGCAAACAAGGGCCCCAACGCGCATCCATTTCCATGGAGAGGTAAGCAGCCACTGAATCCCCCACACCGCCAGCAGCAAAAAGCCGGAATAAATATAGAACAAATGCCGCCAGCTGTTGTACACATTGCTTCGGAAAATGACGGGCACCGCCAGGGATATCAGCGAAAAAGCGGCGGCCAGTGCAACAAACCCAGCGCCGCTGTTTAATTGCAGCTCCCCTAACCTGCGATGCTCCTTTACAAGCCGCGCGAGGCCAACAGGTATCAGCGCCAATAAAAGCACCGGCGTTGTCACCGAAATCATGATCGGCAGGTAATGCCACGGCAGGCGTATATCGGAAGGGTGGTACACCCTGTCCAAATAATAGACATAGCCGTTCCAGCGGGTGAAATACACGGCGTTTTCCAGCACGTATTTCAGCAGGGAAATGGGGTCCTTCCACGCGGCCGGCGTAATCGCATAATAAGCAAGCGCAACAGATACGGCCGCCGCCCCGATGCGCGCCGCGCAAGACCAGCCAAACGATTTGGTTGTTATCTTGACCGCGATATAATAGATAACTGCCAGCACAAGGAACAAAGCCAGACTTACCCTGGTATTGATGGCAAACGCGCCGGCGATGCCTGCCCAAACGGCGGCCGGCAGGGTCTCCTTTTCAAAAAAGCGCCAAACCGCGTACATCATAAAGAGGCCGGTGGCAAAGGCGATCATATCCTTGTTGTTGTAAAAGGAGTCCGCCAAAAAACGGGGCGAAAGCAGCAGGAACAAAACGCCGATCAGGCCATACAGCCTGCGGCCCGTCAGCCGCTTCACAAGCAGATACAGGCAGATCCATCCCAAATAGCATACGATAAAATTATATACATGCCGGCCAAGATACAGGGCGTGCTCTATATTTAAGGAAGGGTTTGCCTTCTTCAAATGATATACGGCAAAAAAGATCGCGGCGGACGGATAGTATACCGCCTGACCGTGATCCCGTTCCACGTTGTTTACAATGAGATCGGGTGAATTCAAAACTCTTTCATTATGAAACAAGTTCCATACCGGCGTCATCTGCTGATTCACAAAAGCCTTGGGCAGCAGCGTCTGCGCCGCGTACTGGATATTGGAAACAAGGATCTCCGTTTCCGTATGCTCATCCCAGGATACGCCATACTGGCCCACGGTGAGGAGGCCGCCGATGAGCACCAGCAAAAAAAAGGCCGCGGTTACGGCTTTTCCCGCGTGCGATGTGTAGTGAATCCGCATCGAAACGATTCCGCCTTTTGCATTGATTTTCCCGGCTGTGCGCCGGCGCCGGATGAGTCCGCCGGCATCCCTTGCCGCGCAGCTGCTTTGCAGACTACTTTATCACATGCCGCAGGGAAAGACAACAAAAAGCGGGGAGCTTGCTTTCACCAGCGTCCTTGAGGGGCCGCATTTCATACTGCCTGGAAGCAGTATCAGCCATATGAATCCGACCTGCACGGAAAAAGTGCCCTGCCGCTTTCAGAATGCTTTTTTGGAATATGGTATATGCGATCATCGTCATAACAGAATATATCGGGCGCTTCAAGCCACGGCAGCAAGTTCCGGTGGACCGCCGCGCCTGCCGTCAAACCCATTGCTCCCCACTATCCAGCGTGAACCTGGCCACCTGTTCGCTCAGCAGCGTGGACTGGCTGAACATTTCCTCCGCCGCGGCGGCGCTCTCCTCCGATGTGGACGCGTTGGCCTGCACCACTTTGGATATCTGGCTGAGGCCGTATTTGATCTGCTCCACGGCCGCGGCCTGGGAAGCGGATGCGCTTTCGATGCCCGCAATCGCCGCCCTGATCCTGCCGGCCTTCATCGATACATCCTCAAGCTCCCTGGCCGTATCCTCGGATATTTGCGTTCCCCCGGCTACGGCATGGATGGAGGCTTCAATCAATTGCGTTGTCTGCCTGGCGGCTTCGGCGGATTTGGCGGCAAGATTGCGTACTTCGCCGGCGACCACCGCAAAGCCGCTGCCCATGGAGCCGGCCCTGGCCGCTTCCACTGCGGCATTGAGTGCCAGCAGATTCGTCTGGAAGGCGATATCCTCAATGACCTTGATGATTTTGCCGATCTCCCCGGAGGTATGGTTGATCTTAGACATGGAGGCCAGCATCTTTTGCATCGATTCGTTGCTCCTGCCGATCCCTTCCGCCACACGGCCCACGTCGCCGCTGGCGCCCCTAACCGTATCCGCGTTCTCCTTTGCCTGGCGGGATACGTGCTCGATGGACGCGGATAATTCCTCAAGGGAACTGGCCTGGCTTTGCACGCCGCCGGAGAGGGATTGGGCGCCCTGGGAAATGCGCTCGGCGCTGGCATTCACCTGCCCGGCGGCGTCAGCAATGGCGGACAGGGTTTGGTTCAGCGAGCCGGATATCTTCAGCAGCGCCTGCTTGATGGCTGCAAATTCCCCCATGTAGTCATGCTTGAGGCTGATGCGCATATCCCCCGCCGCCATGGCATTGAGAACCTCGGTAATTTCGCTGATGTAGGAAAGATAACCGTTCAGCCTTTGCGCGATCTCCCTGGTGGAAGCGCACAGCCTGCCCACTTCATCTCTGGATAAATATTTGTCTTCGATTTTTGCTTTGAGGTCCCCGCCGGCGATGCGCCCCATCACGCCGGCCACATACCTGGTACTTGTCACCAGCGGATGGGTAATGGAATAGCTGACAACCACGCCAAGCAGGATTCCGCCCACTACCACCGCGATCAGCAGCAGATTATCCCGCTTCTGCATATCCTCCGCGGTTTTCAGCACTTGCAGGCGCCAGTCATCCGCCGCGGCGACAGTTTGGTCGATGGCGGTGCGGTGAACACGGTACGCCTCCTTCATTTTGGCCTGTGCCGGCTGTATTTGGGAAGGTACACGCGCCTTTACCGCGGGAATAACTTCGTTTTCAAACACATCAAAAAAAGTCAGGGCCGCGTCATAGGCATCTTTCAAAAAGACCTGCTTCAGCGTTTCATCCGTCAAATGCTCCACCCAGTAGCTATAACGTTCCAAATAGGCAACCTTCAACGCCTGATAGCGGGTAAAAAACTCATCCCGCTTTGCCTGGTCGGTCGTTGCCGAATACTCCAGCGCAACAGCGTAGGATTCGATGATATAGGCGGGCGGCGGCAGTATATCCGCCGTCAGCTCGTTGGAAAGCATGATTTCATCATACAGCTTGCTGCCGATTTTCGTATTGCCAAACAGGGAAACAGAAAGGGCCCACACGATCACAATCAGCGCTGCCGCAGTCAGGGAAAAGATCAGCATCTTGACCCGAATATTGATATTTCGCATCATTACATGCACTCCCTCTTTGGTAATCCCGGGATAAACGGACACAAAATGAATAATCGTGCGTCAAAAATTGCAAAACCAAGGAATATACTGCATTGTATCATTGCCCGTATTCAAATTCAACGTTTTCATTGTACAAAACGTGGTTTTTCGATAGGATCATACATGGTTCTCCATTTGCTTTTCCTCCGCCCGGCGGAACGCGGAATGCAAAACAAGGGAAACGCAATTGCAGCCTTTTCCAATTCCGATTCCTTTGGTATAATGTCGGAAAAGAATGATGCGTAAGGGGAAGGTTCGGTATGATTGTTCAAATCGTCGAGGCATATTCGTATCTGAATGATATCCGCAGCCTCTTTGCCGAGTACGCGGCCTGGATCGGCGTTCCCCTTGATTTTCAGGATTTTGATGAGGAACTGGCCGCGCTGCCAGGCAGGTATGCCGGACCGGATGGGCGGCTGTACCTTGCGCTGGCCAATGGCGAAACGGCCGGCTGCATCGCGCTTAGGGCATACGATACGACACCGGGCGGCGTGCGCCGCTGCGAAATGAAACGGCTGTATGTGCGCGATGCCTTCAAGGGCTTTGGCATTGGACGGCTGCTTGCCCAGCGCGTGATCGATGAAGCGAGGATGGCCGGGTACGGTGAAATGCTGCTGGACAGCTTCGACTTTATGAACAGCGCCATCGCCTTGTACAAAAAACTCGGCTTTGAAGAGACAGGCCCGTACCGTTACAACCCCCATCAGAATGTCAAATACCTGCGCCTGGATTTAATGAAACAGTGACCGCGTCAACATCTCATCATCCAAGGTAGATGGAGCCGGCCCGGGAGGAAAAAAATGGACCATTTGGAGAGCCTGTTCATCAAGCTCCACTCGCTGGTGATTTTCCGCGATTTGCTTGGCGATCCTCTTGTAAAGCTGCTGTTTCCCCTGCTGAACCAGGCCGGAAAAACAACGGCAGAAAAGGTATCGGATTACGCCGCCTTTGCCTCTGTGCTGTTTGCCGATGGCGGAAACCTTACAAACTACCTGCGCGCACGCGTCCTGCTCAGCGACAACCCGTACATCCGCAGGTACGCCAAAGGGGAACCTGCCGACCCCGCGCTGGAGCTGTGCCTGATCCATGAACTGGGCATATTGGAGGAAGCGGCAGCGCTTTCAGCCAGCGAGCTTCAAAAGAGCATAGAATATGAAGGCTTTCTGCCCCGGTGGAAAACAGGCGCGCCGGGGTTCATCAAGGATTACAAGGACAGGCTGGCCAAAGTAGCCACAGTGGGCTACGGCATCTATGCCCGGTATCACATGTTCCTGGTCAAAAGCGGCGAGATTGTTCCGGCCCGTTTCCCCGATCCCGTACGCCTGTCCGACCTGAAAGGGTATGAAAAGGAGCAGAAGGCCGTTATCGACAACACCCTGGCGCTGCTGGACGGAAAACCTGCCGCCAATGTGCTTTTGTACGGCGATGCCGGCACGGGCAAATCCTCCACCGTCAAGGCCATCGCCAACGAGTACGCGGACAGCGGCCTGCGCCTGGTGGAGATCAAGAAGGATCAATTGATGGAGCTGCCGGCGGTGATGGAAACCCTCCATCAGAACCCGCTGAAGTTCATCCTCTTTATAGACGACCTTTCCTTTTCTTCGGACGAGGAAATTGGCACCCTCAAGGCCGTATTGGAAGGAACCGTTTCCGCCAAGGCGATGAACATCGTGCTCTACGCCACCAGCAACCGGCGGCATCTGATAGCGGAGACCTTTTCGGCCCGGAGAGATGACGAGCTTCACGCCAACGAAACCATACAGGAGCAGGTATCCCTTTCGGACAGGTTCGGGCTTTCCGTAGGCTTTTATAAGCCGGGCAAGGAAAAATACCTGGATATCGTGCATGCCCTGGCCCTGCAGCACGGCATCAAGGATGTGGAGAACATTGACCTGCTGGCGGAGAGGCACGCCCTGGAACGGGGCGGCAGATCGCCCCGGGTGGCAAGGCAGTTTGCGGAATATATGAAAAGGACCGAGGAATAAAACCGGAAAGCCGCCGCATGGATTCCTTTGCGCAAAGCGGCTGTACGTTCGGGTTCGTATTCGACGAAATCGCAAAGGAATACGGCTTCACAGATAAATAGCGCTTGCCCGCTTTATTCTTGACAAGCAAACCGGCCCTTGGCATAATGATTTCATTGGAAACAGGTGTGCGATCGGTTAGCGCGGGGAAAGGAGGATGACGCCTTTATGAAAAGCACCATCAAGGACATCGCCCGCAGGGCAGGCGTATCCCCTTCCACGGTAAGCCGCGTCATTTCCGGCAGCAACCGCATCAGCGAAGAAACGCAAAGGAAGATACGGGCCATCATGGAGGAAATGAACTACCGGCCCAACCTCCTGGCCCGCTCGCTGGTCAACCGCACCACCAACGCCATCGGCGTTTTTTCCGCCACCAGCGCGGAAGTCTCCATGAAGCACCCCTTCTTTGCCGAAGCCTTGCGCGGCATGGGCACCATGGCGGCGCGCAGCAGCATGCATCTACTGCTGGGAACAAGCGCCAGCCAGGAGGAGGATGGGCGCGTCGTGCGGGAGATGATCGACTCCGGCATGATCGAAGGCCTGATCCTCCTTTCCACCCTGCGGGATGATCCCGTGGCCGAGCAGCTGCACCGCCACAACTTCCCGTTTGTGGTCATCGGCCATCCCAGGCATGGCGAAAAGTACCACCGTGTGGACAGCGACAACGAAAAGGCCGGCCGCATGGTTACCGAATATTTGTTGCAGCGGAGCCATACGCGCATCTGCTACCTGGGCGTGGATCATGCCCTGAGCGTCACCTGTCAGCGGCAGGCGGGCTTTGAAGCCGCCCTAAAGGCCGCGGGCATTTTGGTTTCACCGGATATCTTTTTGCCCAATCCCCTGAACAACGGGGAAGACATACTGCCCGAAGCGCTGCTTCTCCCCGGCGGCCCCACGGCGGTGGTCGCACAGGACGACGCTTTGGCCGTCTGGCTGATTGGCGCGCTGCAAAAGGCGGGCCGCCGCGTGCCGGAGGATGTATCCATCATCAGCTTCAACAACGCCGCCGTTTCCGCCTATACCTCCCCGCCGCTGACCAGCGTGGAGGTGCATCCTTTCCTGCTGGGCGAGCAGGCGATGGCGCTTTTATTGGATTTGATCAGGGAGCCGGGCATGCCGCCCGCCTGGGTACAGGTTCCCGTCCAGTTGATGGAGCGGGGCAGCGTGTGCCCGCCCGGCCGCTGAACGCGGTAAAAACCATCTGACAGATAAAGGCGCGAATTGCAAGGCATTCTTTCGCGCCTTTTGTTATACTGCTCCCCGGAGAGGAGGAAGACATATGGGATGGCTTGAACAGATCAACAAGGCGCTGGACTATATCGAAGACAACCTGCTGGAAGAAGTCGACCTTCCGCAGGTGGCCAAGATCGCCTGCATGTCGCTTTCCGGGCTGCAGCGGTTCTTTTCCATCGTCACCGATATCCCCCTGTCGGAGTATATCCGTAGGCGGCGGCTGACGCTGGCAGCCTTTGAACTGACCCACAGCGACATCAAAATCATTGATCTGGCGCAAAAGTACGGCTACGATTCCCCCGAGGCCTTTACCCGGGCGTTTCATAACCTGCATGGCGTCACCCCTTCCGCCGCCCGCGGCGAAGGGATTTCCTTAAAAGCCTACCCGCGCCTTTCTTTTCTACTGACGTTAAAAGGGGATGTTCCCATGGACTACAGGATTCTGACCAAGGAAGCGTTTTATGTATACGGCATCGAAGGCATCTTCACCTGCGAAAACCAGGAAAACTTCCGGGCGATCCCCCTGTTCTGGCAGCAGGTAATGGAGGACGGCAGGTTTGACAAGCTGGCCGCGTCCGTTCCCCAGGGCCCGGCGGACGGGGAGGATCTTTGCCCCATTCACGCCATCTGCAGCTACCGCGATACCGGCGAACCCACCTTTCCCTATATGATCTTTGCCTTTGAAAAAGAAGGCAGCCGCGCGGAGGGCTTTACAAGGGCGCTGGTTCCGGCTTCCACCTGGGCTGTGTTCAAAAGCGATGTTTTTTCCATGGAAGACACCGCAAAAGCCGTTCAGGCGCTGAACCGCCGCGTGTATACCGAATGGCTGCCAAACGCTTCCTACGAGCAGCAGGAAGGCTGCGATATGGAGCTGTACTATGGCGAAGGTGATCATAGCTGGGCCGAAATCTGGATACGTGTAAGGCCGAAGCGTTCCTGATCCGGCATCAGAACCGTTGCAATACCTACGCTGCCCGTACATCTCAGCTTTGTGATGTACGGGCAGTGCTTTTTGTCTATCCGGTAGAAATGCAGAGCATGAACCGGATATTGGAAAAAACCGGAAACCTATGGCAGCCCTGTATTTTTACAAACCATACAGTGCCTGCAAAGGATGATTCCGGTCAGTATATGCGTTGTATGAAAGGAGAAAGTTCTCTGTTACAATTGGTTATTTTGGAAATTTCGCTGTCATTTTGCTTCTATTTTGCGTCTTTTTTGCTTCATTTCTTTATAATGGTGTTTACAGAGACGCAATATGTGTTATACTAAAGTGAATGACCAGAATTCTGAAAGATTTGTTTTGATGACGATTTTTATCTCCTCCCGTCTGCGCCGGCAGATGTTCCCACAGAAAGGCAGAGGAAAAGAAGGATGACGAGCAACCGCAGCAGATATTCCACCGCCCCCACCTACGGCATGCAAAAGCGGCCCGCGCCGAAAAAGCAAGCTGTTCCTGCAGGGCCTGCTTATCCTCCGGCACAACCGGCCCCAAGCGGGCCTTATGCCCAAAGCGCGCCAGGCTACGTGCAGCCGGCGGCCCCCGGGTATGCGCCGCCGATGGCACAGCAGCCGTCCGCCGCGTACGCACCGCAGCAGCCGGCCTACGCCGTGCCCACCGCTTTGCCCCAGCAGGCATATGGGCCCCGGCAGCCCGTTTACCAGCCACAGGTCAGGCAGCAGGCACCCGCCCCCGCACAGCCCTTGCCGTATTATCCGCAGCAGCCCTACGCGCAGCAGCCGATTCCCCAGGAATACGCCGTGCGGCAAAAAACAGGCGGCGATCAATGGCTGCAAATCATGCTTTTGGCCATTTTGCCCATTCTGTTTGTGCTGACGCTGCTGGTATCGGCCCCTATTCTCAAAATCATTTTTGTTGGCGCCGGCATCCTGTCCCTCATCGGCATGTGGATGCAGCGAGCCTTCGTACCCAGCGCCAGGGCCACGCTCACGCTGGTGTATGGGGCGCTGATGCTCGTGTGTGTCGTATCTTTGATCACCGGCAATACCCCGCGGGATGCGCAAACCTCCACCCAGGGCGGCAACAACGGCGCAGCCACCAACCAGGGCACCGCCAACAACGGTACATCCGGCAACGGTATCGTACCGGCGGGCACCGACGCGAACAGCCAGACTACACCGGGGCCGACGTCTACGCCGGAACCCGAATCCGGCGAAAACAGCGCCGCGTGGCAAAGACTGCAGCAGTTCTTCCAATTCTGGAAATCCAGCGACGTTCCGAATATGCTGGCGTTTGTTTCTCCCGCCTGGAAGTCTGCCCAGACAAAGTCGCCCGATACCGAATTATTTCTCCTGCTTGCCAACCGAAGCCCGCAGGATTGGAGCTTTGAAAAAATTTCCAATACCGAGGCTGATTCCACCAGAACGATCACCATGACCGCGGACATCGACAAGCGCAATAACCGGCCTATTGTGAAGATACGCTTCCAGATCATTATGGTCAAAAGCAACAATGAATGGTACGTGGACCCGGCGTCGCTGAAAAGCAACGATGTGGTGGCGGATGAAACAGCCACCGCCGACAATACGTCAACGGGCAGCCAGGATGGAGCAGGGGTTGCGACCCCCACCCCTACACCCAAGCCGACAGCCACCCCCGGCTCCAAAACAAAGCTGTACTACAACAAAAAAGGCGGCAAATTCTATCACATAGACCCGGAATGCCCCAGCGTAGACAAATCCTATCTGCCGCTGACCAACTTCCTTTACAAAGACCTGAGCACGACAGCTTTCAAGCATCTGCTGCCCTGCACAAAATGCAACGCGCCGAATAGACCGTAGCAACATAAAGCAGCCCCCGCAGCCCATAGGCCTGCGGGGGCTTTTTTTATGATTATGCCTTTGCTCCTCTTTTCCTTTTCCTCCTGGAGGGGTTCCCTTTTTCCGGAAAATCGGGTATCATAGGGTCTGCATCAAAAAGGAGGCTTTCCATGGAACGGCAAAAGCGGGTATTGGCCATACATGACATCTCCTGCGTCGGCCGCTGCTCCCTGACGGTAGCGCTGCCCATACTCTCTGTCGGCGGGGTGGATACGGGCGTTCTGCCCACGGCAATCCTTTCGACCCACACCGGCGGCTTTCAAGGCTATACCTACCGGGACCTGACGGAGGATATACGCCCGGTAACATCCCACTGGAAGAGCCTTTCAATGCGCTTTGACGCATTATACTCCGGCTTCCTGGGTTCTTATGACCAGATCGACCTGGTGGCGGAACTGATGGAGGACTTCCACCAGGAAAGCACATTGCGCATGGTGGACCCGGTCATGGCCGACAACGGCCGCCTGTACGCCACCTACACCCGTGAAATGGCCCAGGGCATGCACAGGCTTTGCCGCAAGGCGGACATCATTACGCCGAACATGACGGAAGCCTGCATCCTGCTGGATATCCCCTACAAGCAGGAAGGCTTTTCAAAAGAGGAGACGGAGGAGATCCTCCGCCGCCTGAGCGGCTTGGGCCCGCAAATGGTGGTATTGACCGGCGTCACACTGGGTCAGGACCAATTGGGCGCCGCGGCATACGACGCGCAAACGAACGAAATCGCTTACGCATTTGAGGGGCGGTATCCAGGCATCTTCCATGGTACGGGTGACATTTTTGCAAGCACGCTGCTCTGCGGCCTGATGAATGGAAAGAGCCTGAAGGATGCCGCTGCCCTGGCCGTAAAGTTCACCCACCAATGCATCGCATACACGATACAATCAAATCAGGAATTGCGCTACGGCGTGCGGTTCGAAGCGGCGCTGCCCTATTTGGCAGAACTGCTGGGCATACCGGCGAGATTCCAGGCAGGCGATGAATAGGCGGCAGTTGTGCAAAGTGTAGCTTCAGGCATGCGCAAAATGCAGCAAAGCGGGCGGTTGATAACCGTCCCTACGGCCGCAAGCTTTATTGCTTTTCCTTCCGGGTTGTGTGCGCCCCAACCGGGAAGCCATTAAACGCAAAATAGGATAGGGGTGATTATCAATCGCCCGCCTGCATCGGCCAAACAATTTTGGATGCAGCCAATTCAATGCTTACTTAGAAACACATGTACATCAACGGACCTGCGCCGGTAAAAGCGCAGGTCCGTTGTTTGTTTATAGAGCAATCAGGAATCGGAATTACTCTCCCTGCATCGGCTCGCCCTTTTTCAAAAGGGGCCGCCACAATAGGCGTTCTTCGCCCTTCAGCCTGCGCATGCCCTCGATGAAGTAATAGTCGCCGTAGTTCATGGCGATATGGTGCCCCGGCGCGTCATGGTAGGCCGATGTGCACATAGTCAGGATGGCGGGCGTTTCGTGGGTCCAGTCGGAGCATTTCTCGTCCATGGCCTTGAGCATGTCGATGGCAGCGTTCCTGTACGTTTCCGCCGCCGGGTCTTCACCCAGGGTGTCGGCCAGTTCCAGCAGGCCGCAGGCGGCGATGCCGCCGGCGCAGTTGTCCTTGAGGTTGGGCTCCTGCGGTTGCATGAAGTCCACCGGAGGAATGTGGTCCGCCGGCATATGCTTGAGGAAATAATCCGCCACGCCGCGGGCGGTGGCAAGGAAGGACGCATCGCCCGTATACACATGGCTGAGCATAAAGCCGTACAGCGCCCAGGCCTGCCCGCGGGACCAGCTGGTGCCCGGCGCATACCCCTGGCCGGTAGGCGTATCCACCACAACGCCGGTTTCCGGGTCAAAGCAAACGATATGGTGGGAAGAGCCGTCCTCACGGATAAAGTATTTCTGGGCGGTATGGGCGTGCTGAACCGCGATCTTGCGGTATCTTGGATCACTGGTATATTCGCTGGCAAAGTGCAACAGCGGCAGATTCATCATGGTGTCAATAATGGACCAGCCCGCCCGGCTTTTTCCGTTCCAGGCGCGGATAAAGCCGTTGATATTGTAGCGGCCCGCCAGCATATTGGCACAGAACAGGGTTCTCACCAGGCTGTCCCTGTTCCCGTCGACGGCAAAATGCACGCCGCTGTTGATCAGCCACATAAAGCCCACATCATGGTGCAAATCCAGCACATCGCGCAGGGCCTCATCCATCAAAAGCTCGGCGCGGACCGCTTCGTCATGATAGCAGGCCTTGCCGGTTTCCAGATACATCTGCCACATTTCCGCGGGCCAGAAGCCATTGGTCCACCAGGTGATACCGGGCGTAGTCCACTTGCCTTCCTTGACGCTGTAGGGGATGCCGCCCAGCTCCCGCGCCTTTTCAATGCCATATTGCATCTTGTCATCCATTTTGGCAAGCACCTGATTCACCCATTGCGCCGTCTTCGCATCCAGAAGATTCTGATTCACCTGAAATATCCCCCTTATATTGCATTTACCGGATTAACCGGGCTCAACTCAATTGCTCAAACACAAATCTGTCATCTGCCATAGATCTTGAGCATGGCGTCGATGGTGTCCTCCACCGCATGAAGGCCGATGGGCACCGGCCGGCCTTCCTTCAGGGCGTCGTAATAATCACGGACGCAGAACACATGGGCCGCGCCCCAATAATCCTTCGCGACAGGCAGTCCGTGTTCAAAGGCGTGCCTCTCTTCCTGACCGCTTGACCAGGATATGGTCAATATCTCCTTTTCCATGCGCACAACGGCGTTTTCGCACATGATTTCCACGTAAACGGGCGAATTTGCGCAATACGCCGTGGTTGCGTAAAACAAGACCGGCGCACCGTTTATTGTCATGTACGCATCCACCGTGTCCTCTACCTCGATGATACCCTGAAGGTGCCGGTTGGATACGGATGCCTGAATATTCTCCGGCTTGCCAAGCAGATAGACAAGCAGGTCCAGGGTATGGACCGCCTGATTGATCAGCACCCCGCCGCCCTCGGTTTTCTGGCTTCCCCGCCACCCGCTTTGCGTGTAGTATTCCGCCCCGCGGTTCCAGGTGACAAACGCCCGGGCGCCCATTACCTTGCCAAGCGCTCCATCGTCCAGCAGCTGCTTGAGCTTTACAACGCTGCCGTTGTACCTGTTTTGAAAGCAGACGCCAACGCGTACCTTGTTTGCCGTATCGTTTAGCGATGCCCACTGCTCCCGGTCGATGACCGGCGGCTTTTCCGTAAACACATGAACGCCACAGGCGGCAGCGATGGCCGCCATGGGCGTGTGCAGGTAATGGGGCGTGCAAAGATGCACCACATCCACCCGCTGCTTGTCCAGCAGTTCCTCCAGGGAAGAATATGCTTTCAAGCCATACTCCCCCGCCAGTTTTTGCGCCCGTTCCGGCAGGATATCGGCGCAGGCTGCCAGCTGAACATCCTTTAATTGGGCAAGGGCATACGCATGTACAGGCGCGATGGACCCGCACCCGATAATGGCGGCATAAAGCAAAATAATCACAAGCCTTTCCGCGAAAGCGGCAATCGTTTATAAACATTATCCGCATGATTTCATGCGGCATTTTACCGATAGTATACGTTGGAATGGCGTCAAAGGCCATTGCGCAAAAGAATCAGATGATTGCCTTTCACACCATCCTGACGCGTGCCTGTCATGGCTTGCGTCCTCCGCCGGAATGAAAAAGCGGCCCCATGGAAAAACTGTGCGCAATGAGTAAAAGGAGGGATGCGGATGCAACCCAATATCGGCGGCCCAGGATCAGGCAGCGATGTACCCATCGGCCTTGGCATGCTTTTGATGGAGGACCAAATCGCTTTTTCCCGGTTTGGCGCCATGACCCCCGAGGAAAAGAAGCAGGTGCTTGACTATGTGGAAAGCGGCGTGGATGGTGAGGATGCCAAGCGGCGGATTGACCACACCGTAAAAAGCCTGCACGACGGCGTGCCGGGGTTTTACAGGCAGTAAGCGACACACAAACCAATCCCAGGCCGGCGGCTTCGCTCCGCCGGCTTTGCGCATTCCCGCAGAATTTTGCAATAAACCAACGGTTTATTGCAAGGGAAGCCATCATCCGTTACAATATTATTGAAAACAAGCGATCAACTAACGGAAGGGAAGGTTCGCATATGAAAAACGCATATTTTGAGGTCACGTTTCTCAAATAGCGGCTTATCCGCCGGACAGTGCATGCTTCCATGGCGATAAGCCGTACAAGTGGAGGCAGCTATTTGAATAAAGTCATCAATCTGGGCATATTGGCCCATGTAGACGCGGGCAAGACAACTGTCACCGAGTCCCTTTTGCATGCCGCCGGCGCAGTCAAAAAATTGGGCCGGGTCGATCACGGCAACACGGTCACCGATTCCATGCGTTTGGAGCGGGAACGCGGCATAACGATCCGTTCCGCCACCGTTTCCCTTTTGTATAAAGATGTCAAAATCAATATACTGGATACGCCGGGCCATACCGATTTCGTCGCGGAGGTGGAGCGGTCCCTTGCCGTGCTGGACGCGGCGGTGCTTGTCGTATCCGCCAGGGAAGGCGTGCAGGCGCAAACCGCCGTGCTTTTCCGCGCCCTGCAGCGCTTAAAGATACCCACGCTCTTTTTCATCAACAAGCTGGACCGGCTGGGCGCGGATTATGCAGGCGTACTTGCGCAGATTCGGGAACTGCTGACCCCGAATATACTCACCCGGCAGGCGATTGCCGGCAGCGGCCGGAAGGTAAGCGTTGCAACGCTGCCGCTTGCCAAGTGCGGCGGCATCATCGAACAGCTTTTCCAGACGGACGACGAGATCGCCGGCTTGTATTTGGCCGAACAGCCAATTCCTGATCAAACGCTTTTCTCCTCCTATCGCAAGGCGGTGGCGGCCTGCAGCTTGTATCCCGTATACGCCGGCGTCGCGCTGCTGGAAACCGGCATCCCGGAACTGATGGAGGCGATTATAACAGAGCTTAAAAATGCGGAGCCTGCCTGCCGGGAGCTGAGCGCGCTCGTGTACAAAGTGGAATTTCATCCGCGCTTTGGCCGGCTGTGCTATCTTCGGGTGTACGGCGGCGCGATCGTACTGCGCAAATTCGTATCCGTCTACGGCACTGACGCTTCCTTCCGCGTGACCATGCTTTTTTCCCCGGACATGGGCGAACTCAAGCCCGTTGATTTTGTGGCCGCCGGCGACATCGCGGTGCTGATGTACAGCGACGCGCTGAAGGTCGGCGCCATCCTTGGTGAAACCCTGCCGCTCCTGCGGCGCACAAGCATCGCCGAGCCGCTGCTGCTGACCCGGGTCTGCACAGACGCTTCCATTCCCCGCCCGAAGCTGTTGGAGGCATTGCATCAGCTTTGCCTGGAGGACCCGCTGCTGGACCTTGCGAAAAACCAGCAGACAGGCGCGCTGGAGGTGAAGGTGTTCGGCCAGGTGCAAATGGAGATTCTGCGCGCGCTGGCCATGGAGCGCTTCGGCATAGATATCACATTGGAAGAGCCGCAGACCATTTTCCGCGAGCGCCCGGCAGGCACCGGGGAGGGCAATGTGCCCTTTGGCGAAACGCCCTTTCAGGCCGGCATGGGTATCACCATCGAGCCGCTTTACAGCGGCGCCGGCGTTTTGTATGAAACAAAGGTCAATTACGGCTACCTGTATGCATCCTTTCAGAACGCCGCCCGGGAAGGGCTTCTCGGCGCTTTGAAATACGGCCTGTGCGGCTGGGAGCTGACAGACGCGAAAGTAACCCTCGCATGGGCAACATACAGTTCCGTCACCAGTACCCCCGCCGACTTTCGGAATATCGCCATGGTGGCGGTGATCCGTGCCCTTGGAAATGCGGGAACGGAGCTGTTCGAACCCATTTTGGCCTACACCCTCACCGTGCCAGCCGACATGGCGGGCCGCGCCACCTATGACTTGAACACGATGCACGCAACGCTAGAGCATATGACTGCCCAAGGAAACGAGATCACCTATTCCGGGCAGGTTTCGCTGAACGCGTCGAAATTCTATGCCCAGGCGGTGGCCGCATACACCAAGGGCACAGGCGTTTTCACCGTACGCTTCAGCGGATATGCGCCGTATTTGGGCAACAGGGAACAAGCCGTCAACCATGGCTGCCAAATGCCCAGTGAGGAAAAGTATCTTTTGCAAAAGGCGGGCAGGCTGGCGTAAGGGGTTGTTTCATTCCAAAAAGCCATTGAAACCGTTGTCCTTACTCAAGATGCATGGCATAGCACTTTGACTGGAACACCCGGCTTCCGTCCGCCTTTTCGTACGATCCGTAATGGCTGAAACGCAGCCCGCATTTTTCAATGACCCTGCCGGAGGCTTCGTTTTCCAACGCGTGTTCCGAGATAAAGTCTTTTGCGTTCAGTTCCTGATGGGCAAAGGCGATGATCCGCTTCATGGCCTCCGTCGCATATCCCCTGCCCCAGGCATCCCGGCGGACATTATACCCAAAATGCCATTCGCCGGTGTCCGGATGGTAGAACACGCCGCCGGAGCCGATCAAGCGCCCATCCTCCTTGCGGACAAAACCGAAATTATACGCGCTGCCGGAATCGTTGTCCATGCGGGACAGCCATTCCCGTGTGAAGGCTACATCCGCGTGCGTGGTGTAGTTCATGAACTCATTGACCGCGGGGTCGCCCGTCCAAGCAAAAACAGCCTCCGCGTCGTCCATGGTCAGCGGGCGCAAGATAAGCCGGTCCGTTTCAAGCATTGGCGTTCTCATAGGTAAACCTCCATGCCGTCATTTTATCTGCTGCGCTGGTGTAATATCAAATCGCGGTACCAATAACCGCTGTCACGGACAGTGCGCTTTTGCGTGCCATGATCGACGCGGATAATGCCCATCGGGCAGGACAGGCCGGAATTCCATTCAAAGTTGTCGATCAGCGTCCAGTAAAAATAGCCGCGGATGTCCGATCCCGCGTCAACAGCCTCCTTCAGGGAGGCCAGGTAATGCTTTAAATACTGTATGCGCCCCGCATCGTCCGTGCGCTTGCATTCCTCCAGGCTGCCGCTGCCGCCAGTTCCATTCTCGGTGATGTATACGGGTGGATTGCCGTATTCCTCACGGTAGCGTTTGGCAAGCTCCACAAAGCCTTCGGGGAACGCGCCAGGCCCCAGCACCGGATGGTCGTAGCGCTTGTCGCTTGGCATGCGGTCAACCCAGGTTTTCAAGAAGGGAATGTATCCTTTTCTTGCCGCGAAGATCCTGCTGTAGTAGTTGACACCCAGGAAATCCACCGGCTGCCGGATGGTATCCATATCCCCCGGCAGCACCTTGGGCACGACGGGCCACAGCCGTTTGAACAGCTTTTGGGGATATTGGCCCTTGAACACGCTATCCAGAAAGAAGCGGTTGATGAACATATCCGCCAGCTCCACAGAGTCCAGTTCCTTTTCGTTGGGTTCATAGCTTGCGGGATATACCGGAAACTGGCTTAAGGTGATGCCAATGTTCAAATCGCCGCGCACGCTGCGCATGGCCTGGACCGCCAGGCCGTGGCCCAAAAGCTCATGGTGCGCGACCTTGAAATACGTTCTTGGGTTTTTGACGCCCGGCGCGTGCTCGCCCAGAAAATGGCCGAGCATGGCATGCTCCCACGGCTCGTTCAAGGTGATCCAATCCCTGACCTTATCGCCATACGTCTCAATGATACACTTTGCGTAATCGGCAAAATATTTTGCCGTGTCCCTGCCCGCAAAGCCGCCGTACTTTTCATACAGCGCGTAGGGCGTATCCCAATGAAACAGCGTGATAAAAGGCCGGATTCCCTTTTCCAAAAGCGCGTCGATCAGCCGGTGGTAATACTCCACGCCCTTGGGGTTGACTTGCCCCCGCCCTTCGGGCAATATCCGGGACCAGCTGATGGAAAAGCGGTACGCGTCCAAATGCAGGCTGCTCATCAAGCCGATATCGGTTTGAAAATCATGATAGGTGTCGCAGGCGACATCACCCGTGCTGCCGTCGCTTATTTTGCCTTTGGTATGGGAAAACACATCCCAGGTGGAAAGGCCTTTGCCGTCCTCGTTCCATCCGCCCTCGATCTGATAGGCGGCCGTAGCCGTGCCAAACAGAAAATCCTTGTCAAATTGCGGATACATGGCTTTCCCCCGCTCCGTCGCTTTTTATCCATTATAAACCGGCAAAGCAGCAGGAAGCAACCGTGCAAACAAATGTATTGTGTATACGCCACGGATGATTGTATAATAAAAACAAAAAGGCCGGACAAAGTGTATGATAAGCAATAGCGGTACGCGCAAACTGACAGGCTGGCAAAAGTTTTTTCTGTCCTTCCCCGTTATGCCCGGGAATTTGAGCACGGTACTTATCCACAATGCTTTTATCAAATACTATACGGACATCATCGGCCTGGACCCCAAATACGTGGGCCTGATCTACGCCATATTCGGCATTTGGAACGCCATCAACGATCCGGCCATCGGCGTGTGGCTGGACAGGCGCAGGTACATTGAGCGAAAGGGCAAGTATGTGTACATCATGAAGCTGACCGCGCCGGTTACGCTGCTTGCCTCCTTTGCCATGATCTTTGCCCAGCCGGCCTGGCAGGAATGGGTCACATTTGCGTTCCTGCTTGTGCTGCTGTTCATCTACGATACCTCCATGACCGCCTTTAACATCGCCTACGCCAATTATAAGCTGATCGCCGCGCCCTCCAACGAAGAGCGCGTGGATATTTCCGTTTATACCACCTATATTGCCAACATCGGCGGCTTTTTCGGCACGCTGATCCCAACGCTGCTGCTGGTCGGAAACAATGATAAAACCATGACGACGCTTCTTTTCGGCGGCGTGCTGATTTTCAATGCTGTTCTATACCTCGTCGCCCTCAAGCCGCTCAAGGACACCAAGGAAATGTATCTGCAAGAGAACGCGCAAATTTCCGGCAGGAAAGGCATATTCGGCGATGTATTCGACAATGCCAGGGGCGCCATCAAATCCAAATCATTTCTCACCTACACGCTGTCGCTGCTTCTGTTCAACGGGCCCCGCGCCTTTTACTTCACGCCCTTTCTGTTCCTGTCGGACAAAGTTTTGCGTCTTACCGGCGAACAGGCAACCATCCTGGATGTGGGCATGGGCATCGCGCTCTTTCTTGTCATGCCATTCCTGGGCAAATGGGCAAAGCGCCTGGGCATGAAAAACACCATGATCTGGGCCTCCATCCCCTGCGCTGTCGGCTATCTGCTTTTGACCTTTGTCAATAGCTTTACCAGCGCTTTGCTCGCCTATATGGTGATGTACATCTTCTCCAGCACCGTCATGATCCCCCAAGGGCCGATGCTTGGCGCCATCATTGATGAGGATGAGCAGCGCACCGGCCAGCGGAAAGCCGGCATGTACAACGGCCTGAGCGCGCTGCTGACCATACCGATGGCCGGCTTGCAGTCGGCCCTGTTCATGGGGCTCATCAGCGCCTTTGGCTACAAGGCCGGTTCTGATTTGCAAAGCGCCCAGGCGCTGCTGGGCATCCGCTTGGGCACAGGCGTGCTTCCGTTTATATTTATGGTATTGAGCATCATCCCGCTGCTGTTCCTGCCCATTGACAAAAAAAGGGAACAGGAGATTTCGGAGTTTGCCACGGCAAGGCAGGCGGAGGATGCATAACGCGGCCCAAGACTCTCTGGCCGCGCCGAAAAAAGCAAACCACCCGCGCAAAACCATGGCACGATCTTGCCTTTGACAGGAAAAGCCGCCCGGCCTTCACGGCCGGGCGGCGAATTTTTAACGAGACTGCCCGTTGATACGGAGAGCCGGCTACAGAGCCCCTTCTCCTTCCTCGCCGGTGCGGATACGGATGACCTCCTCCACCGGATAGATGAAGATCTTGCCGTCGCCATATTCCCCAATGGGCGCGCTGGACAAAATGGCATTGACGACCGTGCGGACATCCTTGTCGTCTACCACCAGATCCAGCGACAGCTTGGGAATAAGGTCCAGCTGAAACTTTTCACCGCGCCAAACCTGGGCAATGCCTTTTTGGTTGCCCTGCCCTACGATATCCGTGATCATTACGCCTTTATATGCCCCGGTCTTTTCCAGCGCGTCCCGCACATCGCCGAGCTTATCAGGCCGGATCACCGCCTTGATGTGTTTCATATCATGCTCCTCCTTTATTTGGCGGCCGCCGTGCTGCTTTCCTTAGCGGCAGGAACGCTAACAGCAGCGGAGTGCGCAACATAGGAACTCCTGCGGATGGCAAACTCGGGATACGCCTCGTTGCCGTGTTCGCCGATATCCAGGCCCTGGATTTCTTCCTTGAGGCTGACGCGCAGGCCGATGGTCTTCTTGATCAGCCACCACACAAGCAGGGAAGCCGGGAATACGAACGCAGCCACACACAGCACACCCAGCATCTGGGTGCCCAGCAGCGCAAATCCGCCGCCGGTAAACAAACCGTTACCGGTGGCAACGCCGGCGATGCCATCCTGCGCAAAAAGGCCGATATACAAGGTGCCCAGCACGCCGTTCACCAAATGGACAGCCAGCGCGCCTACAGGATCATCCAGCTTCAGCTTGTCAAAGAAGATGACAGCCAGCACAACCACAACACCGGAAATGGCGCCGATGATAAAAGCGCTGGCAACGCTCACAAAGGCGCAGGAAGCAGTGATGCCAACCAGGCCGGCCAGACAGCCGTTGATGGACATGCCAAGATCCGGCTTGCCGATCAGAATCCAGGAGGTCGCGGTGGAGGTCAATACCGCCACGATGGCCGCCGTATTGGTGGTCATCAGAATATGGGCGATCGCGCCCGGATCGGCCGCCATGGTGGAACCGGGGTTGAAGCCGAACCAGCCCAGCCAAAGCACAAACAGGCCAATGGTGGCGGTGGACATGTTGTGGCCGGGAATGGGATTGATCTTGCCGTCCGGCGAATACTTGCCAAACCTGGGCCCAAGCACGATCACACCCGCCAGCGCGGCCCATCCGCCTACGGAGTGCACGACCGTCGATCCGGCGAAATCCCACATCCCCAGTTGGGACAGGAAGCCGCCGCCCCAGATCCAGTGCCCCACGACAGGATAAACGAGCAAGGTCAGCACAAAGGAAAAAACAATGAAGGAAAGGTATTTGATGCGCTCCGCCACGGCGCCGGAGACGATGGTCGCCGCAGTGCCGCAGAATACCAACTGGAAGAAGAACTTGGCCCAGAAGGGGATGCCCGTCCAGGAGATGGCGGAGTACACACCCTGATAGGCTTCACCCACAGCCGGCGAATTGTCCGCGCCGCCGGCGAAGAACAGCCCCTTCAGACCGACAAAGCCATTGCCGTCGCCAAACATCAGGCCCCAACCCAGCAGAAGAAAACCCAAAGAGGAGACCGCAAATACGATAAAGTTCTTGGACAGGATGTTGACCGTGTTCTTAGCGCGCGCAAAACCGCTCTCGACCATTGCAAAGCCCAAATTCATGAAGAAGACGAGCATTGCCGCCAAGAGTACCCACAATGTGTCAAGTACCACCTTTGTATCCATGACCACACCTCTCCCCTTACTCATATCTATAAAAAAAGATGTTCCGCTCCAGGCAAAGGAGCATGAACATCTTTGTTCTATAGCAGGATGGATAAAGACAGGCAATTACGAGCAGTTGTGACCGCCTTTCGCCGCTGCCGGTCCTCAAGAAATTTTATACCACGCTTCTCTTAAAATTGCAAGATACATTTTTGAATTATGCATTTATTTTTTCAATATCAAATGTATGGAGAAGTTTTTGAATGACTTTTTTGCATAGGGCATTCATTTCTGTTACTTGCGTACATGTAGCCTCGCGGTCATGATCCACAGCAAAAGGAAAAGACACATGATGCCAAGAGCCGGATAGATGACACCCACCAGCCTGTCAAAACCGATTACGGCAAAAACGAGAAAGAGGACGCCGGTCAAAGCAAAGCCAAGCCAGCCAGGCTTGCATGGGCCGATGATGTTGATCATACCGCGGGCCACCGCCATCAGCGTGGTATACACAGCCAGGTACAGGCCAACAATGGCCAGCCAGAAGCCCACCTTGCCGAACGCGTTCAGCAGCATAACCATCGGCAGGGCGGCGTCTATCAGCTGGGGCTGCCGCAGCAGCACGACATTGCCCAATGACAAAAGGCCGGCGATGCACAACGCCAGATAAACGGATATGTGGAGCGCCTTCTTTGCCGGCGTTCCGCGGCCGATTTCGCACAGCACCCCGGCAGTCAGCGTAATATTCATGGCGCCGTAGCTTATCGAAAACAGCACAACCTCAACAATCTTCCGCCATACGGGCAGCAGCGCCTGGTCCGTGACGGCCTTTCCTTCCGGCGGGATCAAGCACAGCAAAAAAACAAGTATCAGCGAGGGCACAAGCAGACTGCCCATAAAAGCCAGCGGCGAAAGGCTGCGGGCGGATAGCAGGATTCCCGTCACCAGGGAGGCGAGCAGCAGTATCCAATACGCCCCATGAACGGGGATGGACAATGCGCCCAGTTCCCCCGCCGCAGCCGACATGCTTCCGCCTGTAGCCCCCAGCAATATGGTAAAAGCGATGCTGCCGGCGATCCCCGCCGGGCCAAGATAGGCGCGGCAGAGCTGGCTTAAGGAGATTACATTGGCTTCCCTGGCCTTTTTCATCAGCGCGAACGCGAATACGCCCATCACCGCCGCCGCAAGGCCGATCCCGATCCAGGAAAAGGAGCCGTACCGGCTGAAAAACCGCATAATTTCCCGGCCGGAGGCAAAGCCCGCCCCCACAATGGCCCCTGTACACTGGAATACCGCATCCCGCACCCGGCGGTCCATGACGCCACCCCCTTTATACAATGTACAGGAATGGCAAAAGGTTTATGACCGTGCGGCGTCCATCGCTGCGGCGGATGCACGAAAAGACGGCCCGGTCCCCGGTATTGCCGGAGGCGGGCCGTCTGCTATTCTGCTGTTACTTTTTCGGCGCCCTTCTCAGAAAGGCAGGCACACCCAGTTCATCCTTTTCAGGTGCCGCCGGCTGCTGCTGCTGGGGCGGATAGGGATTCATGCCATAGGGATTGGGGGCCGGCGGATAGTAGGGCTGTTGCTGCTGCGGCTGATAGGGCGGATAGGCCGGCTGCTGTCCACCGCCATAAGGCTGTCCATAGTTGGGCTGATACGGCGCCTGCTGCATAGGCGGCTGGGGCTGGCCTGCGGGAGCGGAAGGCCGCCCGCTGTTCACAAAGCCGGGAATTTCCGGCTCAAAGGGCTGCTCGGTCTTGGGCGCGGGCTCGCTGTCCATTATCTCATGGGCAGGCGCGGCAGGAGCCGCGGCGGGCCTTGCGGTATAGGGGCTGTAGGTGGGCCGCGTCTCGTAGGTACCCTGGGAGCGGATTCTTTCAAAGGGCTTCTTGGCCGGCTCCTTGGGCGGGAAGGGCGTCTTTTCAAACCCTGTAGCAATTACAGTGATGCGAACCTCATCGCCCATGCGCTCGTCGATGCCGGCGCCAAAGATGATGTTGGCCTCGCTGTCGGCAGACTGCATGACCAGATTGGCGGCTTCATTGATATCTACAATGGAGATGTCCTCGCCGCCGGTAATGTTGATCAATACGGCCCGGGCGCCGTCGATGTTGGTTTCCAGCAGGGGGCTTTGGATGGCGTTCTTGGCGGCGTCCACCATGCGGTTTTCACCCTTGCCGACGCCGATGCCCATGTGGGCCATGCCGCCGGATTCCATAACGGTCTTCACGTCCGCAAAGTCCAGATTGATCAGCGCGGGCACGGCGATCAGATCGCTGATGCCCTGAATGCCCTGGCGCAGCACATCGTCGGCAATGCGGAAGGCCTCCAGCATGGTCGTTCCCTTGCTGACCACCTGCAGCAGCCTGTCGTTGGGGATGACCACCAGGGTATCCACCCGCTGCTTCAAATCGGCAATGCCCATTTCGGCATTCTTCATGCGCTGTTTGCCTTCAAACTGGAAGGGCTTGGTGACAACGGCAATGGTCAAACAGCCCAGATCCCTGGCAATCTCCGCCACGATCGGGGCCGCGCCGGTGCCGGTGCCGCCGCCCATGCCGGCGGTGACGAACACAAGGTCCGCGCCTTTGAGCATCTGGGCGATTTCCTCCCGGCTTTCCTCGGCCGCCCGGCGGCCGATGTCGGGGATGGCGCCCGCGCCAAGGCCCTTGGTCAGCTTTTCACCAATCTGAATTTTCGAATTGGCGTGGGACAGAGCCAGTGCCTGACGGTCAGTGTTGATGGAGATAAACTCCACGCCCTTCAAACCGGCATCCACCATGCGATTGACAGCATTGTTGCCGCCGCCGCCGCAGCCCACCACTTTTATGGACGCAAAATTCGCCTGATCGTCCATCTGAAATTCCAGCACGTTCCATCCCCCTACTCTGTATCAAAATCCAGTTTCGAAAGAATGACACCGCATAACCTGCGGTCAGCCTGCGAACAGGCTCCTGAAAAAATCTTTGACGCCGCCCATCAGCCCAGGCGACGGCAGATGCTGATGCTCCACCGTATCGATCACCAAATCCATCAGCCCCAGCGCGCTTGCGTAAGCGGGGCTGTTGAGCTTCATGGTGCGCTTGGGCGTTTCGCGTACGGGCCTGTCCAACTTGCCGGCAAGATAATCACGGCCGCCGCGGTTTAAAGCCAAGCCGCCGCCGGTCAGATAAATGGTGCTCCAGTTGCCAAGGCGCACGCCGCTTTGGTCGATGCAGCCCTTGATAGCTTCGGCAATCTCGTCCACCCGCGGTTCCAGCACCCTGGCTACTTCCTGCTGGGAAAAGGAAGCGGGCTTGCCGTCCTTGCCGGCGGATACGTCATAGGACTGCAACGGCGTTGACATGCCGTACACATAAGCGCGCTTGACCTGCTCCGCCGCCTCCATGGGCACACTGAGCCCCTCGGCAACGTCCATGGCAATATGGCCGCCGCCCATGGGAACGGTCCTGTGGAAGATGACGGCGTCGCCCTCCACGGCCATGACCTCGGTGTTCAGATACCCCATATCGATGAGGATCGCCGTGCGGTCACGGTCTTCTTCGGGCAGGTACAGCATCGCCTCGCCCGTGGGCGTGGAGAAAAAGCCGCTGATGGAAACATTCATTTCCCGAAGGCGGCCGGATATCTCATCCAGGAAAAACTGGTCGGCCACCACAAAGGAAACCAGTGCGCGCAGCTCGCGGCCTTTCATATCCATGGGCTCCAGCGTTTTTTTGCCGTCGTCCACCATAAACCAGGCCGGGCTTCTGTGCACCACCACGCCGCGCAGCGGCGCAAGCTCCTTTTGAGCCGATTCAAAGATGGCCTCAATATGTTTCATGGTCACCCGGGGGTCAGCCCCCTGCAGCTCCACCTTGGCCGGTATGGCATACACCCTGGAGAACTCTCCCGGCACGCCCACGTTGATTTCCTTGATACGGAAACGGGATTGGTTCTCCGCTTCCGTAATGGATGCGCGGATCGCGTCATTGAGCAGCTGAGGAGAGTTCCACTGGTCGCCGGAATATCCGTCGTAGGCCGCAATGCCCGCTCCGCTGATATCGCAGCGCTGGTTTCCGCCGTTCTCCGCCACAAGCGTGACGATCTTGCTGGTTCCAAAATCCATCGCCGCCACAGTGGTTTTCATAAGTTCCTCATACCCCCGTTCATAGGGAACTTCTGCCATAGGTCAAAAAACATTATAGCATAGAAGCATCCCTGTTGAGAAGAAGAAAAATGCAGGTGTGCATATTTTTTCATTTCTTGCATGAATCGGCACATCTCTTGGGGATGATACTGCAATCATCCAGTTCACCAACATATATTGTACCTGTTTTAGGAAAAAACCGCAAGGGAAAACCGTTGGAATCCCAATGTTTTTTCAACTTTTTCACCCATAATTCCCCAGTTTTTGCATATACGGTTCATTCCGCAGGAATATACGTAGGCTTGACATAGTCAGTCACGTCCACGCTCCCCCTGGAAAGGCCGTTTGTGCGCAGATAATCAAACACAGCCCGCATGGAACCGATCTTGGCCTGTATATCGGCATCGTCGCCCAGCCTCACGGTGAAACCGTCAACAGATACCAAATACAGATTGTCCACATCCGATAGATTTAATTCCGAAATTTGGGAGATTGTTTCCTGCAAAACAAGTTCCGCCAGCACTTTTTTGTAAGCGGTCAGCTGAGCCTCCCTTTTGCAGGTCATATAGCGGCCTGTGGCGATGGAAGTGATGTCAAGGCCCGTGACGGCGATCATGCCTTCCTGAAGCTGCAGGATTTGGGTCTGCTCCAGCACCATGCCTTCCACATCCAGCGTATACTGTACCCCCATGGACTGTATATTGACCCTGGGCACCCGCTCCTGCACCTGTATGATCAGCCCGTCCGGATAATCCCGCTGCAGATCCGCAAATACAAGATAGCGGTCGGCGTTGATTCTGTCCCGGATCATCTTCTCATCCAGCAGAAGGATATTGTCGCCTTCCGCTATGCCGGCCTGCGTAATCACTTCCTGGGGCGTGCGGTGACTGGACCCCAATACCTGAATATGCTCCTGCTTCAAACGGAACAGCGTGCTGTACAGGATGACGCCTACGCCGACCAGCACGAACAGGAAGCAAAAGACAGCCCAAAGGCCCCTGCCCTTGGGGCGGGGCCTGGTATCCGTGTTATGTACCCGCGCAGGCGGGGGCATGGGCTTCCTTTCTTCCCACGCCCGGCCGGGACCCTGACGCTGTGTCATAGGGAGCACCTCCCCGCATTGGTGTATCGTTATTCTATCCGCTGTATTTTGGCGCCCAGGTTTCTAAGCATCCCTTCCAGGTTTTCATAGCCACGGTCGATCAGGTGCACGTTGTCCACTTCGGTTACGCCCTGGGCCGCCAGCCCGGCGATGACCAGCGCCGCGCCGCCCCGCAGGTCCCTGGCGTTGACACGGGCGCCGTACAGCGCATCCACGCCCTGCACAATGGCCATGCGGCCATTGACCATGATGTTGGCGCCCATCCGGTTCAAATCGCCGGCATGGGTGAAGCGGTTCTCAAAGACATTCTCCACGACGATGGAAGTTCCCTTCGCCAGGGCCGCCAAAGCCAGCATCTGCACCTGCATATCGGTCGGAAAGCCGGGGTGAGGCTGCGTTTGAAGCTGCTGGAAGGCCAGCAGGCGCTTGGGGGCCTTCAAATCTATGGCGCCGATCTTCTCCCGTATCTCGCAGCCCATTTCACGAAGTTTGGCCAGCACGGCCACCATGTCCCTGCAAGGCGCGTTGTCCAAATGCACTTCGCCGCCGGTGATGGCCGCCGCCGCCAGCAGCGTGCCCGCCACGATTCTGTCCGGTATGGGACGGTACACCGCCCCATGCAGCTCCTTGACGCCGCGTATCTGAATGGTGTGGGTCCCCGCGCCGCGGACGCTGCCGCCCAGGGCATTGATAAAGCGCTGCAGATCCTCGATTTCCGGTTCCCTGGCCGCGTTGTGGATGGTGGTCGTTCCCGGGATCAGAACCGCCGCCATCATCACATTTTCCGTCGCGCCCACGCTGGGGTAATCAAAGTGCACATCGGCCGCGTGCATTTCGCGCCCGTCGCAGTGTATGAGCCCGCCTTCTTCCCGGATCTCGACGCCAAGCCTTCTCAATCCCTGCAGATGCAGGTCGATGGGCCGCATGCCGATTTCACACCCGCCGGGATAGGTCACCGTCGCCTTGCGGAACCGGCCCAGGATGGGGCCCAACAGAAATATGGAGGAACGGATTTGCTTGGAAAGGCTGTCTGGCATTTCCCAATTATGTAGTTCACTGGAAAGAATATGCATCGTTCTTTCCGACCGGGTGATCCGGCAGCCCAAAATTTCCAATATATCAGCCATATGATGGGCATCGCTGATCATGGGGCAGTCCAGCAGTGTGACTTCCTCCTGTGTCAGTATGCTGGCAGCCAAAATGGGCAGCACGGCATTCTTGGCGCTGTTCACGCGGACGGAACCCGCCAAGGGCGTCCCACCCTCCACACGGAAAAATCCCATGTGTTTCACCTCCACCGTTATTTCCCGTGCTTCATCCTATGTCGGCGGGAAAATTTGGTGTGAAGATGAAAAAAAGGTTGGGGCATACGTTAGCGCAGGTTTCGTTCGCAGCTTCGGCTGATGTTCAGCAGGATGCCCACCGCGGCCATCATGATGGAGATGGAGGTGCCGCCCTTGCTGAAAAACGGCAGCGGCAGGCCCGTTGTCGGCAGGATACCCACGACCACACCCATGTTCAAAAATGCCTGGATCACGATCATGGCGGTGATGCCGGCCGCCAGCAGGCAGCCGAACTTATCCTTGCAGGTGACGGCGATGCGCATGCCGATGAACGCGAAGGCCAGAAAGAGGGCGATGACCGCCAGGCACCCAAAGAGCCCGAAATCCTCCCCCACAATGGCAAAAATGAAATCGCTTTCCGGGTAAGGCAGGTAGGCGTACTTTTGCCGGCCCTGGCCCAGCCCCATGCCGAACAGCCCGCCGGAGCCAAAGGCGATCAGGGATTGCGCCAGCTGGTAGCCTTCATCGCTCATTTTGGCGAAGGGGTCGCGGAAGGACAGCAGCCGCTCCCGGCGGTAAGGCTCGCTCCAGGCGTAAAAAAGGCCGGCCGCCGCGCCCACGATGCCCATCAGGCCAAGATGCTTCCACTTTGCGCCCGCGATCAGCACCATCACGCCGCTGACCATCAAGATCGACATGGCGGTGGAGAGGTTGGGCTGCTCCAGAATCAGCAGGAAGAAGAAGCCGGGGATCACCATCAGGGGGACAATTCCCTTGAACAGGGACTGCACGCTGTCGCCGCTGTTGGAAAGGGCGGTGGCCAGAAAAAGAACCACCGCAAACTTGCACAGCTCGGAAGGCTGAAAGCTGACGCCCAGATTCAGCCACCGCCTGGAGCCATTTAAGTAAACACCGATGCCGGGGACCAATACCAGCACCAGCAGCACGGTGCTTGCGCCAAGGCCCAAAAGCACCACCCAGGGCTTTTTCCAGAACGCGTAAGGCACCCTGGCTGTAACAAACAGCGCCACGATGCCCAGCGCGATGCCAATCAGCTGCTCCTTGACCACGGCCAGGGGGTCGCCCTTATCCTGGGCCGTATAATACGTGGCACTGAAAAGTACCAGCAGCCCGGCCATCAATAAAAGAATCAGCACCGCCACCATGGCGCTGTCCACGCCACGGGGCTTTGATGCGGGAAGCGCTCGATGATCCGCCCTTACAGCGGCATGGTTGTCCGTCATGCTGCCCTACCCTTTCCGGCGGCAAGCCGCCCGTCAGGCACCCTCGGGGGAGGGAGGGGCTGTAATCGTCAAAATGGCTATGCCATTTTGACGAGTTCGCACTTTTCGCCTGCAAGCTACGCTTGCGGCCGGCGAAAAGTGTAAGGAATGTTTGCTTCGCAAACGCCCGCCCGCACAGGCTAGGCCGGATAAAGTGAGCCAGATGGGGATGACGCGAGGCAGGGAAAACCAGACCAGAGCCTTCCCCTATCAGGGGAAGGTGGCGCGCAGCGCCGGATGAGGTGCGTTCCTGTTGCGTGAAACGCACTTCCCACGGCAAACACGCCGCCCAGTGGGGAGGGCCCTCATCAGTCGGCTTCGCCGCCAGCTTCCCCCTCTGGGGGGAAGCCTCTGCGCGTGCGCCAATTGAGCCGGATGGCCGAAAGGTCCTTGTGTCGTACCCGCAGACGCGAAATCCCTCACTGCTGATACTTACACCAACGCATTCACCATTTCCTTAAAGATGCGCCCCCGCTGCTCATAATCCGTGAACATGTCAAAGCTGGCGCAGGCCGGCGAGAAGAGCACATTGCCGCCTGCAACCGCCAGAGACCTGGCCTTGTCAATGGCATCCTTCAAGGTCGTGGCCCGGGTGATGCGGTCAAAGCCCGCATCCAGCAGCGCCTTCTCGATCTGCCCTGCCGTCTGCCCCAGCAAAACCGCGTGGGCCATATAGGGCGAGTTCACAATTTCCTTGGCCAGGGGCGAAAAGTCCGTGTGCTTGTCATACCCGCCCAGCAGAATGACCGTGGGCGCCCTCATGGTCTGCACGGCCTTGATGGTGGAATCCACATTGGTCCCCTTGCTGTCATTAAAATAGACAACGCCGTCCAGCTCCCGGGTGCGCTCGATGCGGTGCTCCACCCCCTGGAAGGTGCGCAGGGAATGCCTGATCACCGGCGCGGGCACACCCATGGCCACCGCCACCGCCGTTGCGGCCAGTGCGTTTTCCAGATTGTGGGGGCCGGGTATGTATATGGAATCGACTTCGCAAACGGCCCGCGTTTCCCCGCCCCAGGCGCATACGATCTTTCCGTTTTCCACAAACGCGCCAAGGGGCACGGCCTGGGTCCGGGAGAACCAGGCCACGCGGCTTTTCAGCTGCCCCGCCATCTCCTGCAAAACGGGATCATCAAAGTTCAGCACCGCCACATCCTGGCTGTTTTGGTTTTCAAACAGCCTGGCCTTCATGCGGATGTATTCCTGCATGGTGCCGTGGCGGTTCAAATGATCCTCTGTGATGTTCAAAAGGGCCGCAACCTTGGGGTGGAAGGTGTCAATGCTCTCCAGCTGGAAGCTGGACACCTCCGCCACGATCACGTCCTCCCTGCGGCTTGCCATGGCGGCAGCACACATGGGATAGCCGATATTTCCGGCCACGTACGCCAATTTGCCCGCATTTTTGAAGATTTCGCCCAGCAGCGTGACCGTGGTGGTCTTGCCGTTGGTGCCGGAGACGGCAACCACCGCTCCCTCGGCCAATTGATAGCCCAGCTCCAATTCGGCAATGACCGGTATGCCCTTTTCCTGCGCCTGTTGAACAAAGGGCGACTGGATGGGCACGCCGGGGCTGATGACGATTGCATCCACCTGATCAAGCAGCGTCTCCGGAGCTTCGCCCAGGTGCCACTTTACCGGCAGCGCGTCCAGCTCATCCATGGAGGTACGCAGGTCTTCCCGCTTCTTTTGGTCCACCAAAAAGGGCGTCGCGCCATGTTTGACCAATAGCTGTGCCGCGGCCACGCCGCTGCGGGCCATGCCCACCACCATCACATTCTTGTGCTCCCAGTTCAAACAAATACCCCCTTATAAGGCGGATCAAGCGCCGTATCTTATTTAATATATGCCGGTAACATTCATGGATAGGAGTGCCACCAGCGACAAAATGCCGGTCACGATGGCGTACAGTGCGACCACCTGTGTTTCCGAATAACCGCTGAGTTCAAAATGATGGTGAATGGGCGACATTTTGAAAATGCGCTTGCCGTGGGTCAGCTTGAAATAAATCCGCTGCAGGATCACCGATACCGAGGACATGACCATGGTGAACGCGATCAGCACCATCAAAAGCGGCTGACGCAGGAGCATGGCCATCGCCACCGTGGCCCCGCCGATGAACATGGAGCCCGTATCCCCCATGAACACCATGGCCGGATAGCGGTTGAACCGCAGAAAGCCCATGCACGCGCCGGTCAGGGCCAGGGCAAAGATACCGATATTGTACAGTCCGTCGCTGTAGGCCGCTGTTCCCAGCAGCGCGGCGGCAGGCAGCATGAATACCGCCACAAGACCCCAGGCAGCGCTGCCGATCACCGTCACGGTGGACAATAGCCCATCCATGCCGTCCTGCAAATTGGCGCTGTTGATCATGAAGATCACCACTAGCGTCATCAGCGGGATATAAAAAATGCCAAGGTTCCACTCCACATTGAAAAAGGGCACGATAATGCTGCTGCCCACCTGAGGATGAAAGTAACAATACGCGGAAAAGCTGGCCGAGACGATCACCTGCCCGGCGATCTTCTGCCAGCCGGTCAGGCCCAGGCTGCGCTTTTTTACGGCCTTGATGTAATCATCCGCAAAGCCGATGAGCATGCTCAATAGGGCCAGCACGCAGGATACCAGCGTAAAATCCCATATTCCGTTCCATGCGCCCTGATGAAAAACAAGCGCCGCGGCAACTGTGGCAAAAGCAAACATCAGCCCGCCCATGATGGGCGTGCCTTTCTTTACCTTGTGGCTTTGCGGCCCCAGTTCATAAATCGTCTGCCCAAAATTCAGCTTGCGAAGCAGCGGCAGCACCCTGGGACCTATAATCAGCATCAGCGCAAAAGCCAAAAGCAGCGCCAGGATCATCCTTTGCATGTGACTCCTCCTTGTCATTAAGTGCTTTTGGGCGCTTACTTTTGCAGCTCCTCCAAAAGTTCGGCCACGACTTCTTTTTCATCAAAGGGCCGTTTCACGCCCATGACTTCCTGATACGTTTCATGGCCTTTGCCGGCCAGGACGATGACATCCCCTTCCCGGCCGATTTGCAAGGCATGCCGTATGGCATCCCGCCTGTTTTCGATCACGGTATATTTTGCCCCCGTGGGCTTGATGCCCTCTTCCACGGCTTTCAAAATCGTGTAAGGGTCCTCGGTCCTGGGGTTGTCGCTGGTGAGGATGGAGTAATTGGCCAGCCGGCCCGCGATGCCGCCCATGATGGGGCGCTTCCCCTGATCCCGGTCGCCGCCGCAGCCGAAGACGACGATGATCTGCTTCCTGGCAAACTCCTTCACAGTAGTCAGTATATTTTCCAAAGCGTCAGGCGTATGGGAATAATCCAGAATGACCTTGTAGGGCGTGTTGGTGGGCAGCATTTCAATGCGGCCCGGCACGCCCGCCACGCTTTCCAGGCCCAGCTTGATATCCTCGCCGGAAGCGCCCAGGATCATGGCCAGGGAGGCCGCGGCGATGGCGTTGTACACGTTGAACATGCCTGTCATTTTGAGGTTGATGGTCACGTTGTGCATATCCCGAAGCTTCAAGTCAAAGCGGACGCCGTCTTCGCTGATCTCGATATCCCTTGCGTACAGGTCGGCGCTGCCGCAGATGCCATAGGTCAAATAGGGAATTTTCAGGTCTCTGAGCATGGCCGGGGTCGTATCCTCATCTACATTGAAGGAGGCGTTGCGGACCATGCCGGAGGTGAAGAGCTGCTTTTTGGCTTCAAAATACCGTTCCATGGTGTGAAAATAGTCCAAATGATCCTGGGAAAGATTCGTATAGCAGGCCGCCTCAAAAACCAGGCCGTCCAGCCGATGCATGTCCATGGCGTGGGCCGATACTTCCATACTGACCACCTGAACCCCCGCATCCGCCATCTGCCGAAGCGTCGCCTGCAGCTCGATGGGATCAGGGGTGGTCAGTTCGCTTTTCAATTTTTTGTTTCCAATCAAATTGCCCGTGGTGCCGATCAGGCCGCATTTGTAGCCCGCCTGCTCCATAATGGCCTTTACAAGATAGCTGGTCGTTGTTTTTCCCTTGGTCCCGGTGACGCCCACCAGCTTCATCTGCCTGGCGGGATGCCCATAAAAGGCGGCGGCGACGCGGGCCATGGACGCCCGGCAGTCGGACACCAGCACCTGGGGCACCGGAATTTCGGGCAGGAAGCGTTCGACCACCAGCGCGACGCAGCCGTTGGATACCGCCTGGGGCGCAAACTGATGGGCATCAAAACGCATACCGGATATGCAGAAGAACAAGCCGTTTTCCGCCTTATCGCGGCTGTTGGCGGTGATCCCGTCGATGACCACCGTCAAATCTCCCCGGGTATCCTTTACATAGGGCAGATCGGCAAGCAGCGATTGTAAAATCATCTTATGTCCCTCCGCTAAAGCAAACTGAATTATCCGCCTGGCATCTGAAACTGAACCGTTATCTTTTCACCGGGTGTCACAAATTCTCCTGCCGCAGGCGACTGGGAAACCGCAAGGCCGCTGCCCGCAATCTCCATCTCCAGCGTCCTCATCCTCAGCAATCTTCCGGCCTCCACCATGGAAAGCCCCGTTACATCCGGCACCTGCGTAAGCTCCGCAGGCGTCATCACTTCGCCCTGCTGGGTATAAAGCATCACCTGGTTGCCCACCAAAAGGGTGGTGCCCGCCGCCGGCATTTGCCCCGTCACCGTATCCGACTGGCCGTCGTCCACGGTGAGCAGCTTCATTTCCCCCAATTGCTTTTTGGCATCCTTCAAGGATTTGCCCACAACGTCAGGCACCGTTACTTCCGGCTGCGGCGTGGCCTTGGGGTTATACGGGGCGATGCCAAGGTACTTCAAGGTATCCGTCATCACCTGTTTGGCAAAGGGCGCCGCCGTGGTGCCGCCGTAATCCACCGGCACCTGCGCTTCATCCACCACCACCAGGATGGCAAACTGCGGATTGTCCGCCGGCGCAAAACCCAGGAAGGAGCCGATGTGCACGTTGCGCACGATTTTACCGTCCTTGTATACCTGGGCGGTGCCCGTTTTGCCGCCGATGCGGTACCCGGCAATGGCCGCGTTCCGGCCGCCGCCCTTTTCCACCACGCTTTCCAACAGTTCCCGCATGGTGGCGGAGGTCTCGGGGCTGATGGGGTTGGATACCACCTGGGCGCCGTTGCGCTGGAGCACTTCGCCTTCGGGCGAGAGGATCTCCTCTACAAGATACGGCTTTAACAGCCTACCCCCGTTGACTGCCGCGCAAGCGGCGGTGATCAGCTGCAGCGGCGTTACGGCAATGCTCTGGCCAAAGCCGATGCGGGCGATATCAACGGTTTTCACATACCGGCTGTTGATCAGTATGCCCCCTGTTTCCCCAGGCAAATCAACGCCTGTGGGCGTGCCCAGCCCGAATGCCTTCAGGTACTTGTAAAAGGTATCCCGGCCCATGCGCACCGCCAGTTCCACAAACACCGGGTTGCAGCTGTTTTGCAGCGCTTCCCGCATGCTCTCCGCGCCGTGGGGGGCGCCCCAGCAGCGGATTGTATCGCCATCCACCGTGATTTTCCCGGAGCAGTAAAACCTGGCGTCGGGGTTGGTAACGCCGCTGTCAATGGCGGCGGAGGCGGTGACAATCTTGAAAGTAGAGCCCGGCTCATACACATCGCTGATGATGCTGATGCGCATCAACTGGGTCAGGGTCTCAATGGCGTCACGGGGCGGATTGTTGGGATCGTAGTCCGGCTTGCTGACCATGGCCAGGATGGCGCCGGTCTTCACATCCATCACGATGGCGTGAACAGCCTTTGCGTTGTTCACCTCGATGGCTTCCCGCATGGCCTTTTCGCATAGACCCTGGATGGTGCTGTCGATGGTCAGCTTCAGGGTATTTCCGGCCTCGGGCTCGATATAGGCGGTCTGACCGCCGGGAAGCGTGCGTGCTTTGGCGTCCACCTCGTGGACGAACGCGCCGGCCCGGCCCTTGAGCAGCGTTTCATACTGCTGCTCCAGCCCCGACTGGCCTACGCTGTCCACATTGGTCAGCCCCAGCACCTGGGAGAGAAACTGCCCTTTGGGGTACCAGCGCATGGTGTCCTCGTCGAAGCTGATGCCCTGGAGCGTTTTTTTCTGGGCAATATCCGGCTGCGCCATCAGGCTGCGGATCGTATCCACCGTCTCGCGGTTTACCTGGCGCTTTAGGATCACAGACGCCTTTTTCTTGTCCGTAATTTTCGTAAGCGCGCTTTCCCGGTTGATGTTCAAAAGCGGGCAAAGGATATCCAGCATCCCCTGCGGATCCTTTACCTGCTGCGGGTTGGCGGTTACCACATACGCCGTGGTGCTCAAGGTAATCGTCTGGCCAAGGCGGTCCACGATGCTGCCCCGCTTGGCGGCCACAGCCCCGGACCTGGTCCATTGGCTGACGCCCCTGGCCGTTAAGGATTCCGCCTGAAAAATGGCCAGACTGCCAATGCGCACGCCGACCGCTCCAAAAAGCAGTACGAAGACACAGGTGAGCAGCAGCAGTCTTTTACGGATCAACAGTTCCGGATACAAAGCTCATCCCCCCGGACGGCCATGGAAAAAGCATCAAGGATGCTCAATCCAAAAAGCCGAACAATATGCCATATATGCCAGAGCGCGCCTGGGGGGCGGCGGCCTGAACTTCCTGAACTTCCTGCCTGGTGACAGGGGCTGTAAGGTATACCACCTCGGCGCCTTCGGCGGCGACCATGCCCAGATTGCGGGCGGCGGCATAGCAGATTTTCGCGCCGTCGGAAGCGGCATCCAGCTGTATGGCCAGCTCGTTGTTTGCCTTTCGGCCCGCCTCGATCTGCGCCCTGAGCGAATGGAGATTCTTGGAGGCCTCCGTCAGCCGGCTCATGTTTACCAGCGTCATAATGCCCAGCGCAAACACGAAAAAACCCACGACGCACAGGGCAGCGGTGAAGGACATGCCGCCGCGGACCGGGCGTTCATGGCGCGGAGCGGACGCCGCGCCGCGGGTGCGCGGAGCACGCCGTACAGGGACCCTTCGGGCGACGGGCATGTCGTTATCGTCCAGATCGCCAAAAGGAAGCAATACGTTGGGGCGCACAGAGATCCTTGTCGCGCTTGCGCTCAACACACCCACCTGGGCATACCGGCCCTTTACGGCACGATTCATGCCAACGGCGCTTGTCATACGTATCCTATCCCCCTTACAGCCGGTTTAGAACCGGCTAGACCTGAAGACTTCCCATGAACTCCAGGATGTCGTCCTCGTTCTCCTTGTAGTAGCTTTCTTCATTCGCCGCATGTTCGCTGGTGACAATGCGGATATGGTCGTCGGCGCCGCTGATTTCCACATCGCGGGCATCGCCAAGCATCTCCTGCCTGAGCTTGATCGGCAGAAGAATACGCCCCTGGTTGTCGCACTCCAGCTTGGGGTAGCAGAACTTGAAAAAACGGTTCAGATACACCTGCACCTTGGGCTTGTTGCCGTGCAGACGCCGGATTTCCGACATCTCGCGAATAAGCGTCTGCCAGGTGCGCTGGGGATATAGGGCGATGGCTTTTTGATCTTTTGTAGGACCGATGGTGAACTGCTTGCCCAGGCTATCCCTGTAATCGGCGGGGATGATGATGCGGCCCTTGCCGTCGATGGCGTGGTCATACGATCCGTAAAAGGCGTCGTCGGTGGCTTGTGACGGCGTGCTGACGGCTGTTTCCGGGCTGTCGGCCGTTTCGGGCTTTGACGCGTCCGCCATGCCTTGCAGCATGCCTTTCTCTTCATCCGCCACAACGCCACCTCCTTATTCACCACTTCACACCACTTTTAGGGATGTGCAACCATTATGCACCACTTTTTTCATCCCGTCAATTCCCATCATGAATATTTTTTCACTCATATACTTCATGATTTTGTAACACATTGACATCTTTTGAGAAATTACGTTCGCATTTCCGGGGTGAAAAGAACACAAAAAAGTGCCCAGGCAATGCCCGGGCACCAGATTATTCAGAAATTTCCACAAAAACCCTGTTAGTTTGTGAAGATTGAATGAAGATTCTCAGTATATTCTTTTAAGAAGGCGGCAAAAAGATTAATTTTCTCATTTCCCCGCCGATAGCATCCCGGCGGCAGCCTCCGTGACATTCAGCAAAGCAAAGCCCAAACCGTCGCAGGAGGTGAGGTAGTACCGAACGCCCCGCTTCAACCCCGTAAAGCCGCTTTTCAGCCCCGGACCGTGCAAATGCCCGTACACCACATCCCCAACGCCGTACCTTTCCATAAGCTCCGTAAACCCGGAAGGCTCCTGGCGTTCGTTGAAGGGCGGATAATGCAGCATCGCAACCTTGGGAAGATCGGGAGCAAGCCTCTGCGCCTGCGCAAGCGACATCTCAAGGCGCATCAATTCGCGCTGGTAGATGCGCATATCTTCCGGGTCCAGCCCCGCTTCCCCCGGGATCACCCAGCCGCGGGTGCCGCACAGCACAACCCCGCCCAGGTTGAGCGCGTCGTTTTGCAGGGCATACATATTTGCGGGCAGCGCCGCGCGCAGCCTTGTGATGGCGCCCCACCAATAGTCATGGTTGCCCCGCAGCAGCACCTTTTTCCCCGGCAGCGCGCCGATTAAGTACAGGTCAGGCAAAGCCTCCTCCAGACGCATGGCCCAGCTGATATCGCCGGGTAGCAGCACAAGGTCGTCAGGCGCAACCTTCAGCCGCCAGTCGGCGGCAATTTTATCAAAGTGATTTTCCCAATGGCTGCCGAAGACATCCATGGGCTTTGTGTCACCGCCGGGCAGATGCAGATCACCAATGGCAAAGATGGTCATAGAACCTCTCGAAGGCGTGTTTGAGTTGGGGATGATGGCAAACCTTTCGCAGATACCTTCCCGTGTGCCATAAAGCCGGCCAAGCATAGCGAGGCCGGCCTTATGGCATACAAGGAAATCGTACAGAGCTCACAAAAATGACATTCTGTCATTTTTGTGAGTTTATTCTTCCTCGGCTTCGTCCTCGTCCTCCTGATCTTCTTCCTCGTCTTCACGGACGCTCTCCAGGGACAATTCGTTTTCGATTTCGCCAAATTCCCTCTCCGGAATGTCTTCATCCATATCGGGAATGATCTCATCCATCGTGCTCACGGGATCGATGGTCAGGCTGCTTTCATCCACAATTTCAGGAGAATCCGAGTCGTCGTCATGCCCGTTGCCGTTGAGTTCCTTCAGACAGAAAAGACATACATCCTTGCCGGGCAGGGCTGGGGCCTCATTGCATACAGAGCAAAGCTCCAGCTCCTCGCGGGATTGCTCGCCCTTCATTTCCCGCAAGCATACCTTGCAGTACTTTTCTGTCTCCTGTATATAATTCAGGTCGCAGCGCGGGCATTTTACCAAGTTCATCATGACATCCTCCTCATATTGCAAGCGTGTACTTCGTATTAGACGGACTGGCTGATATTTCCTTGCCAATAGACTGCCAATTTTGTTGAACATATCTGAAAACTGTATTACGCTAATGTTGCTTAAGCGAAACAGATTCGTAATATTCAGGAGGTGTCTTATGAACCGAAAGCATATCGCCGTCATTTTATGCCTGGTCCTGGTTTTCACGATGGCAGGAACTGCCCTGGCATCCAGCGGACTAACCTCACAATTCAACTCTTCCGGTTGGTACATTGTGAACACCCCGCCCTGCAAGACCAAGGCGACACCCGTTCCCAGCAGCACGGCCGGAAATGGCGGAACCGACGCCCAGCCGACCGCGGCCCCGTCTACCGTATCCGGCGGCAAAGTCAACATGTGGATTGTCGACTACAACCCCTCCGGCAAGCCCTGCCCCAATGCGAAAACACCGGCGACCAAGGCTACACCCACTGCAGTCCCCACGGCGGCCCCCACAGCAGTCCCGACTGCAGCGCCGACAGCAGCCCCGACCCTGGCTCCCACCGCAGCCCCGACGGCGGTTCCCACAGCAGTGCCTACCGCAGTTCCCACCGCGAAACCAACGGCGGTTCCGACGGCGAAGCCCACGTCTACGCCTAAGACGCCCGACAATTATACTCCTGATTCCGTCTCAGCGCAAGAGCAGCTGGCGGCAAATTTACTGAATCAGGACAGGGCCAACAATGGCTTGTCCGCCCTGACCCTGGACCCCGAGCTTTGCCGGATCGCCAGGATTAAATCCACAGATATGTATCAAAACAACTACTTCGCCCATGAATCCCCCACCCTGGGCAACGCCGGCGACCTGCTGCGCAGCAACGGCTACAAATTCTCCGGCTGGGGCGAAAACATCGCGCACCATTCCACTGTCACCAAAGCCCAGGCAGCCTTCATGTCCAGCGACGGCCACCGCAGGAACATCCTGGGCAGCCAGTGGACAAAGATGGGCATCGGCGTGTGCTACGACAGCCAAGGCTTTGTATACGTCACCCAGATCTTTGTACGCTGATCAACTGAAGCGGTACGTGTCCGCTGCCGGAGAGGCTGAGCCTTCTCCGGCAGCGGGGGCGTTTTTTTATACGCCCACCGTATCCGTATTTTGCGCGCTGCCTGTTCCCATCATAACGGAATGCTTCTGCGCGGGGCCCGCATTCAACGCATAAGAGCCTTTATAGTACACACTCTGATGGATGTTGGGAACATTGCTGCCGTATGGAGCGCCGACCTGCTGCAATATGCCGCGGCCAACCATGGTGCCGGCAGCATTGCTGGGAGTTGGCGTCTGGCGGGCGGTGCGCACACTGACAGCTACCGCCGGTTCAACCGGACGGAAGGAAGAATCGTCAATCCGCAGATTCTTATCTTTTGATCTGACCTGGGAAAGCGCCGCCCGGACGTTTTCCGTGGGCAGGGCGGGCAGCAATACCGCTTCACTGCGCAAAAGCGCAGGCTGCCTGATAGCCTGTGCAAGCCGCATGGAATACTCCTCCTGTCATAAGAGCCTTTTATGAGGCTACTCCATGCTATGCGCCTATCCGGCGCATGGTTCGCCCTTGGGCAAACTTCGTGTGCCCAAGGGCGAACCACCTTTGCACGGTTTCCTTGTATGCCTCCCGCCCTTTTGCCTGCGGCAAAACGGCGCTCGGCCTACGGCCAGGAAACCGCGTAAGGAAAGGATTTCTTCGAAATCCTACCGAAACCACCGCACATGTCTCTGGTTTCGGATTGACAAACGAGGGGGCCTCGGCCCCCTCGTTGCTCCCCCGGAAATGATATCCGGGGATTCTATATTTTATTCAGTTAGAGATATATCGTCTGCGATGGAGGCCGTCATCGGCGGCGTCAGCACCTTTTCCAGCGCGGCCAGCAGCTCGTCGCGGCCGGCCTTCGTTTCGCTGGAGAAGGGGATGATCTCCCATGGCTGCGTAAGGAGTGCGCGGCAGATGGGGGCGATATGCTTCATACGCGCGCCGCGGCTGATCTTGTCTGCCTTGGTGGCGATTACGGTAAAGGGAATATGCATGGCGCGCAGGTAGGCGTTCATATCCCTGTCGTCCTGGGTTGGCTCATGGCGGATATCCACCAGGTGCAGCACATGCTTGAGGGTTGGCGCGGCGGTAAAGTACCCCTCCATCATCTGTCCCCAGCGCATCTTTTCACCCTTGTCCACCTTTGCAAAGCCGTAGCCGGGCAGATCGATCAGGTGAAAGGCTTCATTGATCAAAAACACGTTGATCAGCCTTGTTTTGCCGGGGGTGCTGCTGGTTCTGGCCAGGGCGTTGCGGCGGCACAGGCAGTTGATCAGCGAGCTTTTGCCCACGTTGCTGCGGCCTGCCACGGCGATCTGATCAAGTCCCTCGCCCGTAAATGGCGCGTAGCCTGCAAGGCTTGTAACAAATTCCGCCTTGTTAATTTCCATCGCTGGACCCTGCCCGCACTTCCGGCCGCTTGGCGACGCTTGATGTGCTGCCCATGCTGAGCTCCGCCGGGATTTCGGTTTTCTGCGGCTCCGCCACTGGCTTGTAGGGCACGGGCTTTTGCGTAAGCGCCACCGCCAGCACATCCTCCAGGCTTGCGACCTTTACCACCTTGAACAGCTTGATCACATGAGGAGGAATCTCCTCCAGATCTTTTTCATTTTCCTTGGGGATCACCAGGGTACGTATGCCGGCGCGGTAGGCGGCCAGCGTTTTTTCCTTCAGCCCGCCGATGGGCAGCACGCGGCCCCGCAGCGTGATTTCGCCGGTCATGGCAATGTCCTGCCTGACAGGGATGCCGGTCAGCGCCGACACCAGGGCGGTGGCCATGGTGACGCCGGCGGAAGGCCCATCCTTGGGCACAGCGCCCTCCGGCACATGGATGTGGATGTCATCCAGCTTGTAGAAATCCGGCGCCAAGCCCAGGGCCTGCGTATGGGCCCGGACCCAGGATAGGGCCGCGCGGCCGCTTTCCTTCATGACATCGCCCAGCTGGCCGGTCAATTGCATGCCGCCGGAACCCTGCATGATGGTGCATTCCACCGCCAGCAGCTCGCCGCCGACGGAGGTGTAGGCCAGGCCGTTGACGACGCCTACGCGGGGTTCCTTTTCGGGCAGATCGCGCAAATACCTTTGCGCGCCCAGGTATTCCTTCACCAAAGATGGTGTCACGTGCACTTCCTGCGTGTTGGTGTCCAGCATCTGCACCGCGGCCTTGCGGACGATGCGGGCCAGTACACGCTCCAGGCGGCGCACGCCGGCCTCACGGGTGTAGCCCTCGATGGTCAGGCGCATGGGCGCATCGCCGATCCGGATGGATTTGGGCTCCAGGCCATGCTCCTTGATCTGCTTGGGCAAAAGGTGGCGCTTGGCGATTTGCAGCTTTTCTTCCTCCGTGTAGCTGGGCACTTCGATCAGTTCCATACGGTCCAGCAGCGGGGCGGGAATCGTATCCACCGTGTTGGCGGTGGTAATGAACATGACCTTGCTCAAATCAAAGGGCAGCTCCAGGTAATGATCGCGGAAGGCGTTGTTCTGCTCGGCATCCAGCACCTCCAAGAGTGCGGAGGCGGGGTCGCCACGGAAATCAGAAGACATCTTGTCGATTTCGTCAAACAGGAACACGGGGTTTAATGTGCCGGCCTGCTTGATGCTGGAGATGATGCGGCCGGGGATCGCCCCGATATAGGTGCGGCGGTGGCCACGAATCTCGGCTTCGTCACGCACGCCGCCCAGGGACATCTGCACAAATTTGCGGCCTATGGCCCTTGCGATGGAGCGGACGATGGAGGTTTTGCCAACGCCCGGAGGGCCCACAAAGCAGAGGATGGGGCCGCGCATGTCATTTTTCATGCGGCGTACGGCCAGGTATTCGATCACGCGCTCCTTCACCTTTTCCAGGCCGTAGTGGTCCTCGGCCAGGATGCGGCGGGCGCGCTTCAAATCCAGGTTATCCGGGGTGGTTTTGCCCCAGGGCAGGTCCAGAATCCATTCCACGTATGTACGGCTGACGCCCACCTCCGGCGTGCCGGGAGCCATGCGGCTCAGGCGTTCCAGTTCCCGGTTGACCTTGTCCCTTGCCTCCTGGTTCAAATCGGCCTTGGCGGCGCGGTCCCGCAGGTCTTCCACGTCGGTGGCTTCCTTGTCGCCAAGTTCCGTCTGGATGGCCTTGATCTGCTCCCTTAAATAGTAGTCCTTTTGATTTTTTTCAATCTGTTTCTTGATGCGGGCCTGCACCTGCTTTTCCACGGCGGCAAGCTCCGTTTCCCTGGCCAGAATGCCGCAAAGCGTTTCCAGACGCCTTGCCACATTGACCTCCTCCAGAATCTGCTGGCGGTCCTCCAAATGGGTCAGCACGTTGGCGGCAATGATGTCGGCCAGCTGGTCGGGCTTGTCCACCTCGTTGACGGAACGCAGCGTTTCGGGAGAAACGCGCATGCTGGCCTTGGCGTATTCTTCAAAGAATTCGTGGGTGGTGCGCACCAGGGCCGCCAGCTCCAGGCTTTCGTCCTTTTCCGGCTCGGCCACGGGCCGCACGTCGGCCGTCATGAAGGGGTCTTCTTCCACCACCGCTTCCAGAACGGCGCGCTGCTGGCCCTCCACCAAAACGCGGATGCTGTCGCCGGGCAGATTCAGCACCTGCTTCACATGGGCAATGGTGCCCACCCGGCACAGGTCGGAAAGGGAAGGCTCGTCGATATCGGCGTCCAATTGGGCCACCAGGAAAATCTGCTGATCTTCCAGCATGGCCTGCTCCAGGGCGGCCACGCTGCGGGCGCGGCCTACGTCAAAATGCAATACCATATGCGGGAAAACCATCAGGCCGCGCAGCGGCAGCACCGGCAGGCGGACGAGCGGGATTTTTTTTGCTTTGGGCATATCGGTTCCTCCTTATTTGGAAAAGCCCATAGGGCATGTCTCCTTGTACTATATATACCCGGAACATACATGGCGTAATCTTAAGGAACGCTGTTATCCCACATATATGCGCAAACCGGGTTCGATGGCGCGCCTGTTTGCTGACAAGCCCATTCGAGCTTCCTATTATAGCAACTCATGGCAGGAAAAGCAACTGGAAGCCTGTGCGCTTTTGCGAAGCATAACCATTCTGTCCGTCAAGAAAGCGCCAAAGCCTGCCGCTTGCAAATCATGGTCAGGCTTTGGCGTTCTTCCACGTGCCTGAAAACCGGCAGCGGAACGCGCTTATGCTTTTTCATCCAGACAGGCCGCATGGCCAACCGCCGTTTTGTCGTTTTTGTCCACCCGGCCGCTGGCGGCAGCCTTTTCCGCAAGGACGGAAGCGGGCCATTCCCTTGCCGGCCGGGCCGCTTTCCAATCCCCCGGCAGCAGCATCAATTCCAGCGCCTGCTCCAAGGTATCCAGCGGGGTGATCTCCATATCCATTTCATCAAAGCGCTCCAGCCTGTTCTCCCTGGGCACCAGTACCCTGGTAAGCCCCGCCCGGCGCGCCGCCTCCACCTTTTGGGGCACGCCGCCCACAGGCATCACCCGCCCGCGGACGGAGATCTCGCCGGTAACCGCCAAAGACCCGTCCACCGGCCGGCCCGTCATGGCGCTGGCGGCCACCACCGCCATGGCCACGCCGGCGGAAGGCCCGTCTACCGGCGCGCCGCCGGGGAAGTTGATGTGTATGTCCATGCTGTCCACGGGATAGCCCATGGCGCGAAGCAGCGTCATCACGCTTTCCGCAGAGCCCCGGGCGGTGGATTTGCGCCGCATGCGGTGGCCTTCCTGGCCCAGTTCCTCTTCCTCCACAATGCCTGTCACCGTCACCTTGCCGGTGCCCTTTTGCGCGGCAGCCTCAATTTCCATCAGCGCGCCCTGGTGGCTGTCAAACACCGCCAGGCCGTGCACGCAGCCCACGCGGCTTTCCCGGTTGGCGATGGGATCGGGCCGCGCGGCATAGTGGCCGGAGTGGATGACCCACTCCACGTCCTGACGCGTGATTTCCATTCTTTCTTCCAGTTGGGCAAGGCCGGCGCACATCTGCACAATATTCACGGCGTCGCGGCCGCAGGCGGCATACCGGCCGATGAGCGTCGAATCCCGCTTGTCCATTTCATAGCCGGCCCGCTTTGCGGCATTGGCCGCTATATCGGCAATCTCCTGGGGCTCCAGAGCGCGGAAATAGATCTCCATGCACCGTGAACGCAACGCCGGCGAAATATCGCAGGAGCTGCGTGTGGTCGCCCCCACCAGGCGGAAGTCCGCCGGCATGCCGCGCTTGAATATCTCGTGGATGTGCCTGGGGATGCTTGTATCGTCGGGGTTGTAATAGGCTGACTCGAACATGACCTTGCGGTCTTCCAGAACCTTTAAAAGCTTGTTCATTTGAATGGGATGCAGCTCGCCGATCTCATCCAGGAAGAGCACGCCGCCGTGGGCCTTGGAAACCGCCCCAGGCTTGGGTTGCGGTATGCCCTGCACCCCCAGCGGCCCTGCGCCCTGGTAAATGGGATCGTGAACGGAGCCGATCAGCGGATCGGCGATGGCCCGCTCGTCAAAACGTACGCAGGTGGCATCCATTTCAATGAAGGGAGCGTTGGGCGCAAAGGGCGTTCCGCGAGTGCGCTTGGCCGCTTCCAGCACCAGGCGGGCGGCGCAGGTCTTGCCGATGCCCGGAGGTCCGTAAATAAGCACATGCTGGGGATTTGCGCCGCACAATATCGCCTTTAAAGACTTGATGCCTTCGTTCTGCCCGATTATATCGGAAAACTTGACGGGGCGCACCTTTTCCGCCAACGGTTCGGACAAACGGATGCCCCGCATGCGCTGAAGATTTTCCATTTCACGGTTGCTCTCCCGGCGCACGGCGGGCTGGGCCTTTTTCTGCTGCCTAAGCTGCGTGAAAAAGAAAATACCTACCACCACCGAAACCACAACCTGGATGCCCAGGAGTAAAAAATTCACCAACGAAAAGCCCTCCCTTTGCCGCGTTTCTCGCCGTTAGCATGCGAAAAAGGAAGGTCCTCCATGTGTGGGAGTGGTTGGCGGAACGACCATTTTCACGCAAAAACGGCATTTTTCTACCACATTGGATATGCCTATGCTTTGAGTTTCAGGCCGGTCTAAAACGCCTCTTTTGCCATTCTCACAGTCCCTTACCATTTCTGCCAAAAGGCACACAACGCGCATACCCCCAGCGCATGCCACCTTTACAATGCTTGTTTACAATCTGTGCGGATGCAAACCGAACCAAACGACAAATATGGAGGAGAACAAATATGCGCTTTGCACAAAAAGTCCTGGCCTTCCTATTGGCAATGATGCTGCTGACCGGCATCGGCGTCGTATCTGCCGCTGCCGAAAATCAAACAGGCAGCGGCGCCATTCTTGCCCGAGATGCAGAATGGAAATACCTGGTTACCAACGCTGCCCCGGACGCGGCCTGGAACACCGAGAGCTTTGATGATTCCGCTTGGGAAACCGGGAAAGCGCCCCTGGGCTTCGGCGATCATTATTCCGAAACCGATCCCACGCTGCCCATCGGCACGGTAGTCGGCTTTGGCCCGGATGCAGCCAACAAGTACATGACCACCTATTTCCGTACCACGGTGGAAGCGGGCGATTTGACCGGCTATGCCGCCCTGGAATGCTACATCCATGTGGATGACGGCGCGGTCGTCTATGTCAACGGCAAGGAAGCCTTCCGCAAGGGCATCGACGAAGGCGTGGAAGTGAAATTCGACACATCGGCCAAGTTCAAGCCCAAGGAAGAAACCTTCAACCTGCCGATGGATTTGTTTACGGCCGGCAGCAACGTGATCGCCGTAGAGGTCCACCAGGACGGCGGCGACAGCTCCGACCTGTGGTTTGAAATGGGCATCACCGCCCTTTCCCAGCTGCGGCAGCCGGAAGCCGCCGCAGTAGTCATCCCCGATCCCAACGCGCCCATCGGCAGCGTAAGCAAGGTCACCGTCACCTTTACCGGCGACACCATCTCCACCAAGGGCTTCACCTGGTACACCACTCTGGCCAGCGCCGGCAGCGACCTTCAAATCGTGGAAAAGACCGGTGATACCGCCGATTTCTCCAACCCGGTCCGTTTCAGCGGCGCTTATGCCCAATCCACCAACTCCCCCGCGGAGCTTGTGCACAAAGCGGAAGCCACCGGCCTGCTTGCCGGCACGGAATATTTTTACCGGGTCGGCGATGAAAAGCTGAACCTGTGGAGCGACACCGGCGTGTTTGCGACAGCCAAGGCCGACGGCGCCTTCACCTTTGTGAACCTGGCCGATTCCCAGGCCAAATCAGAGGATGAGGCGATCCTCTCCGCCCAGACCTTTGAAAAGGCCATGGCTACGGTGCAAGGCGCGGCTTTCCTATCCATCAACGGCGATATCGTGGACACCGGCATGAACGAGGGCCAATGGAACTGGCTGCTGGGCCACTCGCAAAAAACCCTGCTGAACACCACCTTTGTGCCCATCGCCGGCAACCATGACGAGGACAAGAATTCCTTCGTTGAGCATTTCAACCTGATCCCCGCCCTCGGCTCCGCCACGGAAACCGGCGTGTACTATTCCTTCAACTACAGCAACGCCCACTTTGTGGGGCTGAACACCAACGAGGATTCCCCCGAATATGCCGATTTCACCCCCACTCAGATCCAGTGGATGAAGGATGACATTCAAAACGCCAAGGCCATGGGGTATGAATGGGTGATCGTGTTCATCCACAAGGGCCCCTACACCACCTCCAACCACTCCGAAGATGCGGACATCATGAACGAGAAAAACGGCGTGCGCACCCTGGTGGCCCCGCTCTTCTCCGAGCTTGGCGTTGACCTGGTGTTCCAGGGACACGATCACATCTACGCCCGCTCCAAGCCCATCAAGAACGGGGAAGCGACCGCCGCGGAAAAGATCACCGAAACGCTGAACGGTCAAACGATCGAATACACCGTCAAGCCCGACGGCACCATCTATGTGATTCCCGCCACCGCCGGCCCCAAGACGTACTACACCACCAAGACCATTGGCGACGCCTACTTCGCGCTGTTCGAGCGGGGCGAGGAGAACCATGCCGCCGTGTACGGGCCTGACCCCGCCGATCCTTCCAGACCCGTGCGCAGCGCCATTCAGAACTTTGTGGGCATCACCATTGACGGCAGCAAGCTCACGGCCGTTACCTACGAAATCGACCAGTTCAAGGATCCGAACGCGCCCTATATCGTGGACCAGTTCGGCATCGTGAAGTAAACACCCAAAAGACAAAGGGAGGGCGGACAGTAATACTGCCCGCCCTCCAAGTTTTTTGCAGGAAAGCAAGCGGAGCTATCGTGCCAAGCGCATAATTGTATGATCATTCAAGAAGATGGCGTCCGAAGGTTTCCAAAGGTTCCAAAGCCCTGCCGCCGCCAGCGGCGGATGAAGGCAGGGCGCAGGAAGCCAGCGAAAAGGAACAATGCAAGCGGCAGCGCAGTATTGTGGCTATTGAGCTGGCCGGACCGGTCGGAAAGCCCTTTGGTCGCGTCCGAAGACGCGATATCCTTCTTCTTGAATAACATGATGCAAAGTGCAGCTTTAGCACAGAAGCCCCGTTTACAAATCTGAAACCAACAAAAGTGCAAAGTTGGCAAAAGCCGGTCTCTGACCGGCTTTTGTCAATTATGATACGCTGGGTTCCGGCTGTGTGCTGGGCTCGGCTTCCGCAAGCGTACGCTGGGCGCGGGGCTTGCGTTTGCGGGGCTCGCCTTCCACCAGCATTGGCTTTTCCACATCCTTTACAGACTCGGCGGTGATGACACATTTGCTGACATCATTGCGCACGGGCAGCTCGAACATGGTATCGAGCATCACGCCCTCAATAATGGAGCGCAGGCCCCGGGCGCCGCTCTTACGGGTGATGGCCTGCCTGGCGATCTCCTTGAGCGCATCCTCCTCAAATTCCAGGGTGATGCCGTCCAGCTCCATCAGCTTTGCATACTGCTTGACCAATGCGTTTCTGGGCTCGGTGAGTATCTTGACCAGCGCTTCCTCATCCAGGGGATCGAGGGTCACCACAATGGGCAGGCGGCCGACGAATTCCGGGATCAGGCCATACTTGATCAAATCCTCCGGACGTATTTGACCCAATATCTTGCTGGATTCGGCGTTGTCCTTTTGATGCAGCTCCGCGCCAAAGCCCAGCGTCTTTTTGCCGATGCGGCTTTCGATGATGGGCGCGATGCCGTCAAAAGCGCCGCCGCAAATAAAGAGGATATTCGTCGTATCGATCTGGATAAACTCCTGGTGCGGATGCTTGCGCCCGCCCTGGGGCGGCACGCTGGCCACGGTGCCTTCCAGAATCTTAAGCAGTGCCTGCTGCACGCCTTCGCCGCTGACATCCCGCGTGATAGAGGGATTTTCGCTCTTGCGGGCGATTTTGTCGATTTCGTCGATGTAGATGATGCCCCGCTGGGCGGCCTGAATGTCATAATCGGCGTTTTGAATCAACCGCAGCAAAATATTTTCCACATCCTCGCCCACATAGCCGGCCTCGGTCAGGCTGGTGGCGTCGGCGATGGCAAAGGGCACGTTCAGTATGCGGGCCAGGGACTGGGCCAGAAAGGTCTTGCCGCAGCCGGTGGGGCCCAGCATAAGGATATTCGATTTTTGAAGCTCCACATCGCCGCGCTTTTGCGGCGCGTTGATGCGCTTGTAGTGGTTGTACACCGCCACTGCCAGGGAGCGCTTGGCTTTCTCCTGCCCGACCACATACTCGTCCAGCACCTGTTTCATTTCGGTGGGCCGGGGAATGGCGGTGGAGGCGGGATCGCCGATGACGGCCAGGTCATCCGCAATGATTTCCTGGCAGAGCAGGATGCACTCGTTGCAGATGTACACATTGGGGCCGGCTACCAGGCGGCGGACCTGATCCTGAGTCTTGTTGCAAAAGCTGCACTTGTGCACCTTCTGCTGCACGCGGGGGGTAAAATCGTCTTTGGCCATGCTTATACCTCTAGGCGCGGATATTCCGCGGCTGATAGATCTCGTCAATGATACCGTAGCTGAGTGCTTCCTCGGCGCTCATAAAGTAATCGCGCTCTACGTCCTGAGCCACTTTCTCCGCAGGCTGGCCGGTCATTTCCGCCATGAGGCGGTTCATCTTTTTCTTGGTGGCCAGCAGCCATTCGGCCCGGATTACCACATCGGTGGTCTGCCCTTCCGCGCCGCCCAGGGGCTGATGGATCATGACCTCGCTGTTGGGCAGCGCCAGGCGCTTGCCCTTCTGACCGGCCATGAGCAAAAAAGCGCCCATAGAAGCCGCCATGCCGATGCACACCGTGCGCACCTGGGGCTTGATATAGTTCATGGTGTCGTAAATGGCCATGCCGGCCGTCACCGAGCCGCCGGGGCTGTTGATGTACAGGGAAATATCGGCGTCGGGGTTTTCCATCTCCAGGAACAGGAGCTGGGCCACCACGACGTTGGCCACGTCATCGTTGATGGGCCCGCCCAGGAACACGATTCGGTCCTTTAACAGACGGGAATAGATGTCAAACGCCCGTTCTCCGCGGTTGGATTGTTCAATGACCATTGGGATCAAACTCATGGTGCTTGCCTCCTTTTGGCAGCGAACTGCTGCCTTGTGCCTTTTTCCTTTTGCATTTGCGCCGCATCCGTCCTGATGGCGTAAACGGCTTCGGACGGTATGCGGCGCTCCAGTATCATATGACCGTCCGGTCGGAATTATGCCTGGGGATAACAGGCGTTTTTCGCAAATTGGAAATTAGTGATGCTCATGGCCCTCGTGGTCGTGGCCTTCGTGATCATGGCCGTCATGATCGTGGTGGTGGCCTTCTTCCACCACAAAGGTGGCGGTGGATTTTAAAAGATCAATGACCTTTACAATGCCGGCGGTATCGTGCAGGTAGCTCTTTTGCCGCTCGGTCAGTTTGGCGGCGTAGGCTTCCTTTTCCTGACCGGCGCGCTTGGCCTGCTCTTCGATCTGCTTTTGTACATCTTCCTCGGTGGGCTCAATGCCTTCCGCCTTGCGGATGGCCTCCAGCGTCAGCTCCACCTTCGCCCGGCTCTCCGCCTCGCCGCGGTACATATCCCGCAATTGCTGGGCGCTTTGGCCGGTGTACTTTAAGTAATCCTCCATTTTCAGCCCCTGGTAGGCCATGCGCAATTGCATTTCGCGCACGATCTGATCCAGCTGCTCTTCCACCATGGGCGGGGGTACGTCTACGGAAGCGTTGGCGACCGCCTTGTCGATGACGGCGTTCTCCCGCTCGGCATCCAGGGACTTTTGCGCTTCTTCGGAAAGCTTCACGCGGATATCGGCTTCATATTCGGCAAAGGTGTCAAAATCGCTGACATCCATGGCGAATTCGTCATCCAGCTCCGGCAGTTCCTTCTTCTGGATGCCGTTCACCTTCACGTGGAACACGGCGGCTTTGCCGGCCAGTTCCTCGGAATGGTACTTTTCGGGGAAGGTAACGGGAATATCCTTTTCCTCGCCGATGGCAAGGCCTACCATCTGCTCTTCAAAGCCGGGAATGAAATGGCCGGAGCCAATCACAAGCGTCTGCTCCGTGGCGGTGCCGCCGGCGAAGGCAACGCCGTCCACCGTGCCAAGGTAGTCAAGGTTCACGGTGTCGCCGTCTTCCACGGCCCGGTCCGTGATGTCCACCAGGCGGGATACGCGCTCGCGGTCGCGCTCAATGCGCTCCTTGACCGCCTCGTCCGACACGGGATGCTCGTGGGTGGGAACGGTGAGGTTCTTGTATTCGCCCAGGGTCACCTCAGGGCGCACATACACTTCGCAGGTAAATTCCAGCGTCTTGCCGGCGCCGATCTCGGTAATGTCCACCTGGGGCTGGTCCACGGGGAACAGGTCGTTCTCCTTGACGGCCGCCTGGTAGGCTTCCGGGAAAAGGCTGTCAAAAGCGTCGTCGTAGAATACGGCTTCGCCATACATGCTCTCTATCAATTTACGGGGCGCTTTGCCTTTGCGGAAGCCCGGCACGTTGATGCGGCCGCGGTTCTTCAAATAAGACTTCTGCATCGCTTCGTCAAACGCCTCGGCGGAAATTTGAAAAGAAATCTTGACTTTGTTGCTGGAAATTTTTTCGACGGTATGGTTCATGAAAACATCCTCCTGCCAATCTCATGGGCACAGCGGGCCCGCGCCCTCATGAGGGAGGGCATGAGTAGTTTAGCACAGGAACGGCTCCTTCGCAACCCTGACCATGGAATATCGATCCTTTTTTTGTGAAAGCAGCCGATTTGCTCACATTTGCGGCTCCGGAAAAGTTCTGCCGCGGCCCACACCCTTTTTTCCAAACCGCATAAGATATAGCAGAATTCTGGAAAGGAGCAAGTGTATGAATTTAAGCAATGGCACCACAACGCCCGGCACTACAGCCTGCGCCTATCAATACACCGTAAAACGGGGCGACAGCTACTACCTGATCAGCAAACGCCTGGGCGTGCCCCTGCGCGATTTGATCGCCGCCAATCCCAACATCAATCCCGCCCGGCTGATGGTTGGCGACGTGCTGTGCATCCCAGGCGCCAGCGGCGGCACGACGGTTCCCCAGGTGCCTTCCCCGGAAGGAAAAGGGGTGGAGGGCGAAACAGGCACCGTAGGCGGGGAAACCGGCGAAACCGCCCCCGTTATCGAACCGCCTGTCGTTCAGCCGCCCGTTGTTCAGCCGCCGGTCGTTGAACCGCCGGTCGTCGAGCCGCCCACCTTCGCCTGTCCTCTGGAGCAGCGCCGCACCGTGCAACCGGGCCAGAGCGTAAGCGATTTCCAATTGAACGCCGGCCTGAACCGCCACACCATGGAAGTGGCAAACCCCAACGTCGATCTTGACAGCCTGTTCCCCGGGCAAGTGATCTGCGTACCCGATATCAACCAGGCCTGCCCGCTGCCCGCTACTTACATCCTGAAGGAAAACGATACATTGGAGACTGTGGCAGCCAAGTTCAACGTATCCATCGCATCGCTGCTGCGGGCGAACCCCTGCCTGGCCCCGGCGGATTTCCTGCCCTGCGTGTGCATCAGCCTGCCAAGATAATACCCGTGTCTTGTCATACATGTTAAATAGTAAGCAATAGAATGCGCCGGCGAAACAGCTCGTTGTTCCGCCGGCGATATTTTTAATTTCTGCTGTTTAGTCAGCAGCTTTCAGGCTTCTGTCCTCTTTTTGATCACCGCGTTGATCCGCTCCGTGGAAAGCAGCATCAGGCCGCCCAGCACCAGCAGATAAAAGGGATAAATGCCTATGCCGGTTGTATTGGCCGTTTGGCCAAGCACCGCCGGCATCAGCGTGCTGCCCACGTAGGCCGACGCCATCTGTATACCCATCAGCTCCTGTGCATGATTTTCCCCAAACCTGGCAGGCGTTTCATGCAAAAGCGACGGGAAAATGGGAGCGCAGCCAAGGCCCATCAGCGCCATGCCAACCGCCGACGCTTCCCCCGGCAAAAGCAAAACACCTGCACCTGCCAAAATCAAAACAAGCCCAAGACGTATCAGCTGCTTGCCGGTAAATTTGAAGGTCAAAAATCCACTCAGGAAGCGCCCCGCCGTAATGCCCCCATAATAAAGGCTGGCCCACAAGGCGCCCTGGGCCGGCAAAAGCCCCTTTGCTTCCACCAAAAAAGTGGCGCACCAAAGGCCCGAGGCGATCTCCAAACTGCAATAGAAAAAGAAGGTAAGCAGCGTCAGCTTCACGCCGGGTATCCGCAACACGTTTTGGCGCTGTACGTGACCATGTTCAGCGCTTTGCGCCGCCTCTTCCCTGCGCCAGAGGGGAAGCGAAAGAACCAAAAGCAGCGCCAGCGCAAACTGAATGATGGAAACCGTGCGGTAGCCGCCCTGCCAGAAGCCCTCCCTGGCGACAAACGACGCCATGATCACAGGCCCCAGCGTTGCGCCCACACCCCAGAAGCAGTGCAGCCAGCTCATGTGCCGTGCCTTGTAATTTTTCGCCACATAGGCATTCAGCCCGGAATCCACCGCCCCGGCGCCCAGCCCCAAGGGGATCGCCATCACATACAATAGCCACGCGCCGGGCGCCAGCGACATGCCAAAGAGGGCGCACGCCGTCATCAATACGCTGACAAACGTGACCCGGCCTGTGCCGAACCTGCGGATCACCCGGCTGCTGAACAGGCTGGAAACCACCGTGCCCGCCGCAATCACAAGGCTGATGCTCCCCGCCTGGCCCAGCGGCGCGTTCCAGCCGATGCGCATGGCCGGCCAGGCCGCCCCCAGCATGGAATCGGGCAGGCCAAGGCTGATAAAGGCAAGGTAGATCATGCAAAGAAAAAATACGGCCATACTGATTTCCTTTCACTCTTTCGTATCAAATTGCCGCGCCAGCCGCTGCACATGCCGCCGGGCCGCCGTGGCCCCCTGGGCCGCCTCTTCCGGCGTGGCGGGCGTATCCCCCATCAGGCTCAGGAACTGGCTGACCTTCAGGCCCAGCGCTTCCTGCATGTCCATATCGCTGCCGCCCGGGCTGACCAGGTAATAGCAAAGCAGCGAATCCTCCTGCCCGATGCGGTGGGCCCTGTCCTCCGCCTGGCTGTGCACGGCCGGCGACCAGTCCAGCTCGCCGAACACCACGCAGCCGGCCCTTTGCAGGTTCAGCCCGGAAGCGGCACGAAGGGAAATGCAGCAAAGGTCCGTCTTCCCCTCCATAAAGCGCTTCACGGCGTCTTCCTTTTGCGCGCCAGATTCCCGGCCGGTGATGAATACGGGCGAGAAGGCCTTTAGCTCCTTCTTGTATGTGTCCATCACCTTGTGGTGGTGACCAAAGAGCAGCACCTTCTCCCCGGCTTCCAGCAGCGCCCTGACAAACTGGCATACATACGGCGCTTTGGCAAGGCCCGTAGCCTGGCGCTCCTCCTGGGAAATCTGTTCCTCCAGAATTGCCCGCTGGGAGGCCGTCAGGCTTTCATCCCTGCGCCAATGCAGCAGCTTTTCCAGCACGGGCTGCAACAGCTGGCGGTACAGCGCGTCGTCGGCGTCGATTTCCTGCACCAGGCGGCGCTTGGGCGGCAGCTCCGGCAGCACTTCCTTTTTGGTGCGGCGCAGCATCAGCCCCTCCCGGCGCAAATGCTCCCCCAGCAGCTCAGGCTTGACCACCACGGCGTTGCCGTAGCCGTAGCACCACTCCCTGGAAAAGCTCTCCCAATCGCCCAGAAAGTGAAAGTCCAGGATATTGACCACATTCCAGATTTCGCCGCCCTTGTTGTAAATGGGCGTACCGCTTAAGCCTATGACCTTGTCCAGCGACGAGGAAAGCAGGCTGGCCGCCGAATACTTCTCCGTGCCGCTGTGCCGAAGCTCCTGTATCTCGTCAAAGATCACCGCGGCAAAGCCCATTTCCGGCAGTTCCTTTTTCCAGCCCCTGAGCAGCAAATAATGCATCAGGTATATATCCGCCGGGGGAAGCTCGTATGGCTTCAGCCCCTTGATCACGTGTATCCTGGGCTTTTGCCCCGCAATGCGCAAAAAGCGCCCGGTCTCCGCCTCCCAGTTGCGTATCAAATGCGCGGGCGGGATGATGAGCGCGGGATAGGCGCTTACGGATGCCAGCCAGGACAGTGCCTGCACGGTTTTGCCAAGGCCCATCTCGTCTGCCAGCAGCGCCCGGTCATTTTGCATAAGGTAGGCCAGGCCCCGCTGCTGAAACGGGATCAATTCGCCCTCAAAGCTGCCTTCGGGCGGCGTTTCGTATTCCGGGAGCAGCCGCGCCTGCTCCCGCCGCAAAGCATACGCCCTGGCATCCGACAGCGCTTCCTCCCAGCGCTTTTCATCCTGAGGCTTTACCGCAAGGGGATAGCGCAGCATCAGCCAGTGCAAATCCCCCACCACCCGCCGGTGGGCGGTGAACCTGGCCTCGCCCCGGCCGTGGCCGGCGCTGCCGGGAAACAGCCGTTTGGCCAGCTCCGTTACGCAGGGCTCGCCCTTAACTACCCAGCACTTTGCGCGTTTATTATAAGAAAGCGTACCGTACACATGCCCTTGCTGCCCCCATGACCGCAGGTAGGCGGGCAGCAGGGATATTCCGTTTTCGTTTGATTCCGTCCCGTCCCGCATGGTCACAGCGCAATCCCCCACAGCTTATTTACGGATAAGGAAACGCACGGCTTGCCGCCGATGGTCGCCGGCAGGTCCGCCTTACGCTCCACCAGCAAAACCAGCGCGGTAATCTCCTCGCTTTCGGCATACCGCGCTAGCTGGCTCACAAGCCGCTTGCATTCCGGCTTGCCCCGCTTGATTTCAATGCCGATGGTCCCGGCCAGAAGGTCAATGCGGCAGCGCGGGGCCAGGCGAACCTCGTGCCGAAAGGAAATCCCCGCTTCGCTCAGGGTTTGCGCCGCCAGCGCGTGCAAATCATACTCCCCCGGACAAAAGGGAGCGCGCAGCCGCGACAGAGCCTCTACAACATCCGCAAGGCGAATCTCCATGATTTCCCTCCTCAAGGCATAAGCGTATTGTATCATTTCGGCAGGTGCGGCGCAATTCCCGAAAAAGAGCGCGTTCCTGTAACAATTTGTTTCAAATCCATGCCATGGCTTGCTTTGGGTTGCAAACTGTGTGCATTTTCTGTATGATATTTTTAATGTCCCTTCACCTATAAAGGAGGTCTTTCATGCTGTTGTTCCGCCGTGCCGCAGGAATGCTGGCGCTTTTGCTGATATGCTGCACCTTTTTGCCCGCGCTTGCCGAGGCCGCCCTGGAATGGGTCGATCCGCCGGAAGCCGTGCGGCCCGGCAAATCCATCCGTCTGAGCTTTTCCGTTACCCATCCCGGAGATACGGAGATTGTTGTAGAGGACACGTCCGGCGCAACAGCCGCCGTGCTGGCGGAGGCGTTTCCTGCCAAGGCCGGCCTCAACAACCTTGCCTGGGATGGCACCAGCGGCGGCAGCCCTCTTGCGCAGGGCAGCTATACCCTGGTGGCAACGCAAGGCTCCAATGTGGCAAAGGCTGAGTTCATCCTGGGCGACGCGAGTCCCGTCATTGTCTTGGCAATCCCCAGCAACCCTACGCTGGTGTTGGGGCAGGAATGGCACTTTCAGGTGGAAACAAACCTTCAGGCTACGCTGACGATGACGCTTGCCGCAGCCGGCGGCGACGTTGTTTTGTACGAAGCGCTCCTGCCGGCAGGCACGCATATCATCCCCTGGGATGGCGCGGCCGGCGGCGCGCCCCTTTCCCCCGGCAGCTATAACCTGAGTTTGTCGCTGACCGACGATGCCGGCTTTTCCTCCAACGCCGAGCTGCACACCATCGACATCGCCGAAGCCTCCTTAAGTCCTGTACCTATAGATACCGCTGCGCAGCCGGAGATCATTTCTGTCACGGATACCTCCGACGATAAAGCCCGCGCCCCTTCCGATTTCAGCAGTTACCCCTGCGAGCATGAATCCTGCTTCTTCAAGCTGCCCATGGGCGTTATGGACGAGGCCGCCATCTGGGCGGCCATGATGCAGCCCATGACGGTGGTCAAGGGCGAGCAGCGGCAGGTGGTCAAGGTGTACGCGGAACCCAACAAGGATTCCGCAGCCGTGGGCGAAGTGACCTGCGACTCCCAGGGGCTGCACGTGCTGGAAAACTTGGACAACGGCTGGACACGGGTGGAGGCCTATTCCAGCTCCATCCACTCCAGCAAGGTCAAAAACTGGGCCGGCTTCTTTACGGGATATATCGAAACAAAAAGGCTGGAAACCAAGCAGCCCAACGAAAAGTTCGGCCTGCTGCTGGATAAGCTCACCCAGCGGATGTACGTGTTCCAGGAAGGAAAGATCATCACCGAGCTTTTGATCTCCACGGGCCTTGTCAACAGCAAGCAGCCGTACAACGAAACCTCCGCCGGCGAATTCATGATCGTCAGCCGCACCGGCGGATTCTGGTCCGGCAACATGTGGTGCGACCTGGCGCTTCGAATCAACGGCGGCATACTGATCCACGAGGTTCCCTGCTTCTTGAACGAAGCTACCGGCGACCGGGATTACGGGCCCTTCCAGCGCGTGCTGGGGCAAAAGGCCAGCCATGGCTGCATCCGCGTCCAGCAGGAAAAGAGCACGGAAGGCATCAACATGCGCTGGCTGTGGGACAACCTGAAGCTGAACACCAGAGTGTTTATTTGGGACGATGTGGGCCGGAATATCCCCATCCCGGATGATTCAACAGAACTGTTCTACAACCCCGACGGCGGAAAGTATTATCACAGTGACGCCTACTGCAAGAGCGTGAAAGACAGGTACCTGCCGCTGACCGGGTTCACCTACGGCGAAATGGAAACCAGCCCCTTTGACAAGCTGGAGGCCTGCCCCTACTGCTCGCCGCCCAAGCGCCAGGCGGAAATCGAAGCCCTGAACGCTGGCAATAAAGCGGATTGATACGAAACACTAAACCCCGTCCTCTCCTAGCGATTGGAAAGGACGGGGTTTTGTTATCCCGCAGCCGTGATTTTACTTACTCGCCATACAAAAACGCGTTCATCGCGTCCACATTCTTGCCAAGGTTGGGCACAAGCACGGCCATGCCGGAAATCATCTTGCTGGCATATCCATCCTTAATGGGTATGTGCATGGAGGAAAAGGCGGCGTCCTTAGCCATCAGCGCCGTAGGGATCAGGGAGATTGCGTCGGCCGCCGAGATATTGGTTACCACGTTGTCCAGGTTATCCAGCACCAGATCGCCGATCTTATCCCAGCTCATGGTCATGATCTTGCGGAAAGCGGCTTCCACCACCGTGCGCTGGCGGTCGGTGCGGTTAAAATCGCTGTCGATTTTGCGGATGCGGCTGAAGGAAAGCGCCTGGTCGCCGGTCAGGTTCTGCAGACCCGATTTTTTCAAAAGGCCGCTGTTTTGCCGCTTGCCCATCTTCATATTATAGTATTGCAATATGCTGTTGAGCTGCGTGCGCTCCCGGCTGGAGACCTCGATTTCCACGCCGCCGATGGCATCGATGAGTTTGGCCATGCGGCTGAAATTGACGGAAACATAGGCGTCCGGCTCGATGCCGAAATTTTCTTTGAGCGTTTTTATAAGCAGGTCCGGGCCGCCGTATACGTAAGCCGCGTTCATCCTCGTGGAGCCTTTTCCGGGGATTTTGACATACATGTCGCGCAGAAAGGAAACCAGCTTCACCGTCTTGTTCTTGGGGTCAAGCTGTGCCAGCATCATCACATCGCTGCGTCCTCTTGACTTGGTGGAATACGTATCGGTGCCGATCAGCAGCAGTTGAAACACATCCGTCTTGGGCGGCGTATAGCCGTCCGGCAGCACCAGGTATTCGTTCAGCTCCCCTTCCTGCCCTTCGGGAATGGTTTCCGCCAGCAGCTCCAGCAATTCTTCCTTGCTCAGTTCCTCCGTCGCTTCGGCAAATGCCTGAAACGGCGCTGTAAAACAAAGCAAAACCATCAACAGGCAAAGCACCCGCGAAAAGAAACGGTTTTTGGCTTTCATGTAAAGTCCCCCTTGCCACAAAGAAATTTCGACAGATTTTCTACTTTCCCTCTGTAAACGGGGCGAATGCGCTGAAACCTGCATCTTTCTGTCAAATGTTACAGACCAATTATTGGTAGTAGTCCGGATCAAAATCGATTACGCATTCATTTCGCCCGTCAAGCTCTCTGGCAAAATCCTCGAGCTTTTGCTTGAGGGGGGAGGTATCCTTTATCTGCGGCGGAACCATGACGTCAAACAAAAGCGTCACCCGATCGGCGTGCTGCACGCGGCGGAAATCGTGTAGCTTCAGCCGCTCATCCTGCGAGACCAAAAAGGCCTCCAGCTTGGATTGCGTTTCAAGCGAAACGGTATCGTCGGTGATGATCGGGTCCATGTGGATCAAAAGCGGAATGCTCATTTCCGCGGAGATATCCCGTTCGGCCCGGTCGATCACTTCATGTATTTTCACGATATCGGCTTTGGATGAAACCTCCGCGTGGATGGAGGCGATGCTGCGGCCCGGGCCATAATCATGGATCACCAGATCATGCACGCCGAGAATGCCCTCATAAGAAAGCAGCTTCTCCATCAGCTTATCGTTCATCTCCCGGTTGGGCTGCGCCCCCAGCAGCCTATCCACCGTGCCCTTGCATACCTGGTAGCCTGCCCGCAGTACAAACAGCGCCACCAGCACGCCCATCCAGCCGTCCAGGCGAATGCCAAACGCCCGGTCCAACACCATGCCCAGCAGCACGCCGCCGCTGGCCAGCACGTCGGACACGGAATCCTTGCTGGCGGCCTTCAGCGGCTCGGAATCAATGGCCCGGCCCAGGCGCGCGTAAAAGAAATACAGCCATATCTTCACGAGGATGCCGGCGGATAAAAGAATCCATGCGGCCGGCGAAAAATCCGTGGCCGAGGGCGTGATGATATTGGCGACGCCTTCCTTGAACAGCTCAACGCCCATCAAAAGAATGATGACGCCCACGCCCAGGGCGCCGATATACTCCATCCGCCCATGGCCAAAGGGATGGTCCTTATCCCCCGGCTTTTGCGCAAACCTGGCGCTGACCAGGGAAACGATGGAGCCGCCGGCGTCCGACAGGTTATTGGCCGCGTCCGCCGTCACCGCCACAGAGCCCGAAAAAAGGCCGATCAAAAACTTGGTCAGGGACAGCGACAGGTTGATGATGATCCCCGCCGTAGCGCCCAGGGAGGCGTATGCCGTCCGGACCGGCTGGCTATTAACGTCCTGATGGTTTTTCACAAAGCGTTTCAGCAACCACGCAGTCATCCGGCGCCCTCCCAAGCTAGTGTTTAAAGGATAGTATACCACAATTTTCCCGGCATGACCTGAGCGTTTCGCAAAATAATGAAGTTAGCGAGTGTTTCCCGCTGCCAGGCAGTCATTTTCCCAACAAAACAGCCGCCTTTTCCTGCAAAACACTTTACTTTTTTCCGCGGTTGGATATAATAGTAGGAAGTATATTGACCATGATGGGGACGGGTTAGGCAAACCCCTTTGCAGCGAGCCGGCGCAGGTGGAAGGCCGGCAAGGAATGCCCAACCAGATCACCCCGGAGTCTCCGGGCCGAAGGGAAACTTAAGGCACAGGCGGGCTGCTCCCGATACAGGGCTGCAAGAATGTTTCTTGCGCAAAGGTGGGCGGCATCTGCCGCCAATCTGGGTGGTACCGCGGAGTAATCCGTCCCAAATTGCTTGGGGCGGTTTTCTTGTTTTTAAGGCAATGACGATGGACACGGGAGGATTATTATGTATCAAAAAGTACCCACCGACATGAATTTTGAGGCCCGCGAGCGGGAAACCGCCGCCTTTTGGAAGGAGAACGGCATCATCCAGAAGAGCTTCCACCACCGGGATGACGCCAAGGAAACCTTCTCCTTTTTCGACGGCCCGCCCACGGCCAACGGCAAGCCCCATATCGGCCACGTGCTTACCCGCTCCATCAAGGATCTGATCCCCCGCTACCAGACCATGAAGGGCAAGCGCGTTTTGCGCAAGGCCGGCTGGGATACCCATGGCCTGCCGGTGGAGCTGGAAGTTGAAAAGCACCTGGGCCTGGACGGCAAGCCCCAAATCGAGGCTTACGGCATCGAGCCCTTTATCGCCGAATGTAAAAAAAGCGTTTGGAAATACCTGCACGAGTGGGAGGAGATGTCCGAGCGCGTCGCCTTCTGGGTGGACATGGAGCACCCGTATATCACCTATGAAGACAATTATATCGAATCCGTGTGGTGGAGCCTGAAGGAGATCGCCAAGCGCGACCTTTTATACAAGGGCCACAAGGTGGTTCCCTACTGCCCCCGCTGCGGAACGGCCCTTTCCAGCCACGAGGTGGCCCAGGGCTACAAAGAGGTCAGCGACCTGAGCGCCTTTGTCCGCTTCCCCGTCAAGGGCGAACGTGATACCTACCTTTTGGCCTGGACCACCACGCCCTGGACGCTGCCCAGCAACGTGGCGCTGTGCGTGAACGCCAAGGAGGAATATTGCCGCGTACTCGTAAACGGCCAGACCTTCATCATGGCCAAAGCACTCATCTCCGCCGTGTTCTGCGAGCATGACGCGGCCGCTGCCCAGGTTCTGGAAGTCTTCCCCGGCGAAGCGCTCAAGGGTTTGGCATACGAACCGCTGTATAACTTCGCAAACCCCAAGGAAAAGGCCTGGTATGTGGTCTGCGACAGCTATGTCACGCTTACCGATGGCACCGGCATCGTGCACATCGCCCCGGCCTTCGGTGAAGACGACGCCCGGGTCGGCCGCGAAAACGGCCTGCCCTTTGTGCAGCTGGTGGATACCCAAGGCAAGTTCGTCGCCGGCACGCCCTGGGAAAACGTGTTCGTCAAGCAGGCCGATCCTGCCATCCTTTCTGATCTGAAAGAACGCGGCCTGCTGTTCAAAACAGCCGCCTATACCCACAATTATCCCTTCTGCTGGCGCTGCGATACGCCGCTTCTTTACTATGCACGCGCCACCTGGTTTATTCGCATGACCGCCCTTCGGGACGATCTTTTGCGCAACAACCGAAGCGTCAACTGGCTGCCGGACAACATCAAGGAAGGCCGCATGGGCAACTTCCTGGAAAACGTGGTGGACTGGGGCCTCTCCCGGGAGCGCTATTGGGGAACCCCCCTGCCCATCTGGCTGTGCGAAGACGGCCATATGCACGTGGTGGGCTCCAAGCAGGAACTCAAAGACATGGCGGTCACGCCCTTTGAGGATGTGGAACTGCACCGTCCCTTCATCGATCAGATTGCTTTGAAATGCCCCCACTGCGGCAAGGAGATGCGCAGGGTCAAGGAGGTCATCGACTGCTGGTACGATTCCGGCTCCATGCCCTTTGCCCAATGGCATTATCCCTTTGAAAACAAGGCGCAATTTGAGGAAAACTTCCCCGCCAACTATATCTCCGAGGCCATTGACCAGACCCGGGGCTGGTTCTACACGCTGCTGGCCATCGGTACGCTGCTGTTCAATAAATCGCCCTTTAAAAACTGTATCGTCATGGGCCATGTGCAGGATAAGGACGGCATCAAAATGTCCAAACACAAGGGCAACGTGGTAGACCCCTGGAGCGTGCTCAATGTGCAGGGCGCCGACGCCGTGCGCTGGTATTTCTACACCGGCGGCGCGCCCTGGCTGCCTAGCCGCTTCTATTCAGAAGCCGTATCCGAATGCCAGCGCAAGTTCATGGGCACGCTGCAAAACACCTACGCTTTCTTCGTGCTCTATGCCAACATCGACAATTTTGACCCCAAGGAGCATCCGCTTTCCAAGGCCGAGTTGTCCCTGATGGACAAATGGGTATTGAGCCGGCTGCATACCCTGATCCGCCTTGCCGAAAATGAGTTGGACAATTACCGCCTCACCGAGCCGGCCAGGGCCATCGCTGATTTTGTGGATGATTTGAGCAACTGGTACGTGCGCCGCAGCCGAGAACGCTTCTGGGGAAAGGGCATGGCCGGCGACAAGGAAGCCGCCTTCATCACTCTGTACACCGTGCTGGAGACCCTCTCCCGCCTGACCGCGCCTTTTGTGCCCTTTATGGCGGAAAACATGTACCAAAACCTGGTCCGCAGTGTGGACACAGCCGCGCCCATCAGCGTGCACCTGACCGATTTCCCCACTTTCGACGCGGCCTTGATCGACCCGGATATGGAAAAGCAGATGTCCGCCCTCATCGATGTGGTGCAATTGGGTCGGGCCTGCCGCAACGCCGCCTCCATGAAGGTGCGTCAGCCGGTGAAGGCGCTGTATGTGAAGGGCGCCTCCTTTGCGGGCGAGTATGCGGAGCTGGCTGAAGACGAGCTGAACGTGAAGCAGGTCATCTTCACCGAGGATGCCAGGGCCTTCACCAGCTACAAGCTCAAGCCGCAAATGCGCACCCTTGGGCCCCGCTATGGCAAGCTGCTGGGCAAGATCGGTCAGCACCTTTTGACAATGGACGGCAACGATGTGGTGGATGCCTTTGGCCGCGGCGAAACCGTATCCTTTGATCTGGACGGCACGCAGGTGACGCTGGAGAAAGACGACGTGCTGACCGAGCCCATGCAAAAGCCCGGCTTCATGGCCCTCACCGACCATGATGTCACCGTCGTGCTGGACACGAACCTGACCCCCGAGCTCATTCAGGAAGGCTTTGTCCGCGAAGTCATCAGCAAGCTGCAAACCATGCGCAAGGACGCCGACTTTGATGTGACCGACCGCATCCACGTGACCTTTACGGCCGGTGAAAAGCTGACAAACGCCATCGACAGTGGCCGGGACATGATCGAAAATGGTGTATTGGCCCTGAGCCTTACCGCAGGCGAAGCTCCCGCCGGTGCCGTAGCCAAGGAATGGGATATCAACGGCGAGGCGGCCGTGCTGTCAGTGCGCCGGGCGTAAGCAGCAAATTGCGTTTTCAATCGCACCTGATCCGAAGATCAGTTGTTGACACCGGCCGAAGGTCCAGGGCGATCGGAAAGCCCTGGTCGCGCCCGCAGGCGCGAAATCCTTTCTTTCCCGCCGTGAGCAAAAAGATGAAAAGTGTTTTTTGCCGATACCTGGGCTGATTATCAAGTCCTTTACAAGATTCCGCATCAGCGGATGCGGCCAAAGGGCTTTCCGATCGCCCTTTGGAAACCTTCGGCCGAAAAAGGAGCAATGACGTGTTTCTAGCCGACACCTGGTCCGACTATGAGGTCCTTGACACAGGGGACGGGGAAAAGCTCGAGCGCTGGGGAGACATCCTTCTGCGCCGCCCCGATCCCCAGGTCATCTGGCCCAAATCCAACCCATCTCTCTGGCAAAAGGCCCAGGCCCATTACCACCGCAGCGAAAAAGGCGGCGGCCAGTGGGAGTTCTTCGGGAAGCTGCCTGAGAAGTGGGTGATCTCCCATGGCAATCTTCAGTTTTTCGTCCGCCCCACCGGCTTTAAGCATACCGGGCTTTTTCCCGAGCAGGCGGCCAACTGGGTATGGATGTCCAACCTGTGCCTTGCGCGCGCGGCGCAAGGAAACGCCCCCAAGGTGCTGAACCTGTTTGGGTACACCGGCGGGGCGACCCTGGCCTGCGCCAGAGCCGGCGCTCAGGTCACCCATGTGGATGCCGCCAAGGGCATGATCCAGTGGGCGAAGGAAAACCGGGAGCTGTCGAAGCTGCCGGAAACCAGCTGCCGCTGGATCGTGGAGGACGCCCTGGCCTTTGTCCGCCGGGAGATCCGCCGCGGCAGCCGCTATGACGGCATTTTAATGGACCCGCCCAGCTATGGCCGGGGCCCTAATGGCGAGGTATGGAAGCTGGAAGACGAGCTGTTTGGCCTGGTCGAAACCTGCGCCCAGGCGCTGTCCGACACCCCTTCGTTCTTTCTCATCAACAGCTATACCACCGGCTTTCAGGCCAGCGTTCTTTCCAACATCCTCCGCCTGTGCGTAGGCGCAAGGCATGAAGGCTTGATCGACGCCCAGGAGCTGTGCCTGCCGGTTCAAAGCGGCGGCGTGCTCCCCTGCGGCGCCAGCGGGCGGTGGCAAGGCCATGTGTAACGTGGTGTATGAGGACAATCATCTGCTTGTGGTGATCAAGCCGCCGAACCTGTTGACTCAGGCAGACGCCACAGGGGATGACGACCTCCTTTCCCGCATGAAGGCCTACATCAAGGAAAAGTATCAAAAACCCGGCGATGTATACTTAGGTCTTGTACACCGCATGGACAGGCCCGTGGGCGGGCTCATCTGCCTGGCCCGCACCTCCAAAGCGGCCGCCCGGCTGTCCAGGCAGGTATCCACCCACGAAATGGGCCGGGAATACCTGGCGGTGGCGGAAGGCGCTCTTCCGGATTCGGGAACGCTGCGCGACTTTCTTTTTAAAGATGAGGCAAGGAACATGGTTTCCACTGTTCCCGAGGGCACGCCCGGCAGCCAGCTGGCCGTTTTGCACTTTGACTGCCTGGTCAAAGCTCCGGAGGCTTCCCTTTGCCGCATCCGGCTGGAAACGGGCCGCGCCCATCAAATACGGGTACAGTTTGCCGCAAGCGGCCATCCCCTTTTGTTCGACGCAAGGTACGGCCATGGCGTGCCCGGAAAGCAAATTGCCCTGTGGGGGGCAAAGCTGACCCTCACCCACCCCACCCTGAACAAGGAGATGACCTTCTTCAGCCGGCCCCAAGGCGAACCCTGGGAACTGTACGCAAGCGCCATCGAAGCCTTTTTGCCAAAATATTCCACACCGCAAAGGAGCATGGAATGAGCAACCCTTTTCAATTTGAGCTGATCAAAACCTGCAAGCAGTCCGGCGCCCGGCTGGGCGTATTGCATACCCCCCACGGGGATATCCAGACCCCCGTTTACATGCCCGTGGGCACTGCCGCCACGGTGAAGGCCGTCATGCCCAAGGACCTGAATGAGATCGGCGCGCAAATCATACTCAGCAACACCTACCACCTACATCTGCGGCCCGGCGAAGATTTGGTCAAGGAAGCCGGCGGGCTGCACCGCTTTATGAACTGGTCAAAGCCCATCCTCACCGACAGCGGCGGGTTTCAGGTGTTTTCCCTGGCCGGCATACGCAAAATCAAGGAGGAAGGCGTCACCTTCCAAAGCCATATCGACGGCAGCCGCCGCTTTATCTCCCCGGAAGTGTCCATGCAGATCCAACAGGACCTGGGAGCGGATATTGCCATGGCCTTTGACGTGTGCTCCCCCTACCCCTGCGATTATGAGAACGCCAAGATCAACATGGACCGCACCCACCGCTGGGCCAAGCGCTGCCAGGCCGCCCACACGCGGGAAGACCAGGCGCTGTTTGGCATCGTACAGGGCGCGTTTTACAAGGACCTGCGGGTGGAAAGCGCCAAGGTGCTGACGGATATGGATTTTATCGGCTACGGTATCGGCGGCCTGTCCGTAGGCGAACCCAAGCCCATCATGTATGAAATGCTGGAAGAGCTGATGCCCTATATGCCGGTGCACAAGCCCCGCTACCTGATGGGCGTCGGTTCCCCCGACTGCCTGGTGGAGGGCGTTTTGCGGGGCGTGGATATGTTCGATTGCGTGCTGGCCACCCGTGTCGCAAGAAACGGCACCATCCTGACCGGCAAAGGGCGCCTGGTGGTACGCAACGCGGACTGCGCCCGGGATTTTTCCCCGCTGGAGGAAGGCTGCGACTGCTACGCCTGCCGCAACTTTTCCAGGGCCTACATCCGCCATCTGTTCAAGGCCCAGGAGATTTTGGGCGCGCAGCTGGCCTCCATACACAACCTGCGCTTTTTGACAAGGCTCATGGAGCAGGTGCGGGATGCCATCCGGGAAGACAGGCTGCTGGACTTCCGCAACGAATTCTTTGCGGGATACGACACCAGCAGAAACTTTTAAACAGCTGCAGGACGTTTTTTGTTAAAGCTTCCCGTTTTCTTTCCAGGCCTTGAGAAATATCCCTTGCGCGCACGCACATTTCTTGTTATAATCGCATAGATAAAAACGTTGAAGGGAGACCCCCATCCATGCTGAATTCAATTTTTGACTGGGCCTTTGGCCTCACCACGGCTGTTGCGGAAACCGCCGGCGCCACCGGAACCGATATCGCCGCTGATCCCACCGGCGGGCTTGTAGGCATGCTCCTGCCCATGGTACTGATCTTCGTCGTGTTCTACTTCATGCTCATCCGCCCCCAGCGGAAAAAGGACAAGAAGGTCAAGGACATGCTGGCCAACCTGAAAGTCACCGACCGCATCTGCACCATCGGCGGCATCTACGGCACCATCGTTGCCATCAAGGATGACACGTTTACCGTAGCCGTGGGCCAGGACAATGTCAAGCTGGTGTTCGCCCGCTGGGCCATCCGCAACGTGGAAGAAGTCAGCGTGGAAAACGATTCCGAGGTGTTGGCGTAACTCCCCTCCATATGCATAAACCCTTCCTGTCCGGCATACATGTAAGCAAAAAGGACAGGGAGGGTTTTTTCATGTCCCAGACGAAAACTGCGCCCCGCAGGCGTGCCCGTACCCACACACAAAGCGCGTGGGGCCGGATTCTCCGGGGCTTGATCGTAGCCGTTGGGGTATCGGCGGCAGGCATACTGGTATTCGCGCTTTTGATGCAGTGGCTCAAGCCGTCCGACAGCGTGATCCGCGTATTCAACCAGGTATTGAAGCTTGTTTCCATCGTCGTGGGCGTTATCGCGGCCGTAGGCCGCGGCGGGGAGAAGGGACTTTTGCGGGGGGGTGCCGTGGGCCTACTATATATGGGCTTGGGCGTCTCGCTGTACGCGCTGCTCACGGGGCAGAATCTCCCCTTCACCTCCTACCTTGGCGATCTGGGCATGGGCCTTGCCGGCGGCGGCCTTTCCGGCATGATTCTTTCCAATCTTTCGGCAAAATGATTGCAACAAAAGGAAATTCAGTGTATAATACCTCCAGTCCCATGTACACGCATATGGAGGAGGATTCCCATGAAGCATATCAAAACCATTCAACGCGACTGCCTGAAGCAATCCCTGGTTCACGGCGGCTGCGGCGAATGCCAGGCTTCCTGCCAGAGCGCCTGCAAAACGAGCTGCACGGTGGCCAACCAGTCCTGCGCCAACAAGGAAAACAATGCCGTGCTGGGCGGCGGCGAGGGCAAGCTGAACCACGCCTTTGGCAAGTAACATAAGCATACGGACTTGCTTATAAGCGGGAGGTGGACTCCCGCTTCTTGTTGTTTCCAGAAAGACAGACAGACCTTATTTATCTGGAGGAAGCTGAATTGATCCATACGTTTATCGCCGTAAACCAGCCCATGATGCTGGATGTCGGCTCTGGCGCGGTCCACGCCCTGGATGAACTGGCCTATGAGGCCGTCAAGCTCTGGGGTACCGCCGCCAAAGAAGAAATTGTACATAAGCTTTCCGCTCGTTTTGATTCAAATGAAGTGGCGGAGGTATTGGAAGAGCTTTCCCAGCTGGAGGCCATGGGCCAGTTGAACGCCCCCGATGATTATGACGACGTTGAGGTTCACGCCCCTGGCGTTGTGAAAGCCATGTGCCTGCATGCCGCCCATGACTGCAACCTGCGCTGCAAATACTGCTTTGCCGGCACCGGTGAATACAACGGCCGCAACCGCTGCATGCTGTCGGCGGAGACCGGCAAGGCGGCGCTTGACTGGCTGGTCAGGATGAGCGGGAAGCGCATCAACCTGGAGGTGGACTTTTTCGGCGGCGAGCCGCTGATGAATTTCAAAGTCGTCAAAGAGATCGTAGCCTACGGCCGCGAGCTGGAAAAGCAGCACAACAAGCACTTCAAGTTTACTACCACCACCAACGGCCTTTTGCTCAGCGATGAAATCATTGATTTTCTCAACAAGGAAATGGACAATGTGGTCCTTTCCATCGATGGCCGGCCCGAGGTGCACGACAACATGCGGCCGACGCCAAATGGCAGCGGCAGCTACGCCCACATCGTTCCCAACGCGCTGAAGCTGGCCAATTCCCGCGGGCAGCAGCGCTATTATATCCGCGGCACCTTCACCGCCCATAATCTGGATTTTTCAAAGGATGTGCTGCACCTGGCCGACGCCGGCTTCGAGCAGCTTTCCATCGAGCCTGTGGTAGCGGCGCCCGAAAGCGGCTACGCCCTGTCCCAGGAGCATCTGCCAAGGATTTTCGGGGAATATGAAAGCCTGGCAAAGGAATACATGCAGCGCCGCAAGGATGGCCGCTGGTTCAATTTCTTCCATTTCATGGTCGATTTGAAGGGCGGTCCCTGCCTGCGCAAACGCCTGACCGGCTGCGGCGCCGGCAATGAATATGTGGCGGTCACGCCGGAAGGCGACATCTATCCCTGCCATCAGTTTGTGGGCCGGGAAGGCTTTAAAATGGGTTCTGTTCTGGATGGTTCCTTTGACACCGCCATTCAGCAGAAGTTTGCGGCAAACAATGTCCTTTCCAAGGAAGCCTGCCGAAGCTGCTGGGCGCGCTTTTTCTGCTCCGGCGGATGCGCCGCCAACGCCCATCAGTTCCATGGCGACATTGGAAAGCCCTATGACCTGGAATGCCAGATGGAGCGCAAGCGCCTGGAATGCGCCATGGCCATCTACGCGCTGGAAAACGAATAAGATGTACAAAAAACATGATGTCTTTTGCAAAGGTATCATGTTTTTTGACATTTTCCCGTTCACTTCATTTTTCCAGAAAATATTCATAAAGCGTTCATAGGCAAGTCAAAAATCTTGCTTATACTACTCTCGAATCCACCAAAGGAGGAGAAAAGAAAGTGAGAAGCAACATTAAAAAACATCTGTTAGGGTATATTGCCATCGCAATCGTATTTACCATGGCAGGCGCAAGTATTACCATGCTGGCCACCGGCGGTTATGGTGCCAGCGCCGAACCGCAAAAACTGGCCACAAAGATCGAAGGTACCGTCACCAGCCCCTTCACCGCCGCTATCGCGGCTGTACGGGACAGCGTGGTCGGGGTCAGCAACTACACGACCTACAACTATGGCGGCTATGGCGATTTCGGAAACTTTGGCTTCAGCCTTCCGGGCAGCCGCAACCGCAGCGGCGAACCGGTTTTGCAGTCCACCGGCAGCGGTGTTGTCATCAGCGACCAGGGTTATGTGCTGACCAACTACCACGTGGTGGAAGGCAATACATCCCTGAAAATCACCACCCCCGACAAGACCTACGATGCGACGCTCATCGCCTATGACGCAGGTTTGGACGTTGCGATTTTGCAGGCAAAAGACCTGAAGCTCAACCCGGTTTCCCTGGGCGACAGCGACACGCTTCAGGTTGGCGACTGGGCTATCGCCATCGGCAACCCCTTGGGAACAGAATTGGCCGGCACCACGACAGTCGGTATCGTGTCCGCTCTGAATCGCGAAATCAGATCCGGCACCACTGACCAATATGGCAAACGTATCACCAATACCATGATTCAGGTGGATGCCGCCATCAACAGCGGCAACAGCGGCGGCGGCGTATTCAACGTGCTGGGCGAGCTGATTGGCATACCTACCTTGAAATATTCCGGCAGCGCTTTCAGCGGTTCCTCGGTAGAAGGCATCGGTATGGCGATTCCCATCAATTCTGCCAAGGAGCTGATTGAAAAGGTGCTCACCGGCCAGGCGACCGGCGACCAAGGCTCCTCCAGCATTGCTGTCGATGACTCGAAACCCCGCATGGGCGTAAGCGTATCTGACCTGAACCAGAGCAACGAAGCCGTTTCCTCCGGAAAGCTCCCCGTTGGGGTGTATGTCGGCAATGTTGAAGATAACTCCCCCGCTGCGAGCGCGGGCTTGCTGCCCGGCGACATCATTGTAGAAATCGACGGCAAGCGCACCACCAGCACCAGTGACCTGACCGGCTATCTTGGTGAAAAAAAGGAAGGGGACGTGGTAAAGGTCAAGGTTTACCGGGTGCCCGACCTTGTAAACGCCCAAAGCCTCAACGATATCAAGGATGGCGAATATATGGATTTTGATGTGACCCTTGCCATCCTGGGCAAAGTGAACCAGTAAAATACCTATCTGCCTCTTTCCCGATCATCCTACCGTTGCCCGCGGACTCCCCGGCCATATGGCCGGGGAGTTTTGCATTCCCGCGATACGGCAGTGCCTTGCATTTTTAATTAGATTTTAATCTAATCCTCCTTTCACACACATCTAATGCATGGTATACTATGGAAGAAGTCGTTCAATGTCCATCAAAGGAGCGTGTGATGAATGTCTAACAAGAAAGGCGGATACCGCGCCATACTTGCGCACAGGCAGTATACAAAGCTGATCGGCGCCAACATCGTCAACCGTTTCGGCGATTCCATCGATGCCATTGCCTTCACCTGGCTGGTATACGAATTAAGCGGCAGCGCGGCATGGTCGGCCATTATCTTTGGCGTCAACATGCTGCCCACGGTTGTGCTTGGGCCCTTTGCCGGGGCGCTGGCGGAGCGTATGGACAAAAAATGGACCATGATCATCAGCGACCTGATCCGCGGCCTATTGGTGGCGCTGACAGCCGCCCTATATGTGTTCAACGTGCTGACGCCGGTCATCATGCTGTGCATCACCGTGCTCCACTCCACGGTGGAAGCCTTTCGCATCCCCTGCGGCACGGCCATTGTACCAAGGCTATTACCCAAAGAGGATTACGAATTTGGTGTATCCTTGAACAGCAGCATGAGCCGCGTGATGGAAATCATCGGCCTGGCCTCCGCCGCCGGCATCATTGCCCTGGCCGGCATCCCCGGCGCAATCATGATCGACGGCGTCACCTTCTTCCTGTCCGCAGCCATCATTGCCTGGATCCGCGCGGGAAAAGAGCCCGAACGCGGCGAAGCGGAGGAAAAGCAAGGCTATTGGCAAACCTTGAAGGCCGGCTTTTCCTACGTGCTCAACACCCCCGCCATCTTAAGCCTGTGCCTGCTGGCGCTGCTGCTCAACGGCCTGCTGGTGCCGCTAAACGCGCTCAACGCCCCGCTGGTCAATGAAATCTATCATCTTGGGCCCGAAGCCATGTCCCTGGGCGGCATACTGCTGACCATCGGCGGCGCGCTGGGCGCCTTCATTTACCCCTATATCAAGCGCCGGATCAGCGGAAAAGCGCTGATCGTTTCCGGCTTTCTCGTGATTGGCTTAAGCTACGGCGCATTGATCTGGGTCCAGGAACTGGCCGCTGTACCGGTATTGTTTTTTTCAGTGCTGGGCGTTGTTCTGATTATTTTTACCCTGTCGCTGGCGCTGCTTGGCGGCCACTTCAGCGTATTGGTGTACAAGGTGGTCAGCCCCGAATACCTGGCCAGGGTCGGCTCCACCATGGGGGCCATATGCACGCTGGCCATACCGGTGCTGTCTTTCCTGATGGGCGGGCTGACGCTGGTATTGGGTGTTGGCGGCGTTTTTTACCTCTTTGGCGGCGTCTGCCTGGTATCGCTTATACTGCTGCTGGCCTTCCGCACGCTGGACGGCCTGAATGAAGGGGGGGCAGCCTGTGAAGTACATCTATCACCCGCAAATGGACCTGATGTTGGAAGCGCTGAGTTATCTGATGATCAAAACCGGTGAAACCACGCTGGAAACCACCTTCAGCCGGCTTCAAATGCTGTGCCCGCGGGAGGAAATGCTGGGATCCCTCAAGGAGCGCATCGCCTGCGTTCGCAGCCTCTATCATGCGGTTGACAGCCAATACAGCTTGAACGCCAAGGAACTGGCGCCCTTTTTCACCCCCTTTTCCATCGGTCAGGGCAATATCGCCCAGCTGCTGATGCTGTCGTTTTTTGAGCCCACCATCCCCGATTGGGAAACCCAGGAGACGAACATACGCGAAAAGTTTGAAGCCTTTGCCTGCGCGCCTTCGCAGCCCTTGGGAAAGCTGCATGTGGCGAACCTGATGGATGACACTATCGACGACGGCCAAAGGCAGGATGGCCTCTCCCTTGTTGAACAGCTGGATGAAACGGGCCTGAAGGATGAAGAAAAGTGGAGCATATTGCGGGCGGTGCAAAACGCGGGGGCGCAGCTTGGGCAGCTGAAGCAAATCCTTCTGCCGGCGCGGGAGCTGATCGCCGCCCATTTCTCCGCCGTAACCCCGCTGCTCGATGACTTCCGCGACCGCTGGGGCTCCTACTTCCAAACAAACCCTTTCTCCGCCTATCTGTCCCAGAATATCGGCATGGAGCCCGGAGACATCAGCGATTACACGCTGCATGTGTATCCCAGCCTCTTTCATGCCGGCTCGATTGTACTGAACATGGACGCTGATCTGAAAAACATTTACCTATATATAGGGGCATGCCTGCCGGAAGGCCTGAGCGTGAAAGAGATACCTATCGAAAACAATCAAATGCTGGAGGGCCTAAAAGCCCTGTCCGACAAAAGCAAGCTCTCCATCCTGGCCCACATACGGGACAAGCGGTCCTACGGCCAGGCCCTGGCCAAGGAAACAGGCTTGTCCACCGCCACCATTTCCCACCATATGAGCGCGCTGATCAACTGCGGATTTATTCATATGGAGCGGGTGGAAAACCGTATCTATTACCAGATGGATAAGGACAGCGTAAAAAGGTTCCTGAAGGAGCTATCCTTCTATCTTTTGGAGGGCGAAGGCCCCGGCAAGCCACGTACGTAATGTCATAACTCTTTTCCCCCATGCATACCTTTCATCAAGCGGATGCAAGGAGGGAAACCCATGGATGCAGGAAAGCAGTTCAATTTGTATCAGGATATTGCTGAACGAACCGGCGGCGATGTTTACATCGGCGTAGTGGGCCCGGTGCGCACCGGGAAAAGCACCTTTATCTCCAGATTCATGGAGGAATTGGTGCTCCCGCGGATGCCTGCCGGACCGGTGAAAGACCGGCTGGCCGACGAACTGCCCCAGGGTGGCTCCGGCCGCACCATCATGACCACCCAGCCCAAGTTTGTGCCGGGAGAGGCTGTGGAAGTCTTTTTGCAGGACAGCACCCCCGTCAAGGTGCGCATGGTGGACTCGGTTGGCTACCTGGTCAAGGGCGCCCTTGGCACCACGGAAAATGAAACCGCCCGTATGGTGCATACCCCCTGGTTTGATCAGGATATCCCCTTTGAGCAGGCGGCGGAGATCGGCACGCGCAAGGTCATCAACGACCATGCCACCATCGGCATGGTGGTCACCACCGACGGCACCATCACCGACATCCCCCGCAGCGCCTACGTGGATGCCGAAGAAAGGGTCATCAACGAACTGAAGGCCCTTGGCAAGCCCTTTGTGCTGGTTTTAAACAGCGCCACGCCGGAAACAGCGGAAGCCGCGGCGCTGCAAAGGTCGCTGCAAAGCAAGTATGATGTGCCCACGCTGCTACTCAATGTCAAGCAGATGAGCCTGAACGACATACAGGGCGTGCTGGAAAAAATACTGTATGAGTTCCCGCTTCGGGAGGTGCGCCTGAACGTGCCCGCCTGGCTCAACGCGCTGGATACGGGCCACTGGCTGGCCACCCATGTGCTGGACGGCGTGCGCCAGGGCGGCAAGAACTTAAAGCGCATGCGGGACAAGGAAGTATTTGGCCATTCCTTTGACGGCTCGCCCTATTCCGCCGGGCTGCAAGGCGACGGCGTGGAGCTTGGCGAAGGCCGCGTATCCTACAACCTACCGCTGGCGGAAGGGCTGTTCAATAAGATTCTGGGCGAAGAGTGCGGCACCGAAATCAAGGGCGACGCCCACCTGCTGGCGCTGATGAAGGAGCTGGTGGCCGCCAAGGCCGAGTACGACCATGTGGCGGAGGCGCTCAAATCCGTGCGCGAAACGGGCTACGGCCTGGTCACGCCGGCCATGAACGAACTCACCCTGCAGGAGCCGGAAATCGTGCGCCAGGGCAGCCGCTTCGGCGTAAAGCTCAAGGCCCACGCGCCATCCCTGCACCTGATTCGGGTGGATATCGAAACGGAGGTATCCCCCGTGGTCGGCACAGAAAAGCAGTCGGAAGAGCTGGTGCGCTACCTGATGGATGAGTTTGAAAACGATCCCCAGCGCATATGGAGCACCGACTTCTTCGGTAAGAGCCTGCATGACCTGGTGCGGGAGGGGCTTTCCAACAAGCTGATGCGCATGCCCTCCGACGCCAGGGAAAAGGTGCAGGAGACGTTGACACGCATCATCAACGAGGGCTCCGGCGGCATGATCTGCATACTGCTGTAATATCTTTTGGAAAAGAGAAGATGCCACTTCTTCAGCAAGCAAAGAGGCCGGTTTCCCGGCCTCTTTGCTTTCCTAATATATCCGCCATCCCCTCCTGGCAGGGGAGGCTTACATAGGCGGCTTCTGCAGGATTGCCAACCCAGAAAGGGAAAGACGTTATTTTTCTATAAGCCGCAAAGCGCATAGAAGCAGTTCCTTCGCTTGCTCTATTTGTATGCCCGAATAATTCAAAAATACAGTTCCCAGCGACGGCTGGGTGCCGATCATCCAATCCAGAGATACATCCAATACCTTGCCTAACCGTATCAACCTTTCCACACTGGCTACCCTTGTCCCCCGCTCAATATGACCCAAAAATGAAACGGATATCTGAGCCTTTTCTGCCAGCTGCTCCAGCGTCCAATTCAGTTGCCGCCGTCTCAGCTTGATCATTTGACCAATATGCTTATCATGCAATATCATCACCAATCGCCACTTTATATCCATTTGAGCATAATGTCAAGAGGTCCAAATGGATATATGATAGCATGGTATTTATAAGTGAGGTGGTGTAATGCGCTTGCAGCGGTTAGAGGATCTGCGTCAGGACAGGGATTTGCAGCAAGCGGATATCGCGGCGCTTTTACATACGACTCAGCCACAGTATAGCCGGTATGAACGTGGAGAACGAGAACTGCCGCTCAATCATCTTATCACGCTTGCAAGGTACTACAACACCTCCACGGACTATATCCTGGGATTAACAAATGACCCTCGCCCTGTCAGAGAAATTACCGGGAAATAGCAGCCACATATGTACAGACGGGAAGCTGGGAAACCAGCTTCTTTTTATGCTCAGAAATACTTGCGTCCTCTGCGCACATCAGATGCACGGTGTTTTGACGAGAACTCCATATGTAAACTTGTTATCCTGCTATGCATGTGGGATAATGACCGTAACCGACAGAAGGCGCAGTCATCCGTCTCGGGGCTTGCACTCAAATAAAAGAACTGCGAGCCTTGTCACGGGAGGATTTTTGATTGTTTTGCTGCGAAATCTGCATCGCCGGGCGGACACCGCCGAAGAAAAGGAGTGCCAAAACATGAAATTCGTTGCGTTGGAAAAGTCTCTTTATCCTTTGCTTGCCAAGCACTATGTGGAAACATACAATGCTCCGCCGTGGCTTGATCAATGGACAGAACCGCTTGCTCTTGAGAAATTCGCAGAAATGATGGATTGCCGCGGTGCCTTTGGCCTCGTTTGCTATGATGACGACGATCATTTTTCGGGCGTCATTCTGGGCAACCCAGAGATTTACTTCAACTGCAGGCATTTCTTCATCAAAGACTTCTTTGTACCTTTGTCGATGCAGGGGAAGGGCATTGGCTCTTTGTTGATGGCTGAGTTTGAAAAACGCCTGGCTGCTATGGAAATAGATATGATGTACTTGTTCACATCGAAAGGGAAACGCACGGAGGACTTTTACAAAAAGCGCGGTTTTGGCACATGGGACGGCATGGTTCTCATGGGCAAAGATATTTAATTTTTTCCTCCCGGCTTTTTATGGCCGTCCCATCCTCTGTATGCCGCAAAAATTTCCCTTGACAACCTAACACTTGTTTGGTAAAATCAAACTAACAACTGTTAGGTGGTGATTTTTTTGCCGGGCGAAGAAACAAAGCAGCTCATACTGGATGTAGCACTGAAGCAATTCGCGTCCGTCGGCTATACAGCCGCCTCGATCCGAAGCATCTGCAAAGAGGTGGGCATCAAGGAGAGCAGCGTATACTACCATTTTAAAAGCAAGCAGGAAATATTGGACTGCCTGGTCGCGGAGTTTGAGACTATGGCCGGCGGGATGACCGGTATGCTCGCCGCAAGCTTTCAAAGCGCCGATTTGACGATGATCGAAGACAAAACCTTTTTGCACATCGGCAAGCTATACTATGTTGATTTCCTGAACAATGAAAGGATCTTTCAGCTCATCAGCATGCTGTTGATCGAGCAGCGTGGCAACCCCGCCCTGGGCAAGCTGTACGCCCAATTGATGTTTGACCGGCCGGTGCAAATGCAGACCCGGTTCTTTGAAATGATGACAGCCTGCGGATATCTCAAGGACCTGCCCGCCGGGGAATTGGCCGTTTTCTACCAATCCATCTTCCACTTCTGCTTTTCCCGTCAGCTGGCGACCGGCAGCCCCGCGCAACAGGCGGCCCAGGAGCTCGAGCAGCATTTGTCATTCTTTCTTGACCAATATAAGAAGGTGAAATCATGAAGACAATTTTGATCACCGGCGCCAATGAAGGCATCGGGTACCATATGGTGCGCCAAATGCTGGAGGATGGAAAAAACATTGCCGTCATCGATTTGGGCGTTGACCAACTGGAGCCGCTCAAAGCGCAATACCCCGCACAGCTGCTTTCTGCCAAGGGGGATGTGCGGAACGCCGATTTTGTTGCAACCGCGGCACAGGAAGCATTTACCCGTTTTGGCGCCATCGATTACGCCATTCACAACGCGTGCCATTGCCCCTTTGATGATTTTGAGGCACTGGACGACGAAGCGTTCCGGCAGGCATTCGCGGTGAATTACTACGGTGCCGTTCACCTGTGCCGGGCCGTGCTGCCCATCATGGCAAAGCAAAAGCACGGCCATGTGTGCTTCACGTCCTCCGCTGTTGGCATCACCGGCTTTCCCGGCATCAGCGCCTATGCCTCCACCAAAGGCGCACTGGAATCGCTGATCAAATGCCTTCGCCTGGAATATCAGGAAAGCGGCGTCCGCTTTCACCTGTTGCACCCACCGCTGACAAGGACCAGGTCGGCCGGTCCTCTCCCGGTGCCGGAGACCATGAAGGCAAACGCGGAAACAGTGGGCCGCGGGCTTGCAAAACACCTTGACAAAAACAAATTCCTCATCTGCCACAGCAAAGCGCTGCTGTTTCAGATGAGGATGATGTACCTGATGCCGTTGAAAATGGGCAGCTTTTTGGACCAGGGAATCAAGAAGCTGATGGCCGGAAAAGCACCTGCGCTTTAACCTTTCCCGTTAGCTGGCTGGGCTATCATGGCACTCTCCTATTCCTCCGTCAGCCCGTTGTCCAGCCTGTCCGTTACCCTGCCGTACGGATCATACAGCATGGCTTCATCCTTTTTCTTGTTGTGCCATACGTTTTTGTCATCAAAGCGCCAGTCGCACGCGCCCGGCGTTTCGGTTGATCCCAGCCGGGCGGTTGCGCCGGGGGCCAGCGACGCGTTATCCGGAAAGAAGAATATCTCCTCGCCCCTTGTGGAGAACACATACCAGCCGGCCAGGGAAATTGCTTCCGTGCCGGTATTTTTGATGGTCAGCACATCCTGCTGCGCATCCAGGCCGGCAAGGCGCAGGCTGCCGGAAATACCGGGAACGTTTCCCCACTCCACAGCCGCCACATCGGCCTTTCCCTGCGCAAGCGTTGCCAGCATGCCGCCCTTGGCGTTTTGGGTAATGGCGATCTTCGCCCCGGTGCGCTTCAAAGTAGCCATTACGCTTGGGTGGGGCGTATCCGGCTCTTCAAAAGAATTGGTGGATATCAGCGCCACCTGCGGCATAACGCGCTGCACAAAGGACAGGGAGGTGGAATCATCCTCCCCGTGATGGGATACCTTCAGCACCTCGCAGCGCGGCAGGCTGCCTGAGGCAAGGATGGCCGCTTCCTCCTCAAACTCCATATCACCGGTCAGCAATACGTTTCCGTGGGGCGTTGCCAGCACCATCACCAGAGAATTGTTGTTTTCATTCTCCGTATCCAGGGTGATGGGCCCCAGCACCATGAATACGGATGTATCCGAAACAGGAACCGTATCCCCCGCCTTGAGCCAAACCGGCTGCATGTTCCGCCGGGCCGCCGCCAAGGGCAGCTGATGCTTTTCCGGCTTGATGCCGGTATACATGGCAGAACCATACCAGGCATCCACCTGGATTTCGCTTAGGGACAGCATTTCCATGCCGCCCATATGGTCCTTGTCCGTGTGGGTCAAAAATACGCCGTCCAGCTTTGTAATGTCCATGGCCTTGAGGGCCGTATGCAGCGCGCCCCAGGCCTGAACTGTTCCCGTATCCACCAAATAGGTTTTTCCTTCTATAAAAACAAGCAGGCTGTCCGCCTTGCCGACGTTAACGGCCAGCAAACGGACCGCGCCGTTTTCCTCCCTTTGCGCCTGCGCCGCGCCATCGCGGCCCAACGCAAAGGGCACGGCGGCTGCCAATGCCAATAGGGCAACAAATGCAATCGTCCACACCTTTTTCGCCTTCACACCTACCCCTCCCCACATGTATACCATATTTGATTATACCAGCTTTTTTCAAGTGCGGCAAACGACGGTATTGTTTTTCCCAATTCAGCGCAATATAGCCATGAAAAAGGAGGGGAACGACATGATCGTAAGCAAGCACCCCCTGGAGAACATCCGGGTGGTTCAATATGGCTGCGGCAAAATGGCCAAAGTGATCATCAAATACCTGTATGATAAAGGCGCGCAGGTGGTTGGGGCCATCGATGCCGATCCTGAACTGGACGGCGTGGACATTGGTGAATTCGCGGGTCTTGGCCATGAGACAGGCGTCAAAATCGTCAAGGATGCCAACGGCATTCTGGATGGCTGCCGTCCCCACATCGCTATATTGACCATGGACAGCTTCATGCAGGACATGCATGCCGCCATGACGGAATGCGCCATCCGCGGCATCAACATGATCACCGCCTGCGAGGAGGCCCTGTACGCCTGGACCACCGCCCCCGGTATCACCAACCAGTTGGACGCGCTGTGCAAGAAAACAGGCTGCACCCTATGCGGCACCGGCATGCAGGATGTGTTCTGGGTCAACATGGTGGCCTGCGTGGCCGGCGGCGTCCACCGCATCTCCCAGATCGAAGGGACGGTCAGCTACAATGTGGAGGATTACGGCATCGCCCTGGCCCGGGCCCATGGGGTCGGGCTGGATCCGCAGCAGTTTGACCGGGAGATCGCCGCCCAGGAAGCCCCGCCGGCCTATGTATGGAACTCCACCGAGGCGCTTTGCGCAAAGCTGGGCTGGACCATCGCCTCCATCAAGCAAAAGGCGGTGCCGGTCTTTGCGGACAAGGAGCTGTACAGCCATACGCTGGAAAAGAACATTCCCAAGGGCAACGCCATCGGCATGTCGGCGGTAGTCACGGCCATCACCCATCAGGGGCCGGTGCTGCAGGCCCAGTGTATCGGCAAGGTGTACGCTCCCGACGAGGGCGATATGTGCGATTGGAAGATTTACGGCACGCCCGATACCGCTTTCTCCATTCAAAAGCCGGACACCGTGGCCCACTCCTGCGCCACCATCGTCAACCGCATCCCCAGCGTGCTGAACGCGCCGGCCGGCTACATCTCCATGGAGAAGCTGCCCTATGCCTCCTTTTTAAGCTATCCCATGCATATGATGCTGGGCAGCTGGGACCGGCGCCCCGGCATGGATATAAGGCCGGAAACAACCTATGCCGCCCCCAGCGGATTCGGGCAGTATCAGTGACGATTTATATACAAGCAGGCTCCGCTTTTTCACGAGCGGAGCCTGCTTGTATTTTATTTGCTTGACTTCTATCTACGTCAGAGCCTTCCCCTTGAGGGGAAGGTGGCGCATAGGCTCCTTTTGAAAGGAGCTGTCACGCGAAGCGTGACTGAGGATTGGTTAGCGCCGGATGAGGTGTTTTACTGTGTTTGCTCGTTCTGGGGTTGTCACCTCATCAGTCACCTTCGGTGACAGCTTCCCCTCAAGGGGAAGCCTCTGCCGCGGTCTTGCTGCCTCTTCCTTTTTAGTGCAGCCTCAAATAACCCAACACCAATACCGTGACGCCGTTTACTCGAAGGCCACAATCGCCTGCCTGCGCTTGATGCGCAGCAGCACGGTTTCCAAAACCCTGAAGTAGTGGTTCAGTTCCCTTTGCTCCAGATAGCCTGCCGCCATATCCTGGCCAACAACCATATCCATATTCTCCGGCTGCGGGCATACAAGCACCGCCTGGTCCTTGCCAAGCACCGGCGTCTTATATACGTGGCCGTTCAGCAGCTTGCTCACCCGGTCGATTTCCAGCAGGCCCGTGCCGGGCTGCAGCCGCTGCAGCTGCATATACAGGTTCGGGCTGAGCACAAGGGAGTATGCGCCGTACACGCCGCTTGTAACAAGCGTCTCAATGGCGGCAGCCACATCGGCAAACGCGTTTTCGCCTGCCGCCCAGTCCTTTTTCTTCAATTTTGAAACACCGGACGCGGTCAGCAGGCCTTCATACCCAAGCTTCTGGCTCCCGAAAAAGATCAGCCTGTCTTCCTTTAACGCCAAGGCCTGGGCGGCAGCCAGCGCCTTGGACAGATCAAGGGGATAGCCGGACTTTTCGGTGCTTGCCAGATCCTTGGCGAAAAGCGAAAAATCCTCATAGATGGTCGGTATTTCTACCAGTTTTCTGCCCTTGGTTGTGATGAATCCATCCTCGATGACTTCATCCTTTTCCTGGGTATCGTCGATGTGGATGCTTTCCACACCCACCCCCAGCGGGCCGAAGAGCTGCAATATCCGCCTGCCTGTCAGCACGTTGCGGGCCGCCTTCACTACGGCCCCATCAATCTGTTCCCAGATGCCCGCCTCAAGGGGCGATGATTCCCTGGCCAAATAGTCCATAATCGCTGCCTCCTTTCCCGTTTACGCTCACTTGCCCAAAAGGCTGCCGACGGTTGCTTTCCCGCCATCCTCGCCTTTTTCGGAAGCAGCGGAACCCGTCAAGCCCAGTTCTTCCATCACTTCCTGCACTTCGGCTTTTCCGGAGGCAAAATGCGCAGCCTCTTCCGGGTCAAGGGCGTACAAAAGCGTGAACAGTTCGCCTACATGCGCCTTCTCCTCATCGCGGATCTCGCCGATCACCTTTTTGGCAAGTTCGATATCCGTCGCCTGCACATGGGCGTCATAGACATAGATCGCCTCCAGCTCGCCGGCGATATCCAGCCGGATCGCCTGAATCAGTTCCTGCTTTGTCAGCTTGCGCGGCACATTCCCCTGAAAAGGATTTGCAAAATTTGGCATGCTTTCATCCTCCGCTTCCAATTTTTTGGGACAATCCCACTATGATTAATATTCGTTTTTAATATGTCTCGTTTCCTTCCTGCCGAAACAATTTTCATCTTTTATTGTCAGAAAATCTATGGAATGAGGGTGATCTTCCCTTCCCCGACCGGATGCTTCTCCTTGCCGGCAGCCGGATGGCCGATGGCGATGGCGATTTGAAAGGACGATCCTTGCGCAAACGCCAACTCCTTTTCCAGCGCTTCCTTTTCCGGCCCCTCAAAGGCGGCTCTGGGCAGCCCCAGAATCACGCTGCCAAGCCCCAGGCTGTGGGCCGCCAGCGCGATATTCTCCACCGCGATGCCGCAGTCCACAACGGCAAACCGGCCTTCTGACGGCGCGGACAGGAAGATCACCAGCGGCGCGCCGTGGAAAATGGTAAAGCCCGGCTGGCTCATATGCTCCACGGCCTTTTCATCGGCGCCCAGCTTTAGCTGCTCCACAGCCGCCCGGTTGATCCTTTGAATCAGCGCCTGGTTCGCAACTACGGTAAAATGCCAGGGCTGGCCGTTGCGGGCGCTTGGCGATGCGAGGGCCGCCGCCAGCAAAAGGTCCAGATGCTCCTTTGATACAGGCTCCGCCGTGTACGCGCGGATGCTCCTGCGGTCCTCAATGGCATGAAGTATCGGATTGGTCATACGAAACGCCTCCTTGTTCCTGTCCTTTTTGCATGGTATGATACGTGTATGCAAGATGGGGGTGACGTACTGAATGGGGCATGAACAATATATGCGCCTGGCACTTGAGCAAGCCCTGCTGGCACAGGCGCTGGGCGAAGTGCCGGTAGGCGCGGTGGTGGTGCGGGAAGGGCAAATCCTCGCCGCCTGCCATAACCTGCGCGAAACATCGCAGGACCCTACCGCCCACGCTGAGATGCTGGCATTGAAGGAAGCCGCCAAAGCGCTGGGCAGCCGCCGCTTAAATGGCTGCAGCATGTACGTGACCCTGGAGCCCTGCCCCATGTGCGCCGGCGCCATCGTGATGGCAAACCTCACGGAATGCTGTTTCGCCGCTCCGGATGAAAAGCAGGGTTGCTGCGGCAGCGTGTACGATCTCCCCCAGGATCCGGCCTTTTTCCATAGGACGCGGATCATCGGCGGTATTCTTGAAGATGAAGCCAAAACTCTTTTGAAGGATTTTTTCGCATCCCGACGGGATTAACGGCCCTTGATCACATGTATCAACTCTCTGGCCACCGTCTCCATCTCCTCCCGCATGCCGATGCTGACGCGAAGGTAGGGCGCAATGCGCGGCTTATTGAAGTGGCGGACCAGTATCCCCCGCTCTTTCAACTGCGCCAGCGCATCCTCCGCGTTCGTTTCATGGGCCTTTACAAACAGAAAATTGGCCTGGCTGGGCAATACCTCCATGCCCGCGTCAAGCAGCGCGCTGCGCGTCCAATCCCTTACAGCCGCCACTTTTTGGTTGGCCTGCGCATAATATTCTTTATCATAAAGGGCAGCTGCCGCGGCAGCCTGGGCAAGCCGGTCCAGGGAATAGCTGTTGAAGCAGTCCTTCACCCTATTCAGCCCCTCGATCAGCCGGGGATGGCCCATGGCATAGCCGACCCGCAGCCCCGCCAGGCTATGGGATTTGGACAGAGTGCGCACGATCAGCACATTGTCAAAGCGTGACAAAAGGGGCACGGCGTTCTCCGGGGCAAAGGCCTCGTATGCTTCGTCAAGGAGCAGCACCTCTTCCCGCCTTTGCAGGTGCTCGGCCATTTTTACCAGCGCATCCATCGGCAGCATCACGCCGGTAGGCGCGTTGGGGTTGGCGATCACCACCGGCGCGTCCTGCATAAACCCCTGCACATCCACAGAAAAGTCGTCCTTCAAGGGCACGGTTTCATATCGCGCGCCGAACAGTTTGGCGTATACGGGATAAAAGGAATAGGTGATATCCGGCGCCAGCAGCCGCTTGCCGGCAAAAAAGGCGGCAAAGGCAAAGGCCAGCACCTCGTCCGACCCGTTGCCGGCAAACACCTGGTCGGGGGCGACGCCGTTTACATCGGCCGCGGCCCGGCACAGCGCCGTGCAATCCATATCCGGATACAGCCGCAGGCTTTGGGCCGCCTCCTCCATGGCCTCCATAACCCTGGGGCTGGGCGGATAGGGATTTTCATTGGTATTGAGCTTGATGTATTTCCTGTCCTTTGGCTGCTCCCCGGCCTGATAGGGCGTCAGGCTCTGCGCCAGGGCACTTAAATACGCCATGGGAAAAACCTCCTGCTTTGTTGGTATCAATATATCATTGTCAGGCTGCCTTGTAAACTGTAAAAGACGCCAAAAAGCGGAGTCTGCTCCGCATTTCACGCAAATTGGGACTGGCAGAAGGCAGGGAAAAGAGGTATAATAAGTCGTCTTGAATGGAGGAGTTCACACTGCATATCAGCACTATCGTCACCGATTTGGATGACACGCTGCTCAATGACGAAAGACAGATTTCCGCTTACAGCCTGGGAGTACTTGCGCGGGCGATGGAGCGTGGAATCCGGGTCATATTGGCCAGCGGACGCGCCGGCGCCAGCATGCAAAGCTTTGTGAATGAGGTGGGTTCCCCTGCGCCGTATATCGCGTGCAACGGCGGGGAAATCATTGAGCCGCAAACGCACCGTCTGCTGGACGGGCTGCTGTTTTCGATAGAGCAGGCCAAGGCTTGTGCCAGGTTCGCCGAAGAAAACGGGTTTTATGTGCACGCCTATGACGGGGATGTGTTTTATTTTGCCGGGGAAGAGGCGTATGGCCGGGAATACGGCTATTCCTCCATGCTCCGGGGCATACAGGTGGACAAACTGTCGGAATATATTAAGTCCCCCACCCCCAAATTGCTTTGCGTGGGCGAGCCCGGCGCCATCGCCGGCCTTTTGGAAAAAGCACGTCTTCACTTTGGCTGCGCCGTATCGCTGAGCATCAGCAAGCCCATCTTTCTGGAAATGATGCCGCCCGGCGCCACCAAGGGCAACGCGCTGAAGAAGCTGTCCAACATGCTGCCCATCGCGCCGGAAACCACCATGGCCTTTGGCGACAGCCTGAATGATTTGACCATGCTCAAGTGGGTAAAATATGGCGTGGCCATGGAAAATGCCCGAAGTGAGGTAAAGGAAAGCGTATCTCTCGTCTGTCCCCCCAACAACCAGGACGGCGTGGCCAGATATATCGCCCGCCATATCCTGAAGGAGGATGTTCCCGCATGATCCAGGCCAAGGACTTTGCCGATTCCCTGCAACTCAAGGAGCTTTCCCCATCCACGCGGAAGGAATGGGACATCCGCACCACGGATTTGAACCGTCCTGGCATGCAGTTTTGCGGCTTTTACGAGTATTTTGCCTACGAGCGCCCCCAGGTGATCGGCAAGGTGGAAATGACGTACCTGGAATCCATGGAGCCGGAATTAAGGCGCAAAATGCTCAAAACCTATTTCAGCTACAATCTGCCTTGCGTGATCATCTGCCGCGGCATGATTCCGCCGCCGGAATTGATTGAGGAAGCTGCGCTGCGGGATATCGCGGTGTACCAGACCAATATGGTTACCACCAAGTTCACCTTCAGCGCCATCAACTTTTTAAACCGCCGCCTGGCCCCGCGCATTACGAGGCATGGCGTATTGGTGGATGTGTACGGCGTGGGCGTTTTATTGACCGGCGAAAGCGGCGTTGGCAAAAGCGAGGCCGCGCTGGAACTGGTCAAGCGCGGCCACCAATTGGTGGCGGACGATGTGGTGGATATCTGCCGCGTCAGCGACGACCGTCTGACCGGTGAAGCGCCGGAAATGGTGCGCCACTTTATGGAGATCCGCGGCATCGGCATTATTGACATCCGCGCCATGTACGGCGTAGGCTCGGTCATCGTCAACAAGACCATCGACCTGGTCATGCACATGGAGCAGTGGAACGAGAACAAGGAATATGACCGCCTGGGGCTGACGGAAGAAACCATCACGATCCTGGGCGTCAAAATTCCCCATCAAATCATGCCGGTGCGGCCTGGCCGGAACCTGGCCATCATCATTGAAGTGGCCGCCAGGAACCTGAGCTTAAAGCGCCTGGGCTACAGCGCCGCCCACGAGCTGGACCGCAGGCTGATGGACATGATCGCAAGGAATTCCAATAACGATTAATTTTATACAGACGAAAGCGGGGACAATATCATGGTGTACATTGGCATCGATCTTGGCGGAACGGGTATCGCGGTCGGGATTGTGGACGAGACTGGTACCATTATCCAAAAAGGCTCCGTGCCCACCCTGGCCATGCGGCCCTATCAGGAAATCGTAAAGGATATGGCGGCCATCAGCCTTGAAACCTTGCGGCAGGCCGGTTTGACCCTGGACGATGTGCACAGCATCGGCATAGGCATCCCCGGCATCGCCAATTCCGATACGGGCATCGTTGTCTTCTGCACCAACTTGAGCTGGCATGACGTTCCCCTGCGGGAGGAGATTCAAAAATACATCAACAAACCGGTTTTCATCGATAACGACGCCACGGTGGCAGGCTATGCCGAAAGCGTTGCCGGCGTCGGCGCCGGCTGCCATTCCAGCGTGTTCCTCACCCTGGGCACCGGCGTGGGCGGCGGCATCGTCATGGGCGGCAAGCCCTGGAGCGGCTTTCACAACATTGGCAGCGAGATCGGCCACATCACCCTGGAAATCGACGGCGAGCCCTGCACTTGCGGCAACAGGGGCTGCCTGGAGCGCTATTGCAGCGCCACCGCCGTCATCCGCATGGCCAGGCAGGCGTTGCTTGTCCACCCCGAAAGCCTGATGATGACCATGTGCGGCGGCAACCTGGAAAACGTGAACGCCAAGCTGGTGTTTGACGCCGCCCGGGAAAATGACGAAACGGCGCTGAAAATCTTCCGCCGCTATGTGAAGTACCTGGCCCAGGGCATCAACACCATCATTGCCTTCCTTGACCCGGAAGTCATCGTGCTGGGCGGCGGCGTCAGCAAGGCCGGGGATTTCCTGCTGGATGCCGTACGTGCCGAAATGCCCCAATACCTGCTGTTCAAAACCATGCCCTATGCCAGAATCGAAATTGCCAAGCTGGGCGCCGACGCCGGCATCATCGGCGCCGCCATGCTGGGCAAGTAACAGACCGACGGCTTCATGCATAGCATAACCCGGCAATTTGGGTAAACAGAGAGGAAGAATCAAATGTCCGTCTCCATCAAAGCCCTGTTCCAGAATCCGCCTGCCGCGGACACGGAAAAGATCACCGTCTCCGGCTGGGTGCGCACGGTGCGCGACAGCAAGGCCTTTGCCTTCATCGAGCTCAACGACGGCACCTACTTCAAAAACCTGCAAATCGTCTGCGAGGATGGGCGTACCGAGGATTTCAAATCCGTTCCCCGCATCACATTGGGCAGCGCCGTCGAAGCCACCGGCACGCTGGTGCTGACCCCGGGCATGAAGCAGCCCTTTGAGTTGAAGGCGGACACAGTCACCGTCGTGGGCATGTGCGACCCGGAATACCCGCTGCAGAAAAAGCGCCATACCTTTGAATACCTGCGCACCCTGGCCCACCTGCGCCCCCGCACCAACACATTTACGGCGGTCTTCCGCATCCGCTCCCTGGCCGCGCAGCTTTTGCACGCCTTTTTTGCCGAGCGGGGCTTTGTATACGTGCATACCCCCATCATCACCACCAGCGATGCCGAGGGCGCCGGCGAAATGTTCCGCGTGACGACGCTGGATATCAGCAATCCGCCCCGTGACGACAAGGGCCGTGTGCAGGAAAGCGAGGACTTTTTCGGCAAGTCCGCCAGCCTCACCGTCAGCGGCCAATTGAACGTGGAATCGTACTGCATGGCCTTCCGCAACGTGTACACCTTTGGCCCGACCTTTCGGGCAGAGCGCAGCTATACGGCCCGGCATGCCGCTGAATTCTGGATGGTGGAGCCGGAGATCGCCTTCTCCGACCTGTTTGACGACATGGCCCTGGCGGAGGATATGCTCAAATATGTCATTTCCGGCATTCTGGACAAGGCCGCCCCGGAAATGGAATTCTTAGGCGCCTTTGTGGACAAGGAATTGATCAATAGACTCACCCTGGTCGCCTCCAGCGATTTTGCCAGGGCGACCTATACCCAGGCCATTGAGATCCTGCAAAATAGCGGCGAGGCCTTTGACTATCCGGTCAAATGGGGTATGGACCTGCAGACGGAGCATGAGCGGTACCTGGCCGAAAAGCATTTCCAAAAGCCCGTGTTCGTCTACAACTATCCCAAGGAAATCAAAGCCTTCTACATGCGCATGAACGACGATAACAAGACCGTGGCCGCGGTGGACCTGCTGGTGCCCGGCGTTGGCGAGCTGATCGGCGGCAGCCAGCGCGAAGAGCGCTATGAGAAGCTGGAAAAGCGCATTGAAGAATTAGGCATGCATCCCGCGGACTACTGGTGGTACCTGGAACTGCGCAGGTACGGCGGTACACCCCACGCCGGCTTTGGCCTGGGCTTCGAGCGGCTGATCATGTACATGACCGGCATGGGCAACATCCGCGATGTGCTCCCCTTCCCCCGCACCACCGGCAGCGCGGACTTTTAAGAGAGCACCGCCAGGGGCGCTGCCCCTGGACCTGCTCAAGGGATACATCCCTTGAGAATCCCAATTTATATATAATTGTGTAGCGAGCTGCTATATTGGTAGCTCGCTGCTTTTCCATTTTGCGCAAGAATCGTTAAGACAACCCATCCACGCCATGTTATACTTCAATTAAGCAACCGCCACGGGGAGGAAGCCATGAAGCATCTGGAGCGCATTGAACAGGCACTGGAATATATCGATGATCATCTGGATGAAGCGCTTCGTCTGGAGCAGCTCTCCGGCATATTCCATTTCTCCCCGTATTACTTTCACCGCATGTTCACCGCTGTGGTGGGCCGGCCCCTCACTGCTTATATCCGGGAAAGGCGGCTGCAAAAAGCCTGTGGGCTTTTGAGGGAAACGCGCCAATCAGTGCTGTCTGTCGGCATGGATTGCGGCTTCGATACGGCACAGGCTTTTTGCCGCGCATTCAAAAATCAGTTTGGCCTGTCACCCATCCAATACCGCAATGCCAATGATCCATTTGCAAAGCTTACAACGCAGGAGATGGTAGACGCCTTCCGGCACAAATTAAAAGGAGGGGTTTTTGTGGAGCCCAGGATCATACAACGTCCCAATATGTACATTGCCGGCGTCAGCGGCGACGGCAGCAAAACAGCCGCGGTCTGGGATCAGTTTATGGCCCTAAATGAAAAAAGGCCGTTGGCCCATGCTTTGACACAGGATGGATACGAGGTCCGCATCTGTGAGGATGAAGGCCAAAGCTGCCATGTAGGTTTGAGTGTACCTGAACCCAAGGCGGATGCAGAATATACGTTGCTTGAGCTGCCGGCCACGGTATACGCCGTGTTCGACGTATACGTGGCGGAAGGGTATGACAGCCAGAACAGCGCCATGAATGAATGGCTGGACGCGCACGGCAGCCAATATGCCCAGCGCTTGCTCAAGGGCCAATACTATGTCGTCGAATACTACGACGAGCGCTTTCATGGCGACGCCTCCGATTCCATTGTGGAGATCTGGGTGCCGCTTATGGAGCAATGACCAGCAGGACCCCTACAAACCGCGCGGAGGCTCGCGCCGGGCTATCGGCACAAAATGCCGGTAGCCTGATTTTTATCGCGCCGCGGCAATCGGCTATGGTATAATTATTTATTGGAGGGGCTATCAGAAAAGCGCAACAAATAAAGCGACATATTAATAATATGACAAGCAGCAGTCAAGTTCAGGTCTGTATAATGAGATCAAACCGATGATTGGAGCTGACGATTATGCCCAAAACAGATAATCCGCATTCCATCCGCCTATATGACAGCCTGGTGAAGCATGCCGATGAGGCGACTGCCCAGAGGATTGCCCACAAAATTCCGATATCAAAATCTGCCGATGCTGATAAGAAGTTTGCTTGGGCGCAAAGCATCTGCGTTGATCTGGAAAAGGAAATGGATGATGAGACCATCAAAGCCATCCGGATGGATTGCGCCTGCGGCCCGGATGCGGGTAAGATCAGCAGCCTGAAAAAACTGTACAGGTCCTGCCCGGATATGGAAGCATTCGCGGAAAAGGCAACCGGTTTGAAGCAGGGCTATGAAATGAAATTTGAAGACCAGAGCCTGTATCTGTTTTATCCCCAATGCTACTGCTCCTGCGTGAAAAGAATCCAGCAGCCGCTTTCGAAAACCTGGTGCTACTGCACGCTGGGCTACACAAAGAAGATGTTTGAGGGCATACTTGACCGGCCGGTCACCGTTGAACTTTTGGACAGCGTGAAAATGGGCGGCGAAAAGTGCATTATCAAAATTACATAAAGGATTGCATAAAAGCCTGCGTTGGATGGCTTGGAGCCGAAAATGATTTCCCTTGAGTATACCTTGGCTAAATGTCGGCCATGCAGATCGTGCTTTTCAAACATACGCTTTATGCGGCTGGGCGGGCGACTGCTAATCGCCCCTACGATTACAAGCGTTTGTTGGCTTTTCTTCCGGATTGCATGCGCTCCGGCGGGGTAGCCAACAAACACATAACGATGTAGGGGCGAATATCATTCGCCCGCAAACAATAAGCTGATTGCAGTAGGATCATGCCAGCGCCTACTTCCATTCGCCGATGCGGCTATACCGGTATAGATACTCGCTCTTTGGGACAGCCCTATTTTCTCCCCTTCCAGACCATGTGCATCAATATCACCCCAACGACGGCTGTCGCCCAAAACCCCAGGAACGCCGGCCAGGGAATACCCAGCCATAACGGCTTGATGGATGTCTGGCAAATCAATGCGGAGGATATCAGCAGCGCACAGCACAACAGGCTGAAGATCAGCCGGTTGACCATGCGGCTGACGCTTTGCAGCGGCTTTTCCGAGCCGGTCAGTTCCAGGTTGATCTTCCCCTGTCCCCTGACGGCGGTTTTCAAGAATTCCGACAGCTGATAAGGCAGCTCCAGCGCCTTTTTTCCTGACCTATACAGCGTCTGCGCGCCTTGCTGCAGCTCCCGGCCCAGGTCCAGTTCTTCAAACATGCCGCCTTGCATATTGGCAGCCATGGCGGATACGAAATCCACCTCGGGGCACAACTGGCTGACAACGCCCTGTATGGTGACCATGCCCCTGCTGAGCATGGCCATGCCCTCCGGCATTTGAAGGCTGTGCCGGTTGGCGATGCCCAGTACCTCCTCCATCATGCGGCCCAGGTTCATTTGTCCCACTTCCATGCGGCTGTAGCGGTTCATAACCGTTTCAATGTCCTCATACAGCCGGGCATGGTCGATGGGCTGGCTGTGAACGGCCAGGGACAAAAGCGCTTCCTTGGCCTCCTGCACGTCGCCGAGTACTACGCCTTTCACCGCGCTCTTTAGAAGCTGCTGTTCCCGCGGTGTCAGCCGGCCGACCATGCCAAGGTCCAGGTAAACGATCTTTCCATCCCGTATGCTGATGTTGCCGGGATGCGGGTCCGCGTGAAAAAAGCCGTCCTCGAGTATCTGCTTGGCGTAGTTTGCGCACAGCCGCTCCGCCAGTTCCTTGAGGTCATACCCAGCCGCAAGCAGCTTCTCCTTCTGATTGATGGGGATTCCCTCCACGTACTCCATGACCAATACCCGCCTGGTGGTGCAATCCAGGTATACTTTGGGGCAGGCGACATAGGCCACCTCCCGGTGGAAGGCAGCAAAAGTCTCTACATTCTGGGCCTCGGCCAGAAAATCCATTTCCTGTTGGGCCACAAACCACATTTCATCCAGGACCGCCCGGAAGTCCACGGCGCTGCCCGCCACGCCGGAAAGCTTTATAAGCCCCGCGGCCTTGCGCAAAAGGGCCATGTCGCTTTGCATCCGTTCATCGATGCCGGCCCGTTGCACCTTGACCACCGCTTTTTCGCCGGTTGTCAGTATGGCCTTGTGCACCTGGGCCATGGAGGCGGCGCCGATGGGCGCCTCTTCCACAACGGAAAATACCGTATCCAAGGATACGGCATATTCCTGCGTAATGATCTCATTCACTTCCGCAAAGGGCATGGGCTGCACGCTGTCCCGAAGCAGGGAAAGCTCCCGTACAAAAGCCTCCGGGAGCAGATCCCCGCGTATGGACAGAATTTGACCGATCTTCACAAAGGTCGGCCCCAGGTCCTGAAGAATCAGCCGCAGCTTTTGCGGCGTGACGCCCCGGATGACCTCGTGGCGGTACAGGACGGTCAGGATTTCCCGCAGCCTGTGGCTTTGGGCGCCCCTGGGCACATCACTCGTCGTCTTCGCCGCCGACGTCATCCCCGTCCTGCGTTTCTTCATCGGCCTTCTCCATGGCGTCAATCTGTTCGCGCACAGCCTTCAGCTGTTCCTTGGTCATGGTGCGCAGATGGTCCACCACATCTTCCATTTTTGATTTGCTTTCGTTGAAAATGGGGGCCACCTTTTCATCGAAGGTCTTCTTCATTTTCTGGGTCAGTTCCTCGTTCAGGGCCTTGCCCTGTTCCCAGGTGATCTCGCCCTTTTTCGCCAGCTGGTCCACCAGCTCTTTGGACTTTTCCACAGTGGTAGCGACGGCGCCAAGGCCCGCCAACAGGACTTTTTTCAAATCATCGCCGATGGTGTTGCTCATTTTTCATCCTCCTTTACGTTTGGGTCAAAATCAGTATATCGCTGTTTCCTTTTGCTGCCCATTCCTATTTTCCCAAAGATGCGGCTTCATACTCCAACCGTCGCTTTTTCGGTTTCATCCTCGGTGCTTGTTTCATCCGTACTCTCGTCCGGCAGAAGCATCTTGGCCTGGGTTCCGTCCAGCGCTTCCACCTTGCGCAGGTGGCGCTCGATGGTCTTGGTGCGATTAAATGCAAGATCCACGGAATCCGATGCCTGCCGGAGTCTTTTTTGCGTGTTTTCCAGCATCAGGGCAAACTTGCCAAAGTCCGTTTTGACTGCGCCCAGCAGCTTCCACACCTCGGCCGAATGTTTTTCAATGGCCAGCGTCCGAAAGCCCATTTGAAGGCTATTCAGCAGCGCCGTCAGGGTGGAGGGCCCGGCAATCACCACCCGCTGGCTTCTTTGAATCTCCTCCACCAGCCCCATATCCCGCATGGCCTCGGCATACAGCCCTTCCAGCGGCAGGAACATGATGGCAAAATCAGTGGTGTGAGGCGGCACGACGTACTTATCCGAAATCCGCTTTGCTTCGGCTTTTAAAGCCTGTACCAGTTCCTTGCGGGCATCGGCCGTCCTTTGCGCATCGCCCTGCTCCTGGGCCTCCAGAACACGGATAAAGGCCTCCTGCGGGAACTTGCTGTCGATGGGCAGGTAGACGGATGCGGCCAAATCCTCCTGCCTGCCGGGCAGCTTGAGCGCGTACTCCACCCGTTCCTGGGCATCCGGCTTGACCGCTACGTTTGCTTCATATTGGTTGGATGCAAGCACCTGGGCAAGCAGGTTTCCCAATTGCATTTCGCCCCAGATGCCGCGGGACTTGACGTTGGAGAGCACCTTCTTCAAATCCCCCACGCCGCTGGCCAGCGCCTGCATTTCGCCAAGCCCCTTGTACACTTCCTCAAGCCGGGTGGAAACCTGGGAAAAGCTTTCCCCAAGCCGCTTGTCCAGCGTTTCGTGAAGCTTTTCATCCACGGTGCGTCGCATTTCCTCCAGCTTTTGCATGTTTTCCTTTTGCAGCTTGCCCATGCCGTCGGCAAGGGTATCCCGCATTTTGTCCAGGCGGTCTTCCTGAACCCTGGAGACATTTTGCATCTGCTGCTGCAGGGAATTCAGCTGTACCGCCTGGCTGGATAAAATCTGGCTCAGGGTATTGATGATGCTGTCGTTCATTCCCTTGTGGAGCACGGCGTTTTCCGAGCGCTGGCCGGCAATGCCCTGGTTTATGTCATACATCACATCAACCAGATACTGCTCCCATTTGGCAATACGTGCCAAGAGCTCCTGATGACGCTTTGAAGCTTTTCTGATTTGTGCCAGTGCAAGGACGATCAGGAGGATCAATAATACCGCGACGGCAGCAAGCAGAATCAATTCGTAGTCCATTCGCCCAGCACGCTCCTTGGTATTCTTCTTTGCAAAAGGGGGCAGCATTGCCGCTGCCCCGCTTGCTATATTTCTCTGCGGCCTTCCATCGCCTTGGCCAGGGTAATCTCGTCCGCATACTCCAAATCGCTGCCCACGGGCACGCCATGGGCGATACGGGTCACCTTCAAGCCCATGGGCTTTAGGAGCCTGGTGATATAGGTGGCCGTGGCCTCCCCCTCGATATCGGGGTTGGTGGCCAGTATGACCTCCTGGATATTCTCATGGCCTACGCGGGATAAGAGCTCCTTGATGCGTATGTCCTCTGGGCCGACGCCATCCATGGGCGAAAGCGTTCCATGCAGCACATGGTAGCCGCCTTTGTATTCCCGGATGCGCTCCATGGCCGCCACATCCCGCGGGTCTCTGACCACGCACAGCTGGCCGTTGCGGCGCTTGTCATCCATGCACAGCGCACAGGGATCGTCCGTGGTGTAATTCCCGCACACGCTGCAGTAACGGATGGATTTGCGCCCCTGCCAAAGGGCGGCGGCCAGCTCGTGCACATCCTCCTGGGGCAGGCTGATGATATGGTACGCCAGCCGCTGCGCCGTTTTTTGCCCGATGCCCGGCAGCCTTGCAAGCTGGCTCACCATGCGGGCGATGGGCTCCAATTGCTGCGCCATACTTAAAACATGCCGCCCATGCCGGGGTTCAGCCTGTTCATTTCCGCTTCACGGGTTTCTTCACCCTTGCGCAGCGCTTCGTTCACGGCTGCCAAGATCAAATCCTGCAGCATATCCACATCCTCCGGATCAACCACCTGGGGATCCAAGGTAATAGACTTCAATTCACGCTTGCCGCCGACTAATACCTTTACCATGCCGCCGCCGGAGGAGGCTTCATATTCACGATTGTCAAGTTCCGCCTGTGCCTTTTCCATCTGTTCCTGAAGCTTTTGCGCCTGGCGCATCAGCTGCTGCATATTCGCTCCGCCGCCAAAGCCGCCGAAATTGTTCCTTGCCATGCCGTCATCCTCCAAATTGCCAGTGAATTCATTCCCCTTATTATACAGGATTTCCGGCAGGCTGCCAACTGTTTTCCTCGGTTTATGCTTTTGCGGCTTTATCGAAAGTGGAGATAATGTTCAAATCGCCGGAAACAGCGCTGCAGCGGATGGTGCTCCCACCCTCCTTCAGCTTGATGCCGGAGGTGTGCACATGACCGCTTACAGCCTTCAGGGAGGCATCCAGGGTGTCGGTGGGAACAAGCACTTCCAGATCGCCTGACACGGTGTTCGCGTCCAGGCGGCTGAAGGGAGCGCGGAATTCCAGCCACATATCGCCGCTGACGCCATTGGTTTTGATCTGGTCGAAGGCGATGCTCTGCAGCCGCGCGCCACCGCTGACGGTACGCAGCGTCAGCCGCTCACCGGTCAGGTCGCCGCCCTTTATATCGCCGCTGACAGTACGCAGCTGCAAGCTGTTCGCCGCCGTGGCCATGGCCCGCAAATCGCCGGAGACGGTTTCCAGCGTGACCGCCGTTCCTTTGGCGCCCCTGCTGTTGAGCAAGCCGCTGACGGTGTGGGCATCGATGACGCCGCGCCAGTCCTTGGGAATGCGGATGCACACCTGCGTCCACTTGTGGGTGATGAAGTTCAGGGAAAAGATCAGCGCGGGCTGCTCCACCACCAGGCGGCCACTATGCTCCTCAATGCGCAGGTCCGCCACCGACTGGTCATCCCCCGCCGCCAGGACCTGTATCTCCTGCACGTCATCGGCAATCAGCTCCAACTGCGCCCAGGTCAGCCGGCAGTACAATTCAGAAACGCTCTCCTTGGGAAAGCTTACATTCTTCTCCATTTGTGTTGACCTCCTTTTCAAGTCACACACATCATACCACCACTCCCTGGCAATTACAAATTAGATCATAATTAGAAATTGCATGGGGGTTTCTCATATATGAGAAAGAAAATGCCCCGTGTATTTGGAATATACATGGGCATTTGAGCGCGAAGATGTCCCTCAAGCAATGTGGTTCAAGAAAAATACAAAAAATCCTTCACGCAGTGAGGGATGACACACAAGGCGATGATAGGGTTGTAATCCATAAATTCTGTGCACAATGTTCCTTGAGGAACAACGAGGGGGCCGCAGCCCCTTCGTTTGAAATCGTATCGCCCGGCTTTGCCGGGCGGGCGGGGCTCCGTAGCCGAAGCGCCGCCAATGGCGGATGAAGCGAGGCGGAGGAGACTGGCAAAACAGAGCAAAGCGAACGACAGTGAGCAGTGCGGCAATTGAGCCAGATGGGATGGCGGAGCAAACATTCCTTACACGGTTTTCTGGCCGTAGCCCTGAAATTGGCCAAGCGAAGCGCGGGACGATGCACAGGGATACAAGAAAACCGTGCAAAAAGTCGAGGAGATGACGCTTTCGCGTCATCTCCTCGAAAGGGCGCAGCCCTTAGTACATTCCACCCATTCCGCCGCCGGGAGCCGCGGGTGCGGGTTCGGGAGCGGGGATGTCGGTAACCAGAGACTCGGTCGTGAGCAGCATGGCCGCCACGCTGGCCGCGTTCTGCAGGGCAGAACGGGTCACCTTGGTGGGGTCGATGATACCGCTTTCCACCATGTCCACATACTCGCCCTTGAGGGCGTCAAAGCCATAGCCAACCTTGTGGGCGTTCTTGACGTTCTCCACGATCACGCTGCCTTCGATGCCGGCATTGGCTGCAATCTGGCGGATGGGCTCTTCCAGCGCGCGGATCACGATCTGCACACCGGTCTTGGCATCGCCGGCGAACTGGCTCAGCAGCGCCTGCACCTTGCCCAGCACGTTCAGCAGAGCCACACCGCCGCCGGGCACGATGCCCTCTTCCACCGCGGCGCGGGTCGCGGCCAGTGCGTCTTCAATGCGCAGCTTGCGCTCCTTCATTTCCACTTCGGTGGCAGCGCCAACCTTGATCACGGCCACACCGCCGGCCAGCTTGGCCAAGCGCTCCTGCAGCTTTTCACGGTCATAATCGCTGGTGGTTTCGGCGATTTGAGCCTTGATGCTGGTAACGCGGGCGGTGATTTCAGCCTTGTCGCCAGCGCCGTCCACGATGGTGGTATTCTCCTTGTCCACCTTCACGGTGCCGGCACGGCCCAGCATATCCAGGGTGGTTTCCTTCAGATCCAGGCCCAGCTCCTCGGTGATCACCTGGCCGCCGGTCAAGGTAGCGATGTCGCGCAGCATTTCCTTGCGGCGGTCGCCAAAGCCGGGCGCCTTCACGGCCACGGTGGTCAGAATGCCGCGCAGCTTGTTGAGGATCAGCATGGCCAAAGCTTCGCCTTCCACATCCTCAGCGATAATGAGCAGCTTTTTGCCGGTCTGGGAAACCTGCTGCAGAACGGGCAGGATCTCCTGGCTGTTGGAAATTTTCTTGTCGGTGATCAGGATCAGCGGATCGTCCAAAACCGCTTCCATCTTATCGGTGTCGGTGACCATGTAGGCGGAGGCATAGCCGCGATCAAACTGCATGCCTTCCACGGTGGTCATTTCTGTCTTCATGGTCTTGCTTTCTTCCACGGTGATGACGCCGTCTTTGCCTACGGTTTCCATGGCGTTGCTGATCAGACGGCCGATTTCTTCATCGCCGGCAGAGATGGAAGCAACCTGGGAAATGGCCTGCTTGCCGGAGATGGGCTGGCTGATTTCTTTCAGACCGGTCACAGCGGCTTCCGTGGCAGCCTCAATGCCCTTTTTGAGAACCATGGGGTTGGCGCCGGCGGCCAGGTTCTTGAGTCCTTCGCGGACGATGGCCTGGGCCAGCAGGGTGGCCGTGGTGGTACCGTCGCCGGCCACATCGTTGGTCTTGGTGGCGACTTCCTTCACCAGCTGGGCGCCCATGTTCTCAAAGGGGTCTTCCAGTTCAATTTCCTTGGCAATGGTCACACCGTCGTTGGTGATGAGGGGGGCGCCAAACTTCTTGTCCAGCACCACGTTGCGACCCTTGGGGCCTAAGGTGATTTTTACAGTATCCGCCAGGGCATTCAGGCCCTTTTCCAGCGCGCGGCGGGCTTCCTCGCCGTATTTGATTTGCTTAGCCATACGTATTTCCTCCTCTTATTCCGGCAAACGCGATTATTCCACAATGGCCAGGATGTCGCTCTGGCGAACGATGATGAGTTCTTTGTCGTCAACCTTTACTTCGGTGCCGGCATACTTGCTATAAATAACCTTCTGGCCAACTTCCACCTGCATTTTGACTTCCTTGCCGTCCACCAGGCCGCCGGGGCCAACAGCCAGAACTTCCGCCATCTGCGGCTTTTCCTTGGCCGTACCGGGCAAAAGAATACCGCCCTTGATGGTCTCGCCCACTTCAATGTTTTTGATGACAACCCTGTCACCCAAAGGCTTAACGTTCATGGTAATCCTCCTCGCTGCATCGAATCTTCATATTGTTAGCACTCGAATTAAGTGAGTGCTAAACCGCACGTGCATAGTTTACGGCATTTCCCATGGGATATCAAGTGATTTCCATTTCCGTATTCGGCCAAATATTCTGATTTTTATCCACAATTTCGGATGGAAGCAATAAATCAGATCCATCCTCCTGTTATCTTCAATTATCTTCAATTTTCGCACATCGAAAGATTTTCATCAGAAACCTGCCGCTTTATGATACAATAAGAAAAGCATTGTAATTCAAGCGTTTTCCGGAGAGGGAGGATTATTATCAGCTTTCAGGCTTCCATCGCTCCATTGCTCCTTCAGTGGTATGACCAAAATAAGCGAACGCTGCCCTGGCGCGACATAGACGACCCTTACGCCACATGGATTTCGGAAATTATGCTGCAGCAAACGCGGGTGGAAACAGTCCTTTCCTATTTCCCGCGCTTTATGGCTCTATTTCCTACGGTTGAGGCCCTGGCATCAGCCCCGGAGCAGGATCTGTTGAAAGCCTGGGAGGGCCTTGGCTATTACAGCCGTGCCCGCAACCTGCAAAAGGCTGCCAGGCAGATCGTGAATTCGTTTGGCGGGCAGCTTCCGCATACGACAGCGGAATTATCGGCCCTCTCCGGCATTGGCCCGTATACGGCCGGCGCCATCGCCAGCATTGCCTTTTCCGTAAGGACGCCGGCTGTGGACGGCAATGTGATGCGCGTTGTCAGCCGCCTGAAAGGCATTCGGGAGGATATCGGCATTCCCAGCGTATCAAAGCGCCTATATGAAGAAGCCGCGGCCCTGGTCCCCGAGGACAGGCCCGGCGATTTCAACCAGGCGATGATGGACCTTGGCGCCACGGTTTGCACCCCCGGCACCCCTGCCTGCGAAAAATGCCCTCTTGCCGGCTGCTGTGACGCCTATGCAGCCGGTGACGCCGATCTTCTGCCCGTAAAGCTAAAGGCCAGCGCCCCCAAACAAGTAGCCATGGGTGTCGGCCTTGTCATTGCTGATCAGCATGTTCTTGTTCAACAGCGGCAGGAAAAGCTATTGGGCGGCCTGTGGGTGTTTGTGCTGCTGGAGGATGGCGGCACGCCCAAGGCCATGAAGGCACACTTGCGTTCCCTTGGTTTGAGCGCCAATTACCAGGGCGATTTGGGCGAAGCCAGGCATGTCTTTACCCACAGGGTATGGAACATGCGCCTGATGCATTTTACCGCTGCCGGCGCTGCCCCGGTCAAGGATGCCCGCTGGATATCCCTAGATGAACTGAACAAGCTACCCTTCCCTACCGCCATGAAGGCGGCAAAAAAGGCCACGGAAAAGCTGCTTGGCACACCATAACGGTTGTGCCTCTACTGCCTGTCCCGCAGAAAGCCGCCGATTTCAAAATGCCTTTTTCCGTCATGATACCCGAACAAGCTGAACGCGTCGCCATTTAGCGCAAGCGCAAGCTTTACCTCCTGGTCCGGACGGACCTCCGCATCATAATTGATGCACACGGAAGCCAGACATCTCTTTTCCAGCACCTCCCACCCCAGGGCATCGCACAGCCAGTCCATATACCTGGCATTGTTTACATGAAAATTTACATCCAAATCCGTGTAGGCCGGTTGGCGGATGGCTTCCGTCTCCAATCCCCCCGCCTCCATCACTGTCGCGGGCAGTCCCATGGGTGGCGTAAGATCACTGTTATCCGGGATCAAAGGAAGCACCACGTCAGGCGGCGCCATTTTGCGGGTGCTGATATCCAGCAGAACCCACAGGCTGCAGGCATAACCCAGCCGGTTCCCCTGTTCATCTTTGAACACAAAGTATCTGGGAAAGAACCAGCGCCGGTTTTTCACCGGAAAGGTTTCCACCGTCACCCGGTCGCCGATGCGCGGGTATTTCTCCATCTGCACCTCGACCCTGGAAAGCACCCACACGATGCCCTTTTCAATCAGAACATCCCGCCCGCAGCCCAATAAGTGGGAATGCATGCCGCTTGCCTCCTGCATGGCTTCAAAGATGGCGCTTGGCCGCCAGGTTCCCATAAAATCACAGTTGCTGGTGCGCAGAAGCATTTCTTCCTGATACGTCTTTTGCATGGATCATCCCCCCGCCTGTACCTTCGTTTTCAAAAAATCAAACAGCTCATCAAAGTAAGACAGCCGCCACCATGTAGCCGGATTGCTTGCCTCCTCTTTAAGCTGTGCAAGCGTCACCCAGCGCACCGACTCCACCTCTTCTTTTTGCAAATGGAATGCTTCCGCCGGGATATCCTGGCGCACAAACCAAATATCCTTATGATAGTTCCGCCGCGTATGGGAAAACGCAATCTCCGCATGCTTAAGCTCCGGAGCAACGCCCAGTTCTTCCGTCATCTCCCGGATAAAAGCCTGTGTGCTGTCTTCCCCCGCAACAGCGGCGCCGCCTGTGCAGCACCATAAGCCCGGGCCGGTTTCCTTTTCCATGGACCGCTTTTGCAAAAGCATTTCGTCTTTTGCATTCATGACCCATATATCGACAACCAGGTGGTATTCCCCTTCTGCCAGTACACTGCCCCGGATAGCGGTTCCGCCCGTTCTCTTCCTATCCTTATCATATACATCCCATATTTCCATGCGATTCCCTCTGTCTTTACTGTTTTCTGCCTTTTATTGTATGGCTTTTATTACGGGATGGCAATCGGCAGATTTCATAATCTTTTTCCACTCCAGTAGATGCAGAGCCTTTGCGATCCCCTGTCTGCTTAACGATGATCCTTATCGCTCTGCGCGGCAGATAACACATTCATCACACGGCCATTACAATCTCTTTATATACTGATAAAGGGTAAATATAATACAAAGGATATGCTTCTATGAGTCAGCTTGAGGCAGAATACAGCCTGAAAGCGCAGTTCTATACCATACTTGCTACCAGGCAGATTCGTACCGTCTTTCAGCCGATTATATCCTTGACCGACGGATCCGTCTTTGGATATGAAGCCCTGAGCCGCGGCCCGAAAGGCTCGGAAATGGAAAGCCCCGCAATGCTTTTTTCGTATGCCCAGAAGTACAACAAGCTGTGGGAATTGGAGCTTTTGTGCCGCTCCAAGGCCATTGAAACGGTTCGTGCGCATCAGGCACATATCCGGCTGTTCTTAAACGTAAACCCCAATATCATGCGCGATCCGAAATTCATACAGGGGTTCACGAAGGATTACTTGAGCCAGTACTCCATCAATCCCGAAAATGTGATATTCGAGATCACCGAAAACGAAGCCATCAACAATCTTTCCGATTTTCTGCAGACCATTCGCAATTACAAGGATCAAAACTACAAAATCGCCATCGATGACGCGGGCGCCGGCTACTCCGGCTTGAATCTGATTTCCGATGTATGCCCTCACTTTATTAAAATTGATATGAACCTGATCCGCGATATCGATAAGGATGTGACCAAGCAATCCCTGGTCAAGAGCATGGCTGAATTTGCCTCCCTTTCCCATACCTATCTGATCGCCGAGGGAATTGAGACGGAGAATGAGCTTTTGAAACTCATTGATATCGGCATCCATTATGGGCAAGGATTTCTGATACAAAAACCGAACGAGGCATTTCTGCCTATCAGCGATGCTGTCGTGCAGCTGATCATGCAAGCGGAACAAAACAAAAAGAATATCCTTTGCAACAGGCTTTGCGATATCCACATCGGCAGCATTTCCAGGCCGCTGAAAACCATCAGTATCGATACCCTGGTCGATCATATCCTCGACATGATGAAAAAGGACGGCACGCTGCCCGGCTTTTGCATCATCAACAACGGCTCCGTGATCGGGGTGATCACCCGCAATGACATGTTCCGCTATATTTCCGACAAATACGGTTATACCCTATACGCCAACAAGCCGATCAGCGTGATCATGAGCAGGGATTTTTTGTGCGTGGATTATCAAAGCAGCATCGCGTCCGTAGCAAAAAAGGCAATGAACCGTCACCCTGACAAAATCTATGATTTTATCACCATACTGAAAGAGGACAAATACCGGGGCATCGTCACCGTCAAGGATCTGCTGGAGAAAACCATCGAGATCGAGGTCATCAACGCAAAGCATCTGAATCCGCTGTCGGAGCTGCCCGGAAATCTGCTGATTGAAAAGCAGCTGGAATCGTGCATTGCCTCGGCTTCCAATTATACGGTGCTTTATTTTGATATCAACAAGTTCAAGAGCTACAACGATGTCTATGGTTTTGAAAACGGTGACAGGCTGATCAAGTGCCTGGCCAAAATACTCAAGGACCACATACCCAAAACGGACTTTATCGGCCATATCGGCGGGGATGATTTTATTGCCATACTCTCCGGCTGTGAGCCAACCGCATTGTGCGAAAAGATCATTGAGGAGTTTGACGCGGCCGCGCGGCTGTTCTTCAACAAAAACGATTTGGATAAGGGTTATATTGTCGCCCTGAACAGAAACGGGGTCGAAGAAAAGTTTCCGCTCCTGTCCATTTCCATCGCCGGCATATCCAGCTGCCGGTACGAGACCATCTTTGAGCTTTCCGAAAACCTGGCCAGGCTGAAAAAGGCGTGCAAGCAGCAGCGGGGCAGCGGATATCTGCTGGAGCGGTGAGTATTATCACTGCGTGTTTCTTTCCAATGGGTTCATTTTGATTTACCACGGCAGATCTTTTCTAGCGCCGCGCGCAACTCGTCCTGAAATGCCGGCTTCCGTGGATATGATGCCTGGAGTTCCAAAATCATGTCTTTTGCAAGGCCAACACCGCATGTGCGCCCATAAGAGATGATTTGCTTGCAAACATTCTGGTAAGCATTGCGCTCGAAAGCACTGGAAGCGTTGTGCAGCAGCGCTTTCCGGAAAAGCGTGTGAACTTCGTTTTTATAGTCTGAAAGCAAGTATGTATATAAAGAAAAAATGCTGTGCGGGAATTTTTGGACATAAGCCAGAATCCGCGGCCTGTCTTCCTCTTGCATAATGATTTGCAAATATGCATAATGAAGGGGCTCGCTGCTTTTTAGACATTCCAGCAGCTTTTCCCGTTTTTCCATCCATTCACCTGCCGAATAGAGCGGCTTCAGCTTGTCATAATACTCTTTTTGACCATCCAACAGAAGCTCCTCTCCCAGGGTGCGCTGGGAATCAATATCATTCATTCGTCCATAGACTTCGTAGCGGCGCTCCTTCCAGCGTTTTGCGATTCCGTGATAGTTCTCTGCGCTTTCTTCCCCCTTCAGGCATAACGACAATGCCTCCTGAAACTGCTTCCTTTCGAGGTGGGACAAGAAAACCTGCAAGCGGAGATCATCGCTTTCCATATGGCAAAACGCGAATTGCAATGCATGCTCTTCACCTCCCCAACGCTTAAGCATCTCAAAATATGCCTTTTGCGCATTCTCTCTGGCATAACGTCTCGAATAACACTCTTCGCCGTTACTGATCTCCATATCGCGTTCTTGCAGCGCCATAATAGGCGGACGTAGGGACGGAAAATGATCCGCGATTTTGACGCATATATCAATCAGGCACTCGTTCCAGTGATCCCATCCCTGGAACAGGGACGATTCCGCCGCAGTCATCAGACGATGAAAGAATACGGTCTGTTTCTCCTTGTCCTGATGGCTTACCCAATTTTCATACAGAACGTCAATATGCCCCAGACAGCCTTCTATAACGCTGCCAACTTGACCATCAGAATCGTCGCCACATTCAAGGAGCTTCATAACCTCCTCAATTACCATGAGGGCAAAGTCAAGCGTATGCGAAAAGCTGTGTGCGGAAATCATCTCCTCAATATGCTCAAGCGCTCTCTCAGCGCCGCGCAAAGCGGCAGGCATGTGGCGATAAGACACAAAACCGCTCTCCATATGATTCCGAATCGAAATTCGGATCAGTTGTCGATATGTTTTGATATCATCTTCCTTGGGACTGACACGCGCCCGCAGCCAGCTGTTTACCTCTGGGAACGCTCCGGCAGCCTCCTGCAGAAGCGAAATCAGGAAACCGGGAGAAAACGCATGCAATGCCTCTGTAGATAAAGGATCAATAGCTCTTTGACGGTTAGTTTTCCTGCCCTTTGTCCGTAGACACCGGTTCTGTATCGCGAATAGCACGGCCACTGTATGTTTACAATACGGGGCATTCCAATAGGGACAATCGCAGGAATAATCTGCGCATCGGTCATCGGAAAGAGTGACTGTCACGGTGTAGTCCTCGGAACCTTTGACAGTTGCGACAAATTCCCCGGGTGAAGTTTCCTCAAGTTCTGTCACTCGATTTTTATCGAAATATGTTTTGCCGCGTTCAGTGATTATTTCATCAAAATCCTGAAGTAAGAAATCCAGATCCACTGCTTCCTCCTATTGTCCGTAAGCCGCATAAAAAGTTTCACGGTACACATGCCGTTGCAAAATGCCTATATTTTATTATACGCAGGAAAATCTTGCGTAACAAGATCTTTCGTATTATTCTGTGTTTTGCCAGTCTGCTCAACGTCAGGCATGAAATTTGATGCAGTGATGTTACCGGCAAAGTGCAACAGAATTTTGCAGTAGGAATGCAAATCAAAATGTAAAAAAGAGCACCTAATTACTCAGATGCTCTTTGATTGGAATCCGGCGGCGACCTACTCTTCCGGGCCGTGTCCAGCCAAGTACCATCGGCGCTGAAGGGCTTAACTTCTGTGTTCGGAATGGGAACAGGTGGATCCCCTTCGCCATAACCACCGGAAATTGTAACAACTGTGTTCAGCGGCACTGGAGGTTGCTTTGGAGATACTTCTCCTGAAGCTTCCCAGTGTTGCTCTTTTTTGTTTCAGGGTTTCTTGCCCGGCCGGCTCTATCTGCGCGCTGGTTCGCTGTCGCTCCCATCGCTTGTTTCGCCGGCTTCGTCCGCTTTGCTTCATCCGCCACCGGCGGCGCAAAGCTCCCGAACCCTGACAACTGCACACTTGGAGAAAGAAAGCTGACCTTGTTGTTTTCTTGTTCTTCAATTGATCGTCAGTTTTAGCGACATGTCTTTACGACATGAAATCAAACCCTCGACCGATTAGTATCACCAAGCTACATACGTTACCGCACTTCCACCGGTGACCTATCTACCTGGTAGTCTTCCAGGGGTCTTACCTGATCAAGTCAGTGGGAATCTTCTTCTTGAGGTGGGTTTCACGCTTAGATGCCTTCAGCGTTTATCCCGTCCGCACTTCGCTTCCCTGCTATGCCGTTGGCACGACAACAGTTGCACCAGAGGTGCGTCCATTCCGGTCCTCTCGTACTAGGAACAGATCCTCTCATGATTCCTACGCCCACGATGGATAGGGACCGAACTGTCTCACGACGTTCTGAACCCAGCTCGCGTGCCGCTTTAATTGGCGAACAGCCAAACCCTTGGGACCTGCTTCAGCCCCAGGATGCGACGAGCCGA
>JAFADG010000035.1 GCA_023425025.1 Bacillota bacterium
GCTATAGCCCTTACTCTTGCGCTGCGAACGGCAAAAAAACTTGTCATTCGCTTCGCTCTACGGCTGAAAGCTAAAGCCTTTTACCCCCACCAGCTCAACTGGTGGATTCATAACGCTAAAGCTCCAACGGAAAAAGCGCCCGGCATTCACCGGACGCTTTGGGAGAACAGGATTTTTACTCCTCGGGGGTGAAGGTGGGGATCACGCCGCCCTTGAAGTTCTCGTTGGTCAGCAGGAAGTCCTGCACCTTCTTTGTCAGCAGCACTTTTTCCAGGGCCTTGACGAAATCAGCATCCTTATCCTCGGGCCGGACGACGACGTAGTTGGTGTACACCTTGCCGGCATCGCTATCAGCGGGCTCTACGAAAATGGCATCCTTGGCGGGGCTGAGGCCCGCATCCAGGGCGAAGTTGCCGTTGATGACAGCGAAATCCGCATCAGCCAGGGTGGCGGGCAGGGTGGAGGCATCCACTTCCTTGATGTCCAGCTTCAGGCGGTTTTCCACGATATCCAGCACGGTGACGCTGCTGTCGGGGGTGGTGCCTTCCGGCAGGGTGATCAGGCCGGCTTCCTGCAAAAGCAGCAGCGCGCGGGTCTCGTTGGAGGGGTCGTTGGTAACGGTGATAATGCCACCTTCCTTCAATTCCTCCAACGTCTTGGTCTTTCCCGGATACAGGGCGTAGGGCTCGTAATGTACGCCGATGGCGGGAACAAGCTGCTCATTTTCCGCAACGGTAACATTGTAGGCGTTCAGGTAGGGCAGGTGCTGGAAGTAGTTGGCGTCCAGCTCCTTGGAGGCCAGGGCGGGGTTGGGCAGCGGATATTCGGTGAAAACGACGATTTCCAGCTCATAGCCCAGTGCGGCCAGGTCATCTTTGACCAATTCCAGCACTTCGGCGTGGGGGGTCGGCGTGGCGCCGATCACGATCTTGGTTAAGCTCTGGGCGGAAGCTACGGTAAGGGACAGGGCAAGCACCAGGGCGAGGGCCAGGGCAAACAGCTTCTTCATACAATAACGCTCCTTTGCGCATATCATTTATTTGGGGAAATCACCGGTCTACCAATCGCAGCGTCGACAGCGGCACATTCGCCCGCCGATCATGCGGATAGGACTGGGATTACCGGAATACAGGTACCGCAAACCATTCACCTCAATTCCTATTTGTAAGGTATGGAATAAATGATAGCGCATATTCCCTAGCATGTCAATAGGAAATGAGAAAAATCTTTTGCCGGTTTGCTTTCCGGCTGCAATGCGTCTTGACAGACCGCCAGAAAGGTATTATTGTTTGGTTAGATAGGTTCCATATACAGTGTTGATATAGGCATTTATATTTGTAATAGATCACCAAGGAGGTTTTGCCGTGAATCAGCGTTTGCGCCATGGCCGAAGATGGATCATTTTCGCTGCCGTACTTTTGCTTTCTCTGCTCCCTGCCGCTTCCCTGGCGGATGCCGCATACCTTGCCGTAAAGGGCGGCACGTTGAAGCTTCGGGAGACGGCCAGCACCACGGCGGCTGTCCTTGGCGCATATCCCACCGGCACATGGGTGATGGTGCTGGAAGAGGGCGGCGATTTCACCAAAGTGCAGGCGGGCGGCAAAACAGGCTACATGATGAAGGATTATCTGACGGCCGGGAACGACACGATCATCGCTGTCCGGTACGTGCGGACCAACACCGGCGCCGGCGTCAACCTCCGGGAATCCCCGGCGGAAGGCGGCGCGGTGATCACCGGCGTCGCCGAAGGCACCAGGGTGGATGTGCTGCTGAAGGGCGTTGCGTGGTACAAGGTACAGGTCGGCGGCGAAACGGGCTTCATCGCATCCAAGTACCTGTTTACCGAAGCCGGCGGAACCTCCCAGTATGCCGTGGTCAATAACCCCAAGAACACCCAGGTGTTAAACCTTCGGGAAACGGCCTCCACAACGGGAACCGTTCTTGGCAAGTACAAAAATTTCAAGCCTGTCGCCATCCTCCAAAGCGGCGATGTCTGGTGCAAGGTGCAGGTGGATGACAAAACAGGATACATGATGACCAAGTATTTGAAGATGACGGCCGCGCCTTTTTCCGCCGTTGTGAACAACCCCAACGGCGGCAGCTATGTCAATTTCCGAAAGGGACCCAGCAACAGCGCGGCGGTTCTATCCAAACTGCCCACAGGTTCCACCGTGACGGTCCTGGATAAGGGCACGAATTGGTCGCTTGTCAGCATTGGCGGCACCATCGGCTATGTGAGCACCTGGTTCCTGACGTATGGATATTGACAGACAATTGGCGTAACATCGCAATAACAAAGGCCGCCCTTTACTTTAAAAGTGCAGGGCGGCCTTTGCTATTCCCTTATACGAGAAAGCCCGGGGAGATGTCTTCCCCGGGCAGATTGTTTATGCGTCCTGATTGGTATCGGTCGGCACGTTCTGGTCGGCGCCTGTATGGCGGCCGGCGCGGGGCTGACGGGAAGTGGCGTTATTTTGTCCGGTCATGCCGTTTTGCGCGCCTGCACCCTGTTGTGCCTCCGGCCGGTTGGCGGAATTGGGGGTTCCTGGCTGCGCGGGCCGTGCATATGCGCCCGTCTGTTGGGTGGGCCTTGGCATTTGCGCGCCGCCGGGCTGTACGGGCCTTGTACCACTTGGCGGCTGCCCGGGCCGCTGGCTATAAGGGGAGGGTGCTCCGCCCGGGGCTTGCGGCCTTGGCGCGCCGGAAGGCGGCGCTTGCTTTGCCTGGGTACCGGCAGCCGGAGGAACCATGGGCGCATTGGTGGCCCGTGCATAGGGGCGTGCGCCGCTTTGCGGGTTCTGCTGCATGGCGGCCCTGCGCTGGGCGGCCCTTGCGGCGGCCTTGCGCTGGTTGGATTTGTGCAGCGCGTAGGCGTACAAGCCGCCGAAGCCGGCCAATACCGTGACGCCCAGGCCCAGCCATATCATACTGGGGCTGTCCGACTGCGTTTCCACAGGCGGATCGGTGGGCGGAGGCAGGGTCTCAAAGGGTTCCGGCGTCGGGCTGGGCGAAGCGGTGGGCTGCGGTTCCGGCGTGGCGTAAGGATCGAAGGGTTGGTAGGTGGCGTCCAGGCCGGAGTTGGGATTGGTCCAGGTGCCTACGTTCCAGTCTTCCGGCGCGGTGGGCAGATTGCTGCTGCCGCCATTGTTTCCGCTGTTGTTGTTATTGTTGTTATTGCCTGTGCCGCCGGTGACGCCCTGGGAGTATTCAGGACTCTGCAGGAACTCTTCCAGCTCGGCCAAGGTCAGCACGTGGAAGAAGTCGCCGGATACATAGCCTTCCTTGCCGGCCTGATTCACCTTGTACCAGGTCTTGCCGTCCACCTGCGTGCTGCTGAGCACCAGCGCAAAGGCATATTTGTTCAGCACGGCAATCCGGGAGCCGCTGGAACCGGGGGTTGCACGGAAGTTCACGCCGCTGTTTGTCACGTAACCATAACTGGAAGGACTGTTCGGGCTGACAGGCGGCGGGGTGACGGACGACGGCGTGGGGGTAGGCGTCTTCAGAGAATTTTTGTATTCTTCCTCTTCCGCCGGAGACAGCCAGCGCAGCTGATCGGCACGGATATAGCCCCATTGTTCGCCAAACTTCACGATTTGCCATGCAACGCCGCCCGGATATTCCTGGCCGCTAATATAGACAACGTTTGTCTTGGCCAGCATATTGACCAGCATGCTGTTGGGATCAGCCGAGCCGCGCATAGGCACATTATCGCCAATGGGAACGGCATACCCTTTCTGCTGGAAGGGAGTTGGAGTGGGCTGGGGAGTAACGGAAGGGGTAGGCGTCTTGTTGTACTGATCCAGGTAGTGTTGGGCCTCTGCGTTATTGATGCGGCGCAGCGCATCGTCCGGCACATAGCCGGTAATTTTGTTGAGCGTTTCCACCAGAGACCAGGGCGTCGTCCCCTGATAGACCTGGCCGATGACCTTCACCAGCGTTTCAGTGGGCAGCGTGGCCAGAATGCTCTGGTCGGTGTCGCTGACCTCAACCCGCAGCGCCACCTGCCTGGTGGTCAGGGCATACCCCTGATACTGAGGGGGCAGAGGCGTGGCGGTGACTGTCGGCGCAGGAGAAGCGGTAACGTTCGGCTCGGGAGAACGGGTGGGCATGGGGGTTTGCAGGGAGGCCTGGTATTGATCGCTTTGGGCTTTTGTCATCATGTCCAGGAACTCGGTCATGATGTAGCCATCCTGGCCGTCCACACGCACACGGGTCCACACTTCGTCGGTTGCGGTAAGCTGTGATTCATACATCCAGACATGGGTGCCTGCGGACAGGCTCTTGATGAGGTTGCTGCCGTCCTTGGCAGCAGGCGTGCTGCGGAAGTTCACCTTTTTGTTGGTTGTAGCCCAGCGGTCAATGGGTGCTCCGACAGGGATAGGGGTTTCCGTAACAGTGGCCACGTAGTTGAAAACTACGGGATTGGGCGAAGCATTGCCCTGGCCGTCTACTGTAACAGTTACAGAGGCAGCGCCATCCAGCTTGTATCCTGAAGGAGTCTGATCAGCACGAGCCTCTACAGACCCGCCGGGGGCAGTAATGGTCTTTTGCTCTGAGAAGAATTCCGCGCCGTCCTTTTTATACTGCACAGTGACCTGGGCAGAGGCAGCCGGGATTACCTTGTAGTTGAAGACAACGGGGTTGACGCTGGCGTTGCCATTGCCATCCACCGTGACGTTCACGACAGCTTCGCCTTCCAGCATATATCCCGTGGGCGTCTGGTCCTGGCGGGCGCTCACCTGGCCGCCGGGGGCGGTAAGACTGATCTGCTCGGAGAAGAATTCCGCGCCGTCTTTCTTGTACTGCACAGTGACCTGGGCAGTAGCCGCCGGGATTTCCTTGTAGTTGAAAACGACGGGATTGGGACTGGCATTGCCATTGCTATCCACCGTGACGTTCACGGCAGCTTCGCCTTCCAGCTGGTATCCCGCGGGCATCTGGTCTTCACGGGCACTCACCTGGCCGCCGGGGGCGGTAAGACTGATCTGCTCGGAGAAGAATTCCGTGCCGTCTTTCTTGTACTGCACAGTGACCTGGGCAGTAGCCGCCGGAATTTCCTTGTAGTTGAAGATAACGGGGTTGGGACTGGCATTGCCGTTGCCATCCACCGTAACGTTCACGGTGGCGTCGCCTTCCAGCTGGTATCCCGCGGGCATCTGGTCTTCACGGGCACTCACCGGGCCGCCGGGGGCGGTAAGACTGATCTGCTCAGAGAAGAATTCCGTGCCGTCTTTCTTGTACTGCACAGTGACCTGGGCAGTAGCCGCCGGAATTTCCTTGTAGTTGAAGATAACGGGGTTGGGATTGGCATTGCCGTTGCCATCCACCGTAACGTTCACAGTGGCGTCGCCTTCCAGCTGGTATCCTTCAGGCGCACGGCCGGAATCGGCGCTGATAGGCGCGCCGGGCGCGGTAACGGTTTCTTCATACGAGTCGTATACTTCCCCGTCTTTTGCGTACTGCACAGTGACCTGGGCGGTAACAGGCGGGATTTCCTTGTAGTTGAAAACGACGGGATTGGGGCTGGCATTGCCGTTGCCATCCACCGTAACGTTCACAGTGGCGTCGCCTTCCAGCTGGTATCCTTCAGGCGCACGGCCGGAATCGGCGCTGATCGATTCGCCGGGAGCGGTAACGGTCCTCTCTTCCGAATGGAATTCAATGCCGTCCTTTGTGTACGCAATGGTGACCCGCGCGGACGCAGGCGCTTTTTTCCTGAACTGGAAAACCACCGGCGCAAAGTTACCGCCCGCATCAACCGATGCTTGCTTTGAATCGGAGTCATTCAACTCATATTCAGGCGGAACATTGCTGGCGACTACCTGCACCGGCTCGCTGGAACCATATGCAACCTCAATGGAGGTCTGGTACAGCGTCTGCCCATTATCATCTACATAAAGAATAGGAACGTTCCCTTTGGGAACAGGCGTAGGCGCCGGCTCTGGGGGAACCGGGTTGGTGGAGATATACAAATTGAAGAAGCCCACCGAGTTTCCGCTTCCATCGGTGACGCTGATGGGAACGGACGCGCTGGCCAAGTCACCGGCGTTCACAACGCCGCTCAAGGAGCTGTCATTGCCGGGATTAAAAGTATAATCGCTGTGGTCCGGATAGCTGATGCTCAGAAACAGCGCACTCAGCGGTGCGTTTCCCGGCACGGACAGCCAGAAAGCATCATAGGCCGTCATCCAGCTCACATGCGCAGCCGATCCGGAATCGACGCGGTTGCTGTTCTCATCCATCCAATACACCTTGATATCAAGTCCGTTCCAATTGGAAGCAGCCATGGCGGGCGCCGACACCCATGGAATGGCCATGAGCAGCACCATCATCAAGGATAGCATGCGGCGGCCGAATGAAATACCAGTCTGTTTTTTCATGGGTGAAATCCCTCCTGTTGTTGGTACACCATGTATACGATTGTAGTATCACAACGCCTGATTGTCAATTCAAAGCCGCTTGGAAAATGTTGCGGCGGCGGGCATTTAGCAGGATTGCGGGCACCTTTGGCGAATATCGTTTGGTATGCGGCATGCGTATTTGCGCGCCGGGGGAGGAAACCCAGATCATGGGGGATGAAGCATTACGGGAAACCCCTTTCCAGAAAAAGACGATGTTTGACGGAAAAATCATCTCGGTGGAGCATTGGCAGGTCAGGCTGCCCGATGGGCGGGATGCGCTGCGGGAGGTGGTCGTCCATCCCGGCGCCGCCGCCGTTGTGCCGGTAGATCAGGATGGGTATGTGACGCTGGTGCGCCAGCACAGGGTGGCCATCGGCCGCATGACCTGGGAAATACCCGCCGGCAAACTGAACTTTGCGGGGGAAGACCCCTTTGCCTGCGCACAGCGGGAGCTGGAGGAAGAAACGGGGCTTCGGGCCGGCCGCTGGGAACTGCTCACCCGGGTGGAAACGACGCCGGGCTTCTGTACGGAGCGCATCGCCTTGTATCTGGCGACGGACCTTAGCCAGCATGCGGCCCACGCGGACGAGGATGAGTTTCTGACACTCAAGCGCATCCCCCTGAAAGAAGCGGCAGACCAGGTAATGGCGGGCGAGCTTTGCGACAGCAAGACGGCCCTTGGCCTATTGATGGCTTACCGCCGCCTGGTCGGCTGAGCACGCTTCTTCATATACATAACGAAACAAAACGCTTTGCGCTTCCCCATAAAGAAGGAATTTGTAAACAGCAAAACGGGAACGCTTTGCATGTTTCCATGAAAGGAGGTCCGAAGATGGAAAAAAGACGCGGCGGCCATCTCTTTCTGATACTGATGGTTCTTCTTCTGATCGTTGGCCTGGTGGTGCTGATCTGGGGTGCTTCCACCTATGTAAAGCCTCGGGTTCCCTTTGGCGGGCCACAGTTCATGCTTTGGAATTTTCTGTTGGGGGACATACGCGGCTAAACAACAAAAGCAATGCCGGAAGGGCTTGAGAATACCATGCAGCTTTTTGACAATATCTTTACCCGCCTGCCGGAACTTTCCACCAGCCGGCTGATCCTGCGCAATGTGCGCATGAGCGATGCCAGAGACATTTACGAATACTCCTGCGATCCCGAGGTGGCGCGCCATGTGCTTTGGGAGGCGCACCAAAGCATCCATCAGACGAAGGCGTATATTCGCTATGTGCTCCGGCAGTACCGCATGGGCTCGCCCAGCAGCTTTTGCATAGCGCTCAAGGAAACGGGCAAGGTCATCGGCACCATCGGTTTCATGTGGGTCAGCAATGAAAACCGGTCGGCGGAAGTCGGCTACAGCCTGTCCAGGGCGCACTGGAACAAGGGATACATGACGGAGGCGCTGGCCGCCGTTTTGCGCTTTGGCTTTGAGGAATTGAATCTCAACCGCATCGAGGCCCAGCATGAATGCGACAACCCGGCCAGCGGCCGGGTCATGGAGCATGTGGGCATGCGCAGGGAAGGCATGCTGAAAGAGCGGCTGTACAACAAATCCCGCTTTGTGGATGTGGAATTGTACGCCATCTTGCGGGAGGAATGGCGCAAATGGAACAGACGGTAGCCGATCAAAGCATAGAAACAGTCCGCTTTCCTTTTTCATCGGAAAGCGGGCTGATTTTTGATAAAGGGTCTATGGGTTACTGGACCGCGGCGCCGCTGAAGATCAGCTTCTGAATGGAGAGCGGCAGATTGCCGATGACGGACATCATCTGCCCCTGAACGACAGGCGCCATCTCTTCCGCCCAGGCCTGAAGCTCTTTCTCTGTCATTGTGCCAAGGCGCACGCTGTTGGCCGGAATTTCGGGCAGCGCCGCCGGATCGCCCGAGGCGGTGGTATAGGCGATGGAGCAGGCCGGCTCGGAAGCACCGAAGACATACAGATCCACTGTGCCCTCCGCCCTGGCGTCCACGCCGTCCGTAACCGTTTCCTCTTTCCCTTCGAGGCTGGCATTGATGGCCAGGCCGGAACCGGTCAAATCAACACCCAGCTTCCATTCATCCTGTACTTTGGTGGCAGCCGCGGTATTTTTGCTTTCAAAAGCAAGGGATAAACTGCCCATCGTCAGGCCACGGGATTTGTAGCTGCCCGCAAGCGTCCACTGGCTTTTTGTAACGGTGGCGTCTCCCACGGTTTGGGCGGCGATATCCTTTCCGGCATAGGAGACGGAAAATCCCTCCCGCCCAGAAGTCATATCAAAGTCGTACCGCGAGACGACGCCGTCTTCCTCCGTCTTTTCATACTGGCCGAATATCAGGCTGCCGGTAGCATCCTCTCCGGTGCCCTCGGGGATTTCCACTTTGATTTCCAATGCCTTGCGCACGCCGGCGGCATCGGTAAGCTCGGTGATGGTAATGAAGTTGGCCGGGATATTGCCGGCTTCCTTTCCAAATTCGGAAGGCATGGAGAGGAACATCCGGCGAATTTCTTCCCTGCTGGGGGGGGTGCCGGAGGTGGCGCTGTTGGAATTAACCATCTCAACGATTTTGTCCAGGTTTTTATCCTGCACGGCCCAACTGGATAATATCTCCAGCGCCTCTTGAATCTGTCCCGCGGAGATGGTGGATACCTTTCGCGTTACGGCGGCATCGTGCTTTTCATTTTCGAAGGCGCCGGCAGTGGGAATGCCTTTGGAGGTGATGCCTTCATACCATGCGGCCAGCGGATCGGCCAGGTCCTTTTGCGCGCTTTCCCGATCAAAACCCATGTATTCCGCGATGGAGAGTTCCCCCATCCCGGCAAGTTCCCCTTGCTGCGCCAAGGATTTCTTCATGGACTCCTTCAAGGATTCGCGAAAGCGTTCCAGCTGGTCTGTATCCAGCGTTGGACCGCTCATAGAGCTTGCGATCATGGTGATGTAAAATTCCAGGAGCTCCTCCATCGTGAAGGAGAGAACATTGCCGCCCAGAAGGTTGCTCAGGATATGGAGCTCACCGTCTTTGCTCAGAAACAGCATGGCCAGGGAGGACTTATCCTGCAGGAACAACTCCAACTGTTCAAGGGATGTTTCCCCCTGCTTCTGGGAGTACGACTCGATTTTCAGGACCTTTAACAAGTCCGCGGCTATGGACAGGTCGGGATCCGCGGCAAAAATGGCGCCTGGCGTAAAGGTGACGGTGGTTTTTACATTGCGCCCCGCCTCATATGCCTTATCCAGGAAAGAGGCTGACGCGGCGCTTTCCCCAAGGGACAGCGCCGGAACAGCCAGCAGCGCCACGGCCAGCACAAGGGATACCAGCTTACGAAATTTCATAAGAAATCTCCTTTCTCTTCATACACCATACATAACATTATTATACAGTCCGAACAAGCAGTTGTCATCCTGTTTCCGGTTGAATACCTGTAAGAACTGCTTCATAACCGTAATTTTACATTCCAAAAACGCCGCCCGCGCGTTCCATTGGAATCAGGAGTCAAAAAAGGCTCCCCTCAAACCGAAGGGAGCCTTTGCGCTTGGTATCTTTGTCAGGCCGCGGGCCGCTGTATTGTCAAAAGGCCGCGCCGCCGCTGATCAGCATGGTAACGGAAGGAGGCAGGTTCTGCATGATCTGGCCGAGCTGCGTCAACATGCCCACGGAAAGCTCGTTATTCCAGGCCTGCAGCTCTTCCTGGGTCATTTTGCCCGGGCGCACAACATCCGCATCGCTGAAGGAGGGGATATCCACAGGCTCGCCGGTTTCGGTAACGAAGGCGATCGTGGCAAGCGGCGCGGTCTGGCCGGCAAGCAGCACATCCACTTTGCCTTCCTTCCTCACGTCCGGTCCATTCGCCGCGGTGCTGGAGGAACCGTCAAGAACAACGCCGATGGTCTGCCCGGCAGGTCCGGCTTCGATGTTCAGCTTCCAGGCGTCCTTGTCCGCGGTCTCCTGGCCGGCATAGTCCATTTTCAGGGTGAATACATCCGCAGAATCCGCTTTCACGTTCATGGCAAGCTGCCAATGATCCGCTTCGCCCGCAGCTTCTTCCTTGGCGGAAAAGCTGACGCTCGTGGTATCCGTGCCGGAAACAACATGGAAAGAAAGCGTATCGTTTTTGCCGTCCGCACCGGTCTTTACGTAATAGCCTGCAAGAACCTCAGTTTCTGCTTTTTCCTTATCCTCGCCAAAGACGCTGATGCCGATCTCATAGGCGACAGGATTGCCGCTGTTGTCCGTCAGCACGGTGAAGGTAAAGGGCTTTTGCAATGCAGCGGCCGCATTCTTCGCGAATTCCTCAGGCATCGCTTTGATCTTCGCCTGAATATCCGCCTTGGACGCGCCAAGGTCGCCCGCTTCCGGATCCATAGAGGAGACAAAGGCAAGAATGGCGTCCAGATTGGCATCCTTGCCGGCCCAGTTGGCGACGATGGATACCAGGTCCTTCATCTGCGCGGCAGAAAGGCTGTACACGGTTTGGGTGCTGGCGGCATCGTGCTTGTCGCTTTCAAAGGTGCCTTCGGTAACGACAGGTACGGAAACCAGGTTGGTGAACCATTCGTACGCGGGTGTGATCAGATCCTGCTGCAGGCTCTGCTGATCAAGCTGGGGCAGGACGGACATGTCGCCCTGCATAAGCGCGGAGTATAGCTTAATGTAAACCCTGTAGAAGGAAGCCATTTCCTTCTCGCCCTGCAGCTCCAGTTGGCTGATGAGCCATTGCATGTATTCCTCCATGTTGAAGGAAATAGCCTTTTGCCCAAACAGGTTGCTCTTGAGAGTGACCTGCCCTTCAGGACTTACAACCTCGGTTAAGGAGAGGGAGGATTTGTCCTGTAAAAACAGATCCGACTGAAGGAGTACGGCATTGGCTTTTTCCTGAACAACGCTTTCCAGGCGCAGCGCCTTCAAAAGATCGGCCACCGGGGCCAGGGAAGGATCCGCGGCCAAGCCCTCGCCGGGCACAAAGGTAACGGTTGTCTTTGTGCTGCGGCCGGCAGCGGCAGCCGCAGCCCAGGGAGAGGCGGATGCTGTTTCCCCAAGGGCAAACACGGGGAGAGCAAGCAATGCCAATACCAGCAAGACGGCAGTGAACTTGCGAATTTTCATAGGAAGACTCCTTTCTTTCTCCGTATCGCATGCAGGCAATACAGTTAGTGCCATTATATATTCAACGGCAGCCTTTGTCATCTGTTTCCTGCCTGAGTAATACAGGAAATTGTTTCAAACCAGCCCCGCAGTGTGTGAAAATTTTGACCAGCAGTTTGCGTGAAGCTGCTTGCCTTACGATGGAATGAACCGCCTTCATTGTACCGCAGGCATGTTTTCAAATGGAATGCAGCAGGAAAACATTCAGATATATCAGGCCGCTGAGAGCATAAAAGAAGTATATACAATAAACCATATACACAGAACCTGTGGAAAAATAACAAAAAAACAAAATTGATCGGCATTTCCCATAAACATGCGCAAAATAACATTTTTTCATGCTCGTTTCTGCGCGATTTTGGTCCACTGGCAATGGCGCGGCGGGATAGCCTGTGTTACAATAAAATCATCGTTTTTATGCCCTATTGTGGTAAAAAGCCGGAAGGTGGAGGCGGTCCGCTTTGCATGTGGATGTATTGATCATTGGCGCGGGCGTGGTGGGATGTGCGTTGGCCCGGGAAATCTCCCGCTACGAGGCCAGCGTCGCGGTGCTGGAAAGAATGTCGGACGTGGCGGAGGGCGCCAGCAAGGCCAACAGCGGCATCGTGCACGCGGGCTTTGACGCGAAACCGGGCACGCTCAAGGCGAAGCTGAATGTACAGGGCGCGATGATGTACCCTGCGCTTTGCGGGGAGCTGGGCGCGCCGTACGCGCAGCCGGGTGCGCTGGTGCTTGGGTTTGAGCCGGAGGATGCAAACACCTTGCAGGAGCTGTACGATCAGGGCGTTCAGAACGGCGTACCGGGGCTCCGGCTTTTAAGCCGTGAAGAAGTGCTGGCCCTGGAGCCAAACACCAACCCCGATGTTATGGGCGCGCTGCTGGCGGAAACCAGCGGGCTTACCAGCCCGTATGAATTGAGCTTTGCGCTGGCGGACCACGCGGCACAAAACGGCGCGGCCTTCCATTTTGAAACGGAAGTGCAGAAAATCAGCCGCCGCGGGGATGTATGGCGCGTTTTGACCAGCCGCGGGGAATTTTTCGCCCAGGCCATCGTCAACTGCGCCGGCGTGCAGTCGGCCAAGCTGCACAACCAGATTTCCCAAAGGAAATATGCGATCATCCCCCGGCGCGGCGAGTACTACCTGATGGACAGGATGGCACGCCTGCCGTTTTCCCGCACCATGTTCCAATGCCCCACCAAAATGGGCAAGGGCATACTGGTCAGCCCCACGGTTCACGGCAATCTGCTTTTGGGCCCTTCCGCCGAGGATATCGGTGACGAGGCGGATACCGCCACCACCGCCATGGGCCTGAAGGCCGTGCTGGACAAGGCGCGGCTGACCTGGAAAAACGCCTCGCCAAGGGGGACCATTACCACCTTTTCCGGTATCCGGGCCCATGAGACAAACGGCGATTTCGTGATCGGCCAAATCGAAGGCGTGCCTATGGCGTTTGAGGCCCTGGGCATCGAAAGCCCCGGCCTTTCCGCGGCCCCGGCCATCGCCAGGCTGCTGGGCGGGCAGATCGCGCAGGCGCTGGAATTGCGTGAAAAAGCGGTCTTCCTGCCGGCGGTCCCCCGGCCCAAGGCGTTCCATGCCATGAGCCTTGCGGAAAAAGCCCAGGCGGTGAAGGAAGATGCTGAGAACGGCAGTCTCGTTTGCCGGTGCGAACAGGTGACCGAGGCGGAGATCCGGGATGCCATCCGCCGCCCGGTAGGCGCCCGTACCATCGATGGGGTCAAGCGCCGCACCAGGGCCGGCATGGGCCGGTGCCAGGGGGGCTTTTGCAGCCCCAGGGTGCTGGATATACTGGCGGAGGAGCTGCATATCTCCCCCACCGAAGTCACCAAATGCGGCGGGGAAAGCCGTCTGCTGGTGGGGACCATCGCCGATGCCGCGCAGGAGGACAGCCTTCATGAATGAGCTTTTGAGCAATGTGACCCATGTGGATATGCTGGTGGTAGGCGCGGGGCCGGCGGGGCTGGCCGCGGCTATCGCCGCCCGGGAGGCGGGCATTGAAAGCCTGATCGTGCTGGAGCGGGAAAACGAACCCGGCGGCATCTTGCGCCAGTGCATACACAACGGCTTCGGCCTGCACCGCTTCAAAGAGGAGCTGACCGGGCCGGAATACGCCCAGCGGGACATCGACCGGGCGAGGGAGCTGAACATCCGGGTGGAGTGCGGCACCACCGTATTGTCGGTGGAGGAGGACCGCACGGTGACCGCCATCAGCCGCGAGCATGGGCTGAAGGTATACAAAGCCGGCGCGGTAATCCTGGCCATGGGCTGCCGGGAGCGGCCAAGGGGCGCGCTGGCCACGCCGGGCACCAGATGCGCCGGTATCTTTTCCGCCGGCACCGCCCAAAAGTTTGTCAACCTGGAGGGGTATATGCCCGGCCGCCGGGTGCTGATCCTGGGTTCCGGGGATATCGGCCTGATCATGGCCCGCCGCATGACGCTGCAGGGGGCCAAGGTTTTGGCCTGTGTGGAGATCATGCCCTTTTCCAGCGGGCTGAACCGAAATATCGTGCAGTGCCTGCAGGACTATGACATCCCGCTTTTGCTCAGCCATACCGTGGTGGATATCCGGGGCCGGGACAGGCTTACCGGCGTCACCGTGGCGAAAGTGGATGAAAACCGCAGCCCCATTCCCGGCACAGAAATTGAATACGACTGCGACACGCTGCTTTTGTCTGTGGGCCTGATCCCCGAAAACGAGCTGAGCGAAGGCGCAAACGTCGCGCTTTCGCCCGTGACGCTGGGCGCGGTGGTGGACGATACGCTGCAGACCAGCGTGCCCGGTATTTTCGCCTGCGGAAACGTTTTGCACGTGCACGACCTGGTGGACCACGTCAGCGCCGAAAGCCTGCGGGCCGGCAAGGCGGCTGCGGCCTTTGCTCAGGGGAAAAAGCCGGCAGGCGCCGTAGTGAATGTATTGGATGGCCCGGGCGTACGCGGCGCCGTGCCCCAAAGGCTGCACCTGCCGGCAGGCGGCGAAGCCCTGCCGCCGGTAGACATTTTGTTCCGGCCGGCCAGGGTGTATGAAAACGCCGCCGTGGTGGTACGCTGCGGAGAAAAAGAGCTGCTTCGCAAAAAGAGCCGCATCCTGACTCCCGGCGAAATGGCGTCCGTCACCCTTTCCGAGAAAATACTTGCGGCGCTTGACGGGAAAGATATCACAGTAGAGATCGTTTCATACTAATGGAAAACATTATTTCGTCCAAAGCGGCGAGGAGTTTTCGATGCAGAGCAAGGAGTCGGAGCGATACGTAGCAGCGCTACGTTGAGCGGAGAACGACGCAGCCCTGCGCGAAAAGCACTGCCGCGACGACGAAATAATGTTTGGAATTAGTATCATAAGACGGGGGGAATGGATATGAAGCAGATGATCACATGCATCAGCTGTCCCGTGGGCTGCCGGATGGAGGTCACCACCGAAAACGGCCGGATGGTTTCCATCACCGGCAACAGCTGCAAGCGGGGCGAAGTGTATGGCCGGCAGGAGAGCATATCGCCCGAGCGCATGCTCACCGCCGTGGTGCAGGTTTTAGGCAGCCGCATGCCGCTGAGCGTGAAGACGAAGATGCCCATCCCCAAAAAGGATATTGCCCGGTGCATGCGGGAAATACGGGCGCTAAAGCTGTCCGCGCCCATCCGTATGGGCCAGGTGGTGCTTGAAAATGTATGTTCAAGCGGCGTGAGCGTGATTGCCACAAAGACGGTGGAATGATGGCCGCATTTCGTTTGGACGAAAGCTTTTACCGCCAGGATGTGCTTCATGTTGCGCCGCAGCTGGTTGGCAAGCTGGTTTGCCGAAGGCTTGAGGATGGCACGATCCTTCAAGGCCGTATCCTGGAAGCGGAAGCCTACCGCGGCCAGGAGGATCTGGCCTGTCACGCCAGGCACGGCAAAACCAGCCGCTGCGCGCCGCTTTTTGAAAATGGCGGCATCAGCTATGTGTACCTTGTCTACGGGCTGCACTGGCTGTTCAATGTGGTGACAGGGGACAAGGATCAACCCCAGGCCGCGCTCGTCCGGGCGCTGCACAAGCCCCTGGACGGCCCGGCCAAGTGGACGAAGGCGTATGGCATCACAAAGGCACAAAACGGCCTGGATCTGATCCAGGGGGAGGAAATGTGGCTGCTGGACGACGGCTATCGCCCTGTCCTCAAAACGCTGCCCAGGGTGGGCATCGATTATGCCCCTTCCCCCTGGAAGGAGATTCCCTGGCGTTTCGTGGACGACTCGCAAAAATAGAAAAGCCGGGAAGCTTCTGTCTAGGAAACTTCCCGGTTTGCTTTTACGCAGATTATTGTTTTTCGAACATGTCCTTGCCAACGCCGCACACGGGGCATTCAAAGGTTTCGGGCAGGTCCTCAAAGGAGACGCCGGGCTCCAGGCCGTTGTCCGGATCGCCCACAGAGGGATCGTAGACATAGCCGCAAACGGTGCAAACGTAAATATCCATGCGTATGTACCTCCGTTTTATGGAATGGAGAGGGGTGTCCCCTCGTCTTCCTGATTATACCATGGCCGCGCACAAAATGAAACCGATAATTTGCTGAAATTACGTCAAATGCAAGAGCAATCCGCCGTACACGTTGAAAATAACGCCCCAGGCCATGACCATTCCCAGCGGAATCCGCGCCTTACCATTATGGCGCAGGGAGAGGAAAAACAAGGCCGGGCACAGGTCAATGAGATATCGCGCTCCAAACTGCCAGCCGCCAAAGGTGCGGTGCAAAAGCAGCAGGAAAAAGTGAAGCACCAGACATACCGCCAGCAAAACATCCAGCTTGCGCAGGCGCTTTTTGACCATTCCCCGGACAAGCGCCGCGAGCGCTATCAAGAACAGGGGATTGCACAGATAGAATGCGAAGCCGTTGAAGCGGGGAAAATCCAGCCGATTTTCAGTAAAATAAGGCAGGCGCTGCAGGTTCGCAATGTTTTGGGGAATATAGCTTAGGGAAAACTGTACGCCGTATTGCTGAAATTCCGGCAGGTAGGTATGGCCGAATTCAAAAAACGAATCAAAGCGGGCAAGGTTGTACAGCCCCAATGCCACGCCGATCATAAGCGGCGGAACGCAAAGCGGGACCATGCGCACAAGCGTCCTGAGCAGGGAAGTTCTTTTGTTTCTTATCAGGCGGCAGTACACCATCCATAAGGCAACGGGAAGATAGGCCGCCTGAAAAGGCCGGCAGCCTACCGAAAGGGCCAGGGCGCAAAGCCCCAGGCTCAGGGCGGCCGGCGTTTTATTGCGCAGCAGGCGCAAGGCGCACAGCGTCAGCAAAAAGGAAAGCGCCTGGGCCTGATACCACACCCCGCCAAACCAGCATAAATTCAAAAGATTGCAGCCCGCCACCAAAAAGGCAGCCCACAGGGCCGACGCGCCGTCGGTTTTTCCCAGGCGGCGGCACAGGGAATAAGCCACAAGGTAGCTTGACAGAAAGTAAAACAGGTTTACGATAATATTGGGGGTATATTCCCCATACAAAAAGGTCAATGCCCACATGGGCAGCGTGGGCACAGGCGGAAAGCTGACATAGTAATTGCCTTCATAAATGGCCAGCTCCAGATGAGGCACGTCCTGTGGCAGGTGCAAAAGCCCCGCACGCCAGGCCAGCGCCTGCAGGGTATAGGAATCCGCGGGATCATGATGGAGGGGATTGATATTCAGGGCGCTTACACACACAAGCCACAGCATCATAAGGGCCAGCAAGCCCAGCAATTGATACCTGCGCTGCCGCAGCCGCCTCATCAACAACCATAACCGCTGCACTGCGCATCCCCCCTTCCCCCTGGCAGGGTTATCCACATATGGACCGTTGTATGGTTTGGGACCCGGGTCATATTGACGGAAAGGATCAGCTCATGAAAGCTTTTTTGTATTTTCTGGTGGACCTTGTCGCCAAATTCCACGATTACCTCCTGCACCTGAACGACAGCTTTGAGCTGTACTTCAGCGACAAACAGCTGCATTTTCTGGTGATGGGCGCCGCGGGCTTCTTTCTTTTTCTGGTGGTAAGGTGGGTGTTTTCCAAGCTGCGGCCCAACGCGGTAGCCTGGGTGTACACCCTGACGGTGATGGGCACGCTGGCCCTTGCCATCGAAATCGGCCAGGCGGTGACCAATACGGGAAACATGGAGCTGGCCGACGTGGCCATGGGCATGTGGGGCGTGATCGCCTTCGGGGCGGTGTATACGCTGATCCACTACCTTTTGAAGGCAATACGCCGGCACGGCAAAAAAACGAAGGACCCGTCATAGGGGATGGATCGCGGTTGTGTATTCGCGGGTTACGGGATCCTTTTGGCCATAATCGGCATACACTACCCTTTTGCCGCCGTCATACAGGATGCATGCGCCAAGCTTTGCGCCTTCCGTATGCTGCCTGCGCATCTCCCGCAGGGCTGGCCCCAGCTGCGCGTCCGGGATCGCCAGGCATTCCGGCAGGCGGCCTGTGTTGTCCGTGGCAAGCCGGTCGTGGGCCATGGCATCACGGAGCGCCGGTTGCGATATGCCCGGCAGCGTTTTTATATGCTCCCAGGCCAGCAAGGTGCATTGATCCAGCGACAGGCCGCCGGGCTGCGAAGCAAGGATATCGCCCAGCCGGCAGAAAAAACGGAAGGGCGATATGCCGGTTTTTGAAAACACAAGCTCCAGCGTGCGGCGGAACCTGCCGCTGTTGTACAGCCTGTCCAACGCCTCTTCGCACCTTTTCAGCCGGCACAGCTCGTTAAAGGACAGCCAGCTGCTTTTCAAAATCTCATAGGGCGGATCGTCGGAATACTCGATGCCAAACTCCGCGCATTGCGACCTTAACCGGCTCCCATGCAAAAGCTTCAAAAAGCCCAGCTGCAGCATGTGGGGCCGCAAGGCAATGGCCTTGTCCACAGAATCGCCGAAGGTATCAAAATCCTCATACGGCAGGCCGGCGATCAAATCCAGATGCAGATGGATATTCTGCCCGGAAATAAGGGATGAAATGTTCCGGCACAGCCTGTTTACATCGGTTTTCCGTTGGCAGGCCTCCAGCGTTTTTGCATGAAAGCTCTGCAAACCCGCTTCCATTTGGAAAAGCCCCGGCGGCGCGGTTTTCAAAAGCGCCAGCGTTTTTTCATCAAAGAGGTCTGCCGCCACCTCAACATGAAAGCAGACGTCCGCAAAAGCGCCTTCCTTTTGTTTCCTGATCAAGAAACGAAACAGCGCCATCGCCCGTTCCCGGTGGCAGTTAAAAGTACGGTCCACCAGCTTGACGGTTCTGGCACCGGAGGAGGCAGCCTTCAAAAGCCTTTTCTTGGCCGCGTCCAGCGGCAGGAAGGCGACGCGATCCTCCTGCCCCGACAGGCAGAAGGTACAATGGAAGGGGCAGCCCCTGGAGGTCTCCACATACGCGATACGGCCGTTTACATTTAAAAGGCACTCCCTGGTATACGGATCCGGCGGCGGAAGCGGCGGGGGGGCAGGCGGATTGGTGACCGGCCCATCCGGCCGTCTGAATGTCAGGCCCGGAATATCGCTTGCGTCTTCGTCTGCGGCAAGGCGCTGGACAAGCTGCGCAAAAGCGTACTCCCCCGGCCCGGAAATCACGAAATCCGCCTGGGGGATTTGTCTCAAGATGCTTTCCGGCCGGCTGCCGGCCTCCGGCCCGCCCAGGACGATGATGGTTCGCGGCGACAATATTTTCAGGCAGGCGGCCAGGGAACGCACCATCTGCACGTTCCATATGTAGCAGGAAAAGCCGGCAAGCTGGGGCCGGGTGGCCATCAGGGCTTCCAGCGCATGGTGAAACGGCTGGTTGATGTTCAATTCCAGCACCCGGCAGGGCGCTTTTACGCCGTATTGCCCAAGGCCCGCCTTTAAGCACCAGGGGGCAAGATTTTGATGTATATACTTGCCGGCGATACCGACGAGCGTCAATCGCAATGAAAACTCCCCTTTCCGCTGCCATTGTATCACGCGCATACAAATAATTGCAATTGCGTGCATAGGCGGTGTACGGTATAATAATCCAATGGGCATATGCCCCTTAACTAAAGGAGGAACAAATCATGCGAAATTCATCAGCCCCCGGGGCTGTCAAGGCCGCCATGCAAAGTACGGCGAAAAAATGTAAAGGCCGTTACAGCGACTGGCTGGCCGGCATGCTGGCGCTCATCGTCGTCAGGGCATTGGCGCTCATGCCTTTGCTGGCGCTGATATTCTTCCAAAAGGGCGACCCTATGCAATATATCGCGCTGCTGGCGCCCGTGCTGTATATATTTATCGTGCTGCCCCTCCGGTATTCCATGGGTGAAGCCATGAGCCGCGCCCTAAATGGCGAAGCCTTTTCCACAGTTCGCCTGCTCAGCTTCAAGGGGTATGGACAGAAGCTGACAGCGGTCTTTCTGCAGGGCCTGCATCTGCTGCCCTGGGCGCTGCCGCTGGTGGCAGGGCTGGCGGCCGGCTGGTACCTGATGTACGGCGTGAAGGATTTTACGGATCTTTTCCGCATGCTCAAAAGCATCGGGCTGTTTTTCGGCGAAGGCTACGGCATCATGCAGGGCATTTATGTGGTTCTGGCTTTTGCCGGCCTTTTGTTCCTGGTGCTGCTGTATGGCATGATGCGCAACGGTATGATCCGCTTTGTGTGGCTTCCCGCCGGCGGAACATATAAAAAAGCCCGGCAGGAAATGCTGCATCGGCTGAAGGGCCGCCGTTTGGGCCAATTCCTGGTGGGCCTGTTCCAAAGCCTGCTCCTGCTGCCGGTGCTTGCGCCGGCGGGCTACATGGGTTACCGGCTGCTGCGGGAATTTTCAAAGTATATGCGCATCAACCTGGCGCAGCTTCAGGAACCGCAAATGCTCATTGGCATCGTGCTGGTGTTCTTCCTGCTCTACCTGCCGCTTTTGCCCCTGCGCAAGGTTTTGCAGGCGCAGTACATCCATCAGCTGAAAGAAGAAGGCAAGTGATATGGCGCGGTTGGACAAGCTCCTTTGCGACCAGGGGCTGGGCACGCGAAGCGACGTAAAGGAACTGGTCAAACGCGGCCGCGTGCTTGTCAACGGCAAAATCTGCCTGGACCCCAGGCAGAAAGTGGACCCTGACCGGGATACGGTGCAGGCGGACGGGCAGCTTTTATCCCTTGCCGCATTCCATTACGGCATGCTGAACAAGCCGGCCGGCATACTGACGGCCGCGGTGGACAAAAAGGCGAAAACCGTAGCGGATCTTTTGCCGCAAAAGGTCCGCGCCATGGGGCTGATGCCCGTAGGCCGGCTGGACAAGGACGCGAGGGGCCTGCTGCTGTTTACCACCGACGGGCCGCTGGCCCACTATCTTTTATCCCCGAAACGGCATGTGGACAAGGAATACCGCGTGCGGGTGGACGGGCCGCTGAATGCCGGAGATGTAATGGCCTTTGAGCAGGGTTTGCAGCTTTCAGACTTTGTTGCCAAGCCCGCGAAGCTTGAAATCCTTCAATCGGGGCCTGCGGAATCTGATGCCATCGTCACCATCAATGAGGGCAAGTTCCACCAGGTCAAGCGCATGTTCTTGGCCAGAGGACGAACGGTTTTGGATTTGCAGCGCATTTCCTTTGGCAGCCTGATACTGGATCCATCGCTTCCCGAAGGCGGTTTCCGGGAGCTTGCACCGGCGGAAGTGGACGCGCTCAAGCGCGATATCCTGGGAGAGGATGCGTAAAATGCCTGACCATTATTTTTCCAAAGCGCCGGAAAGCGCCCACCGCCCGCTGGAATGCCGCACCTCCTTTAAGGGCCATGATCTGGCGTTTGAAACAGACGCCGGCGTCTTTTCCCGGGACGGGCTGGACAAGGGGACGGAGCTTTTACTTAGCGCCCTTCCCGAAATGAGCGGGCAGGTGCTGGACCTGGGCTGTGGCTGGGGCGCCGTCGGCGTTTCCCTGAAAAAGGCATACCCGGGTGCGAAGGTAACCATGGTGGATATCAACAGCCGGGCGGTGGAACTGAGCAAAAAAAACGCCGTCCGGAACAGCGTATCTGTCCGGGTGCTGGAAAGCGACGGCTTTGCAGAGCTCGAAGCGGAGCTGTTTTCGTTTATTATCACCAATCCGCCCATCCGGGCCGGCAAGCAGGTGATTTATGGCCTGTTTGAGCAAAGCGCCCGCCACCTTGTGCCCGGCGGCTCGCTGTTTATCGTCATCCGCAAGCAACAGGGCGCGCCTTCGGCCCTTCATTTCCTCGAATCGGTGTACGACAAGGTTCAGGTGGTGGAAAAGGGCGGCGGGTTCTGGGTGATACGGGCAGATACAAAAGCTTAATACGAGGAGGGCCTTTCATTGGAATTCGGTTTCGATTATTTTGACCGTGGCATTGACCGCCGCGGCACCCATTGCGAAAAGTGGGAAATGGTTTTGGATTCCGACCCCGATGCGGACTTTTTGCCCATGTGGGTGGCGGATATGGATTTTGAAAGCCCGCCCGGCGTGAAGCAGGCGATACTGCAAAGGGCGGCCCACGGCACCTATGGTTATACGGAAATCACCGAAGAGGACGAACAGGCGGTGCTTTCCTTCTGGCGCCGCCGCCACGGCCTTGCGCTCTCAAAAGAGCAGATGTTAATGCTGCCTTGCGTGGTAACGGGCCTCAAAGCCTGCGTCCAGGCCTTTACCCAGCCGGGGGACGGCGTGATCGTACAGCCGCCGGTATACGGGCCTTTCTATTCCGCCATCGCTTCCAACGGCCGCACCATAGTGGAAAATCCGCTGGTGCTATGCGAGGACGGACGCTATGCCATGAACCTTGCGCAGCTCGAGCAGCAGCTGCAAGCGGGCGCAAAATTGATGCTTTTGTGCAACCCCCACAATCCCGTATCCAGGGTGTGGTCCAAAGAGGAGCTGCTTGCGCTGTTTGCGCTGCTGCACAAGTATCATACGCCCCTTGTATGCGATGAGATCCACGCCGACTTCGCCTTCGCGCCCAACGTTTTTGTGCCGGCCCTTTCCCTGACGGGGGATAATGAAAACGCCAAGCTGGTCACCCTGGCCGCGGCCAGCAAGACCTTCAACCTGGCGGGGCTGCAGCAGGCGGTTTTGTTTACAAGGCATGCGCAAATGCGCAAGGCCCTTGAAAAAACGCTGAACGCCGGCGGCGTCCGCAGCGGGAACATCTTCGCGCTGGAGGGTACCCGGGCCGCCTATGAGACGGGGGATGCGTGGCTGGATGGGCTTTGCGCCTATTTGATTGCCGGCAGGAAGCTGCTGGCGGAGCAGGTACGCCAAAAACTGCCCAAGACAAAGCTTACGCCCATCGAGGGTACATACCTGGCCTGGCTGGACCTGCGGGCCTATGGCCTTTCGAATCAGGAGATCACAAGGCGCATTCACAAGCTGGGGTTGGCGCTGACAGACGGCATCTTTTTCGGGAAAAAGGCCGGGGAAGGCTTCATGCGCCTGAACTTCGGCTGTCCCCACAAAAACATTACGGAAGCTGTGGACCGCCTTGCGCGGGCACTGGAAGGAGAATGAGTATGGCAGTGGATTACAAAAAATTGGATCAGATCGTGGATTCCCTTCAGGCGCCGCTGATCGCGACGCTGCAAAAGTGGGTGCATATCAACAGCGTCAAGGGGGAGCCCGCGCCGAACGCGCCCTTCGGCCTTGCCGTCCGGCAGGCGCTGGATACGGCGCTGGCAGATTGCCGCAAGCTTGGCTTTGAAGTCCGTGATGTGGACGGCTACGCCGGCGATGCGCAGATGGGCGAGGGAGAGGATGTGCTGGGCATCCTGGCGCATTTGGACATCGTGCCGGCCGGGGATGGCTGGAAACAGGATCCCTTTGGCGGCGAGATCATCGACGGCCGCATCTATGGCCGCGGCGTAAACGATGACAAGGGGCCGGCGGTGGCCGCGCTGTATGCCATGAAGGCGGTGAAAATGGCGGGCATTCCCCTCAAAAAGCGGGTGCGCCTGATTTTGGGCTGCGACGAAGAATCGGGCATGGAAGACATGAAATACTATCGGGAGCATGCCGACATGCCCAAGGTGGGCTTCAGCCCGGACGCCTGCTTCCCCGTGATCAACACGGAAAAGGGCCTGTACCAGCTGCGGCTTCGCGGTCCGGCCGCGGGGGAAGGCCTGAAGGTAGTGAGCATCGATGCCGGCCAGCGCCCCAACGTGATACCGGGCCTTGCTTCCGCCCTCGTCAAAGGGGATGCGGAAACGGTGCGCCTGGCAGAGGAATTCGGGAAGGCCGCCGGATATCCCGTTGCGGCGGAGAAGCTTGCCGATGGCCTGGTGAAAATCACCGCCCAGGGCGTAGCCGGCCATGCCGCCATGCCGGAGATCGCGAAAAACGCCATCGGGCGCTTGTTGAAAACGCTGGAACATTTGGGCGTGCAGGGGCCTTTGCAAACCCTGGCCCAGGTGATCGGCACGGAATATGACGGCGCCTCTTTGAATATTGCGGTCAGCGACAAGATTTCCGGCGCGCTGACGCTGAACACCGGCATCCTCAAGGCGGATGAACAAACCGTGGAAGTCACGCTGGATATCCGCTATCCCGTGATGGCCAATCCCGAGGCCATCGCCAAGGCCATCACGATGGCGGTTTCACCGTCCGGCCTTGCCATCGTGTACAGCGCCGCGAAAGCGCCCCACCATGTGCCGGAAAGCAGCCGGCTGGTGCAGTCCCTGCTGGACGCGTACCATGAGGTAACGGGCCTTGAAAGAAAGGCCATCGCTATCGGCGGCGGCACATATGCCCGCTGCCTGCAGGAAGGCGTCGCCTTCGGCGCTCTGTTCCCCGACGATGAGGAGCTGGCCCACCAGGCCGGCGAATACATGACGGTGGACGGCCTGATGAAAAATGTGATGATCTATGTCCGCGCCATCCTTAAGCTGGCGGCGGAATAAGCCCTCGGGGAAGCGCTTTTTGAGCGCTTCCCCCCTTTCAAAAGCAGCAGTACGCATGCCGTTTTCGCAAATGTACATTGCGTATTGCGTGGTTGTTCACTATAATAGATAGCGGTATTTTCACACGCGGGGAAAGCATCTCTGCGCCGCGATTTTAAAGGGCCGGCACGAAAACGCGCAACCAAATCGTTGCATAAAGGAAACCCAGCCGCCCAAAGGAGCCATGCATGCAAAGACGGCAGCCTCAAAATGTAAGAGGAAAGCGTTGGGCGGTGGTGATCGCCATCCTTTTGGTGGCCGTTATCGTCGTACTGGGTATTGGTGTTTTACGGCAGGCCGGCAAGCCCAGCGAGGCGGCGGCTGTCAAACTGCCCTGTCTGGCCTCGCAATCCGTTACGCCCTTCGGGGAATACGTGCTGTATTATGACGGGATGTCCATCTTCTGCATCACCACGTCCGGTTCGGTGCGCTGGAATTACACCATTGGCGCCGGCGCTTCCTTTTCCGTGGGGCCCAAGGCCGTGGTGGCATGGCTGGGGAGTCAAATTTACATTCTGAACGAAAATGGCCGCTCCACCTACAACGACAACCTTGGTCAACCGGTGCAGCTTGCGCGTATCGGTTTGAAATATGCCGCCGCGGTCATCGGCGAGGATACGAAGCCCCGTCTGGTGATCATGGATTTGAACGGCGCGCCGGTGGACGAGGAAGCCGACGCTTTTTCCAGCCGCATGCTGCTGGATGTGGGCTTTTATGGCGACGACGGCCAGTACATCTGGACGCTGGCCCTGGATGTGTACGGAACGGTGGCCAACACGGTCCTGAACACCTTTGAAGTCGGGCAGATGAACACGGGCGAAATTTCCCTGGGCGATTCGCTGACCTACAAGGTGCTTTACGACAACCAAAAGCTGCGGGTCATCACCACGCGCCAAATGCGCACCTTCGACTACCGCGGCAAAGAGGATACGGCGGCAACCATACTGGTATACGGCTGGAAGCTGGTGGCCAGCGAGGCGCAGAAAAAGGGCGACGCGTACATGCTGCTCGCCCCGTATTCCCAGACCACCAACCAGTATGCCATACAGGAAGTGCGGCTTTTGACCGGTGCCAATGACCGCCGTTACACGCTGCCTTCCGCCTGCGTTGGGGTTGCCGTTTACAATAAATCCGTGTATGCCTTCTCTTCAGACTATATTTACCGCACCGATATGGGTGCGCAGCGGTTTGCCGCGCTGAACCGGCCGGCAAACATGGAGACCCCCACCGACTTTTTGGGCATGACGGCCGGGGGCAGTGCGCTGCTGGCCAGTTCAGATTCGGTTTATGCCGTAGCCATGCCCTGACAAGCGGGGCGCGGCCGGAAGGAGGATGCCCGTGAACATTGTGGATTATGCCATACTCGCCATCATTGCGCTCAGCGTGCTGTGGGGCTTTTACCGCGGCTTCATACAGTCGGTGCTCAGCATGGGCGCCGTATTGCTGGCCCTGGTGGGCTCGTTTATGATCTATCCGCAGATCGCAAACAGCATTCAAAACAATCAGGATTTGGCAAGGTCTCTGATCCACTATACGGACGCGGCTTCGCGGCTGGGCGACCTGGAGCTGTCCGTGGCCCAGGTGGGGAACCTCACCCAAAGCTCCATCGACAGCATCTTGCAAAACATACAGCTGCCCGCGCCGATGAACACCATATTGCAGTACAACCTTACGCATCAGGTGTTTTCCAAGGCCGGCATCAGCACCGTATCGGAATACGTGAACCAGACCATCGTGTCCGTTTCGGTGAACATACTGTGTTTCTTTTTAACCTTTGTGGTGCTGTTCGTGATTTTATCCATCGTCATCAATATGCTGCGCTGCGTGTTCCGTTTCCCGCTGCTCAAACAGCTGGATTGGCTGGCCGGCGGGATATTCGGCGCGCTCCGCGGCGTGGTAATGTGCTACGCGCTGTTTGCGCTGATCCCCCTGCTGATGACGGTGGTGCCCTTTGAGCAGTTCAACGAACTGGTTTCGCAAAGCGCGCTGGCCAAAGTATTCAACAACGGGGATTTGATCATGTCCATCCTCAACCGCAGGTTATAGGGCAACGGATGCATTACCGCCCTGCAGGGAGTTGCCTGCAGGGCGGTTTTATGCATGCGCATGCTGTACGCAGGCCTTTGTAAAGCCGCTGCGAAATTCAGGCTTCCTTGCCGTTGTGCTCGCGGTATCTATCTGCTATAATGTAGCCACCTATGCACAGGAGGCGAAGGATTTGCTGTTTGCGCCCGAATTTCCGGCGGAGCGGGAGGCTCAGCTGCTCAGTCCCTTGCAGCTGGCGTATATCGGTGACACCGTCTGGGATTTGATGGTCCGCACCGGCCTTTTGTACACAGGCATGAATGTTCACAGCATGCACTGCGCCGCCGTCAAACAGGTCAATGCCAAGGCGCAGGCGCAGGCTCTCCTGCGCATTGCGGACTGCTTGACGGAAGAAGAAAAAGATCTGGTGCGCAGGGGCAGAAACGCCCATTCCCGCCACGGCGCGCCCCGTAACCAGGACCCGGCGGATTACAGCCAGGCCACCGGTTTGGAAACGCTGATCGGCTTTTTGTACCTGACAGGCCGTGTGGACAGGCTGAAGGAACTGTACAGTCTCTGTCAGGAGGACGCCTTATCCTGATTCGTCCAAAGGAGGAGTTTCATGGCCCGGAGCCGTTTGAAAGTCGCGCTTTTGCGGCATACCGCCGATATGCAGGAGCTGGTGGCGCTGGGGGCCCGGCTGTGCTATTCCCGGGCGGATGTGGACACACTGAAAAAGCGCATCGGGGAAAGGGATCAAACCGCGTTTATCCAGCGGGTGATGGATATGGGCCACGATTCGGTCATGGAGCATGCCTCCTTTACCTTTGCGGTAGAGGGCGTCAGCCGCGTCCTGCTGGCGCAGTTGACCCGCCACCGCATCGCCAGTTTCAGTGTGCAGAGCCAGCGGTATGTATCTTATGCCGGCGGTTTTTCCTACATTCTCCCACCGAGAATTGAGGCGCTGGGCGAGGAAGCCGTGAAGGAATACGAGCGGCAGATGGCCACCATGCAGGAATGGTACGAGGGCTGGCAGCAAAAGCTTGGCACAGGGGAGCAAAGCAACGAGGACGCCCGGTTCGTACTGCCCGGCGCCTGCGAGACCAGGCTGATCATGACCATGAACGTGCGGGAGCTGAACCACTTTTTCGCGCTGCGCATGTGCAGCCGCGCCCAGTGGGAAATTCGGGCCATGGCCGGGGAAATGCACAGGCTCTGCCTTGCGGCGGCCCCGCTGCTGTTTGAAAAGGCCGGCCCCGGCTGTTTAAACGGCCCCTGCCCGGAAGGGGAAAAAACCTGCGGAAAAATGTTGGAAATACGGAAAGAGCGGGAAGCGCTCTTGCAGTCCATCCGGGGATAACGATGTCCCGCGTGGCGAAATGACGAGGAGGATCAGCCCATGGCTTTTTACAAGGATTACGACAAGAACAAGAAAAAGGACCGCGCCGCATCCGGCTCCTGGAAGGATGAAGGATCCGGCTACAGGCCTTCTTCCAAGGAAGGGTTTGCAAAGCCGGCAAGCAGGCCCGCCCCTAACCGGGACGGCAGGCGCTTTGACCGCCCCGCCGCCGAGGGGGACAAGCCCCACTTCCGCACGGGCAACGACCATTTTCAAAGCGGCAGGAAGCCCTTTGCCCGGCCCGCCGGGGACAAGCCCGCCTTCCGCGCAAGGCCGGAGGGCGCAGAGGGTGAAAAGCGGGTCTACGGCCATCCGGCGCCCCGCAGCGACTTCCGTTCCAGTCCGGAAAAGCCCGCCTTCCGCGTAAGGGCCGATGGTCCGGGGGAGAGGAAGCCCTACGGCCGCCCGGTCCCGCGCAGCGAGTTCCGGCCCAATCCGGACAAGCCCGCCTTCCGCGGCCGCCCCGAAAGAGGCGACGGGGAGAAGCGGCCCTTTGGCCGGCCCGCTCCCGCTCGCGAACCGCAATCAGAACCCGCCTACAAGCGCCATGAATATAAGCCTGTCGCCCCCGCCGCTCCCGCCTACCAGGAAGAGGCCATCGATCCCAAGGAAAACCTGCTTTCCGGCCGCAATCCCATCCGGGAGGCCATCAAAAGCGGACGGGATATCGAAAAGCTGCTGGTAGCCAAAGGCGATCTGAGCGGCTCCGCCCGTGAGATCGTCGCCATGGCTAGGGAAGCACGCATCCCCGTGCAGGAAGTGGAGCGCGTAAGGCTGGACGAAATCACCAGAAATCATCAGGGCATGCTGGCTTTTGCCTCCGCCTACAAATACGCCGCGGTGGAGGACATGCTCCGAGAAGCCCGGGAAAAGGGCGAGGACCCCTTCCTGATCCTGCTGGACGGCATCACCGATCCCCATAACCTGGGGGCCATCGTCCGCACGGCGGAATGCGTGGGTGCCCACGGCGTGATCGTGCCTGAGCGGCGTTCGGTGGGCTTGACCCCCGCCGCGGTAAAGGCCTCCGCCGGCGCGGTGGAGCATGTGAAGGTCGCCAGGGTGGGCAACCTGACCCGCACCCTGCAGGACCTGCAAAAAGCCGGTCTGTGGATCACCGCCGCCACCACCGACGGCGAGGATTTTCAAAAGGCGGACTTGAGCGGCCCCGTGGCCCTGGTCATCGGCTCGGAGGGCGAGGGCATCAGCCGCCTGGTGCAGGAACATTGCGACAGGGTGGTATCGCTGCCGCTGAAGGGCCAAATCGGCTCCCTGAACGCATCCGTTGCCGCCGGCGTACTGATGTATGCCGTACTGCAAAAAAGGAACAAAGGATAAATCGTTATAAAAGGACAGGGAATGGGATGACGGAGCAAAACCGCAGCATCATGCCCAGGGAGGAAGGGGAGACCCCGGCATCGGGAGGGGAAGGTTTGTTTGCCGCCCTTGCCGACGAGGAGATCGTGACCATGGCCCAGGAGGCCGACGGCAACGCCCTGGAGTACCTGCTGAACAAGTACAAGAATTTTGTGCGTAGCAAGGCGCGCAGCTATTTCCTCATTGGCGCCGACCATGAGGACATCGTGCAGGAGGGCATGATCGGCCTGTACAAGGCGATCCGCGATTTCAAGCACGACAAGCTGTCCTCCTTCCGCGCTTTTGCGGAGCTGTGCATCACCCGTCAGATCATTACGGCGATCAAGACCGCCACCAGGCAAAAGCATATCCCCTTGAACAGCTATGTTTCTTTAAACAAGCCGCTGTACGATGAGGAATCCGACCGCACGCTGCTGGATGTGATCATCGAGGGCCGGGCCACCAATCCCGAGGAGCTGCTCATCAGCCAGGAGGATTTGATGAGCATTAGGGACAAAATCGATGAGGTGCTGTCCAGCCTGGAGCAGGAGGTTCTGGCGGCCTACCTGGATGGGGAAAGTTATCAGGAGATCGCCGAAAACCTGGGCCGGCATGTAAAATCCATCGACAACGCGCTGCAGCGCGTCAAGCGCAAGCTGGAAAAGTTTCTGGAGGAAAACCATAAAGCCTGATCCAAATGCCACGGATTTTTACCGTGCCGCAGGCTGCGCACAGGCCACGTATCGCAGCCGGCGGCCGGCGGGGCAAGAATCCCGCGGCTGTCAAAAGGAGTTTGCGCTGTAACACCTGGCGCAGATTCCTTTTTTCCATTTTGAACAAGCGCTTGCGCGCTTGCAGCGGTACTTGTAAATTGCAGTTGCAATGTGTATAATGAATAGTATGCTCTGTATGATAGCAGTAGCATGGACTTCTTTTTTCCAAAAGAAGGTCCAGGCATCCCTTGACTTTTCGTCCGGGGATTTAAGTCCAAGGAGGTGACCTGGCGTAAAGCCAGCGGTATGGCGGACACAGAAAGAATGCTGATTACCGGCGGAACGCCGCTGATGGGGGAAACCAGGGTAAGCGGCGGCAAAAACACATCGGTAGCGGTCATTCCTGCGATACTTTTAAGCAGCGAGCCCTGCACCATTGAAAACTTGCCGGATATCGAAGACGTGAACGCCCTTACTGCCATTCTCCGTTCCCTGGGCGCAAAGGTCGTCTATGAACCGGGAAAGTTTATGACGGTGGATCCGCGGCCGGCGGAAGGCACCTATGTTTCCTACCAGCATACCCAGCGCCTCCGGGCCAGCTATTATCTTTTGGGCGCGCTGCTGGGCCGCGGCTGCAAGGCGGAAGTGGCCTATCCCGGCGGATGCGATCTTGGCAGCCGGCCCATCGACCAGCACCTAAAGGGCCTGTCCGCCCTGGGCGCCGAAATCGAGGAGCGCGGCGGCATGGTGTATGCCCAGTGCCAGAAGCTTACCGGCGCGGACGTGTTCTTTGATCTGGTCACCGTAGGCGGCACCATCAATATCATGCTGGCCGCCGTAAAGGCTGCCGGCACCACGCTGATCTACAATGCGGCCAAGGAACCCCACATCGTAGACTTGGCCAACTTTTTGAACAGCATGGGCGCCAACATCAAGGGCGCCGGCACAGACATCATCCGCATCCGCGGCGTGCAAAAGCTGCACGGCTGCACCTATACCGTGATCCCCGACCAAATTGAAACCGGCACGCTAATGATCGCCGCCGCCGCCACCCGGGGGGACGTGGTCATACGGGGCTGCATTCCCACCCACATGGAGGCGCTGTCCGCCAAGCTGCTGGAGATGGGCGTACGGGTCACCGACAGCGACGACGCCATCCGCGTCCGCACCGTCAGCCCGCATCGGGCTGTCAACTTCAAAACGCAGGTATATCCGGGTTTCCCCACCGATCTGCAGCAGCCCATGTCGGCGCTACTCACGACTGCCCATGGCACCAGCATCGTGACGGAAACCATTTATGAGCAGCGCTTCAAGCACCTGGAGGAAATACGCCGCATGGGCTCCAGGGTGCGCATTGTGGACAGGACAGCGCTGATAGAGGGCGTGCCGCAGCTTTTCGGCGCGCCGGTGGTCGCCACCGACCTTCGGGCCGGAGCGGCCTTGGTGGTGGCCGGGCTGATGGCCAAGGGCGTCACCGAGATTTATGAGCCCAGCCATATCGACCGCGGCTATGAGCATATTGAACAAAAGCTGCGTGCCCTTGGGGCCAACATCCGCCGGGACAAAGCATGATCCGGCGGGCTTGAGGGAGGTGACGGCTTACGACAAGCGCCTTTGAATTGCTGGGCTTGAAAAGCGATGCTGACGCCCAGCAGGTGCGCTCTGCTTACCGTGCAAAAGTCAAAAGCTGCCATCCCGACCAGTTTACAGACGTCGAGGAGCAGAAAAGAGCCCAGGAGCAGCTGATCGCGCTGAACCTGGCCTATGAGGAAGCGCTTCGGATCGCCTCGGAAAAACGGGTGGGGTTCAATCTCATCTCCCAGGAAGAAGCCAAGCGTTTCGCCATCAAGCTGATGGAGCAGGGCAACCTGGAAAGCGCCCTTCGCCAGTTGTGCCGGGCGGAAACAAAGGACAGCGACTGGTTCTATTTGCAGGGGCAGATATTGATGGGTATGCGCCAGTGGGAAACGGCCCACCAAAGCTACCGCGAGGCGGTGCGGCGGGAGCCCGAAAACCTGCGGTTCCGCCAGGGCGCGCTGGACGCGGCGCTGGCCATGAAGCGGCACAAACTGCTGCACTACCGGCTGGCGGAATGGATCAAGGATTTGGTGAAAAAATAAAAGGCACGCCTTTTGATGAAAGAGACGTGCTTTTCTTATTACTCCTTTTCTTGTTTACGCTTTTCGCGCATCATCCGCGCAAAGGCTTCCCGCTCCTTCGCAAGCTCCGCCAGCAAATCGCAAAAGCGCCAATCCCTATTGCCCGGTGTCAGCACAGCCTTCATGCCGGCGGCGCCGGCGCTTTTTTCCCGCAGGAGGGCCAGGGCTTCCCGCAGGCGCTGTTCCGAAAAGCCGCAGAACACCATGGCGCTTACGGAAGAAGGCTCCACCATTGGCGGGCAGGCGTCCAAAGCGTCCAGCCCGGCCAGCGCGCCTACGCGCAGCCCCACTTCCTGGGGCAGCACTTCTTTAAAGGGGGTGCCCGCATCCCGAAGCACCGTTTGGACACGGTCGCCCTCCGCTTGAGCGGCTGAAAACCCGTACAGCAAAACCAATTCCTGTGAACCCATAAATCGCTACACTTTCTTTTTGAAGATGACCAGCTTGCTGGCCACATAGTTGAAAATGACCACCAGCACGTTCATGGCCAACTTGGCAATGAATTCGTTCATGTCCAGAACCTGTATGCACAGCGCCAGCCCGGCCAGATCAAACAGCAAAAGGGACAGGACCCTGGCTCCGAAAAAGGATGCGATCTCCTTCAGCAGCTCGTACCGCTCCAAATTTCGCGTGCGGAACACATACAGCTTGTTGCCCACATAGGCAAAGGTAACAGCCGCGATCCAGGCAAGGACGCTGGCTATATAATACCAATACACAGGAACATGAAACCATAGAACAGATTCCCAAAGAACCTGCCTGGGCGGCACAACGAGAATCAGCCCGCCGTACACCAACAGATTCACGCCGGTGGTCAGTATGCCGAACACCAGGTAGAGTATGATCTCCCGCCTGCGTTCTTTGTCATTCATCAGGGATTTGAATGCTTCCATAGCTGATCTCCTATTCCGATTCCCCCGTGTCGCCCCTGTGATAGCCGGCGGACAAAAGGCACTGCATGGGCAAGGTGCGGGGCTTTTTTTGTTTGGCAGAGGTAAAGGTGAATTCCTCCGAATTATAATCGAGGATGGCGATATTTTGCTGCATCATTTGCCCATCTATCAGCAAAATGGCTTTGATGCGCCGGCCATGGGCCATGGAATAGCGCAAAAACTCTTCCACCGTCAGCCCTCCCCATCCTGCTCCCGATATATATTTTGCACCATGTAGATGGATATTTCCCCGTTTTCACTTGTATAGCACAAGGGGAACATAGTCTCCAGGCCGGCATAATCCACGTCAAAATAATCGCTGCTCCGCTCATGACTGGAAAGCAGGATGTATTCTACCTGATACTTGTAAAGCACATCCAGATTGTTTTGCGGGTCGTTGTAAAAACGCGCGATGTCGAAATTCCTCTGTGAGGTATCAAAGCCGTGATAGTACAGCCATAGCCCCGGCCCGCAGACGATGGTGCGCCCCGCCAGGGAACTGACGGGATTCAAATGCTGCTCAAAGCCGGTCAAGAACACGGCGTGAGCAGGCGTTTCCTCTTCGATGTACGCGGCGGCCGCAATATCCTCCCTGGAAAAGGATTGATAATCGCTGACCACTTCCCGGGCAAGGGTCAGCCCGGCGCTCAAAAAGAAGATAACAGCAGCAAAGCCGGCCAGCACATACCGGCCGCGCAGCCCCCGCAATTTATCAAACAGCAGTACGGCATAATCCGCCGCCAGGATGGCGCCGATCATGTACCAGACATAAAACAGCTTGTTGTTGTCGTATTCATTGGGCTGAAAGCGGATGAACTCCGCCGCCAGAAAGATCATGAAGGCACCGGCCGCCAAAAAGCGGTGCCTCGGGTTCTTTTCCGTCAGCGCGCATAGAAGCAGGATCACCGGCAGGCCGATGTTCTTGATGTAAAACCACAGATAAAAGTCGATCAATCCCCGCCCGTCGGGATTGTTGACCCAGTTGAACTGGAACCGCAAAAAATGGCTGCTGCCGGAGGCCTGGGTAAACGTCCAGGTAATCAATTGCGGCAAGGCCAGCACCAAAGCAATCACGCCATAATACAGCCACGGCCAAAAGCGGCTGATAAGAAAGTCCCTGGGCGCAAGCAAAAGGGTGTACAGCAAAAATCCGCCGCTTAATAGCCCCAGCGCCAGAAAGGAGTGGGTGTGAATCAAGGGCAGGCCGCCGGCCCAAATGCCCAGCAGCAGGATGTGGCGCAGGCCGGCCTTGTTTTCCTGCGGTCCTTTTGCAAAGGCCGTATACAAAAGATAAATGCAGGGCAGTACCATGGCCCATCCGCCCAAAATGGTGCGCTGGGGAATCATCAGATCGGCGATCACGTTGCTCCAGCGCAGGTTGTAGGGGTCGGGCTGGTTGGTAGGCGTTTTGTAGTACCCGTCCATCACCTCATGCAATCGCTCCGACACATCACCCGCCGCCCGGTCAAAGGTGTACAAAAAGCCAAGTCCGCCGTTCAAAAAGAACAAAAGGGCGGCCAGGACGACAGCGCGCTTGCTGCCGGCCATCTCGCGGGCAACCAGCAAATATCCCGCAAAGCAAAGCGCCATCATCAGCGTGCCCGGCACGATCATGGACAGCTGCAGGGAAAAGCCGAACATGAACAGCGAGGTGGAGAGGCTGTCCATCAAAAAGGGGTAGGAAAGCAGCTCCCCAGGCAGGATGCTGTAATCCGGCGGGAAGGAGGCGTCCCGCATGCTGGTGATAATCGCCGTATGCAGCGGCAGGTCGCCGTAGGTGCTCTGGCCCACGTGATAGCTGCCGTCCGCCGCGGGCCGCAGGTTATGGGTGTATTGCAGGTATCCGCCCAGTATGGTCAGCGGCAGGGCGATGCATACAAGCATGATCAGAAAAGTGCTCTCCTGATCATCCCAGGCTTTCAGTGCATGCTTTTTATCCCGCGCAATATATGCGCCGGCGGTTACCCCTACCAGCAGAACAAGTGCCGCATAGTGCGCCGTTTTGCTGAATGTGAGCGCGAACGCCGCCAAGGCGGGCAGCCACATAAGCAAAAACAGCCCAAGGCTCAGCCCCAGCCACCAGCGGGTGAGGGGTTTGTGTGCAGGCAAAAGAAACTGCACGATTGCAGCGCCGCATAATAAGTACACAATCAAATAGAGTGCCGCCGCCATTTGTTCACCCCTTGGCATTAGACCGATGATATTCTTCCCCATAGAAAGTTTTTAAGTGGGGTGCGGGGAGGACTTTTTAAAAAAAGTCCTCCCCGCGTTCATCCCATCAAAACTTCATCTGCACAAATTCCTTCAGCAGCTTGTGCGCGCCGTCCATATCCCGCATGTCAATGGTTTCGCAGGCGCTGTGCACATACCGGCAGGGGATGGACACGGTGCCCACGGCCACGCCGCCCCGGGCATGCTGTATGCCGCCGGCATCGGTGCCGCCAAAGGGCAGCACTTCCCGCTGCGCATTGACGCCCGCCTGTTTCGCCGCCGCAAAAAGCGCGTCCCGGACCTTGGGGCTGGAGATGCTGGCGCTGTCCATGATCTTCACAGCCGGTCCATGGCCCAGCTTGACGGCAGGAAGCTTTGTTTCGGGGGTATCGCCCCACATGGTCACATCCAGCGCCACACCGATATCGGGCTCCACGGCAAAGGCGGCGGTTCTCGCGCCGCGCAGGCCAACCTCCTCCTGGGTGGAGAAGACGGCAATGATGGTGTTGTCTGTCTCCGGCAGTTCCTTCACCAGCGCCGTCAACAGCGCGCAGGCGCAGCGGTCATCCATGGCCGGCGCGGATACCTTGTGTTCGCCCAGCTGGAAGGCTTCCCCGGCGTACACGGCGGCATCCCCGATATTCACCTTTTTCAGGGCTTCTTCCCGGCTTTCCACGCCGATATCGATGAACAGATGCTTCATGGCCTGGGTTTCACCCTCGGGCACCGGCTGGCTGGCCAGTACGCCCTGCACGCCATTTTGGAAAGCCACCTGGCGGGCCAGGGAGTAATTGATGCGGATGCCGCCCAGGGGCATCACGCGTAAGAAACCTTCCTTCTCAATATCGGTGACCACAAAGCCGATGTGGTCCATGTGGGCGCTGAACATGATGCGCTTGCCGCCCGGCTTGCCGTTTTTGACGGCGATCAGGTTGCCCATCACATCGGTTTGCACAGTGTCCACATGGGAGGCGATCAGGGGGCGGATTACATCCGCCACGGTATGTTCCCCGCCGGTGGGGCCAATAGGAGCCAGAACTTTTTTCAACAATTCCAACATACGCATTCTCTCCTTTGCGTCAGCGCACAGGTTTTTTCAAAAAGGCATGGACCAGATCGTACTGATCCTGAACATCGCTTTCCTTCACCACGGAGGACGGGCTGTGGATATATCGGCAGGGCACGCTCAAAACGCAGGTGGCCACGCCGGCGCGGGCGCGCTGGATGGCGCCGCCGTCATTGCCGCCGGAAACGCTGCGTTTGATTTGGTGGCGGACGCCGTTTTCCCTGGCGGTCTGCAAAACCAGTTCAAACAGGGGCCGGTTGACGATGGAGGCGTTGTCCATAAAGCTGACGGCCACGCCGTCGCCAGCCTTGCAAACCTGCATGGTCTCCGGCACGTCGCCCACATCGTTGCAGGTAGTGCCTTCCAGGATCAGTGCCATATCCGGCGCCACACGGAACGCTCCGCCCGTGGCGCCCCGCAGGCCCACCTCCTCCTCGGAGGTGAAAAGGCAGGTCACATCGCCGGGATAGCTGTCCTCCAGCACTTTTACAAGGTTCAGGCAGCCCACGCGGTCGTCCAGCGCCTTGGCGCAAAGAAAACCGTCGCCGAAGGAAACATAGGGCGAGTCAAAGGTGACGTAGCTGCCCGCCGGGCAATCAGCAAGCGCCTCCTCCTTATTCTTGGCCCCCACATCCACATAAATGCTGTCGTACTGCAACACGCGCTTGCGGTCATCCGGCGTCTGCAAATGGATGGCCATGGCGCCGATGATGCCGGGAACCGCCTTGTCACCCACCAGCACCCGCTTGCTGATGACCACCCTGGGATCGACGCCGCCGATGGGTTGTATGCGCAAAAGGCCATCGTCGGCAGCGGAGGTGACAATAAAGCCCACCTCGTCCATATGCGCCGCCAGCAGCACGTGGGGATACCCTTGCTGCGTGCCTTTTTTGAAGGCGGACACATTGCCCATGCGGTCGATGGTCACGCTGTCGCAAAGCGGGCGGCAGGCTTCGACCAGCGCTTTGCGTATCTCCTGCTCATGACCGCTGACACCCCGTATTTGACAGAGGGTTTTCAAATCCATAGGTCTTCCTCCCATTTCGCGTCCAGCTCCGCCAGGAAGTGGCCAAGGAGCCTGCCGCCTTCCTCCAGCGCATGCAGATCGATGGTTTCCACGGTGGTGTGCATGTATTTGAGCGGCAGCTCCAGCAGTATGGAGGGCACGCCCGCCCGGCTGACCTGCAGCTCGTCGCAGTCGGTGTGGGTATTCCTGGCGTCCACCTCCGTCTGCAAGGTTACATTATGCTTTTTCGCCGTGTCCAGAAGCCTTTGCACCAGCTTGGGCTGCAGGAAGGGCCCGACAGCGGTGGCCAGGCTGCCCAAATCGCAGGTGGTATCCGGCCGGCTGCCGGGAATGGTAGCATGGCACACATCCAGCGCGATGGCCAGATCCGGCGCAAGGTCAAAGGCCGCTGTCCTGGCGCCGCGGCTGCCCACCTCCTCCTGGGTGGTGGCCACGAAATAGATATCGGCGTCGCAGCGCATATTCGTCAGCTGTTCCGCAGCCAGCAGCATGATGCCCACGCAGGCCCTGTCGTCCATTGACTTGCAGGCAAACCGCCTGTTTTTGAGCGCCGTCGCGGGGGTGTTGAAGGTGATGTGGTCACCGATCTGAACAAGCTCCCGCACCTTTTCCACAGGAAAGCCGATGTCCACAAACAAGTCTTCCCGGCGGTAGTTCTTTTTGCTTTCGTCGGCCGTTTGCAGGTGCGGCGGCTTGGCGCCGACGGTGCCGAACAGCTTTTCTTTACCATGCACCCAAACCTGGGTCCCCGGCAGAATGCGGGGGTCTACCCCGCCCACGTTGCCCATGCGCAGGCAGCCGTCCTTTTCAATATCGACTACCATCAGACCGATTTCGTCGATGTGGGCGGCCAGCATCACCTTGGGGCCTGTGCCCTTTTTGTGGGCGATCACGTTGTACATGCAGTCGATCTCCACTTCATCGCAGAAGGGCTCAAACTGCCTTTTTACGTATTCGGCCACCGCCTGCTCATTGCCGGGCAAGCCAGGCAGCGCCGATACTTCGGCAAGATAGGCCTGAATGTCCATAGGCTCCTCCTTTGTTCATCGCGCCGGCCGGGCGCGGATGAGGATAGTATATCACGCGTGGAGGTTTTTCTCAAATATAACCAGAAAAGAAGCGGAGGTTTCCTTAGCAAAAAGGGAACCTCCGCATTTTTTGGGGTTGCTGACGCTTATCTTTCTGCCGCGAATGTATGCTGGCCAAAGCGAGTCTGTTCCCAGCGGTCATATCCGCGAACCGTTAGGCTGTCGGGCAATGTCAACAAGTCCAGGGATTCGGTCTGCACAAATGCGGTATCGCTTTTTGTGCCGTCAGCAAGCGTCAGGCGGTCAATTCCTCCTCTCCCGGTGGTTCCGCCGCCAATGCGCTGGCCTTTTTCATCCAGATATTCAAACCACAGTCCATTTTCTGCAAGCTCTTTTTCTGCTTTGCTGGCTTCTGGCAAAACAGAAAAGGTTAGCTCTGCATAGACGCCGGCATCCGTCTGGGTAAGCATAATCTTATCCACCGTCACGCCAGTCTTTTCAATGGCAATAGGCCCGGAATACAGATGTGTTTTTTTGTTTGTGCTGGCTGTCACATCAAAGCCTATCTTCCCCCGTATGCTTTGCTCAGGCGGCAGTGGCTTCCCTTGATCATACTTTTGTATGACATAGCCGCATGTAAGCGGAATCGATGCGCCTTGCACATGAAGCGGGGATGACAAATAAGCCACGAGCGTTCCATCCTCTTCCAGCACCGAATCAGCTGCTTGTTCCTCTGCTTCCTCGATATGAAAGTTCACGTTCATCAGCCGCCTGCCTTCCTCCTTTGCAACCTGCGCGTAGGTACGCTGATCATTGGCATATACCGGCCCGCCGTTCAATACCACATCCTCCGGCACGGAATCAAACGCCATCAAAAGCACCTTGTCAGGCTCCTTGGGCCGTACTTCCACAATGACATGCAGCTGCTGCCCGTCATACAGCACTTCCCGCACTTTTACTCTTACATCCGCCTCCTCTCCGCCGGTTTGAGGAAGATTTGTTTGCAGCGCGCCTTGCGCCTCCGGCGGCATTTTCTGGTTGAAGCTGTTTAGTCCCCACTGGGTAGCCGCCGCATAGGCTACAGCTGCCATCAAAAGAATGATCATGGATATGGCAAGCACGGTTGCCGCTTTGATTTTTTTCACTGATTGTTCCTCCTTTACTTTGTGAATGGCAAAGGAGATGTTTCTTTTAAAAGCATCCGGTGTCGGGCCAAAAGCCCCTTTCCAATTTCGATCGTTCATGGTTACACCTCCTCGCCAAGTATGGCTTTGAGTTGCTTTCTGGCTTTTGACAGCCGTGTCTTCACCGTGCCCAGGGGCAGGCGGAGCATAGCTGCAATCTCCTTCAACTCCCAGCCTTCCATGTAGTGCATCACCACGGGAATGCGCAATTTATCCGAAAGCTTGAGTATGGCGTCGTGCAGATCGTGGTCGCGCATGGGTGACATATCCCGCCGGGGAACCTCCTCCAAGGGGAATTCCCGTTTGCTGCGGCGGCTTAAGCGGTAGCATTCATGTATCAGGATACGTACCGCCCAAGTTTGCATATATGCGTCTGTGCGAAGCTGATCCCGCTTTTCCCACGCTTTGCGAATGCATTCCTGCACCGCGTCTTCCCGGTCGCACGCCATGGGAAGCAGGCTGTAGGATACCCTATACAGCGTGTCCTGCATGGCGACGATGCGCTGCTCAAATTCTTCCGATGTCATGTGCACTCTCCTTGGGCTTTTGTGTAAAAATAACAGGCCTGTCATACTGTTAGAGCTTATAGCATGCCGTCAGGTTTTTGGCGCAAAAAAAGCACCCCTTCAGAAAGTGCTTTTTTGCCAAAACCTATTTACATCCGCTCCGGCGCCTCGATGCCGATCAAATACAGCCCCTGCTTCACCACGTTCCTGACAGCCCTCGTCAGGGCCACCCGGGCCGCGGCCAGGCCGTCGCCGTCGTCCAGAATGCGGTGCTCGTAATAGAACTTGTTGTAGGCCTGGCACAGGTCAGTAACGCTTCGTGTAAGAATCGAAGGCTCATAGCGCAGCGCGGCCTCCGCCACCACCTCCGGGAAGCGGCTGAGCTGCCGCAAAAGCTCCTGGGCCTCGTCGTCCACAAGGGCGGCGTAATCGGCTTCCGGCAGAGAGACCTCCTCCGCCTTTCTGAGTAGCGAGCAGCATCTGGCGTGGGTGTACTGCACATAGGGGCCGGTTTCGCCATCAAAGTTCAGCGCCCGATCCCACCAGAAGTCGATGTCCTTGATGCGGTTGTTCTGCAAATCGGCATAGATCACCGCGCCGATGCCCACCTGCCGGGCCACCTCTTCCTTATTGGGCAGCTGCGGGCTCTTTTCCTCGATGATCGCCATGGCCTTTTCCTGGGCTTTCTCCAGCAGCTCTTCCAGATAGACCACATGGCCTTTCCTTGTGGCCAGCGCCTGGCCCTCGTAGGAGACCATGCCAAAGGGCACGTGCTGCAAATTCTTTGCCCAGGGATAGCCCATCATTTCCACCACCTTGATCCACTGGCGGAAGTGCAGGTCCTGCTGGTAAGCCACCACATACAAGCATTTGTCAAAATGGAAGGTGTCGTAGCGGTACAACGCCGCGGCGATGTCCCTTGTGGGGTAAAGCGTGGCTCCATCCCGCTTCAAAATCAGGCAGGGAGGCATCTTGTATTCCTCCAAATCGACGATGGAGGCGCCCTCGCTCAATGTGAGCAGGTTCTTTTCTCTCAGTTCCCTGACCACCCGGTCCATCTTGTCGCTGTAGAAGCTTTCTCCGGTGTAATAGTCAAAGGAGACGCCCAGCAAATCGTACACCTTCTGGCTGTCCTTGAGCGTCATGTCCTTGAACCAATTGAATATGGCGAGAGCTTCTTCATCGCCGTTCTCGATCCTTTTGAACCAGGCCCGGCCTTCATCCTCCAAAGCGGGATTCTTTTCCGCTTCTTCATGGAAGCGCACATATAAATCCACCAGCGCCTGCACGCCGCCTTCAGCCACCATCTCCTCGGAGCCCCAATGTTTGTAGGCTGCGATCATTTTGCCAAACTGGGTACCCCAGTCGCCCAGGTGGTTGATGCCCACGGTGGTATAGCCCAGGAAGTCGAAAACGCGCTTCAAGCTGTGGCCGATCATGGTGGTGCTCAGGTGGCCGATGTGAAAGCGCTTGGCAATGTTGATGGAGGAGTAGTCCAGGCAGATGGTCTTTCCCGCGCCCTCATCGGACGCGCCCCACTTTTCGCCGGCATTCAAAACCGCCGCCAGGGTCTCCTTGGCAAAGTTCTCCCGGTTCAAAAAGAAATTCAAATATCCGCCGGCAGCGCTCTGCCTGGCGGTTTGCGGCGCGTCGATCGCCGCCTGCAATTTCGCTGCGATCATGGGCGGCGCCAAACGCAGCACCTTGGCCAGGCGGAAACAGGGGAAAGCATAATCCCCCATTTCCCTTTCCGGAGGGATTTCCAAAAATCCGGCAATCTCCGCGGCCCCGGGCAGATTCTCCATACCAGCAAAGGCGGACTGTATGCCATCTTCAATCAATGCTGCGATGCGGGCTTTCATATCCATGACCATTCTCCTTTGGGTGCTTGGCAAGTATTACTGTCTATCTTACCATAGCAAGGAATCCGGCGCAACGGATTTTGCGAAGAAGGTTGACGGGAAGGGAACGTTTCCTAAAAACCAGCCCTTCCTTCTGTTTTTGATGTGCGAAGGTGAAGCAATCATGCTTCTGCCACAGGGTTCGCACCTCTCCGGTAGGCTTTCTCCCTTTCTTGCTGCAGTATTACGCTTTCTTCGCGGGAGGGAAATGTTTGAAAAAGGAAAATCCGATGAGGTTGGTGAATGATGTATAAGAAAAGCCTTCAATTTTTGGATTCCTTTGCAGTCGCTCTCTGCGCGGGAGCGTGGGTTGAAACAGATATCCACAAGCGAGGTCATAAAGGCGCTTGGGTCGCTCTCTGCGCGGGAGCGTGGGTTGAAACGGATATGAGGAAGATAAAAAAGCGGCGGCAATTTGGTCGCTCTCTGCGCGGGAGCGTGGGTTGAAACATTTCTCCACAAGATACTTGAGATGGTGTACACTGGGTCGCTCTCTGCGCGGGAGCGTGGGTTGAAACCGTTACTGGCTTGCAGAGGCAGCGGAAAAATGTCGTCGCTCTCTGCGCGGGAGCGGGGGTTGAAACAATTATTCCAATGATGATAGGAGGTGAACTATGGTCGCTCTCTGCGCGGGAGCGTGGGTTGAAACGTTTGCACCGGGTACGACGGCGGCAGTGTCGGGTGGTCGCTCTCTGCGCGGGAGCGTGGGTTGAAACATCCCAGGCCCGCCGAGGGGAAAGGGCCGACCACGTCGCTCTCTGCGCGGGAGCGTGGGTTGAAACTTATTGGGGGTAGACATAACAACGTAACCAATCGTCGCTCTCTGCGCGGGAGCGTGGGTTGAAACCAGCGTGGACATAAAAAAAGCCGGCCTCTACAAGTCGCTCTCTGCGCGGGAGCGCGGGTTGAAATACGCGCGTATATGCCGCGTAAAGCTGGGTGAGAGTCGCTCTCCACGTAAAAGAGCGGCTTGCAATTGGCCCTAGGTGCGCACTTGCTCCTATTCAACTCTGCTTTTTCACAGCAGCACAACCGCTGCCCGGCAAAAGGCTTGAAATTTTCCTCCGTTTCAGGCTACAATAGAGGGTAGCTTTCTTTTCGGAGGATGAAAAATGACTTTTGCACAGACGTTGTCCACTGAGTTACATATCCAGCCTTGGCAAGCCGAGGCGGTGATCCGCCTTTTGGATGAGGGGAATACGGTCCCCTTTATCGCCCGCTACCGCAAGGAGCAGCACGGGGAATTGAACGATCAGGTGCTGCGGGACCTTTCCCTGCGCCTGGAGCAATTGCGCGCCCTGCAAAAGCGGCGGGAGGAGATACTTTCCTCCATGGAAAAGCAGGGCGTGCTGACGGAAGAATTGCAAAAGGCCGTCAATGAGGCGGAGACGGCTGGCGCGCTGGAGGACATCTACCGGCCCTACAAGCCCAAGCGGCGCACCCGGGCCACCATCGCCAGAGAGCGGGGGCTGGAACCGCTGGCCAATATCCTGCTGATGCAAAACAGTAAATCCGGCAAGGCGGAGGACCTGGCCGCGCCCTACATTTCCGAGGAAAAGGGCGTGCCTGATGCCGAGGCGGCCATAAGCGGCGCCATGGACATATTGGCCGAGGATTTTTCCAACGACGCCGGCATACGCACCAAGCTGAAGGAGCTGTACCACCGCACCTGCCAGGTGAAAGTCAAGGCCGCCAAGGAGGAAGACTCCGTATACCGCATGTATTACGACTATCAGGAGCCCTTGCGCCTGATGCCCTCCCACCGGGTGCTGGCCATGAACCGCGGCGAGGCGGAAGGGTTTTTGAAAGTCGGTCTTGCCGTGGAGGAGATTGACGCCATTCGCGAGGTGGCCTCGCCTTTTGTGCGCCACGGCAGCATCACCACCCAGTATGTACAGCAGGCAGCCGAGGACAGCTATCGGCGCCTGATCGCCCCTTCCCTGGACAACGAGCTGCGGGGAGAACTGACCGACCGTGCCCAAGAGGCCGCGGTTCGGGTCTTCGCCAACAACTTGAAGCCCCTGCTCATGCAGCCGCCAGTAAAGGGCAAGGCTGCCATCGGCCTGGATCCCGGCATCCGCACCGGCTGCAAGACCGCGGTGGTGGATGAAACGGGCCGGGTGCTGGATACGGCAGTGATTTATCCCCTGCCCAGCCACGGCCGGGTGGAGCAATCCAAAGAGATCGTGAAAAAGCTGATGCGAAAGCACCAGGTGCAGGTGGCCGCCATCGGCAACGGTACCGCCTCCCGGGAAACGGAGGAATTCTTTGTTTCCGTCATGCATGACATGCCGGGCGAGAACGTCTCCTACATGGTGGTCAGCGAGGCCGGCGCGTCCGTCTACTCCGCCTCGCCTCTGGCCGCCAAGGAATTCCCCCAGTTTGACGTATCGCTGCGCAGCGCCATCTCCATTGCCCGCCGGCTGCAAGACCCGCTGGCCGAGCTGGTGAAGATCGATCCCAAGTCCATCGGCGTAGGCCAATACCAGCACGACCTGAAGGAAGCGGAGCTGGACACAGCCCTTTCCGGCGTGGTGGAGGACTGCGTGAACGCCGTGGGTGTGGACGTGAACACCGCCAGCCCGTCGCTGCTATCCCATATCGCCGGCATCAACAATACCGTGGCTCAGAACATCGTCGCCTTCCGGGAGGAAAACGGTCCCTTTTCCACCCGCGCCGGCCTCAAAAAGGTGCCCAAGCTGGGACCCAAGGCCTTTGAGCAGTGCGCCGGCTTTTTGCGCATCCCCGGCGGCAAGAACCCCTTGGAGAATACCGGCGTCCATCCCGAATCCTATGAAGCAGCGGAAGCGCTTTTAAAGCTGGCCGGTTTAACCGTGCGCACCGCGCCCGGAAATCTTGCCAAGAAGATAGACGAATTGGGTGCACAGAGCACCGCCCAAAAGCTGAACATCGGCCTGCCCACCCTCCGGGATATCGTGAAGGAGCTGGAAAAGCCGGGCCGCGACCCTCGTGACGAGCTGCCTCCGCCCCTTTTGCGCAAGGATGTACTTTCCATGGAAGACCTGGTCCCCGGCATGGAACTAAAGGGCACCGTGCGCAACGTGGCCGACTTCGGCGCCTTTGTAGACATCGGCGTCCATCGGGACGGACTCGTCCACGTCTCCCAGCTGAGCCGCCGCAGGGTCAACCACCCCGGCGAGGCCGTCCGGGTCGGCGACATCGTCACCGTGTGGGTCGTCTCCGCCGAAAAGGATAAGAACCGTATTTCCCTGACCATGATCCCGCCAGTGGAGAAAAAATAAATAGGGTATGAATTGCGGGAGGGGGTTCTTTTTGAAAAAAGGACCCCTTCCCGCACCCATCCCCAAAAACTTCATTTAGGAATCAGATGATATAATTTATTCTCCCAGCAGCAGCGTCCGCAGCTCTTCCACCGTATTTGCCTTCAGCTCAATGGCGTAATCGTCAAAGAAGTGATCCGGGTCGAAGAAGCAGCCAAAGGCCCCTGCGTTCTGCGCGGCCTTTACATCGATGTCCCTGTCGCCCACCATCACCACACGGCCTTTTTTCATGTGATGGCGCTGTGCAAGCGCCAGTATCGCATCGGGGGCGGGCTTGGGGGCAAAGCCGTCCGCGCCGGTAATGGTATCGGCGAACAGGTGGGAGATATTACGGCCCTCAAGGTATTTCAAAGCGGATGCCCCGCGATGGGTATACAGATAATGCTTTCCGCCCCGGCGAACGATTTCTTGCAGCAGTTCCAGCATGCCGGGATACAGGGGAGCCGCATTCTCCTTGGAGTAGCCGCCTTCGTGATAGCGGTACCGCTCTTTCAATTGCGCAAGGGTGGCTGTGGTTTGAAATCTTTTCATCAGCGTATCCAAAGCATGCATCACAGACCGCTTGGAAAGCGCCAGCACTTCCCCGTACGATACCTGATGGTCAAAATCAGCGAAGGCCGCCTGCAAAGCGAAAGCAATCTTCGGATACGTATCAAACAGCGTGCCGTCAAAATCCCACAGGTAATGCGCAAAGGGTAGTTCCCCTGAAAGTTTCTTGATTAGCTCCACATCCGCGGGGCAGGCCTCATACAAGGCAAGCCCCCTGGGCCAGAGCCATTTGGCCTCGGTATGCACCGCCAACTGCGGCTCGCCTTTTAAGATGCGGGCATCAAAAAAGTAAAACCGGATGGACTTATCTGGATAATCATAATCGAACTGCTCATATAGGCCGTCGATGGCGATTTCGACCTGCAATTCTTCCCGGCACTCCCGTATAAGGCACGCTTCCGGCTTTTCGTCCGGTTCCAATTTGCCGCCGGGAAACTCCCACAAATGGGCGCAAATGCCGCCCTCGCCCCGGCGGCATAGAAAAATCCGCCCGTTCCGGCGGAAAATGGCTGCGGCAACCTCGATCCGTTTCATGCGTATGGCAGGGCTTATGCTTATACGCCCTGCTCCTCCTTGCTTTCTTCCGCCGGCACCACTTTGGTGATCACGGCCGTCTCCACCCTGTGGTCCAGCAGCTCCTCCACATAAATGTTCAGACCGCATACCTCGACCTCGGGGTGGCTGCCATCCTGGGGAATGGTGGTCAATTGGTTGAAGACCAACCCGCCCAAAGTATCGTACTCCTCTTCCAGGGGAAGCTCTACATCCAGCGCGTCCGAAAGTGTTTCCAGGTCTACCGTGCCGGCCACGCGCCATTTGTTTTCGCCGATGGGCGTGATCTCCTGCTCGGCAGCCGGATCGAACTCATCGTAAATGCTGCCCACGATTTCTTCCAGCAGATCTTCCAGGGTCACGATGCCGCTCATGCCGCCGTACTCGTCCACCACGATGGCCATATGGACCTTCCTGCGCTGCATGTCGCGGAAGAGCACATCCGCCTGCACCGTTTCCGGCACAAAGTACGCCTCCCGCAGGACCTCACGCAGGGGCCTGGGCGTCTCCTGATGCTCGTTGAGAAGATAATCCCTGGTGTAGAGGATGCCGATCACGTCGTCAATGTCTTCCTCATACACCGGGAACCGGCTGAGCCCTGTTTCCAGTATAGTTTTCACAATGGTTTCCGGCGGATCATCGATCCAGATACAGGTCACATCCGTGCGGTGGATCATCACATCCTCAGCGGAAGAATTGTTGAACTCAAAAATATTTTCAATCATTTCCCGCTCATTGGTCTGTATCGCGCCTTTTTCCTCGCCGATGTCCACCATCATGCGGATCTCTTCCTCAGTCACGTTGCCGCCCTGGGCGTTGGGGTTGATGCCCAGCAGCCGGAGCACCCCGTTGGTGGACGTGGACAGGAACCAGACCACGGGCCTGGTGAGCCTGGCAAAGAGGGTGATCGCTCCGACAACCATGCGGGCAACCTGCTCGGGCTTTTGCAGGGCGACGCGCTTGGGCGTCAGTTCCCCCAACACCAGCGTAAAGTAGGCCAGGATCAGCGTGATCAGAATTACGCTGATGGTATTGAGCGTTTGGGCGGAGGTGAGCTTCCAGCCCGCATCATTGATCAGCCAATCCACCAGGCGGGATGCAAAGTTGTCCGCCGCAAAGGCGCTGCCCAGATACCCGGATAGGGTGATCATCACCTGTATGGTGGACAGGAACCCGTTGGGCGCCTCGACCAGCTTTAAAAGCTGCCGGGCTTTTTTATCGTTTTCATGATCTTCCGCTTGCCGGCGGATTTTATTTTCGTTGAGGGATACGACGGCCATTTCCGTGGCGGCAAAGAACGCGTTGACGGCTATGAGGACCAACTGCAGCAGCAATTGGCCCCATATTGGGTCAGAGGACAAAATGAAAACCTCCTTTGTATTCGCACCGGCAGACAGCCTTTGTGTCAAGCGCCGCAAACCATACCGGTGCACCGGCATTTTCAGCCATGCTATAGTATATCAGGTTCAAGACTATTTTGCATCAGAATCTGTGTGCCACAAAGCCCAGTTCGGTATCAAAATGGTAAATTTTCTTTTATATTTTGCTTCCCTTTCCTCAATCAGGTATAATAAGGAAAATTGTTCAGGAGGTTCACCATGAATCGTGTAGAATTGGATTTCTTTACGAAAGTACAATTTCCCTGCCAATTGAAATATCATCAAGGCGCGCTGCATTTCTTGATAAAGCAGGCCAGCCTTGAAGAAAACAAAAACGTAAGCGATCTGTACACCCTGAAAAACGGCGAGGCCGTACGTCTGACCTCCTCCCAGGATGTGACCTCTTACTACCCCGTGGAGGACGGCATCCTCTTTCCCTCCTTGCGGCAGGAGAAGGACAAGGAAAAGGCCAAAAAAGCCGAGCCGCTTACTGTGCTGCAATTCTTGCCCTACGGCGGCGGCGAGGCCAGGGAGCACCTGCGCCTTGCCTATTCCGCCGGGGAGTTTCTGTTCATCAGCAAGGACCGCTTTTTGTTCACCGCGCTGTATGACCATGAACTGGAGCAGGCGAAAAAGGAATGCGGCAGCGATCTGGAAAAGGCGCTGAACAAGGTCAAGGAAGACCGGGAAAGCTGCGATGTCATCGATGAGCTGCCCTTCTGGATGAATGGCGAGGGGCTTGTAAACAAGCGCCGCAGCCGGCTGTACCTGTATGACAAGGGCGAAATCACCGCCCTGACCGGGGAATACGCGAATGCCCGGCTGATAGACCTTTCCCCTGAAAAAAAGCAGGCGCTGTTCATCGCGAGCACGTATGAAAGCAATATGTCCGTTTTGGATCAATTGATGCTGCTGGACCTTAACACCCTTCACATCAAAGAGTTAAAAGCCGCCCCGGCCCTTTCCCATGTGACGGCCGCCTTTTTATCGGGGGATTCCATAGCCATCTCCGCCGGTCTCTGCGGCAAATACGGCATCAACGAAAACGCTGCCTTCTTTATCCTTTCGGTCAAGGACGGGCATGTTTCCATCATCGATGACGGCGATACGCTTGCCATCGGCTGCAGTGTGGGCAGCGATGTGAAAATGGGCAACGACTCCATGCGCCTGTATCCCTATAAAGATGGGTTCGCCTTTATTGCCACCGCAGGCCATGACGCGCAGGTCTACCTGTGGCAAAAGGACAAGGGCATCCGTCAGGTCACAAAAGAGGACGGCCTGGCAGCGGAATGCGCCGTGGGCGGAGATACGCTGTATGCCCTGTGCATGCGGAACCTGAACGGCATGGAGGTTTTTAAAATCGATGAAGACGGCACGCAGACGCAATTGACGCATCTGAATGGGGCCCTGAAGGACTACCAGTTCTCCGCCCCCAAAGAGATCAGCTTCCAAAACGAAAACGGCAGCCGCATCACCGGCTTTATGATCCCGCCCGTCGGCCTTGCGCCGGGGGAAAAGGCGCCGGTGATCCTGGACATTCACGGCGGACCCAAAACGGTGTATGGCACGGTGCTTTTCCACGAAATGCAGTATTGGGCGCAAAACGGCTATGCCGTAATCTTCTGCAACCCCACCGGCTCCGACGGCGGCGGCAACGCCTTTGCGGACATCCGGGGCATCTACGGCGAAACGGATTACCGGGACATCATGACCTTTGTGGATACGGCCTTAAAAACCTTTGACTTCCTGGATGGGGAGCGCATGGGCGTGACCGGCGGCAGTTACGGCGGATTCATGACCAACTGGATCATCGGGCATACAAACCGTTTCCGCTGCGCCGCCACCCAGCGCAGCATTGCCAACTGGATTTCCTTCTCCAACATGTCGGATATCGGTGATTTCTTTGGCGAGGATCAAATGGCCTCCTCCTGCTGGAAGGACGTGGAGCAGATGTGGCGCCAGTCCCCCCTGAAATACGCGGACCGGATCAAGACGCCCACCCTCGTCCTGCACAGCGACAACGACTTCCGCTGCCCGATGGCCGAAGGGTATCAAATGTTTTACGCTTTGCGGCATCATCATGTGCCCTCCCGACTGTGCGTGTTTCACGGGGAAAACCACGAATTATCCCGTTCCGGCAAGCCGAAAAACCGCATCCGCCGCCTAAAAGAGATCACAGCGTGGATGGACACGTATCTTAAGCCGGAAAACAGCGTGGGAAAAGTGGAAAAAACTTGATAAATACAGCCTAAAATGTGCGTAACTGCAAAATTATTCTTGTTTTTTTAAAGTATACGCTATATAATAGGCATGGTTGTATTTCGGGTCTGTGGTTGAAAGCCGAAGCCAGCCGCGGGCGAAGCGGTCCACGTAAGCCGGCCAAAGCGCCGGTGATCATGGTGCGGTCTAGTTGTAAGTCCGGCCGGCGTTTACGCCGAGAGATGGGCGTGAGGGCGCATAGTCGCTAGTAGCACTCCTTCCAGCCGGCGGGTGTGGGGTCAAAGACCAGGTCAGCCGAAAAAACAGCCGATATTCAGAAAGTTCAGGGGGTTACCAGATCATGTACGAAGACAAAACGCTGGTTTGCAAAGACTGTGGTGCTGAGTTCGTGTTTACCGCAGGCGAGCAGGAATTCTACGCCGAAAAAGGTTTCCAGAACGAGCCCACCCGTTGCAAAACTTGCCGTCAGCAGCGCAAGGCCAGCCGTCCCGCTGCCGGGTCCTCTCGTGAAATGCACGAGGCGGTGTGCGCCAACTGCGGCGCAACAACCCAAGTTCCTTTTGTCCCCAAGAACGACCGTCCCGTCTATTGCAGCGAGTGCTTCGCGGCACGCCGGTAATTCCCTCTGGTAATTCCCCCAGCATGCACCCATTCGTTTGCAAAAGCCCCGCCTCATCGGCGGGGTTTTCTTTTTGCATGCAACAGCTTTATGTGATATATTGGAAAAAATAAATGCTTGGGAGGGACCTATATGCTGGAGCTGCCGGAAAGCCGGGACCTGGCGCAAAAACTTCGTACCTCTGTTGCCGGCTTGCGCGTTGAAAAAGCGCTGGCCAACGCTACGCCTCATGGTTTTGCCTTCTATAACGGCGACCCCAAGGGGTACGGCGCACTATTGAACGGCAAAACGATTTTGGATGCGCAAGCCTTTGGCGGGCAGGCGGAAATGATTTTGGATGATAGCCGGCTTGTCGTCAACGACGGCATCAACATGCGCCTGCTTCCCGCCGGAGCCAAACGGCCGGACAAGCATCAGCTGCTCCTGGAACTGTCGGATGGATCGGCCCTTGTCTGCACCGTGCAGATGTACGGCGGCATGCAGGCATTTTTGAGTGGCACGTATGAAAGCCCTTACTACCTGATCGCAAAGGAAAAGCCTTCGCCACTTGATGATGCCTTTGACGAAGCATACTTCATGAAGATGCTGAAGGATGCCAAACCAACCTTAAGCGCCAAGGCCTTTCTGGCCACGGAGCAGCGCATACCCGGCCTTGGCAACGGCGTATTGCAGGACATTCTTTTTCAGGCCCGCATCCATCCCAAAACAAAGCTTTCCGCTTTGAACGAGGCTAAGCGGTTGAGCATGTTCCGCGCCGTAAAGGAAACGCTGCGGGAGATGACGCAAAAAGGCGGCCGGGATACAGAAAAGGACCTGTACGGAAATCCCGGCGGCTACAAGTGCCTGCTGTCCAAGAACACGCTGGACAAGCCCTGCCCGGTATGCGGCGATACCCTTGTGCGCCAGGCGTACCTTGGCGGCAACATCTATTTCTGCCCCACCTGCCAGCCGGATGCATGATACTGCCCGCAAATAGGGGAGGCAGCAGGTATGCAGAGGCTTCCCCTTGCGCAAATGATGATAAAATGACAGCTGTATGCAATATTCGATTTAAATGGGCGTTCCTGCAGCAAAGCGGGCGAATGATATTCGCCCCTACGACGCAATTTGATTGACTTCACTACCGGAGCATACGAAAGCCGGAAGGAAAGCCAATTCACTCTTTACGTAGTAGGGGCGATTATCAATCGCCCGCATATACAAATCAAATCAATTAAGGGCGATTTATTCATCGTTTACTTGAGGGGAAGACTAATTCCACACAAGCTCCGGCGGTCTTATCCTCAAAATCTCTTATAATCCCTTATCCAGCAGTCCTCGGGGCAGGTAGTGCAGGAAAACGCCATCCACGCAAAGCGCATCCTGCAGGGAATCAAAATCCACGCATGCCAGCGTTCTTGTCCTGCCATCCAGCAAGGTGAAAACAAGCCTGATGCTGGGCGCCTGGGCGGACGAAAACCCCGCGGGCAGCCTGCCGGAAACAGTAACGGTCTGCAGGGATGCAATGGCCGCCTCAAAAGCGGCAAAATCCGCCGGCTGCCCGTCTTTATCCACATAGGTATCCTTGAGGATGTTTCCCGCCTCATCCTTGGCCAGTTCGTTGTTGGGCAGCACCCGCTCCTGCCGGCGCAGTGTGTAGATGTGCTTTTCCGATCCCCTTTCCACCGTCAGGGACGCAATATCCTCCATGTCAATGGCGGCCGGCTGGAGCAGCCATGTGGACTCCGGGACCAGGTTGTTGAGCAGCGGCTGGGACAGGCTGCTGACCAGATAAATGCTGCCATCCACCATGCAATAGTCCACATAATCACCGGCGCTGTTTCCTACGGCAAGAGTCAGCGTGGTTTCGGGATAATCCGTCACCGTATAAGCGCCCGAATTATTGATGGCAGCCATTTTTCCTGCCGCCTGATGCAGCGTGATCGTTCTTTTCGGCGGCGCAAAACCATACTGCACTTTGGCCTCTTCCGTGGCCGTGGTAACGAACCGGCCCAGGTATAATTTGCCCATGGCGGTAAGCAGCGTCTTCATCGCCTGCGCATCGCAGGGATAGCTGTACGGCGCGGTCATCCGCCAGGCGGAGAACGCATTTTCAGCGGTGATGGCCGTTTCCAGCGTCCAGGCCGCTTCCACATCACCGGCGCCGTTTTGAATGGTGATCCTGTCAATGCGCTGATAATGGACGATGGGCTGAGAGACCTTGTGAAGATACGTCAAGTCCTCCCCAAACAGATCGATCAGATCGGCCGGGGCCAGGTACAATCCCGGCTGGCCTGCAAGCTCAAAATAGTACAGGCGGCTGTCGGGCGCTTTCCCCCCGACCGAAAAGGTAACAGTCTTTCCGTCGGTATAGCCTACCTCCACCGAAAGGGCGGGCGGTTCAAGGCCGAAATCAGCCTTGTGCGGTTCCCACTCCTCCCTGGACTCCGACAGGGTATCCTCAATGGTAATGATGGCGGACGCGTTCAGCACATCCTGTTCCAGGGTTTCATCCATCACGAAATCCGGCTTTTCCGGCACAAACAGCTTGCCATCCTTGGCAGCCAGCGCATACCCCGTGCCGTCCCGCCTGGTGACCGTAATATAGGCTACCTCCTCAGCCGTGTGGCTTGAGAGGACGCGGTAGGTGGTTTCCGCCTCCGGCACTTTTGCGCCTTGCAGGTTTGCAAAGTAAATGAACGCGGCGCCAAGCAAAACAGCGGCGCCAAGCAGGGCAAGAACGAGCATATTCCGCGGTTTCACCGGCCTTCGCCGTTTCTTTAAAGGCTTCTCCATGCTTCCTCCTGTTTATCTGTGGCGTCTTGGCAGCAAAATTACCAGGGCCATGATCAGCACCATCAATGGCAGCGCCACAGCCACGGCCGCGCCGGCCGTTTTGCTGGTATCCATCAGCCCCGGCCGCATGTACGGCTTTGCGATAATATCCAGGGAAATGGGCTTTTGATTGAGCAGGTACTCGCACATGCGGAGTAAAAACTCCAGGTTATAGGAAACGGAGTACAGCTGGCCGTCATTGATCATCATGCTGTTTCCCATGGCAAACACATTTGAAAGCGTACCGTCCTGCTGGGTGCGGGTACTCAGCAGCGCCAGGGGGAAAGGCCCGATGGGATCGGTATCCTGCTGGTCAGGGGTGGTATTGCCATCGCTGGTATCCCGCAAATATGCCTTGTATCCGCTGGCCAGAATCGGCGTTACCGTCAGGCCGCTGACAGCGGTTGTCGGCGTTTCAAAAGCCCTGGCCACAGGCATAATGAGATAATTGAGCCCTGCCGACAACAAGGAATCGGTTGCCTGGCTGGAAAGCAGGTATGGCGTCAGATACAGCGTATTGCCGCTGAAAAACGTATCCGCCTCCTCATTGGATGCCACCACCAAGCCATTGCGGGCAACGATGCCGTATAAACGCAGCAGCGACATATATCTTGGCATGTTAGACAGGTCATCGTCATAGTCACAGGTGATAAACAGCGGACCTCCCGCCTGGGAAAAGTCGGTGATGGTCCTCAATTCTTCCTCATCCAAATCGATCCTGGGAGACAGAATCATAAGCAACGCATCAGGCGTCAGCTGATCTCCGTTGTGCAAGTCTACGGACCTGACCTGGTAGTTGTTGCCGGAAAGCGCCTGGGTCAGCGTCTGCGCACCGTCTCCGGCAATCTCGCCGTGCCCGGCCAGCAGCATGATTTCCGGTATCGTGTCCCGCGTGACATACAAAAGGGACTCGGTAATCCTCTTTTCATAGGCCGCTTCCAGCCCGTATTCGCCGCTTTCCATGTTATAGCCCAGGGAAGCGAAGCTCTCCGGCGGCAATATCTTGTACCGGTTCGTGCTCTGGCAATATACGATCAGGCTGTCAGCCGACAGGCTGGTTTCGCTGTCACCCTGAAACTTGCTGATGAGGCCCGGGTTTTTGTCCAGCTCCAGCATTTCGTAGGTCACAAGACTGCTGCCGGCCTGATACCGGTTCAAAATCTCCATCAGCGTCAGGTCCTCCCGACCCTTTGTGTACAGCGCGTAGATGTGCACAGGGTAGGGAAGGGATTTCAAAACGCCCTTTGTCGTTTCGCTCTGCGTCGTCAGGTCGTTAAAGGAAAAGTCCGTCCGCCAGCCGTATTTGGTTTCCAGCTGTCCGAAACCAACATTGAGGAGCGCCATGACGGTGATGACCGCCGCCGTGATGAGGGCGGCGTATCCTCCAAAGCGCCATTTGGGATGCTTCAAAAAAAGCTGCTTCTTCATGTATCAGCCCTCCCGCCAGCGGCGCGCGTCCAGCAGGCGTACCGTCAGGAAAAGAAAAACGACGCAGAAGGACAGATAAAACAAGACGCTGGCGTAGGACAGCTGCCCCATCAAAAAGGGTTCATACCTGCCGTACAGGCTCATGAATTTCAAAGCAGAGGAAACCACCGGCAGCGTCAGGGCATTGCCCAGCAGCTCCAGCACCCACAGGGCCAAGTTGACGCCAAAGGCAAAGATCGCGGCCGTTACCTGGCTTTTGGCGCACCCGGAGATGTACAGATCCAGCGCCAGAAAGGAGCAGCCCTGCAGGATAAAGCCAAGGTACCCCACCATCAATTCGCCCAGGTACACCTTGCCAAAGACGGCGATGACCGCCGCGTATCCCAGCGTCAAAAACACGGTAAAGCCCAGCACCGCCGCCGCGGCAAAAAACTTGCCGGCCACCACGCCCCACAGGGATACGGGCGATGTTAAAAGCAGCTGGTCCGTCTTTTGATGGCGCTCCTCGGCCAGTAGGCGCATGGTCAAAACGGGAGACAGCAGCATCCACAAAAAGGTGATCTGGCTGAGCAGCAAAAGAATATTGCCATTCAAGGCGCTGATGTTCTGCACATAGAACATCAGCCCCGAAAGCGCCAGAAAGACCCCCGTGAACACATAGCCCACGGGCGTTGAAAAATAACTTTGCATCTCCCTTTTCCAAATGGCAATCATTCCATCAATCCTCTTTTTCCGGGTCGTCCATCCGGCTGGTGGCCTGCAGGAAAACCTCCTCCAGGGTGTCAACCATGGGCGTAAGCCGCAAAATCGGCGCCTGCAAGCCGCACAGCAGCGTAAACAGCTTCTCCTCCGGCTGACTATCCCGCCGGCACTCCAAAATGGCTTCCGTGATCTCAATATTCTGGGTGGGCAGCACCTCCACCCGTTTCACACTGTCCAGCCCGTTTAGCGCCGGCAGCAAAAGCCGCTCCTTCATGCGGATGGAAACCTTCAAACGCACCGTATCGCCGGCGTTTCCCGTCAGCTCCTGCATGTCCGCTTCCTTGATCAGCCGCCCCCTGTGCAATATCACCACCCGGCTGCAAAGGGCCTGTATCTCGTGCAGCATGTGGGAGGAGAAAACCACCGTATGCTTTTCGCCAAGCTTCCTGATCAGCCCGCGGATCTCCGTGATCTGCCTGGGGTCCAGGCCCACGGTAGGCTCATCCAGCACCAACACCTCCGGCGCGCCGCACAGCGCCTGGGCGATGCCGGCCCGCTGCCGGAACCCCTTGGACAGATTGCCCAGCCTACGGCCGGCCACAGCATCCAGGCCGGTTGTATGTAGAATTTCGGCAATATGGGCAGGGATGGCGCCGCGCTGTACTTCCTTCAATTGGCAGCAAAAGCACAGGTAGCCCTCCACCGTCATCTCATCGTACAGCGGCGGATGCTCGGGCAGGTATCCCATCAGCCGCTTGGCCTCCCTGGGATCGTGCAGGATATCATGCCCGCCGATGGTAACCGAGCCCCGGGTAGCGGAAAGATACCCGGTCAATATGTTGAGCGCGGTGGTCTTGCCGGCTCCGTTTTGCCCCAACAGCCCCAGCACCTGCCCCTGGGACGCGGAAAAGCTTACGTCCTTTAAGGCATAGACGGAACCGTACCGCTTGGTGACGCCTTCCAGCTTTAACATGAAAACTCCTTGCATGGTATTGAAAATAACCATTACCTATTATAGCAAAGGATTGCAACCGGTTGGTGAATAAAATGTAAACTGTCACATCCGCGAACCGGTCCAATCTATTCTTCCATAAATCTCGCTTGTTTTTCCCCTGTTTTTTCTTGACAGGTTTGTCCTGTATGGGCTATAATGCTCCCAATCCATCAGCATTGGAGGCAAACCATGACGGAGCGCTCTTTCACCAGGGGTCTGTTCTCGTTTATGGGCCGGAGCGGTTACCGCTTCGGCTATTTGAGCAACAGAAAAATCCCGGAGAAAAAGAGTGTGCGCTGCCGCTGACGGCAGGCCCTTACGAGGTAAGAGAGCTCTTTTCGGGCTCTCTTTTTTATATTTCTTCACACAAGCAACAAAAGGAGGATCGCATATGATCGTCGTTCTGAAAAAAGGCGCGCCGGAGCAGGAAATTCAGCTTCTGACCGAAAATATTGAACAGCAGGGCGTTTTGGTCAGTCCAGTCCGCGGCACGGACCTGACCATTCTGGGCCTGGTGGGGGATACCAGCAAAATCGACGTCTCCCAATTGGAGGCCAACCCTTTTGTGGACAGGATTATGCGCGTGTTGGAACCCTTCAAAAAGGCGAACCGCATGTTCCACCCCGGCAATACGGAGCTTGCCATCTGCGGCCATAAAATCGGCGGGGAAAGGTTGGCGGTGATCGCCGGGCCCTGCTCGGTGGAATCGGCGGAGCAGATTACGAACGTGGCAAAAGCGGTCAAGGCCTCGGGCGCCCACTTCCTGCGGGGCGGCGCGTTCAAGCCCCGGACCTCCCCCTACGCCTTCCAGGGGCTCAAATACGACGGCCTGCATTTGCTGGCGGAAGCCAAAAAGGAAACGGGCCTGCCCATCGTATCGGAAATCATGTCCCCCCAGGATATTGAAGTATTTGAAGAAATGGTAGACGTCATTCAGGTGGGGGCCCGCAATATGCAGAATTTTGACTTGCTGCGGCAATTGGGCAAATCCAAAAAGCCGATTCTCTTAAAGCGGGGCCTTTCCTCCACCATTGAGGAATGGCTGATGTCTGCGGAATACATCCTGGCCGGGGGCAACGAGCAGGTGATATTGTGCGAGCGGGGCATACGCACCTTTGAGACCTACACCCGCAACACCATCGACCTTTCCGCCATCCCGGCGGTAAAGAAATTGAGCCACCTGCCCGTGCTCGTGGATCCCAGCCATGCCGCCGGCAAGTGGTGGATGGTATCCCCCCTGGCCAGGGCCGCGGTGGCGGTAGGGGCCGACGGGCTGATGATCGAGGTGCACAACGACCCTGCCCACGCGCTGTCCGACGGACAGCAATCCATTACCCCGGAAGGGTTTGACGCCATCATGAAGGAGCTCAGGCCCATCGCGGCGGCCGTGGGCAGGAGCTTGTAAGTAATCGCTGAAAATGGGTAGCAGTATCGTAGAACGGAGGGAGCCCATGATCATAAGCGTAGAACTAAAGGAAAACAGTTACGACATCCTCATTGAGAACGGCATTTTGAAAAAAGCAGGGAAGCAGCTGAAAAAGCGCCTGCCCAAAAGCCGAACCTGGATGATCGTTACCGACGCGCATGTAAACGCCCTGTACGGGGACGCGGTGGAAGCCTCCATCCGGGAGGCCGGCCTGAATGTCTCCCGCTTTGTCTTGCCTCCGGGGGAGGCCACCAAGTCTCTTGCCAAATTGGAAGAAGTATATCACGCCCTGTGCGCGGCCGGCATCAGCCGCGGCGACGGCCTTCTTGCCCTTGGCGGCGGCGTCATCGGCGACCTGGCCGGCTTTGCCGCGGCCACGTATTTAAGGGGCATCCCCTTTGCGCAGGCGCCCACCTCCCTATTGGCCCAGGTGGACAGCGCCGTGGGCGGCAAGGTGGCCGTAGACCTGCCGGAGGGTAAAAACCTGGTGGGCAATTTCTATCAGCCTAAATTGGTTTTGCTGGACCCGGAGGCATTGAATACCCTGCCCGACAGGGTGTTTGCCGACGGCATGGGCGAGGTGATCAAATACGGCTGCATACGGGACGCGGCGCTTTTTGATCTTCTTGTAAGTACCCCAGGCAGAGCGGCGCTCATGCCGCACATGACAGACATCATCGCCAAGTGCGTTGCCATCAAGGCGGATATCGTTTCCCGGGATGAAAGAGACACCGGAGAGCGGATGCTGTTAAACTTCGGGCACACACTGGCCCACGCCATCGAAACGCTTCAAAGCTATGCGGGCCTTAGCCACGGCGAGGCGGTATCGGTGGGCATGCACCTCATCTGCCGCCTGGCGGAAGCAAAAGGGTTGACGGAAAGCGGCACGGCGGACGCCATTGTGCGCTGCCTGCACGCCCATAGCTTGCCTTCTTTGGTATCCCTTGGCGATACGCAAAAACTGCTTGACATCCTTCATCGAGACAAAAAGAACCTGGGCAAATCGCTGTTCGTTGTCCTCCTGAACAAAATCGGGGATTCGCGGCTTTTCGAAACCACGCCGGATTTCTTTTCGGGGGTGGAAGCATGGCTGCGATAACGCTTCATCCCGGCCGGCTGTCGGGCGTTTTGGCCGTTCCCCCGTCAAAATCCGTCGCCCACCGGGCCATCATCTGCGCGGCCCTGGCCAATGGGGAAAGCGCCGTTGCCCCCGTGGATGTATCCGACGATATGCGGGCCACGCTCATGTGCATGACGGCCTTTGGCGCCCACTGGCAGCGGGAAGGCGGCGATCTTCGCGTAAGGGGGCAGGCCTTCGCGCCGAAACCGCACCCGACCATGGATTGCTTGGAATCAGGCTCCACCCTCCGGTTTGCGATCCCCCTGTCGCTTGTCCTTACCGGGGGCGGAACCTTTCAAGTGAAAGGGCGGCTGAAGGAACGGCCCCTTGGCCCTTATGAAGCGATCTTTGCTCAGCGCGGCATCGCCTTTGAAAAGGCGCTGGACGGCTTCTCCGTTCGCGGGAAGCTTGCCGCCGGGCGGTACGAACTGCCGGGCGATGTCTCGTCCCAGTTTGTGACCGGCTTATTGCTTGCGCTGCCACTGCTTGAAGGCGATTCGGAAATCAGCCTCACCACGCCCATGGAATCGGAAGGCTACGTGCAATTGACGCTGGACGTAATGGCCGGCTTTGGCGTAACGGTACACCGGCCGGATGCTTCCACCTTCCTGATCCCCGGCGGGCAGACATATATCTCCCGCGAATATCAGGTGGAGGGGGATTATTCCCAGGCGGCGGTGCTGCTGTGCGCCGGCGCGCTGGGCAGCGGTGTGCGGATGCAAGGCTTGAACCTCCAGTCACATCAAGGCGACCGGGCTGTCATTGGCATCCTGGAACGAATGGGGGCTTTCCCCTCCTCAGATGGAAATACCTTATCCATAAAACATGGTCCTCTGCAGGGCCTTGTCATCGACGGAAGCCAAATCCCGGACGCGTTGCCCATGCTGGCCCTGACCCTGTGCCTATCCCATGGCAAAAGCCGCATTGAAAACGCCGGCCGGCTTCGGCTGAAAGAATGCAACCGGCTGGAGGCCACCGTCACGGAACTGACCAGGCTCGGGGCGGATATCCGCGCGGAAGGCGACGCCATGATCATTCACGGCCGGGAAAGCCTTGCGGGCGGCGTATTGGTCAGCAGCCGTGACGACCACCGCATGGCCATGATGCTTTCCATCGCCGCACTGCATTGCAAGGAACCCATCATCCTTGACAATCCGGCCTGCGTCAAAAAATCCTGGCCCGGCTACTGGGAAGATTATCTGGCATTGGGAGGGAGCATCACATGAGCAGCAGCTTCGGGAGGCATTTGAAATTGTCCCTGTTTGGAGAATCCCACGGGGTAGGCCTTGGCATCGTTCTGGACGGGCTGCCGCCGGGGCTGACCCTTGATTTGGAGGAAATCGGCCGGGAAATGGCTCGCAGGGCGCCCGGCCGCAACGACCTTTCCACCCCCCGGCGAGAAAACGACATCCCCGAGATTCTTTCCGGATTGTACGGCGGCAAGACCACCGGCGCGCCGCTTTCCGCGGTGATCCGCAGCCGGGACACCCGGTCCCAGGATTACGGCGAGGAACTGGACAAGCCCCGGCCCGGCCACGCGGACTACACCGGCTATATCCGCTACGGCGGCTTTGGCGACCACCGGGGCGGCGGCCATTTTTCCGGCCGCCTGACCGCGCCTATCGTCTTTGCCGGGGCGGTGTGCAAGCAGTGGTTGAAGGAGAGCAACATCCGCATCCACGCCCACATTCAGCGCCTGGCCGGCATTGACGACGGCAGCTTTCTGGATGCGCCTGTATCCAAGGATGCGCTAGAAGCCCTTTCCGGCGAAACGCTGCCCCTTTTACACTCCGGCCTTGCCGAGGATATGACAAAGGCCATCCTGGACGCCAAATCCCAGGACGACTCCGTAGGCGGCATCGTGGAATGCATGGCGGTGGGCCTGCCCGCCGGGCTGGGCGCGCCGTTCTTCGATTCGGCGGAGTCCGTCTTGTCCCATTTGATGTTTTCTGTTCCCGCGGTAAAGGGCATCTCCTTCGGGGCAGGTTTCCCCATGGCCGACATGCGGGGCTCGCAGGTGAACGATCCCTTCTATTATGATGAAAGCGGCGCTGTTCGCACCAAAACCAACAACGCCGGCGGCATCCTGGGGGGCATCACCACCGGCATGCCCATCATATTCCGTTGTGTGATAAGACCTACCTCCTCCATTGCCCAAGCCCAAGACACCATTTCCCTGAAAGAAAAAGCGAATACAGTGCTTCAAATCGTGGGCCGGCACGACCCCTGCATCGTGCCCAGGGCGCTGCCCGTGATCGAGGCCATGACCGCCATCGGCCTTTGCGAACTATGGAAGGAGCATCACGCATGCCGGATATGAGGAATGTGGTCTCCTTCCCCGGCACCCAGGGCTCCTTTTCCCAGCAGGCGGCGGTGGCCTTCTTCGGCGAGGATTGCGATTATCTGCCCTGCGATACCTTCCCAGGGGCCATGGAGGCCGTTGCTTTCAAAGAGGCGGCCTACGCGGTGCTGCCCATTGAAAACTCTTCGGCGGGAGCGGTGGGCGAAACCTATGACCTGCTGATCAAAAGCAACCTGCATATCGTGGGCGAGCAGGTGCTGCCGGTTGCCCACCACCTGCTGGCGGTGAAAGGCAGCTGCTTGACGGACATTCGGGAAATCCACTCCCACCCCCAGGCGCTTTCCCAATGCCGGAACTTTTTGTCCCTGTATCCTTCCATCGTCCAGGTGCCATCCCTCAATACCGCGCTCAGCGCCAAAAGCGTTGCCCAGTCGGGTGATACGGGCCAGGCTGCCATCGCCGGCAGCCTGGCCGCGAAGCTGTACGGGCTGGAAATCCTCAAAGAAAACATACATGACAACGTAAACAATACTACCCGGTTTGTGGTTATCAGCCGGGACAGCAGCCCGCTTCACACCCCCGACAAAGCCAGCGTCACCTTTCATGTGGCCAACCAGGTCGGCTCCCTGGCCCAGCTGTTGACCTGCTTTGCAGAGCATGGGGTCAATTTGAGCAAGATCGAATCCCGGCCCATCCCCGGCAAGTCCTGGGAATACTTTTTCTTTGCCGACTTTGAGGGAGCCATGGACGAAACGGAGCTGAACAAGGCCCTTCACGCGGCGTCCAACTGCGCCAGGGAGCTGCGGCTGCTGGGCCGCTATAAAAAAGCCAGGTAAGGGGGCGCCTATGGAATTTTTCGGCCTGATCGGGGAAAAGCTGGGGCACAGCCTGTCGGAAGTCATACATACCCGGTTGTTCCAGTTGGAATCCCTGCCGGCTGCCTACAAGCTGATGGAGGTCGAAAGAGACCGCCTGAATGAAGTGGGGCCTGCCATCAGGCTGCTTGCCTTCAAGGGCATCAATGTCACCATCCCCTACAAGGAGCTGGTGGTCCCCCAGTTGGATGAGGTGGACATTTCCGCCCAGCATTTGGGCGCGGTCAACACCATCAAAAACGCGGGCGGCAGGCTGACCGGCTACAACACCGACGTATACGGCCTTATGGAAATGTTCCGCTATCATGGCATCGGGATAAAGGGAAAACCCGCCGTGGTCCTGGGCAGCGGCGGGGCGGCCAAGGCGGCGCTGCAGGCGCTGCACGAATCGGGCGCCAGCCAAATGTTTGTGGCAAGCCGCAGCCCGGAGGGAAAAACCTCCCCTTTCCCGAATACAGCATTTATCAGTTATGACGCATTGAGAAGCGTCGCCGGCGGCGTGCTGCTCAACGCGACGCCGGTGGGCATGTGGCCGAAGGTAGAGGCTTCCCCGGTATCAGCGGACATTGTTTCTCTGTTTGACGCCGTGGTAGACACCATCTACAACCCCTGGGAAACGCAGCTTCTTTCCATAGCCAGGGGACAGAACAAACCCTGCTGCAACGGCCTGTATATGCTGGTAGCCCAGGCGGTGAAGGCGGAAGAAATTTTCTGGGAAAGGCCGTTCCCAAGCCATACCACAGACACCATTTACCGGGAGCTGGCCGAAAGGCTCACCTACAAGGGAGGCGTTTGAATGCACATCCTTTTGCTCAACGGACCCAATTTGAACCTGACGGGCATTCGGGAGCCGGGTGTTTACGGCATCAAAACCTATTCCGCCATCTGCCAGCAGCTGAAAGAAGAAGCAGAAAAACGGGGCATTGACCTGGACATCCGCCAAAGCAACCACGAGGGCGTGCTGATCGACTGGGTGCATGAGGCGCTGCTGAAAAAATACGACGGCATCATTGTCAACGCCGGCGCTTACACCCACTACAGCTACGCGCTGCATGACGCGGTAAAGGCGGCGGCGCTGCCCACGGTGGAAGTGCATCTTTCCAACATACACGCCCGGGAGGAATTCCGTCGCACCTCCGTCATCGCGCCGGCCTGCCTGGGGCAGATTTGCGGGTTCGGCCCGGAGGGATACGCGCTGGCTATGGACGCGCTCCAAAGGCATATGAAGGAGCGCCGCGTATGATCATCGTCATCGCGGGCCTTGGGGTTATCGGCGGCTCCTTCGCCATGGCGCTTACAAAAGCCGGTTATAAGGATATTTTTGGTATTGACGTAAATGAACAGACGCTGAAAAAAGCCAAGGAGCAGGGATATATACAGGATGGGGATACGGACGGCGCCGCCTTTTTGCAAAAGGCTGATCTGACGATCCTGTGCATTTATCCCCACAGCGTACCGGGGTTTTTGAAGGCCCACTCGGCGGACTTCAAGCCCGGCAGCGTCCTCACCGACGTGACCGGGGTGAAAAGCGAGCTGGCCAGGCAGCTGCACGCGCTGCTGCCCCCCCATGTGGATTTTGTGCCGGGGCACCCCATGGCCGGCCGGGAAAAGATGGGCTTTGATTTTGCCAGCGACACGGTGTTCAAAGGCGCCAACTACCTGCTGACGCCCCTGGACACCAACAAGGAAGACAACCTGCGCATGATCGAGGCCCTGGCTTTGGAGCTGGGTTTCAAACGGGTGCGGCGCATCACGCCTCAAATTCATGACATGCTTATCGCCCACACTTCCCAGCTGCCCCACGCCTTGGCGGTGGCGCTCATCAACAGCGACCGGGACGGCCGGGAAACAGGCCAGTTCATCGGCGACAGCTACCGGGATTTAACCCGCATCGCCAGGATCAACGGCGCGCTGTGGAGCGAGCTTTTTCTCTCCAACAAGGAATTTCTGCTGGAAGCCATCGGCGATTTCACCGAACAGCTGCGCTTGATCGAAAAGGCGCTGCAAAACGAAGACAAGGACACGCTGATCCGCCTATTCGAACGGTCTACTTTAAGGCGTGAGAAGCTGGATTCATAATCCATCCCATAAGGAAGTTTTTCGCGATGGGGTTCGGGGAAGGGCATTTTTCCAAAAAGGCCCTTCCCCGATTTCATTCCCGTTCTCTCCCCTTGTTTCCATTCCCGGTTTATGGTAGCATGTCCCTGGAAGGCAAGGTGGTATAGCATGAAGGATTTACACATCGCCCGGATCGCCGCCGTATCCCCGAGGGTAGCCTTGGGCGACTGCAAAAGAAACGCCCAGGAGACCATCGCATGGATGCGGCGGCTGGACGGGGAGCACATACAGGCGGCGGTTTTTCCGGAACTGAACATTACCGGATACACCGTAAGCGATCTGTTATTGAACGAAACGCTGCAAACGGAAGCGATGGCTGCATTGCAGACCATCGCGAAAGCGTCCGGGCCTATGGCGGTCATCGTGGGGCTGCCCCTTTCCAACCAGGGCAGGCTGTACAACTGCGCGGCGGTATTGCAAAACGGCAAAATCAAGGGCATCGCGACCAAGCGGTATCTGCCCAACGGCGGAGAGTTTTACGAAACCCGCTGGTTTAAAAGCGGGAAGCAAGCCCCGGAAAGCATTGTAATAAATGGGGAGACAGTCCCCTTTGGCATGAACCTGCTTTTTGAGGCGGAGGCATTCCGCTTTGCGGTGGAAATCTGCGAGGATTTGTGGGGCCCCATCCCCCCTTCCAGCACGTACGCACCGGCCGGCGCCGAAATCATATTCAACCTGAGCGCCAGCAACGAGCTGGCCGCCAAGCACGATTACCGCCGGGAGCTGCTGCGCCAGCAGAGCGGCCGCTGCTTCTGCGGCTACGCCTACGCCGGGGCAGGGTTCGGCGAATCCACTACGGACCTGGTGTTCGCCGGGTTTGGCGGCATTTACGAAAGCGGGCGCACCATCATGGAATCCCCCCGCTTTCAAACGGAAGGCGCCTGTGCCGTAGGCGATGTGGATGTACGGCGCCTTCGCTTTCACAGGCAGCGGGCCGGCAGCTTTTTCGAAAGCGACTGCGCAATCATGCGCAGTATTCCCATGGACGGTCTGCCTGACGTCACGCTCCCGTTCAAACGCCCCCTCCCGCCGCTGCCCTTTGTGCCGGGGGAGAACGGGCGGGTTCAGCGCTGCGACGAAATCACCTCCATTCAAACCATGGCGCTGCGCACACGGCTTACGGCCGCGCACCTGAACAAGCTGGTGGTCGGCATCTCCGGCGGGCTGGACAGCGCGCTGGCGCTGCTGGTGGCCGCCAGGGCCTTTCGGGAAATGGGCCTGCCGCCGGAGAACCTGCATGCCATCACCATGCCGGGCTTTGGCACGGGCAAGCGCACCTTGAACAACGCACGGCTGTTGATGACCGCCCTTTTCTGCACCGTGCGGGAGGTGGACATCGGGCCGGCCGTGCGGCAGCACTTTCAAGACATCGGACAGGATGAAAGCGTGCACGACATTGCCTACGAAAACAGCCAGGCCAGGGAACGCACCCAAATCCTGATGGACTACGCCAACCGCATCGGCGCGCTGGTGCTGGGCACCGGGGATTTGAGCGAATCCGCCTTGGGCTTTTCCACCTACAACGGCGACCACATGAGCATGTACAACGTCAACTGCTCCATTCCCAAGACCCTGGTGCGCACCCTGGTCCGGTATCTTGGCGAAACGGTATTCGGCGGCCAAGTGCATAAGGTTTGTCAGGACATTATTGAAACCCCCATTTCCCCGGAGCTTTTGCCGGTGGAAGAGGGGGAACTGAACCAGCGCACCGAGGAAATACTGGGCGATTACGCGCTGCATGATTTCTTCCTGTATCACTTTATGGATTCAGGCAGCTCGCCCAGACGGCTGTACGCCTTTGCCAAGCAGGCATTCAAAGGCGTATACGACGGCAAAACCATTGAAAAGGCGCTGCGTTTGTTCATGAAGCGCTTCTTTGCCCAGCAGTTCAAGCGCAGCTGTATTCCCGACGGGCCTAAGGTCGGCAGCGTAAGCCTTTCTCCCAGGGGCGACTGGCGCATGCCCAGTGATATGTCCGGGGAGGCCTGGCAGGATTTTTCCGCCGAGGATTGACCATATCCATTGCCGAAAGGAATTTCGCACAAATGATATTGGAGCGCACCCATAAGGATGACCCCCGCTTTCTGGCCCTGGTATCTTTATTGGATCAGGATCTGGCCGGCCGGTATGAGGACGGGAATGCCGCTTATGCTCCCTTTAACACCCTTCAAAAGATCACCGCCGCGGTCGTTGCCCTCATTAATGGAGAGCCGATCGGCTGCGGCGCGTTCAAGCCCTTTGATGAAAACAGCGTGGAAATCAAGCGCGTGTTTGTCAAGCCCGCTTTTCGGGGCCGGGGCGTTTCCAAAGCCGTAATGGCGGAGCTGGAAAAATGGGCGGCGGAGAAGGGCTGCTTGCGGGCGGTGCTGGAGACCGGCACCCATCAGCAGGAAGCCATATCGCTGTATGAGGGCATTGGCTATCGGCGGATGGAAAACTTTGAGCCGTATGTGGGCATGAAGGAAAGCGTCTGTTATGAAAAGGCACTTGTCCCGTTAACAAATACTACAGGGGGAAACCCTATGATCCGGCCATATGAAAGCGGTGACCTGTCCGGCTGCGTACAATTGCTCATGGCCGCCTACAACGGCGAACCCTGGCGCAACCACTGGACGGAGGACACGGCCGCGCGGTACCTGCAAGAGTTTGCCGAGTACAAGCGTTTTCTGGGCTGGGTCGCCCTTCAAGACGGCCGGCTGGTCGGCGCGCTGTTTGGCCGCCGCAAGGTCTGGTGGACCCAGGATGAATTGTTTGTGGACGAGCTTTTTGTCCATCCGGACCATCAGGGCAAGGGTCACGGAAAGCGTCTTTTGCAGGCGGCGGAAACGCATTGCATCAACACCGGCTTGGCCGGCGTAACGCTGCTTACCGACAGGAACATGCCCGCCATGGCGTTCTACAAGCAAAACAAGTACGAACTGGCCGATCACGTGACCTTTTTATACAAAGTAGTTCAAAGCGAATCCCACCCCTGAAAAAGGAGGTCTTTCATGCGGATCGTCATCATCGGCGCGGTGGCAGCCGGCACGGCCGCCGCGGCCAAGGCCAGCCGGAATGCCCCGGACGCCCAGATCGTCCTTTACGAAAAGGACGTCGATATTTCCTACTCCGGCTGCGGGCTGCCCTATTTTCTCTCTGGGGAGATCACGGACATCGCCGAGATCGTGCCCAGGGATGCGGCATACTTCAAAAAAGCCTACGGGGTCGATGTGCTCACCGAGCACGAGGTGTTGTCTGTTGATGCAACAGCCAAAACCCTTCGGGTCAAGAACCTGAAAACGAAGGAAACCTTCGAGGACAGCTTCGATAAGCTGATCCTCGCCACAGGCGCTTCCGCCAAGCTCCCGGACATCCCCGGCGCGGGGCTCGATCATGTTTTTTCCCTGCGCTCCGTGCAGGATGCCCGTCGGATCCAGCGCTTTTTGGAGGACCGCAAGCCGCGCAAGGCCGTTATCGCCGGCACCGGCTTTATCGGCATGGAAATGCTGGAAAGCCTGACCCGCCTGAATATATCCGTCACCCTGGCGGAAAAAGGCGAGCGCATCGCCCGCCACCTGGACCAGGAAATGTCCGACCACCTGCAAAAGCTGTTGGAAGGCAGGGGCGTTTCCATCCGCTTATCCGCCAGGCTGCAAAGCGTCGGGCCGGACCATGTGGTTCTCACCAATGGGGAAACGCTTCCCGCCGACATGGTGCTGCTGGCCACAGGCGTGAAGCCCAATACGCGCTTGGCGGCGGAAACGGGGCTCGCCCTTGGGGTAAATGACGCCATCAAAGTCAATGAACGCATGGAAACGAGCATCCCTTACGTGTATGCCTGCGGCGATTGCGCCGAAACCTTTTTAAGCGTGACCGGCTTGCCTGTATACCGGCCGCTGGGCTCCACCGCCGCCAAAATGGGCCGCATCGCCGGCGAGAATGTCACCGGTGGGGACATGCGCTACCGCGGGAACCTGGGCACGGGCATTTTCCGGGTATTCGAATGGGCGGTGGCGGTAACGGGCCTTACGCAAAAGGAAGCCGAAAAGCTGGGCTATGCCGTTGCCACTTGCCTGCACAGCCAGCCGGACCGGCCCGAATACCTGGGCGGCCAGGAGATGCTGATCAAAGCCATCGCCGACAAAAAAACAGGCAGGCTCCTGGGCGCGCAGATCATCGGCGTGGACGGCGTAGACAAACGCATCGACGTTCTAGCCTCGCTGATCACCTGCGGCGTAAAGGCCGAAGACCTGAGCCATATCGACCTGGCCTACGCCCCGCCCTTTTCCACCACCCGCGACCCCGTGCACTATACCGGCATGCTCCTGGAAAGCGCGTTACGGAGGGGGTAGATGGGGTTTATGCGGGAAGGGGCTTTTTTGAAAAAAATCCCCTTCCCGCACCCATCCCCAAAAACTTCATTTCATGAATCATTTAATTGATTTGTATAAAAGAAAAACAGCATATGCATGATGCCAATGAAGCGAATACGATTGACGGAGACCGTAATGAAAAAAGCCCTCTTCTGGGATTTTGACGGTACGTTGGTGAAAAGCGTAAGCCTATGGAGCACTTCGCTTCTGCGTGCTTTACAAGAAAGCTGGCCGGAATGCTCCCGTACTTTGGAGGACGTGCGCCCCCTTCTTCGTTCAGGCTTTCCCTGGCATACGCCGCAGGAGGACTTTACCCGTCTGACCGGCGATGCATGGTGGGCGCATATGCGCCGGCATTTTGAAAACGTATGCCTTGCGCTTGGCGCAAAAAGGGATACTGCCAGCGAGGCCGCACAAAAGATACGAGGTATCTTGCTGGAGCCATGCAATTATACCCTGTACGATGATACGCTTTCCGTTTTGCAAAGCATGAGGATGCTTGGCTTTGAACAATATGTGGTATCCAACAACCACCCGGACCTTACGTCTTTGATGAAAAAACTGGGGCTACTCGAATATTTCAAAGCAGTCGTCGTCTCCGGCGAAGTCGGTTATGACAAGCCAAGAAAAGAAATTTATGAGCATGCTCTGCAAAAGGCGGGTTCTCCCGGCCTGTGCTATATGATCGGCGATAACCCCTACGCCGACGGGGAAGGCGCGCAAAACGCCGGCATAACGCCTCTGCTCGTCCACCTAAAGCAGCCGGTGGAAGGGTTTTTATGCTTTGATACCCTATCGGGCGCAGCCCAATACATACGGGAGGAACAGCATGCAGCTTCGCGTAATGACCATGGCGGATTATGAAGAGGTTTATTCCCTTTGGACAGGGACTGCCGGCATGGGCCTGCGGAGCCTGGACGACTCGCCCGCGGGCATCGAAAGATTCCTGCGGCGCAATCCTGCCACCTGCTTTGTAGCGGAGGAGGAAGGCCGCTTGGCCGGCGTGATCCTCTGCGGCCACGATGGGCGCAGGGGTTACATTTACCACGCGGCGGTGCAGCCGGATTTCCGCCGCAGGGGCGTGGGAAAGCTGTTGGTGGACGCCGCGCTGAACGCGCTGAAAACGGAAGGAATATTAAAGGCGGCCCTTGTAGCCTTTCAAACCAATCAGGCCGGGAACGCCTTCTGGGAATCCATTGGCTTTGAAAAGCGGGAGGATCTTGTTTACCGCAACAAAAGCTTAAGCGACGCAAACCGCTGATGCAGCACCCCAAGCGGCCGCCTCGGGAGGAATGCAAATGAAGCAGCCGTCCAATATCCCGCTTGCGCAAGCCTTTCCCCCATCGCCTCCCTGTGACTGCGAAATCTGCAAAAGCTATTGTCTGTGCCGGTTCTGCCATCACGACAGGCAGGAGACGGGACAAAATGCCATGGAGCGCTGGAGGCGGACTGGAAAACGGCCGCCGGAAAGCAGCAGGTGCAAACCCGGGCGCTGCAAATAGGACTGTGGCACCGGCAGGACTTTCCTTTATAGAAAGCGGCGCATGCTGATCCGCCAAGGAAATGCGCCGGATGCGTGCTCCATAAAAAAGCGGCCCGGCTTTGGCCGGACCGCTTTTTATGATACAGAAGGCGCTTATTCCCAAGGGCGGTATATGCCGGTCTGAAATATTTCATACAAAACATTGAAGCGGGGATGATTGCGCCAGCCGGCCTGCGTCCCTGCACCGGTAAAGTTCACCAGGCAGCCTGGCGTGACTTGCGCCGTAATCTCCTGCTTTTGTTTTTTTGTAAAGGAGTTTCCGTTCAATATCCCATTTTGACTTCCGCAAAGCCAAAGCCGCTCCAATTCCGGCAGCGTTAAAACGGGAGACAGGTCCTTGATTTTATTGTTGGAGATGTTCAGGTCTTTGAGCTTCGTGCAATTTTCGAGCGCAGAAACATCTGAGACGCCCGCGCTGAACAATTCAAGATATTCCAGATCCTTCAATGTCCCAATGGGCGATGCATCCTTGATCCTGTTGCGGCCAAGAATCAGGATTCGAAGATTCGGCAGCTCGTTAAGAAAAGAAATATCCGTAATAGCGTTATGCCCCAAATCCAGGGCGAGCAGGTTTTTGCAATATTTGAGCACCGCAACATCCGCACTGGTATGGGCCGGAGACTTATGGTTGTGCAGTGTGGAAAAGGCTGTAACATCCGTGCGGATCTTGTGATCGCCCATCGTCAGCGTCCATCCGAACAAAATATTTGGATATCGCTTGCTGAGCGTCTCCAGCTGTGCGGCATTAAGGGTGCTTTCATACATATCCACTTGTGTCAGCGCCGGCAGCTGGTCCAAAAAGGCCATGAACTCATCAAGCCCGGTGACCTGATAGCTGCCCAGATCGATTGCCTGATCGGTTGTCTTTGCCGTTACGGTATGATATACAACGGTTTTCGCTTCCTCTGCCATGGCCGTTGCCAAGGAGGCTGCAAACACTGCAAGGATCATGAACAGAAAACCAAGATAGAATGCTGCCGCTTTTCGGTACGCTCTCATGATGATCACACTCCCTCCATGTTGTTCCACTGCTTACAGGCATTCGCCGGCGCATTTCCCCTGTCCGACCCCTGCCCGGTTCATGTGCGCAAAGGTAATGAGCCCCATTGCGGACAAGGCGGCCATCATAGCCAAATAACTAATGTACCTGGGAATTTCCGTTTTGTCAAGCGCAAACTCGACGCCTACGCACAGGACAATACAGGCAAAATAAACGCCTGCCTGCACCAGCAGCCGTTTCGTGGGATAACCGTTTTGTTTGAGCCTGAGCCCGTATTTGACGAGTATCGCAGCGGCAATGGCGACACTGCTTAGCTGCTGCACGCGGACAAAGCCCCACTTTATCGTTTCGGAGCGGAGGCTTTCCAGCAGCACCTGTGTCAATGCAAAAAGCAGCAGCGCCGTATCGCCTTTGCTGATATGGCCGGGAAATTTTTTTGCAGACAGCAAAATGAATCCTGCCAGCGCCACCAGGCCTTCCAGCATAAAGATGGCCGCATACCACTCGCCATAGACATTGGGAACGGCGAAGGGAAAAAAGTGCAGCGCCGTTTCATAAATATATGCGCCGGCCCCAAAATCGGTATAATACTCACTAAAACGGGCCAGCGCGATCAGCAGCATCCCCGCTGGGGCAACCGCATCAATCACCGCACGGGCTTTTTGCCTGGTCAGGCGGGCAGTTAACCATGCCGCCCCCAATACGCCCAGAATAGCGCCGGTGAATGCAAACTCGCCAACCCTCAAGCGAAAAAGGCCCTCCACGCCATATATGCCATGCAGAAACCCAAACCTGGCCAAGGCGTAGAACAGCTTTGCGCCCGCAATCCCCAAAGGGATACCCGTCAAGGCATACAGGATGCCTGTGCTGCCGCTTATTTTCGCATAACGCAGTTGAAGCTGCAAAACAGCCAGGCTGATCAGTATGCCGACGACCAGGCACAAAATATAGGGAGACAGGCCCGTACCCAGGATGCCGGAAGCACTTTGCATAGTCAATTCCCCGATTCTGTTTCTGCGCTGGCAAAGTACAGTATATCGCTGAGGTCTCGCAAATTCTTGTTGTCAACGGCATTGATTTTGCGTCCCGCAAAAATCAGCATGGCAGAGTTTCCGCCGTCCAAATTATACGCCTGCTTTGCGCCAAGGTCGTAGGCAAGCTTTGCCACCTCCTTCAGCGTCATCCCCCTGGAGCCCGCATCCGCCGGGCCTTCGCTGGCGATACAGAAGTATTCCAGCTCCCCGATTTGTGCCACGCATACGCGCTGGCGGGGATCGTTCGCCTTTACCTGGTTGTTGCTGGGAATGGTTTTGCGCAGCTCGCCGTCGATCACCAGCGCCGGCCCAAAGTTAAAGCTATTGATGATGTTCATTTCCCGGAATGGCTGCAGCTTTTCCTCCGTTGCCGGCATAACAATATGAAAGTCGCCTTTGTCGTCAATCATAAGCGTATCACGATAACGGTTAGGCACATCGCGGTATTTCACGCCCTGCCGGATCAGGTATCCATCGCTTGTATAGTTGTAATAATCGCCATCCACCGCCAAAATAGCATTCACGCGGTTTGCAAGGACGGTGCCGGGCATGACCTTTACCGAATCGAAGCCGCCTGCAGACACTGACCTGATCTGGGTGGGATCGACGATTTTTATGTAGGCCACCCAATAATTGGTGCCATACTCGCGGCCCGCCTCGATCCAAACATGAATGGACTCATCCTTATATTCCATGTCGGAAAGAAAACCACTTTCCTTTGCCGGTATACCGCCGGAAAAATCTATCGGAAGAGGTTTTACCTCAGCATAGCCCGTTCCAATCATCAGAAGCAGACAGATAACAACCCAGAGGAACGAACTTCGAGCGGCGGACCGGAATGCGTTATTTACAAGCATGTACGATGGATAGCCCCTTTCTAAGCGCCCACTTTGCAATATTTTCTATTCTAAATAATATCATATTTGAAAATAGATTATCAATTCCCTTTTATGTAAAAATTTTCGTTCAGATCAAGCAGCTGCGATACGGTGACCAGCTCATAGCCGCGTTCCAGCAGGACAGGAATCGCTTTTCGAAGCCCGTCCACATCTTTTTTGTAGCTGTGATACAGCAGGATATCACCGTTCTGAACCTTTTTGAGCATCTTTTCGGCATTGGTTTCGCTGATACTCCACAAAATAATGTAGGGATATCCGCACAGCTCCAAGCGTTTGGCCGTACGCATGCCTGAATCAAAAATGCTGCCGAAGGGCGGGCGCATCAGGCTGATCTTGTACTCGTACCCCAGCACATCGTTCAGTTTGTTTTCCATGCCTGTCATTTCCGCCCTCACTTTCTCAAGAGATTTTCTCTTTATCAGATTCGCGTGCCGATCTGTATGGTTGCCGATTTCGTGGCCGCTTTGTACCATACGGCGCCAATCGTCTGCCTCCGATGCATCGATGGCATTGCCAATAGGGAAGAATGTCATTTTAAAGCCATATTCATCGCACAAATCAAGCATCTCCCGCACATATTGATGCTTCCCGCAATCATCCATGGTTATGGCGATTTGCTTCTTTCCCCTGTCTCCATGGGTGACAAATACAGGGTCGGCCTTTGCCTGGCAGGGCAAAGAAAAAATCTCAACAAGCAGCAGGAACAGCGCAAAAAGCCTTGCAGTCTTTCTCATAGGTCTTCCCTCCGGAACATTTTTCATTCGGAATATACAAAAATGCAATCATGTGGCCTCATCCGTGGAAATGATACCGTTATGCTGCCGGCAAGTTCCCTTGGGAACGGCAGGAAACAAAAAGGACAGCTTTGTTTCCGAGACGATCACCGCAATAAATATCAGCAGAAACCCGGCCGCAAGCCGGGCCGTCAGCGCTTCGCCGTAGAACACCATGGAGAACGCCACGCCGAATACGGATTCCAGGCTTAAAAGAATGGAAGCAGCCGCCGGATGGGTGTATTTCTGCCCCACGTTCTGCAAAAGCAGCGCGCCGGCGGTGGCAAACACCGCAAGATAGATGAGGCCATACCACGCGGCGGGAGGAACCTCGGCCGGGAAGGTTTCTGTTCCCAAGAAAGTGCCCAGGCAGCAAATTGCCGCGGCGCCAAACTGTACCAGCGTCAACAATACCGGGTCATCGTCCTGGCTGACCTTCGCCACCGCTACGATGTGCACCGCGTATACCACACCGCCGGCCATGGTCAGCGCGTCGCCAACGCCGATGGAAAGATCCCCGGCCAGGGATACAAGGCCTATGCCCAAAAGGCACAGGGCGCCCGCCAGATAGTTATAAATATCCGGTTTTTTTCTGGTAACCATCCAGAAGATAAACGGCACCAGTATGCAGTAGATGGCCGTCAAAAAGGCGTTTTTGCCCGGTGTGGTTTCCTTGAGCCCCAGGGTTTGCAGCGCGTACGCGCCGAAAAGAAGCACGCCCAGCAACGCGCCGCGTTTGAGCGTTTTACCGGTGATATTTTTTAAGCGGCGGCAGAAAACAAGGCACAGCAGCCCGCAGCCGATCAAAAAGCGTATGGCCAGCAGCGCAAAGGTGGGAAACACGTCCACGGAATTTTTCATTACAAAAAAAGAGCTGCCCCAGATCAGTGAAGCTGTGAAAAGTCCCAGCTTGCTCAAAACGGACCGGTTCATCCTCATTTTCTCACAGGGAAAGCACCGTATGCGCCTCCCGCCCCCCCCATATACGATACTTACAGCCCGGCAGCGCCTTTATACACTGGGCATGCCATGCCACCCGGCCTTCACAGTATCATACAGCCTGTGTGAGGTGCCGTCAATGAAAAGATTGGCCAGATAAAAAGCACAGGTCAAGGGGAATGCCGCAAATTCCCTTTGCCTGTGCTGTTTGCGTTGATGCTTTTATTTGAGGTAAACATACTGCCTGGGGATTTCAACGACTTGAAACACCCTTTCTTCCCTGATTCTGCGGGCCTCCCACACCTCGCGGGTAAGCGGCTTGCAGGGCGTATGCGCAAAAAGCCGCCTGAACAGAAAACCGAAAAAACCCTTTATTCGAAACATACAGTGTCAACTCCCGTTCTGGTCAAAAAGTGGAGAGAGCAAACGGTCCAGCGAAACGCATAGCGTTTTGGACAATGGATAAAGCAGCATAATATCCGGATAGGCGATATCCCGCTCCCATTTGGATACTGCCGGTGCAGTAATGCCGAGCCTTAAGGCAAGCTGGGCCTGAGTGATGCCCTGTGCTTTGCGCAGGGTTTGAATTCTTGATCCAAGCGAGCAGACCACGTTGATCATCCTTTCTGACAACAAAAAAAAGCGGCGGTATGCGCTGCACGTCATACCGCCGCCGAGGGGACAACAAAAATCATCCCGCTGTTATGGACAGAGGTACAGTACATGCCTTGCACGCAAAGTTCTGATTGAGGGCTGCCTGAAAACTTTTGCTCATACGCATCATGACCATACCTCCTTTCATTTTGGATCGTTAACATCTTATCATACCCGCAGAAGCTTTTCAACCCCGTTTTTGAAAAATAAACCAATGGTTTACAAGGCGGCTGCCGGTCATTGGGCAATGCCGCCGTGCCTTTTGAGCACATACGCCATATACTGCCTTCGCACCTGGGCGTAGGCCCGCTTGGAGATAGGTACGAATTCCCCGCCCGGCATTTCAAATTCCCTGGCGGTCATGACCTGCACATAATCCATGTTCAGCACAAAGGAAGCGTGGGGTTTCAAAAACCTTGTATCCTGAAGAAACCTTGCCATGCAGTCGGTAAAGGATTCCCGCAGCACCATGGTGGTGACGGTTTTGCCGGAGGTCAAATGATACGTAATGGTATGGTTCATATATTCGATATAGGCGATTTGATGGTATTGTATGCGGGCCATGCCGCCTTTCAAACGCACCAGCACCTGGTCATCCTCCGCCTGCTTCACCCTCTGGCAGGCCTTTTCCAGCATAGCATGCAGCGTAGCTTCCTGAACGGGCTTTAGCAAATACTGCATGGGCAGCACCTTGAAGGATTCCAGCGCGTATTCATGGGCGGATGTCAAAAAGATAATCACCGCCTGGTCGTCCGCTTTGCGGATAAAACGGCCCAGCTCGATGCCGTTCATGCCCGGCACCAGTATATCCAGCAGGCAGATTTGAAAGCCCACGTTCTTTTTCTCTATGCAATCCAGCACATCAAAGGCGGAACGGAACGTGCTGACGGAGATGTCCCACTGCGGATTGGCGCTGGCAAACAGGCGTACCATGCGGCTTGTTTCTTCCAGCATCATACGGTCGTCCTCCAAGATCGCTATGCGGATCATACATGTATCCTTTCCGCCTCCCGCCCGCCTTAAGGACCCCTGCAAGGCGCGGCTGATCGTACGCGGGTATTATAGGGCAGCAGGCAAAGGAAAGGTGATTTCCGCCAAACGTTTTCATAATACGCCCCATTGTTATAAAATCCGCAGGGCCGGTTTATGGTATGATTATATGTGTCATCCCAAGAGGAAAAAGAGAGTCGGACAAGGGCCATTTCATTTCCGGGCAGCGTGCATAACGGGGGAAAAGCGCATGAATGATTTGCTATCCCTGGCATCAGGCATTGTGATTCTATCCGTCATCCTATGCGGCACAGGCATTGTGCTCAAACAAAAATTCGCTGCAATCTGGACATTGCCGGCGTATATGGCGCCGGCGGTCCTGCTGATTTTGCTGGATATGGCGTCCTACCCGGATCCTAAGATGCCGGGCGGGTTCCCCTATGCGGTTCTTGCGTTTTTTGTGCCCGTATGGATCCTGCACAAAGAAGCGCTGCCGGGAAAGCTGTTCGTTTTCTGCCTTCATCTGTTTATCGGCTGCGCCGTGGCGGGCTTGTCTTCCCTGATCATGGATGCCATTTTGCCGGAGCCGGGCGTTTGGCATGATACGGCGCTTTTGATCGCGATGGCGCTGCTGGGCGGCGCTTACCTTGTCTGGCTGAACCGTGCCGGCCTTCGTTATTACCGGGATTTTCTTGCGGAAAAGAGCGGGTGGGAATGGGCGCTGTTTGCCTTTGGCCCATTATTGGCCAGCGCGCTGCTGCCCTATATTATGGCTTTCAATGCCGATCAAACGCCGCTTGTATCGTCGCTGATGCTGCTGTTTGCTTTGTGGAGCGTTTCGGCGCTGGTCTTTGCCGTGCTGGCTGTCTGCGCCAGAATACAGGCGGAGCATGACCTTATGATGGCCAGGCGGCTGATGGAGGCGGAAGCGGCGCAGGCCGATGATATGTCCAAAATGATGGAAGCATCCCGCATATTGCGGCATGACTGCAAGCACCATCTGCACGTGGCCCAGATTTTACTGGAAACCGGCAAAATCGAAGAGGCGCGCAGCTACCTGCTTTCCTTTGGGGCAAAGTGCGACGAGGGCGTCCTGCCCCAATTCTGTACAAATCCCGCCGTGAACGCGCTGCTTATAGGATATCACCAAAAATGCAAGATGGCCGGCATCGATTTTTCCGCCATGGTGGACCTGCCGGCGAACCCGCCTATGGACAGCTTTGAATTGTGCACGCTGTTTGGCAATTTGCTGGAGAATGCGCTGGAAGCATGTCAAAAGGCGCCGGAAGGGCAGCGGCACATCATTCTTCGCGGCGCTCCCCAGGGCAGGCAGCTGCTGATCACCGTCCGGAACACGTTTGACGGAACGGTGCTGAAGGAAGAGGACCACATCATCAGCCGCAAGGGGAATTGCGGCGGCCTTGGGATCAAAAGCATACGGGCCATTGCAAAACGTCACCGGGGCGAGTATGTGCCGGCGTGGGACGGGCAGACGTTTACCGCCAGCGTCGTCCTTCGGCTGTAGCCTCTCTTGCAGTTATACCTCCATGGCATAGGTATCAGGGAAAGCGGGATCAAAGTTTTCGCTGGCCCAGATAATGACCACCATTTCGGTATCGCCCAGGTTCTCCATGTTGTGAACGTACCCCGGCGGGATGTCCACCGCCTCCGGCTGATCTGCGCTGACCAGATATTCCAGCACCTGCGTATCTTCTATCCTTCTTAAGCGAATGATCCCCTGCCCCAGCACGACGGTGAACTTTTCGTTTTTGGTGTGGTGCCAATGGTTCCCCTTTACAATGCCGGGGTTCAAAATGTTTACGGAAACCTGCCCTCTGTCCGCGGTATGGACAAGCTCCGTAAAGGAGCCGCGATGATCGGCGTTTTTCTTCAAGGGCACACCAAACTCATCCTCCGGCAGATAACTCAGGTAGGTGGCGTACAGAGCCTTTACGAACGGGTCGCCCATATCAGGAATGGATAGGCTTTCCCGGCTTGTATGGAACGAAGCAATCAATTCCGCCACCTTGCCAACCGTTGTCGTATGCACAGGCTCCGCCAGGCAGTAGGAGCCGGCCGTATGCGCGCCGCCTTCCATCGCGCGCAAAAATTCCGCCACCACATCGTCCACATAGGCAAGCGTAAGCGGTGCGTCAGGGTCGCGGACGGTGATGGGCAATCCCCGGGCAACGCTGTGGCAGAAGGTGGCCACTACGCTGTTGTAGGCCGGCCGGCTCCACTTGCCAAAAAGATTGGTCAGGCGGTATACATACACGGGGACGCCCTGCTGGGGGCCCCAGGCAAAAATCAAATCCTCCGCCGCTTTTTTGCTTTGTCCGTACGCATTGTCCAAAGCCGCTTGAATGGAGGAGGAAAAAAGGACCGGCGCCTTGTTCTCATGGCGCCCAAGGGCATCCAGCAGTTCCTTTGTAAAGGACGCGTTTTTTTCGTATTCGCCCTCATTTACGGGCCTGTTCACGCCGGCCAGGTGGAACACAAAATCGCAATCCGCCGCATAGCGGTCCAGCAGTTTGGGGTCGGTATCCAGGTCATACAGGTACAGCCGCGCATCCTTTCGCTGCCCAAGGGTCGCGGAAAGATTCCGCCCAAGAAAGCCCTTTGCGCCGGTGATCAATATTTTCATACGCCGCTCCTTTTCCTCATGGAAAACCATGCGTTTTTTCCGCCTCGCAACCTCTTTTGGAATACAGTAAATGCAAAAAGCCAATAAATGTGCATGCCTGGAGGAGGCAATATGAAAGGACGTATCCTGATCTTTGTGCTGGTGTGCATTTGCGCGCTGCTGCTGGGCAGCGGTGAAGCAGCGATCGCGCAGCAAAAAATGCCGCCCAACATCACCATATTGCTGCTGGGGACGCAAAGCAGCCAGGAAAATGCGCGCAGCGCGGATGCCATTGTGCTTGCTTGTATGCGGCTGGATACAGGCGCGGTCAGTGTGGCCTCTATCCGCCGCGACCTATTGGTGAAGGGCCCCGGCAATGCCGCGATAAAGCTTTCCGCGGCCGCAAAAGACGGCCCGCAGGCAGTCGTTGATGCCGTGAACGGCCTGTTTCAGCTGAATATTGCGCATTTTGTGATGGTGGATCTGGCCGGCATGGAAAAGATTATCGACGGGCTGGGCGGCATAGCGCTTGAGATCGGGGAAAAGGAATGGAGGATCGAATCGCCGGATGGCAATATCGTCTTTCATCCGGCCGGTTTGCAGGCATTGAGCGGCGCCCAGGCCCTTTTGTATATGAAGGCGCCTTCGGGAGAAGGGGCGCAGCAATACGGGTCTCATATCAGCCGCGTGCTGTCCGCCTTGATGGAAAAGGCCTTGAAACTGGACATGGAAAAACTGGTGGATTTGATATCCGACCTGCTGCCCTATGTGGAAACCAATATGTCGCTGATGAATGTTTTGCAAATCGCGGGCGACGCGCTGTCGGTGCCGGTATCCGGCATAAAAACCGGCTTGTTTCCCGCTCATGGCCAGGAAGAGGCCTATGGAAAGGAAACCGCCGTGCGCATCGAAAATGGCACAGCGGAGGCAGAGGCGATCTATTCTTTTTTGTACGGACCGTAATGCTTACAGGCTTTCTTCCAAGATGGCCAAGACTTGATCCCTGTCAAAAACGATGGGGTTGTTGTCCATCCGGCCGGCGGTGAAGGAAAGCTCCGCGATGGAAGGAAGGTCGTCTTTGCGGATGCCAAAGGCGGATAGGCGCAGCGGCCGGACGGGGCCGGTCACCCGGCCCAGCCAGGCAGAAAAGCCCCCTTCCTTTTCAAAAAGGGCATGCAAGCTTTGAATCTCCGGAACGACGGCCGCGTTTCGCCGCAGGACAGCGGGCAGTGTCACCGCCGCCGCAAACCCATGGGATATGCCATGCAGCATCGTCAAAGGATAGGAAATGGCATGGCAAGCCGTGGTACGGGTCATCGAAAAGGCCAGGCCGGCCAGCAGCGCGCCCAGGCACATTTCTCTTCTTGTTTCCATGCTTTCCTTGTTTTCCGGCAAAATTGCGCCGGGCAGAAAGCCCCGTATTTTTTCAACTGCCGACAGAGCCAGCACCTGAGAAAGCGGCGTGCGGCTGTTGGCCCAATACGCCTCCATGGCGTGGGAGAGCGCGTCCAGCCCGGTGGACAGCGTAAGCTCCGGCACCATGGTCATGGTGAACTCCGGCACAATCACCGCAGCCTTGGGAAAAAGGCCGGCGTCGTCCACCGACAGCTTTTGCCGCCTTTGGGGGTCCCACACGGTGGCCCAGCGCGTTACCTCCGAGCCCGTACCCGCTGTGGTAGGCACGGCAATCAAGGCAGGGAGGTCCGCTCTTGATGTATATTTTTTCTGGGTGATAGCCTCGCGGACGGCATCCTCCGCAAGGCTGTTTTCTTGTGTCAGGCCATACAGTGCCGCAATGGCCTTGCCAAGATCGATGGCGCTGCCGCCGCCGATGGCGACTATGGCACGCAACTGTTTGCCCGCCAGGGAGGAGAGGGCTTGACAAACATCGGCCACCGTTGGGTTTGCCGGAATGTCCTTCAGCCATACGCCGTTATGCTTGTCCAGCAGCCCCTGCACAAATGCGTCCAGGTTCAGCCTTTTTAGCATGGCTTCGGTGGCGAGCACGCACAGGCCGCCTGCGCCCTGTGCAAAGGCTTCCAGCACCGGCAGCGCCTTTTCCCGGTCCAATATGCGGATATCCACCGGCGAGAAGGGTGAAAACATGCAAAGCTCCTTTACTCCTCGGCGGGGATCAGGGTGAGAATCTCCTTGATGGACATGCAGTACGCCTCCGCCTCCAGCGACCGCCCGCTTTTTAAGATGGCCTGGGCAGTTTTTTGCATGGCGGGGAAGGCGCTGCGCAATAAGTGGTTGGCGTGGATGACGATATTGACGCCGGCTGATTGCAGCTCCTGCTCGGTGATCACATTGTAGGTGGTCGGCACCGTGATCAGCGGGGTGACCTTGTCTTCGCTTCTGAACAGCCGGCAAAACGCCAGTATTTCCGCCGGATCCTTTTTGCAGGAATGGATCATGACGCCGTCCACCCCGGCAGCCACATAGGCGCGGCAGCGGGTGATGGCATCCTCCATACCCTGATTAAGGATCAGGCTTTCGCACCTGGCAATGATCATAAAATCCTTTGTCTTTTGGGCGTTTTTCCCGGCACGTATCTTCTGGCAGAAGCTTTCAATGCTCTCCTGCGTTTGCTTCACCTCGGTACCGAACAGGGAGTTTTGCTTCAGCCCCGTCTTGTCCTCGATGATGACGGCGGAAATGCCCAGCCGCTCCAGGGTGCGCACGTTGTAGACAAAATGTTCCGTCTGCCCGCCGGTGTCGCCGTCCAGGATGATGGGCTTGGTGGTGACCTCCATGATCTCCTCCAGCGTTTGAATGCGGGAGGTCAGGTCCACCAGCTCGATATCCGGCTTGCCCTTGGCGGTGGAATCGCACAGGCTCGATACCCACATGGCGTCAAACTGCCTGATGCCGTCTGGCGTTTCCGCCCTGGCGTGCTCCACGATCAGGCCGGTCAGGCCATTGTGGGCCTCCATCACCGACAGGCAGGGCTTGTACTGCAACAACTTTTTGAGCCTTGAGCGCCGGTGCTCCGGCATGGACAGCTGCTGGTCCAGGCGGCTCAACGTTTCCTCGGTAGGGGTGTGGGTGTAAGGGTACTCCATCAGCTCGCCGCCCCACTCCGACAGCACATCGATGACCTGGCGGCGGATGTTGGCCTGGTAGCCGGTCTGCCAGTCGTCGCCATGGACCACGATATCAGGTTTCAATTCCCGCAATACCGTTTCATAGCTTAACGCGCTTTGCACCACCACACGCTTTACGCCCACAATGTTTTGGAAAAGCTGGAGCCGCTCCTCCAGGGGGATCAGGGGATAGCGCTTGAAGGAGGCGATGACCTCATCGGTCAGCACGCCCACCGTCAGGTCGCCCAGCAGCGCCGCCTTTTGTATAATCTTGATGTGGCCGTTGTGGAGGATATCGGTACTAAAGCTCATGTACACCTGTTTCACGGGCGCGCCCCCTCTTGATCAAGTGTGGACAGGAACCGCTTTGAGACGGTTTCCAGGTCGTCCGGGTTATCTATTTCGCTGCATAGCCGGCCATTCAGCTCCATGGGATAAAGCGGAACGGCCCCGTTCTGCGCATTGAAGGCGTTTTCGGCGTACACGCGCCGCTGTCCTTTCCCGCAGAATGCTGCGATGGCCCGCATCCAGACAGCAAAATCCTCCCGCCGCCAGAAGTAAGCGGGCTGGCAGGCAACGCAGTCCGGGCCGAAAAATTCGATGCCGACGGCGGCAACACGGCCATTTTGCAGCTTGGCCTTAAAATCCTTCTCCGGCAAGGGGAGGGTGGAATCCACCGCCACCGCGCTCACGCCGCTTGAAAGCAAGTCTTCGAGTACGCTGCTTTCCAGCACCAGGTCGCCATGCAAAAGCAGCACGTCGTCCTGCAAATGCTCCGCGGCCAGGTGCATGGAGTAAATGTAATTGGTTTCCGGGTACATGGGGTTGGGAACATAGGTGACGTGAAGGGGCAAGCCCAGGCCGTCGATATGCTCTTTCAAAAGCTCGGCAAAGGGGCCGGTGGTAATAACAACCTCCCGGACGCCGGCCTCCGCAAGCGCTGTCAACTGGCGGCTGATGATGGTGTAGCCCGCCCCGATGAGCGTCATGCACTTGGGGGCGTTTTCCGTAAGCGTACCCATCCGCCGGCCCACACCGGAATTGAGAATAAGCGCTTTCATGCCTTTTCTCCTTGTGAATTCAGATATGCCATCAGCTGACGAAGATTCTCCCGCGGGGTGGCGGTGGGCCGGCCCAGGTCCGGCCGGGAGCCCTGCTTCACGGCAATCTCCAGAAAAACGGGCTGCTTTCCGGCGATTTTACGTATCTTCGGCAGCACCGACAGGAGTTCTTTCTCATCTTCCGCAAAGAAGCAATGGGTAAGGCCCGCCGCTTTGGCAATGGAGGTAAAGGAGATGCTCCCGCCGTTTACAGGCATACCGCCCACGCTTTCGTGAGCGCCGTTATTCAATACTACGTGGATCAGGTTGCTGCAGCTGCACTTGGCTTCCACCAGCAGGCTGCCCAGGTGCATCAACGCCGCGCCGTCGCCGTCCAGGCACCAGACAGCCGTCTCAGGCCTGGCCTTGGCGATGCCAAGGGCGATCATGGAAGCATGGCCCATGGAGCCTACCGTGAGAAAATCATGGTCATGGCCCATATGCTGCGCTTCTCGGATTTCAAATACCTCCCGGGAGGTTTTGCCGGTGGTGGAGACAAACACGTCCGCGTCGGACGCACTTGTAAGGATCAGCCGCAGCGCATCCTCCCGGGAAAGGGAGCCGGCGCTTGGATAGGCGGCCTTTGCTCCGCCGGCCAGCGCGCCTTTTTTCATGAGAAAGGCAACGCTTTTGCCGCGGGATATCCAGGCCTTCGCATCGTCGACCATGGCGGCAAAGGCCTGCTCGTCTGTGGTGTTGGAAAGGATATAGGGCGGAAGATCCATCAACGACAGCATGTCAGGAGTGATCTCACCCTGGAACACATGCTGGGGCTCGTCATGCACATTGGGTTCGCCCCGCCAGCCTACCACAAACACGCAGGGAATGCCGTACACCTTGTCGTTCAAAAGCGAGATGACAGGGTTGGCGGCATTGCCGATGCCGCTGTTTTGCAGGTAAACAAGGGCTGGCCTGCCTGTGGCGATGTAGTGGCCGGCGGCCAGGCCCACCGCCGCGCCCTCGTTGGCGGCGACGATATGCCTGTCATTCACGCCGTAGCGGGAATACAGCGTATCGCAAAGAGGCGCCAATAGAGAGTCCGGCACGCCGGTGAAAAAATCTACGCCAAGGGAGGATATGCTCTGCAGGAAGGAGGTAACGTCCATGGCTTGTCCTCACAAAAAAGGTTAATGTTTATATTTTGAAAGCTGAAATAAATGAAAACAACCGGCAAATGCAAATTTTGCAAAGCCAGTTGAATTATAGCATGACAGAAGATATACCACAAGTTTGACCTGCTGTAATGCCGGTAGCACCTCATCAGTCGGCTTCGCCGACAGCTTCCCCTGGGAGGGGAAGCCTCTTTACGCTGCTTTTCCCATGGAGTAGAAATATAACTGCAGCTCCTCGATATATCCCCAGAAATGGGGATTCCAAAGGGGCTGTGTTCCGGCTGGCTTCATGCCGCCACTGGCGGCAGCCGGACTCCGGAGCCTTTGGCAGGGTCCAGGGACAGCGTCCCTGGGGTCAAGGGAAGAGCTGCTGGGCGTAGGCGACGGAGGCCATGGCGTCTTTGCCGTAGAAATCGGCGTCCATTTGACTGGCGTATTCGGGGGTGAGTACAGCGCCGCCTACCATGACGAGGGTTCCCGGCTTTTTTTCGCGAAGGGCGCGGATGGTTTTTTCCATGCTGGGCACGGTAGTGGTCATCAAGGCGGACAGTCCTACCAGGCGCACATCCTCCCGGATGGCGGTTTCCACCACCATGTCCACAGGAACGTCACGCCCCAGGTCGATGACTGTAAATCCATAGTTTTCGAGCAGTACCTTGACGATGTTCTTGCCGATGTCGTGTATGTCGCCTTCCACGGTGGCCAGGATCACCTTCCCGCGGCTCTTGGCGGTTTGTCCGGTGGCGGCGAGCCTGGCATTCAGCCTGTCGAAGGCGGCCTTGGCTGCCTCAGCGCTCATGAGCAGTTGGGGCAAAAACAGCCTGCCCGATTCAAAGCCGGCGCCCACTTCGGAAAGAGCCGGGATCAGCTCGTTTTCAATCAGGGAAAGGGGCTCCCTGCCTTGATCCAGAAGCGTTTGCGCCGCCTTGCCCGCCTGGGCGGAAAGGCCCTTGAGCACCGATTCATGCAAACCCGGCTCGCCTTTTGAAGCGGCGGGGGCGGAAGGCGCTTCCGCACCGCCAAATGTGGAAATGTAGCCCGCAAACTGGTCGTCCCGGCCAGAAAGAGCAGCACCGGCCCAGAAAGCCTCCATCATGGGCGCGGAGTGGGGATTCATGATGGCCGCGTCCAGTCCTGCGGCCAGGGCCATGGCAAAGAAGGCCGCGTTCAGCTTTTCCCGCCTGGGCAGGCCGAAGGATACGTTGGATACGCCAAGGATGGTTTTGAGCCGCAGTTCCTCCCTGGCCCGGCGGATGGTTTCCAAGGTCGTAAGAGCGGCCTTCCTGTCGGTGCTGACGGTCATGGTCAGCCCGTCCAATAATATGTCTTTCTTCTGGATGCCGTGCCTTTCGGCCTCGGCAACGATCTTTCGCGCAATATCCAACCGCCCCTCCGCCGTTTCGGGAATACCCGATTCATCCAGGGGCAATGCCACTACCACACCGCCGTACTTTTTCACCAGCGGGAAGACAGCCGCCATGGAGGATGCTTTTCCGGTAACGGAGTTAATGAGCGCCTTGCCGTTGTATGCGCGCAGGGAACGTTCCAGGGCGGCAACGTCCGCCGTGTCGATCTGCAGGGGCAGGTCGGTGATGGCCTGCAGGCTTTCCACCGCTTTTGTCAGAACGGCCGGCTCATCAATACCGGGCAGGCCTACGTTCACATCCAGCACATGGGCGCCGTTTTCCTGCTGGGACGCGGCTTCCTGCTGGAGATAAGCCATATCCCCCTCCTTGAGCGCCTGCTTCAAGCGGGGCTTGCCGGTGGGGTTGATGCGCTCGCCGATGAGGATGGGCGCATCGCCGAAAAGGACGGATTTGCCGTAGGAGCTGATAATGGTGTGGTGCTTTTTTGTGATGGGCAGAAGCCATGTATCTTTGAATCGCCCGATCATGGCCCGCATATGGTCGGGGGTGGTGCCGCAGCAGCCGCCCAGCAGCCACGGGCCCAGCGAAACCAGCTCTTCCATTTCTTCCACAAAGTGATCTGGATCCAGCTTGAAGCAGGTATGCCCGTTTTCCAGGTGCGGAAGGCCCGCATTGGGGCAAAGCTGCACCGGCAGGGAGGTATACTGCATCATTTTTTGCAATATCGGCAGCATTTGCTTGGGGCCAAGGCCGCAGTTAAGGCCCAGGGCGGTGACGCCAAGGCCCTCCAGCATGGCCACCATGCCGGGAATGTCTCCTCCTGTCAGTAGCTTTTCATTTTCGTTGACCATCATGGTGACAACGATGGGCAGGTTCGTACGCTCCTTGCAGGCCAGCACCGCCGCCTTGATCTCGTAGCTGTCGGAGACGGTTTCGATAAAGATAACATCGGCCCCGGCTTTAGCCCCTGTTTGCGCCACGTCCCCAAAGAGCGTGACGGCCGTTTCAAAAGGCAGATCGCCAAAGGGCTCAAGGATCTTGCCTGTGGGGCCCAGGTCCAGGGCCACAAGCCCATGACCGATGTTCTTTACGGCTTCCCTGGCGATCAAAACGCCAGCCTCCGTCACCTTTTTCGCGTCATCGCCGTAATGCAGCGCATCGACGCCAAAGGTGTTGGTGGTGATGATGTCGCACCCTGCCTGCAAATAAGCTTCATGCACTTTGCGCACCTTGTCCGGATGCAAAAGGTTCCACGATCCCGGCAGCTGGCCGCCGGTCAAACCCATGCTGTGCAGCAATGTGCCCATGCCGCCATCCACAAAGAGCAGGCGTTTTCCAAGGAGACTTGCAAAATCCATCTTCATTCCTCCCGAAAGGGGCAAGCCGTATGAGAGCATCTTTGACATACCTGATAGCAGGCGGATTGCTTTTTGGACGACAGGCCGATGATGGCAGTTACCGACTTGACGGGGGTCAGCATAAAATCCGCCGTCAGCCCAAGGCCGATGCGCTTGCCGGCCTCCAGCAGCGTAAGAAAGTCAGCCTGGCAGGAAAGGGGCAGATCACCGTAGCCGGGACTGAACCTGGGCGTCAGGTACAGGTTTTCCGCCTCAGCTTCCCCCGCCAAGTCATGCCCCACGGCATTTAGGTAAGCCTCCAGCTTGGCAGCGGCACAGGCCTGCAATACCACAGCCTTGCTCATGCGGGCAATGGAAGCCCGCGCAATGAGCTGATCCGCCTGAACCCCTAAGGTGGCTGCCAACATAACCGCTTCCCTACAGCCTGCCAAATGGCCGGCCAAATTGCGGCTTTCCACCTGAAAGCTTTCGATGGTGACCTTGTTTTCTGTGATGGAAAGGGGCAAGCGGCGTAGCACATGCCGCGGACTTACAGCAGCAAGCTCCGCCAGCGCAGCCTCGACAAGTGCCGCGGTAGGTTCATCCAAAGGCTTGCCACGGTAGCCCAAATACTTGGCGATGGTTCTGCGGCTGATTTCCTCCATAGGCTATTCTCCCAGAATATCCGATAAGTTCTGAAAAATGGCGGCGGCGATTTGGGGGCGGTTCATGGTATAGATGTGGATATTGCTGACGCCGTTGGCGATGAGGTCGATGATCTGCTCTGTCGCAAAGGCAATGCCCGCCTGGCGCATGGCTTTTGTGTTTTGAGAAAACCGGTCCACAATGGCGGCAAAGCGGGGCGGCAGCGACGCGCCGGACAGGGAGCAGATGCGCTTGATCTGGGCGGCGTTCACCACCGGCATGATCCCCGCGGCCACAGGCGCGGAAATGCCCTTTTGCAGCGCGCGGTACAGGAAATTGTAAAGGATGTTGTTGTCAAAAAACAGCTGCGTCGTCAAAAACTCCGCGCCGGCATCCACCTTGCGGCGAAGGTGGTCTAGGTCTTTGTCCTTGGAGGGCGACTCCGGGTGGCCTTCCGGATAGCAGGCCGCGCCGATGGCAAAGCCGCCGAAGGATCTGATTTCGGCTACCAGGTCAGAGGCATACTGATACTGCCTCGGCCCCGGAAAGACCATGCCCTCGGGAATATCGCCCCGCAGGGCGAGTATGTTCTCAATGCCCTGGGCCCTTAATTCGTTCAGCCTGTCCTGTATCTGGTCCGCGGTGGAGGAGGCGCAGGTCAAATGATACAGCGGCGTACAGCCCGCCGCCTTCACAGCCTGGGCGATTTCCAGCGTATGGGCCGCGGTGTTGCCCGCCGCGCCGTAGGTCACGCTGACAAAGGCCGGGGAAAGCGCGGCAATTTCTTTTGCCACGCCTACCGCCTGCGAAAGGCCCGAAAACTCCTTGGGCGGAAAGATCTCGCAGGAGATATGCACCCTGCCGTCACGCAGCAAGGAAGGAATGCGCATTTGTTACCGCCCCCTTTTCAGTGCCGGGCCGCTCAGTTCATACGGCGTCTCCTGATAGACGAAATAGTTCAGCCAGTTCATAAACAAAAGGTTGGCATGGCTGCGCCAGCGGACGATGGGGGACTGATGGGGGTCATCCTCCGGGAAATAGTGCCTGGGCACCTTGATTTCAAGGCCCTTGTTCACATCGCGGAAGTATTCGTTGGCCAGGGTGTTGGCGTTGTATTCGCTGTGGCCTGTGGCAAACACCCGCCGCCCGTCGCGGCTTGTAATCAGCCCCATGCCGGATTCCTCCGAGACGGCCAGGATTTCCAGATCCTTGCAGGCCAGTACTTCCTCTTCGACCAAACCCGTATGGCGGCTGACGGGAATGCAGAAAACATCGTCAAAGCCCCGTACCAGCTTGGAGTCCTTCTTCAGCACACGGTGGGGAAAGACGCCGAACATCTTTTCCTCCAGCGGCCGCTTATGAATGCCGTAATGGTAGTGCAGCCCGGCCTGGGCGGCCCAGCAGATGAAAAGCGTGCTGAAGGCCCGCTCATCGGCCCAGGCCATGATGCTTTGCAGCTCGTCCCAGTAATGGACATCCTCAAAATCCAGCTTTTCCACCGGCGCGCCGGTGATGATGACACCGTCAAAAAACTCGTCCTTCACATCGTTAAAGGTGCGGTAAAAGGCGGAAAGGTGCTGAAAATCAACATTTTTGGAATTGTAGCTTTCCGTATGCAAAAGCGTGATCTCCACCTGCAGGGAGGTATTGCCGATCAGGCGCAAAAGCTGCGTCTCCGTATCCTCCTTGGTGGGCATCAAATTCAGAATCGCAATGCGGAGCGGCCGTATGTCCTGGGCGGCGGACCGCTTGTCCGTCATCACGAAAATATTCTCTTCCGTAAGGATTCTGGTGGCCGGGAGCGCGTCTGGAATTTTGACTGGCATGAGAAGGACCTCCTTGTCCTTGGCCCGGATTTTTCAAAAAAGCCATCCCTGAAAATGGGATGGCCTTTCGGCATGGCTGGATTGTATCATTTCCTAGTAAAGTTGTCAACAATCTATCTTTCACCGAGAAATACTTGCCGATACCGTGCATTGCTTCCATTTGTCATTGACGCAACACTTGCAACAGGATACAATAGCCTTGTGCGGCAAAGAGGCCGGCTCGCCGGCTTTACGTTTGGATTTGCCCGGGCGCTATAAGTGCTTGGGGCGTCGTTTTTCGTTTATTTTGCAATCATCTTTGCACTGCCGCCCAACACCGTGAAATTACAAACGGGGAGGAAGGATCGCATGTTCGGATTCCGGGCGGAAGGACGCAGGTTCAAGCATAAGGATCCCATCATCCAGGCAACGCCCTATTTCATGCCCCAGCGCTGCGATGCCCAGGTGTTTTTGCAGCAGGAGCTGGATTACGAAACCCTGGCCAGGTATATTGCCGACCAGTCTGCCAAGGGAAACAAGATCACGTTCATGCAGCTGATCATCGCCGCCTACGTGCGCGGCGTATCCCAATACCCCGAGATCAACCGGTTTGTCATGAACAAGCAGCTGTATTCCCGCAAGGAAATGTCCGTATCCTTCGCCGTTTTGCGGGATACGCAGGATGAATCCATTGAGGAAACGACGGTCAAGCTGTTTTTTGATCCCACGGATACCATTTATGATGTGGCCCAGCGCATCAACGAGGCGGTTACGGCCAACCGGCCCATGGAGGAAAGCAATTTCACCTTGAGGTTTGCCAGGTTTATGCTTTCCATTCCGATGCTGCCCAATGCCGTGATGGGGCTTGTAAAGCTTTTGGACCGCTATGGGCTGTTGCCCAAGGTGCTGATCGACGCCAGCCCCTTTCATGCGGGCCTGTGGATTACCAACATGGCCTCCATCGGCATGCATTCGGTATACCATCATATTTACAACTTCGGCAACAGCAGCCTGTTTTTCAGCATGGGCACCGTGGAACGGAAGGTGGCCATGACCCCTGATGGAAAAGTGGTCCGCAGGCGCGTGCTGCCCATAGGCGTGACCGCGGACGAGCGCGTATGCGCCGGCGCCATGTATGCCCGGTTTTTTGCCGCCGCAATCCATCTGCTCAACCACCCGGAGGAGCTGGAGACGCCGCCGGCCGCCGTGCGCTACGATCCCAGGTGCGAGTACCATGTGCCCAAGCCCGGAAAGCCCTCCTCCAAGGAAGAGGAAGTCAGCGCGTAATTGACTGTACACAAAAGGCTGTCCCGCAATGCAGGGCAGCCTTTTTCTTATGATTCTTCGCTTTTATGCTTTGTGCGCATGCTTCCGATGATGGGGATCAGCAGGAAGACCATCCAGCCGGGATGCCAGAGGTTGAGGTAGAATCCCAGTACCAGGTACAAAAGCGCCAGCGCCACCGGGTTGCCCAGGATATAGGGCAGCTTTTTTTCCTTTTCCGGCATATAGAAGATGGGGATGGTCATAAACACCAGCCAGCCGGGGTGCCATTGATGGAAGATGAAGCCCAGCACCAGGTACAGCGTGGTGATGAACAGAGGATACGGCACCTGGTGCAAAAAGGTTTCGGTGAGCTTCTTCCCTTTGTCGGTGTCGTAGAAGCTTCCCTCCGGCAGAGGATCGCTTTCCTCCTGCTTGACGGCCGCGGGCACTTCCTCCTCCGGCATGCCCTTCACCTCATAGTAGCTGCCGTCCAGGGTGGGTACTTCGGCCGTAAAGACCGCGTCGGGCTGGTAGGGGGGCGTGTAGGCGGCAGGCTCCGGCGGGAGGTCGGAGTGAACCAGGTCATCCAGTGACATCTTGTACAAGGCTGCCAGTGCGATGAGGTTGTCGGTATCGGGGGAGGATTCCGCGCGCTCCCATTTGGAGACCGCCTGCCTGCTGATGCCCAGCCGCATGGCCAGTTCTTCCTGGGAAAGGTTGCTTTGCTTGCGAAGCTGGACAAGGCGATTGGCGATTTCCACGTTCATGTTTTTGCATCCTTTCTTGTTGGTACGGCCACAGTATAGCGGTTTTCATGCCGGTTGCGCCACCTACTTTGCTTTTCAATGCCGCAACTTTTGGTTGCAATTTGATTATAATTCAATGAAATCAAGGGTTTTGGGCCGGTGCAGGCGCATTTTGCGAAAAATCGCCCGGATTCCAGAGGCAGCGCTTCATATCCACCAGACCGCCGGCAGTGAAGGGGACGCCCTCCGCTTCAAGCAGGCTTCGCTGCGTAAAAAAGCCAGGGGCGCATCGGCCCGCGCTGTTTACCACCCGGTGACAGGGAATGCCAAGGCCTTCCGGAGCATGGGCCATGGCCCGGCCGGCAAGACGCCCGCCCCGGGGGATGCCGGCATAGAACGCCAGTTGGCCATAAGTAGCTACCTTGCCCGTAGGGATCATGGATGCTACTTGATAGATGCGCTGATACAGCTCTTTCTCCGCCATACATTACCCTTTGCTTGATATTTTGCCTACAGTGAAATGATACAGCATTTTCCCTTTTTGTAAAGCTGACAAGTGGTATAACATACAAAAAGACTACTGAGCTGTCGCGCCTTTGGTCTGGGCGTAAGCGTTCAGCCCGTCGGTCATATATCGCGTTCCGTCCAGCAGCACCCAGATGGCTTCCACCCCGGGCAGGGAATCAATCAGCACCCGGCCCTCTTCATAGGGCATCATAAACAGCGTGGTGGAAAGGAAGTCCGCCAGCTCGGAGCTTTCCGTCACAATCGTGACCGAAGCCATATAGCGGGCGGGGAACAATGTTTTCGGATCGATCAGATGGTGATAGCGCTCGCCATCCACCTCATAATACCGCTCGTTGATGCCGCTGGTCACTACGCTGATATCCTTCATAAAAAGCGTTTCCACAGGCGGCGCGTCGGAAAAGGCGGTGGAAAAGGGGTCCTGTATGCCGATGCCCCAGGCCTTGCGCCCATCCAGGGGCTGAAAGCCCGCGCGTACGTTTCCGCCGGCATTGATAATGAAGGAAGTCATGGGCGAGGAGGAGAGCAGCAGCTGGGCGGCCGATTCGGCGGCGTATCCCTTGGCGATAGCGCCCACATCCAAAGACAGGCCGGGGTCTTTGAAATAGATCGTGGAATTGATTTCATCCAAAACAACATCGTCTATATTGGTATGCGTAGCGGCAGCCTCAAGATCAGCCGTACTGGGGACGGAGGCATTCTCCGGGTTGCTTTCGGCAATATCCCTATAATCGTGCCAGATATTCAGTACGCTGCCCATGGCAACGTTAAAGGTGGCCGGGTATTTTTTTTGCATGTCGCGGCAGTAGACGAGGACCTCCATCAATTCCTTGGGCACCTGCACCGGCGCCTTGGCCGCATCTTGATTTACGGTATACAGGTTGACGATTCCGTCATAGGCATTGTATTTGTCAAAAACCCTGTGCAGGTAAGTAAACCTGTCCTGCACCAGTTGAAACGCCGCGTCAAAGGTCTGCTGATCCTTGGCATAGCCGATCAGCGTCACGACGGTATCAAACGTATCAAAAAAATGATTGGAAAAGCGCTTCTCCGCCGTTGCTTTGGTACCGGGCAGAAGCATTATTACAGGAACCAGCAGCGCGGCCAGCAGCGACCGCAGAATTTTTTTCATGGCTGCCTCCTTGGCAAAAAAATATCGAATAACAGTATAACATAAAAATTGCCGCCTGCGTGAAAGACGCAGACAGCAAATGATGGTTTTTGTTCAAGCAAAAGCGGTTCCAACAGCAGATTACTTTGCGGTGGCAGAGGCATACGCCTTTTCCAGCGCGGCGATGAAGCCGTTCAAGTGCAGGGTGGCGCCGGCCTTCAAATCTTCGGCCACGGCGCCGCTCTTGTCAACGCTTACGCCTGCCAATACCTGCTCCAGCGTTTTGCCGGTGCAATAGGCCACCAGGGCGTCAACCTGCTCAAACCATTCCTTGCCGATGGAGGACGCCTTTTTCATGCCGTAGGCTTCCCCCAGCTCATACTTGCTCAGATAATCGCCGTCCAAATCGGCGGTAATCTCCCCCCTGGCATTGAAGGTGACCTGGGTTTGGGTCACGTCAAATTCGATTTCAACGATGACGCCGTTTTCATCAACGACCAGGGTGCAAATGGTGGTATCGACCTGGCCGGCCCCGTCCGCATCCACCGCGGCAGACCTGGAGGATGCGATATTGGTAACAACGCCAAGCCCCAGGGTATCGGCCAGTGCGCCGGCGGTGGTGGAAACGCTCATGACCAGAATAAGCGCAAGGGCGGAAAGCTTCTTCAAGGAAGCACACCTCTTTTCTTACGATAACGGAACCTAAGTTCCTTCGCTTATCCTATCATACCCAATCGATACAGGCGCGTCAAGTTTGGCTTGTCACTATTAACAATGTTTACGCTTTCTCCAGCTCGCTTTGCAAAAGCTCCTGTAGCTTGACAGGGTTGGCTTTGCCTTGCGTTAACGCCATGGCCTGGCCCATCAGCGCCTTGGCCATGGTCAGCTTGCCCTTTTTGTAACCCTCCAGCATGGCGGGGTTCTGGGCAATGGCCGTCTTGACTGCGGACAAGAGCGCGTCCGTATCGCTTAATTGATACAACCCCTGCTCCCGAACGACCTCCTCCGGGTCCTGATCCTTTTCCCACAAAAGGGACAATACCTTTTTGCCGGCGGAGGAGTTGACCTGCCCTTCCTCCAAAAGATCCGCAAGCCTGGAAAGATGCGACGCGGAGATGGGAATATCCACGCTTTCCGGGGGCAGCAGGCGGAAAACTTCGGTGATCAGCAGGTTGCAAAGGGTTACGGGGGCATGGGTTTTTGCCGCAGCCTTTTCAAAGTAGTCGGCAATTTCCTTTTGCCCGGTCAATTGCTCGGCGGCATAGGCGGAAAGGCCGAAGTCCCGCATATAGGCGGCCTTGCGTTGATCCGGCAGGGCGGGAATTTCCGCGCGCAAAGCTTCAACCTTGTCCAGGGAAGTCTCGATGGGCATCAGGTCCGGGTCGGGGAAATAGCGGTAGTCGTTGGCGTCTTCCTTTTTGCGCATGGAATAGGTCTGCCCTGTGGCCTGGTCAAAGCGCCGCGTCTCCTGTATGATCTTTTCGCCCTTTTCCACGGCCTCCACCTGGCGGATGTACTCCTGCTCAATGGCCTTTGCAACCGACTGGAAGGAGTTCAGGTTCTTCATTTCCGTGCGGGTGCCAAGGGTAGTATCGCCCTTTTTGCGCACGGAGAGGTTCACGTCGCAGCGCAGCGAACCCTCGTTCATTTTGCAGTCGGAAATACCGGTGTAGGAGATGACAGCCTTGAGCTTTTGCAGGTAGGCGGAGGCTTCCTTGGCGGAACGGAGATCCGGCTCGGAGACGATTTCAATCAGCGGCACGCCGCAGCGGTTGCAGTCCACCAGCGTGCCCTTTTTATCGTCATGGATCAGCTTGCCAGCGTCCTCCTCGATGTGGATGCGGGTGATGCCGATTCTCTTCTGCCCATCCTGCGTTTCAATGGTCAGATGGCCGTGGTAGCACAGCGGCAGGTCGTACTGGGAAATTTGATATGCCTTGGGCAGGTCGGGATAAAAGTAGTTTTTGCGGTCCTGCTTGGAGTAGGGCTCAATCTGGCAGTTGGTAGAAAGTCCGGCCTTGATTGCATAGTCCACCACCTGCCCATTGAGTACCGGCAGCGTGCCGGGCATGCCCATACAGACGGGGCAGCACTGGGTGTTGGGGGCCGCGCCGAAATCCGTGGGGCAGGTACAGAAAATCTTCGACTTTGTTTTCAATTCCACGTGCACTTCCAGGCCGATGACCATTTCATAATCCTTCAGCATTACTTTGACACCTCCTTGAAGGCGTGGCGGTTATCCCGCTCATAGGCGTGGGCGATACGGTACAAAAGCGGCTCGGAAAAGGGCCGGCCCGTAAGCTGCATGCCGATGGGCATGCCCTGCTCATCCGCCCCGCAGGGAATGGACAACGCGGGCAGGCCGGCGATGCTTACCGGCACGGTGTAGATGTCGCCCAGGTACATCTCCAGAGGATTTTGCGTCTTTTCCCCGATTTTGTAGGCGGTGGTGGGGGCCACGGGAGATAAAACCGCCTGGCAGGTGGCGAAGATGCTCGAATACTCCTCCATGATCTTGGTGCGTACCTGCAGCGCCTTTTTGTAATAGGCGTCAAAGTACCCGGCGCTCAAGGTAAAGGTGCCCAGCATGATACGGCGCTTGACCTCGGGGCCAAAGCCCTGGCTGCGGGTCTTTACGTACAGGTCATTGAGGTCTTCATACTCTTCCGCCCGGTAGCCGTAGCGGATGCCGTCAAACCTTGCAAGGTTGGAGGAAGCCTCGGCGGAAGAAATGACGTAATAAGCGGGCAAGGCATATTTGAGCGTGGGCAGGGAAACATCCACAATTTCCGCGCCCTGGGCCGCATACCACCTGGCGGCCGTTTCCACGGCGACTTTGACGGAAGCGTGCAGGCCTTCGCCAAAGAATTCACGGGGCATGGCGATGCGCAGGCCTTTGACGCCATGGTTCAGCTCCGCGGTATAATCGGGGGTTTCGCGGCTGACGGAGGTGGAATCCTTCGGGTCATGGCCGCTCAAAGCGTTCAAAACCCAGGCGGAATCCTCCACGGTTTTGGTCAGCGGGCCGATCTGATCCAGCGACGAGGCAAAGGCGATGAGGCCAAACCGGGATACGGCGCCGTAGGTGGGCTTCATGCCCACCACCCCGCAGAAGGAGGCCGGCTGGCGAATGGAGCCGCCGGTGTCGGACCCCAGGGTAAAAGCCGCCTCGCAGGCAGCCACCGCGGCCGCCGCGCCGCCGGAGGAACCGCCGGGAACGCAGCTTACATCCCTTGGATTACGGGTGATCTTGACACTGGAATTTTCTGTGCTGGAGCCCATGGCGAATTCATCCATGTTCAATTTGCCCAGCAGCGTGCAGCCTTTTTCGATCAGCTTTTGATAGGCGGTGGCGTTGTAGGCGGGAACGAAGTTTTCCAGCATGCGGCTGGCGCAGGTGGTTTTGATACCCTTGGTGCAAATGTTGTCCTTGATGCCCATGGGCACGCCGGAAAGGGGCGGCAAGTCTTCACCGGCTGCCCTGCGGCGGTCGATGTCTTCGGCGGCCTTCAGCGCTTCCGATTTGGTGACGGTAAGGTACGCGCCGATTTGCGGCTCGGCTTTTTCGATCTGATCAAAGTATGCCGCCGCCGCCTCCCGGGCAGAGAGGGATTTTGATTGCAGCTGTCTGGACAGCTCTTTCACGCTCAGGCGTATAATGTCGCTCATATATGCCTCCTTACTCCACCGTACGGGGAACGGTGATGAAGCCTTCGTCCCTGGTGGGGGCGCTTTGCAAAAGCGCTTCGCGGTCAAACTCCATAACGGGCATGTCGTCCCTAAACACATTGCTCACCGGCACCACGTGGGCGGTGATGGGCACGTCTTCCGTATCCACCTCCGACAATTGGTCGGCGAAGGCGATGATGGCCTGCAATTCGCCCCCCATGCGCTTTTGCTCCTCAGGGGTCAAGTGCAGCTTGGCCAGCGCCGCTACCTGCTCCACCTGAATTTGGGGAACGGGCGCTTTGTGTTTGTGGGCGGTTTCCTGTCCTTCCTTGACGCCAAGCTTCAAAATTTCCAGCTGGGCCTGGTCCACATAATCCGGGGCTTGGGTCATCAGGCAGGAAGCATCCTTTGTTTTGGGGAAGGCGATCACATCCCGCAGGGAATCGGCGCCCAATAGCAGCATCACCAGCCGGTCCAGGCCGAAGGCGAACCCGCCGTGGGGCGGCGTACCGTACTGGAAGGCCCGCAGCAAAAAGCCGAAGCGCCGCTCCGATTCCTCCTTGGAAAAACCCAAGGCTTCAAACATTTTCGCCTGCACGTCGCTTTGATGGATACGGATGGAGCCGCTGCCCAGCTCCACGCCGTTTAGTACCACGTCGTACGCCTGGGCACAGACGCGGCCGGGATCGCTGATCAGATAAGGGATATCCTCCTTGCGGGGCATGGTGAAGGGGTGGTGGGAGGCCACGAAGCGGTTTTCTTCCTCGGAATATTCAAACTCGGGGAAGTCCGTGACCAAAAGGAACTGAAAATCATCCTTGGGCCTAAGGTTCAGCATGTCGCCCACCATCAGGCGCAGGCCGCACAGTACGCGGCAGACGGTTTGGAACTTGTCGGCGCAAAAGAGGATGAAATCGCCGGGCCTGGCGTCCATCTTTTGAAGCAGGGCGTCAAATTCCGTCTTGGTGAAGTATTTTTGCAATATGGAATTGATTTCGCCGTTTTCCCGGATCAGTATCCAGGCCATGCCCTTGGCGCCCAGGGAGACGGCCTTGTCGGTCAATTCCTCAATGGTGCTGCGGGCAAACTTCTCGCCGCAGCCACGGCAGTTGATGGCGCGCACCAAGCCGCCCTTTTCCGTCACCTGGCGGAATACCGAGAAAGAACAGGCTTTGGCAAGGTCCGTCAAATCCACGATGGGGAAATCAAAGCGCAGGTCCGGCTTGTCGCAGCCGTAGCGGTCCATGGCTTCCTGCCAGGTCAGGCGCAGGAAGGGATGGGGAAGCGGTTTGCCCATTACGTTTTCAAAAATGTAGGTGAACAGCTTGATAAGGTGGTTCAGCACATCCTCCTGCTCCACAAAGGACATTTCCATATCCACCTGGGTGAATTCCGGCTGCCGGTCCGCCCGCAGGTCTTCATCCCGAAAGCACCGGGCGACTTGATAATACCTGTCGATGCCGCCCACCATCAACAGCTGCTTGAAGATTTGCGGGCTTTGGGGCAGCGCGTAAAAGGTGCCGGGGTGCACGCGGCTGGGCACCAGGTAATCCCGGGCGCCCTCCGGCGTGGACTTGGTGAGGATGGGGGTTTCCACCTGAATGAACCCGTCGGCATGCAGATAATCCTCCGCGGCCTTTTGTATAAGGTTGCGAAGCTTTAAGGCGCTGAGCATGGCCGGCCGGCGGATGTCCAAAAAGCGGTACTGCAGCCGCAATTCTTCCCGAACCTTTGTATCCTCCTCCAGGGAGAAGGGCAGCGGCTTGGCAACGGAAAGAACCTCCAGGCTCTCCGCTTTCAGCTCCACCGTACCTGTTAGGATTTTCGGGTTTACCGTATCCGCGTCCCGCAGGCGCACAACGCCGGAGACGGAGATGACCGACTGGCTTTTCAATCCCTCTGCCGCCTGAAAATCCTCCGGCGATACGTTGCGGGCGTCAAACACCACCTGCAAAACACCTTCCCGGTCTTTTAGGTCGATAAACAGTACGCCGCCCATATCCCGCTTGCTTTGCACCCAGCCCGCGGCGGTAACCTGAAGGCCGATGTGCTCTTCCCGAAAGGCTCCGCAATAATGTGTGCGTTTCAAAGCTGTATCCTCCCCCGGGCATCCTTGCCGGAATGTAGTTTGGTCAAATTCAAGGTATAAAAAAACGCCTTTCAATCCCCTGCTCGGGACGAAAGACGTAATATCTTGCGCGGTGCCACCCCATTGGGCCAATGGCCCACTCACCAGCAACGGGCATCAAATGCCGATTGCCTCCGGCGAAAACGGGCCGGTCCCGTCCAAGTCTACTCGGCTTTTGCCTTTCGGTTGGCTGCTCCAGGCTGTTCTTCCCCGAAAGCTCCGTGCCACCCTTTCACCTTGCGGCGGCTCTCTGAAACGAAGGTATTCCGGCTACTCTTCCCATCATCGCAATGAAGCAAAGCGCTTCTATGAGATTTGAGGGTATTATACCCGCAAACAAGGGGGATGTCAACGGCAAGTCTTTCAAAAAACACCTTGAGTACAACAAAGCTGCCAATCGCAGTCATAGTTTATTTTCCCGAAGTTTTGAAAAAAGGGCATTCAGTGACGTTTCAAATGCCTCATCCTGCGCGCTGTCCCGCTTTTTCGGCCCATGCACCCGGCCCCCGGCCCGCAGGCGTTTTTTCGTTTCGTGGCGCTGGTTGAGCAGCGGCAAAATATTTTCATCGGTAAAAACCAGCCCGTCCTGACGGATCACATGGGCGCCCTTGGCCAGACACATGGCCGCCAGGCCGTAATCCTGGGTAACGACCACATCGCCCTTTGAAGCGCGGTTCAAAAGCGCAAAATCCACGCTGTCGGCCCCGCGCATAACGGTGACTACCTGGACGTCAGTCCTTGAAAAAGCATGGGCGTCGTCGCAGAAAAGCGTTGCCGGCACCTGGTGCTGTTTGCCGATTTTGATCGCTATGTCCGTCACTGGACAGGCATCCGCGTCGATGAGCAGGTTCATGTATGATACGCCTCCTGCATAGAATGTCCCATCAAGGAAAGGAGCGTGCAAAATGGACGAAACGCGCCATTATTTCCCCGGCGGCAATACCAGCCAAGGGTTTTACAGCCGGTTTGCCTATATTCTGCCCCAAAGTCAGGTTTGCCGCAAGATCATTTTAAAGGGAGGGCCCGGCATCGGCAAAAGCACGCTGATGCGAAGAGTGACAGAGCACCTGAGTGCACTAAACCAGTCTGTGGAGGTGTTTCATTGCTCCAGCGACCCGGACAGTTTGGACGGCATTGCCGCGCCGGATCTGGGCTTTGCGCTGATCGACGGCACGGCGCCCCACATGCTGGACCCCGTGCTGCCCGGCGCGGAGGATGGCATTTTAAACCTTGGCGAGTGCCTGGATGAAGAACTGCTTTCAAAAAGCCGCCGGTCCATACGGGACGCCATGGAGGAAATCGCCAGGTGCTTTTTGCGGGTCTATGATTACCTTGGCGCCGCGGCGCCCCTTTTGTGCGGCAGCACCAGGGAATGGCGGGAGAAGATCGCCCCCGGCGCCGTAGACGCCCTGGCCAGGAGCCTTGCGGACAAGTGGCTGCCCAGCGGCGAAGGGAATGCTTTGGAGCGCCAGCTGTTCGCCGAGGCGTATACGCCAAGGGGATATATATCGTTCCTGCCCACCCTTCTTTATGAAAAGGTGGTGTGCATTGCCCTGCCCTGGGGGCTGTCGGCAAGCTCCCTGCTCATAAAGCTTCGGGATACGGCCCTTGGCCGGGGCATACCGGTGCTATCTCTGTACAATCCGCTGATGCCAGGGGAATTGAATCATATCAACCTGCCCACCTTGTCCCTGAGCATGGTAACCGGCCCTGTGGAAAATCCGCTGGAAACGGTGAACCTGCAGGAGGCACTGTCGCTGCACCAGGGCCTCAGCCGCGAGCAGGTGTTCAACCGCAACGCCCATGAGCTGTTGTTGCAGCGGGCGGTGGAATGCCTAAAGGAAGCCAAGGCCCGCCACGATGATCTGGAAAAGGTGTATACCGCCGCCATGGATTTTGGAAAATGGGAAAGGGCGCTGAAAAACGTCATCAATACGGTGGACGCGCTGGCAGCGCGGAAAGAAATGCCTGATCCTGAAAGAGAATAGCCGCTAAAAAAGGACCGGCCGGGTCCTTTTTTCGTACCTATTCCTTTATCAGCTTGCCGGTGCGGGCATGCAGGTAGGCGATCAGCGCCTTGGGCTCCAGCACCATCTGCAAGCCCCTTACCCCGGCGCTGACGGCGATCTCAGGAAAAACAAGCGCCGACTCATCCAAAAAGGTGGGGAAAAGCTTTTTCATGCCCACGGGGGAGCAGCCGCCCCGGATGTAGCCGGTCAAGGCCAGCAGGTCGTTCACGTGGATCAGGTCAACCTTTTTGTCTTGCAGGATCGCCGCGGCCGCCTTTAGGTCCAGCTCTTTGTTGACAGGGATCACAAACACCGCGTGGCCCTTGCGCTCGCCCTTTATGACCAGCGTTTTGAATACCGCCGACGGGTCCATGCCGATTTTGCCCGCGACCAGTTCGCCGTCAAACAGCCCCTCCTCCCACGGGTAGGAAAGGGTGCGGTAGGGGATTTTCGCCCCGTCCAATAAGCGCAGGGCGTTTGTTTTTGGAATGGCTGCCATGAATGCTTCCTCTTTATGCGGTGTCAATCGGGATAGGCCATTTTCGCTTCCGACCAGCCGGACAAGACCCCCGCATACGCCGCGGCGTCTTTTTGGGCCTGCCACAGGTCATGGTCCAGGTAATTGCCGCACTCGATTTTTTTCGCGCCGGGGATGTCCCCTGCAAAATCGCGGATGAAAGCAAACGTCTCCTGCAATAGGGACAAAGCCTGCTGTTTTGTTACGCTGTCCCGGGTCAAAAAATAAAAGCCGGTACGGCAGCCCATGGGCCCCACATACACGATTTCCGGAGAGTACTTGGAATTGCGCACGTACGTGGCAAACAAATGCTCTATGGTATGCGCGGAGCCTGTGGAAAGGTATTCCCCGCGGTTGGGAAAGCGCATGCGCAGGTCATAGGTGACGACGTCCCCATCGATTCGGGAAACGTACAGCCCGGGCGTCAGCGTATCATGATTGATGGAAAAGCTCGCGATCTTCTGCATAGATAACCCTCCCTGTATACAGCCGATTATAGCCCCTCGCCCTTTATCCGTCAAGGCGGCCAAAATGTGCGCAGCGCAAGGAAAACACGCTTGGTTTCCTTGCGCCGCTTTTTCGAAGCATGACCCCGGCCCATTGGCAAATGAACAGGGTTTTTATGCGGTTTCCTTAACGCTTAGCTTTCGATATTCTCCAGCCAGGCCTCCACGTCTTCCAGCGAATCGAAGCCCTTGCCCTGGCGCACTTCCTCCTGCATGGAATCCGGCAGGCTGCTTAAAGGCATTTGCAGGGATTGCACAAAGGCCATGGCGTCGCCGTATTTGTTTTCAAACACGCCCAGCACGCCGCTTTCATCGGGCATTACCACCACATGCTTGGAGCAGTACATGTCAAACAGCCTGGCCATGGTGATGCGCTTGGGCAAAAATTCCGTCACCTGCCAGCCCTCATAGGCGGTCTCCACCTCCTGGCGGGTTTTGCCCACCAGCTCCTGGGGCAGGGGAGTGCGCCGTTCTATGTTATGATCGCAGCGGCTGTAATTCAGCCGCTGTATCAGCTCGCAGCCGGTTTCCACCCGGGAGGGCTGTGTGCCCGCTTCGTTGGCCGCGCTTTCCGGCGGCAGCGTGCCCGTTATTTCCGGCGCGGAAGCATCCCTTGGATACAGGCCGATAATCAGCAGCACCGCCGCGGCCACCAGCGCCGCCGCGCCGAAAAATACCTGCCGGTTCAAAGGAAGCTTTCTTCCTGCCAGCTTTTTCTCTTTGTCCTGCCCGTTTTTCTGCATATGGTTACGCCATCCTTTTTCTGCTGATGGCCGTATTATGCCCCCAAACGGCGGATTGCATGCTTTTCTTTCCTATGTTACAATGACCAAAACCTTAGGCGGGATGTGATTGCATGGCTGTGCGTGCCATTTTGTTTGATTTGGACGGCACCCTTTTGAATACGTTGGCGGATATTGCCGACAGCATGAACCGGGCGCTTATGGAAAACGGCCTGCCGGCGCACGCGCCGGACGCGTACAAATATTTTGTGGGCAACGGTGTAAAGACCCTGGCCCTACGGGCGACAGGCTTTCGGGAAGAGCTTGTTCCCGAGGTGCTGAACGCTTATCAGGCCTATTACGCGGCAGGCTGCCAAAACAAAACACGCCCCTATGAAGGCGTGCAGGAAATGCTGTCCACACTGAAAAGCACGGGGCGCAAGCTGTGCGTTTTTTCCAACAAGCCCCACCGGGATACGCTGCAGGTCATCGCCCATTATTTCCCTGACATACAGTTCGACGCCGTGCGGGGCCAGATGGAAAACGTTCCGGTCAAGCCGGATCCCACCGGCGCGCTGGAAATCGCGCGGAAGCTGGATATTCCGCCCGCCGATTTCTTGTACGTCGGGGACACGGGGGTGGACATGGCCTGCGCCAATGCGGCCGGCATGATCCCTGTGGGCGTTTTGTGGGGATTTCGCACACGGGAGGAATTGGCGGAAAACCATGCCCGCCATATCATCGCTTCCCCGCGGGAGCTGCCCGGCCTTGTAAAGTGACGCCTTTGCTATTGCTGGGGAGGAAGCGTCTGGGTGCCGCCCATCAGCAAGGGCTGCTCCCGGAGCACGATGGGCGGGGCCATATTCCCTTGCATTTGGCGCATCCGCTGGGTGCGCATCAAAACCCGCTTTCCGGTGAACACCTTCATCCTGTACCGGTCAAAGGCCGCCCGGACGCCGATGGATACGGGAATGGCCGCCGCGAAGCCGGCTGAACCGGCAACCACGGCGCCTATGCCCATGGCCGTGCCGGTCTTTGCCATGCGGAAGGCCGCGTCCACAAGGCCGGTTTTGGCGGGCTTGCGGCCCAGTATCACCTTGCATTGCTCCGTGACGGCGATCAGTACAAAAGGCAACGCGGTGAAAGCTCCCCCCAGCAGGTCGTCCAGTATGCCGGCTTTGTCCAGAATGCCGGCTTCCACACAGATTTCATCCACATAATTGAGGCCTGTGGCCAGGGAATCGATCAGCGTATCCCTCTGCCGCTTTTGATACCCTTTTTTGATTTCCTCATAGGACCGCATACGTACTCCCCCTTTTATTCCGTCTATCCATGACAATGCCTATTTCAGCAGGTTCAGCAGCGTAACGATGATCCACGCCCCGGCCACGATGGCCGCCAGCGCCGTCACCTGGGACAGCACGCCGATTTTCTTTCCCTGCTTTCCCTTATTGGCATCCAGCGCCTGCACGCGCTTTTGCAATTCGGCAAGGCGGGAGGCCAGTTCCTTCAGCGACTGCTCGCATTTGGCCTCCGTTTCCTCCCTGCCGTCCTGAAGCTGCCTGGACAGGTCTTCCTGCGCAATTGCCAGCGTCTCCACTTCCTTGCGCAGGCGCATCTGGTCGTCGTACAGACCTTCCACCACCACGGTCATTTCGCCGGTGAAGGTTTCCACCAGCTGCTGCACGTCCGGCCCTTTGATGGCCTTGATGGCCCCGCCCAGCAGCTCCTTGGGCTTTCTGATGATATCTGCAAGCTTTTCCGCCATATGTACGTTCCTCCTGGTTACGTGCATCATACCATATTCTTGTGAAATGTACAAATGACCTGTTGAGGCGCAAATTGGGCACATATACTGTATTCGGGGAGGGATTGCCATGTGGATGGACCTGAGCTGGCCGGTCAAAGACCAGATGCCGGTATATCCCGGCGACAGGGAAACAAGGCTGGTACAGGAAAAAGAGCTGAAAAAAGACTGCTATTCCGCTTTTTCGCTGACCACCGGGCTGCATGCCGGCACCCATATGGACGCGCCGCAGCATCTTTTGCCAAACGGTGCGGATATGACAAGCGTATCTCTGGACCGTTTTTTCGTGCCGGGGATCGTGCTTGATGTCCGGGACCAAAGGGAAATACAGAATCCCGACCTTGAAAAGGGCACCCTTGCCGGCAAAGCCGTGCTGCTTTACACCGGCATGGATGCCTTATACGGGCAGGAAGAATACTACAGCAATCACCCGGTGGTATCCCCGGCGCTTGCACAGCTGCTTGCGGAGGAGGGGATCGCGCTGCTGGGCATGGATATGCCCTCGCCGGATGTTCCTCCTTTTCCGGTACACAAGCTGCTGCTCAAAGCCGGCATTCCCATCGTGGAGAACCTGCGGGGACTTTCCGCGCTGCATGGTCCGTTTGAGTTTGCCTGCTTTCCCCTGAACATCCGCGCGGAGGCCAGCCCGGTCCGCGCCGCCGCAAGGCTTTTTCATGACAAAAAGCGCCATCCATGATATACTTGGATCGATAATGCCAAGGGGGGGATCAGATGGAGGACTTTTTCAGACGGTTGCGCAACTGGAACATGAAAATGAACGACATCCCGCGGCGCCTGCTTTTGATTGCGCTTGTGCTGTTCGCCTGCTTCGTTTTGGTGAAGCTGTTTCCGCTTTGCTGGCCCTTTGTGCTGGCCCTGATCTTCGCCATGCTCATGGAGCCGCTGGTCCGGCTATTACGCCGTGCTTTTGTCAAGATCAGCATCGGCAACCGGCTGGCCACCATCCTTGGCATGATATTGGTGTTTGGCTTGCTGGGCCTTGGCGTTCGCGCCCTGGCAGGCCGCCTGCTGCAGGAACTGCTCTCCCTGGCGCGCAACACACCGACGCTTTTGCGCTGGCTCAGCGACCAGGTTACCGTCTGGGTCACCTCGCTGACCCAGCAATATGCCGATGTGCTGCCGCAAAACCTGCTGGAGATGACGACGTCGGCCCTTGGTGAAATCAACAAAACGCTGATCGGCCTTGCCGGAACCGTTTCCAGAACCATCGCCTCCGGCGCGTGGACAACGGCGACCTCCGTGCCGGTTATGCTGTTATCCGTTGTGCTGACCATTATGGGCACCTATTACATGAGCAGCGACCGGGAGCGGATTTTCGCTTTCTTTCACCGGACATTCCCGGCGGGCATGATCCGCAAGGGCATGCTCTTAAAACGGGACCTGTTCCGCGCCTTGTTTGGCCAGATCAGGGCCCAGTTGATTGTTTCGCTGCTGATCACCGTGGTGGTGCTGCTGGGCCTGCTGCTTCAGCAAAAGCCCTACTGGCTGCTGCTGGGGCTGCTGATCGGCCTGGCCGACGCGCTGCCCGTGCTTGGCGCCGGCCTGTTTTTGATCCCCTGGGCTGTGATCGGCTTTGTGACAGGCGATACGGCCACAGGCGTTGGCATGGCGCTTTTGTATGTGGCCGTTGTCGTCGTAAGGCAGATTGCCGAGCCCAGGATCGTGGGCAAAAGCCTGGGGTTGTACCCCCTGGCCACCATGATGGCCATGTTCGCCGGTTATCAGATCGCCGGCAATGTGCTGGGACTTTTGCTTGGCCCCATCCTGTTGAACCTTTTGAAGGTGGTGCTCCAGGCGGACAGCGGTGTGGAAACGCCGCCCGTCGCCCCCAAGCTGAAGCTCACCTTCAAGCGCAAGGCGCAGGAACAGGCGGCAAAGGAATCGCCCAAGGCCGCCGGCCAGAAAGAGTAACCCAGGGAAAGGAGCAGGCGCATGCCCAGCCTTCAAGCGTATGACGTAAGCCTTGACTATTCCTACGCGCCGGGGGTTTTTCCTTCCCTGGAATGCTTGAAGCTAAGGCCCGACACCGTGCGCCGGCTGCTTGTGCATAGCCAGAGCGAAAAAAATGAGGGTGTGCGCACCCTTGTCCGACTGTGCGAGGAAATGCATATCCGGGTGGAGGAAGCGGACAAGGCGCTGTCGCGGATCTCCGGCAAGGAAAATTGCTACGCCGCCGTCGTGTTTGAAAAGTTTCAGGGCACACTGCCAAAGGATGGCCCACACGTTGTGCTTCATCATCCGTCCGACGCCGGCAACCTGGGCACGATCCTTCGCACGGCGCTGGGCTTTTCGATGACGGGCATCGCCATCATCCGCCCGGCGGCCGATGTGTTTGATCCCAAGGTGATACGCGCCAGCATGGGCGCGCTGTTTTCCTTGAATGTCAAGCTGTTTGATACATTTGAGGCTTACAGGGAATTGTGTCCCGGCCATACGCTCTACCCGTTTATGCTGGACGGTTCCTGCCCGCTTGATGAAGCGGCGAAATCACCAAGGTCCCCTTACGCCCTGGTCTTTGGCAACGAGGGCAGCGGCCTGCCCGCGTCCTTTGCCCAATTGGGGCAGGCAGTGCGCATACCGCACAGCGGAAGGATCGATTCGCTGAACTTGTCTGTCGCAGCCGCCGTCGGCATGTATGCATTCCGGAACCGGGAGGAATAGCCGTGTACGAAGAAGTCGTCAAAGGAATCACGGAGGCCGTCGCCTTTTTGAAGGAACAGGGCCGTCTGGAGGATGGGGCCATGGTGGTGCTGGGCTGTTCCACCAGCGAGGTGATGGGCGAGCACATTGGCAAGGGCAGCGTTCCCGAGCTTGGCGAGCACATCGCAAAAGCCATGGCGGAGGCCTGCAAGCAAAACAAGCTTGTTCCGGCCTTCCAATGCTGCGAGCACCTAAACCGCGCCCTGGTCATGGAGCGGGAAGAGCTGAAAAAACGAAACCTGATCCAGATGCACGCCGTTCCCCAGCCCAAGGCCGGCGGCAGCGTTCCCGCCGCGGCCTGGAAGCTGCTTTCGCAGCCCGCCCTTGCGCTGTCCGTGCAGGCGGACGCGGCCATGGATATCGGCGATACGCTGGTGGGCATGCATATCCGCCCCGTGGCTGTGCCGCTGCGGGGGCCCATCCTAAAAATCGGCCACGCCAACCTGGTGCTGGCCTATTCCCGCCTGCCGTATACCGGCGGACCCAGGGCTGTTTATGAGTAAGGGCCATTCAAGAAACTGGAAAGAGGAATGTGGAAAATAACTTTACAAAGCGCTTCCCTTCATGTTACGCTATAGATGTTTGCGAAAAATGGAGGAACGGCGCGAAAAGATGAGCGCGCCCACATGCACAGGAGGGATGCGCATGAATTGGCTGGATGTTTTTACGCTTTTTGGCGGATTGGGTTTATTCCTTTTCGGCATGAAAATGATGGGCGAGGGCTTGGAGCGCGCGGCAGGCAAGGGCTTGCAAAAGCTGCTCAACGCGCTGACCAGCAACCGCCTGCTGGCTGTATTCGTAGGTATTGGTGTAACGGCCGTCATTCAAAGCTCCAGTGCCACAACGGTGATGGTGGTGGGCTTTGTCAATGCCGGCCTTCTTTCTTTGGGTCAGGCCATAGGCGTTATCATGGGCGCGAACATTGGCACCACGGTCACCTCGCTGCTGCTTTCCATCAAGCTGAATTTCGGCGTCATTTTTGCCGCCGTTGGCATGATCCTTATTTTCGTTGGCCCCAGAGAAAAAATACGGCAGACAGGCAACATACTGATGGGGCTTGGCATTTTGTTTATCGGCATGGACACCATGTCGGAGGCCATGAAGCCGCTGCGGGATTGGGAAGCGTTCAGGAACTTGATGAGCGGCATCAGCAACCCGATTCTGGGTGTTCTGGTCGGCGCGGGCGTGACAGCCGTCATTCAATCCAGCTCTGCCTCCGTTGGCATTTTGCAGGTTCTTGCCGGCGAGGGCCTGATCGGTATGAACGGCGCCATCTTTATCCTGTTTGGCCAGAATATCGGCACCTGCGTCACCGCGATGATCGCTTCCGCCGGTACCAGCCATACCGCAAAGAGAGCCGCCATCGTTCACCTGCTGTTCAACGTTATTGGTACGGTCCTTTTCATGGCGCTTGCCCTGGTGCTGCCGGTGGCAGACTTTATGGTTTCCCTGGCGCCTGACAACATCCGGCTGCAGATCGCATTCACCCATATTTTCTTTAATGTTGGAACGACCCTCATTCTTCTGCCGCTGGCAAAGGTATTGGAGAAGCTGGCCTGGATCTTTGAACGGGGCATTGATGATCAAAGGGAAGCCATGCGCATGATGCATTTTGATGAGCGTCTTTTGGCCACGCCGCCCATTGCCGTCAGCCAGCTGCTCAAGGAAGTGGTTCGCATGGGGGAACTGGCCAACCGAAACTTTAAAACGGCCATGCGCAGCTTTTTGGAAGAGGATATCACCCTTGCCCGGCAGGTGAATGATACCGAGGACGTGCTGGACTACTTGAACCAGGAGATTACCACCGCACTGGTAGAAGTGAAATCTCTGGATATTGATGAGCGGGACCAGCATCTTGTAGGTTCCTTGTTCCATGTGGTGAATGATATCGAACGCATTGGCGACCATAGCATCAACATATTGGAGGCGGCGCAGCGGCGGGTGGAGGAAAAAGTGAAGTTTTCCGCCAAAGCGGAGCATGAAATCAATGACATGAATGCCCGCGTCGCCCACATGGTGGAGCAGTCCTTGGGCATCTTCGCTCAGCAATCCACCGATCCCGATATTTTGGCGGGCCTTGACAACGAGGAGCAGGCGGTGGACGATTTAACCAACGCGCTGAGGGAGCATCACGTGGAGCGGTTGAAAAACCGCAAGTGCTCGGCGCGCAACGGCATGATTTATCTGGACATGCTTACCAACCTGGAGCGCATTGCGGACCATGCCACCAACATCGCCGGCTCTGTGGACAAGCCCCACCGGGCCAGCATATGGATTCAATAGGCGGAAAAAAAGAAGAGCAAAAGCCTGCTTACCCTTCGCGGCTGCCGCGAAGCAAGCAGGCTTTTCTATTCCCGGATATATTGCCGCCAAAGGGGCTGCACCTTGTGGCGGAAGTATGGAAAAGCGCTTGGTTACTCGTGCCTTTCCACGTGATCCCTGTCCCTGTCCTTGAACAAAAGGGAAATGCACCAAAGTCCCGCCGCGCCCACCAACGTATAGACGATGCGGCTGACCGTGGCTCCCTGGCCGCCAAACAGGTATGCAACCAGATCAAATTGGAAAATGCCCACCAGCGCCCAGTTGATGGCGCCGATGATCACCAGCAGCAGGGAAATGCGGTCCACCATGTGTTTTCACACACCTTTCCTCGTTTTGCTTACAGTATGCACCTCCTTTTTTCCATCTATGCGTATTTTTGAAAGATTTTCTATTTTGGCACGGTGCAGGCCGGCCGTTACCTTGCCGCGAGGCCTACCTTTTTATACACCTTGCGCAGCGTCCTTTGGGCCAGCATTTGCGCCCGCTCGGCGCCGCTGTTCATCACCTTTTGAATATATTCCTTGTCGGCAATCAGCTTGTCGAATTCCTTTTGTATCGGCTCCAGTGTCGCGATCACCGCGTCGGCCGCGCGGTCCTTCAGCACTCCGTAGCCCTGTCCCGCAAGCTCCGCTTCCAGCGCGGGTACCTCACGGCCGTCCAAAGCGCTCAAAATGCTCAAAAGGTTGGATACGCCGGGCTTGTTTTCCGCGTCGAAGCGGATGCTCCCCTCGCTGTCCGTCACCGCGCGGCGAATCTTTTTGCGGATCACCTCAGGCTTATCCAAAATGGCGATATACGTGTCCTCCGGGTCGGATTTGGACATCTTCCGCTCCGGCTCCTGCAGGCTCATGATCCTGCTGCCAAGCTTGGGAATATAGGGCTCGGGCACGGTGAACACATCGCCGTACACGCCGTTGAAGCGGGCGGCGACGTCCCTGCACAATTCCAGGTGCTGCTTCTGGTCCGCGCCTACGGGCACCAGGTTGGCTTGGTACAGCAGGATATCCGCCGCCATCAGCACCGGGTAGGTAAACAGGCCGGCGTTGATGTTCTCCTCATTCTTTGCGGATTTGTCCTTGAACTGGGTCATACGGCCAAGCTCCCCCATATAGGTGAAGCAGTTTAATACCCAAGAAAGCTCCGCGTGGGCGCTGACATGGCTCTGGCAATAGATCAGGTTCTTGTCGGGGTTCAGGCCGCAGGCCACATAGATGGCGATCAGCTCGTTGCAGCGCCGGCGCAACTGGGCGGGGTCCTGCCGGACGGTGATGGCGTGCATATCCACCACGCAGTACAGGCAGTCATAATCATCCTGCAGCGTGCGGAAATTGCGCAGCGCGCCGATATAGTTGCCGATGGTCAGCGTGCCGGAGGGCTGTATGCCGGAAAAAATCACTTTCTTTTTCTCCTGCGGGTTGTGCGCCTGTTCCATGGAAAAAACCTCCTTGAAAGCTTAGAATCGGGTACAAAAAAAGCAGCCCTCCCCATATTGTGGGGACAGTTGCCTGCGGTGCCACCCCTATTGGCGCGTAACGCGCCCGCTCAGTGAAGGCGGAATCCGCCCTCCGCCCCATAACGCGGGGCCTGCGTCGCAGCCTACTCACATGCTTTCGGTGCGCCCTCCGGGGCCCATTTGACGCCGTTCCTGAACCGGGCTTCCACCCTCCCCGACTCGCTTGATCATTTCAGGCGTTTACTATTCCCCTTCATCGGTGTGGAGCCATTGTATCACACCCATCGCGGGAAGTAAATAAATTTGTGGGATAGCGGGCATAAATATATGGAAAGATACACATACAATACCATGGTACACAAAAGGTCTATCGGTAATTTTACATAAATCTTACCGACAAAATACGTCAAGTGTATCATTTATCCGTACTTTTTCGCAAGACTCTTCTCACTGTGTGCAATTTAAGGTATAATGTCACCGTCCGAAAATGCGTGCGGAAGAGGTTGATGGCGTGACGGATTTCATGAGTGACTGGAACAAGGATGCTTTTTTGTCTGTCCCTGTGGGTCCTCTGGGGCTGATTGCCATGCGCGGCACTGAAGCTCTCGGGGAAAAGGTAAACGCATGGCTGATGAAATGGCGTGACCATCAGGAGCTGCAGGAAGAGCAGGAACTGGTAACGGCGCCAGGGTATGACCGCGGCGACTTCCTGATGAAAGCTTACTGCCCCCGTTTTGGAACGGGTGAAGCCAAGGGCATGCTCAAGGAGAGCGTCCGCGGCTACGACATTTACATCCTCTGCGACGTAGGCGCCTACAACTGCACCTACAAAATGTACGGCAAAGACGTGCCCATGTCTCCCGACGATCACTTCCAGGACTTAAAGCGCATCATCGCCGCCATCGGCGGCAAGGCCAAGCGCATCAACGTCATCATGCCCATGCTGTATGAGGGCCGCCAGCACCGCCGCACCTCCCGGGAAAGCCTGGACTGCGCCATGGCGCTGCAGGAACTGGAGCGTATGGGCGTGGCCAACATCATCACCTTCGACGCCCATGACAACCGGGTCGTCAACGCCATCCCCCTCATCGGCTTTGAAAGCGTCATGCCCTCCTATCAAATCTTCAAGGCCCTCCTGAACAAGGAAAAAGATCTGAGCATCGATAAAGAGCACATGATGATCGTCAGCCCAGATGAAGGGGCCATCGACCGCAACATCTTCTACTCCTCCGTGCTGGGCGTGGACATGGGCCTTTTCTACAAACGCCGGGACTACACCAGCATCGTGAACGGCCGCAATCCGATTATCGCCCATGAATACCTGGGCGATTGCGTGGAGGGCAAAGATGTTTTTGTGGCCGACGATATCATCTCGTCCGGCGAATCCGTCCTCGATCTGGCCCGGGAGCTGAAAAAGCGCAAGGCCAACCGCATTTTTGCCTCCACCACCTTTGCCTTCTTCACCAACGGTCTCAAGGAGTTTGACGCCGCCTATCAGGAGGGCATCATCACCAAGGTCATCGCCACCAACCTGACCTACCGCACGCCGGAACTGATGGCCGCGCCCTGGTTCGTGGAAGCGGATATGAGCAAATATCTTTCCTACATTATTGCGACGCTGAATCATGACCGGTCCCTCAGCAAGCTGTTGAACCCCTATAACCGTATGAAAATGCTGCTGACCAAATATAACGAAGGGCAGGCGCAGGCCGGCCTTCGATTGGTATGAGTATGGCGGCGGTACATGTGATCCGGCCGGCGCAGCCGGAAGACTTTGAGGCACTTCAAAGCTTGCGCCGCGGGTATTGCCGGCATGTATACAAAGGGTTTGATGTGCTGTGCAATTTGCAGGATGACCAGGAGTTCCATGATATTTTTGCGCAGTGGCTGGCGGATCCCGGCATCCGGGTATTGCTCCTGTTTCTGGATGATGTGCTGAGGGCATTTTGCACCTACCGCTTAAACGGCGCTTCCTCCGGCGAAATACTGGAACTGCAGTATCAGCCGGACGCGATGCTTGCGGATATCCAGCTGATGGCAGAATCAGTATTGAAGGACATGGAAAGCGCCGGCGTACCGTTTGCCGAGGTCTGGATATTGCGGGATAACCTCCGGGCCCGCTTCCATTATCAGCAGTTTGGCTTCAAGCCCATCGGCGGAAGCAGGGAGAAGAAAATCGCGGATACCTCCCTTTTCTATACCAGATATGTGTATTGCATCAAGGAATGCCCGCCGGAAGCCATATAAACAACAGGGACAGGCTTTTGCAGCCTGTCCCTGTTTCATTTAAGCTGAATGATGTTACATATTTACTGTACATTTGTATCGATGACTGCATAGTTTGGTAAATACTGTTGACTTTTTTTCGGATTTATCCTAAGATTAAGGGGGGAAGTGTCGGAACCGAATTGGAAATTTGTCCCATTCAATCGACTTCTCTTCACAAAGGGGGGATCGCCAGGGAATCCCAAACCGTCGTGTGAAATTTTTCTTGCCGAACCAATACGGGGAATTTTATTCCTCCCAAAGGCAAAACGGCCGAAAGACCGTGACGCAAAGCTATAGGGCCTAAACGGCGAAAGCCGCACGGTAGCCAGTTCCTGCAAAGGGCAAAACGGCCGAAAGGCCGTGACGCAAAACTATAGGGTCTAAACGGCGAAAGCCGCATGATCGCCAGTTGCCGTACCAAAGGCAAAACGGCCGAAAGGCCGTGACGCAAAGCTATAGGGCCTAAACGGCGAAAGCCGCATGGCAGCCAGTTTCCGAAAAAGGCAAAACGGTTGAAAGGCCGTGACGCAAAGCTAAAGGGTCTAAACGGCGAAAGCCGCATGACAGCCAGTTTCCGAAGGGAGAATTTTCATGTTCCGTTCCGCAAAAACATTGGCCGCTCTGGGTCTTGTTCTGGTCGTTCTTTTTTCCACCTTCGCAGGTGCTTTGGCTGACAAATCCTCCGATGTCCTTGACTTGATCAACAAGGAGCGCAAGGCCGCCGGCTTGAAATCCGTTAAAATCAATGAGGACCTCAACCGTGTTGCCCAGCTGCGCGCCGCTGAAATCGCAGAAAAATGGAGCCATACCCGCCCCAATGGCGAGGAATGGAAAACCGCTTTTGCCGATGCCGGCGTATCTGCCTCTTACCGCGGTGAAAACCTGGCCAAGGGTCAGTACTCTGCCGAAAAGGTTGTGGAAGACTGGATGGAGTCTGAAGGCCACAAGTCCAACATCATGAACAAAAAGTTCACCAAGATGGGCGTCGCTTCCGTCGTGATCGACGGCGTCACCTACTGGGTGCAGGTTTTTGCCAATGATGTGAAGCCCACGAAATCGAACCCCAAGAATTCCGGCAATTCTTCTTCGGAAAAATCCGGAAACCCGACGGCCTCTGCGCCCGCCAACACGGGCAAAACCAATAGCACCCAGACTGGGGCTCTGGATAAGCTTTCCAAATCCGTCGACCTCCAAGCCGCGCTGAACGCGCCCGCTGCCGCTCCCACCCTCGGGAAGAACCCCGGCTTGTGAGAGCTGGTGCCGGGATGGCTGAGGAAAGCAGCAATACAGGCCTATCGCATACCATCGGCAAGGGTATTCGTGAAGCCTGCCCCAAACGCTACCTAAGCGCACGGCGTTTCCTGGTCATTTCTGGCGTTCAATAAGGCCAAGCCTTCGGGCCCAGCCAAACCCGCAACACCTGTACGGCCATACCGTACAGGTGTTGTGCTTTAAAAAAGTGGCGATGCCACTTTTTTGAGTTATTTCCCTCGCTGCTACTTTCAAACCGCCGCGCGCTTTTGCGGCCGTTTGCTCGGGCAAGATAGGAATCTCGAAGAAATTCCTGCGAAAATCGCCGCGCATGTCGCCGATTTTCGATTTACACTAATGGAAAACATTATTGCGTCCAAAGCCGTGAGAGATTTTCGTGCAATACAAGGAAGCGAAGCGAGGCAACGCCGCGCTACGCTGAGCGGTAGACGACGCAGTAGTGCGCGAAAAGATCCACGGCAACGACGCAATCATGTTTGAAAGCAGTATTAGAATCAGAGGGCATCGGCCCTCCGATACCTCCCAGGGGGTTGTTGATGGTCAGGCCTTCCCCTTAAAGGGGAAGGTGGCGCGCAGCGCCGGATGAGGTGCCTTGCTATGCTTACCTTTCCCGTATCGTCACATGCACCGTATCTCCCGGCTGCTTGCCGATTTTTTGCCGTATCTCCTTGCGCACGCCGATAATATGGCAGGGCGTGCCCATGCGAACCAGGCTGCCGTCGTAGGGCTCGCCGTCGAATGTGGCATGGACGGGCAACGCGGCCCTTTCCGAACGTTGCCTTTACGTCAAAAGGGATCTCCACATAGGCGCCGTCGATGTCCGGCACCTTTTGAAGGACAGCGTCAAAGACGGATTCCTGATCCATTGCGCATACCCCCAGCCCGCCATTCATTTTTCCAGGGTCTGCTCATACGCCCGAGTATATTCCGAAATACTGACCTTTCCGCACAGCTCCCCCAGCAATTCATAGGGAATATTCGCGGTGGGCCGAAAACGGATGCAGCTTTTGCCGATATCCGGCTTTTTGCCCATCGCATTGGCATACGCGTCAAGAAACCAATCATGCACCGTCGGGAAGGTGTAAATTCCCACATAGTACAGGGCGATATGGTTCTTTTGTGAGGCGATGCCAAGCATCATCAGCGGCAGCTTGGGGTCCACATGGTATCCCTTGGGATACAGGCTGTGGGGGATCACATAGCAGATCATGCCATACAGCATCGTTTCCTCAAGACCCTCGGGGAGGTGTTCAAGCACCGCTGCCCGCAGCCTTTTCACGATCTCCTGCCTGTCCAAAGGAAGCTGATCGATATATTCCTGCGGCGTTTTCGCATCGCTGTGCATGTTGTCCCCTCCCTCATTCCAGGGCCGCGTCAGGCGCCCTGCTTTTGCAAAAGCCTCTGCACCTTTTCCACCGCCGATAGGACCAGCTGGCCCAACGGCAGGTCCGGCATGCCGGCAATTTCCACATGGCATTTGTGCACAGGCACCAGTATCTTGACAGCGCAGCACTCTCCCAGCGCGGCGGCCATCCGGGGCGTCACTTCGCCCAGCAGGCCGTTGCCCACCAGTATGCCGATGGGACCCAGTATCACGTCCGCGCTTTTCATGTTGTACACCGCGGCGTTCTCGCCGGTGGCCGCCCGGCTGGCCCCCGCCTTCAGCATGGCGGAGGTGGCGGCAACGTTGGTGCCTACGGCAGTGATATCTATTTCCGGCATGGCCTGGCGAAGGCCTTCCACCAGCGCTTTGCCGATGCCGCCGCCCTGACCGTCCATGACCAGTACGTTCATACGTTCTTCCCCTTGACGAGCGCCTTTTCCGCCAGCAGGAACGCGCCGATGATGCCGCTTTGCGTGTTAAGCCCCGGCGGGATAATGTATTCATCCATTCCGCTGATAATCGCCTCGTGCTGCACATAGCCGCCCAGCAGGCGCTGCACTTCCTTGCGGATCAGGGGGAACAGGTGCATCTGCTGCATCACGCCGCCGCCCAGAATGATCTTTTCCGGCGAGAAGGATACGATGGCGTTGACGCACATCTGGGAAAGATAGGCGGCCTCCAGCGCCCAGGCGGGATGATCCGGCCCCATTTCCTTGGCCGATACGCCCCAGCGCTTCTCCACGGCCGGCCCGCAGGCCAGGCCCTCCAGGCAGCCGCTGTGATAGGGGCAGAAGCCGTCAGGCGCGGGATCCCCCTCCAGGGGCCTGAGCAGCATATGCCCGAATTCCGGGTGCAAAAGACCGTGGACCAGGTTCCCTTCCACCACCAGCCCGCCGCCGATGCCTGTGCCCACCGTCACGTACAGGCAGCTGGAAAGGCCCCGGGCGGCCCCCAGCGTGCTTTCCGCCAGGGCCGCGCCGTTCACGTCCGTATCCAGCGCCACCGGAACGCTAAGCGTGTCCTTGAGCGTTTTTACCAAAGGAAAATTCCGCCACTTGAGCTTGGGGGTGGACGTGATATATCCGTACGTGGGCGAAGACGCCTTCAAATCCAAAGGACCAAAGCAGCCCACGCCCAGCGCCTTGATTTCATGCTTTTTAAAATAACCGACGATGCCCGCCATGGTTTCTTCCGGCTCTGTCGTTGGAATACTGACCTTGTCCATGATTTGACCTTTGCCGTCTCCCACAGCCAGTACCATTTTGGTGCCGCCTGCCTCCAAAGCGCCTAGCAGCATGCTTTTCATCCCCGCAATCCTCGTATTTTCTCTGCCATTTTACAGGAAGCGGCATGTTTTGTAAAGGCATGCGGGAGACAGGCTGTCTGTCCTTCCCAGCATATTTTGACCGTCCCGGGCCCATGTTATGGCTGAACAATGCAAAAAAAGGGGCGTCATCATGCGCACGTATCGATTCAGGCCAAAAAGGTCCCGGGCACGGCATATCGTAGGCATCCTGCTCTCCCTGTTCCTTGTCATCGGTTATTTTACCCCGCAGGCACAGGCGCTGATGCACCTGCCGGATCGCTTGTCATTAACCGCCGGCCAGAGCCAGTTTTTGTTCTTGGGCCTTCCGTTTTCCGTACGCGTGGAGCAGGGCGATGTTTCCGTTCTCTCCTCTACCGATGAAACGCTGGGCGGCCGCGCGGCCAGCAACATACAGGTGGCCGGCAACCAGACGGGCAGCGCCGTCCTTTCCCTGGATCTATTGGGCATCCTTCCCTTGAAAAAGATGGAAGTATCCGTTGCGCCGGAGCATATTCTCATCCCCGGCGGGGAAGCGGTCGGCGTTGCGCTGCAGACAAAAGGCGTTCTGGTGGTTGGTACCAGCGACCTGGGCGGAGAGGGCGGTGCAAGCCCGGCCCGGCTGGCCGGCATACGGCCCGGCGATGTGCTGATGCAACTGAGCGGCCAGGAAATCGAAGGCACCACCCACTTGAGCCAGCTGGTCGCCCAGGGAGACGGAAAGCCCATAATGCTTATGGTACTGCGCGACAGCCAGCCCATGCAGGTTTCCGTGACGCCCAAGCGGGATCAAGCCAGCGGCGGCTACCGCCTGGGGATCTGGGTGCGCGACAGCACCGCCGGCGTAGGCACCCTCTCCTTTTATGACCCGGCCACCGGGGCCTACGGGGCGCTGGGCCATGCTATCACCGACGCCGATACCGGCCAGCCTCTTTCCGTGCGGCTGGGCCAGGTGATGCACGCCGACATCGTGGATGTGCAAAAGGGGAAAAAAGGCACGCCGGGCGAATTAAAAGGCTCCTTCCTTCGGGAAAACAATATCATGGGCGATATTGTCAAAAACACGAACTACGGCATCTATGGCAAGATGAATCACACGCCCAAGAACACGCTGTATCCAAACGGCCTGCCCATCGGCCTGATGGGTACAGTGCGCACAGGCCCGGCCACCATTTTGTCCTCTGTGGACGGCGGCGGCATGAAGGAATATCAGGTGGAAATCGTGCAGGCCAACCGGCAGACCTCCCCCGCTCCCAAGTCCATGATCATCAAGGTCACAGACCCCGAGCTGCTGGAAAAAACAGGCGGAATCGTACAGGGCATGAGCGGCAGCCCCATCATTCAAAACGGGCATCTCATCGGCGCGGTGACGCATGTGTATGTGAACGACCCCACCCAGGGCTACGGCCTGTACATCGAATGGATGCTCAAGCAGGCGGACGGCTTGTAAAAACAGACAATTCATGTCAAATTCCGCAACAGGAAAAGGACCCCTTTCCGGCGAAAGACATGAGCCGGAAAGGGGTTTTTGCATGCGTATGCTGCTGGCCATGCGGGAAGGGGAGAAAAGGGAGCAATTCCGGCTTTTGCTGGAAAGCGAGCGCAGCGACTGCTGTGTTTCCTGCGCCGGCGACGGCAGGGATGCCCTTGCGCAGATCCAGGCCCTTCCCCCGGATATCCTCTTTTTGGATGAAATACTGCCGCTGCTGGATGGACAAGCCGTGCTGGAAGCGCTCAAAGGCGCAGGCCTTTCCTGTCCCCCCAAGGTAGTATTCCTGACTTCGCCTTCCCGCGGGCAGCCTGCCGCCTCCTTTTCCCTGACCGATATGTGTCTGCCCTCCTCGTCAGATTTTCACCTGCTGCTTCAGGCCGCAGACGCCGCTCAAGATGTGCTGCAGGGCTACTTGTCGTCCCTTGGCGCTGCCGGGCGGAGCGCGCTCATACAAAATCATTTTGACGCGCTGGGCATGCCGGCAAAGCTCAGCGGAAGAACGTACCTGTCCTACCTGCTGGACCTGACCATTCCATCCCCGGGGCTGACCGACGCGTTGACGACAAAGCTTTACCCGGCGGCCGCCAGGCAATATCACACCACCGCCCAGGCGGTGGAGCGGTGCATCCGCCATGCCATAGAGGCCACCTGGAGCCGCGGGGATATGGCGGCGCTGGAAAGGCTGTTCGGCCTCTCCATCGACCCGGACCGTGGCAAGCCCACCAACCGGGAATTTCTGGCCATGTCGGCCCAGCATCTGCGCCTGGCCTACGCACAGCGGCAGGCTTTCTTTTGAAAAGCCTGCCGCATTTGCTTTATTTCCTTTGGGGGGCGTGGTCATAGGCGTACTGGATGGCCTCGGTATGGGCCGCATCCACCTTATTGCCGGTATGGGTCTTGCTGTTGGTGAAGTGGATGCAGAACTGTCCCTTGAAGTCATTGTTGGCGATGGTGTCGCCGTCCGGATAGTTATGCGGCACGCCGTACATGGAAGCCGCGAAAGTCCGGGTGCCAATGGTAACCCACAACGGGCGCCGCTGGTAGTACTTTGAGCTGGTGATCTCCGCGGAGGAGTTCACCCCGTAAATCCGGCACATGCGCCTTGTGTCGGCCGCGGTCAGCGGCTCTACATCGGCATGGCTGCCGCCTGCCCAGCGGTGGACCCAGAAGGTAATGCCGCTCTTGACATCGGTGACCTTTACATTCATGCCCCTGGCAAAGATGGTATTGATGCCTCCGGTATACCAGTCGATCTTCTCCACAGGATAAATGGTATTGGTAAGCTCGGGATCATTGGAGCCCACCGGCACGGTGCCAAACAGCTTGTGCTGGGTGTTGGGGCCGGCGATGCCGTCGGCCGTCAAGCCCATTGCTTTCTGGAAGGCCGTTACCGCTGTCACCGTATCGGTGCCGTAGGTGCCGTTGATGCTCCCATTATAGTACCCCTTTTCCTTCAGCTTCGTCTGCAGGGCCTTCACGGCGTCGCCTGTGGAACCCTTGCGCAGCGTCTGGTAGGTGGCCTCCGGCAAGCCTTCCCCTCCGCCGGAGGGATTTTGGGCATCCTCGTATTCCTTCTTCTCGTCCTTGGTATAGATGCGGATCAAGTCGCCGCGGATGTAGCCCGTGGCGCCGGACTTGAGCTTCACCGCGTACCAGGTGTATCCGTCGCTTTCATTTTTGCCGCCCGTCAGGGTAAAGATGACGCCTTTTTCGTATATCTTTGTGACCTGCTTGCCGCTGGAAGAACCGGTGGCGCGGACAATCACGTTGGTTGTATTGGTTTCCGCCATGTCGCTCAAGTCCTCCGGATTGGGCAGGGGCGTGGGCGAGGGCGTGGGGGTGGGCGTCGGCTGGCCCGCCAGCCAAGCCTCATATTCGGCGGTATTCATTACCTTTACACAGTTTCCCTGCACCCACAGGGTGGTGCTGTCATAGGTGATCTTGTACCACTGGACGCCGCCGGCCGTCGTGGTGGAGGTGAAGGGGAACACCGTTCCCAAACTGACATTGTAAGGCGCTTTCGCATCCTTGGAAGCGTATGTGCGCAGGTTGACCTTGTCCACAGTCGTGATCAGATATTTGCTGGGTCCCGGCGTGGGGGTCGGGGTGGGCGTAGGCGTGGGGATCGCTTCCCCGCGCAAGTATGCCTCTACCTGGAAGTCGGCCAGCTGATAGGCCACATCGCTGCGCAGGAAGCCTTTCGTGCCGCTTACCTCCACCGGGTACCAGGTGTAAGAACCGCTCTTTACGGGCGCGGAAACCAGCGCGCAGACAACATTCTTTTCGACAGACGCGATGGTCGCACCGCCGATGCTCTTGCGCAGGTTGGCAGGCCCTTTGGTGACAATCACATACCCCTTCGCATCGCCGGGCGTTACGGAAGGCGCGGGCGTGGGCGTAAAGATGGTGCCGTTTTTATCACACATTGATGCCATGTCGCCGCGGACGTATCCCTTTTGCCCTGTTACGGCCTGAACGGGATACCAGGTGTACGCGCCGGAAATTTTTGCATTGTCCGTCATCGGCAGTATCTGCCCCAGCGACACCCGGCACAGGCTGCCGCCGTTGGGCGTCTGGCGCAGGTTCACCTTGTCGGTGGTCAAAAGGATGTAGCCGAAAGCGGATTCCCCGCCGCTGCCGGTGGGCGCGGGCGTGGGGGTTATGATGGCGGACGGCGGAAGGGTATTGCCCTGCGCATCCGTGACCATGACGTAATGGCTGTGCACATAGCCGCTCAAGCCGTTGTACTTGATGTAAAACCAGAACACGCCGCTTTTTGCGACCGGTTCCTTCAAATAGGCGATCACCGGTTTCCCGTCAATGCGGCCCAGCACCTTGCCGGCGGGTGTCTCCCGCAGGTTGATTCCGTCGTCGATCAGCTTGATATAACCGACAATCGTATCCGGAACAGGTGTCTGCGCGGGCCCCGGCGTCGGCGTCACCACCGGCGGAATCGTATTGCCCGCCGCGTCCGTCAGCTTCACATAGCCGCCGTGCACATACCCGCCACGGTTGTTCAATTTCACATAGTACCAGGTAACGCCGCCGGATTGGACCGGGGCTTTCAAATACGCCATGACGGGCTTGCCGTCGATCCGGCCCAGGATCTTGCCTCCGGGCGTTTCCCGAAGGTTGATGCCCTCATCCTGCAGCTTGACATAGCCGTATACGGAATCAGGGGCCGGGGTGGCGGTGACAACGCCAGCCGGCGTGGGCGTTGCCTGACCAAGATAGGATTCTGCTTCCTCCTTGGTCAAAATGGTGATCAGTTGCCCCTGAATATAGCCCGTATCTCCATTTTGCCTGATCTTGAACCAATAATCCTCCGTCAGGTACTGCGGGATCTCCAGCAGCTCCACAATGGTGCCGTTGTCCAGCTTGCGGATCACCTGGCCCTTGGGCACCTTACGGAAGTTTACGCCGCCCTTGTTGATGCGGCCCAGGCTGGAGGGATCGGCGATAGGCGTAGGCCTTTGGTCGGCAGGCGCCGGCGTCATGCCCTCAGGCGTGGGCGAAGGCGTCATGCCCTCAGGGGTCGCGGTTGGTGTTGGGGTAACCACAACGACGCCGATACCGGGCTGCGGTTTCTTATCCTGCAGCCATTGGGCCTGGTCTTCCGCCGTCAATTGGGCGAAGAAATCGCCGTGGATATAGCCGATATAGGTACGGCTGCCCTGGGTGGGGCCATTGGTTTGCACCTTATACCAGGTGATGCCGTCCTTTGTCGTCGTGTCCAATATCTGGGAAGTCCAGTCCTTTGGCAGCTTGAACCACCAGTCGGCAGAGGTGGACGCAGTTTTGCGCACCTTGACGTTGTCCGCGTTAACCCGCCCGTATATCTCATCCGCCGCGGCCGCGTTGTTCACCGGCCAGGCGAATGCGCTGAGCGCGCAAAAAAAAGCAAGCGCCAAAGCCGTTGCGCGCCTTGCCATACGGGTTTTCCTCCCTGACTCCATCATGCTTTCACCTCTTGGCTGTGATATCCGTCTGCACTTATCGATAAGGCATTCGCATCCTCTATTCTTCCAATCACGCCCTTATATTATTACAATTTTATTAAGGTGTCAATGAAAATTTTGCTTTTTGCGTCATATTTAATGCATGTTACAAAACAGCCGCCGCTTCGCCGGCCGGCTTTTCCTTGGGAATCCAGCCGTAGAAAACAGTTTCCCCGTCGCTTTTTACATCGATGTCCCCGCCGTATTCCTTCAGGGTGCTGCGAACGATAAAAAGGCCCATGCCGTGACCTTCGGATTTGGTGGTCACGCCGACCGCAAAGATACGTGCTATATCCCCGGGCGGGATATCGGGCCCGTTGTTGCCGACGGCAAAGCGGAAGGCCCTCAAATCCTCCGACAGGGTAATGGTCAGGCGGGGGGCTTTTGTCCCCTTCATGGCGTCCAGCGCGTTGTCGATCAGGTTGGCCAGCACCTTGCACATTTCCCACCCGGGCATGGAAAGCTCCCGCCACGCGCTGGTAATATTCAGAACCGCCTGCACGCCCTGCTTTTCGCAGGCGGCCAGCTTCACTTTCAAAAGGGCGTTGACAGTGGGGTTGGCGGTGCTCAACACCCGGCTGACAGCGCGGATATCGCCGTACACCCGCTCGATGTATTCCTGTGACTCCCTGTACTCCTTCATTTCCATCAGGCTGTACACGACCTGCAGGTGATTGAGGAAGTCATGGCGCTGGGCCCGCAGCGTATTGTTCAGTTCTTCCAGCGCGGTGACCGACCGCTCCATGGCTGCCGTCTTGTCCAGCGTTTTGGCGGTGCTCAGCGCATCGCGGATATCCACCACCGCCCCCCAGCAAACCAGAAGGGCCGCGATCATGATGCCGACGCGGATGGTGGACTGGTAAAGCACCTGCTCATTGGTGAAAAGCAGGTACAGCGCAATAGACATCACCGCGGCGATTTGAACGCCGTTGATGGCTACGGAGTATATGACCGCTTTTCGTATATCCACCTGCTTTTTCATGGCCGGCCATCCTTATCCCTTTGCGCTTTGTTTTGCCGTATCTTCTCCTCGTGCCCCTGGTCGCTGGGCTGATAGTACACCCTTCCCCGCACCTCGGGGGGCATATATTCCTGCTTCACGTAGTGCCCCGGAAAATCATGGGGATACTTGTACCCCTCACCGCTGCCCAACCGTTCCGCACCCTTGTAGTGGGTATCCCGAAGGTGGATGGGCACCGGAGCAAAGCCGCCCTTTCCGGCATCTGCCCAGGCTTCGCCGATGGCCATAACCACACTGTTGGACTTGGGGCTTTCGCAAATGGCGATGATGGCCTGGGCAAGGGGAAGCCTGGCTTCCGGCATGCCGACCGTTTGCACCGCCTGCATGGCGGCTGCCGCCTGCAGCATGGCGATGGGGTTGGCCAGCCCCACATCCTCGCTGGCGTGGGCGATGATGCGCCTGGCGATGAGCCTGGGGTCCACCCCGGCGTAATCCAGGCGTGCAAACCAGGCCAGCGCCGCGTCGCTGTCGGAGCCCCGCAGGCTTTTGCAAAAAGCGCTGAGCATGTCATAATACAGGCTCTCGTCGCAGCGGAGCATGGGCTTTTGAATGCTTTCCTCCGCCGTATTGCGATCAATGCGCTGCACCCCGTTTTCATCCGCCGGGGTGGTCAATACCGCCAGCTCCAGGGCATTGAGGGCCGCCCGCACATCGCCGCCGGCCACCTGGGCCCAGTGGGACAGGGCTTCATCCGCTATTTCAAGGGCCCTGCCGCCATAGCCCCGGTCCGGATCACGGATGGCGGCGCGCAGCGCGGCAATGACATCGTCCTTTGTCAATGGAAAGAACTGAAACACCCGGCACCGGCTGACAATGGCCGGGGTCATGGCGATCATGGGGTTTTCCGTGGTGCTGCCGATAAAGCGGATCACGCCCCGCTCAATGGCGGGGAGGATGCTGTCCGACTGTGCCTTGCTCCAGCGGTGGCACTCGTCCAGCAAAAGGTACGTGGCCTGGTTTTGATGGGCCTGCCGCTCGCCGGCGGCCTTCAATACCTCCCTGACATCGGCCACGCCGGAGGTGACGGCGTTCATCTGCACAAAGGCGGCCTTGGTGGCCCCGGCCACAATGGCGGCCAGCGTCGTTTTGCCGCAGCCCGGCGGGCCGTAAAAAATACTGGAGGTCAGGCGGTCCGCCTCGATGGCCCGCCGGAGTAACCGGCCCGGCCCCACCAAATGGGCCTGGCCGATAAATTCGGATAACGTTCTTGGGCGCATCCTGTCCGCCAGAGGCGGCAGCATGTTTTGCCCTGTTCCAAAAAACGGCTGCATGCGCTGCTCCTATTCCGTCTTATGCTGCTCCTCGGATTCTGATATCAGCACCCTGGCGGCCGGGAGCCTGCCGCCTTCATCCGGCACCCATTGCCGTCTTGTATCACAAAGCGCCGCTTCCATATGCAAAAGGGCAATGCCTGTATCCAGGCTGTCGGGAGCGGCCATCAGGGAGATGGACTGGCTGCCGCAGCGCAGCTTCCAGGGCTGGCGGTTCATGGCGGAAGGCGCTTCCCTAACGGCTGCCGCAGCCTTTAACGCCTCCTCCGGCCAGCCTTCGCCGCCGCCTTCCATATACCATTTGAAGGGCTTGCGGATTCTGCGCACAGGTTCTTCGGGCGTTTGCGCGGCTATGCCAATGGGGATCACCGCCGCCAACACTTCGCCCGGATACAGATGAACGGGGCTTTCCTTCTTGCGGTAGGTGCCGGCCACCCAGCAGGTGGCTACGCCGCAGGCAGCAGCCTCCAGCACAAAGGCTTCGCCGCTGATGCCGGCGTTTGTCATATACCGCTGCACGGCGGTATCGGCGATCACCGCCGCAAATCGGGTCGCGCCCTTGATGCGGCCATAATTCAGGATCACCGGCGTGAAAAACGATTCATCGCAGGCAGCCAGCAGTATGCGCACCCCCGGCAGGCACAGCCTGGCCGCCGCGTAGGAAAGGGTGGTCCACTGGGAGACAGTTGGCACGCCGGAAAAATTTCGGCAGGATACTCTTTTTGATATCTGCTCCCGCCAGCGCTTGAGCTGAGCGCCGGTATAGAACCCGTTGAACCGCCATTTCTCCGACATGGTCTTCCCTCCCACCTTAGGCTGCTTATTGTATAGTGTACATCCTCATTACATATTCTGCAAGGGAAACACCTTGCCTGGTTGCCAAAAGCACACTGATGCCTCCCAAAGGTTTTGGGCCGTCCGGCAGCATTTTGGCCGTGCCTGAAAGACTATCTTCCCATGTTTCTGAATATCTCCTGGCAGCGCCGGGTTCCCAGCGCGCTCACGGACCCCTTTTTGCAGAAGGCGAATTTGGCCAGCTTCGGATTCACGCGCTCCACAACCAACTGACCATTCACCAATTTTGCTTCCAAAGCGGACAGCGCCTCCAAAAAACGCGGGTCGCTGCGGGCCTTTTGGTAGAACGACAGCACATAGACATATAAAAAGAGGTTGTAATTTCCAAAGGGGTATTCCGCCTGCATGAACAGGGTCCCTATCCCATAGTGGCAGGGGCCGATGGGTTTTTTGATTGTCCAGTGATTCAAAAGGAACTCCACGGCCCTGTCAAGGGCCGGCTCGCGGCCTAAGAAATCTGTAAACCGAAAGGCATTCAAAGCGTTCAGGGTCGGTCCGGGATTCGAAAACGCCGTTTCCGGGCCATGCCCGAAGCTGAACTTGCTGCAGCGCCATCCGCCATCGCCGTACTGCGTGTCCAGCAGGTATGCAAACGTTTTTTGCAGCCGGCTGTCGGCGGCATGGCCCAGGTGGCAAAGCACGTTTGCGGCGTTGATCGTATGGCAGGGATAGATCGCGCCGTCAGGAAAGAGCCTGAACCTTCCGTCTTCCCGCCATACGCTGAAAAAGAGATCGGCAACGCCCCGCAGCACAGGGTCGGAGGGGGGCATGCCCAATTCCAGCAGCAGCATCGCGCTGTTCAGGGTGGAAAACGGGCTGCCCTTGTTCAGCCGCTTGTCAGGGGTCGTCCAAAAATCGGCTCCGTTGTCATGCCGCGCCGCCAGAATGGCGTCCACATCGCCTTGATATTGCTCCATCACCGCCATCGCGCCTTTTCCCTCCCCACCCGCGTTCATCCATAGCAACAGCATAACACGATACGGTTATTTTTTCCATTGCATTCAGGGGCAGTGTTCCTTTTCAGCAAACCAAAAACCCCTGGGAGGTATTGGAGGGTCGGATTCCATCTGGCTCAATCGTCGCATTACTCGCTATCGCTCGTACTGCTTGTTTCGCCAGCCTTCTCCGCCTCGCTTTCTCCGCCACAGGCGGCGCTTCGGCTACGAAGCCCTCCAATGTGAAATCGAAAATCAGCGACATGTGCGGTGATTTTCGCAGGACTTTCGTGGAAATTCCTTCCTTGCCCAAGCAAACGGCCGCAAAAAGGCATCGCCTTTTTGCAGTTCAGCGAGTGTAAAACTCGGAAAAGGGAGGAAGTCACTTTTTCGAAACAAAAAACCCCGCCCGTTCGCTAAAGGGGCGGGGTTTTTGCAAATTATCGCTGTTACGGCTGATCAAGCTGTTCGCTGACAGGCAAGGTGCAACCTTGCGGGAACTCTGCGGAGCATACGCTCTCGTCAAAGGAGATCTCCTCCTCCGGCGCTTGCTGGTTCTTTTTTTCCTCTTTGGATTTCTCCATATCTATCACCTCCCGGCGGGTTTCTTGTTTTCTATATACCCGAGAATCCGCCGGGTGAATCCATGGATGGCCGCAGCTTTCAATCCTGCTCAAACAAATGGGGCATCAGCTGCGTTCCGTCGTCAAGATACAAGCCCTTGGCGGCGGTCTCCTCATCCAGCTTGCCGGGGGTACCCCGCCGGCGGCTGTCATACAAAGCCCACGGCACAGGGGAGCCGTCATGACCCCTGGTGGACAAAAGCGTCAGGTGGTCGCTTAAAATCAGCAGGCGAAAATCGCCAAGCTCCGGCAGGCGTTTTAGCAGCGGGGCGATGACGCGCCGATCCAGCCGGCGGATGGCTTCCAGCTTTTTTTCCACATCCCCGGCGTGGGACATCTCATCCGGCGCTTCCACATGGATGACCGCAAAATCCTCGCCGGCCCTCAGAGCAGAAAGGGCAGCCTCCACCTTGCCTTCGTAATTGGTATCCAGGTCGCCGGTCGCGCCTTGCACCTTCGGCGTTTTCAGCCCGGCCAGGGCGGCGATGCCCCACACCAGGGGCACGGCGCTGATGACGGAGCCATAATGGCCATATTTTTCCCGAAAGGACGGCAGCCGTATGGCTCTGCCCGGACCCCAGGGCCAGATCATATTGGCGGGAAGCAGGCCCCGCCGGCGCCGGGAAGCATTGATGGCGTGCCGGTCCAAAATATCGTAGCTGAAGCGCATCAGCGCTTCGATCTTTTCGGCAAGATGGCCTTTGGGTCGGTAGGGAGCGATGGCATGATCCAGAATATTGTGGGGCTCCGTAAGATCAAAGGCCGCATCCTCAGGCACCGGGCCGCGGAGCACGCCGATGTGGCGGAAGGTGCGGCTGACTGTGATGGAAAGGCCGATTTCACCGGCAATGGCTTGATAGGCAGGATGGGCCATCAAATCGCGCATCAGGGTTTCGGCCTCGTCCCCTTCCACGCTGCCGCCGTTGTGGCTGCGAATAATGAGCCCCTTTACCGTATCTTCCATGGCACAGAGGTTGACCCGGAAGGAAACTTCGCCTTCTTTTAGCAGTACGCCGACGCCTGCGGCTTCCAGCACGCTGCGGCCGGTGTAGCTCTTTCTTGGATCGTAACCGAATATATTCAATATAGCCGTATCGCTGCCGGGGGTCACGCCCGCAGGCACGGTCAGAGCTGTTCCGATTTCACTGCCCGCCAATGTATCCATGGCCGGCAGGCGCAAAAATCCCAGGGGCGTTTTGTTTTGAAGACCGGCCAGGGGCTTGTCCGCCATGCCGTCGCCAATCACCATCAGGTACTTCATGAGACACTTCCTTTCCCATGGGAACAGTATACTGAAAATCCCTTGCCGCCGCAATGTTTGTACACAAAGAGAACGCACATAAAACAACAGACCCTTTGCGCTGTGCAAACTTTTCTGCTTTTGTGCTATACTATACCAAGTATTTTAAAGGAGGCCGCATTTTGAAGAGGATTGTGCTTACCGGCGGCGGCACCGCCGGCCATGTCACGCCCCATCTGGCCCTGATCCCCCATTTGCAAAGGGCCGGGTATAATATACATTACATCGGCACCGAAGCGGGCATGGAACGGGATATGATCAGCCGCATAAGCGGCATTACCTATCATGCCGTCAAGGGCGGCAAATTGCGCCGCTATTTTAGCTGGAAGAACTTTACCGATCCCTTTCGGGTTTTGTTCGGCGCTTTCCAATCCGCCCGGCTGATGGGCAAATTGAAGCCGGACGTCTGCTTTAGCAAGGGCGGCTTTGTTTCCGTGCCGGTAGTGTTTGGGGCGTGGCTCTTTGGCGTGCCGGTGGTCTGTCACGAAAGCGATTTTACGCCGGGCCTGGCCAACCGCATCTGCGCCGTGTTTGCAAGGCAAGTGGCCACCACCTTCCCCGAGTGCGCCAAGGCGCTCGGCGCAAAGGCGGTCATGACGGGCACGCCCCTTCGGCCCGAACTGTTTTCCGGCAGCCGCGCCAGGGGCCTTGCCATGACGGGCCTTGACGGAAACAAGCCGGTGCTACTCATGATGGGCGGCAGCTCCGGCGCCCAGAGCGTCAACCAGGTGCTGCGGGAAGCGCTGCCCCGCATTCAAACAAAAATGGATGTGATCCACATCTGCGGCAAGGGGAATATAAAGCCGGAGCTGGATCATTTGCCGGGCTACTGGCAGAAGGAATTTTTGTCCGAGGAGCTGCCCGATGCCTTTGCGGCGGCCGACCTGATATTATCCCGGGCCGGCAGCAACGCGCTTTGCGAATTTCAGGCGCTGAAAAAGCCCATGCTCTTGATTCCCTATCCCCGCACCGCCAGCCGAGGCGATCAGATTCTGAACGCGCAAAGCTATGAGCGCCGGGGCCTGTGCCATGTGCTTTTGCAGGAGGACCTGACGGCGGATACGCTGGTCAGCGCCCTTCATCATTTATATGAAAGCCGCGAAAAACTGCGCACGGCGTTGGAGCACGCGCCGGCGGCGGACGGTACCAAAGCCGTGCTGGATTTGATCGGGCAGGTGCAAAAGCGCTGAAAGGCCAGTTTGGCGGCATAACGTCCCTTTTTCAATACATTGCGGCAGACTGAAAGGTCTGCCTTTTTTCTGCCGTCCGGCAAGCGCATTACATGAAGAAGACATGATTTCTTTCCATGGTTTGGTGCTGATAAGAGCAGGGCCTTTTGCACACAATAGCCGCGAGGAGGCGAATACCTTGAACAAAAAATGGATTCTCACCATGCTGTGCGCATTTGCGCTGGTGCTGTTGGCCGGTTGTACGAGCAATGCGGATGTCTTGCCGTCTCCCTCGCCCAACGCCACGACAATGATGCCCAGCCCGTCGATTCTTCCCACTGTGATGCCGGAAAGCCCGAGCCCCGGCGTCGGAACACCCACAACCGCGCCCGGAACATCGGGCGCGGGTATCACAACGCTGCAGGATGCCCAAAAGGCATCCGAGGATATTGCCGCTGAGCTGAACAAACTCAGCGAGGTTCAAAGCGCCGCTGTCGCTGCCGCGGGTGATACCGCCGTCGTCGGGGTCGTGTTTGACAGCCAGTACAAGGGCGGCCTGACCCAGCGCATCACCGACATGGTCAAGGACAGGATCGGCACAGTCAATACCGGTATCAAAAACATCGGTGTGACCGCCGAGGCTGCCCAGGTGAAGTCGGTGCAGGACCTGGCTTCCACCATGGCGAAATCCGGCACAACCATTTCCTCGCTCCAAACCCAGGTGGATGCCCTGTACAAAACCATTACAGCCAATGCCGGCGGCGCGACGTCCGCTCCGTAAGGCTGCGCAGGGATGCATTCAGCATCCCCTTTCGCGCGCCCTTTTTTGCTGGAAATCTCATGCTGGGTGTCCGGAAACATGATCCACCGGCAGCAAAGCCCTTTGTCGGCGGGTGCCTGCCTAAAGCAAAGGCTTTTTGCGCGCAAAATTTTTTCCTGTACCTTGTCCATACGCGGCATATTCCCCCGGGCATCGCTCATAGGCTTATCCCAGAGGGGGAGATGCAATATGGATTATACGGTACGTGCACAACGCTGGCATATACTGGGCACGGCGCCCATGGCGGCAATACTCGCCGCAGCGGCCCTTGCGCTTGGACAAGCCGGCAACCCCGCCAGCATCTGGCGGCTGAACAGATGGGCGGCGGGTCTTTTGCTTGTCTGGTGGGTGCTGGGGATTGCCCTGGTAAGGCGCAATCCGCGCCCCTGGTCGGCAAGTATGCCACGGGCTGCGCGACATGCCACGCGCATTCTGTGGAGCGCAGCCGTTGCCCAACTGGTCAGCACCCTGACGATGCTTGGGGTGCACGGCCTGTATGGCCTTATCTGGGGGCGGCAAGTATTCTGGCTGGATGCGCTGGTGGCATGCGGCGCGCTGCTTTTCGGACAGGCGGCCGGGGTGAAGGCGCTTTATACGTTTTCAAGACCCAAGCCCTACCTGTACGGAGGGACCGCCATGCTTTGCGCTTTGTTCCTCCTGGCGGTACTTACATGAATCCTGTCCTGCGTTTACGGCAGCAGAAAAGCCGGCGGACCATTCGTCCGCCGGCTTTTATACTAATGGAAAACATTATTTCGCCCAAAGCGGCGAGGAGTTTTCGATGCAGGGCAAGGCGTTGGAGCGAAACGTAGCAGCGCTACGTTGAGCGGAGAACGACGCAGCCCTGCGCGAAAAGTACTACCGCAACGACGAGATAATGTTTGGAATTAGTATTACATGTCCGCAATATCAGGGTCCGAACAAGGATACTTCCGGGTCCCCGTCCTCGCCATATTCATCCAGGATGACGGCGGAAGGCGGAACCTGCTCCTGCACGATGGCCTGCTCCTGCACGAGTGCCTGACTCTGCACGATGGCCTGGTCCGCGCTGCCGCCGGCACTTTCATAGGCTGCCAGCGCCTGCTGCCATTCCACCGTGAACTCTTCCAGCGTAAGGCCCCTTAGCGTCATGTATTTGGCGGCTTCGACCCCTACGTAACGCAGGTGCCAAGGCTCATAAATGATCTTGGTGATGTCTTCCTTGCCCTCGGGGTAGCGGATGACAAAGCCGTAATCCGGGCAGTGCTCCGCCATCCATTGGGCTTCCTTCGTCTTGGCGAATTCGGCATTGAACCTTTTACCGATCCAGGCCTTGCTGATCACATCGATGCCAAGGCCGGTTTGATGGTCGCTGGCGCCGGGATAGGCCACCACGCCGTCATCCTTGCCGCCATTTTGCTGCAGGCGGTTGTTGTACATGGTATTTTGGGTCCGGTAGCTGCGGTAGCCGCTGTGGGCATACAGCGTGATCCCGTCATTCAGCGCGTCGGCAAACATCGCATCCAGCGCGTCGGAAACAAGCCTGCTCATTTCTATGGATGTGCTGGAGGTTTTTTTGACCTTGATCTTGACCAGTTCCTCGGGAATATAATCGGATGGCAGAAGGCTATCCCGATTCACCAGGCGGATATATTCCTTTGACAATTCCGCAAGGGAAACCGGATACGTCCACGCGGCCGTGCCCCCCTGGTCAAGCTCCTGGGCATAGGCGCAGCCCCCCACAAAAAGCAAGACCAGACAAAGCACCGCCATCAGTCCTCTTTTTCCCACCGGCTTGCACGCTCCTTTTCCGTTACGGTTCCAATATATCCAACAGGGCTTTCACCTGCAGAGACTGTATATAGTCTTCCATGGGTATCTTTTGTTCATACATGGCGGTGGCATGCGTGACGCCCACATACCGTACATGCCAGGGCTCATAGTTGTAGCCCGTCGTCTCTTCCCAGCCCTCCTGGTAACGGATGATAAAGCCAAAGCGGTAGGCATTTTCGCAAATCCATTTGCCGGCCTTTGTTTTGCCAAAGGAGCCGTTCAGGCCGGAGGCGGTTCCCTTGGCGCCCAAATCCATCGCCAACCCCAATTGGTGTTCGCTGGCGCCGGGGGGCGCTACGTATTCCTCCGCCTTTTTGACGCTGCCGGTGGCTTTTATTTTGTTGTTGTGCAAAAGATTCTGCTTGCTGTAGCTGCGGTAGCCGGAAACGGTCAGCAGCGTGATCTTGGCTTCCTTCTTGGCGGCCGCGAACATTTCCTCCAGCGCCCTTGCGGCATCCTCCCGCATGAGCCGGCTCTGGCCGGTTACATCCACTTCCACCGTGCGCGGCACATATTCCTGCGCGATCAGATTTTGGCGGTTGACCAAAAAAATGGAGCCGTCCACATCCATTTGGGGAAGTCCCTTGTCCATGGCGCCTTCCATCAAGGTCGCGCTAAGGGCGGCCGCCGCAATGAGCTGCCGGATCAGCAAGGCCTGCCACCTCTTTCATCAATGCTTATCTTTACTATTCGACGATAAAGGCTGCCAAATCCTTCACTGTTTCCTGACAAAAATTTCGTTTCCGTATTTTGCGGCCAGGCGGTTGACGGCGCTTTCCTCCAAAAGGGCGGTCAGCTGCGTGCCCTCCGCCAGATGCTCCTCGCTGACGATCTGCCCCAGGGAGCGGACATCATTGACGGCGCCGTATTTGGAAAACGGCACAAGCAGTGTGGCCTCCCGCCGGCGCGCGCCAAGCAGCGCGGCGATCTTATCCAGGAGACTGTCCAAGCCCGTGCCTTGCGTGGCGGAAACGTGCACCGCGCCGGGCAGGAAAGGAATTTCGTCCGCCGCGTCGCACTTGTTCAGGACCTCGATCCTCTCCTGCTCCACGGCCCCCAGGCGCTCCAGCACCTCCAGCACCACCTGGTGCTGCTTTAAACAGTCGGGGGAGGAAGCGTCGGAAACGATAAGCAAAACATCGGCCAAAACCGCTTCCTCCAGCGTTGAGTGAAAAGCCTCCACCAAGTCGTGGGGCAGCTTGCGGATAAAACCGACCGTGTCCACCAGCAGAAACTCGCTGCCGTTTGGCAGCTTCACGTTCCTGGATACGGCGTCCAGCGTGGCAAACAGCTGGTCCTTGACGTATACCTCCGCCCCGCTCAAAATATTGAGCAGGGTGGATTTGCCCGCGTTGGTATAGCCCACCAGCGCCACCACAGGCACCTGACTGCGCTCCCGAAGGCGCCGGCGAAGGCCCCGCTGCTTTTCCATTTCAGAAAGCTCCCGCTTGACGTCGGTGATCCGCTCCCGAATGCGGCGGCGGCTGATTTCCAGCTTGCTTTCACCAGGCCCACGGGTGCCGATGCCGCCGGCCAGGCGGGACAGCACCAAGCCTTGCCCGATGAGCCTGGTGGAGCGGTAATTGAGCTGCGCCAGCTCCACCTGCAGCTTGCCCTCCCGGGAGGTGGCCCGCTGGGCGAAGATATCCAGGATCAGCATGGTGCGGTCGATGACCTTGACCCGAAGGACCTCCTCCAGGTTCCTTACCTGCATGCCGGTCAGCTCTTCATCAAAAATAGCGATGTCGATATGCTGGGCCTGGCAGTCCAGCGAAAGTTCATCCGCCTTGCCGCGGCCGATGAAGGTGGCCCCGTCGGGCCTTGCCCGCTTTTGCAAAACGGTGTCCATGACCTGCGCGCCGGCGGTTTCCGCAAGGCGCTTGAGCTCCTCCAGCGATTCCTCGCTTTCCGTGCCCACCAGGATCGCCCGCTCGGGCCCGGTTTGCAGCTTAAGATCCTGGCCCCTTGTCACCAGCTCGTCGGAGGCTTCAATTTCCTGCATCCAGGCTTCCTGGGGAATTTTTTGATAGGGCAAGGGCCCGAACAGCCGCAGCGCGGGCTGGCCGTCCTCCATTTCGCCAAGGAAACCCACGCCCACTTCCGGGGAACGGTTTATGGGCAGGCCCACGGCGGCCATAGCGTCAAAGCGCATGGTGCGCAGGGCGCTGATGTCCACATCCGACAGCTCCCCGCTGCCGCCGGGATGGGTGTGGATGCAGCGGACCATGGAAAGCCGCTGGGCATTGCGCCGCAGACGGTACTCCGTCAGCGGCACGGTGTCGATGCCGCCCACGATCACATCCACCACCTCGCCGTCCCTTGTGATGTACACGGCGATTTCCCGGTTGATGGCAAGAGAATGCTCCTTCAATATTTCGACCATGCCGGCGGGAACAAACTCGTCCCTTTCCACCTCATAGGCGTAGAGCTTTTCCAGTTCCGCAAGCAGCGTTTTGCGCAATCCCTCGATATTGCCATGAATCTCCGGCATACGTTCCTCCTTGATGACATGGGGAAGCCGGGGATACGCCCTGCGCCCCCGGCTTGTTATTGTGCGCTTAGATGCTTCTTTTGATAATCCTCAATGGCGGCGTGTATGGCCTCCTCCGCCAGCAGCGAACAGTGGACCTTGACCGGGGGAAGCCCGTCCAGCGCTTCCATCACGGCCTTGTTGGTAAGCGTCAAGGCTTCCTCAATGGTCTTGCCCTTCACCATCTCGGTGGCCATGCTGCTGGTGGCGATGGCGGCCCCGCAGCCGAAGGTTTTGAACCTCACATCGGTGATCACGCCGTCCTCCACCTGAATGTCCATCTTCATGATATCGCCGCATTTGGCGTTGCCCACCGTGCCGGTGCCGCTGGGGTTTTCCAGCTCGCCCACGTTTCTTGGACTTTGAAAATGATCCCAAACTTTTTCGCTATATTGCATAGGGACTTCCCTCCTTATTTCGCTTGGGCCGCGAAAAGCGGCGACATAGACCGAAGATTTTCCACGATCCCGGGCAGTACCGTGAGTACTTCGTCCACTTCCGCATCCGTGCTATCCTGGCCAAGGGACAGCCGCAGGCTGCCGTGGGCGATCTCATGGGGGAGGCCGATGGCCAGCAGCACGTGGGACGGGTCCAGCGAACCGCTGGTGCAGGCCGAGCCGCTGGAGGCGGCGATGCCGGCAAGGTCCAGGCGCAATAGCAGCGCCTCGCCCTCGATGTAGCGCACCGACACGTTCACGTTGCCGGGGAGCCTATGTGCCCTGGGCCCGTTTACACGCACATCAGGAATGCTGCCCAAAATGCCGTCCATGAGCCTGTCCCGCAGGGCAGAGAGCCTGGCTGCTTTTTCGTCCAGGTGCTCGGTAGCCAGGGTGATGGCCGTGCCAAGGCCGATGATGCCGGCCAGGTTTTCGGTGCCGGCCCGAAGCCCCCGCTCCTGTGCGCCGCCCTGTAAAAGCGTATCCAGCCGCGTTCCCTTGCGGATGTACAGCGCGCCCACGCCCTTGGGGCCGTGGAACTTGTGGGCGGACAGGGACAGCATATCCACCTGCCAGACGTTCACATCGACGGGCACTGCGCCTACCGCCTGCACGGCGTCGGTGTGGAAAAAAACACCCTTTGCCTTGGCGATTTTGCCAATTTCAGCGATGGGTTCAATGGTGCCGATCTCGTTGTTGGCGGCCATGATGGTAATCAAAATCGTCTTGTCGGTGATGGCCTTTTCCACAGCCGCGGGGGAGACGAAGCCGTCGCCGTCCACCGGCAGATAGGTAACCTCAAAGCCCTGTTTTTCCAGCCATTGGCAAGTGTGCAGCACGGCGTGGTGCTCGATGGCGCTGGTGATGATATGGTTACCTTTCGCGCGGCGGGCAAAGGCCGCGCCCTTGATGGCCCAGTTGTCGCCCTCCGAGCCGCCGGCGGTAAAGTAAATCTCTTCAGGCCTGGCGCCGATGGCCGCCGCCACTTGCCTGCGGGCGCCCGCGATGGCCTTGAACGCGTCCCGGCCCGTTTGGTGGATGCTGCTGGCGTTGCCGTACACCTGTGTAAAATAAGGCAGCATGGCGTCAAGCACTGCCGGGCTGACGGGCGTGGTGGCGGCGTTATCCATATAAATGCGGTTCATAGCGCTTCTTCCTTCCGAGCTAAATTAGGTTTCCTTGGTAAGCATATCCTGCAGTGTGATGCTTTGCAAAAGGCCGTTGATCTGGTCCGTCAGCCGGCTCCAGACCATTCGGGTAGGGCAGCTGCAGCTTTTTTGACAACTTTCGCCGTCATGCAGGCATTCGGACAGGGAGACGGGGCCTTCAGTGGCGTCGATGATGTCGCCCACCGTGATTTCCACAGGGTTCCTGGCCAGCTGATACCCGCCCTGGACGCCCCGGACGGTGGAAACCAGCCCGGCCCGGCGAAGGTTGCCCAGCAGCTGCTCCAGGTACTGTTCGGGCACCCCTGTTTCCGCAATGGCCTTCAATGGCTGGGGACCGTTGCCGTTTTGCGTCGCCAGGTAAAACATGGCATATAACCCGTATTTCCCACGGGTGGAAAGCTTCATCCGCCAGCCTCCTTTCCGCCTTTGCGGCATTATACTGCCCGAAACTTGATAGGCATAGCCGCTGCCGGCACAATCCCTACTAATTTTATCGGGTTTTCGATGGTATGTTATCACTGGAATAAACGCTTGTCAAGGGCCGGAATCACATTTTTTGACGCAACCTGCTTCAAAGCGCAATGACAGGAAGAGGTTTATTGATTTGCATTGAGAAATGCCCCAAAATATTGCTGTATCTGTTCCTGCGTCAAGTCAAACGCATCGGCAAGGTACGTAACCATTTTCACCGGCCGCTCCCTGACATTCTTCCTAAGCAGCCCCACGGAATTCTGCCACTTGGAAAGGCTTGTATCCGGCCAGCGCTTCACATGATCCTGCATCAGCGGCCCAATGATTCCGGCCCAATCGTCCACCTTTTTTTCCAAGCCGGCGGCGATGCATTTGTCATGCAGTATCTCCCCAAAGCGCGTCAAAAACAAATCGCGCATTTCGGGCACCTGCAAAAGCGCCGAAATGGGCTCATGATAGAACCTGTCCATTTTTGCGGAAGGTTTGGTAAGGTACAGGTTGAGGGGCGTTTTGAACAGACCGTTCATGCTGCCATCCAGGTCGAACAGCGCAACCTTCCATTTGCCGCCGGGAACCTTGTAGTAGCGCACATTGTGCATATCGGTATTGCCGGCGATGATTTCCAGTATGGCATGGTCAAACCAGCTCATCACATCCAGCCTGTCCGTGACATACTTCAGGTTATCCGGGTCGTTCAAGTTTTTGTTTTTGCAAAAATAGATCAGGGGGCTTATTTCATCGCGGCTGCCGTGAACAATGGACCCCCGGCTCCGCAGTATGGTGATGTTGTCGATGGTCTTTTCATCGGTGACGCCCTCCCACTGGGCAATGGAATCCTGATTGATTTTTTCCCGGAGATTGTAATGCCCATAATATTGGCCGTTGAGATAGACCACCACCGGCACCGCGTCCTGGTACAGAACATTCAGGCCTTCCGCCAGGGAGGTCAGCAGCTCATCCTTAAAGCGGGTACCCCTGGATTCCGTGCCCCCGGAGCGCAGCGTCAGGGCGTTATAGGAATCGTACGTACGGTGGGGGAAAGGGTTAAAATCAAATTTGTCTTTCCCCAGCGCGCCCCTGGCGAAGAGGGACATCGATTTTTGCGGGCGGGTGAGCCCCATCGCACCGCTGGTACGGAAGGAACCCAGCTGGTTGATAAGCATGCGGCCCTGATCAAAATACTGCACGTGCATGGGGTATTCCCATTCCTGATAATAGTTGGCAGGTTCGCCTGATCCTTTCACCAGCAGCCCCATACCGTAATCGGTCAAATACTTTTCGTCGGTGATCAGGGAAACCACGGGAACATTCACGCTCACGCCGTACAGATAGCTGGCCGAGGAAACGGGGGAAGAGAGCATCCCGTCCGAAAAGGCCCTTGCGCGGACCACAGTATTGCCGCTGACCGCAATGGGCGCCGTATAGGCCGGCGAATCCTCCGTTGGCGTGGAGCCGTCCAGGGTGTAGCGGACTACCATACTGTCGGACGCGGTCAGCGTTACGGCCACCGGCTTGTCATATAAGCCGCCCGCAGGCTCGATTGTTACGTCTCCGGCCCGCTTTGCAAAGCCTTCCGCGGGATTTTTTGCCCGGGGCGTCTGCTCTGCAAAAAAAGAAAACGCTCCCTGAAAGGGGGCGCGTCCGTAACTGATGTTGCCATATTGCCTTCCCAGGGAGATATGATCTACCATGCCCTGGCTGTTATACAGCAGCACCGCGCCGTTTATCTTTTCCAGCTTGAAGGGCGCATAGTAGGTATTGGGCTTGCTGCCTTTTATCTCCCTGGCGGCCATGAACACCACCGCGTAGGCCCCGGGCGAAAGGGCCGCTCCTTTGGGAAACGCAAAGCTTTGTGTAAGGGCCGCGTCGCTGGAAAGAAAAAAATCCGACAAGGCAATTCTTTTCTTTGTTCCGTTGTACAGCTCCACATAGTCATAGGCGTTTCCGCTTTCATCGAACGTACCGTTGGACGCGACTACTTCGTTGATATACAGCCCGGACGGATTCTGCTCATACACCGACTGTTCATAGGCCTCCTTGCCGGTAATTTTGTTCGCTTCATTAGGCGTAGGCGTCCATGTTTTGTGATAAGCCCCGTCAAAGTATGCCAGTGCCACATCGTTTTCCTGCTCGCCGAAGGTGATAAAATCAACCGTCTTGTTGTCAGGGTCGGTCAGCAGCACGCATTCGCCGTCACTGCTCAGGCCAAACCCCATTTCCTCCTCCGTCAGGTATACGGTCAGATATCCGCCGGCAGGCAGGATGACATCTTTAAAGTGCCACTTGTCGGGCTTGTTGGGATTGTCGGAAAGGCCGTAATCCTTCAAATAAATATCGCTTGAACCGGCGTTGTGCAGCTCAACAAAGTCGGGCGTACCGCCGTTTTCCAAAAGCAACGTATTGTCCGCCAGAATTTCGCTGATGTACAGGTCTCCCTTTGGGCAGTCGTTACCTTCCAGCACCTTGCCGCCCGAATACCGCTGGTTATATGTCATTGCAGGAACAGTCACTTTTTCAACAAGCGCAGCGTGCGCATCATGCAGGTAAACGGTGACGCCCTCCGCCGAAAGCTTGAAAGGCGCGCCTTCCTTTTCGCCTGTGCAATAGATCAGCAGATCTTCGCCCGGTTCAAGTACTTTTCCGGTCAATGTATAGGTATTCTTGCCATCCTCTTTGGACAGCGCATACCCGGTCAAATCCACTGCCTCGGCCCCGGTATTGGTCAATATCACATAATCATACGCCTTTCCGCTATCATCAAGGTGAAGGGAAAGGTTTTGGGATACCACTTCCTTTATGCTGATTTGCGCAAAGGCCGGAAAGCAAACACACATCATAAGGAAAATCCATGCAGCCAGACAATACTTTTTCATTCGTCGCAAGCGATCCCTTCCTATCATCAAACCAATACATTCCATACATCTTACATAATTCCTTTTCATAATTGTAAATTATGGGAGTATCCACGATTTATTCATTTTTTTGTAATGCAAAGGGGCCGGAAACACTTCCGGCCCCTTTGCATTTGCATCCGGCAATACGTTCAGGCGTGCTTACCCCTTGGGTCTGATGCGTATGCCAAGCTCCACATCGCCGATATACGTTTTTACATCGATCACCGTTACGTCATGCTGGCCCAACAAGAGCTCCGATGCGGGAAGAATCCTGGGCGGATGAATGTCGCAGGTAACATGCTGCTCTGACAAGGCCGTCAGGGCGTTGCCGCTGATGATGTTTGCGATCTCGCCCAGCGCGGAGGTCACAAATTCATCCACCTGGTCAAATTCCATGCCGCTCATGATGTTTACCATTTTCAGCGTGGTTGCCCGGGGGAAACGGTAATACACTTCCCCGGTAAGATCGCCCGATACCTCCACCGATACGCGCACGTCGTCCGCCGACTCCGCGGCGCCTTCGCCGGCATGGGGAAGCCCGGCGGAAGCATCCAGATCCAGCATCAGCTTGAACACTTCACACGTTGCCTTGGAAAACGGAGGGTACAAAGCATTGTTCATCATGCGTTCCCTCCCCTTGCCTTGGCATAGACGCCGATTTTTTGATCGGAGGCCACCACATGGTTGATCAGCCAGGCCAGCAGCTTTCCGGCGAATTGCTGCACAAGCGTTTCCTGATATCCCTGGCTCTCGTACGCGGCGGCAAATTCAACCACATAATTGACCATACTTTGATGCATCGCGCTGTGGCTGGCCGACTCCGGATAGCCGATGCTGCGCTGGTATGCCTCTTCATCATGAAAATGCACAACCACATATTCTTTCATAAAAGACAACGTATCGTTGACCTTGCTGACCTTTTGGGACCAGTCGCCGTCGGAACGCAATGTTTCCAGAAAACCGGCCACGCGCCGGAACAGCTCTTCATGCTGCTGGTCAATCAGCGGCACGCCGATCTTGTACTTGTCTTTCCAAAGCATTGTTCCGTCTCCTTTTTTCCGTATGCTGACGTAACTGTGTATATCGGCAGAAAAGACGGAAAATTGCGCTGCCCTGGCGGAAAATTTTCTGTTTTTCCATTTCCTGCTGTGGGTTTTGGGCCGGTGTTATTCCCAATAAGCCGTCACATGCATGCCGGGCAGCAGCCCCCCCGGCGTTCCCTGAATGGTCAGGGTGACGGGATATTTGGTCGTATCCAGCACGGTTACGCCCAAGGGGCTGATCTTACTCACGATGGCCGTAAAGCTTGTATCCCCAAGGGCATCCGCCTTTACCTGCATCGCCTGCCCCAGGGAAACGGCGGGGATATCCATCTCATCCACATCCACCACAAACTCCATCGCATCCGTAGGCTTTAGCGTCAGGAGCAATTGGTCTTTGCGCACCTGCTGCCCATCCTGCACATACAGCGCCGTGACCACCCCTCCCTTTGGAGCGGCGGCCGAAAGCCGCGCCGGCTGGATATGCACGGTGGAAGCGTCGTCCAGGATAAACAGCGCGTCGCCCTGGGCGACGCGCTGCCCTTCCGCCGCCTGAATGCCTGCAATCACGCCTTCCGCCTGCACAGGGATCAGCGGGGCACGCTCGATGACGCCTTCTCCCACCTTGTCCTTGGCGCTATAGGTATCGCCCTCGCCGCGGTACAGCCGTACCTTATCCTCCAGGTCAAACACGCCGGCGGGAATCTCCACCACATAGTTTGCGCCGTTTACCAGCACCACCGTGCCTAGAGTATCCTGCGGATCATTGGTGTTGCCGTCGTACACCCGCAGCGTTTCGCCCAAGGCAATGGCCCGGTTTTTCGGCTTGTTGTACGCCGTGGCGGTGGTTGCGCGGACCCGCATCACATCCTCCCGCTCAATGGAGCATAAGGCCCCGTATTGCTGGATCACATTTGCTGCCTGATCGCCCACCTTGCCCCGCAGCAGGCGGACGGCGCCGCCGGCAGGCGCCAGCACGGTGAAAGGCCTGACGGCAAAAAGCTGCGCATCCGCCTGCACCACGTCGCCCACCTTTACATCAAAGGGCTGCAATTGCCCGCCGACCGGCGCAAACACATCCACGACCTCCACCGGCTGGGCTGTGCCTTTGGCCCATCTTTGTGCCATGGAAGCCTCCGCCTTCCCCGCCTGCGCGTAGGCGGAGGCAGTAAACAGCACACACACCATCATCCATATAAGCCATTTGCGTTTCATCTTTTTTCCCCTTCCGGTTCTTATTCCACACTCTTTAAGGCTTCCACCATGTTCACGCTTTTGAATTTTGCGCCAATCATTATGTTCACGATCTGCGCAAACAGCAGCGTCAGCAGCGGCGTATACACCCAGCTCGTTTTTGATATGTACGGAATGAACTCCAGCATGGTCGGGAAACCGTACGTCAGCACCCACCAGTGCAGATACGGCCCCGCCAGCAGCCCCAGCGGAAGCCCGATAATGGCCACGGCGATATTTTCCCGCAGGATCAGCCGCTTCGTCTCCCGGGGATAGAAGCCCAGCACCATCAGGGTCGCCAATTCCCTGATCCGCTCAAAAAAGTTCAGCTGCCCCAGGGTAAAGAGCACCACCAGCAACAGCGCCCCGGAGAAGAGGACCATTACCAGCACCACTACGTCCAGCACCCGCACGATAGCCTCGTTTCCCGTGCGCTCCTGCACAATGGTACGTACCTTGGCAACGCCATCCATATCCTTTACCGCGTCAAGGTTTACTCCGCCCCCGCTCAAAAAAAGCGCGGTGGGGTAGTAAGGCATCATATCCAGCTTGCGCCAGGCACTTTTGCTGATATAAACGCCCTGGCCCAACTGAATGCTGATAATATCCCTGACCACCGCCGTTGCCAAGTGGCCATTGGGCGCGCGTATCCTGACGCTGTCCCCAAGGACGAGCCCTGTTTCCTCGGCCACCCGTTCGCTGAGCGCAATACCGTTTTGCGGCAGCCATACGCGCTGCCCATGTCGCGCAAGGTACACCGCCTCATGATGATCCTCCAGCACATGCAGGCCTTTGGTCACCCATTTGCCATCCAGATCAAGCTCGCAGCTTCCTTCCATCACGGCTTCCTGCCGCGCCGCCCCGGACCGCAGCCGTATGGCCTGCAGGTAATCATCGCTCACAACAACAGATTCCAGGTCCACCCGCGCATCATAGCGCATGGTTTGTGTGTAGTGGTTTTCCAGCACGTACACCACGGAATCACGCATGCCAAACCCGGTAAGCAGCAAGGCGGAGCAGCCGACCACGCCGACGATGCCGATCAGCAGCCTGGAAGTGTTCCGAAACATGTTTCTCAAAATCAGCTTCGTGCTGAAGGAGAGCCGCTTCCACAGGGGGGATATGTACTCCAGCAGTATCCGCCGGCCATGGGTGGGCGGCTTGGGCCGAAGCAACCCCGCCGGCACCTCCCGCAATGCCTTGATGCAGCTGAAATAGCTGGCGCCCATGGCGATCAAAATCGTCAGCGCGCTGATGCCCGCCGCTACGCCGGGATGCATGTACACCGCGGCCCCCGGCATGTTGTAAATGGACATCAGCACCCACATGACAATGTTGCCCAGCAAAAAGCGGGCGCCCAGAACCCCGAAGGCGGCCCCCAGTGCGGATATCAGCAGCCCGTAGCCTGTATAGTGGCGGATCAGCTCCTTTTTGCTGTACCCCAGGGAGCACAGCGTGCCGATCTGCAGGCGCTGGCTGTCCACCATGCGCTTCATGGTGCTGAAGGTAATCAGCGCCGCCACCAGGAAGAATACGGACGGGAACACCAGACCCAGCGCGCGGACCTGATCCACCTCTTCAATGGCCATTTTGATGCCCATCTTGTCATCCCGCGTCGCAATCAGTATGGATGGGTCATTCAGCAGATTCTGTATGGCCTGCTTGACCGTTTGCACGTCGGCGCCCTGCTTGAGTGTGACCACCGTCTCACGGTAGGGCAGGAACCCAAGGGTACCGGGCGACAGATAGGCATAACCGAAGGAGGCGGGATCCGCGCTGAAGGCAAAACCGTCCGAATAAACCACATACTCCGGGCTGTAGCCGATGCCGCCGGCCACAAGATTGAGGGATACGCCCTGGACCTTGACTGTAAAGGTATCTCCCGCTTTTAACCCGGCAGCCTTGGCAAACCTGCTGTCCAGTATGCACACATTTTTTTGCGTGTCCGGCAGCGGCCGGCCCTGAAACACCATGGCGGTGCTGACGCGGGCAGCGCCTTCGTTCATATACAGATCCATAGCAGGTTCGTTGTTAAGATCCGCGGTAGCCCGCACATGCACCCTTCGCTGCGCATCCGCAACGCCTGCAAGGTTAGCGATATCCGCAGCCTTGCGGTCGCTGATATTGCCCACGATCCAGATATCCGCCAGGTTGCAGGCAGAAAACTGCTTATCCAGATTTTTTTCCATGCCGCGCCAGGCGCCGTCCAGGCTTAAAAACAGCATGGCGGACAGCATGCAGATGATGAACACTGCCGCAAAGGACTTCCAGTTCTCCCGAATATCCCGCAGCATTTTCCGCCGCAGCAGATTTTTTTGCATTCTTCCCTTCACCACACAACATCCTCCATGGCGATCGGGCTTTCGTTCACCTCGACAGAATGCACCTTGCCGCTCTTCATACGTATCACCCGCCTGGCCGCGGGGACGATTGCGGCATTGTGCGTAATAATCACGGCGGTCTTGTTCAAATCCCGGCACACATCGCTGAGCAGCATCAGCACCATGCGCCCGGTCTGCGAATCCAGGGCGCCTGTGGGCTCGTCGCACAGGAGCAATTCCGGATTTTTGCACAGCGCCCGGGCGATCGCCACCCGCTGCTGCTCGCCGCCGGACAATTGCGCCGGAAAATTGTCCATGCGGTCCGCAAGGCCTACCCTGTCCAGCATTTCTTTGGGAGACAGGGGGTTTGTACACACCTGCTGTGCCAATTCCACATTCTCCAAAGCGGTCAGGTTGGGCATCAGGTTATAGAACTGAAACACAAAGCCCACGTCCAGCCTGCGGTAGGCGTTCAGTTCCCTGGCGTTAAAGCGTACAATGTCCCGGCCGCCCACGAGTATCCTGCCGCCGGTGGCCGTATCCATGCCGCCAAGCAGATTCAGCACCGTCGTTTTGCCCGCGCCGCTGGGGCCTAGCACGGCGGCAAACTCTCCGTGCCCGATTTCAAAACCGGCGCCGTCCACCGCATGGATAATAACTTCACCCATGTGATAGGTCTTGCTTACATTCTCAAAAATAATATCTGCCATAAAGCCCCTTTCCACCAGTTGTCCAACATTGTGTTGAATAAATGTCGCAGATACAGTATAATCAACATAGCGTCGGTTTACAACGGACAGATAGGTTCCGCATGTGGTATGACCGACAAAAACGCATCCTCCTGTCGGTTTTGTATTGCAACAACCCATTTCCTTCTTTTCGAGAAACAGCGGAGGCACGCCATGAATAGTGACAAGGGTGACAGACGGATCAAGTATACAAAGATGGTATTGAAGCAAAGCCTTGTCAAGCTTTTGCAGGACAAACCCATCTCCAAAATCTCCATCAAGGAGATTTGCGAAACGGCGGACATCAACAGGAGCACCTTTTACGCCCACTATGCCGATCAATATGATCTGCTGCGGCAGATCGTGCAGGAGACGTTGCAGGAAATCAACCAATACCTGACCAACTACAACTTCAAGGAATTCGAGCCGGAATCCAGCCAGGTCATGTGCCGCATCTTTGAATACATTGTGGAAAACGCCGAGCTTTGCAAGGTGCTGCTGGGGGAGAACGGCGACATTTCCCTTCAAAAAGAAATCATGATGATCGTTCAGCGGCAGGGAATCAAGGAGTGGAAAAGCAAAGGCGCCGTCGTCAATGAGGATCTTTTGCAGTACCTGTTTCTCTTTGGCGTGAACGGAAGCATCGGTATCGTTCAAAAGTGGCTGCAGGACGGCCTCAAGCAGTCCGCCCGGGAAATGGCCGATTTGATGGTCAAGCTTACCTATCAGGGCCTTGCTCCGTTTTTGAATCAGTATAACAACGATGGGCATTGAAAATGTTGCTGCTCCCTGAATATGGTATTTTACATATATTTCGTTGACTTCCAGCAAATAAAAATGATATACTGCACATGCTTGTAGTACATGGATTTTTCATCCATTTTTCGTCCTTTCGCTAATGGATGAAACAAAAACGTAAAAATTCAAGGAGGATGCCCCATGAAAAGGTTTGTATGCCTGCTCCTAGCCATGGCTTGTTTCGCAATGGTTTTCCAATCCGCAGTAGCCAGCGGCGTGAAAACGATCCTTCAGGATGAGCAAGACCGCAAAATTGCCGTCAAAGGTCTTGGCAAAGACGGAAACTTTGCCGTAAACCCTGAAGTAGCGGGGCAGAGCCCCACCACCGGCCTGGAATGGACCGGCAAATACTTGCCCATGCTTGTTCAGATCGACAACGATAATGGCGGCCTTGAAGCGCGGGCCCCATGGAACGCTTCCCTTGCGGATATCATATATGAAACCCCTTTGCACAAAGCCGGCAATACAAGGCTGTCCTTTCTTTTCAGTGATACGATACCTGAAAGCGTTGGTCCGGTCCGGTCCGCGCGCTTAACGCACGTAGAGCTTCGGGAAGAATGGGATGCCGGTTTCCTTTTCTACGGCGGTCAGGAATATGAAGGCACAAACATCAATGATGCTTTCTCCAAAACAGGTGCCACCAAAAAGGGCATTCTCTTCAGTGGCATCGTAGGGACAGGCAAACCTTGGAAGATGTATTACACCCGCGTGCCCAAACTGGTGAGCCCGCACAATGTGGACGCCAATGTAAAAGCCATGCAGGATCTGATCCCCGCCGACTTCAAAGCGCCTTCCAGGCCTTATCTTTTTACAGATGATCTGCCGGAGTTGGGAGACTTTGCAACGGATATTTCCATTGCACTGCAGAATCCGGCGTATGCCTCCAGCTTTACCTATGACCCCAATGCAAATGTCTATTACCGCTTTGTAAATGGCGCCCCTTATGTGGACAAGACCACCGGCGAACAGCTTTCTTTTGCGAATCTCATCATTCAACGTACGAAAGTCACCTTCTATCAGGGTAGGCATGACAGTCCGATGACTGTAAATATCGGCTCCGGCAACGCGGACATCTTTGTCGGCGGGCGCTATATTCCCGGCTATTGGATGCGGACAGGCATGAATCAGCGTACGGTATTCTTTGATCAGGAAGGCAATGAACTGAAGCTGCAAAGAGGCAAGACCTTCATCAGCATGCTGGATTACAGCACGCCAGTCTCCTACATAGCCGAATAAATGTCAACCTTCATTTGAAAAAAGGACCGCCGTGGCGGTCCTTTTCCATGTCATAATATGAATCGCAGTTTGGGCAGGCGGCATGAATCAGTACATTTTGCTTCTGCAATTTCGTCTGTTGCTGCTCTATACGGCAGCATACCGGCACACGTTCCTCTTTACTCTGCAGACCCTTTCAAGCCATTCATCAGCGTCAGCAATATACCGTTATTATCCATCCAATCCACCACGCCGTTCCAGAACCCCGCCGGCAGCTCCACAAGGAAGGGTGCGGCGCTGCGGATGAGCGGACCCTTGGCGTCATGGAAAAACTCCTTGATCGTAATGTCATTCATGCAAAAGAAGTCAATGCCGATAATATTTTCGGCGGTTCGCGGCTCAAAGCTTTCCTGCGTATCCGCCCAGGTGATGTTCGCGTTCAGGTTCAGTATCCGCTTTCCCGTTTCAGGGTTCAGGAGCCCCAGCTGGCCGGTCAGTATCGTTTTTCCATTCTGCTGCTGCTGATTCCAGGTCAGGGCGGCCATGTATGTTTTCTCAACGCCAAGGCCCTCGCCGCCCAGGGAAACGCTGATGCTGCTGCTTCCCTGTAGCTGCCTGCCATCGGGCAATCCGGCGGCGTTTATCCTGGCGAAGCCATAAAGCGTTCCGCTCTCAAAGAGGTTCCATTTCATATCAACGTTTAAGCCGGCATCTGTTTCTTCAAAAACGCCTTCCCCCGACAGCTGAAAACCTTCCCACTCGGGGATATCCAGCTGCCAGGCTGTATTTCCGTTTTCATGCCGGAGGGTATATACGGTTTCTCCGCCCAGCGTCCAGGTTTCTTCCTGGCCTGAAACCTGTATGGTCAGCCCGCCGTTCTCCGTGAGCTCAGCCATCCAATCAGGCAGCGAATACAGAAAATCATTGAGCAGTTCGTCCAGCGTTACATACTGCAGCAGCCCTCTGCGCCAAAAATGGAATGCGGGATTCGCATCCTGATCCAGGGCTTTGGTCAGGGTCTCGGCCATGGCGATGGTTTCTTGCTGCGTATACGATCGGCTTTCTAATCCGCCGGTCAGCGCGCGCCATGTCTCCAACGCGGGCAGGATTCCGTGTTTGTAGGAATACAGATCGGTGAAGATGCCGAAATACTGCAAAGGCGTACCGAAATAGTCGTTCACCTTCAGCAGGTACGGCATGTAATTCGCCATGGTCAAGAGCACAGGCTTTTCGCCAAAAAGGCTGGTTTGAAGGCTTAGCCTTTCTTCCCAGCCGGAAAGATGAAAATCGACCGCGCTCAAGCCATTGAGCATCAGATCGCCGGTGATATCGGCCTGCCCGTTTTGAAGGGTCATGTGCCCCTTCAATTCAAGCGCTTCCAACGCCTTTGCCAGGCCTTTTTGAAACCTGTCCGGATGCTCGGAAACGGCATAAGGATCAAAAGAAGCATCCAGCGCAAAATCAACACCTGTGGCAAGCGCGGGTTCTGCCTTCGCGGCCCGCGTTCCGTTTGCCAGCATCGCCGCAAGCATAAGCCCGGCACATAACAGGATCATAGACCGTTTCCATAAACCTTTGGTCATTCTTTAACCCCTTATTTTGGCAGGCGCATGGGACATTCAAATGCTCACTGTCCATTGGATGCACCTACGAGTTTTGCGCGCACGACGATACGCTGGGCATTGCTGATCCCGTCAAAGGCCTGGCAGGACAACAGCGTCAACGCCGGATAACTGGTATCGCCTGTTACAGACCAGTCATTGTTGTTGATGATGAATACCCGGTCAACCTCGTATTTGAATGAACCCAGGTGGGATGTATGCAGATATATAACGTCCCCGGCCGAGAGTTTGTTCAAATTCCTGAAATAATCCCTCGTGCCTGTGCGGTGCGCGCTAATGCACAGATTCGCGACGGTGTCGGGCTCAGGCGCGCGCGGGAACATGGCCGCGCCAATCCGCATGTTTTGATACATTTTGTTGAAGGTGCCTGAACGATACGCGGCCACCTTGACGCCAATATCGGGGATCTCCAGCAGATACGTTCGTTTTGCGCCGTTTGGATCAATATCAATATCCGCATACTCATTTTCATCCTCAGCCGTCTGCGGGTCCAGACCCGCCAAGGCTGCCAGCTCCCGCTGCTGTGCAATGGCCGCTTTAAAATCATCCTGGGGCATATGCAGCGCAAGCATTGCCATATAAGAAGACAGCATATTCATCTGCGCAAGCAGCTGGCTTTCCGCTCCGCTGCCGGCGGCGCCCCCCGCAACATTGGCGCTGAGTACCTCGACCTGCTGCAACAATTCTTCCAAGTCTGTCAATGAAGCATACATCAGCTCCCTGGCGGCCGTTATGGTTTTATCACCGCGGGTGATGCCATCCACCACCTTCTGGCCGGACAGAGCAGACAACTGTTCCACATCCGTGATGGGCTGAATCATCGTCAGCAGGAAAAAGGAATTTTCCACCTGTTTGCGCGCCTTGGCAAGCGCCGCGATGATTTGCTCAACATTCATGGGCGCATTGGCGCCCTCGCGCAGCGCCTGCGCCCCAGCGTTCAGCGCCGCCTGTATGGAGGCAGGTTCCGCCGGTTCCGCTTTCGCCGAGGCGATGCCAAACAGCAGGCTGGAAGGATCGCCTACAATACCCAGCTCCTCCAGAAAACTTGGCGGATTGGCCGCTTCCTGCATTTCCTGCGGGGAGAATGTTGGCGTTATGCCCTTTTTCATGGCGGCATAATCCACCGGCTGATAATCATCCTCGTCCGGGATCACCATCTGGGCCTGCGCCTCGGCGGCCTTCTGCGCGGCAATGCGGTAATCGATCTGCTGCCAGACCAAGGGTATGGCAAACGCAAGCACACCCGCAGAAATAAGCACGAACGCCAGTACAGTGATCCAGTTTTTCTTTGCATGACGCCTGTCTGTAGTTTTCTTCATGATCGTGATGCCTCCCATCACACAAGCACAAAATTCTAGGCATACACAAGGTTATTATAGCACAGCTGCCTGCAATTGTAAGTGCCAATCCTTCCTTGCTGCCACTTGTTACAAGAATGTAACGAAGAAGGGAAAGGGGCAGTCCTCTCAAGAGGGCTGCCCCGGTACAGTGTTGCTTGAGGGGTTCTTTCAGCAAAGCTTTTTGCAGTTTTGGCTGAGCGATTACTTCAAGCGAAGCTGCTTCCTGCGGTTCATGATCAGGAGCATCACACCGGCCAGCGTCAGCAGACCGCCGAAGGGAACCAGAATCATGACCCATTCACCGGTAACCGGCAATACGCCGTTGATGGCCCATACGATTACCGTCGCCGTGTTGGTGTTCTTGCGGACTGCCGTCGCGGGATCGATCGGATCGGCAATATTGGTGGATACCGCGTAGATACCGGTGTTGGGCACCGGGATTTCCACGCTGTCGTCGCCTTCCAGCTCGATGTACTTGCCTTCAACGATGACGGCGTACTGCATTTCGCTGGGGATTACGTTGCCCTGGCTGTCCACCGTGGCCGGCGCCAGCACCAGCGATACGTTGATCGACTGTATGCCTGTATCGGGATCCTGGTAAGCATCCTGGGCGATCACCCTGGGGAAGACTGCGGGATCTGTGTTGATGGCGTTCACCCAGTTGTAGAAGTTGATATTGGTGTTGAACTCATCCACCAGGTTCACGCGCATGGGGGCGGTATTCGTATTCGTGAGGGTGAATACGTACACCCAGCGCCTGTCCTGCGTAGGATCGCCAACATACATATCTACCACGCTGGCTGCCTTATGTGCCGTGACCGCTGCCGATACATCCGTCTCCACCTCGTTGGAGGGGATGGGATCATAGGGCGTTTCGTCATCCTTCTTGGGCGTTACGGTTGCGCTGTTTTCAATGGTGATGACATCCTGGTCCACCTTGATGGCATCCACGCTGACCACGAAGGTGAGTGTGACTTCAGCGGGCGCCGTGACTTCCAGGGTTTCCGGGTTAAAGGTGGCGGCAGGCATTGTGAAGTTCCAGGTCAGGAGCTTCGCGTTCAAGGCATCCTGGGCTTCGCCAAAGCCTGTGGTAGTGAAGGACTGGAACGTGATGCCGTCAGCCAGCAAGTCGCTTACCGTTACATCGAAGGCTCTGAGCGATCTGCTCTGCACCCTTAAGGTATAGGTCAGCGTCTCGCCCGGGTGGGATTCCGTCTTGCTGGTTTCCTTGGTGATGGACATCACCGGACCAAAGACTTCGACCTGCACCTCGTTGCTGTCCAGCGGATAGGTAGCCGGTTCTTCCTGGCCCTCGCCCGGGAATTCCTCGGCGTAGGGATCGGTATACTCGCCTGTGGCGTTGTTCCTCAGCAGGCGGTAGCCTTGCTCCAGCGCTGTCAGTTCATCCGCGGTCACTGTGAAGGTAAAGGATGTGGTACCAGGCACCAGCACGCCTTCCACCAGGGTGGCAGCGGGAACGGTGCCGTTCCAGGTGATGATCCTTGTTGCGGTGTTGTAGGCGGCGCTTCCGGTACCCTGATCCGTGAAGGCCACAAATGTCTGCCCGGCAGCCAGGCTGTCATACACATTGCTGACGTATACAGGCCGCAGCATGCTGTTGGTCAGGGTGACGGTGTAGGCAAACTGTTCGCCGCCGAGCACCTGGGTCTTGTCCACAGCCTTGGAAAGCTGCACAACCGGCGTCTTCAGCGTGTTGACAATGGTGTTGCCTTCCACCACGTAAGAGCGGTAAGCCTCGGGCAGTTCGCTTGCTTCCTCGATCGTGTAGGTGATCGGGCCGTTCTGCAGGTCGTATGCGTACAAGCCTTCCCAGGTGTGGGTCCAGGCCGGTTCAGAGGTGCCATCCAGCGTTACGGGGTCGCCATAAGGCGAGCCGTTGGCCAGCAGCTGTACCGTGATGCTTTGCGGCCTTGTTTCGCTGGCCGCGTCATCCCATACCTTGGTAGCGGTAAAGCTGGTCAGAAGCCTGTTGGTGACAGTGACTACCTGATCCGGTGTTTGGGCCGTAAGTTCCGCCGCTGCGTCCGGGCCAAAGGCCGCTTCGTAAGCGGTTGTCGTTTCAACACCATTGACAGTCACAATTTCCGTAATGGTGTAGGTGGTATTGGCTCGTACGCCGGGTACATCGATTTCAGCGGATTCCAGGATACCGGGGACCGTTTCCGTGATATCGGCGAGGGTGAAGATGATCTCCCGGCTGGTGAGGCCTTCGTCAAACTGGCCTTCGATCACTACGGTGAACGTATCGTTTTCACCCATGGTGCCGATCAAGGCCTTCTTGATCTTCAGGGAGACAGGATCAACTTCCAGCGTGCCGTCAATGTAGGATATATCGTAGTTGGCTGTGACATCCGCTTCCTCGTCACCTGTGCCGGTTACGATGACCGCATTGTTGGCCACGTTGCCGCTTAAGCCAACCAAAGTCTGGCTGCCGGTTACGGTTACGCTCTTGATGGTCTGGCCAGCCGCCAGGGTTCCGGAGGTCAGCGTATAGCCGCTGTCGGTCAAGGCTGTGCCGTCATAGTACTTCTGGGCGCTGCCGGCTGTGATGGTGATCTCACGCGCCGTTACGGTTAAGGTGCCATCCACATAGGTGATGGTGTAGCTGGCCGTCACATCCGTGCCGCCGGCGTTGCGGATCACGGCGTTGCTGGCTACGTTGCCGCTGAAGCCCACGTTCGTCTGCGTGCCGGTAACCGTGATCGTATCCACATAGTCGCCGGCTGCCAGCCCGGCAGGGGTATAGCCGCTGTCCGTCAGAGCCGTGCCGTCGTAGATCTTGGTGTTGCTGTCGGCTGTGATGGTCAGGGCCTTGGGCGTGACCGTCAGTGTGCCGTTGGCGTACAGGATCGTGTAGTTGTCCGTTACGTCAGCCTCGTCTGCTGCCAGGATGGCGCCGCCGCTGGGTACGTTCGCGCTGCTGCCCACCAAGGTTTGACTGCCTGTTACGGTGATGTTGCTCAGCGTATGCCCGGCTGCCAGCCCATAGGTCGGCGTAGCCGTGTTTTCGGGCAGGATGGTGTAGCCGCTGTCGGTCAGGGCCGTGCCGTCATACACCTTGCTGTTGCTGTCCGCCAGCACCGTGATGATCCTGGGCGTTACCGCCAAGGTGCCGTCCACGTAGGTGATCTGATAGTTTGCTGTTACGTTGACTTCTTCGTCGCCTGTGCCGGATACGATCACCGCGCCGCTGGCCACGTTGCTGTTTGAGCCAACCGGCGTCTGGCTGCCGGCTACATTTACGCTTTTGATGGTCTGGCCAGCCGCCAAGGTGCCGCCGGTCAGGCTGTAGCCGTCGTCTTCCAGGGCTGTGGCGTCGTAAACCTTCGTATTGCTGGCGGCTGTAATGGTGATCTCACGCACCGTTACCGCCAAAGTGCCGTCCACGTAGGTGATGGTATAGCTGGCTGTCACATCCGTACCGCCGGCGTTGCGGATCACGGCGTTGCTGACCACGTTGCCGCTGAAGCCCACGTTCGTCTGACTGCCTGCGACTGTGATCGTATCCACATCGTCGCCAGCCGCCAGCCCGGCGGGGGTATAGCCGCTGTCGGTCAGGGCTGTGCCGTCATAGATCTTGGTGTTGCTGTCGGCTGTAATGGTCAGGGCCTTGGGTGTGACCGTCAGTGTGCCGTTGGCGTACAGGATCGTATAGTTGGCCGTTACGTTGGTCTCGTCCGCGGCCAGAATGATCCCGCCGCTGGGTACGTTCGCGCTGCTGCCCGCCAAAGTTTGACTGCCTGTTACGGTGATGCTGCCCAGCGTATGCCCGGCTGCCAGCCCGTAGGTCGGCGTCGCCGTGTTTTCGGGCAGGATGGCGTAGCCGCTGTCGGTCAGGGCCGTGCCGTCATACACCTTGCTGTTGCTGTCCGCCAGCACGGTGATGATTCTTGGCGTTACCGCCAAGGTGCCGTCCACGTAGGTGATGGTGTAGCTGGCCGTCACATCCGTGCCGCCGGCGTTACGGATCACGGCGTTGCTTGCCACGTTGCCGCTCAAGCCCACGTTCGTCTGACTGCCTGCGACTGTGATGGCATCCACATCGTCGCCAGCCACCAGCCCGGCGGGGGTATAGCCGCTGTCGGCCAGGGCTGTGCCGTCGTAGATCTTGGTGTTGCTGTCGGCTGTGATGGTCAGGGCCTTGGGTGTGACCGTCAGTGTGCCCTTCTCATAGGTAATGGTGTAGTTGGAGGTTACGTTCGTCAGACCGTTCATGATCACGGCGTTGCTGGCCGTGTTATCGCTGGAGCCGGCATTGGTCTGGCTGCCTGCGACCGTTACGCTGGCAATGGTATCTCCACTGGCCAAGGTCCCGCTGACCAGAGCGTACCCGCTGTCCGTCAAGGCTGTTCCGTCGTATACCTTGCTGTTGCTGTTCGCTCTGATAACCAGCGCCTTGGGCGTGACTGTCAGCAGACCCTTGACGTATGTAACTTCATAGTTGTCCGTGACATCCACTTCATTCAAGCCTTCGCCTGTCACGATTACTGCTACGCTGGCTACGTTATCGCTTTGACCGATCGGCGTCTGGCTGCCCGTTACGGTCACGCTCTTGATCCGATGATCAGGCGCAAGCGTGCCGTTTGTAATCGCATAGTCGCTGTCCGTCAGCGCTGTTCCGTCATATACCTTGCTGTTGCTGTCCGCCGTGATCTCAATAGGCCTCTTCGTGACCGTCAGCGTACCTTTCTCATAGGTGACGGCGTAGCTGGAGGTTATGTTTGTAGCCCCTCTCATGATCACAGCATTGCTGGCCACGTTGTCGCTGGAACCAACATTGGTCTGGCTGCCTGCGACCGTTACGCTGGCAATGCTGTCGCCGCTGGCCAAGGTCCCGCTGGTCAGCGTATATCCGTTGTCCGTCAACGCTGTTCCGTCGTATACCTTGCTGTCGTTGTCAGCTTTGATCGTCAGCTCCCTGGGCGTGACCGTCAGCGTGCCCTTCACATAGGTAATGGTGTAGCTGGAGGTCACATCGGTGGCCCCGCGCCTGATGACAGCCGCGCTGGCTACGTTGTCGCTGGAGCCGGCATAGGTCTGGCTGCCTGCGACCGTTACGCTGTAGATGCTGTCGCCGCTGGCCAAGGTCCCGCTGGTCAGCGTATATCCGTTGTCCGTCAAGGCTGTTCCGTCGTATACCTTGCTGTCGCTGTCAGCTTTGATCGTCAGCGCCCTGGGCGTGACTGTCAGCGTGCCCTTCACATAGGTGATGGTGTAGCTGGAGGTCACATTGGTGGCCCCGCGCCTGATGACAGCCGCGCTGGCTACGTTGTCGCTGGAGCCGGCATAGGTCTGGCTGCCTGCGACCGCAACACTGTTAATGTTGTCGCCGCTGGCCAAAGTCCCGCTGGTCAGCGTATATCCGTTGTCCGTCAAGGCTGTTCCGTCGTATACTTTGCTGTCGCTGTCAGCTTTGATCGTCAGCGCCCTGGGCGTGACCGTCAGCGTGCCCTTCACATAAGTGATGGCATAGTGCGACGTAACGTCCGTTGACCCGTTCATGATCACGGCTGCGCTGGCTACATTGTCGCTGGAGCCGGCATAGGTCTGGCTGCCTGCAACATTCACGCTGGTAATCTGATGGCCTGAGGCCAGGGTTCCCGTATAGGTATACCCGTTATCCGTCAGCGCCGATCCGTCGTACACCTTGCTGTTGCTGTCCGCAATGATTGTCAGCGGTATCAGCTGCGCGTTGGTATAGGTGACCGTCGTGTTTTTGCCCGGCATCGCAAACTGGACAGATGCGCCGTTTCTGGTATGGGAAAGCGCGCCGTTCGCTGTCGCAACGGCGATATCCACCAGCCGGTAACCGGACTGCACCGTTTCAGCAATGGATACAGTTGCGCCGCTGGGCACCTGATAGGTTGCCGTCTGGCCGCCCTTGAGGGACGGCGCCGGTGTTTGCAGGGTGCCGTTAATGGATACAATGAAGGGGAAGGCTGCCGTGCCTACGCTTTCCACCTTGGCCAAGGTCAGGGTATATGTGTTCCTTTTGTTGGTAAAGGCATACGTCTTTGTTTCGATGAAGCTTCCGCCGGAGCGGTCGCCGATGTTACCGGTGGAGGGCGTCACCAAAGCGCTGCCCACCTGCTCAAAGATACCTGCGCCGGTTTCTGTTACCGTATATTCTCCCTTGCCAAGGCCGGTGATCTCCGTCCGGTTGGCGGCGGGGTTGGAAGAATTATAGGTAATGGAAACATTCTGCCCATCCGTCGGCAGGCCGGGGCCCTTCACATTGAATGTAAACACCTGGCCGTTTCCGTTATCGTCGCCAGTCACACTCTTTGTGATAACCACTTTGCCGCTGACCACGTTGATCACGACGGGAATATTGTTGGCAAGGGTTATCCCGCCCAGCACCGCCGTCGTCGCGACAGTATTTGTGCTTGTGGGCGCATAGGTACCAAAGTTGGTGGTTGAGGTTGTTCCATGGGGAATGGAGCCATTGTTGGGCGTATAAATGATATCGCCTGCAGTCACAGCGTTGTTCAGCGCGGTCTGCAGCGCATCCTTCACCGCCTGCGGGATGGAGGAATTGTTCAGGAAGGAAGCAGGCAGGCTGACCGTAATGGCATCCTTCAAATGACTGACACCGGCTGCGCTGACGGGCTCGCCCTTAAAGATGGTATGGCTGCTGCCGGTAAAGACGGGTACCACAGGAATGACCGTATATTTGGCAGAAGCTGACTTCTGATCCGGCGTACCTTTTTTATAGTATGCGGTCAGGGTATATGCCAGCTGCGTCGTACCGACCACCGTGCTTGTGCTGGGCGTTCCGCCGGCGGTCCACTCAAAGGTGAAGTTGTCAATAAATGCCGGGGGATTGCTATTGATGGCCGAATTGTAGTAAAGCTGCCGGTAGTACAGCTCCTTGAGATACGGATCGGTCATCATCACCTTGATGGCATCCTCGCCGCTCAGAGGCACATTGTCTCCCGCAAGCACATATTTGGTCAGCGGGTCCACCTTGACCCTTGGCTGAACATTTACGGTAGGTTCGCCAAAGAAGCGCCAAATCGTATTGAAGTTTTGATTGGTGCCGCCGTCATATACGGCGGTAAGCCCGTTGAAATTGGTATAGACGCCATTGCTTCCCAAGTAGTCGTCTTTGGGCTTGATGGTGACCGTTCCCTTGAAATACTTGGCTGTATCGGCACCGCTGTTTGTCGGATGTCCTGAAGCATCCAGCACGGGGACAATTGGCTGCATGCTTACCCTCGGCCATTCGACGTACTGATACTCGACGCCATTCACGGTCTCTGTTCCATAACCGCTGATCCCTGCGGGCAGCGGGAAAACCAATTGAAATTGAGGATCAATATAGTCGCGTACGACAGCGTTGGATACTGTCAGGCCAATCTCCTCGCTGATGGTGTCAAAAATGGCTGACAGGTTGCCGGATGTACCTACAGAATAGAAGCGCGACGTATCGCCGTTCACATTTACTACGCTTCGCAGGAATGCATACGCCTTGCCCCTGTCCGTATTCGTGTCTGATGACGATCCGGGCAGAGCATCCACCATGCCGATGGCAAATACCGTCGCTTGATAGGTGCTGCGCAGCGTGCCGGCAGCATTGACCGCATTGGTTGCCTCTGTCGGGCTATAGGTAGCAGAGCCCTGGGTCGGCAAGCCGTCTGTAAACAGGATGACGATGCGCGGACGGGTGACTCCGCCTGGCGGAACAGCGCCCAGCATCGACCCTGCCGCATTCAGACCCTGGCTGGTACGCGTATCATACGCGATATTCATTCTGTTGATCGCGTTGATCAGGGCGTTCTCGTTTGCACCAACGGCCAGCATGGGGCTGATCGTCGTCGCATAGGGAGAATTTTGGTTGGAAAAAGAAACGACGCCGATTTTGGAGGTAGGGGACTTTGTTGCGGCTGAGCGCACAAAGCTGGCAGCTGCAGCTTTAAGTACTGTGAGCCTGGAATTCCACGTATATACCCTTCGGTTTGTGGAATTGTTGGTATCGGTATCGTTGCCGCCATTTCCGGAGGATGTATAGAAGGAAGTCACTTTTCTCTGGGTACCGCTGCTATTCCAGTAGTACCATCCGTTCCCGTTGACAGGATCATTATAGTAACGTACCAGAGAATAGTAATCGTTGTTCGAACCGCTGTTATCATTGTAGACATAATACACATCGTTTGTGTTTACGCTGCTGGTTACCCTTGTATAGCTGGCATTGCTGTTTGCGTTTGTGGTGTATTGCATGCTTTGCGAAGCATCCAGCACCAGAACGATATCCAAATCCGGCTTAACGAGCTCGGACAATGTATATGCGCTAAGCGTCAGCTGCCAATAAGGATTATTCGGATCACCGGACAGGTTGTTCGATACCGTCTTATTGGTGATGATCCCCGTTTTTATGTCTGTTGATGGCATGCTGCCGCCGCTGGCGCTGATATGCAGCCCCGCCAGCGGAGCCGGGACCGCCTTGCCCACCTGTCCATCGAACACACGGTTGGGATTAAAGACGGCATTGCGCATCTTCTCTGACTTTACCGGGTCGCTTATGAGCGAAGCCCAATAATATGCCAGCACATCCGGAAGCCCGAAGACAGCCAGATCATCCAGCTGGGCATCGGTAAGGCCATTGAGGACACTTGCCAGCGCCGGCTTATTGGCGCTCAAATAGTAGAGATACAGCTGCAGGTATTCCCCTTTGTAGGCCTCCACGGGATCGGTCCAGATATACCTTATGGACACCTGGTCCCTGTTTGCCTGAATCGGGATGCCCCGGGGGAACACAATGGCCTGACCCTGATTCAGGGCACGGACGGCTCCTTCCCTGGTATCGATATTCAGCGATTGAATGCCGATATGATCAGGCACCAGGATCGCCGCATCTTCATAACCGGTATCCGTATTGAGGGTGAGGGTTACGTTACCGGCAGAAGCACCGCTTTGCACGAAGGCGGATTCCAGCTTCGCGAGCGCAGCGCTGATGGAGACGCTGTCCACATCCAGATAGCCGCCATCCGCCGTCACCACCATAGAGGCGGAAGCATACGTCTTTTCCGGTATTTCCGGCAGCTCATACATCCCTTCCTGAGCAACAACAAATGCCTCAGGGTTTTCGGGATCAGCGGTGAGAAGCTGCATGACCATGGTGTGGCTGGCAAGCACCGTGCCCGGCTCCACCATCAGCATATAGTCAGCAAATATGCCCGGTTCGCCGGGAATGACCGCCGCATCATGAAGCGGCACATCCTGCTCCTCCGGATTCACCGTGACAACGCCTTCCGGCAAAATTACGCGCAGGGCTGTTACCGGCGGCTGTTCGGGGTTAAAGATAGCGCTCACACGGACATGGGCCAGCGTGGTGATGCCGATGACCTCCGCTATCAGCGTATGCGGGTTGACTGTAGGCGCTTCCGTTTCAACGGGCACTTCCGTTTCAACGGGCACTTCCGTTACAATCGGCGCTTCCGTTACAACCGGTTCTTCCGTTACAACCGGTTCTTCCGTTACAACGGGCGCTTCCGTTACAACCGGTTCTTCCGTTACAACCGGCTCTTCCGTTTCAACGGGCGCTTCCGTTTCAACCGGTGCTTCCGTCACAACCGGCTCTTCCGTTACAACCGGCTCTTCCGTTACAACCGGTTCTTCCGTCACAACGGGCTCTTCCGTCACAACCGGCGCTTCCGTTACAACCGGCGCTTCCGTTACAACCGGTTCTTCCGTCTCAACCGGTTCTTCCGTTTCAACGGGCTCTTCCGTTACAGTGGGTGCTTCCGTCGCTTCTTCCCGCAGATTTACATTCAGCAAGGCAAGAGGCAACTCTGCATTATGATCATAGACAGCAAAGCCGCGGCTTTTGCCGCGCGCGACAAAGGCAGCCGTTTCCCCCTCGGTGAGGGGTACCAGCTTGTCCGCGTCAACAAAACCGTGCTGTACGCCCTGGTCTGTATCAAAGTTCACCGAAAGCCTGTCGCGGCTTTCATCAATATAGCGGCTGTCAACATATACAATGCTGTCTGCCACAAAGCGAGTGAGAATATAACCGCTGCGTTCTGTGGTATAAACGCGCACGTTGCCTGTTGCCGTTTTGGCATATCCCATCACAAAAGACGGAATCTCCGCAGCCGTTTTTACGGCCGGTTCTTCGACAAGAACCTCCGTCGGCTCTGCAGCAGGCTGTTCATCAGGCGCCTGCGTTACCGTTTCCGCCACAGGGGCTTCAGTGGGTGCTTCCGTCAGCACTTCCGTCACAACAGGTACCTCTGTCGGTGCCGGAGGCACTTCCGTCGGTGCTGGCGGCGCTTCCGTCGGTGCTGGCGGCGCTTCCGTCGGCGCTGCCTCTACCACGGCCGTCGCCGCCGGTTCATCTTCACCGGCACGGGTATAATCGGGCCCGGTAAAAATGCCGGAAGAATCAAAGTCCAACAGCATCAAAACTGTGAGGATGATGGATATGACTCTGCGGAGTTTTTTGTTTTCCATAGTTTGCACCCCTATTCTCTTTCGCTTCGCTACGGCCTGCTGTGTACAGGCACTGTTCTTTAGTGGGCAAGAATACCTTACTTCCCATTATATGGAATGATATGGGGCTATTTCGACGTATATTGAATTATACACACATCTACAAGAAACCGCAAGAGCAAAATTTCATTATTTTTTTAATTTTTGAAGATGTTTCCGTAATATTTTGTCGTATCTTGCTGCTTGGTTCCTTGTGATGATGTATATACAATTGCCATTTTTATGCCACCGCCAACACGAAATTCCGCATTTCATATACTTTCATCATGATCCGCCATCCGTTTGCCGCAGATGATCGCGCGAGTTTTCATTCATCCCGTCACATTCCTGCGGATATTTGACGACGACGTCTTAACACTTTTGCAACATCTACCCCCTGCCCTTATTTTAGCAGGTGCATTCTCTATACCCATGTTTTTTGTGGATGACACAAAAAACGCCCCCTTTTTCAAAAAAGGGAGCGCTTTTCAAATGCCACTCAAATCATCTTCTTCAAATGAGGCAGATACAAGCTGAAAACAAGACCAAGTACTACGCCGGCGGCAGCCTGCAAAAGGTTGGGCCCTATGGTTGTAAGCGCGAGGCCCCAATTGGAGATGAAAATTTCATAGGCAAAATATCCGCAGACCATCACGGTCTCCGCCAAAGCAAAAGCGCCAAGGTTTCGCACGTGCTTCCCCGAGCGGAACATCATCGAAACAATCAGCCCCATAAGCGCTTTGATGATAATGGTGGCCGGTATATAAACAGAGTAGCCTGATAAAAGATCGGCCAATGCTGAGCCGACAGCGGCGATCAGCGCCGCATATCTGCCAAGAAGCATAGAGGATAAAAAGATTACGCCATCCCCCAAATGGATATAACCGGCGCCAAGGGGAAGCGTAACCTTCACCTGCCACGTTGCCAGCAGCACCAGCGATGTCAGCAAGCCGCCCAGCGCAAGCCGCTTCACACGTTCATCACGCATAAGAAAGCATCCTTTCAGGTGTGCGTCATAGAATGAAGATTTTTGATTCTTTCACTGAAAATCAGCGGCGTTACTTCATCTGTTCCTCGATGGCTTCAAGATGTGCCTGCTCCTCCCTGGCAATCGCCAGGAAGGCCTCCCTCGCCTCATCCCGCTCACAGCTGGCGGCAAACTCCTGATAGCAGCGCACCGCCGTTTCCTCGCTGTCCCTGGCAAAGTTAAGCAGCGCATCCATATTGCTGAGCGCGCCTTCCCGCTGGGCCTGCATCAGCCCGCCGGGGAAGAGGATCTGGGCGGCATAGGATTTGAGCAGGATCTGCTGCTCCTGGTCGGTAGATGCCATCGATGCGTTGCCCATTTTGGCAAACTTGGCCAAATGCATGGTTTCATCCCCATGCAACCGTTTGAGCACGGCCAGCAAGGCGGGGTCGTGACACAACATCAGACCCCGCTCATAGACACGGATGGCGCGCCGTTCCATTTCGCAGGCGATATACAAGGCTTCCTGCTCCGATTTCACCTGCAGAGAGCTGTTCACACTGCACATGTTTTGCACAAGCGCCTCCTGTTTTGCACATGTTTATCCACAGTTCTATGCGGATATATGCTTATTTTGCCCATTACACCCAAGACATCGCTTATGTTTTCCACAAGTTATGCCTTTTGCTCCTCCAGGTACGCGTTGAGCTGATCCACCAGCTCGTCGGCGCTGCTGCCATGTACGGCGCACGCCTCCTCCAGGCTCTCCATGGCGGACGCGGGGCAACCCAGGCAATGCATTCCAAACTCCATCAATATGCGGGCGGTGCCGCGGTTCAGGCGAAGGACTTCGCCGATTGTCATCTCTTTGCTGACAGACATGGAACAAACCTCACTTCTTTCTATTTCATCGGACGCCAAATGGCGGCGTCCGGCGCTTTTATCTTACCCCAAAGCGCGGGGAATGTCAACGAATGCGCCGTTTGGGCAAATAATTCGCACCGGCCGGGATCGCTTTGTGCGTCCCGGCCGGTGCAATGAAAACAATCTGGAAAATAATGCCCCTGCCATAGTCATTTTGACTTAACGCTTGGGTACAATCTCCAGCCAGTAGCCGTCGGGATCGGCGATAAAGTAGATGCCCATCCCCTTATTCTCAAAACAGATACAATCCATTTTTTCATGCAGCGCGTGGGCGGCCTCCATATCCTCCGTCACAAACGCCAGGTGGAATTCCGCCTCGCCAAGGTCATAGGGCGTTTCACGGTCGCGCAGCCAGGTCAATTCCAGCTGAAAGCGCCCGTCTTCATCCGTCATGAACACCAGCTTGAAGGAACCGTCCGCGGCCGTCTTCTCCCGGAGAACGTGCAGCCCCAGCGCCTCCTGGTAAAAGCGCACGCTCTTTTCCAAATCCAACACGTTAAAGTTTTGATGGGCAAAGGTAAAGGCCATATTCACCCTCCTTGTTGTCAGTCATCCAGGGATACGGGCAGGTCGGTGTCCGCAAAGGGATCATTTTGATTATACGCCTCCAGCGTTACGTGGGCCGAAGGGGTGATATCCTCAATGGATTTGGGTTTTCCCTCGTCCGCCGGCTTCTTTTCTTCCTTCTTGTCAACGGGCGGCTCCACAATGTGCAGGAAGATGGACGTGTCGGCAAACGTGATCTGCGCATACTCGCCCGGTTTTGTCATGGCCACCACTTCGGTGGTCTTGGATTTTGCCCGCCGGGCAAAATCCACCGCCACCTCGCTGCGCCCCTGCCAATGCATGGGGATAAACAGCCTGGGCTTGACGGAAAGAATGAAATAATTGGCGCCGGCGTCAAACATGTTGCCCATCCTGGGATCCACCGGAAACATGCAAATATCGATGTGCTGGCCGACCAGCGGTTTCACCGCTTCGTCAAACGCTTTTTCCGCCGCCTCTATTTCCCGAAGCGTGCTTTCCTCCCGCCAATGCCACAGGTTCAGATCGCCGGCATGGAAAACGCGCAAGCCGCCGATGTCCACCAGGTAGGATACGCCCATATCCGTAGAGCCATAAGCCGTTACCCGCACGCCGGGGGCAAGGAGCAGGCTGTCGCCCGGCGCCAGGCGCTTGCCGCGGATGCCGATGGGCGTATCGTTGGCCACGATATAGGTGACGGGATTCCCTTCCATCCAGGTATAGATCACCTGGTCCAAATGATCCGGGTGGGCGTGGGTCACAAACACAAAGACCTGGGAATACGCTTTGAAGCTGTCCGCCGTCAGCTTTGCGATGGCTGGAAGCTCCTTTTTTTCGCCTTCCCAATAATCAAACACCAGCAGCGTGCTGTCCACCTGAACGGAAAAGCCGCTGTGGTGATGATAGGTAACCGATGCATGCAGCTCCATACACGCGCCTCCTCTCTTGTACAACCTTTTCTCTATTTTGTCACATATCGCCCCGGCTGTCAAGAAAAGGCGCACAAATCGCGGATGTCTCTCCCCTTTTTTGGCTGTTTTATCTGTTTTTCGGCCAATATTCCCCACTTTACATATTTATTCAAAGCAGTCTGACAAAATTTGTCCCTGTGCCGCATCCATCTTGTATCCAATGGCATGCATCAAAGTGGGTGCGATATCTTCCATTTTTGCCTCCGAAAGGCGGGCGCCTTTTTGAATGCCCGGCCCGGCGATCAAAAACAGGCATTTGGCCGCCGGATGCTCCGGCCCAAAGCCGTGGGTCGCCTTTTCACGCTTGTTGGACGTAAGGTCATCCACAAAAACCACGCCGGGCGCAGCTTCCACCGCCAAAAGTATCTCCCGTCCCGCCCCCATTTTTGAAAGCTCCGCAGGGCCGTATACAGATGCGATGCCCAGTTTTTCCTTGTTCTCTTCCAGAAATCGCTGAACGCTGATACAGTGCTTCCCGCCATCCTTCGCAAAGTGGATGTAAGCACCCATCCCCGTAGACTGGGCCTGGCATACGCCTGCAAAGCCGGCTGTAAAAAGCGTCTGGCCCAGGCATACGGGATGACCGACATCTGCCAGGCCATGATCGCTGACGATGGCGACGACCGTTTCCTGCCCCAGCCGCTTCCTGTCCAAAGCGGTCAGCAGCAGGCCCACGCGCTTGTCCAGGCGCCGGATCGCCTCAGAGGCCTCCGCGCTGTCCGCGCCAAAGTGGTGGCGCATCTCATCGCAGTCCACCAAATGCAGCGTCAAAAGATCCGGCGGCCGATTTCTTAATAACAAGGATTCGGCCAGCAGCGCGGCATAGTCATCCAGGTCCGGCTGGCGAATGCTTTTGCGCTGCCTGCCGTATTTCAGCTCTGTTTGAATGATCCAGGGGGCCGTGCCATACCGCAGCATTTTCAGGGTTTGGTTTTCCCCGGGCAGGGCCAGCACTTCGGGAAAGTTCCAGCGGATGTGCTTGTTCTTCCCGGTGACCGGCCAGAGAATGGACGCGGTTTTCCCGCCGTGCTCCTGTACCACTTGGTGAATGGTCGGTTTTTTGATATCGGAGGCATGCCAGTACCATGGTTTATTTTCCGCCTTGACAGACGGCGTAAAAGGCTGGTTGTGTGCGATGCCATGTGCTTGCGGCCGGCAGCCTGTGAGCAGCGTGGCGTGCACAGGGTATGTCAAAGCCGGATAAACCGTCTGCACCTTAGTGCATACCGTTCCCCGGCGGATCAGTGCGCCTAGATAGGGCAGCTTTTCCAAACTTGAAATATCCTTTTCCCATAGCCCGTCCAGGGAAATGAGCAAAAGGCGCATGGGGTTCTCCTTTCATAACGGTTGGTCAAAACAGCCAGGGGATGCATTTCCTTTCCTGATAGGATGCCTGCCAGCGGGCCCCGCAGCTTCTGGCAATTTCCTTGGCCCTGTCTACATGCTGATAGATGTGGTCCCTTTGATGGGCGTCGGAACCGAAGGTGAACAGCTCGCCCCCCAGTTCCAGATACCGCTTGATGATATCCGCTCCCGGGATGGGGCTGTCTGTCTGGCGAAGACCGGAGGCATTGATCTCCAGCGCCTTACCGTTCTGGGCCAGGTGCGTCAAAAGCGCATCCAGCAAATCCGGCGCGTGATGGTAGCGAAACGGCCTTGTTTCCGGCGGGAAGGGGGCAAACTTGCCCACATATCCCAAATGGGCGATGGCGTCATAATCGGTAAAGTGCAATATACTTTCCAGCCGCTGTTCCGCATAGCGGTAATAGGCCTGCTCCTGGGTTTTCCCTTTGAAATATTCCGGCCGATAAGGATCCACATTGTCTACCAGATGCAGCGATAAAAGACGGAAATCCAGGGGCAGCGCGTCCAACGTGGCTTCAATCTCCTGGCGGTACGGCGCGTTGTCGCCGATCTCAATCCCCTGACGGATCACAAGAGACGGATATTTTTCGCGGACGGCGGCAACTTCCACAAGCCAGACAGGAAACACAGGCGGCTTGTCCACCCCGGGATCGGGATGATGGGGCTCGATGTGATCGGTGACGCATATTTCGTCAAGCCCAAGGGCGATGGCCTGCCGGCAGATTTCCTCCAGCGTTTGGTGCCCGTCCATGGAATGGGTGCTGTGCAGGTGATAATCCATTTTTCTGACTTTTTTCTGAAACATACTTCCCTCTTTTTTTCATGGCAGATCCGGCATGAGAAGGCCCTTGGCGCTGCGCAAAAGATAAAGCACGGCTTCCCTGACCGGAATGCCGGTGATCTCCTGCAGGGCCCGCCTGTACAATTGCAGCTGCGGCCCATAGCGGGCGTATACCGCCTGCTCGTCAAAGACCACATCCGTCTTGTAATCGATCAATACCCAGGCGCCGTCCTCCATAAAGCAGCAGTCGATCACGCCCTGCAAAAGCGCCGGCGGCGCAGCGTTCAGCCGCAAATTGAACGCCCATTCCCTGTGGACATCGGCGGCGCTGAGCAATTTTCGCCCCCAGCCGCTCAAAAAGAAATTCATGATCCAATCCACATACAGCCCGTCATGCTGCTGCCTGGTAAGCAGGCCCTTTTTCAAAAGCTCCTGCAGACCATTCTCCAACAGAGGGCGCAATTCCTCTTTGCTTTTCCCCCGCAAGTCCGCAAGCGGCAGCTGGCCAAGGGCCTTATGGGTCGCGGTGCCCAGGTCGGCCGGGGTCGCCGCCTTTCTCTCCAGAAATCCCGGCCTCGCAGGCAAGGGAGACAAGCGCAGCGGCAATACCATTTCTTCCTGCTTGGCCTTGCTCTCCGGCGTCTCCTCCTGCTCCTGGGGCAAAAATCCCGGCAGCAGCCTTTGCTTGCACAGTGATGTGACGGAGGTTTTCAGCGGCAGCCGCTCCGCCGCTCCTATGGGCTTTTCTTCCATTCGAAGGAATATTTCATGGGAAATTTCTGTCCCCGCCATCTGCAAAAGCCGCGTTGTCTGATTGTGGATATTTTGCTTTTTTTCCACACGCCGCTGGCCGGTTTCTGCCCAAACACAGATGCTCCAAGGGATGTAACCCTGTGGATAACCTGTGGAAGTTGTGTATTCTTTCCCCTTTTCCGGCAAAAAGTCCTGCGTGCCTGTGGAAAACCCATCGTTTATGTCCCGAAGAACAGCAGCTTCCTCAAGCGGGTACACGGCCTGAATGATCCAATCCAGCATGCTGCCCGCCTGCAAAATGCGGTAGGAGCCCTGGGGCATGGACCATTTTGCCGCGGGGTCTTTGCCGGATGCAGTGCCAATGAGAATCAGCCGTTCCCTGGCCCGTGTCATGGCCACATATAAAAGCCTCGCGCGCTCCGCCTTTTCTTCTTCCTGGGATTTGAGGTGGATGGCCTTTTCCGCCAGGGTCTTTGTCCGGGTCCTCTCCTCATGATAGATGCAGGGAATGCTCAGACCCAGTTCCCTGTGCGTTTTTATCGGCGACGGGTGCCCGGCGGCGTGTAGTTTGGCGCCCAATTCCAGTATCACAACAGCCGGGAATTCCAGTCCCTTGCTTTTGTGTATGGTCATGATGCGGACGACATCCTCTTTTTCTCCCAGCACCTTGGCGGTGGTGGCATCCCCGGATTTTTTAAGGCTTTCCCCGTGCAGCAAAAATCCGTGCAAACCTTCGCCCTGGGATTTTTCCCAGGCAGCGGCCCGTTCGCACAGCAGGCGCAGGTTTGCCTGCCTCGCTTCCCCGGCGGGCAGCGCGCCGGACCTTATATAGATTCCTGAATCATCAAGCAGCTGCCAGATCAGCTGATCCACCGGCAGGCAGCGCGACAAAAACCGCCAGGCATCCAGCTTTTCCAATATGGCTGCGCACTTGCTGCCCAGCGCCGTTTCCTGTCCGGCGCAGTGGAAAAACGCTTCATAAAAGGGAACATCCCGGCCGGGCAACGCAAGGCGGATAGCGGACAAGGTTTTTTCGTCCAGCGAGAAGCAGGGGCTGCGCAGCGTTGTCAGCAGCGGGATATCCTGCATGGGATTATCCAGCACCTGCAATACCGCCATCATGGTGGCGATTTCCGGAAGCCCAAAGTATTCCTCATCCGCCTCCGAATAAACGGGAATGCCTTCCTTCTGCAGCGTCTCGGCCACAAGACGGGCCGTGTTTTTTGCCTTGGGCAGCAGCACGGCAATATCCCGGAATCTGTACGGGCGCAGCGTTTTTGTATCCTTGTCCACAAACTCCTTGTCCAGCAGCCCCCGTATGATCTGCGCCGCGCGAAAGGCCTCCCGCTCCACCCGGGACGGAGCTTCGTCCAGGCTGTCCGCTTCCTCCGGTTCCTCTTCCTTGGGAAAGAGCACGTGCAGCTCTACCGGCGATTCATTGCCCGCCTCCCGGCCGGCCACCAGCATGGCCTCCCGGTCGTAATTGATTTCCGTCACATCCTCCCGCATGACGGACGCAAACACCTGGTTCACAGCCTGCACCACCGAGCGGGACGAACGGAAGTTTTCCTGCAGGGAGATGCGCCTGAAAGCCCCGCCATCTTCCAGGGAGGATTCCTTTGCCTTGTTCAAAAACAGCGTCGGGTCCGCCAGGCGGAAGCGGTAGATGCTTTGCTTGACATCGCCTACCAGGAACACGTTTTTCCCGCCGTGCACCGCCTGCAGTATGGCCTCCTGTATTCCCGATATATCCTGGTACTCATCAATGCAAACGGCGTCGAACCTGCTTTGCACCACTTTTTGAAGCTGCGGCACCCGCAGCACCTTCAGCGTCTTGTGCTCCAGGTCGTTGAAATCATACACATTCTTTTCGCGCTTATACTTTTCATACTGCTTGTGAAGCTTGCGCGTAAGCCGGGCAAGCGCCCGTACGGACGGCTTGGTATGGAGGATATCCAGCGCGGCCTGCTCCATATCCTTTGGCGCGGCATCCACCACATGGCCGATGCCGTTGCGAATCTTAGTCCGCCGGTTTTTCACATCCTCCGCCCAGGCCGCCGTTTCCGCCTCCTTTTTCTTCATGGATGGAAAACGGGGAAACGCTTTCCCGTCCCAAGCGGCACGCAACTCCTCTGGCGAAACATCCGCCGCGTCCACAATCAGCTGAATCTGCCGGATGTCTTCCTTTAACAGCCCTTCCAGCGCCGAGTCCGCAAACGGGTCATCCAGGCTGTGGAGCAATTCACAAGCCGCATCCAGGCTGCCTTCCAACTGCAGCTTCAGGCTCTTTATGATCTGCCTGGACCAGGTATGCGTCATCAGATCTTCCCCGTCCGGAAAATTGGCCATCTGGCGCCGCAGCCAGCGCCAGGGCTCCGGCAGGGACATCAGGAATTTATACAGCGTGTCCATCATGCCGGTGATGGCCTCGTCCTCAAACTGCTGAGAAAGCGCGTTGAAATCCTCTTTTCCTTTTTCATACGCTTCCAGCAGCACATCGCGGATGGCCTCCTGATACAGCGCATCCTGTTCACCGCCCTCCACCAGCCTGGCGGTGGGATCCAGCCCGGCGGCCTGAAAATGCTCGCGGATCACCTGTCCGCAAAACACATGCAGGGTGCTGATGGCCGCCCTATCCACCTTCAGCGCCTGCTCCCGCAAGGCGTGGTCGGTATCCCCGGCGTCATTGAGGGCTTTCAAAATCCGCTCCCGCATTTCCGCGGCGGCGGCCCGGGTGAAGGTGACCACCAGCATGCGGTCCACCTGCAGCCCGTCGTTTTTGATCAAACCCAGGATGCGTTCCACCAGCACGGCCGTTTTTCCCGAGCCGGCGGCTGCGCTGACCAGCAGCATATCATTCCGGGCCTCGATGGCCTGCTGTTGATCCTTTGTCCATGTCGGCATTGGAACGCCTCCCTTCCTTCTTTCATATTGTATCGTAATGGGAATGTATTGTAAACCGCGGTTGTTTCACGTGAAACATACCGGTTATGCCTTCCCCCTTTTTGTTTCACGTGGAACATAATACCGCTGGCCGTGATTCATTGAACTAAGTTTCTGTTTATGATAAAATGTATCCGTTCCCTCATATTATGTAGAAAAAAGGCGGGTGACGAACTATGCCGATTACGGCCTTCGATAAAGAATCGATCAAAAAAAGCATTATTGGCAAGCTGCAACGATATAATGGCCGCACGATTGGCGAAGCCACCAGCCAGCAGATTTATATTGCGCTGGCGTCGACTGTGCGCGACCAGATCATGCAAAAATGGATGATCGCCAGGGAAGAACGCCGGGAAAGCAAGGCCAAACGTTTGTACTACATGTCGGTGGAGTTTTTGATGGGCCGCACACTGTATTGCAACATGCTGAACCTGTGCAGCACCGACGTTTATAAGGAAGCCTTGACGGAGCTGGGGATAGACCTTGCCTCCGTGTTAAAGGAAGAACCGGAACCGGGCCTTGGCAACGGCGGCTTGGGCCGGCTTGCGGCCTGCTTTCTGGATAGCCTGTCCTCCTTGAATCTGCCGGCCATGGGCTGCACGATCCGCTATGAATACGGCCTTTTCCGGCAAAAAATTGTGGACGGCCAGCAGGTGGAGCTGCCTGACGACTGGCTGCAGAACGGAAACGTATGGGAAATGGCCGTGCCGGAGGACGCCTGCGAGGTACGCTACGGCGGCCATCTGGAAGAGGCCGTGGAAAACGGCGTGCGCAAATTCCATTTGAAAGATTACTTTACGGTGGAAGCCGTGCCCTATGACATGCCCGCCGTAGGCTTTGACACCGCGACGGTCAATACGCTGCGCATGTGGCGGGCCAGGTCGCCCAAGGGCATCGACCTGTGCTCCTTCGGCCAGGGCAACTATATCCGCGCCACCCAGGAAATCGAGCTGGCGGAAGTCATCAGCAAGGTGCTGTACCCGGAGGACAATCATTATGAAGGAAAGCTGCTTCGATTGAAGCAGCATTACTTCTTCACCAGCGCCACGGTGCAGTACGCTTTGAAATCCTTCAAACGCATGTATGGCAGCAACTTTGAGCTTTTGCCTGAGAAGGTAGCCTTCCACGTCAACGATACCCATCCCGGACTTGTGATCCCGGAATTGATGCGGCTTTTGATGGATGAGGAAGGGTTAGGCTGGGAAGAAGCCTCCGACATCACGCAAAAGACCGTGGCCTACACCAATCATACCATCATGTCCGAGGCCCTGGAAAAATGGCCGGAGGACATGGTGCAGACCCAGCTCCCCCGCATTTATATGATCCTGCAGGAAATCAACCGCCGGCTTTGTGAAACGCTGTGGCAAAAATTCCCCGGCGAGTGGGACCGTATCGCCCAAATGGCGGTGCTGGCCTACGGTCATGTGCATGTGGCCAATCTCTGCGTGGCCATGAGCTACTCCGTCAACGGCGTCAGCCAGCTCCACGGCGAGATATTGAAGGCAGACACCTTCAAGGATTTTTATGCCTTGAGCCCGGAGAAATTCTCGGCCATTACCAACGGCATCACCCATCGCCGCTGGCTCCTATCCTGCAACCCGGATTTAACGGACCTGATCCGCCAAACCATCGGCGACAGCTTCATCAAGGAGCCGGAGCGGTTAAGCGGCCTGCTGCCCTACCGGGACGACGCGGCCTTCAAGCAGGAGTTCGCCCGCATCAAGCAGCAAAACAAGGAACGGCTTTCCCGCATGGTGCTGTCCAGGCAGGGCATTGCCGTCGATCCAAGCTTTATTTTCGATGTGCAGGCCAAGCGGCTGCATGAATACAAGCGGCAGCTTTTAAACGCGCTGCACATTCTTGTGCTGTACAACCGCATCGTCGAAGACCCAACATATACCATTGCGCCCCGTGCCTTCTTCTTTGGCGCAAAAGCCAGCCCGGGTTACCGGCGCGCCAAGCTGATCATCCGCTTCATCAACGGCCTGTCACAGCTGATTCAGAAGCATCCCAGGGCAAGCAAAATACTGCAGGTGGTCTTCCTGGAAAACTACGACGTTTCCACCGCGGAAATTCTGATTCCCGCGGCGGAGGTTTCCGAGCAGCTTTCCACCGCCAGCAAGGAAGCCAGCGGCACCGGCAACATGAAATTCATGATGAACGGCGCCGTCACCATCGGCACCATGGATGGCGCCAATGTGGAAATTGCCCAGCAGGCCGGCGAGGATAACATTTACATCTTCGGCATGCGGGCCGACAGGGTGCAAAGCCTGTACCGGGAGCGGACCTACAACCCCATGCAGATCTTTGATACCAACCGGGAAATCCGCCTGGCTCTGACGCAAATGATCGACGGGACCATTTTCCCCAACAGCCCCACGGCGCTGCAGGAGTTGTACCACTCCCTGCTGCTGGGCGAATATGGCTGCAATGCCGATCCCTACTTTGTGCTGAAGGACTTTGGTTCCTATGCCATGGCGCAGATGCGCCTGAATGAGGACTATCTCAATTCCGACCGCTGGTGGAGTATGGCCGTCACCAACACCGCGACCTCCGGCGTATTCTCCAGTGACCGCACCATTCTGGAATACAACGAAAAGATCTGGCACTTAAAGCCGCTGGAGCATAAAAGGTAAAACATCGGATACTGCGGGATGCTGTCGCATGACGGATAGCATCCCGCAGTCTATTTTTTGCGCTGTTTCATGCTACAATAGAAGAATGAAAACGAATCACCAAGGAGGATGAATCCTTGCTCCTGCACAATTCCCATGATCCTTTTTACCGGCAGCCGTTGGGGGCGCTGCCCTGCGGCGAGAAGATTCAATTGCGCTTTTCCTGTGATTTCGCCATATCTGTCGATGTGCGCGTTTGGGATGGCCAGGAAACGGCTGTTTCTATGGTTCAGGAAAGCCCGAATGTCTATAGGACACAGCTTACAGTGCCATCTGCGCCGATGCTCTGGTGGTACGACTTTATCATACACACGGACAACGGCATATTGCGCTACGGCAACGCCTATGACCAGTTGGGCGGCGAGGGCGCACTGTATGAGCATACGCCGGCCAGCTTTCAGGTAACGGTCTATGATCCGGCCTTCAGCACGCCTAACTACATGCATCAAGGTGTAATATACCAAATTTTTCCTGATCGGTTTTATCCTGCGCCTTCCGTTTCCGTGCATACACGTACCGATATTCAGATGCATGAAACATGGAATGAACTGCCGCTTTTGAACATTGATCCCCGCAGCCATGACAACATGGCGCTGGATTTTTTCGGCGGGAACTTAAGCGGCATTGCGCAAAAGCTGCCCTATTTGAAAGATTTGGGCATATCGGTGCTGTATTTGAACCCCATCTTCCAGGCCCGCAGCAATCACAAATACGATACCGGGGACTATTCCCGCATCGATCCGATGTTCGGCACGGAGGAAGAATTCCAAAGCCTGTGCGCGGAGGCGGCCTCCCTTGGCATCCGCATCCTTCTGGACGGCGTTTTCAGCCACACGGGCGAGGACAGCGTCTATTTTAACCGCTATGGCACCTACGACAGTATTGGCGCCTACCAAAGCGCCGCCTCCCCCTACTTTTCCTGGTTCACCTTTCTTCATTATCCCGGCCGGTACAGATGCTGGTGGGACATTCCCACTCTGCCGGAAGTGCGCAAGGAGGAGCCTTCCTATCGCTCCTTCCTGTTCAACGCAAACAACGGTATCGTGCCCATGTGGCTGAAAAACGGCGCCTCCGGCTGGCGGCTGGATGTGGCGGACGAGCTGCCCATGGATTTTTTGCGTCAGCTTCGGCAAAGCGCAAAAAATGCGAGAGAAGACGCTCTTGTCCTGGGCGAGGTATGGGAGGATGCCAGCAACAAGGTGGCCTACAATGTCCCCCGCAGCTATTGCCTGGGCGATACGCTGGACAGCGTGATGAATTATCCCCTGCGGGAAGAAATCATCCGCTTTCTCACCTTCCATTCCGACGCTTACTCCTTGGCCCGCCTGATCCGCCATCAGCAGGAGGTGTACCCCGCGCCTTTCCTGCACGCGCTGATGAACCTGCTGGGCAGCCATGATCGGGCAAGGATCATCAACGTGCTGGCCGGCTGCGAATGGAAGGAACTGCCCAGGGAAGAAAGAGCCCATATGCAATTGACTTTGAAACAATATCAATTGGGCTCAAACCGCTTCATAAAGGGCATGGAAATCCTCTGTGCCCTGCCCGGCGCGCCTACCCTGTACTACGGCGATGAAGCCGGCATGCAGGGCTCGGCGGACCCGTATAACCGCGGCACCTATCCCTGGGGCCGGGAGGATGCATCCCTTCAAAACGCCATCCGGGATTTGCTGAATAAACGCAAAAACAGCCCGGTGCTTCAAACGGGCTTTCTGGAAGCGTCGGCCCTTGACAGCGATACGCTGGTGATTCGAAGGTATTTTCAAAATGGTTTCGATGCCCTTGGAAACCCGGCGCAGGATGACGAAACAATCATACAAGTCAGGCGGTAAATGCCTGGCTTTTCTTTTGACAAAGCCGCTTTTGCGCAAGTATAATAGCGCGAGGGGTGAATGCAATGGACGCGCTTTCAAAACTGCAGGACATGGTCTCAAGCAGCCGTCGTATCGTGTTTTTCGGCGGCGCCGGCGTCTCCACCGAAAGCGGCATTCCCGATTTTCGAAGCGTTGACGGCCTGTACCATCAATCCTACGCGTATCCTCCGGAAACCATACTGAGCTATTCCTTCTTTTCCAGAAATCCGCAGGTTTTTTACCGTTTTTATAAAGAAAAAATGATCTATACGGGCGCAAAACCAAACCCCGCCCATATTGCCCTGGCAAGGTGGGAAAAAGCGGGAAGGCTTTGCGCCATCATCACCCAGAACATCGACGGGCTGCACCAAACCGCCGGCAGCAAAAATGTGGTGGAGCTGCATGGCACCATACATCAAAACCATTGCCAGCGCTGCAAGAAAGCTTATGGGCTGGACTTTATACTGCAGTCGGAGGGCGTACCCAAGTGCGCCTGCGGCGGCACCATCAAGCCCGATGTGGTTTTGTATGAGGAGAATCTGGATCAACATGTTATGGAAAAAACCGTTCGTGAGATGGCCGATGCCGATATGCTGATGATCGGCGGCACCTCCCTGTCCGTTTACCCTGCCGCCGGCTTCGTGCAGGCGTTTACGGGAAAGTACCTTGCGATCATCAACAAAACGCCGACCTCTCTGGATCAAAAGGCGGATGCCGTCATAGCCGCGCCTATCGGTGAAACACTTCAAAAAATCGTTGTATAATTCATTTCTGGCCGGGCAAGATAGGATTGATGCTTCGAGGTGGTAGATTTCGTTGCAACCACGCGCCCCGGTGGCTGAAAGAGATGCAGGAGACGCAACGCCTGCCGAAGCATGCAAACAAGGTTTATCCAGATGGCAAACCGCATGGAAAATGAATTCCTCCCTTCCAAAGGAATAAAACCCTTTGGTCCTCTCTTATTCAATGGCGTGTAGGCCATTCACAGGGAGTTGCAGGGAAAACCCCTGCCAACAGGGATACGCAGGATCATGTTTTGCGTTGCGGTTTCCACTGGATAACCTTGTTCGTTTGTAATCAAAAAAAGTGGCAATGCCACTTTTTTTATACCCCCTGCAGACTGGCGCAGCCTGTTTCCCTGTCCACGCTTACCTCAATTACCGCCTGGGCTTTGGCGCCGGACAGGTCGCTGCGGTCGGTGCAGGTCACAAAGGTTTGAACGCCCTGGATTCTATCCAATAGCAGCGCCCGCCGCTTGGGGTCCAGCTCGCTCATCACATCATCCAGCAACAAAATCGGCGCTTCTCCGCTTTCCATTTTCATCAGCGTCAGTTGGGACAGCCGCAGGGCCAGCACCGCGGTGCGCATTTGCCCCTGGGAGGCAAAATTCTTCATGTCCCGGCCCTTGATGGTCAATTGCAGATCATCCCTGTGGGGTCCAAAGTGGGTGGCACACCTGCGCATGTCTTCCCGCCTTGTTTTGTACAGACCTTCCAGCATGGCTTCCGCAAGCTTATCCGCCTTGCTTAAAACGCCCGCATATTCGGCATGGAATACTTCTTCCTTGAGCCCGCTGATATGCTCGTAATTTTTACCGGCCTCTTCCTTCAATATTTCGGCAAACCAACGCCTGTGGCTGACGATGAATGCCCCTTCCCTGGCCAGCTGCTCATCCCATACCTCCAGCTGCCCTTCCGGATTTTTGTTGCCGCCAGGGGCCGCCATGGCCCGAAGCAGCGCGTTGCGCTGGTTCAGCGTGGATACGTACTTTTGCAGCGAATAAAAGTACGAGGGCCGAAGCTGGGACAATTGCATGTCCATAAACCGCCGGCGCTGGGCGGGACCCTCCTTGATCAGCTCCAAATCCTCCGGTGAAAACATCACGCAGTTGATATGCCCCATCAATTCGCCGATGCGGGCCGCGGGTTTTGCGTTCAAAAACACCTGCTTGGCCCGCTTCTGTGCGGACCAGAGCTTGACCATCACATCCCGCCGCCCGTCCGCGCGCATGACCTGCACCTGTACGCTGGCATACTGGCTGCCCTGGCGTATCAACTCCCTGTCCTGGCTGATACGGTGGCTGCGCCCCAGGCAGCATAAGTGGATGGCTTCCAGCAGGTTCGTTTTTCCGGCGCCGTTTGCGCCATGGAATACGGTAATCCCCTCTGACGGCGAAAAAGAAACGCAGGGATAATTGCGGTAGTCCGCAAGCTTCAGCTGCCGGATGACCACGATTATCCCTCCTTATACTAATGGAAAACATTATTTCGTCCAAAGCGGCGAGGAGTTTTCGATGCAGGGCAAGGAGTTGGAGCGAAACGTAGCAGCGCTACGTTGAGCGGAGAACGACGCAGCACTGCGCGAAAAGTACTGTCGCGACGACGAAATAATGTTTGGAATTAGTATTACATGGAAAGTAGAGGGCGCTGCCCTCTACGCTCCCGCCAAAGGACACGTCCTTTGGAATCCTGTTTTCATCAAAGCAAGAAAGAAAATATTCTAGTTAAACACTCGGACGGGCAGCACCAAATAAATGTAATGATCGCCTTCCGGCGGGCAGATCACGCAGGGAGATACGTTGCTGTTAAAGCGCAGGGAGATTTCTTCCTCCCCGATATTCTTGATCACATCGCTGATGTACCTTGCGTTAAAGGCGATATCCAGGCTCTTGCCGTCCAGCAGTATGTTCAGTTCCTCCACCACGTCGCCCAGTTCCGCGTTGCTGGAAATCACCATCGCGTCGCCGTCGATATGCATGCGGATCAGGTTGTTCTTGCCTTCCCTGGCCATCAGGCTGGCCCGCTCGATGGCATTGGCCAACGTTTCACGGCTGGTTTGCACCTTTGTCTGCCAGTCGGTGGGCAGTATCTGCTTGTAATTGATGTATTCCCCCGCCAGCAGCACGGTGGTCAGCTCCGATTTGCCGAAGGAAACCTTCAAATGCGTCCTGTCGATGGTGAATATGGCAGGCTTGTCTTCATCGGGCAGTATCTTGCCCAGTTCGCCAAGCACACGGCCGGGGATGATGGCCTCGATGACATCCTTGCCCTCAGGCAGAAGAAAATTGCCATGGATGCGCTGCAGGGCCAGGCGGAAGCCGTCCAGGCCCACCAGCCTTGTTTCGTCACGCGTGACTTCCAGCAGGCAGCCGGTCAGTATTTGACGGCTTTCATCGGTGGCGATGGCAAAGGTCACCTTTCCGATCATCTCCCGCAGGTTCTTTTGGGGCAAGGAAAGGGTATTCCCCTCCTCGATAACCTTCACCGGCGGAAAATCCACCGGCGACATGCCGGATAAGGTGGCGCGGCTGGACATGCACCGGATGGCGGCTACCAGCTTTTCATTGACCGAGATTTCGACCTCGCCGCCGGGCAGCTTGCGCACAAGCTCCGTAAACAGGCGGCCAGGCAGCACCACTTGCCCTTCCTGGGCGATTTGGGCGTTGACCTGGCTTTTGATGGTGAGATTGCCGTCGGTGCAGGTCAAAAACAGGCCTTCCTCATTGGCCTCCAGCAAAACGCCTTCCATAACGGGCTTGGCAGGCCGTACCGCCAAGGCCCGGGTCGCGTTGGTCAGCCCCTCCAGCAGTTCGCTCGTAGCGCATAAAAAACGCATGGGAACCCCCCTTTTTGTTCAGCAGGTGTAGTGTATATATACCGTAGTAATAGTAGGGCATGTGGATAGGGTGGAAAACCCTTCAACTGCTTGTCCCACCTGCAAAAACCTATTGCCTTTTTTGTGGAAAAAGGGCGGTTTTTCATGGAAGGAATGGGGACAAGCGCAGCCAAAAGTATAATTCGATTTGGAAGGCCATTTTCCTCCCGAAAAGTTTCCCCTTCCCGGAAAGAAGCATGCATGTTTTGGCGATCCTTTGACGATGCAGCGGACGGCTTTTTCATTTTGGGCCGCCGTTTTCCACCATGTCCACATGCTGTTGAACAAAGGCTGTGGAAGGGGAAAACTGTGTAAATACTATCTGTATGCCGTGTTTTCCGCGGATATGCACACTTTATCCGCAAAATAAATATTTTACACGACCTTGATCAGCATGGTTTTCTGCTCGTCCATTTCCAGAATCAGCACGCCGTCCTTTTCCAGCTGCTTCAATACGTCGCTGAACCGCTTGAAGCCGATGGAACGCTCGCTGAAATCCGGATAGGAAGCCTGTATATCGGCCTTTAATATACTGGGATTGATGCGGTCAAACCCATCGTCCTTGTACCGCTTGAGCTGTTCCTTGAAGGCTTCCTTCCAGTTTTCCTTGGAAAGCTGCGGCGTGACGGACGCTTCCTTGGTGGTAATGCTTACCATCACGTTGAAATTGTCGTTTTTCACGTGGATGGTGCCGTACTTCTGGCTTAGTTTGTTTAAAAGCTTTCCGAACGTGGCGCAGCCGTAGGATTTTTCATTGAAATCAGGCCGCAGGCGCAATAGGATGCCCTTTAGTTCGCTGGCGTAAATTTCATCCTCGTCGGTCTGCTCCTCAAAGATACCTTCGATCAGTTTGTTTAGTTCCGCCTCATCCAGCGGATCGGAAGAAGCGGTCTTCTTGGTGGATTGTATGCCGGCGCGGCCGCCCACGCTTTCCAAAAACTGAAACTCGTTGCAGGCGTTGATGAAGATGGTGCTGGCCACCTCGCTGCGGGAGATGCCAAGCACAAACTTGCCCATGCTTTTGAGCTTGCCGACCAGAGGCGTATAGTCGCTGTCGCCGGATACGATGCAGAAGCTGTCGATCAGTTGGTTGGTGTACGCCACCTCCAGCGCGTCGATTACCAGCAGAATATCGGCGTTGTTTTTTTGGGCATACCCGTAGCGCAGGGAAGGCACTACCGTAAAGGTATTGCTTAGAAGCACTTCCTTCATATCGCTGAACCGGTCGGTATAGCCGTACACCTTGCCCAGCAGTATATCGCCGCGGATTTTTACTTTTTCCAGTATGCTGTTGAGCGTGGACACCTTTGCGCCGCAGTTTTCCAAATCCACGAAGATGGCAAATTTTGATGCAGACAGGGGAATCTCCTCATTTCTTTCCTGAAAAAGAGAGGGGCTTCCCCTCCTTTTCAGGCAATATGGCGGTTATTTGTATCAGATCCGGAAGGTGAAGCGGTCCCCCCGGATCAGTTGGCTGGAGGTATGGATGGCGGACCCGTTCTGGTCATAAACGCATTCGCGAAGCAGCAGCAGCGCGGCTTCCGGCTCCACATCCAACAGCTTGGCCTGGGTTTGACTGGCGTAGGCCAGCGCAATGTCATGCACCGCTTTTTGCGGCTCCGTGCCGTTGCGAAGGAGGATGTCGTACAGGGACTGCGTCAGGTCCTCCCTGTCAAGGAAGGAGAAAGCGGAGGAAAAGCGGTTGGTTTCCAGCATGACGGGCAGGTTGTCCGCAAAGCGAAGCCGGCATACTTCCAGCACCGTATCCCCCGGCGCCACATGCAAGCTTTCCACGTCCTCGGGCGTTGCATGCTGCCATTGGGCATGAATCAGCTTTGTCAGGGGGGTGCAGCCCATGATGCGGCAGGCGGTGTGAAAGCTGGTGATCTGCTTCAAATCCCGCTGTATTTTCGGCACGGCAACAAACGTGCCCTTTCCCTGGTGGCGGATGAGCAGGCCATCCCGCGTAAGGTCCGAAAGGGCCTTGCGCACCGTGACCCGGCTAACCGCATACGTGTCGCACAACTCCTGCTCGGAGGGGATGCGGCCATGAATGGGATATACGCCTGCCGCTATGTCATTTTTCAGCCGCTGCATGAGCTGGCGGTAAAGCGGGCTGAACGTGTCGCTGTTGAGAATGCTTTTTTTCAACGGCGGCACCTCCTCAACGTCTTTTTGTCAGTATATCAGTTTCCCCTGGGAAAATCAAACAAAAACCGTTGTCGTGCCTTGTTCTTGGCACTTGTGGTATAATATCTGGGAAGTGAGGTACAAAAGATGAATTGTTCTATCTATCCGCCAAATACGCTGAAAAAATACAAGTATGTGGTGAACATATCGCTCTATCAGGGAAAGCTGCTTTTAAGCAGGCATAAGGACCGCTCCACCTGGGAGACCCAGGGCGGGCATATCGAAGAAGGCGAGACGCCGGAGCAGGCGGCCGCAAGGGAGCTTGTGGAAGAGTCGGGGGCGGTCCGCTTTACGATCCGGCCGGTATGCGATTACGCGGCCGGCGAAGGCACGCTGGTAGGCGGCATGGTGTTCGCTGCCATCATAGAAGAGCTGGGCCCGATGCCGGGGATGGAGATGGCGGAAACCGGCCTTTTTGACGCGCTGCCCGGGAATTTGACATATCCGGGTATTACGCCTGTCCTGTACAACCATTATCATGAGCAATTTTTGGCGCAGCAACCGTAAAGGAAAAGGGCATGCTGCTGGAATTCCCTGAAAATAGGAGGGTAGAACGTATGCAGAGGCTTCCCCTGGGAGGGGAAGCTGTCGGCGAAGCCGACTGATGAGGTTGCTATGGCGACGGAAATTTGCGGTCAAACAACCTCATCCGGCTCAATCGTCGCTGCCCATTTCCGCCACAGGCGGAGGCAGCGTGGAGGAGCCCGCAAGGGGAAGGCTCTGACTACTGACAAACCCCTGCCATCTTCCCAGATAACAGGGGTTTATCAATGATCTGAAGCAGCTTAGCCACTTTTCCGATAGGCCGATTACAGCTCTTTTTTCCACAAGCCATGAAGGTTACAGAATTCGTAGGCCGCCACCGGCTTGTCCTCATGCAGGGCGAAGACCGCCTTGGGTTCGTCGCCCGGGCGCAGGGACTTGCGCTGGCCGCCCTTTTCCGTTTGCAGGTAAATCCACTGAATGTAGTGCGCATCCGTCATGGGATGGGCAACGGAACCTATTTCCACCGTTACCAGATCGCCTTCCACCTTGATGTCGGGCACGTGCTTTTCCTTTGCGCCGTCCGAGGTGTTGGCCTTGAGCTCCTTCATCTTTTCGCCGCAGCAGCTCATGGGAGCATCGGAAAGGTGAATCGTTCCTACCAGGTTGCCGCATTCCTCACAAACAAAAAAATGCATGTTGTTTTCCTCCTTTTTATGTGTTTCTATACTTATGGTATCCGTTTCCATGATAATCGTCAAGGGCAGAAAAAAAACAAGCCGTGCATACCGCTCAACAAAAAAAGTATGGTACAATTTACTGGAAAAGTTCAGGCCAGGCAAAAGGAGCTATCATCTATGCTGGACATCACGTCTTTGCAGCTTGGGCTGCCGGAAGATATTTTAAAGAAAAAGTGGGCCGGAGATATTAAGGGTGCCTTGGAGGCTATAGACGCCAGGCTGCAAAAGGAGCTGCCTCCCATGCTTCGCAGCCGCCTTTTGCTGGAGAAGGAGCTTTTGCCGCGGATGGCCAGGGAGTATCCCCATGATAAGGACAAGGCGCTCCTGATCCTGCGCGGCCTGATTCCGGGCTTTACGGAGGCTGAGTTTGACGACCTGGAAAAAAACAATTGGATCGACTTTCTCTTTGTCGGCGGGGAGAAGCGCTATTTTGTCCGCTTCCATCGCACGCTGTTGAAGGTACATCCCGATATTGCCAGGCGGGCCGGCGTTCCCCTCTCGCCCCACAGCCCGCTGTTGGATGATGCCATTCGGAAAATGAAGGAAGAAGGTTCGCTGACGTATCATTTCCAGATCCGTGGCACTTTAAAGATCGAAGAGGAAGCTTTCGTGCCGAGCGAAACGTACCGGGTGCATTTGCCGCTGCCGGCCGTATCCGCCCAAACCGGCAAGGTGGATGTACTGTATGCCGATCCCAGCCCCCTTTTCGTATCGCCGGAGGACCATTCCCAGCGCACCGTTTCTTATGAGAAGACGCTGACGGAGAACAAACCATTCGTATTGGAGTACGCTTACGATTGCGCCATGAAATATGTGGACCTGAAAAAGCCGCCTGAATCAGACGAACCGGTCTATCCGCGCTGCCCGGCCCCAAATCCCGCGGATCTTGCGGAAAGCGCGCCGCATATCCTTTTTACGCCCTATGTAAAATCCCTGGTTGCGCAGCTTGTGGACGGCGATGAGAGGCCTCTTGAAAAAGCCCGCAAAATCTATGATTTTGTCACCACCAAGGTTACGTATTCCTTCATGCGTTCCTATTTGACACTGGAAAACCATGTGGAGTATGCGGCCTGCAATTTAAAGGGCGATTGCGGCCTGCAGGCGCTGCTGTTCATCACCCTGTGCCGCGCCGCCAAAGTCCCGGCAAGGTGGCAGTCAGGGCTCGCGGCAGAGCCGGATTCCATTGGCAGCCATGACTGGGCGCAGTTTTATGTTGCTCCCTGGGGCTGGCTGTTCTGCGACTGCTCCTACGGCGGCTCGGCCTGGCGAAAGGGCAATATGGAGCGCTGGGATTTTTACTTTGGCAACCTGGACCCCTACCGCATGGCAGCCAACGCCGTCTATCAGGCAGATTTTGATCCGCCCAAGCAGTTCCTTCGCGCCGATCCCTACGACAACCAGACCGGCGAATGCGAGACGCTGAAAAAGGGTCTTCGCGGCAGCGAATTCGATACGGATTACGAAATGGTCTCCTGTGAAAAAATAGAATTGAAATAAGCTGCTTTTCCGGCATACAAAAACCGCCCTGATTGCTCAGAGCGGTTTTTGCGTTAGCGGGATACTTTGCTGCTGCAAGCGCTGCAGCTGTCACAGGAAGGGCATCCGGCACAAGCGCTGCCGCTTTTCCGTGCGCGGATCATGCGAAATATACTTAAGGCCAGTGCGCCGAATACAACAATGGCTACCAGGATGGTGCCCATCCTTTCATCTCCTTTCAGGAGGGAATCAGGCTTTGCTTCCGGCTGAGACGATTCTGCGGCCGGCGGCGGGACGGGAGCTTCTGAAGATCAGCCACAATACCCAGCCGGCGATGGCAAAGGCGATAATCTGGCCGATGCCAAAGGGAACGCCCAGGAAGATCAGGCTGCCGATCTGATAGACCAGGAAAGCGGAGACGTACGCCAGAACCGTTTGATAGCCGATGGCAATCCAGGTCCATTTGGCGGTACCCATTTCCCTGTGGATGGCGCCGATGGCCGCGAAGCAGGGGGCGCACAGCAGGTTGAACACCAGGAAGGAATAGGCGGCTACCTGGGTGAAAGCCGCTTGCAGCTGCGGCCAAATTTCCGCGCCGTCTTCGGCGACTTCCGCAAGGCCGTAGAGGATACCGAAGGTGCCAACCACGTTTTCCTTGGCGGTAAGGCCTACCAGCGTGGCGACGGTCGGTTTCCAATCGCCCCAGCCCAGCGGCGCAAACACGGGGGCCACAAAGGTGCCCACGGCAGCCAGAATGCTGGCATCTTCTTCCGCCATTTCAAACCGGAAATTAAAGTTGGACAGGAACCAGATCAGCGCGCTGGATACAAAGATGATGGTTCCGGCTTTCATAATAAAGTGCTTGCTGCGGTCCCACATGTGAATGAGCAGGCCCTTGACCCTTGGCATATGGTAGGTGGGAAGCTCCATCACAAAAGGCGCGGGATCCCCGGCGAACAGCTTCGTCTTTTTCAATATGATACCGGATACGATGATGGCCAGCATCCCCAGGAAGTAGGCGGAGGGGCCAACCCAGGAGCTTGCGGGGAACAAGGCGCCGGCGATCAAGGCAATGATGGGCAGCTTGGCGCTGCAGGGAATGAAGGTGGTGAGCATAACGGTCATCCGGCGGTCCTTTTCGTTTTCGATGGTGCGGCTGGCCATTACGCCGGGAACGCCGCAGCCTGTGCCGATCAGAACCGGGATGAAGGATTTGCCGGACATGCCGAACTTGCGGAAAATGCGGTCCATGATGAAGGCGATGCGCGCCATATAGCCGCTGTCTTCCAGGATGGCCAGGCACAAAAACAGCACCATCATCTGGGGCAGAAAGCCCAATACCGCGCCTACGCCGGCGATGACGCCGTCCAGCACGAGGCTTTGCAGCCAGTCCGCCGTGCCAAGGGAGTTCATCAGCCCGCTTGCCGCGCCCGGGATGATTTCACCAAACAGGGAATCGTTGACCCAATCGGTGCCCATGGTGCCGATGGTTTGAATGGAGATGTAATAGACCAGCCACATGACGAAAGCAAAGATCGGCAGCGCCAGAAACCGGTTGGTGACAATCCTGTCGATCTTGTCGCTGGTGGAAAGGCCGCCGTGGCTCTTTTTGACCAGCACCTTTTTGATCAGCCCAGCGATATACAGGTACCGCTGGTTGGTGATGATGCTTTCGCTGTCGTCGTCTTCATCCGCTTCGACCCGTAGGATGATGCTTTCCAGCTTCTCCGTTTCGTCCGCATCAAGCTTTAAGCGCTCCAGCGCCTTTTCATCCCGCTCAAAGGCCTTGACGGCATAAAAGCGCAGCTGCTCTGACGGGACCTTGCCGGCAAGAAGCGCCGATATTTCTTCCAGCGCCTTTTCCACAGGGGCGTCAAACTTGTGCAAAGACACGTGGGGCGTTTTCTTCGCGGCCACCTCCAGCGCTTTTTCGGCGGCTTCCCTGGTGCCGCTGCTCTTGAGTGCGCTGGTTTCCACAATGGGGCAGCCCAGGGCCGCGGACAGCTTGGCGATATCGATCTTGTCGCCCCGCCTTGCCACCACGTCCATCATGTTCAGTGCGATGACGGCGGGGATGCCTGTCTCCAGCAGCTGCGTGGTCAGATACAGGTTGCGCTCCAGGTTGCCGGCGTCCACCAGATTCAAAAGCGCGTCGGGCTTTTCATCCAAAATATAAGTCCGGCTGACTACTTCCTCCAACGTATAGGGCGAAAGGGAGTAGATGCCGGGTAAGTCCTGAATCAGGACGTCTTTATGGCCTTTCAACCGGCCTTCTTTCTTTTCCACCGTTACGCCTGGCCAGTTGCCTACATACTGGCTGGAGCCGGTCAGGTCGTTGAACATGGTGGTTTTCCCGCTGTTTGGGTTTCCGGCCAGGGCGATTTTCATTTCAGCCAATGGAATCACGTCCTCTCATGAAGTTAGCATGTGCTAACGTATGGCTTGAAAAAAAGAGCCGATCCGTTATGCCAACAGAATGTTCTCCGCTTCCGATTTACGGATGGAAAGCTCATACCCCCGCAGATTCACTTCGATGGGGTCCCCCAGCGGTGCCACTTTGCGTATCAAAAGCTGCGTTCCTTTGGTGATGCCCATGTCCATGATGCGGCGCTTGACCGCGCCTTCGCCGGTAAGTTTGCCTACGGTGACCGTTTCACCGATCTTGGCGTCGTTTAGCGTACGGGATTTTGCCTCCATGGAAAGCCTCCTTATGCCACTTGTATTTTATTGGCCATGGCCTTGCTGATGGCAACCCTGGTATCCTTGACATTCACGATCAGATTGCCGGCCATTTCGGTAACGATGGTGACTGTGGCGCCGGATACAAAGCCCAGGCTTTCCAGAAAGCGCCTTGTTTCATCTTTTCCATGCACCTGGCTGATGGAGATGGGAATGCCGGCATTTGCCATGGTCAAAGGCATAGACGCTTCCTCCTTGTTGGGTTTCTTCCTGTTCCTGCCCTGGCCGGGCCCAAGAGCTGTTGACTTCCCCTTGCGGGAAGTGCGGCTGAGTGTTAGGCACAACTAACTTTCAACCGCATCATAAGTTTACTACGGCTAACTTGCATTGTCAATAGTTTCACGCCTGATTTCTCTTGATTTTTTACCGATTTTTATAGGATATCATAAAGAATGATGACGAAAAAAGAGATGTTGTTAGTTTTCTCTAACTCTGTGGCCCACTCATTTCATGATATGCACAAAACCATGGAAGGATGAAATGACGGACAAAAAAAGCGGGCGGCTGAGTGCCGCCCGCAAAGCCGCTGTTATTTCTTCTTCTCCGGGTCGCAGCTGACCACGCCGCGGATGGCATCCAAAGTAACGACGGAGCCGCTGCGAAGAATCTGCGTGGCGTCATGGGCGCCGATGATCACCGGTATATCCAGGCTCATGCCGGCCACGGCGCCGTGGCCGTTGGGGTTGTCCTCCTCCAGGATCAGGCCGGAGGCCTTGCGCACCTGCTGCAACAGGGCGTTGCTGGTTTGGGAGATGACCAGGATATCGCCTTCCTGGAAATTCTCAATGGCTTCCTTTTCGCTGTGGCATACACACAGCCTGCCGCAGGCCGCCCGGCTGGTGGCGCCGTGGCCGGTGACCAGTATGTGGCCCACCACCTGCACCTTCATCAGGTTGGTGGTGCCGGAAACGCCAAGGGGCACGCCGGCGGTGATGACCACCAGCTCCCCGGCATGCAAAAGGCCGGCCTTTTCCCCCGCTTCCACGGCGTGCTCGATCAGCTCGTCCGTGTTGCTTTCCTCCCCGATCAAAAGCGGCGTCACGCCCCAGGAAAGGTTCAACTGGCGGGATACGGAGGGGGAGGCGGTGCAGCAGAGGATGGGGCAGTTGGGCCGGTACTTGGAAATCATGCGGGCGGTGCGCCCGGATTTGGTGACGGTGACGATGGCGGCGGCGTTCAGGTCATGGGCGGAGGTGCAGGTGGCGTGGGAGATGGCGTTGGTGATGTCGGGGTTCTCGGTAATGGGCCGCTCCTTGAAGCGCTTGACATAGTTGATGTCGGCTTCCGCCCGCATGGCGATGCGCGCCATGGTTTTCACCGACTCCACCGGATACAATCCGGCCGCCGTTTCGCCGGAGAGCATGATGGCGCTGGTGCCGTCATAGATGGCGTTGGCCACATCGGTGGCTTCCGCCCTGGTGGGCCGGGGATTCTTCATCATGGAATCCAGCATCTGCGTGGCGGTGATCACCTGCTTGCCGGCGGAATACACCTTGCGGATGATCATCTTCTGCAGGACGGGAACCTCCTCCAGGGGGATTTCCACACCCATGTCGCCCCGGGCCACCATGATGCCGTCGGATACGGCAATGATCTCGTCTATGTTTTGAACGCCCTGCATGTTTTCGATCTTGGCGATGATGTTCATGGTGGAGCAGCCCTGGCGGCTGAAGATCTCCCGGATCTCCAGTATATCCTTTGCGCAGCGCGTAAAGGAGGCGGCCACAAAATCAAAGCCGTGCTCGATGCCAAAGAGAATGTCCTCCCGGTCCTTCTGGCTTAAAAAGGGCATGGAGAGGGAAACGTTGGGCACGTTGACGCCCTTTTTATTGGAAATCACGCCGCCGTTTTCCACCCGGCAGCGGATATCTTCGTTTGTTGCGGAAAGCACCGTCAACTCCACCAGGCCGTCGTCAATGAGTATGGTGGTGCCGGCGGATACGTCCTTGGGCAAATCCTTGAAGGTGATGGAGACATGACGCTCGTCCCCCGGCTCGTCCCGGGTGGTCAGGGTGAACTCCTGGCCGGCTTTTAAGGTGATCCGTTCATTGGAAAAATCCCCAAGCCGGATTTCCGGGCCCTTGGTATCCAGCAGGGTGGCGATGGGCAGATTTAACTCTTCCCGGAGCGCTTTCAACTGCTCAAAGCGCTTCAAATGGTTTTCGTGGGTATCGTGGGAAAAATTGAAACGGGCCACATCCATGCCCGCCAATATAATATTGCGCAGGTTGTCGCCCGCCACCGCGGCCGGACCCAGGGTGCAAACAATCTTTGTCTTTCTCTTTTTCAACGTCATAATTATTCCTCCGTCCACGGCAAAACCTTTTACGGCCAGCCTATCAGTATTGTATCACAATTGCAAGGCGATGAAAACTTTGTATACGGCTATCTTTCGCCCGTTCTGAACAAATTGCGTATAAGCTGTGTATAAAGATTTGACGGCATGTCCGCGTTATGCTACCATAATCTGCAATCGTGGGTTCACGCCCGCTCCCAGCCCATTTCCCCCGGGAAAGGAGGCCTTCCCTGATGGAAAAAAAGCGCCGCGCTTTCTTGCCCCTGGACCCGCAATGGCAGCATTTTTCCAGGTGCCTGGACGTAGGCTATGCTTACCGGCTGGCCAGGCAGATGGAGCAGTTCCGCACCAATCCTGTTTTGGGCTACCGTACGGCCGGCTCTTTGGCCGAGGCACAAACAGGCGACATGCTGTTTGAGGAGATGGCAAGCATCGGCCTCACACCCGTAAAGGACAGGTTTCCGTCAGACGGCTGGGATTTTGCGAAGGCCCGGCTGTACTACAAGGATAAGCTGGGGCAGGAGCAGGTCTGCGAGCTGGGCGGATATCAAACGGATTTGCACACCGGCGGCAAAAAGCCCTTCCTGCTGGTGAACGCCGGCCAGGGAACGGCAAGGGAGCTGGAAAAGCTGGATGTGCGGGGCAAGCTTGTTTTGATCTCCATCAACCAGCGGGATGAATGGTGGATCAACTACCCCGCCTATCAGGCCCACCTGCACGGTGCGGTGGCGGTGCTGGCGGTGCAGCGCAGCGGCTATGGCGAGGAGAACGCCAAAACCCTCAACGCCCAGGACATCTGCGGCCCCAAGGATGCCCCGGCCCTGTCCATTTCCCAGCGGGACGCCAAAAATTTGACGGCGGCGCTGGACCTTGGCTTTGGCCAAAACGCTTTGGTTTCACTGGACGCGGAATCCACGGTCATGGAAAACACCTTTTCACACAACATCGTCGGCCAGATCAAAGGCGAGGAAGAGGACTCCCTGGTTATTCTCTCCGCCCATTACGATTCCTATTTCTCCGGCTTTCAGGACGACAACACCGCCGTGGCGCTGATGCTGGGGCTGGCCCGCACGGTGCTTACCAGCGGCTACAGGCCGCGCAAGACGCTGGTGTTCTGCGCCATGGCAGCCGAGGAATGGGGCGCCGTCAACACCAGGTACGACTGGTCGGTAGGGGCGTACAACCAGGTTTTCCGCATCCATCCCGAATGGGCGGGCAAAGCCGTGGTAAACATCAACCTGGAGCTGCCGGCCCATGCCCATGGCAAAAAGCATTTCATCCGCAGCGCCTATGAAATGAAGGGCTTTTTGAAGCGGCAGATGAAGGCGCTGCCGCAAAAGGTCCGCGCCGTATATCCCAAGGGGTCCGGCGTCGTGTGCCCCACCCAGACCTGGTCGGACGATTTTTCCATGGCGATTGCCGGCATTCCGGCCATGGTGAATGAGTTTGGCGGCGGCACATTCATGGAGACAAGGTACCATTCACAATTTGACAACGACGACGCATACGATGAAGGCGTATACCATTACCATCACGTGCTTTACGGGCGGCTGATGCTGGCCTTTGACCAATTGTGCCTGCCGCCCTTGGATTTTACCGTCCGTTTGGAGGCCATCTTTGAGACGCTGACCTGCCAGCGGCTGCATCCCAGAATGGAAGGCGCCTTTCGGGGCACGCTTTTGTCTGCGGCCAAAAAAGCTGAAGAGCTGTACGCGCTGACGGAGGAAATCAACCGCCAGTATATATTGAAGCTGGCGGAGGGCAGCCTGGAAGCCAGGGAGCTGTACGCGGCCTGCAAAAGCGCAAGGCGCCAGCTGCTGGACATCTTCCGTTACCTGGAGGAGCACTTTGTCCGCCTGACATGGCACGATGTTTCGATTTTTCCCCACGAGCACGACCAGTTAAGCGCCGATATGCTGCACAGGGCGGTATGGCAGCTGCACGCGGGGGATGTCAAAGGGGCGCTAAAGAGCCTTGGTGAAATTGGCAACAACTGCTACGCGGCGGCCTTTGACAGGGATGTGTATGAATACTTTACCGCCTACGTACTCCATCAGCCCGGTGAGCGGTTGCTGTGGGGAGCGGGGCGGGTCATGCACCATTTGGATTTGTATGATCTGATGCACAGGCTGCAGGCAAAAGAAAAAGAGAAAAAACCTGATTTGAGCATGGAAATACGGGAGCTTTCGCGCCTGGAACAGGAAGCTTTGCAAAGACTGGATAAAACAGTGCGGGACGAAACGGCCGTGCTGGAAGGATTGGAGTCGCTTTTGAAAAAAGCGCTCCGCAGGCTGCGGCCGCTTGTCACCCCTCAGGAGGAATAATCAGGTGGTCCGAACATGAATATCGATACGCTGTATCATTTATCCCGGGCGGACGCCGGCAAGGTGGTCCGCATCCTGCTGGAATGCTTCCGGGACGATCCGCTGTATCAGAAGCTGATCCCGGAAGAACATCTGCGTGAAAAGACGCTGCCGGAGGTGTTTGCCTGCGACGCGGGCGAACTGCTGGAAAACGACGACGCCTTTGCCGACAGCGCTGACGTCAACGGCCTGATCATTGCCGATGATGATTCCCAGCCCTATAACCACTTGAGGTTTTTTTCCGTGGAAGCCTTTTACACGTGGAAGACCAATATGTCCCTGATCAAGGACGACGCGTCGCTGAAAACCCTTTGGCAGTTTTTGAAGGCCAGGCAGTATCTCAATGCCACCTGGACCAGGAATCTGCCGGCCCACCGGTATATGCACATCATCTACTTTGCGGTAAGGCCCGCTGCCCGGGGAACGGGCGTCGCCCGCAAGGTGATGGCGCCGGTGCTACAGTATGCCGATGCAAAGGGACTGCTGGTTTCTTTGGAGACGCACAATGAAAAGAATCTGCCCATGTACAGGCATTACGGCTTTGAGCTGCATGACACCATACAAACGCCCTTCGGGCTTTTGCAGTATTGCATGATCAGAAAGCCCGGCGCGGTGCGCGGGGAAGCTGCCAAAGGAATATGAGTTTTAAAGGGGGCAGGTAAAACCTGCCTCTTTTGTTGGATTGTTGTTTCCATTTTTTACATCATCCAACTATTTTGATAGACGGATGGTTGACGGATACGGTTTTCTTTGATATAGTAAAGCAAAAGAACCGTCATAGTTTTTTTCCCTATGAAAGGCTTTTATTTCTTTACGACAGGGTGTAGTAAAAAATGAAAGGGCCTTTTATTTATTTGCGTCCGGAAGTGACGCGGGAGCACGCGCAATCTATCATCCATTGGCTGAAGGATGAGGAGGTCAGCCGTCATTTGAGCGATGGCCAGGATACATCTCTTGGCTTGGAGCAAATGCTGCAAAGGGTGCCTTTGCCTGTGCTGACACCGCTGTTCAGTGCCGGCGGCCGGTTTTATATGATCCATGACAGGACCGGCAGGCCCGTGGGCTTTGTCCGGCTGGTGGTAAAGGCCGCGGACGCGGAAATGGTGATCGTGATCGGCGAAAGAAACGACTGGGGTAAGCGGATGGGCACCGGCGCCATTTTGGAATGCATGAAGATCGCTTTTTTTGAAATGCGGCTTAGAAAGATGACCGCCAGGGTAAGGCCTGAGAACAAGCGCTCCCTCCGTGCGTTTTTGCGGGCGGGCTTTTCGGTAAGGCGGCAAACGCCCGGAATCATCACCCTGGAAATGACGATGGAAGAATATTTGCAATGGATACAAAAAGGAGGGTTTTTGATGGCTTCAAAGGTCGTGATCACGGCTGTGGACCGGGAAAGGCTGAAAAAGGTGATGATCGACGCCTCCCGTTTGGGTCAGGCGTCTGAACACGCGATTGCGGATTTGGAAAAAGAAATGGACCGCGCATCCGTTGTGGATTCGCGGGAAGTGGCCGGCGATGTGGTCACCATGAATTCCAAGGTGTTGCTGGCCCTGAATGAGGAGGAAATGGAGGTCTCTTTGGTGTATCCCAAAGAGGCGGATTTTTTGAACAACCGGCTTTCGGTGCTTTCCCCCATCGGCACGGCCATTTTGGGCTACAGCGCCGGCGACCGCATTGCGTGGGATGTTCCCTCCGGCAGGACGCAGATTCAAATCAAGAAGGTCATTTATCAGCCGGAAGCCGCGGGAGATTTTCATTTGTGATAAGGGCATAAGGAGCACGGGGATGAAATATGCCATCATATCGGATATCCACGGAAATTGGCATGCGCTGACCGCCGCGCTTTGCGACGCGAAGGCCCAGGGGACGGATGCATTCTTGTTCGCCGGCGATTACTGCATGTGTTCTGCCTACGCCAATGAAATCGTTGAAATCATCAGGTCTTTGCCCGATGCCTATGCCATTGCCGGCAACGGCGAGGGCTACCTTCGCGATTTGACTTCCCGTGATCAGGCCGCCTGGGCGGACGGCCAGTATGCCGGGCTGTACTGGTGCTACAGGGCGGTTACCCAAGAGAATCATGCCTGCCTTGCCGCCCTTGCGGAAACACTGCGCATACCCGGTGAGACCGCGGATATTTTTGTGGCGCATTCGTCCCGTCCCTTCCTTGGCGACGCGGAATTCAAAAACATTTCCAGCGGCATTCTTGCGCAAAGGTACAAGGGAAAGCCGCTGCCCCGTCAAACGCTGCTGTCAGATATCAGGGCATGCTTTTTACAGGACGCGGAATTTCAGCAAATGCTGAATGTGCTGCCCGCAGGGGTATATGTGTTTGGCCACACTCATGTGCAATGGCATGCCTTATTTGGCGATAAGTTGTTTATCAACGCCGGCTCCTGCGGTCAGGCGCTGGATGGCCAGCCAACGGCAGCCTATACCCTTTTGGAAGAGGCGGATGGACAATGGAACGTTCAGGAGCGCCGTATCGCCTATGATGTGGAGGCTTTTATCAGCGGGTTGAAAAATACTTCGCTGTACAGCGAGGCCCGGGTATGGTGTGATCTTGTGATCCGCCAATGCCTGACAGGGTATGAGCATATGGATTTCTTTTTGCGGTTTGTGAAGACGTATGCGGAGGGAATCGGCGATACGGCCCGTCCCTTTTCCCGGGAAACGTGGGCGGGGGCGTATGAAATATGGTGTGAGCGGTTGAAAAAAGTGCCGCCGTATATGAATACCGATTATGCTGCTCTGACAACAGGTAGGGAGGCTTCCCCTCAAGTAAGCACCGATTAAATCGCCCATCAATTGGCTTTATTTGTACAGGCGGGCGATTGATAATCGCCCCTACACTCGTGCGCGTTTGTTCTTGTGCATTTCGGTCATGCATTTTACCTAAACAGACAACAATCATCGATTATATACCGTAGGGGCTTCGGCTACGGAGCCTTTGGCAGAGGTGAAGGGGACTGCGTCCCCTGCCTGCTACTGGCCGATGGACTTCAGGTATTCCCGGCTGAGCCTGGCCGCTTCCAGCGGGGGGCGCTCCAGGGACTGGTCCTGCTCCACGACAAGCCACTGGGCGCCGCTTTCTAAGGCCGCGGCAACGATGGCGGGAATGTCCTGGCAGCCCATGCCTACGGGCTTGAAGGAGAAGGCCACGTCGGCGTCGGCCGCCTTGTTGGTGCCGATCAGGCCGTAGGGCGTTTTGCCGTCCCGGCGGCCCACATAATCCTTCAGGTGCACGATGGGGCAGCGGCCGGCATACTTGAGCACATAGCCGGCGGGATCCAGGCCGGCGTATTTGACCCAGCAGGTGTCGATTTCGGCCTGCAACAGGTCGCTGGGCACGGCGTCGTACAGGAAATCCAGGCCGTACTGGCCGGAGAGGGTCACAAACTCGAAATCATGGTTGTGGTACAAAAGCGTGATTCCCGCATCGCGGCATAGCCGGCCAAACTGGTAGATGACCTGCAGCATGGCGGAAAACCGGGGCCCGCCGGGACGGCTGACATCATCCAGGAAAGGGATGGCGATAAACGGGCAGCCAATGGTTTTGTGGTAGGCGATGGTCCCGAACATGTCCGCCTCGATCAGCGCCATGGGCACATGGCTGGACATGGCCGCAAGGCCGTGCTTTTGAAGCATCGCCTTGACAGCGTCGGCGCTGTGGCCGTAAAAGCCGGCAAACTCCACGCCGTCATAGCCCAGCTCCTTGATTTTGCAGAGGGTCCCGTCCAAATCCAATTGCGCTTCTTCCCTGGCGGAATACACCTGATAGGCAACAGGCAGCTTCATAAGGCGGACCTCCTTTGATCAGTCGAAGTAAACGGGTTTGCCAGTTTTGGCGGATTCATAGATAGCGTCCAGGATCTGCGTCACAACCAAAGCCTGCTCAGGCTTGACCAGCAGAGGCTTGGTATCATCCAATACGTGGTCGATCCACATCATCGCTTCCAGGTCGGCGGGAGAAACGGAAGCGCCGTCGTAGAAGGCCACGCCGCCGGCTTTCAAATCCGGTACGGTGACGTAGGTCTGGGAGAATTTTTCGCCGTTTAAGCGCAGCGCGCCGTTTTCGCCCAGCATGTCGGCGCCGCCCTCGGTGCCGCTGAGCATGGTTTTGGCTTCATGCACGAACAGGGTGTTCAGCGCCCAGGAAGCTTCCACGGTGATGGTGGCGCCGTTCTTCATGCGCACAAAGCCGAAGGCGGCATCCTCCACGGTGAACTTTTCGGGATCCCAGGGGCCCCAGGCGTTGGCGGAGTTGGGCCGTCCGGCCAGCTCGTGGTACTTGGTGCCCACCACCATGGCCGGCTCATAGTTGTCCATGAACCAAAGCGTCAGGTCCAGGGCGTGGGTGCCGATGTCGATGAGCGGGCCGCCGCCCTGCTTTTCCTCATCCAGGAATACGCCCCAGGTGGGCACGGCCCGGCGGCGGATGGCCAGGGCGCGGCCATAGTACACCTTGCCCAGGTCGCCGTTTTCGCAGCATTTTTTCAAATACAGGCTGTCGGGGCGGAAGCGGTTTTGATAGCCGATGGTCAGCTTTTTGCCGGTGCGCTTTGCGGCAGAGAGCATCTGCTTTGCTTCCGCGGTATTCTTGGCCATGGGCTTTTCGCACATGACATGCTTGCCCGATTCCAGCGCAGCCACGGTGATAGGCGCGTGGCTTACATTCGGGGTCAAAACATGCACCACATCCAGATCAAGCTTCAAAAGCTCTTTATAATCGGTGAAAACCTTGGCATCGGGGACGCCGTATACTTTGGCGGCTTCCTGGGCGCGCGCCAAAACAATGTCGCAGAATGCCACCATTTCCGCCTGGGGTACCTTTTTCAAGCTGGGCATATGCTTGCCATTGGCAATACCGCCGCAGCCGATGATGCCGATGCGAATCTTGTTCATGCGTATGTTCCCTTCCTTGTTGGCCTATGAAGGCAATTTACGCTATTCATTGTAACGCATATGCGCTATAATTGTCATGACAAGAGTCAAGGATTATGTGACAGATTGTGCTGTCAAAGGATGGCGCGGATCATGCCGGAAATCTACGAGCAGGAAAGAGACGATATGGAGCAGGCGGTTTGCATGCGTTCCAGGAACAACAGCTGCCTGCCTCATTTTCATTCCAGCATCGAGCTTGTTTATGTCATGGATGGCATGATCAGCGCGATACTGGACGGCCAGCGCTCGGATGTCTCGAAAGGTTCGCTGCTGATAACCTCAGGATATACGGTGCACAGGTATTTTACGGAAAACACGTCGGATGTCATCGTATTTATCATCCCCATTTCCTTTGTGCCGATCCTGGAAAAGACGCTGGCCAACAAGCGCTTTGCGGCGCCTGTGTACCAGGATGAAGGTGGGGAGCTGCAAACGCTGATCCCGCTGATCCAAAGCCGGTGGGACATGCTGGGCACAGAGTCCCGCCGCGGCTTCAGCCAGCTTTTGCTTGGGATACTGATGGAGCGTGTGGGCCTTGCCTCAATGCCCATCAAAGCGCCGGCGGGGCTCATGCGCAATATGCTGTCCTACCTGCAGGAAAACAGCGCTTCCGACCTGAGCATGGAAAAGCTGGCCCGGCATCTGGGCTATAGCCGGAGCCGCCTGTCGCACCTGTTTCGTGACAATTTCGGATGCTCCTATTCCGATTATGTCAACAGCCTCCGCTGCCGCAGGGCGGCCAGGCTGCTTGCGCAAAGCGACCTGACGCAGTTGGAAATCGCCCTGTCGACGGGCTTTGAATGCATCCGCACCTTTTACCGGGCTTTTCAAAAATGCTATGGCATGACGCCAAAGCAGTATGTGCGTTCCGTAAACCTTGCGCCAACTGCTTCGGAGGAACACCCGTAAAAAAATCTGCAATCAAGGGAAAACGGGCATAGGTAAAAAATAGGGCCGCCCGGCGTAATAGCCGGGCGGCCCCTCTTTTGTACCACCGCGTCAGGATAAAAGCGCCTCGCAGGAGCGGATGAGCGCGTCATTTAATGCCTGGGATGCCGCTTCCTCCCCGGCGCAGGTGTTCACGTACAGCTTGATCTTGGGCTCTGTGCCGCTGGGGCGGATGCAGACCCAATGGCCGCCTTTCATCTCATAATACAGCACATCCGACTCCGGCAGGCCCATGGCGGTTTTACCGCCTTGATCATCCGTCCTGATCCCCGACAGGTAATCCCGCCAGGCAACGATGGGGATGCCCGCCAGCTCTCGGGGCGGGTTCCCGCGAAGAGCATCCATGATCCTCTGCATTTTTTCCAGGCCGTCCTTGCCCGGCAAAGTCTTCGAAACCACTTTTTCCACGTAGTATCCGTACTGTTTGAAGATGGCCTGGACCCTGTCGTACAGGGTGATGCCCTCCGCCTTGCAGGCGGCTGCCACCTCGGAAAGCAGCAAGGACGCGTTGACTCCATCCTTATCCCTGACAAAGGTGCTGGACAGGTATCCGTAGCTTTCCTCAAAGCCGAACAGGAAGCTGTGGCTCCCCGTATCCTCAAACTGCTGGATCAGCTCGCCGATGAACTTGAAGCCCGTCAGCGTATCGAACAAAGCCACGCCGAAATCCTTGCAAATGGCCCTGGCCAGCTCGGTGGTGACAATGGATTTGGCGGCGGCGCCGTTTTTGGGCAGCGTGCCCAGTTTTTTGCGGGTGGAGAGGATGTAGTGCAAAAGCACGCAGCCGATTTGATTGCCCGTCAGCAGCTGGAATTGCCCCGTCCTGTCCCGTACCCCAACGCCCAGCCGGTCACAGTCCGGGTCGGTGCCGAAGATCACGTCGGCGCCCACCTGATTGGCCAGGTCCATGGCCAGCCTGAAGGCTGCCGGATCTTCCGGGTTGGGTACGGAAATGGTGGAGAAATTGGGGTCGGGCTGCTCCTGCTCCTTGACCACCGCCACGTTGGTGATGCCCACTTCCTTTAAGATGCGCCGGACCGGCACATTGCCCGAGCCGTGCAGCGGCGTGTATACAATGGAGAGCTTGCCGCCCTCCGCTTTCATCAGGTCCGGCTGAACGCAAAGGGTCCGCACGCGGCTTATGTACTCGTCATCCACCTGGGCGTTGCCGATGATGCGCAACAGGCCCCTTTCCAGCGCCTCCTTTTCCGCCATGAGTACGGCGGTAAGGTAAGGCGTTTCCCGAATGTAATCGGTAACGCCCTGGGCGGCTTCCGGGCCCAATTGGGCGCCGTCCTCGCCGTAGACCTTATACCCGTTGTACTGGGGCGGGTTGTGGCTGGCGGTGATGGCCACGCCGGCGATGCAGCGCAAGTGCCGTACCGCAAAGGAAAGGATGGGCACCGGCCGGAGCGCGTCAAACAAATAGGCGGGAACGCCTGTATTACACAGCACCAGCGCCGTTTCCCTGGCAAACTCCGGGCTCATGCGCCGGCTGTCGTAGGCGATGGCCACGCCCCGCTTTGCGCTTGCCGGGTCCTGCAAAAGATATTTTGCCAGGCCCATGGTCGCCCTTCTGACATTGTAGACATTCATGCGGTTGAGCCCCGCGCCCAGCACCCCCCGCATTCCGGCGGTGCCGAAGGAAAGCTCCTTGTAAAAGCGGTCTTCTATCTCTTTATCATTTCCGGCAATCTGGTCAAGCTCCGCCATCGTCCCTTGATCCGATGCAAAATCCCTGCGCCAAGCGGCATATGCCCAGCGGTAATCCATGATAGCCAGCCTCCATTCCGGTTCGTTGCTGTCCTCTTCATTATAGGAAATTCCCACACATTTGGCAAACAGAATCTTTTTTTGAGCCCTTTTGCATAGGCTATTGCCAGGATTGCCGGCACTGGAGGGGTTCTATGAAACGGCGGCTTGCCATCCTTGTGTTCTTATGCCTGACGCTTTTGCTGGGCCTTGTCTTTCCGGATGTAGTCAAAAATGCGGTCAGCCCGGAGGATTCTTTGCCGCCGGGTATTTCCGCCCCGGAAAAACGGCTCCTGCGTATCTGGGTGATGGAGGACCCGCTTTCCGCCTCTTCCTGGCTTCGCCGCCAGGCGGCCAGGATGGAAAAGGAAAACGGCGGAATATCCGTGTATCTGCGCACCGCGCTTGTGCAGGAGCTTTCCAACAAGGACGCGGTGCTGCCGGACTTGATCCTCTTTGGCCCCGGCACCATCAAAGCGCCGGAAGCGCTGTTTGTGCCCATTGCGGGAAGCCTGGCCGTATCCGATGGCGCGCTTCGGGCCGGAAAATGGCAAGGCCAGCAGTATGCCGTGCCCGTTTGCATGGACGGTTACGCCCTGGTCTATGATCCGGCCATTCTGGGAACCGTGGCGGCGACTCCCGCGCCTACGCCGCTGCTGGGGATCGGCGGAGCCCAAACAAGCACCCCCGCGCCCAAGGCGGAAGCGTCTTTTGACGATCTCCGCTCAGCCCTTGCAAAAGTACCCATGGGGAAAACGGCCGCGTACGATTTCCAGTCAAGCGCCGGCATGCCGATGGCGCTCTTTACCCTTTTGTCGGGAGGAAAGCCGGGCCTTCCGTCCGCCGTGCTCCCCTCTGGCTTTGGCGCGGCCGGAGGCGAGACGGTGCTTTCAGATTTTGCCGCAGGCCGCAGCCGGGCCGCGGTGCTTGCGGCAAGCCGGCTGCAAAATCTGGCCCGGCAGGGAAAGCCCTTTGCCTTTTTTTCTTTTCCCCTGCCGGCTACGGACAGATACCTTTGCGCCGGCATCGTGCCGGGACCGGGGCAGGATCTGGCAATGGGTTATCTTAAGATGCTGCTTTCTCAACAAGGGCAGCAGGATCTTTCCCAAAGCGGCCTGATGGCCGTTTCCCCGAATATCTCCCTGTATGGAGGTGATCCCGTATTTGGCAGGCTCGAAGAAAGCTTGCGGGGCGATGTCATCCTTCCCAATGCGTTTTCCTATGAGGAACAGCAGGTAAGAGGCGTCTCCCAAAGCATGTTTACAAACGGCGGCGCGATATTGGATTTTTTTGAATCTATTCGATGACCCTTTTCGTATATCGCTGCCTAAGCGTGTGCATACTATGTACTGACTAACCCGTTATGTGGAGGGATGAGAGAATGGAACAGGCTTTACATAGGAGCTCCCGCACCGGCTGGCGCGATGAGGAATCAAATACTTTGTTCAGTGCCGTCAGGGAAGCGTCCCGGCAAGGGACGCCGTTGCGCAATGTATTTGAGCAGGTAGCTTCCTCTCTGGGCCGCAAGCCCAACAGTATCCGCAATTACTACTATGCACAGCTGCGCCAGCGGCCGGAAACCGGTTTGAACCGGGCGGCGCCCTTCCAGACCTTTACGGATGAGGAAGTGCGGGAGCTCCTGCGTACGGTGCTCATCGCCCGGGGCCAGGGCGTGTCCGTCCGTGCCTGTGTGATGCGCATGGCCGGCGGGGACAGGAGCATGATGCTCAGGTTCCAAAACAAGTACCGCTCCATCTTGAAAAACCGGCCCCATCTTCTGATGGAAATCGCGGAGGAACTGCGCCGGGAAGGCGTTGCCGTTCCGGACGGCGCCGATGCATCCCGCATGCAGGAAGCGCCCTCGCGTACGGCGGCCCAGCTTTTAAAGGCGCAGCAGCTGTCCCAGGCGCTGGGCGATCCTGCCGTGATGCAGATGATGGAGGGGCTCAACGCGCTTTTGCAGCGGGCGCTTGCCTTCCGCGGCCGGGATAAGACCGTGGAGCTGGACCGGCTTCAGATTACGTACGATCTGGCGCGCATGCGCTGGGAGGATGAGCAGAACCGTCTGCAGGAAGCCGTGGGCGATATGCTGCACATTTGCCGGGAGTTCCTGGGCATGACCATGGAACGCAGGCAGGAGGGGCTGGAAGATTTTTCGGGCCTGCTGGCTGTGAAGATTTCCAACCTGGAAAACCTGCTTTCCAAAAGCGCATAAAACCCGTCAGGTTTTTGTGCCTGCAGTGTTGAAACGCAGCCTGGCAAAGGAATGCTTTGCCAGGCTGCGTTTGAAAGGCGATCCTTACTTACTGCGGCTTCTGTAGCTGGAGCACAAGCTTTCGTCTGGCTTGCCTGAGCCGCAGCCGGGTTTGGGTGAAACCTGAATGGATTCAAGGACACAAAGATTCTGTTTGTCGTTGTAATTGCAGCTTTCCACATTGCAATGGATGCACTGGCCCTTGCCATGTACATGAGACAACTCGCATACCTCCCCGCTTGTTCAGGATGTGCCTGCCGAAAGAAAAACTCCTCCGGCAGGCGTATTTTGCGCATGCGCTTCTGTTGCTATGCCGGAGCAAGTATGGTATATTCTTCAAAGCACAGATTGAAAGCGGGGGTTTATTATGTGGAAAAGGATTCTTTCACCCAGAGGATTGACCATCAGCGCTGCGATTGCGGCCTTGTATGCCGTGCTTACATTGGTTGCTACGTTCTATTTTGGTGAAGTTCAGTTTCGGGTATCCGAAGCGCTGACGCTGCTTCCGGTATTTTTTCCGGAAGCGATTCCTGGTTTATTTATCGGATGTCTCATTGCCAACCTGCTGATGGGCGCTGTACCTCTTGATATTGTCTTCGGAAGCCTCGCGTCTTTGCTTGCCGCGCTTTTGACGTATTTTTTGCGGAAAAACCGCTATGTGGCTGCCGTTCCGCCGGTGATTGTCAATGCGCTGATCGTTGGCATCGTCGTATTGCATTTCGCTTATGGCGCGCCGATGCTGGCCAGCATATTTTATGTGGCTGTCGGGCAAGCTGCATCATGTTATGTATTGGGGCTGCCTTTGCTCAAGGCGCTGGAAAAGACGGGCCTGACAAAGCTTCGCTGAGAACCCCGGGCGTTCGGGGCTTTTGCCGTGCACGTGCCAAAACTATTTCTGCAATCATCAAAAAGGTACATGTAAGCGTGCTCAGCACACAGCGACAAAACAAAAAAGCGCCATCGAGCAATCGATGGCGCTTTTGAAATGGAGCTTTAGCGTTATGAATCCACCAGTTGAGCTGGTGGGGGTAAAAGGCTTTAGCTTTCAGCCGTAGAGCGAAGCGAATGACAAGTTTTTTTGCCGTTCGCAGCGCAAGAGTAAGGGCTATA
>JAFADG010000008.1 GCA_023425025.1 Bacillota bacterium
CGCCAGACAAGCTAATATCATAGCAAAAGCCCATGCTCTAAGGGGTTTAACATAAGCCAGCGGCCGGCTGCATGTGCTTCGCAGCCGGCCGCTACAGCGTGTCAACAAAGTGGCTCCGCCACTTTGTTGAGTTTTTCCCTCGCTGCACTGCACTGCGGCTACGCCTTTGTGCGGCCGTTTGCTCGGGCAAGGAAGGAATTTTTTCGAAATTCCTGCGAAAATCGCCGCGCATGCCGCCGATTTTCGATCTTCAATTAGAGGGCTTCGGCCCTCCAATACCTCCCATAGGGTTTTTTGACAACCCGTAGCAACCGGGGACCCAGCTTGTACACGCCCATCAGCTATGGTACAATGAGGAAAAAAGCGGGAGGCTAACGCTATGGAGGTTCGAGTTCTGGGGTATAACGGGCCATACCCTTCCGCGGGCGGCACATGCTCCGGCTACCTGCTTTCCCACAACGAGGACAGGGTGCTTTTTGATTGCGGGCCCGGCGTTTTGGCGCGGCTGATGGCGAGAATGGACCCGGCCAAACTGACGGCCGTCCTTTTGTCCCACAGTCACGGCGACCATTGCTCAGATTTGATGTCGCTGCGCTATTATATGGACATCCGCAGGCAGCAGGATGGCGCCCCGCCCTTGCAGATCTACGCGCCGGAGGATCCCTCTTCGCCGGTGCAAAAATTCCTGTCCGAAGCCGAATCCGTGCGCCTGCACTTTATCCAAACGGGAGATGTGCTTTCGATCGGTTCCCTTTCCATCACCTGCACCCCGGCTAGGCACCCGGTGCCCGCGGTGGGCTTTGTAACAGGCGGCTTCGGCTATACGGGGGATACCAACACGTTGGATGGATTGGCGGAGCATTACAGGGGCGTTGCCGTGCTGTTGGCGGACGGATGCTTTTTAAAGTCCCAGTGGAAGGAAAGCCTGCCCCACATGGCGGCCTTCCAGGCGGCGGAGCTGGCCCGGGACGCGGGCGCGAAGCGGCTGGTGGTCACGCACTTGAGACCCGACGTGGATGAAGTGACGCTGCTGAAGGAAGCTATTGCGGTGTTCCCGGAAACGGTGCTTGTCAGGCAGGATATGCTGATCCAAGTGGACGGCGGGAAGTGACGCTTATGACCGGCTCCCCCATGGTAAGTACAGCCCCAAAGCCTCTGTCGTTTATCGCCGGCAGGCCGCTGACCGCCTGCGCGCTTACCTATGGCGCGGGGGTTTTGCTGGGCGCCCGGCATCCCTTTCACTGGCTGTGGGCGCTGGGACTTGCCGCCGCGTTTTTCATGGCGCTCGTCTGGCGGCTGCTCCTTCGGGGACAAACGGCCATCGGTTTCCTGCCGGCCTTCTTTTTTCTGGGGATCGTGCTGGCCTCCATCAGCGCGTACCCCGCCCGCCCCGCGCAGGGCGCCCATCAAATGACCGGAACGGTCATGGGTCAGGCGCGCGTAAGGGAAGATGGCCGTACCGCCGCCGCGCTAAGCGGCGTGACCATCGACGGCAAGCCTGTGCAAACAAGCCTTTACTGGACCTTTTCAAAAAGAGACGGGGAGCCTTCGCAAAAGCTGGAGAACGGCAGCCGCGTGTCCTTTACCGGCACCATCTACCACCCCAGCCGCCAGCAAAATCCCCATGGTTTTGACTTTGACCTGTATTTGAAGCAGCGTGGCATGGCAGCCGGCGTATATGGCCGGGAGAATCTCTCCGTCGCAGCCCCGGCCTCTGTCCTTGCGGGCAGCCCGGCTTACAATTTGCGCTCCAGGCTGACGAAAATGCTCTATGACGCCATGGGCGACAACGCGGCGCTGGCCTCCGTGATGATCCTGGGCGCCAGCGACCAACTGCCGGAGGAAGCAAGGGCGGATTTTCGCATCACCGGCACAGCCCACATTCTTTCCATTTCCGGGCTGCATGTGGCGTATATCGCCGCCATGCTCCTATGGCTTTTGAAGCTTCTGCGCCTATCCCCCAAGGTGCGCTTTTTCGTGCTGGCGGCCTTTCTCGCAGCCTACAGCTATCTGGTGGGCATGAGCCCGCCGGTAATCCGTTCCTCCCTGATGCTGCTGTTTTATCTGGGGGCAAAGTTAAACGGCCAGGCCCACGACCCACTGACCTCCATCTCCGCGGCGTTCCTGGTTTTGCTGATTGTAAACCCCCTGGATTTGATGTCTCCGGGCTTTCAGCTTTCCTTCGGCGCGGTGACCGGCATGCTGCTGATCGGCGAGCCGCTGGTAAAAGCACAAAACCGGCTGTTTCCTGAGAAAAACGCAAAAGGCCATGGCTTCATTCGGCAGTGCCTTCATAAACAGTGGCAGAGCATCAGGACCATGCCGGCCTTGGGGCTGGCGGCGCAGATCGGCGTTATGTTTCCGCTGGCCGCCTGGTACAACGAGCTTTCCATCCTGGGCATATTCGTCAACCTGCTGGTCATCCCCTACACCGCCCTGCTGATGCTTGCGTACCTTCTTGCCCTTGCCTTCAGTCCGCTGGGGGTGATCGGCCATATCGCGGGTGCGGCGGCGTCCTTCATGACAGACGTGCTATTGTTTACCGTTTCCCTGGCGGCAAAAATCCCGGGCATGGCTGTGAAGGTGCCCTCCCCCGCGTGGCCCGTGATCTTGGGCGGCACCGCCTTTTTGCTTTTGCTCTCCCCCTATGTGCTTTTCCGCGGCAAGCGCCGCATCGCCATGCTGGCGCTGGCTCTCCTGTTTATGTTTGGCGGAAGCTACGTTCTTAAAAACAAGGATGTGCGCTATACGCAATTGAGCGTTGGGGATGCCGACGCGGCCATATTGGAGGATGGCGGCTTTACCGCCGTCATCGATACCGGCGAAACCGGCGCGGAAGTAATCGATTACCTGCGGAGCGAAGGCCGCGATATCGACGCACTGTTTCTTTCCCACCTGCATATGGACCACGCCGGCGGCATTGAGGCGCTGCTAAAGGAAGGCATTCCCATACGCAAGGTCTATGTGTCCGACGGCGCGGAAGATGCCGCAGCCGACAGCGAGGGGTTGCAGAAGCTGTCCCTTTTGCGGGACGCTGGCATCCCCGTTCAAGAACTGCATACCGGCGATGTCATTGCAAGCGCCCGCACAAGCTTCACAGTGCTTTGGCCCAAGGAAGATTCCATACGGCCCGGGCAGGATGCCAACCAAACCTCCCTGGTCATGCTTGTGCAAATGGAAGAAGCAAGCCTGCTAACCACCGGCGATATCACCGACGAGTACGAGGATTATTCCGCGGTGCAGGCGGATGTATTGAAGGTGGCGCACCACGGCAGCGCCGGCAGCAGCAGCCTGGAATATTTAGCAGCCGTTTCACCGCAATTGGCCTTGATCAGTGCCTCCGGCACCTACAAGCACCCGGCCCCACAAGCGCTGGACAGGCTGAACTGGCAGCGTATACCCCTGTACAGAACCGACAAGAGCGGCGCGGTGATCCTGACGGTGCATGGACGGCAGATCACCGTAACACCTTTTATCAAGGAGTAGCAGCATGAACCATACGGAGTTTTTCAAAGCGGTAAAAAGCAATCAGATCGGTTCCCTGTACCTGATGGAGGGCGTGGAGGAATACATCAAGCAGCAGGCGCTGGAGCTTTTGCGCAAGGCCCTGCTGCCCGGCGGGCTGGAAGCGCTGAATGAAACGGTGCTGGAAAACCCGCCCCTTGCGGTTTTGCGCTCCGCCGCGGAAACGCTGCCCTTCATGGCGGACAAGCGCCTGGTGCTGGTTCGCGAGTGTTCCCTTTTACGCCCCTCCCGCAAAAGCGAGGAAAGCGAAGAAGAAACAGCGGAGGACGACCAGACCAAAGCCTTCTGCGATTATATGAGCAACCTCCCCGCCACTACCTGCGTTGTGTTTTATGAGAAGGGCAAAGCCGATGCCAGGCGCAAGCTGTACGCCGCCATCAAAAAAAGCGGCGCCATCGCCGCATTTGATACCCTGGACAACGAGGAATTGAACCGCTGGATTATGCAAACCATGCGCACATTGGGCAAGGAAATCTCCTCCGCCGCCGCGTCGACCCTTGCCTTCACCGTGGGCCGGGACGCAGCGCTGTTGAAAGGCGAAATGGAAAAGCTGGCCGCACATACAGGGGAGCGCGGCCAGGTGACGGCGGAGGATATACAGGCCGTGGCCACCCGCTCGCTGGAAGCCTCGGTATTCGACATGGTGGACGCGTTGGTGGAGGGCCGTACGCCCAAGGCTTTCAGCCTGTTTGAAAATATGCTGCATACCGGCGGCAACCGCTTTGCCATACTGGCCATGATCCTGCGCCAGTACCGCATTTTGTTCCACTACAAGACCCTTCGGGAAAGCAATACATCCCCCGCGGATATCAAAAGCCGCCTGGGCATCCCTCCCTTTGCGGTGGACCGGGCCGCAAAGCAGGCGTCGGCGTACACCCTGCAGCAATTGAAAGAGGCCATGGCGCTGTGCGTGGATACGGAGTTTTCCGTCAAATCCGGACGCATGGCGGAGGAAGGCTCGGTAGAAAGAGTGATGCTGGTTTTATCGCAGATAAAAGGCGGCGCATTGAAGGATACCGCTTTTACAAAGGCATAAATCAAAAAGGCGCTGCCCTTAAAATGGGGAAAAAGATGCCCCGCATAAGCCTTCCCCTTCTAGGGGAAGGTGGCGCGCAGCGCCGGATGAGGTGAAGCAGCAGCGAACCGTTCCGCCATGCCCCTCATCAGTCACCTTCGGTGACAGCTTCCCCCAAGGGGGAAGCCTCTAGATTCGCCCTCGGCCTATACAGAATTAGCCGCAGGAGCGATGATCGATCGCCTTCAAAGATTCATTTTTGTTCCGATTAGAGCACCTCCCATTTTCTATTCCAGTTCAAACACGCCCGTGTACAGCTGATAATACGTTCCCTTCTCGGCCAGCAGCTTTTGATGGCTGCCGCGCTCGATGATCCTGCCCTGATCGAGCACCATGATCACATCGGAATTGCGCACGGTGGAAAGCCTGTGGGCGATAACGAACACGGTGCGGTTTTCCATCAATTTGTCCATACCCCGCTGCACGATGGCCTCGGTGCGGGTATCGATGGAGGACGTGGCTTCGTCCAATATCATGACCGGCGGATCGGCCACCGCGGCCCTGGCGATGGAGATCAGCTGCCGCTGCCCCTGGGAGAGGTTGGCGCCATTGCCCGTAAGCAGGGTTTGATAGCCATCCGGCAGCCGGGTGATAAAATCGTCCGCGCCCGCCAGGCTTGCTGCCGCGATACATTCCTCATCCGTGGCGTCCAGCCGGCCATAGCGGATATTGTCCATCACCGTGCCGGTGAACAAATGGGTATCCTGCAGCACGACCCCCAGCGACCTGCGAAGGTCTGCCTTTTTGATTTTATTGATATTGATGCCGTCGTAGTGCACTTTGCCGTCCGCGATATCGTAAAAGCGGTTGATCAGGTTGGTGATGGTGGTCTTGCCGGCGCCGGTGGCGCCTACAAAGGCCACCTTTTGCCTGGGCTGCGCGTACACCGACACATCCTGCAAAACCGGCTTCCCCTGCGCGTAGGCAAAATCCACATGCTCCAGGCGGACATCGCCCATCAATCTGGTATAGGTCAGCGTGCCGTCCTGATGGGGGTGCCGCCATGCCCACTGGCCGGTATGCTTTTCGCTCTCCAAAATCGTTCCATCCTCCGCGATGACCGCGTTGACCAGCCTAACGTACCCCTTATCCTCTTCCGGCTGTTCATCCATCAGGGCAAACATGCGGTCGGCGCCCGCCAGGCCCATGACCACCGCGTTGATTTGCTGGGATACCTGGCCGATGTTGCCGGCCAGCTGCCGCGTCATGTTCAGGAAGGGCACCACGATGCTGATGCCAAGGGGCAGCCCGGACAGGCTGATGTTCGGCGCGTGGGTGAGCATCAGCAGCCCGCCGGTTAAGGCCACCAGCACGTACAGCACGTTGCCAATATTGTGCAGGGTGGGCATGAGCATGTTGGCATAGCGGTTGGCCTTGCGGGCATCATCAAACAGCGCTTCGTTGATCTCATCAAAGCGCCGGGCGCTTTCCTCCTCATGGCAAAACACCTTGACGACCTTCTGGCCGTTCATCATTTCCTCCACATAGCCTTCGGTCATACCCATGGCCTTTTGCTGCCGGCCGAAATACCGCGCCGAATGGCCGCCCAGCCTTTTTGTAACAAAGTACATGCCGGTAATGCCCGCAAACACGAGCATGGCCAGCCATGCGCAAAAATAGACCATGATACCAAAGATGGTCAGCACCACCACGCCGGACTGGATGAGGCTGGGCAGCGACTGGGATACCAGCTGCCGTAGCGTGTCGATATCATTGGTATAGTAGCTCATGATATCGCCATGCTTGTTCGTGTCAAAGAAACGGACAGGCAGGTTCTGCATACCGTCGAACATGCGCCGGCGCAGCTTGTACAAAAACGCCTGGGTGATGTAGGCCATCAGCTGCGTGAACCCGATGGCGGAGGCGATGGACAAAATATAGAAAACCGCCAGCACCATGACCTTGGACGCAATCTCCGCCTTTGCGCCGGCCCAATCCCCCGATCGATACCAGGTTTCGATGACGGCAATGATCTTCTGCATGAAGAGGGTGGGAATGGAGCTGACCGCGGCGGAAAAGACGATAAACAAGCCCACCAGGGGAACAAGTTTTGGGAAAGACTGCCACAGCGTCCTCATCAGCCGCGCAAAGGTGCCGCGCCTTGCTTTGGGGCGTTTTGTACCGCCCGCTCTTCTATTCTGCATCCTCTTCCCCTCCCTTCGTCTGCGACAGATAGACCTCCCGGTATATGTCGTTTGTCTCCAGCAGTTCCTGATGCGTGCCCATGGCTGCGATTTTGCCGCCTTCCAAAAGAATGATCTTGTCCGCGTCCATGACGGAGGCGACCCTTTGCGCGATAATGATCTTGGTGGTATCCGGTATAAATTCCCGGAACGCTTTGCGGATCAGGGCGTCGGTCCTCGTATCCACAGCGCTGGTGGAATCGTCCAATATCAGCACCTTGGGCTTTTTCAAAAGGGCCCTGGCAATGCACAGGCGCTGCTTCTGCCCGCCGGAAACATTGGTGCCCCCCTGCTCGATTTTGGTATCGTACCCATCCGGGAAAGCACTGATAAACTCATGGGCCTGGGCCAGCTTGCAGGCATGCGCCATCTCTTCGTCCGTGGCGTCCTTGCTGCCCCAGCGAAGGTTGTCACGGATGGTGCCGGAAAACAGCACGTTCTTTTGCAGCACCACCGCCACCGCGTCCCGCAGGGCCTTCAAGTCATATTCCCGCACATCCACGCCGCCGACCAAAACGGCCCCCTCAGTGGCGTCGTACAGCCGCGGGATCAATTGCACCAGCGTGGATTTGGATGCGCCCGTTCCGCCAAGGATGCCCACCGTTTCCCCCGAGCGGATGTGCAGATTAATGTCTGACAGCGCGAACCGTTCGGCACGCATGGAGTATTTGAAACTGACATTGGAAAAATCGATGGAGCCGTCCGCCACGGTCGTCACCGGGTGCTCCGGCGCCCGTATGGCCGGCGTTTCCTCCATCACCTCCACGATTCGCTTGGCCGACTCGCCGGCGATGGTGATCATGACATAGACCATGGAAAGCATCATCAGGGAATTGAGTATCTGAAAGCCGTAGGTCAGCATGGCGGAAAACTGCCCCACATCCAGGTTCAGCCCCCTGGATGTGATGATGATCTGCGACCCGAAAAGAAGCACCACCACCATATCAATGTACAGGCAAAACTGCATCAGCGGCCCATTAAAGGCGATGATCCTTTCCACCCTGGTGAAATCCTTGCGTATGTTTTCGGCCGCCGCGCCGAATTTTTCCTTTTCATAATCCTCCCGCACAAAGGACTTTACAACGCGCATGCCCTGCACGTTTTCTTCAATAGATTCGTTCAGCTTGTCGTATTTTTTGAAAACGCGCTTGAAGGTGGGCACCGCCTTTTTCATGATCACAAAAAGGCCGAACGCCAGTATGGGTATGACGACCACGAACATCAGCGCCAGCTTCCCGCCCATGACGTACGCCATTATGATAGAGAAAAGAAACATCAGCGGGCTTCTGACCGCCACGCGGATGATCATCATATAGGCGTTTTGCACATTGGTAACGTCCGTCGTCATCCTGGTGATCAGGGAGGACGATGAAAACCTGTCGATGTTTTCAAAGGCAAACGACTGGATGCGGTAAAACAGGTCGTGCCGCAAATTCTTGCCGAACCCGCAGGAGGCCGTGGCGCCGGTAGATCCGGCCGCCGCCCCAAAGGCCAGCGAACAGCAGGCCATCACAAACAGAATGCCGCCATAAACGGCTATTACATCCAGCGTGCATCCGTCCTTGATTTGGTTGATCAGTATGGCAATGATAAAGGGGATCAGGCATTCGATAATCACTTCCCCCGTGATCAACACGGGGGTCAGTATGGAAAGCTTTTTATATTCCCGAACACTTTGCGCAAGCTTTCGGATCATTTAATTTCCTCCCGCTGCCGCGGCTTTTCGGCGTACGGCATAATAAAAAGTTGTACATCCAACAATACATCCAATAAAATTGCCGGGCTTCCTCCGGCCATGTCTCGCCTCTCATCCACAAAGACTTATGTCTCGCCCAGGTTTTTCCGGATGCGGTCAATGTACGAAAGCAGCATATCGATCTCCTCTTCGGTAAAGCCCGCGGTAACGTCCTTCTCCACGCCGTCGGCATACGCCCGCACCCGTTTGGACAATTCCACCGCCTTCTCCGTCAGCTTAAGCTTTTTCAGCCGCGCGTCATACGGAACCGCCTGGCGCTCGATCAGCCCCTTTTGAATCATCAGGTCGATCACCTTGGATACGGTGGAGCGGGTGATGCAGAACGCTTCTTCCAGATCCCGCTGAAAAACGTCCTTCCCCTTCGCCTCCTGGTCGGTGAGATAGCCAATCACCCACCGGTTGGCGTTGGTGATCCTGCCCAGCGCTTCCTTGTCAGGCCTGTTGCTGTCAAAGCGCCGCATCAGAATATTGTTCAGCGAACGGATCGCCTTGCCTACATGACGCTTGTTATCCAATGGCGGCCTCCCCAAAATTTGTTGGATGTAAAACAATCGAACATGGTTTATTGTACGGCAAAAAAACGCAATGTCAAGCGATGCAAAAGCAAAAAGACGGAAAGCATAAAACTTCCGCCCTTTTGATTTGCATACTGTTACATGAAATTGAACAGCGTCATCTGGCTTGTTTCCGTCATGCCGTTCAGGCAGCCGTGCTCCCGCAAAAGCTCAATCACGGCGCTGGACAGGCGCGCCCGGTTTTTGAGGTCCTCAATGGACAAAAAGGGCGTGGAGCGCTCCCGGATGATCGCCTCGGCGGCCGCCTCGCCCAGACCGCCCAGGGAAATGAAGGGAACCCGCAGCTTGCCATCCTCCATCAAAAAGCGCTTGGAATCACTTTTGTACAGGTCCGCCGGCAGGAAGGTAATGCCCCGCAGGTTCATTTCCAGCACTAGCTCCAGGGCGGTGATCTCATCCTTTTCCTTCTCGGTCAGCTTCTGCTCCTGTTCTTTGTACCCCTTCAATATGCCCCGGATCACATCGGCGCTCAGCAGCATCCTGGACCCGTCGAACCCATCGCCGCGCACGGTGAAGTAGGCTGCGTAATAGGCCAGGGGCTGATGCACCTTGTACCAGCCAACGCGCAGGGCCATGGTCACATAGGCCACGGCGTGGCCCTTGGGGAACATGTACTTGATCTTTTTGCAGCTGTCGATAAACCAGGCAGGCACATCCGCCGCGTTCATGGCCTCTTCCATCTCGGGCTTCAAGCCCTTGCCCTTGCGTACGCTTTCCATGGTATCAAAGGCCATCTTGCTCTGCACGCCCTTGGAAATCAGATAGTTCATAATATCATCGCGGGTGCAGATGCATTGGGCCAGCACGGCCGTGCCGGAGGTGATCAGGTCCTTGGCGTTGCCCAGCCACACGTCGGTGCCGTGGCTCAGGCCCGACAGGCGGATCAATTCCTCCATGGTGGTAGGCTTTGTATCATCCAGCATCTGGCGCACAAAGCTGGTGCCAAATTCCGGTATGCCAAGGGTTCCTGTGGAGCAGCCCAGCGCCTCCGGGTCGATGCCCAGCGCCTTGGGGCTGGTGAACAGAGACATGACGGGCTTGTCATCCAGGGGTATCTGCTGGAAGGAGATGTGGGTCAGCTCCTCCAAGAAGTGGATCATGGTAGGATCGTCGTGGCCCAGGATGTCCAGCTTTACCAATATATCATGCATGGAGTTGAAGTCGTAGTGGGTGGTGGTGGTATCGCTGCCCACGTCGTCCGCCGGATGCTGGATGGCGGTAAACTGATAGATTTCATACTCTTTGGGCACAACCACCATGCCGCCGGGATGCTGGCCGGTGGTGCGCTTGACACCCACACAGCCGGCGACCAGCCGCTCCTTTTCCGCGTTGCCGGCCTGTATGCCCCGTTCCTCCAGGTATTTGCTCACATAGCCGTAAGCAGTCTTGTCCGCCAGGGCGGAGATGGTGCCGGCCCGGAACACATGCCCCTTGCCGAACAGCTCTTCCACGTAGGCGTGGGCCTTTGGCTGGTACTCGCCGGAAAAGTTCAAATCGATATCGGGCACCTTGTCGCCTTTAAAGCCCAAAAACACTTCAAAGGGGATGTCAAAGCCGTCCTTGACAAGCTTCTGACCGCAGACGGGACAATCCTTGTCCGGCAGGTCAACGCCCACCTTGTACTTTTCCTTGTCCACGTCAAAGAAGCCCTGGCGGCAATGCTCGCACCTGTAATGGGGCGGCAGCGGATTCACCTCGGTGATACCGCACATGGTGGCCACAAAGGAGGAGCCCACCGACCCGCGGGAACCTACCAGATAGCCGTCGGATAAGGATTTGCTGACCAGCTTCTGGGCGATGTTGTACAGCGTGGCAAAGCCGTAGCCGATGATGGAGCCCAGCTCTTTTTCCAGCCGTTTGACAATCAAATCCGGCAAATCGTCGCCATAGAGCTTGCGGGCTGTGCTTAAGGACATGTTTTCAATGTTTTCCTTCGCGTCCTCCCAGAAGGGCTGGAAGGTTTCCTCCCCCTTGGGGTGCTTGGGGAACAGGCGCAGGCTTTCCACCTTGTCGGCAATCTTGCGGGGATTGGCGATTACGACCTCATGGCATTTTTCTTTGCCAAGATACGAAAATTCCTCCAGCATTTCCTGGGTGGTTTTAAAATACAGCGGCGGCTGCAGGTCACAGTCCTTGTAATCCATGCCGGCCTGCAGGATCGCCCGGAAAATGGCGTCCTGGGGTTCTAAAAAGTGCACGTCTCCGGTAGCGACTACAGGTAAGCCGAGCTTGTCCCCCAGGGCGACGATCCGGCGGTTGATGCTGCGAAGCGCCTCCTCGTCGGGCACCATTTCTTCCCTGACCATAAAGGCATTGTTGCCCACAGGCTGAATTTCCAGGTAATCATAAAACCGGGCCATCTTGCGCAGCTCTTCCTCCGGCGCTTCCTTGAAAACCGCCTGGAAAAGCTCGCCCGCCTCGCAGGCGGAACCAACGATCAACCCCTCGCGGTACTTTTGCAGCACGTTGCGCGGCACATGAGGCCTCCGGCGGAAATGCTTCAAATGGCCTTCGGATACAATACGGTTCAGGTTTTCCATGCCGGTTTGTGTGGAGGCCAGCAGTATGGCATGGTAGCTTTCCCCCACTGCGCCGCCCTGCAATACGGTATTTAAGTCCGGCAGCCTTTCCGCACCCTTTTCCTTGGCGGCTTCCAGCATGCGGGCCAGGCATTGGGCCGTGGCGGCGGCATCGTTGACCGCCCGGTGGGCATCCTTCAGCGATACGCCCAGCGCCTTGCACACCGCCCCCAGACGGTGGCTTTTCAGCTGGGGGTACAGCTTGCGGGCAAAGGAAAGGGTATCGATCACAGGGCCTTGAAAGGTCCTGCCCAAGCGCCTTAATTCCGTGCGCAGCATGGAGATGTCAAAGCTGGCGTTATGGGCGGCCACAGCGCAATCGCCGATAAAGTCCATCAATTGGGGGATGGTGCTTTCAGCGCTGGGCATGTCACGCAGCATCATGTCGGTGATGTGGGTGATCTCGGTGATTTTGGGCTTTAGGGGTACGCCGGGGTTCACCAGGGTGCCGAAGGAATCCACCACCGTGTTTCCCAGCAGCTTGACCGCGCCGATTTCAATCACGTGCTCCCGATTGGTATCCAGGCCTGTCGTCTCAAAGTCCAGCACGACGATAGGCGTTTCAAAAGTGCGCTCATCCGCGTCGGCAACAATTTGCGCCTCGTCAGTGAGATAAATTTCCACGCCGGGAATCAGCTTGATATTGTTCTTTTTCGCGGCGGAGAATGCGGCCGGGAAGGCCTGCAAGACCCCATGGTCGGTGATCGCCACGGCGGGATGGCCCCACGCGGCCGCCCGCGCGATCAGGTCGCCGGCGGAAGCCGTAGCGTCCATCACGCTCATCTGGGTGTGCATGTGCAGCTCCACCCGCTTTTCCTCGGCCGTATCCTTTCTGACTTCCTTGGGAACAGGCATGATATCGCGGATGGTGATGGTGGCTTCCCTGGCGAAATTGTCGTACATGCATTCGCCGCGGACCTTGACCGCCATGCCGGCCTGTATGCGGTTGGCCACATCCAGCACCGCCTGTCGCTCCTCCTGGGTGATGGGCGGTTCCTCCGCGCCGTCCTCTTCCTTTTTGCGGAAGCGGTTGCGATAGCGGAAGAAGATCTTGCACTGCACCGAGGAGGTGTAGTCGGTTAAGATAAACGAAACAAGCAGCATTTCGCCGCCCTTTAATTCCTTTTGCTCCGCCTTGATGATCTCGCCCTGCACGGTGACAAGGCCGGTATCGTTGGTAAGTTCGCGGATGGGCACCGGCGGGTCGCCGATGCTGCGGCCTTTGATGGGCCGCAGCTTGTCCTCCTGGCCAGAGGACGCGCCTCCCTGCCTGGAAGAAGACGCCTTCGCGCCGCCTTCCTTTGCCGCGGGCTTCGCGGCTTCCGCCGCCGCCCGGGCCGCTTCCAACTCCCGGATCATATTGTATTCTTTTTCCCGTTCTTCCCTAAGCGCTTTCAGCCGCGCTTCCTGGTTGCCGCGCACGCGCAGCTCCACCGGCACGCGGATGCGGAAGATATCCCACACCGCCTGGGCAAGCTTGTCCGATACGTTGCCCCGCTGCATAAAGCGTAGCGCAAACTCATCCGGGAAGGTCAAAACCACCCGGCCGTCCTGCACCTCCCAGTCCAGCTCCCCAATCCAGGAAGCGGAGGCAGGATGGGCGCGGGTCACAAAATCAATAAAGACCTGTTTATAATGGCTGATATTTTCCAGAAAATCCTGGGCGAGGGCGGGACTGGCCACGCGAATGGCCAGGCGGGTGTTGGGATACATGCCGCGGATCATGCTTTCCATGCGCAGGAAGGCTTTTTCCGCCACCAGCACCTGGGATAAAAACGAAATATAAATCTTGTTTTCCGCCTGCTTGAAAACGACCCGCTCCACCGTCAGCTTTCCCGATAATTCCGGAATTTCCTTGTATAATTGCGCAAGCATCTGGCCGGATTCCATGTGTTATTCCCCCGCCTCCTTCCGCCGGGCCGCCTCCCGGACGGCCGAAATAAGAATCCCGGCCAAATCCCCCTCCACCTTCCTGGGGGGCTGGCCCTTTACGAACAACGCGCCTGTTTTGCCGCTGCCGGCAATGCCGATGTCGGCTTCCCTGGCTTCGCCGGGGCCGTTGACAACGCAGCCCATGACGGCCACCTTTAAGGGAACGGTAATATCGGAAAGCTCGTCCTCCACCCGTTTGGCGATGTCCGCCACGGGGATGCAGGTGCGGCCGCAGGTGGGGCAGGAGACAATCTCCACCCCGGAGCCCCGAATCTTCAAAGCCTTCAAAATGTCCCAGGCCGCCGCGGCTTCCGGGATGGGCGACCCGGTGAGCGATACGCGGATCGTATCGCCGATGCCCTGCAATAAAAGCGCGCCGATGCCAATGGCGGATTTCACCGTACCCCGGCCCGGCAACCCGGCCTCGGTGACCCCCACATGCAGGGGGTAATCGCACAGCCGGGACGCCAGTTCATAAGCCTCCACGGTTTGCCTGACGTCGCTGGATTTCATGGACAATACGATGTCGTCAAACCCCTGGTTCTCCAGAAGTTTGGCGTGGTTCAGCGCGCTTTCCACCATGCCGCGGGGCGTCACCCCGCCCTCGCGGCGCAGGATATCCTTTTCAACGGAGCCGCTGTTGACGCCGATACGGATAGGAATATGGTGAGCCTTGGCGCAATCCGCCAAAGCCTTCACATGCCTGTCCCCGCCAATATTGCCGGGGTTGATGCGCAGCTTGGCGATGCCATTTTCCGCGGCACGGATGGCCAGCTTATGATCAAAATGATTGTCGGCCACCAGGGGCACGGGACTCCCATCCACAAGGGCCCGCACCGCCTCGGCGCAGGCTTCGTCATAGACAGAAACGCGCACGATGTCGCACCCGGCCTCTGCCAGCGCCTTGATTTGATCCAGGGTAGCGTTAACATCCCGGGTATCCGTATTGGTCATGGATTGAACGAGGACGGGCTGGCCGCCGCCCAGTGTGAGCGCGCCAACCCGAACCACTTTTGTTTTTTTTGCCATCATAAACCTCTTACCGTATCAGACGCTGAATGTCTTTGAAGGTGAAAAACAACATAACGCTAAGCAGCAGCGCGAAGCCTGCCAGGTGGATGACCGCCTCGGCCTTGCGGTTGATGGGCTTGCGGAAGATGGCCTCCACCAGCATGAACAACAGCCGGCTGCCATCCAGGCCGGGTATGGGCAGTAAATTCACCAGCCCCAGGTTGATGGACAGGATGATCAGCAGGTACAAATAGCCGTCCAGCCCGTATTGTCTGGTTTGCTGTGTGATTTCCGAAACGATGCCCACAGGGCCTGCGGACTGGTCCAGCCCCTTGCCGGTGGCAAACAGGTCTTTCAAGCCGCCCAGAATCAGCTTGCCGGCGTCCACGCACAGGTGATAACTATAGTCAATGGCCTCGCCAAAGGACAGGCGGATTTTATCCGGCGCCAGCATGCTTCTCATGTTAATGCCGATGCGGAAGCGATTTTCCGCCTCGTCGAAAAAAGGCGTCACGGGGACCACAACGGGGGTTTTGTCCGCACCGCGAAGCACTTCAATCAGCAGCGGCTCATCGCCCTGCTTGTACCCACCGATCAGCAGCGATACCGTATCCATTGTGCCATCCAGCGCGGTCTGTCCGTTGACCGCGGAAATGATATCCCCCTGTTCAAAGCCCGCCTGTTCGGCGGGGGAGCCGGCCTGCAGGCTGTCAATATAAGGCCACAGCCCTTGAACGCCGCCGATGCCGTACAGCAGCACCGCCACCACAAAGGCCAGCACAAAGTTCATGCCCGGCCCCATGATCACCGACAGCATGCGCTTCCACACCTTTTGCTTGTTGTACGCCCTGGGGTCCTCGTCATGCTTGCCCTGGGCGTCGTCTTCGCCCACGAACATGCAGTAACCGCCCAGCGGGATGGCCCTGATCATAAACTCGGTATCATATTTTTTGCTTTTCCATTTTAAAAGCTTCGGGCCAAACCCCACGGAAAACTGATGCACGGAGATGCCGGTCCACCGGGCAGCCCAGAAATGGCCCAATTCGTGGACCACGATCAAAATGCCCAACAGTAAAATGGCCGCCAGTATCAACAAAAATGTCATGCACTTGCTCCTTTCCAGTTCGAAAGCAATTTGCGCGCGGTTCGCCTGGCCAAGGCATCGGCCTCATAAATGGCCTCCAGGGAGCCGGCGCCGGGAATACCTGCCTTGTTTAGTGTATCTTCCACCAGCTGAAAAATGCCGCCAAAGGGAATCGCGCCCGCCAAAAACGCTTCCACCGCCACCTCGTTGGCGCCGTTGAACACGCAGCAGGCGCTTCCGCCGGCCCGCAAAGCCGCGCGGCCCAGGCGCAGGGAGGGAAAGCGGTCTTCATCCGGCTTTTCAAAGGTGATCTGGGAAATAGCCGGCAAATCCAGCGGCGCGCCGCCGGTGGGCAGCCGATCGGGATAGGCCATGGCGTACAGGATGGGCAGGCGCATATCCGGCGTGCCCAACTGGGCCACTACCGCCCCGTCGCGGTAGCAGACGGCGGAATGAATGACGCTTTGGGGGTGGACCACCACTTCGATCTTATCTTCGGGCATATCAAACAGCCACCGGGCTTCCATGATCTCCAACGCCTTGTTGAACATGGAGGCGGAATCGATGGTGATCTTTTGCCCCATCCGCCAGTTGGGATGGACGAGGGCCTGTGCCTTGGTAGCGTTATGTATTTGCTCTTTTGTCCAGGTACGGAAAGGCCCGCCGGAAGCCGTTAAAATCAGTTTCTCCGGCCGGTTATCCCCCGCACCCTGCAGGCATTGATAGATGGCGCTGTGCTCGCTGTCCACCGGCAGCAGGGCAAGGCCGCTCTCCTTCAATGCCTTTTTAACCAGCGCTCCGCCGGCCACCAGCGCTTCCTTGTTGGCCAACAATATCCGGCGCCCGGCCTGAATCGCTGCCATCACGCCGCGAAGGCCCGCAAAGCCCACCACGGACACCAGCACCGCGTCCGCCGGCGCATACATGGCGCACTCTTCCATGGCATTTTCGCCAAAGCGCCAGTCACAAAAGCGCAGATCCTCCGGTATATCCGCATAGGAAATAGGCACGGTCAGACCGGCCATCAGCGGCCGGAAGGCCCGAACCTGTTCAAACAACAATGCCGCGTTTTGATGGGCGGTCAAAGCGGTGATCTGAAATTGATCTTTATGCAGTGCCGCCACTTGAAGCGCCTGGGTGCCGACGGAGCCGGTGCTTCCCAGGATCACAATATCCCGCATGATACTTCCTTTCAGCGTTTCATATGAAGGTTTTACACCCTTGTGAGCATCCAATAGCAGTACACGACTACCGATGTAAACAAAATGCTGTCCATCCTGTCCAACATGCCGCCGTGGCCGGGGAAAAGGTGTCCGTAATCCTTGATGCCGCAGTGGCGCTTGATCAGGGAGGCAAACAAATCCCCTACCTGAGCCGCGATGCCGCCCACCAGGCCGATCACAAGATATTCGGCCAGGGTCGGAGGCGGCATGCCCTTGACCGGCGGCCAAATGGAAGCGATGGCGCCAACGGCAACCGAGCCAATCACACTGCCCACCAAACCGCCCATAGAACCGGAAAAGGTTTTGTTGGGGCTGACGGCGGGGCACAGCTTGCGGCCGCCGACCCGGGTACCCACAAAATAGGCAAACGTATCGCCCAGGATGGAGATCACGAACACCATGCACAAAAGCGTCACCTGCAGTGATTTGGCCTCGATACGCAAAAGGCTGATCAGGCAGATGCCGGGCAGCAGGATGGTGAACATGGGCATGACGGAAACCAGCGCGTCTTGAAGCTTGGGCTGTTCCCGGAAGATGACCCAGATCAAAACCATCAGGCAGTTGGTCAGCATCAAGATAAGCAGCAAAGACATGAGCCTGTCGCCGGAGGATAAGAGCATCAGGGGGATGCTGGCTACCGATGCTACGAAGGTCGGCCACCAGACAGGCCGGTGCCCGGCGACAGCCAAAGCGTGAAATTCCTCACGCATGGCAACGCAGATGGCCGTCATGGCCACCACGGCAAACACCCAGCCCCCCAGATACAATACCAGCGCCAAACCAATGACCAGAAGCGATCCCGTAATGATTCGCTGCAACATGCGCTTCTCCCTATTCTTTCCGGAGACAGGAAATTTTACTTGCGCCCCCCAAACCGCCGGTCGCGGTTTTGATAAGAAAGGAGGGCCTCATGAAAATGATCCACCGTAAAATCGGGCCAGAGCACCTCGGGGAACAAAAATTCCGCGTAGGCGCACTGGTATAAAAGAAAATTGCTCAGCCGCATCTCTCCGCTGGTGCGGATCAGAAGGTCCACATCCGGAAGGCCGGCGGTATACAGCCCCGCCTCCAGGTCGGAAAGGGCGATCTCCTCCGGCGCAAGCTCCCCGCTTTGCACCCTTTTGGCAACCAGCTTTGCCGCATGCAATAATTCCGCGCGGCCGCCATAATTGAGCGCGATATTCAAATGCAATCCGGTATTGTCCTTCGTGCGGTCCATGGCCTTTACAACAACCTCCCGCTGGGAAGACGGCAGGCCCTGTATATCCCCCAAAATGCGGATGACCACATTCTTTTCGTCAAGCTCATCGATTTCGGAAGCGAAAAACTCCAGCAAAAGCTGCATCAGCGCGGCCACTTCCTCCTGGGAGCGGGACCAGTTTTCCGTGGAAAAAGCATAAATGGAAAGCGCAGTGATTTTAAGGTCGCTGCTCTCCCTGATGATGCTCCTTAGCGCCTGGACACCGGTGCGGTGCCCCAGCGCCACCCTGAGCTTGTTCCGTTTGGCCCAGCGGCCGTTGCCGTCCATGATGATTGCCACATGCCTGGGCAGCTTTTCAAAAACGGCAGGCGCTTTTGGGATAGCTGGATTCATTACGGAGTCTCCTTGTAGGATATTCCTAAATAATAGACAACATGCGCAAGCCCACGCCTGCGCATGTATCCTTATAAGTCAGGCCTGGATCAAACCGTCCAGGAAACGGGCGGCAACCAGGATGCGGCCATCCTGCCTTAGCGCCACCACGCGGGCGGTACCCGTTTGCTGCGGCGCTTTGGGCGCGCAGGTCATAACCACCCGCGTTCCTTCTATGCCGCGCTTCTTCAGCATTTCCTGGGCCTTTTCCACGGGCAGGCCCAGTACATCCTCATGCGTCATGCTCAGACTTCCATGATTTCCTTTTCTTTGTCGGCGCAGATCTTGTCTACGTCCTTGATGGCGGCGTCGGTGGCCTTTTGCAGCTCATCCTCGGCCTTGCGCTGCTCATCCTCGGTGATGACGCTGTCTTTCTTCAGCTTTTTCAGATGCTCCATGGCATCCCGGCGGATGGCGCGGACAGCCACCTTGGCTTCCTCGGCGCCTTTGCGGGCCAGCTTGGTCAATTCCTTGCGGCGCTCTTCGTTGAGCTCCGGCACAGTAAGGCGGATGATCTTGCCATCATTGGAAGGATTCAGGCCCAGGTCGCTCTTCAAAATGGCTTTCTCCACCAGGGGAATGGCCTTCTGATCCCACAGGGCAATGGTCAGGAGCCTGGGTTCGGGGGAGGCGATATTGGCCATTTGGGTCAGCGGCGTCTCCGTGCCGTAATAATCCACCTTGATCCTGTCCAAGAGCTGCGGATTGGCCCGGCCCGCCCGCAGGGAAACCATCTCCCGCTGATACACGGCGGCCGATTTCTTCATCTTGTCCTTGGCCTCGTCAATGATTTGCTTATACATGGGATCCTCCTCCATGCGAACATACTTGCTTTATCTATTGTAATCGGTTTGTGCGCATCTGGCAAGGGAAAATTGGCATACTGGACCAATTGATCACTACGCGCGCGCAAACGTCGTTATGGATGCACGAACGTTCCCAGGTCTTCACCCTCCAGCACCTTCAGTATGTTTTCCGGCTCACTCAGCCCAAACAAACGCACCATGGGCACGGCGTTTTCGTGGCATAAGGAGAACGCGGCGGCATCCATGACTTTCAGACCCATCACCTGCGCCTTTTCATAGGTGATGTCGCGGATCAGCTTCGCGCCAGGCACTTTTTTGGGATCGGCATCATACACGCCGTCTATGTTTTTCGCCATCAGCACGGCGTCGGCCTTCATTTCAATGGCCCGCAAAACCACCGCGGTGTCCGTGGAGAAAAAGGGGTTGCCCGTGCCGCAGGCAAACAGCAGCACCTGGCCCGCTTCCAGCCTTTCCAGCGCCAGGGAGGTATTGTAGCTCTGGGCGAACCTGGGCATATCCACCGCGGAAAAGACCTGCGCCTGTACGCCGATGCGCTGCAGGGCATCCTGCATGCAAAGACAGTTGACGGCTGTGGACAGCATGCCCATCTGGTCGGCGATCACCGGGTCCATCTGCGCCGTGGGGCCCTGCCGGCCCCGCCAGATATTCCCCGCACCGATGACGATGCCCGTTTTGACGCCCATTTCGCCGATCTGCCTGATCACCTGCGCCACACGCGTAATTTGGTTGTGATCATACACCCCTTCTTCCCCGCCCAGGGCCTCGCCGCTTAATTTGAGCAGAATCCGCTGATAAATGGCTGCCATGGCCTATTCCCCCTCATATGAATGATTTGCGGGCATGAAAAAGGGAACACACGGTTTCCTGCGCGTTCCCTTTTTATTTCATCAGATCTTGCTGAGCTGCTCGTTGATTTCCTGGGCGAAATTATCTTCGCGCTTTTGGATGCCTTCGCCCCGCTCATACCGTGTAAAGCGGCGGATGCTGATTTTTTCACCAATGGCCACGGTAGCATCGCTCACCAGGTCCTTGATGGTCTTGTCCGTATCCTTCACGAAAGGCTGTTCCAGGAGGCAGACTTCCTTGTAATACTTCTCGATGCGGCCTTCAACCATGCGGTCAACGATCTTCTCGGGCTTGCCCTCGTTCAGTGCCTGGGCGCGGAAAATTTCCTTTTCCTTGTTCAGGGCTTCCATGGGCACTTCTTCCTTGGTCACGAACAGGGGGTTGGCAGCGGCGATATGCATCGCCACGTCATGGCAGAAAGCCTTGAACTGGTCCGTCTTGGCCACGAAGTCGGTCTCGCAGTTGACTTCCACCAGAACGCCGATCTTGCCGCCCATATGAATGTAGGAATCCACCATGCCTTCTGCGGCGATGCGGCCGGCCTTCTTGGCGGCGGCGGCAAGGCCCTTTTCACGAAGGTACGCGATGGCTTTCTCCATATCGCCATTGCTCTCAACCAATGCTTTTTTGCAGTCCATCATGCCGGCGCCGGTGCGCTCGCGCAAATCCTTGACCATTGCGGACGTAACTTCCATGGGAAACTCCTCCTTACACATCCGGGGGTTAACCGCCGAATGACTCATTTATCAGAGCGCGATCAAACTTCCACGGCCTCTTCTTGGGCGGCGGCTTTTTCGGCGGCGGGCTCGTTGTCCAGCTGCACGCCCTGCTTGCCTTCCAATACGGCGTCGGCCAGCTTGCCGGCGATGAGCTTTACGGCGCGGATGGCGTCGTCATTGCCGGGGATCACGTAATCGATCTCATCGGGATCGCAATTGGTATCCACGATGCCGACGATGGGGATGTTCAAAATGCGGGCTTCGGTCACGGCGATGTGCTCTTTGCGGGGATCGACCACAAACAGCGCGCCAGGCAGCTTCTTCATTTCGCGAATGCCGCCCAGGTTGACATCCAGCTTTTCACGCTCGTGCTGCAGCTGAATGATTTCCTTCTTGGGCAGACGGTTGATTTCGCCTGTCTGCTCCATGCGGTCGATGTTGTTCAGCCTCTCCACGCGGGCGCGGATGGTGCGGAAGTTGGTCAGCATGCCGCCCAGCCAGCGGTTGTTGACATAGTACATGTTGCAGCGTTTGGCTTCGGATTCGATGCTCTCCTGGGCCTGCTTCTTGGTGCCCACGAACAGGATGCTTTTGCCTTCCATGGCCACGTCGCGGATAAAAGCATAGGCTTCATCGATCTTGCGGACGGTCTTTTGCAGGTCGATGATATAGATGCCATTGCGCTCGGTGAAGATATAGGGGGCCATTTTGGGGTTCCAGCGGCGGGTTTGGTGTCCAAAGTGGACGCCGGCTTCCAGCAGCTGCTTCATGGAAATAACTGCCATTGAGATATTCCTCCTTGTTTTTCCACCCCTTGCGTCATATCCGTCCGCCACCGTTTCCGGCACAAGCGACGAATCGGCAAAGGTGCGTTATCCGTCCTATAATAGCATATTCTAAAGGACCTGACAAGCGGTATTTTGCTTGCCCGACCACTTTTTCTTATGATTTTACCGCGGTCTCCTGGGCGTCAAGCGCCAGCATCTCGGATACCGTCACCAGCCCAGGGCACCCGCGCTTTCCTCTCCCATGCTGGTACCGCAGGGGAAAAAGTCATGTGAAAGCCGTACTCCTGGCATACATCCAGCATCTGCTCCGCATATTTCGTCTTCCGGCAGTCATCCCTGGTGATGGCTAGTTGCGGCTTTCCGCCGTCACCGCGGAAGAAAACCTTGGGAAGCGCGAAACCGCCGGCGGCCGGCAATAGCAGCACCGCAGCCAGAATACCGGTTAGGATCCGTTTGCACCTGTTCATCAATACCGCCCCCGCGCAAAACATTCGTATAAAAAGTGCGGAAAACAGAAAAAAAGACGCTGACGCGTCATTTTCTTTAAAACATATGCGAGCGTGGCCTGTAAGCCGAGTTCTGTCGTGGGCGGTCATCTATCCAGGCCTGCAGTTACCAGCAGGCTCAAGCGATTACCCGGGAGCATGACGGGCCGCCATATGCGCTCCCCTTTCAATCTTGCACCAGGTGGGGTTTACATCGCGGACAAGTCGCCAAGCCGCGGGTGAGCTCTTACCTCGCCTTTCCATCCTTACCGCATGTGCATGCGGCGGTATCTCTCTGTTGCACTTTCCTTGGAGTCGCCTCCACCGGCCGTTAACCGGCACCCTGCCCTGTGGTGCTCGGACTTTCCTCATGCCTAAGGCACGCGGCCGCCCAGCCACCTCGCATATCTCCAGGTAGAATAGCACGTCAGCGCGCTTCTTGTCAATGGATATTCCCTGATAAAGCAGGGATTTTCAGCCGTTGCGTTGTATATATGAATGTACGAAAGCGTATACATGGATTGAGGAATCATGGATCATTCCCCCTCCCCATGGAAAGGATGGCCGTATATGACGCCCAGGGAATTGCAGGAGCAGGAGGAGCAGACGCGCCTTTCCCCTTTGGCCGCGTTCAGCGTCCGCTCGAAAGGGCGGGATGTGCCCATGGAGCCCTGCCCCTTGCGCACCGTGTTCCAGCGGGACCGGGACAGGATCATCCACTGCAAAAGCTTTCGCCGCTTGAAATTCAAAACCCAGGTGTTTTTATCCCCCGAGGGCGATCATTACCGCACGCGGCTTACGCATACGCTGGAAGTAGCCCAGGTGGCCAGAACCCTGGCCCGGGCGCTTAGGCTCAACGAGGATCTGACCGAAGCCATCGCCCTGGGCCACGATCTTGGGCACACTCCCTTCGGGCATATCGGCGAGCGGTCGCTGGATCTGCTTTTGCCCGGCGGCTTCCGCCACAACGAGCAAAGCCTGCGGGTGGTGGAAAAGCTGGAAAGCGAAGGGAAAGGCCTGAACCTGACACACGAAGTGCGCAACGGCATCCTCTGCCACAGCGGCAAAACGCCGCCCGAAACGCTGGAAGGGCTTTGCGTCAGCCGGGCCGACCGCATCGCCTACATCAACCATGACATCGACGACGCGCTTCGAGCCGGCATCCTTCAGGAAAGCGACCTGCCCCGAGACTGTCTGCAGGTGCTGGGGCAAACCCATGGCCAGCGTATCCATACCATGATCCTGGACATCGTGGAAAACAGCCTTGGCAAAGACTACGTGCTCATGAGCCAAAACGTGCTGGAGGCCACCAACCTTCTTAGGTCCTTCCTGTTTGAAAAGGTCTACCGCCAAGGCTGGCGGGAAGCCGAGGAGGCCCGTTGCGACCATGTGATCAAGGGTCTGTTCGGCTACTATATGGAGCACCCGGCGGAAATGGCCCCGGAATACGTGACCATCTGCTATCAGGAAGGCACCTGGCGCGGCGTGGCCGACTATCTGGCGAGCATGACGGATAGGTACGCCATACGCCTGTATCAAAAACTGTTCGTGCCCTCCGGTTTTCCCGCATCCTGAGGAAAATTGCCGGAATATGGCATTTTGCCATCGAATTTATTCAAAAATGTGCAGGAAATGACGCCTACGCGGCGAATGAAAGTAGAGCAGGTGAGCACACATGGCAGGACGGTTTCCACCCGCATGGTTGGACGAGCTTCGCGCCCGGGCCGACATTGTGCAAGTGGTATCCTCCTATTTGCCGCTGAAGAAAAACGGGCATAGATATTGGGGTCTGTGCCCGTTTCACAACGAAAAAACGGCCTCCTTCTCGGTGGACAGCCAGCGGCAGCTGTATTACTGCTTCGGCTGCAAAGCCGGGGGCAGCGTGATTCAGTTTGTGATGGATGTGGAGCACATGGACTTTTCGGAGGCCGTGCTCCACCTGGCCGAACGGTTGCACATGACCCCGCCGGAGATCAAGGAGGATGAGGCGTATCAGGCCGCCAGGTCGCTGAAGGAACGATTGCTTGCAGCCAACCGCGCCGCCGCCCACTTTTACCACCAGCAGCTCTTCGCAAGAGAGGGCGAACCCATTCTTGCGTACTTGAAGGGCCGGGGGCTGGATGACGGCGTCATCCGCAAGTTCGGCTTGGGCGCCGCTCTAAACAGCCGCGACGGGCTGACGGAGCATCTGCTTTCCCAGGGCTATACCCTGGAGGAGCTGCAAAAAGCGGGGCTGACCCTTCTTCGGGAGGGAAAAACCATCGATATGTTCCGCAACCGGGCCATGTTCCCCATCATCGACCTGTACGGGCAGGTGCTGGGGTTCGGCGGCCGGGCCATGGGCGATGCCAAGCCCAAATACCTGAACACCTCGGATACGCCGGCTTTCAACAAACGGCTGGGGGTATACGCCGCCAACCTGATGCGCAAGGCCCGCAACCTGCAACGGGTGATCCTGGTAGAAGGGTATATGGATGTGGTTGCTCTTTCCCAGTTCGGCGTGGAGGGCGTGGTGGCCACCCTGGGCACCTCGCTGACCCAGGAGCAGGCGCGGTTATTGAAGCGCTTTGCGCCCCAAATATGGGTTGCCTATGACGGCGACAGCGCGGGGCAGCACGCGACACTGCGCGCGCTGGATATTTTCGAGGCGGAGGCCATCCCTGCCAGGGTGCTGGCGTTCCCCGACAAGCTGGACCCGGATGAGTTCATCCGCAGGGACGGGCTGGAAGCCTTCAACGAACTGACGCCACTGGGCGCCGCGGCCTACCGCATGGACCGCAAGGCGGAGGAGTTCGACCTTTCCACCCAGGACGGCCGGACGGAGTACGCCAAGGCCTGTTCGGAAATATTGCGCCGCGTGACCCAGCCGGTGGAGCTGGAAAACCATTTGCAAAGGCTTGTTTTGCAGACAGGCTTCCCCAAAGAGGTGCTTCAGGCGCAAATTGGTATTTCTCTGCCTGCGGCAAAGAATAGTGTCACTCCCCAAAGGGAAAGATTATCCACTAGAACGGAAGATAAATTGGGCAGGGCGGAGCAATCCCTTTTGTCCCTGCTGGCCACCGGCCGGCTGCCGCAAGGCACCGTCACGGAGGAAGAATTCAAAGACCCGTTTATGAAGCAATTATGCCAGGGGCTGCTTGCCGGCCTCTCCCCGGCGGAGCTGGTGGAAACGCAAGTGGATGAAAAAACCCGCAGCTTGGCCGCCGAAATCTTCGCCACGCCCGTGGAGGGCGAACCGGATACGCTGATGCGTATGGCGGAAGACTGTCTGGACAAGCTGCGAAGGCAGCGCATCGAGACAAAACTCCTCGAGCTGAAACAGCAAATGCCTGCCCTCACCGGCCGGGAAAAGGAAGCCGCCCTTCACGAAACAGTGGCGCTGATGCAGCGCCTGAACCAATTGAAGCCGGGCAAATGACAGCCGGCTTACCCCACCCTATGGCGCCAGGTGAAAGCCGGCTGCCCGGGCCACCCGCCGCACGGCGGTGAAAAGGAGTGATTTTGTTGAGCATGACGCCCGACGCACGTCAAGCCAAACTCAACGACCTGTACGAACAGGGCAAGACCAAAGGGACCATGACGTACAAAGACATCATGAACCAGTTGGTGGAGTTTGAGATTGAGCCTGACCAGTTCGATAAAATATTGGAAACATTCGAAGCCCTGGGCGTGGATGTTGTCAACGAGCTGGATCCAACCGAGCCGGAACTGATTTCCGAGCCCATGGAGAAAATAGATCTATCCGTGCCGGAAGGCATTTCGATTGACGATCCCGTCCGCATGTATTTAAAGGAAATCGGCAAGGTCCCCCTATTGACCGCCGATGAGGAAATTGATATCGCCCAGCGCATGGAGCAGGGGGACGACGATGCCAAGCGCAAGCTGGCGGAAGCGAACCTGCGCCTGGTGGTTTCCATTGCAAAGCGTTATGTCGGCCGCGGCATGCTGTTTCTGGACTTGATTCAGGAGGGCAACCTGGGGCTCATCAAGGCCGTTGAAAAGTTCGATTACCGCAAGGGCTACAAATTTTCCACCTACGCCACCTGGTGGATCCGCCAGGCCATTACCAGGGCCATCGCCGACCAGGCCCGCACCATCCGCATCCCCGTACATATGGTCGAAACCATCAACAAGCTGATCCGCGTTTCCCGGCAGCTTCTGCAGGAATTCGGCCGGGAGCCCACACCGGAGGAGATTGCCAAAGCCATGGCCATCAGCGAGGGCAAGGTGAGGGAAATCATCAAGATCGCCCAGGAGCCCGTTTCGCTGGAGACCCCCATCGGCGAGGAAGAGGATAGCCACCTGGGCGACTTCATCCCCGATGACGACGCGCCGGCGCCGGCGGAAGCCGCATCCTTCTCGCTCATGAAGGAACAGCTGCTGGACGTGCTGGACACGTTAACCCCCCGGGAGGAAAAAGTGCTGCGCCTGCGCTTTGGCCTGGACGACGGCCGCCAGCGCACCCTGGAAGAAGTGGGCCGGGAGTTCAACGTCACCAGAGAGCGCATCCGCCAGATCGAAGCCAAGGCCCTGCGCAAGCTGCGCCATCCCAGCCGCAGCAAAAAACTGAAGGATTATCTTGACTGAAATAGACGCATATGGATGATAGATGATGGAGGGAGGGAGGCAAAAGACCCTCCCCTCTTTTTTTAACGGAAAGGGTGAGTGCATGGAAAAGCTGGGGGCTTTTATGCTGCTGGCGCTTGCTGCCTACTTTGTGTATTCCGTCTATTCTTCCCTGCGCTCAGCCAAACTGCGCAGGGACGCGGCAGACAAAAGCTTCGGCACATACATGGAGCATCCGCAAGAGGAATGGGACGCGCTCCAGGCCCAATGGAGGCTGCAGGAAAAAAGCGGCCAGTCCGGTGTTGATGATATCACTTGGAATGACCTGGATATGAATCTTGCCTTCCACCGCATCAATGCCTGCCTGACCACCCTGGGCGAGGAGGAATTGTATAACAGGCTGCGCGCGCTGCAAGGCGTGGAGGATGATTGGGAAAACGCTTTGGCTGCCCTTGATCAAAATCCGGCCTTGCGGCTGCACATTCAGACATTGTTGGCGCATGTGGGCAAAAACAGCGAAAACGGCTTGCCCGGCCTGATGAAAGCCCCTGATGAATACCGGCTTCCTTATCCCCGGCTCTTTCAGGCAGCCGCCTACTTACCTCTGGCCGCCGCCGCTCTTCTTTTTTTCCCGGGTGTTGCCGCTATAGGCCTCGCGGCGCTGATACTCTCCCTGATGGGCAATGCCTATCTCTACTATTGGGGCGAAAGGCTGCTTCGCGGCAGAATGCATACGGCGCATTACCTGAAATCTCTTCTCTGGTTTGCCAAAAAGCTGTCGCGCATGCCCATGCCGGGGTTGGAAACGCAAAGGGCAGAGCTCCAGGCGGCTGTACTGCCCTTTGTCCATACGCGCGGCGCATTTTCAGTCGCTGCGCAGGAAGGCATGGCCGCAGGCGATATAGGCGCCCTGATGATGTTTTTTCAGGTCTTTTTTCTGACAGAGCTTCGTGCCTATAACCGGATGATGGCGGCGGTCTGCGATCATGCCGGAGAGCTGGCCGAATTGTACCGGGCCGTTGGACGGCTGGATGTTTTTGTCAGCACCTTATCCTTTCGCAAAAGCCTGCCCAAATACTGCCTTCCCCATTTCCACGAACGGACGGCCATCGCGGCCGAAGATATTGTGCATCCCCTTTTGCAAAACGGCGTGGCAAACAGCGTAAGCTTTTGCCGGGGCGTGCTGCTCACCGGCTCCAACGCTTCCGGGAAGTCTACCTTTATCAAAGCCCTGGCCATAAACGCCATTTTGGCGCAATCCATCAACACCTGCACAGCGGCCTCCTTCGCACTCCCCCGCTCCAAAGTTATATCCTCCATGGCACTGCGGGACAATCTGTCCGGCGGCGAAAGCTATTTCGTGGTGGAGGTAAAATCCTTCCGGCGGATTTTGCAGGCGGTGAACCATGCCCCCTGTTTGTGCTTTGTGGATGAAATATTGAGAGGCACCAATACCGTAGAGCGGATCGCCGCCTCCAGCGCGGTGCTCAAGAGCCTGCAGACGGACAGCAGCCTGTGCATTGCCGCTACCCATGATATGGAGCTGACCGTGCTGCTTTCAGGTCAATATGACAACTATCACTTCAAGGAAGAATTGAAGGACAAGGGCATCACCTTTGACTATAAGCTTCGCGAAGGCCCCTCAAAGACGCGCAACGCGCTGCTGCTTTTACAGGCGTATGATTTTCCCGCAAGGGTGGTTCAAGAGGCTTCCGCCATGGTAAGCACCTTTGAGCAGGAGCACCGCTGGGCTGTGCCGGATGCCACGGAAGGAGGCGGTGTATCTGCGCCTGCCCAAGCTGGATGAACGGCTGCAAGCCGCTTATGACCTTTTTCCCACATGCCGTCTGGGTGCGGATATCGGTACGGACCATGGCCGGCTGCCCCTTCATCTGCTTTGTGAAAACCGCTGTGAGCGGATGATTGTCGCCGATATCAGCCTGCCCGCCCTTTCAAAGGCAAAGGAGCTCATCACCCTGCACGCGCTTGACCACCGGGCGGAATTCGTACAGGCCGACGGCTTAGGCGCCCTGCAAGCGCCCGTGCAGGCCGCCAGCGTGATGGGCATGGGCGGGGATACCATGTGCGATATCCTGCTGGCCAATCCGCAAAAGCTTCAAGGCTCCGCGCTGATTTTGTCGCCGCATACGGAGATACACAGGGTGCGGGAGGTCCTGCCCCGCATCGGCTATCAAATTGCCGATGAAGTCATCGCCCGCTCCGGCGGCAGGTTTTACGTGATCCTGCGGGCGCTGACGGGCAAGGCGGAATACACCGAAAAGGAGCTTCTGCTGGGCCCCTGCCTGATGCGGGCAAAGCCCGCGCATTATACGGAATACCTTCGCTGGCGGCAAAAGGTGGCACAAAAGGCATTGAAAGCCTTGAAGGAATCGGAAAGCGCCGCTCCTGCGGCATCCCAGTGGTTCAGGCTCAACGACTTCATCCGGGAGGAATTGCAATGACCTTGACCGTGCAGACAGTATTCGACTGGATCGACGGCTTTGCCCCCTTTTCATCTGCGGAGGACGACGACAATGCGGGCCTGCTGACCGGCCGGCTTGATTTCCCCATCACCCGCGTTTTAACCGCCCTGGACTGCACCATGGAGGTCGTTCGGGAGGCAAAGCGCATCAATGCGGAACTGATCCTCACCCATCATCCGCTGATGTACCATGCCAGAAAAAGCATGCGGGAGGATGATCCTGAGGGCGGGGTGCTCTGCACCCTGATCCGCGGCAACATCGCGCTGATCAGCGCCCACACGAACCTGGACCGGGCCAAAGGCGGCATCAACGACACGCTGGGAAGCCTGTTTTCCCTAAGCGATATGAAAGGCGAGGGCTTTTTGCGGGCAGGCAAACTGCCTGCCGCTACGGCAGCGGGCGAATTGCAAACGCTGGCCGCCTCCCTGTTAAAAGCGCCTGTCCGGCTGTACGGCAGCCCGGACAAGTTGATCAAAACCCTGGCCGTTGGCGGCGGCGCGTATGACGAAGGGTATGAGGAGGCCATCGCGCTGGGCGCCCAGGCGTATTTGACCGGCGAGGTTCGCCACCACAACGCCGTATACGCGTCCGCCAGGAATATTGTCTTGCTGGAAGGCGGCCATTTTGCCACGGAGGCCCCGGGGATTGCCGCCTTTGGCCGCTGTTTACAAATGGGTTTGAATCAGTTACAATATTCTGTGGACGTTTTTCACTTTTCGGGTGTCTCTTACGCAGGGGCTCTGAATACGTAGTCTTGTCAGGGACGGGCGGATATCGGCCGCCTTTCCTTGTACCAATACAAGGAGGTCAAAGCATGGATCAATTGGAAATGCTCTGGGAGTATCAGCAGGCGGATATGGAAGCGGACAGGATGGAAAACGAAATCCGCCGCTCGCCAAACCGCATCAAGCTGGTCAAGAGCCGTGATTTTTTGATGGAGCAGCAGAATATCATCAAACGTATCGAAAATGAGGTCATGGTCATGAGCGACCGAATCGATGTGATCCGCGACGCTATCGTAAGGGCGGAGGATCAATTGAAGGCGCTGACGGCCAAGCTGGAAAAAGAGCCGCCCCAGACCATGGATGAAGCCCGGCAGCAGACAAACGAGGCCCGTAAACTGCTGGATACCCTGAACGGTTTTGAGCAGGAAATGAAGCGCATCCGCAAGGATGCCGGCGACAGGGACCATCAGCAGCACGACGTGCGCCTGAAGGCCGCCAAGGTGAAGGCCGAGTTTGATCAGCTGAAAGCCACCTACGACGTGGAATACAAGGAACGGATGGGCGAACTGGAAAAGCAGCGGGCGCTGGCGAGCCAGAAGGCCAGGGGCATCCGGCCCGAATACCTGGAAAAATACAAAAACATCAAGCTCCACAGCATGCCCCCCATGGCCCGGCTGCTAAATGACCAGTGCGGCGGCTGCAACATGTCCCTGCCTTCGGTGGTGCTGCGCGCCATCAAGGCCGGCGGAACGATTGTGGAATGCGAAACCTGCGGGAGAATGCTGTTGCAGTAAGCCGGCAGGATAGCACATAAACTTGCTTGATCAAAAACCTGCGCCCGATGGACGCAGGTTTTTTGGTTAGAATAATGATGCGGCTTTTTTGCCGGGACTGCATATCTTATCCCAAATAAATGAAGGAGCCCTCCCATGATTACCATACAAGGCATGTATAATACCGCCGTCTGCTATTGCGAGGCGCTGGATCAGGCGACGGAAAATCAAATCCGGTCCGTATGCGACCAGAGCGCTTTTCAAAACAATACCATCCGCATCATGCCCGACGTGCACCTGGGCAAGGGCTGCACCATCGGCACCACCATGACCATACGCGACAAGGTGGTGCCCGGCATGGTGGGCGTGGATATCGGCTGCGGCATGGAGACGGTGCGCGTTCAGGAGTCAAATATCGACTTTGACAAGCTGGACGCTTTGATCCATACCAAGGTCCCCAGCGGGCAGAAGGTTCGCACTTCCCCCCATCCTTTTTGCGGGGAGATCGACTTTGCCAAGCTGCGCTGCCACAGGCATGTTGACCTGAACCGGGCAAAGCTCAGCATCGGCAGCCTGGGCGGCGGCAACCACTTTATCGAGGTGGACCGCGGCACGGACGGCGCGCTGTACATCGTCATCCATTCCGGCAGCCGCCATATCGGCAACGAGGTGGCGAAGCACTACCAGGAGGCGGGCGTGAAAGCCCTGCGCGGCAACGACCGCGTTCGGGAGGAAGGCATTCAGCGGCTCAAAATGGAGGGCCGGGTTCAGGAAATTCAGGCCTTTCTTAAAAAGGAAAGCTCACCAACCGATATCCCCCGTGACCTGGCCTATGTGGAAGGGAGCCTGTTTGACGACTATATCCATGACATGAAGATCATACAGCGCTTTGCGGCGCTGAACCGCAAGGCCATGATGGATGTGCTTGTTCAGGGAATGGGTTTGACGATTGCGCAGAGCTTTACCACCATCCACAACTACATTGATACGGAAAACATGATCCTGCGCAAGGGCGCCGTTTCCGCCCAAAAAGGAGAAAAGCTGCTGATCCCCATCAACATGCGGGACGGCAGCCTGATTTGCATCGGCAAGGGAAGCAAGGATTGGAACTGCTCCGCGCCCCATGGCGCGGGCCGGCTGCTCAGCCGCTCGGAGGCCCTAAAGCGCCTGGACATGGCGGAATACAAAAGGGAGATGCAAGGCATTTATACCACCTGCGTCTCCCACGGCACCCTGGATGAATCGCCCATGGCCTACAAGCCCATGGCGGACATATTGAAGCAGATCGGGCCTACGGTGGAAATCATCGACACCATCAAACCGGTGTACAATTTCAAGGCGGCGGGGTAAGGCGCGGTAAAATACGCAAGCGTTTTCCCTATTCAGGTAAATGACGCTAATGCACATGTCGCTTGGCTTGACCGCTACAGGCGGGCGATTGATAATGCGAATCAAGGGTTAAAAATGGAAAGTGAACAGGAACAAGGCGGCAGCAAACCTTCCAAAGTTGCAGTGGGCGAATCGGCTCAATTGTCGCGCTACTCACTACCGTTCGTATCGCTCTGTTTCGGCGCGTATCCCTTGGCTACCCTTGATTCGCATTGATAAGCGCCCCTACGCGCATAACCGATGGTTGCTGTTTATTCTGGCATGATTTTCGACCGAAATACTAGAAAATGCACACGAATAAGTGTAGGGGCGAATATCATTCGCCCGCAAAGCGGCATTATCCCTGTCCCTCATCGAAGATCGTCCCGCCCCAGGGCCTTCCCTTTCCACGGCTCCGTAGCCTATCCGCCGCCTGTGGCTTCAGAACACTGCCCCCGCCTGTGGCGGAGGAAGCGATGCGAAGGAGGCTGGCAAAGCAAGCGATATGAGCAAGGCTCCTTTTGAAAGGAGCTGTCAGCGAAGCTGACTGAGGATTGGCCAGTGAGTAGCGCGCCGATTGATCCAGATGGAACAGATGGCGCGCAACGCTAGATGCGGTGCCCTGCCGTGTCTGGGATTCGCCGATATCACCTCATCAGCCGCCTTCGGCGACAGCATTCCCCTGGAAGGGGAAGCCTCTATAGGTACCTGATCCGGTCCATTGACAAAGCATTTCCCCGCCTGCCTGTCCCATCTCACCCGAACCGCTCCACCAGTTCATCCATGACCGCATCCCATTCCAGATCATAGCCCAACTTTTCCGGATGCGTCTCATACCAATGGAGCGTTCGGCGAACGCCCATTTCAAAGGGCACCTTGGCTTCAAAGCCCGGCACAAAGGTCTTTATTTTGCTGTTGTCAAAAATGGCGGTTTGGGCCTTGTCTCCGGTCAGCGGCCCCCGCTCCCCGGGCAGGCGTTTCACAATGGCATCCGTTGCGATATGCGCAATCTCCGCCTTTTCCCCAACGGCATCCGCAATGATGTGCAGGTACTGGTCCCAGGTCATGGCCTCGTCGCCGGTGATATGAAAGGTATGGCCGATGGCTTGTGATTTCCCCATCAAACCGACAAACGCCCTGGCAAAATCGGTGTTGTGGGTCAGGGTCCAAAAACTGGTTCCATCCCCCGGGATCACGATGGGCTTGCGGGCCTTCAAACGGTGGATCAGCGAATAACGCATGGCCCTGGCATTCAACACCCATGGAATGCTGGTATCCCCGTAGGTATGGGAAGGGCGAACAATGGTCACCGGGAAGCCGGTCTCCCGGTAGGCTTCATTAAAGCACAGCTCGCAGTCGATTTTCTGCCTGGCATACTCCCAATACGGATTGGAAAGCGGCGTGCTTTCGGTAATCAGATAACGGGCCGGCGGCTTTTGGTAGACGGAAGCGCTGGAAATGAACAGATACTGGCCGGCCTTGCCGCTGAAAATCTCAATGCTCTGCCGGGCCTGCTCCCTTGTGAAGGTCAGGTAATCGCATACGACATCGAAGGTTTCGCCCTTGAGCGCCGCCTCCATGGCCGCCCTGTCGCGGACATCCGCATGTATCTGTCCAATGGCATCCTGCACATCCCTTTGATTGCCGCGGTTCAAGATGGTCACATCAAAGCCCGCTTGCAGCGCCTGCGCGGTGACCGCCGTGCTGATGGTGCCCGTGCCGCCGATGATTAAAGCCTTCATACCGCATCCTCCTTTGTGCAAAAGCTTTTTCAAGCATCCCGCTGTCAAACCAGTCAAAATGTGTTATGATACATACATAAGGCGCATATTCAAGACCAAGGAGGGTTCCCCATGGAGAAAAAGCGGGAGAATATCTGGAATGTGCCCAATGTGCTGACGATGATACGGGCTGCGCTGATTCCCGTGTTTCTTGTATTGTACTACCTCCCGGAGCGCTACTTGGCGCTGGGCGTATTTTTGCTGGCCAGCTTCACCGATATGCTGGATGGCTATATTGCCAGAAAATACAACCTGATCACCAACTTTGGCAAGCTGATGGACCCGCTGGCCGACAAGCTGATGGTGATTTCCGTTTTGATGGTACAAACCATTGGCGGAATTCTTCCGCCGGCTGCCGTGATCATTGTGGTGCTCAAGGAAATCATCATGGTGCTGGGCGGCGTCTATATGCTGAAAAAGGGAATTGTCGTCTACAGCGAGCCGGTGGGCAAGGCCGCACAGTTTCTTTTCATCGCCGCCATCTCCCTTTCCTTCTTCCATGAGGATTTCATTGCAAAAGGCTTTCTGCAGTGGGATATGTTGCTGATTTGGATCTCCGTGGGCCTGACGCTGCTGGCTCTGGCCTTTTATACCCGCCGGGGCATCGAAAAACTGAAAGAGGCAAACCAGCCGTAATCCGGCCGCGTTTTATTGCGATACGGGCAGCCTTCGCGTTCCCAGAAACAGCGGGCCTTTGCCCGAAAGCAGATCCGAAATCCTTTCCCGCAAGGCCAGGGGATACAAATTCATGGAATCCATCAGTCGAATATCGGCCCATTCAAAACCCGTCTGCCCCTCATCCATCTCTGAGGGGCTTTGTTGCACATCGCTTTTTAGATGGCACGCAAAGATATGAAATATCTTGTGGGCATAGGCAGGATGTTTTTCCTGAAAAGCCTTGTCCTCAATGATCTCCTCATATAGCGCCAGAAAATCGGAAACGGCAACCTGGTAGCCCGTTTCTTCCAGACACTCTCTATAAATGGCTTCCTCCATCGTCTCCAGGCAGTTCTGGCCGCCGCCGGGGATGGTGTAGCATGTCTCCCCTGCCCGATTGCGGTACTTGACCAAAAGTACCTTGCCTTCATGAAGGATGATGGCTTTGGCCGCGTTGCGGATCGTCATATTTCTCCCCCAATCATCTAGGCTTTCTTCTCCTCCGCCCACTTGAGCACCGCTTCCGCCGCCGGCTTTGTCATGCCGGGCACGGCGGTCAGTTCTTCCAGCGATGCGTTCCTGACGGCCTGCAGGGAATGAAAGTGCTTCAAAAGCGCTTTGCGCCGCGCCGGGCCGATGCCGGGGATATCCTCGATCTGGCTGTGCACATTTTCCTTGCCCCGCAGGTTTCGGTGATGGGTGATGGCGAAGCGGTGCGCCTCATCCCTTATGCGCTGTATCAGGTGCAGCGCCGGTGACCGCCTATCCAGCAAAATGGGCAATGCCCTGTCCGGCAGGTAGATTTCTTCCAGCCGTTTGGCCAGGCCGAACATGGGCACGTTGGCTCCCGCCTCCCGCATGGCCCGTAGCGCAAAGGCCAATTGTTCCGGGCCGCCGTCGATGAGCACCAAATCCGGCAGGTCGGAAAACCGGCCTCCCGCCATGGGCAAGCCTGCCGCTTCCCGTTCTTTCTGTTCTTCCAGCCCGTGGCGGAACCTGCGGCCCAGCACCTCGTTCATGGAGGCGAAGTCGTTGGGCCCTTCCACTGTTTTGATGCGGAAATGCCTGTATTCCTTTTTCGCCGGCTCGCCGCCGATAAACACCACCATGGAGGCAACGCTCAAAACCCCCTGGGTGTTGGAGATATCAAAGCCCTCAATGCGCCGGGGCGCTTGCGCCAGGCCCAGGGCTTCGCCCAGGGCTGCCGCCGCGCCGGTGGTGCGCTCCTCCTTGATGGAGCTGCGGGCGTTGCGCTTTTCAAGGGCATCCTGGGCGTTCTTTTCGGCCATCACCACCAGGTCGTGCTTTTCGCCCCGCTTGGGGGTGGACAATGTTACCGCGCCGTCCCGGGCTTCCCGCAGCCAGATCTCCAGCTCCTCCCGGTTGTCGGGCAGCTCCTGGCACAAAACATGCCGGGGAATCAGGTTGCCATCCTCGTAATACTGGGTCAGGAACGCGGCCAGCACCTCGCCCTTGGGCTCGGCGCCGGCCTGGGGCAGCACGAAATGGTCGCCGCCGATCATCAGGCCGTTGCGCACGTACAATACCTGTACCATAGCATCCAATCCGTCCTGGGCGATGGCCAATATATCCTGGTCCGCGCCGCTGACCTGTATGGCCCGCTGGCGCTCCATCAGCAGCTCCACATCCTGCATCTTGTCCCGGATATAGGCGGCCCGCTCGAAGTTCAGGGCTTTGGCCGCGGTCTCCATATCCGCCTTCATGCGGCTGATCACGTCCTGATACCGGCCGCCCAGAAAATTCAGTACCTGCTCCATCATGGCGGCGTACTCTTCCCTGGTGCACTTGTTGGCGCAGGGGGCCAGGCACCGCCCGATCTCATACTGCACGCAGGGCCGGCGGGGCGTTTTCAGCGGCAGGTCCAGCGTGCAGGAGCGCAGCGGGAAAATATTCTGCACCGCGTCCATCACCTGGCGCACCACGGTCGCGCCGATATAGGGGCCAAAGTACTTCGCCCCATCCTTTTCGATGCGCCGGGCCACCTCCAGCCTGGGAAAAGGCTTTTGCATGTCCACCCGGACGTAGGGATAATGCTTGTCATCCTTGAGCAGGATGTTGTAATAGGGCTTGTGGCGCTTGATCAGGTTGCATTCCAAAATCAGCGCCTCCAGGTTGGTGGAGCAGAGCATGATGTCAAAATCATCGATCTTGCCCACCATGGCCGCCACCTTGGCAGTATGGCCCCTGGAGTTCTGGAAATAGCTGCGCACCCTGTTTTTCAGGTTGACAGCCTTGCCAACATATATGATCTCCCCCTGCTGCCTCATCAGGTAGCAGCCGGGGCTGTCCGGCAGATTCTCTATTTTCAGGCGAAGTTCGTCCGTCATGATTGACCTACTTTCACTTATAGAAAGAAAATGATACCTATTGCTTTTCGATATATTTATGGAATTATCCTCTTGCGCGGAGGATTGACACACTTTCACAGAGCCTTTTGCCTAAAAAGAAGGTGCCACCTGCCTTATTTCCCCAACTGCCTTGCATTTGGTGGAGCGAAAAGCCGGGCAGCGAACGCTGCCCGGCCAACCGAGACTATGCAATTGGGAAAACCAATGGAGGTTATTCTTCCTCGTCTTCCGATTCGCCTTCCAGGTCTTCGTCGTCACTGTCTTCGTTGAAATTGGTTTGAACCACCTGGATGAGTTTGTCCATCAGATCCTCGTCCACGGGCACGAACTCTTCCACTTCTTCGCCGTTCTCCTCGGTGGTGAGCACCTTCATAATATAAAGGTCTGTTTCATGTTCGTGGTCATCGTGCCCACAGGCTTCGCATTCTTCGTCTTCACATTCGTCCGCAGCGCCCAGGACTACATATTCCTCACCATTGTAGAAGAAGTACTCCATGACCTGCAGAAGAACCTTGTTCCCCTCCTCGTCAGTGCCTTCAACGATGTCCAGCTGGTCATCCTCGTACAATGGAATCACCCCCGCTTTCTCTGCATCCCCCCCGGCTATAGCGGCCAAAGGTTGATGCAATCTGTATAAGTACTTTCCCCTTGTTCCGGTTTAATTATACCAGAATCGCGCCATATGCGCAAGGTTCGGGCCAAACATTTTGGTTTTGACTTACGGCTTGGACAAATGTATACTATTAGTTGGGGCGCTTTTTCTTCAAAGGAGAGATGGAGCCATCCTCCTCCTTGATAAAAACGCCGTCCAGCACTTGCTGCATGTTCGCCCGAAAGGCCTGCAGGTACTCGCTGCGCAGCGTCTGCTGCTCCAGCACCTCGCCCTCGGTCAGGCCCACCGTTTTCTTTTTCTGGGCCAGTTCATTGATCCGCCTGATCTTGTCTTCATTCATGTATGGAATCCTCCTGGAAAGCAGGTGTCGGTATGGTGGAAGGAAAATGGCTCCCCCCGGGAGCCGACATCGAACCGGCGCTTTTTTTGCGCCGCGCGGTCTTTGCCATGGACAGGGATGAACTCGACAGCCTATCCTGGCAGGCGCTGGCGCTTTGGGAAGGCCAGAGCGTGGGAACCGGCCGCATCTGGTGGCAGGATGGCACATTCATGCTTGGCATGATCGGCGTGCTGCCGGATTTCCGCAACCGGGGCTTTGGCGATTTTCTCGTCCGGTTGCTGCTGTTCAAAGCCCAGCAGCACAACGCCGTAAAGGTGGCGCTGGCTGCGCCGCCCGGCACAGCGCCTTTTTTTGAAAAATACGGTTTTGCCCCTTGCGATGTTCCGGACGCGGATGGGAATATCCGCCTGGAACTTGACGGCGATAGCATTATACTGGATTCTTGCGCAGGCTGCAAGCATCATTCGTCCGAATAAGACTTACGCATCTTCGATCAGCGCATTGTCCGGGCCTTTCGCCTTCGCCTTTTCCAGCACGTCGTCCGCCCTGGTCATCCACTGGGCGGCGACCATGTTATCCTTGGGCAGCCCGTAGACAGCGCCGATACTCAGTGAGACGGATTCTTCCGCGCTGTCCTGCCACATAAGCCTGTGAAGCTCCTCCCGGATACGCCGGATCAGCATATCCGCATCCTCCCTGGAGGGCCCGGAATACAGGATGATGAACTTATCCTCCTCATACCGGCCAAGGAAATCCGACTGACGCCGGACAAAGGGCTTCAAAGCCGCCGCGAACTGATTGAGTCTGTTCAACGCCGCCAGAGGCCCTTTTCCCTTGCGTACGCTGCCCATGCCATCGGGCGAAACCATGATCACCGCCACGGGGATACGGTTGCGCACGCACAGCGGCCAGACGGCTTCCAGCCAGGCGCTCATGGCCCGGCGGTTGTTCATTTGCGTCTGCTCGTCCCACGCCGTCATCCTGTCCAGGCGCTTTTGCAGCTCCGTCTGGCTATGGGCCGTTTCTTCCGTTTGAAGCGCAAGGGAAAACCGTATAAGAAACTGTCGGTACTGCTCACGGGATAACAGGTAGGCGCAAAGCGCCGCGAAAAGCCCGTAGGCAGGCGCGCCGGCAAAAAAGAAAAAGACCACAAAATAGCACAGGAAACAGGCGGCGCCAAGCCACGCCGGCAGCACCGCCAGCGCACCCAGCAGCAGCATCGGCAAAAGCTGCTGGAGGCCCTGCTGCATTTGATAGCTGAGAAACAGGATGCACAGGTCCACCACCGCGTAATATACCACAAACGCTACCTGGCAGGCCCACAGGGAGGAAACCGGCAGGCTCCTTCCCGACTGGCGGAGGAAAAACAGCCCGAAGATAAACAGGCCGATCACCGCAGCCAGTGTGAACCAGCGCATCAGCGGGTCATGCATGACGGGCATATCTCTGAAGGAGTACAGCACAAGCGCCTGCAAAAAGGCGCCGGCAAGCCCCAAAAGCCCCAGCCGCAGGCTGTTGCCCCCTACCAGATCGCCGAAAACGCTGCCGCTTTGCTCCTTGATCTTTGGCGGAAGCTCTCCGGTGAAAAAGCGCCTGAATTCTTCCCTGCTCCCTTTCATTTGTACGCCCTCCCCACAGTCGGTCGGGTCACATACGCTGCCTTTGGTCCTTTGCCCGCCTCCACAACAAGAGCACCACAGCCGCCAGCGCTACCATGGCCAGCGACATGATGAGGTATTCCCTAAACAGATTGTTGCTGGTGTCAATGTCAAATTCCTTGACGATGGCAACGGCAATGGAACCGGCCGCCGCAAGCCACGCGGCAACAGGCCGCCAGCCCATACCTTCGCGACGTATCAGCTGCACACTGAAAACCGCAATCGCCGCCACCGGCAGCAAAATGCTGATCACCTGGGAAGCGCGCACAAACCCCCACAACAGATGCCCGTCGTCCCGCAGGCTTTCCAGCACCACCTGGGCGGAACCAAACAGCGCGCCAAATACCAGCGCGAGGTCGCCGGGCAGGGCCGCCGCCCTGGTCTTTTTGCCAAGGAACAGGCAAACCATCACCACCAGAAACAAAACGGCGATAGCGGCCTCATACCTGAACACCGCGTGGAACACATCCTCGCTCCAGGTTTCGCGGATGCCGAAAAACGCGCTGTCACGCATCCAGGCTGCGTTGATGGTCTTGCCTCGGCCCAGGGTGGTGAACGCTTCCCCCAGCCTGGCAACGGCAAGAAACGCTCCCGCGGATACGGCCAGCACATCCATCAAACGACCATAATGGACCTTCTTCGCCTTCGCTACGATCAGGGCCGCAAGGCTTACGCCAAGCAGCGCGCCCATCATGGACAGGCCCCCGTCCCAGAAGTACAGCATGGCAATGGGTTGGCCAATGGTATCCAGATAGTAGGCCAGGCTGATCAGGCAATACGTGATCCTGGCAAACAAAAGCCCCAGTGGGATCGCCAGCACGCCGGTCAGAAGGACCGTGCCGCCGGGTATCCCCTTTTGGGGTGCCAGGAACCAGGCCGCAAGCAGCCAGAGAGCCGTGCCCAGGGACAAAAACAGCCCGTATTTGTACACCGTCAGCCCCAGAAAACCAAAGGACTGCACATCCTCAAACATAATCCTTCTCCTTTGTGCAAGGCGTCACTTTTGCCAGGCCGCAGGATCCACCGCCGAAGCAAAATAGACGATGTCGCTGACGGAACGCTCGGAGTTGTCGGTTTTCCGGCTGTAATAGTCATTGTTGAACATCATGGTGGCGGAATTGCCGCCATCCAGGTTGAAGGCCTGGGTGCACCCAAGCTCGGCCATGAAAGCGGCCAGGGCTTCGACGGTGACGCCGGGCGAAGCCTCCGTGCGCCCGTCCACCACCACCATCACATATTCCAGCGGCCCGATTTGGCCGATGGCGGCACGGGGTTCCGGCCGGCGGATGTTGAAGGGATAGGATTCGGGCAGCGGCTGCAACGCGCCGTCCACAACCAGTGCGGGACCGAAGGTGAAGGACTGGACGATAGGGTTTCCCGTGTCCTTGACAAGGGCGGTCAGCTTTTCCGGATCACTTTGCACCAGCACATGAAAATCGCCCTTACTGTCGATGACCAGCATATCCAGGCTCTTGGAGGGTTTTTTGCGGAAGGTTTCCCCCTGGCGGGCAATATAGCCGCCCTCCCGGTTGTTGTAGTAGTCGCCGTTCATGGCCACCACCGCGTTGTTGGTCTTGGCCATGGAAGACGTTTTGTTGGTTTTCTTCGTGCCGTACGGCCCGGCCAGCGCGGTGCGCAATTGGCTGGGATCGGCAATCCTGACCCTGGCCACATGGAACATGGATTCGCCAACCTCCCGGCTTTCCATGGTCACGGTGATGCTTTCATCCTGATAGCCCGTTTGTGTGTACCCGGCGGGGTTGGGCAAGCGGCCCGGCGTAAAATCCACCGGCAGGGGTGCAATCGCGGCCGCCGGCATGGACCCGCCGCCGGCACTTACATGCAGCAGCGCTCCGGAGGCGTCCACCGGCGCTTCCGTCGGCTCCGCCTCCACCGGTTCTTCCTCAAACACTTCGTAGGCGTCCCAGTCGTCAAATGACAATGGCACGTTCTCCATATAGGCATTGTTTGCCGCCAGCGTCACCGCGCCGGAAGGGACTAAGAAAGGAATCAAAAAGAGCATTGCCGCCAGCAAGACAGCCAGTGCCGCCGTTTTGCCGTTCCACGTTTTGCCCATGCCACGTCACTCCCATTTCCCGGCTTACTGCCCGTCCGTTTCCGGCACAGCCGAGGCAAAATAAATGATGTCCGATATATTGCGCTCCGCGTCATCCGCCAGCTTGTTATAGCAGGCCCCGTTGAAGACCATGGTGGCCGAGCCGCCGCCGTCCAGATTGAAAGCCTGTACGCAGCCCAGCTCCTGCATGAACTCCGCCAGCTTTTTGATGGTGATGCCGCGGGAATAGCCTTCCTGCCGGCCATCCACCACCACAAACACGTATTCCAAAGGGCCCGTCTGCCCGATGCCGACCCTTGGCGCCCTGTCCTGGGGCGCAAACCCATAGCTGTTGTAGATCGTCTGCAACTCGCTGTCCACAACCAGCGCGGGACCGAAGGTGAACGCGTTGACGGCGGTGTGCTTCTTTAAAAAGGCGCTGAGTTGTTTTTTGTTGGACTTTTTGAAGAGGTGAAAATCGCCGGCCTCGTCAATGACCAGCAGATCCAGCTTGGTATTGGGCGTCTTGCGGTACAGTTCGCCCTGCCGGGCTTCAAACCCGCCGCCCCGGTATTGAAAGTAATCCCCATTGATGGCAATCACCGCGTTATTCTCCGCCGCCATCTCCGATGTTTTGGCCGTTTTCTTCGAGCCGTAGGGCCCGGCCAGCGCCGTGCGCAATTGGGAGGGATCGGCAATTTTTACATAGGCGATATGATACACCGAATCGTCGATCTTCCGGCTTTCCATTTTAACAGAGATCGTTTCGTCTTGATATTCCGTCTCTAACAGGTATCCTGCCGGATCGGGCCTGGGCCCCGGCGATAAGTCCACCGGCAGCGTATAGCCCTCGCCAAAAGCTGCCGTCATCGGCAAAAGCGGAAACAGGCAAAGCAATGCAATCATCAGGAGCTTTTTAACGTTCATCCGATTTCGGCTCCTTGCTCGGCGTATTGGGGGTGTTTGCGGAAGACCCAGCGCTGCTGCACCCTGTAATTGATAAAAAACAGGAAAGTATCGGCAAACACCTTGGCCAGCTTGTCCGAAACACCAAGATACTGATGCGCCAGCATCACCACGCCTCCGGAAACAAGCCAGACGCCCACGCAAAGAATGGCATAACGCACAAGAGCATCCGCCTGACTTTTCCGCGCGATCCGATAATGGAACACAAAGTTCTTGTTGACAAGAAAATTGAAACCGGAGGATATCACCCTTGCCACGCCTGTGGCGATAGCGATCCGCCATTCATTGGGCAAATCGCCTGAGCGCAGCAAGTCCAGCAGAAAAAAGCTGATAAGCAGATCGATGGCCGTGGCCAGGAAAGAAGAGGACATGAACCGAAAAAAATTCATGAAGATCACGCGGTAAATGCGCATGCTGTCCTTGAGGGGGTGAAAATGCGTGCTCCTGTTCTGATTTTCGTACACTGTCTCGATGGGCACGGCCTTCACGGGCATGTTATCCCTGGCGCATGCGATGAGCATATTCATTTCATACTCAAAGCGGTGGCCTTCCACCTTGGTCATAAAAGAAAGATGCTTTGAGGAAAAAGCGCGAAGGCCCGTTTGCGTATCGCTGAGCCAGCGCCCGTACAGCAGCCAGAAGATGAAGGATGTGATTCGGTTGCCCACCCGGCTTTTCCCCGGCACATGGCTTAGGGAAAAATCCCGGGTACCCAGCAGCAGGCCTTCCTCGCCCTCCGAAAGGCGGAGCGCCAGCGCCCATACATCCTGTACGGTATGCTGGCCGTCGGAATCGGCAGTCACGACGCCCGGGCAGTCCGGCCATTCCTTTTTGATATAGGCAAACCCGGTCTTCAGCGCGTCGCCCTTGCCCAGGTTCTTGGGATGGTGAAGGACAAAGCAGCCGTGAAGGGCGGCCAAGCCATGGAAAACAGGCTGGTAGGAAGGCCCGGACCCGTCGTCCACGACCACGATCCGTGAAAAACCTTGTTCCAGCAGTTTTTTTACGTATGGCAAAAGTTTATCGTCCGGCTCCAGGGAGGGGATAAGCACCGCCGCCTGTTGAGGCTCCATGACCATGTGTGCACCAGCTTTTCATCCGTAATCAGTTCTCGATGTAGGTGTCCAGGTAGTCCAGGATCAATGCGCCAAAGTCCTGCCCGGTAACCTCCCGCAGGGTCTGCTCAAAGCCGTCCCGCCCCGCAAGCTTGAATGCGTATTTCTCGTAATAGGCGCGCTGAAAAGCCGGGAATTGATCCCCAAGGAGCTTGTCAAGCGCTGTCAGCATGGCCGCGCCCCGGCGGTAGACCACCAGCGAATACTCCGACATGCTGCCGAAATAATCGATGGGGCTCCCCGGCGTCACGCCTTTGGGAATGGTCACGCGCATGGCGGTTTCAAACCTGGAAAAGGCAAGGCTTTCCCTGGCATCCCCGCCATAGTATTTCTTCGTGTAATCCAGCAGGGAGTATTCCGCCATGGCCTCGTCCTGCCAGGGCTGATAGTACTGGTCGGAACCCACGACGGCATACCACCATTGGTGCGCCACCTCATGGACGATGATGACCTCCAGGCTCTGCTCCGCATCCTTTTCATATTGCGCGGACTGGATCAGCACCAGGCCCGGATACTCCATGCCGCCGAAGGGAAAATCCACCGGCGCAACGGCCAGATGCCTGTATGGATATGCGCCGTACAGCTCATTAAAGCAGGAAAGGGCTTGCTTGGCGTATTTCAGCGCGCTTTGGGCGGCCTGGCCGCTCAGGCCATAGCTGGAAATCAGCGTATCCCCCACCGTCTCCTGCGCAAGGTCAAACCGGTCGCTGATGGACACGGCAAATTCCCGCACGGCCGGCGCGTCAAAGGCATACACCCACTTGCCGTCCTTCTCCGTTTTCTGGCCATACGCGCTGCCCGCGCACTGATAGCCCTTGGGCACGGTGACAGTCACGGTGTAGTTGGCGCAGCCAGAGTAAAACGGATCCCCCAGCGGGAAATACTCCTCCGCACGCCAGGCGCCGTTTTCCCACACGGAAGGGATGGGGAACGTATTGCCCAGTGTGTAGATGCCGGAGGCATAGCCGAACCGGTAATTGCACACGGGGATCTGTATGGTGTAATCCAGCGAAAACTCTATCCATTCCCCCGGCTGCCAGGCGCTGGGAAGCGTGATGCGCTGAATCGTCTTCGCGGGATCGTCATACGCGTAGGGCACGGCTTGTCCGGCCAATTGAACAGACTTTACCGTAATGCCACCTTGGCTGAACCCTTCGGGATAGCACCGGTCGTACACTTCCTCGATGGCGGCGGGACTGTACTCTTCCGAGGCGAAGGCGTTGGCATAGGTGCGCAGCACCACATCGCCCAAGGCCTGCCCGCTCCTGTTTTGAAGGCGCAGCGTCTGCCTTGCGTCCACGCTCCGCTGCTGCGGGTCAAGCTCCGCCTCAATGGTGATCGCGTCCAGCCCCTGGGCCGCCTCCGTCAAAACAACCTGCTGCGCAGGCAAGCTCTGCGACGTTGCAAATACGTGCAGTGACAAGAACAATACCAGCAGCGCAGCCGCACCGCCGGCTGCGGCAAGCCGCAGCAAAAGACGGCGCCGGGCCGGGCCGTCATTATGTAACATGGCTTGCTCCCGCGTTTTTTTCATATCCACTCCCGCAGCGGTCCAAAGACGGAAACCGCTCTGCTAATTATACTACATTTTGTGGTTGCTTTCCAGCTTTTCCCCACCATGGGTACAAAAATTCACAGTATCTTCACCTATTCCGGCAAGCAGCCGCGACGTCTCCCCTGTATGCACAAGGGCCAGCTTGTGCAGGGGCCGTGTGCACAGCACATACAACAGGCGGCAGTAAAAGGGCTCGTCCGGATATGCCGCATCTCCCGCGTTGGCCACCAGAACACAGTCGAATTCCAGTCCCTTGACCAAAGCGGCCGGCATGACTAGAACGCCGCCTTCAAAGTGACTGTCCCCGGCTCTTAGAAGCCTTGCGTTCAGGTGCGCCGGCAGCGCCCTGTGCAGCGCCTTGCAGTCATCCTCGGTCTTTTCAATCAGGGCGATGCTGTGATACCCCTGGGCAAGCCAGTCGGCCGCCTTGGAGGCGATGGCCTGCATCCGTTCCTTCTCCGTTTTGCAGGCGATCAAAAGCGGCTTTTCGCCATGGCGCAAAACCGGCTGCGCCTTGGGCTGGTTGGGCACGGGATGGCGGGCGGCGACGAGGCTTGCGGCCGTCATGATTTCCACGGTGTTGCGGTAGCTGACCACCAGGTGCTTCTTGATGGACTGGCCATGGAACACCTGACCCGCCACATCGTCCCAGTCCCGTATGCCCTCATCGCCATGGATGCCCTGCATCAGGTCGCCTACCATAGTAAACGATTCATGCCCGGCCATTTCTTTCAACAGTTGGCACTGAAAGGGAGAAAAGTCCTGCGCCTCATCCATTACCACATGCTTGACGTTGAGCCTTTTCACACCAAAGACCTTGCGGCCGATGACCAGTACGGCAGGCAGGTCCTCCGCCCCGGCTTCGCCTTTTGCAATGGCCTCCCTGGTGCGGCGGATCAGTTCCGCTTGTTCCGGCCCAAATAGTTCTTCCCGTTCCAAATGATTCAGGAATGCTTCGTACACTTCCAGCACGCCCATGGCCGGCCAGACAGTGGGATAGGCTTTCAAAAACAGCTTTTGCTCTTCCCTGATTTCATTCAGGCGCTTTTCGCGGCTTTCCAGCAGCTTTGTGGTACGCACCCGGCGCTCCTCGTTGTCGGGAAGGCGCATCATCAGCCCATTCAGCCGCTCGTTGCACATGGCCTCCAGCTGCTCGGCCATGCGGTCCACGGCTTTTTGCAATTGCGTCTTGATATACTTTTGCAATTCCGCCACCCGCTGCCGAAGCGGGAAGGGCTTCAATTGCTTTAAATAGATTTGCGTCAGCTCCTCATGGGTATACAGTACCGTGTTGCCAAAGCGCACATCGCCTTCCGGGATCACCTGATGCTCGTAGATATCCAGAAAACTTTCCAAAGCTTCTTTGTACTGGAGGGAGCCTTTGCGCCTGAGCACCGCGCCCAAAGACAGCCGCTCCCCGTCCGTCATATGCAGCTGGTCCTCCAGGCGGTTTTCCCAGCGGACCTTCACCATCTGTTTGCCCAACAGCTGCCGGCAGAGGTTCAAAAAGGTAGTCTGCTGCACCTGCTGCACGCCCAGGTCCGGCAGAACGGCGGAAATATAATCCAGGAAAAGCGGGTTGGGCGCCACGATCATCATGGAGGCCGGATCCAGCGTATTCTGGTATGCATACAAAAGCCAGGCGATACGGTGCAATGCGATGGTGGTCTTCCCGCTGCCCGCTACCCCCTGGACAATCAATGGCCGGTCTATTCCGTGCCGGATCACAATGTTCTGCTCCGCCTGTATGGTGGTTACGATTTCCCGAAGCCTGTCGGTGCTGACCGAACCCAATACGCCCTGCAGGTACGCGTCCTGGCTGACGACGCCTGAATCGAAAATGCCGGCAAGATGACCGTTTGTAACAGTGATCATCCTTTTCAGGGTCAGTTCCCCTTCCACCCTGCCGTCCGGCGCCTCGTAGGCCATGAGCCCCACCTGACCGGAATAGTACAGGTTGGCCACCGGGCTTCGCCAGTCCACCACCTCCACGCTATACTCCGGTGTTTTCAAAACACCCCAGCGGCCCAGGTAATGGGTTTCCTTCTGCCCACCCTTGGGGATGAAATCCAGCCTGGAGAAAAACGGCTGCCTTCTTGCCAGCGCCAGGTTGTGCAGGGCTTGCAGCTTCATGCGCAGGATGTTCAAAGCCACCTGCTCATCGGCGTCAATGCCCTCCGGCACCTTGATGATCCGATCTTCCTCCGCGCCCACGCCTGTTTCTTTTTCCAACTTGCCGATTTCGGCATGGATCACCGACAAGGTTTTTGCAAGCCGCGCGGCCTCTTGCGCCGCGTCCGGGTGGTCCGGCATTTTCCATTCCAAGGGGAACACCTCCCATCACCATTTCGTAAAAGCAAGGATAAATATTTTATTACAGTTGAAAAAAAATGTCAATCATTTTATTTTGCCGCCGTCTATTGACAATGCATCCGGCGGCGAATAGAATCTATATCATCTTGATATAGAAAGGTGAGGCTATGGCGAAGGACAACACCACCCGCTATATACTGTTGGGGCTGTTAAACCACGAACCGCTCAGCGGCTATGATATGAAGAAGCACATCGACAACTCCATCAGCCAATTTTGGAGCGTGGGCTACGGGCAGATCTATCCGACGCTGGCGCTATTGGAAAAAGAAGGCCTGATCGAAAAGGTTTTGTCGGAAAACGCCCGCGGTCCCCAGCGGAATGTGTTTGCCATTACGAAAAGCGGCCGCAGGCAGCTTGAACAGTGGTTGTTGCTGCCGGAAGAAAAAGAGTACACGCGGTATGAGATTTTATTGAAGATGTTTTTTTCCGGCAAGCTTGACCCGGCGGTCAGCATACAGCGCGTTGAAGCCTTTCAAAAGCGGTATGAGCCCCTGGCAAAAATGATGGAACAGTTTGCGGAAAACCTGAAAACGGTCATGGACGAGGACCCGGACCATAAAAACTTCTACCTCACCGTACGCTTCGGCCAGCATGTATACAAGGCCTACCTGGATTGGGCACAGGAAGCGCTTATAACGCTTGGGGCAGGCAAGCAAGAACAAACGGAGGAACAGCAAAATGAGCAGGATCAATAAAGCAAGAAAAATCATTCAGCTTTTCTTTTTCATTACCTTTCCCATCACCCTCAATTACCTTTCCCCTTATCTGATCGTGCAGGGCAGCTTTGAGGGCGTGTTAAGCGGCAGCGCGCTGGTTTTCCTCGGCCTGTTTGTAAGCGCCCTTTTCTTTGGAAGGAGCTTTTGCTCCTGGATCTGCCCCGCCGGCGCGCTGCAGGACGCCTGCGCCGGCATCGTCAACAAGCCGGTGTCCAAGCGTCAGAATATCATCAAGTATTTTATCTGGGTCGTTTGGCTGGGGGCTATCGTGGCCGGGTTTGTAAGCGCCGGCGGCGTAAAGGAAGTCAACATGATCTACATGACCGACGGCGGCATATCGGTCAACGAATCCTCCCGGTATTTCATCTACCTGCCCATCGTTTTCCTGCTGGCGGTTCCGGCGCTGATCTTCGGCCGCCGGTCTGCCTGTCATAGTCTTTGCTGGATGGCTCCTTTTATGGTGCTGGGCACCAAGCTCAAGGAGCTTTTGCGCCTACCCGCCAGGCGGCTGACAGCGGACAGCACCCGGTGCGTAAATTGCAAGGACTGCGACAAGGTCTGCCCCATGAGCCTTCAGGTCAACGAAATGGTAAAGGAAAAAAAGATGTTCCACACCGAATGCATTCTTTGCGGCCAGTGCCAGGACGCATGCCCCAAGAAGGTGCTGAGGGTGGGATTTTGCATGGCGATAGCAATCGAATCGAAAACAGACCTGAACGCATAAACAGCAAGGCCGAAGGGAAATTCCCTCCGGCCTTATGATATAATTCCGGGATTCCCAAGGGATGTTATCCCTTGGGCAGAGGTCCAGGGGACTGCGTCCCCTGGTCAGCCGACGATAGCCTTGATGCGGCGCACGCCGGCGGAGGAGGATTCCTCCTTGAGGATCTTAAAGGATTTCAGGTCGCCGGTGTTTTCGGCATGGGGGCCGCCGCAGATTTCCTTGCTGAAGGAGCCCATGGTGTACACTTTGACCCGCTCGCCGTACTTGCTTTCAAACAGGCCGATGGCGCCCTGGGCCTTGGCCTCTTCCACGGTCATTTCTTCCACGGTAATGGGGGACTTGGCATCGATGGCCTCATTGACCAGCGATTCAACCTCTTTCACTTCTTCGGGGGTCATCTTCCGGCCGAAGGAGAAGTCAAAGCGCAGGCGCTCCGCGGTAATGTTGGAGCCTTTTTGCGCCACTTCCTCGCCCAGCACCCGGCGTAAGGCGGCATGCATGAGATGGGTGGCGGTATGCAAGCGGGCCGTCTCGTCGGTGTGGTCGGCCAGGCCGCCCTTGAAACGCTGCTCGGCGCCGGCCTGGGAGGTGGCCTGGTGCTGCTTGAAGCACTCGTGGAAGCCTTCCACATCAACCGTCAAGCCATGTTCCTTGGCCAATTCCACCGTCATCTCAATGGGGAAACCATAGGTATCGTACAGATGGAAAGCGTTCAGGCCGTCGATGACGCCGCCCTCCAGCTTTTGGGCGACCTTTTCAAACTCCTTGTTGCCCTGCTTGAGCGTCCGGGCAAACCGGGCCTCTTCCAGCTTCAGCTGTTCCAGCACAAAGGCGGAATTCTTGTCCAGCTCGGGATAGACATGCTTGTACTGATCGATGATGACCTGGGCGATTTCGGCGGTGAAGTTGTCGGGCAGGCCCAACTGCATGCCATAGCGCACGGCGCGGCGGATGATGCGGCGCAGCACATAGCCCTGGTCCACATTGGAGGGGCTGACGCCGCGGTGGTCGCCCAGGATGAAGGTGGCGGTGCGGGTGTGATCGGCAATGATGCGGAAGGCCTTGGTGGTTTCTTCGTCAGAGCCATAGGTCTTGCCGGAAAGTTCGGCAATCTTGCCCAGGATGCCGGCAAACAGATCGGTTTCATACACGGTCTTTTTACCGGTCAGCACGCAGATGGTGCGCTCCAGGCCCATGCCCGTATCCACGTTCATCTGGCTCAGGGGCACAAAGGTGCCGTCGGCCTGCTTGTTGTACTGCATGAACACGTCGTTCCATATTTCAAGGTACCGGCCGCAGGAGCACGCGGGAGAACAATCAGGCCCGCAGGGCTCCTTGTCGGTGATAATGAACATTTCGCTGTCGGGACCGCAGGGGCCGGTCAGGCCGGCGGGGCCCCACCAGTTGTTTTCCTTGGGCAGGAAGAAAATGCGGTCCTCTTTCACGCCGCAGTCGCGCCAGAGCTGATAGCTCTCCATGTCGCGGGGGGCGTTCTCATCGCCGGCGAACACGGAGAAGGCCAGGCGGTCCGGGGAAAGGCCCAAGTACTCCTCGCTGGTCAAAAACTCCCAGCTCCAAGTGATGGCTTCCTTTTTAAAATAATCGCCCAGGCTCCAGTTGCCCAGCATTTCAAAAAAAGTTAAATGGGAAGGATCGCCCACATCGTCAATGTCCGCGGTGCGTACGCACTTTTGCACGTCGGTGAGCCGGGTCCCGGCGGGGTGCTTGGACCCCATCAAATACGGCACCAGGGGATGCATACCCGCGGTGGTAAACAGCACCGTAGGATCGTTTTCGGGAATCAGGGAGGCGCTGGGGATCACGGCATGACCCTTGGACTCAAAAAAATTCAAAAACAGTGACCTTAACTCATTGGACGTAAGCGGCTTCATAACCATTCGCTCCTTTATCCTTCCGGCTGCCAACGTCTTTGAGGCGGCCGGGCCCTGGCGTTTTTCAGCAATTCGCTACATTATAAGGGAGAAAAACATGCTCTGTCAAGAAAAGACGAAAGCGTTGTAGAGGGCTTTCATAAAGCGATTGATGAAAGGCCCTTTCGCGTCTGTGATGAAGCTGTTTTGATTGTGGGAGGGCAAAATGAAGGAAAATATATGTGTTATCGAACCGAGCGGATGGCGGCACAAGCCAGAAAGCCAAGAAAGGTGCATTCCAGCAGTATGGTCGTGGGGCTGGCAGCCCCAAGAAAAGCCAGCGCCGCAATCTGCCATACAGTTTTGCTATGCAGATACTGATATATAACCGTCAGCAGCAAAAGAATGGCGGGGATGAAGTACAGGCCGGCGAAGGCATCCCGCCGGCGGCCGCCCATCAGGGGGATCAGCATCGCCAGGGAAACGCCCAGCAAAAGACCGTCAAGCACATACTCGAAAAAATCAAGGTCCGGAAACGTTTTTGATAGGAATGGAAAGAGCACGCTCAAAAGCGCGCATAAAAGCAGCGGCACAACAATGACCATCAGCTTTCGCAAAAACATGCCCATCCCTCCTATTCTATCTCCTGCAGCAACTTTTTATCAGCCGGGGTCAAAGCCGCGTTGACCAGCAGGTCAGGGCGGTATTTCTTTGTGGCCAGCAGCGATTGCTGATGGCGCCAGGCCTTTATTTTGGCATGGTCGCCGTTTAGCAGCACTTCCGGCACCGGCATCCCCTCCCATTCCCTGGGGCGGGTGTAGTGGGGGTATTCCAGTAACCCGTCGGAAAAGGATTCCTCCTCCGGGCTTTCTTCGCTGCCCAGCACGCCTGGGATCAAGCGCGCCACGCAATCGACAAGCACCATGGCGGCCAGCTCGCCGCCGGTCAGGATATAGTCGCCGATGGAAATTTCCTCATCGATCAGGGTATCCAGCGCCCTTTGGTCCACGCCTTCATAGTGGCCGCACAGCAAAACCAGCTCGTTTTCTCCCGCCAATTCCTTCGCCCTTGCCTGGGTCAGGGTCTTGCCCCGGGGGCCTAAATAAATGCGCCGGCCGGAAAAGCCGGGGCCGGTGACGGAAGCCATGGCGGCGGCGATGGGCTGGGCCATCATCACCATGCCGGCACCTCCGCCAAAGGGGTAATCATCGGTGTTTTGATGCTTTTTATCGGAGAAGGGGCGGATGTCCACACACTGCACATCAATGAGCCCCGCCTCTCTGGCCCGGCCAAGGATGCTGGATGAAAGCACGCTTTCAAACATCTGCGGAAAGATGGTGAGTATGCTAATCTTCAAAGAAAGCCACCTCTTGAAGCTTGTCCGCGTCAAGCACGATCTTCCGAGCCTTCACATCGACAGAGGGGATGGCGGCCTTCAGCGCCGGCATCATCATGCGGCCCCGGTTCGTTTCAAACACATACACATCCGTGCTGCCGCCGGGCTGCAAAACGTCGGTCAGCTTGCCGATGACGGCCCCATTTGTGTCCACCGCCTCGCAGCCGATGAGGTCGCAAATAAAGTTTTCATCCTCGGAAAGCGCAACGGCATGGGCCCTGTCCACATACAGCTTCGTGCCGCGCAGAGCCTCGGCCTTGTTGCGGTCATCCACATCAGGCAATGTCAAAAAAACGGTGTCTCCGCCGACGCGGACACCCTTTACAACCATTTCCCCGTAGCCGCCGTCTTTTTGCACATACACCTTTTTCAGGTCCAAAAAACGGTCAGGGTCATCCGTGTAAGCCAGCACTTTAACTTCCCCCGCTATGCCCTGGGGCTTTGTAATTTCGCCAATCAATAGGTAATTGCTTAAATCCGTACTGCTCATTCTCTTTTTTCCACCTGTTCCCAAAAGCCGTTAAGCCTTGATAGGGATTGTTCCATGCGTTCTTTTATATCCCTGATATCCGCCATGAATACATCCACCAGAAGCTTGCCATCCATTTGATGCTCCTGTCTAGCAAGCTGTGCGCCAAATTTTCGGTAAAAAGCATTCGAAGGCGCATAGTGGTGATTGTACACAACGATTCTTTCCATTCCCAGTGCGAGATAAAACTGAAGCACATGCACTACCAGCCGCAACGAAATCCCACGGCCCCGATGATCAGGATGCACCCACAAACCATTGAGTTCGATCCCCCGTGATGGAATATCACTGGTTTCCGCAAAACTTGCAAAGGCGGCACCCAGCATATGCTCCTGCTCAAAAGCGCCAATCAGCAGGCGGATATCGTTATTCTCATTGGCCGAGTCCATCCACTTAACCCAAAAGGCCTGCTCTTCATCAACGGACAGTGTGTTTTCACAGTGGCCTGCCAGTTCTTCCGTCCAACACTGTACCTTCAGTTCCATTGCCTTGAGCATGTCATGCCCTGTCAATGTGCGAATCAAAATCATATGTGCGCAGTGAACCCTTCCCAGAATCGTGTGGAGAAACAGAAAAGGAAAGGGCTGCCCTCGGACAGCCCTTTACGGTTTTACTGAATTTCCACAAATACCGGCTTGCTGTTTTTGGCCGTGGCGGCCTTGACCACCGCGCGGATGGCCTTGGCGATGCGGCCCTGCTTGCCGATGACTTTTCCCATATCCTCGGGGGCCACATTCAATTCCAGAATGATGGCTTCAGGACCCTCGGTCTCATTGACAACGACGGCGTCCGGATTTTCCACCAGGGATTTGGCCACAAAAAGCACTAACTCTCGCATGGCATTCCTTTCTGGAACAGCCGCTTAGCCTTCGATCGCGCCGCTCTTTTTGAGGAGGATGCGGGTGGTATCGGTGGGCTGTGCGCCGTTCCCGAGCCAGTATTTGGCACGTTCGTTGTCGATCTTAATTTCAGCGGGAGAGGTCATGGGATTGTAGTAGCCGATTTCTTCGATGAAGCGGCCATCGCGGGGGCTGCGGATGTCGGCGACGACAACGCGGTAGAAGGGCTTTTTCTTCATGCCCATCCTTTTGAGGCGGATTTTCACAGACATGGGGTTTCCTCCTTGCAAATTGGGAATGTGTATATGGAAATCATATAAGTATGATAACCAGCGTGGATCGATTGGTTTAGCGTCTGCGGACGCTACCAAAGGGCTTTCCGATCGCCCTTTGGAAACCTTCGGAGCCATCCCTTTGGATGATTACATCGTTAATAGTAATCAACGGGATTGAAGTTACTATGGAAGCTGCATCTTCAAAACGGCAACCGCATGCGGCCCTTGCCGCCGCCCTTTTTCATGCCCATGACCTGCTTCATCATCTGCCGGGCCTGTTCAAACTGGCGGATCAAAGCATTCACGTCCTGGACGGTGGTGCCGCTGCCGGCGGCGATGCGCTTGCGGCGGCTGGCGTTTAAAAGATCGGGGTTGCGGCGTTCCCTGGGGGTCATGCTTCTTATGATGGCCTCGGGCTTTTTCATGGCGTTGTCGTCTATTTCAACGTCCTTAAGCTTTGCGCCCACGCCGGGCAGCATGCCCAATACGTTTTGCAGCGGGCCCATCTTCTTCATCTGCTGCATGTTTTCCAAAAAGTCTTCCAGGGTCAGATCCTGCACCTTGGTCTTGCGGGAGAGCTTATCGACTTCCTTTTCATCAAAGGCTTCCTGCGCCTTTTCGATCAGGGTCATCACGTCGCCCATGCCCAGGATGCGGGAGGCCATGCGCTCGGGGTGGAAAGGCTCGATATCGGCCAGCTTTTCGCCGATGCCGGCAAACTTGATGGGCTTGCCCGTGACTGCCCGCACCGACAGCGCCGCGCCGCCGCGGGTATCGCCGTCCAGCTTGGTCAAAATCACGCCGCCCAGCTCCAGCTTTTCGTTGAAGGATTTGGCCACGTTGACCGCGTCCTGACCGGTCATGGCATCCACCACCAGCAGGATTTCCTGGGGCTTGACCGCGGCCCGGATTTGCGCCAACTCCTCCATCAAATGCTCGTCGATGTGCAGGCGACCGGCGGTGTCGATGATCAGCACGTCGCGGCCATAGTACCTCGCCTGCTCCACGGCTTCCTTGGCGGTTTGCACCGGGTTTTGGGTGCCCTTCTCATACACGGGAACCTTGACCTGCTGGCCAACCACCTGCAATTGCTTGATGGCCGCGGGGCGGTAGATGTCGCAGGCGGCCAGCATGGGCTTTTTGCCCTGCTTGGTCAGGTAGCCCGCCAGCTTGGCGGCCATGGTGGTCTTGCCGGCGCCCTGCAGGCCGCAGAGCATATAAATGGTAGGCACGCTGGGAGACCAGGTCAAACGGGCGTTCTGCCCGCCCATCAGGGCGGTCAGTTCTTCCTGCACGATTTTGACGACCTGCTGGCCTGGGGTCAGGCTTTCCAGTATCTCCACGCCTACGCAACGGCTGGTGACCTTTTGAATGAAATCCTTGGCGACGGCATAGTTGACGTCGGCCTCCAGCAGGGCCATACGGACCTCGCGCATGGCTTCCTTGACCATCTGCTCATTCAGCTTGCCGCGGCCGGTAAGCTTTTTAAACGCATTTTGCAGTTTTTCCGACAAGCCCTCAAAGGCCATTTTGTTCCTCCTTGTACGCCATGGCGGCGAACCTAAGACCTTTTGATTCGTAGTCAAACAGTCTATTGAGTATTAACCACTAAAGTCAAGAAAGATAAGTGATCTTGCAAATCCACTTGGTGTTACAGAAGATTTTCCAGTGAAAGAGTTTCGCGTCTTTCGACGCGACCAAAGGGCTTTCCGATCGCCCTTTGGAAACCTTCGGTCACCACCGGAAAAAATTATTCTTCATCCGCCTGCAGCAATTCGGAAATTCTCTGCTTGACGGCCGCCACCTGTTCCGCGCTTGCGGCCCCCTGGACCCCGTTCAAAAAGTTCAGCAGGCTATCCAAGCCGTATTGCATCCGCCGGAACCTTTGCAGCATGCCCAGCTTTTCTTCCAGCTGATACAGCTGCTGGGTGGCCCTGTGCAGGATATCATGCACGCCTTGGCGGCTGACGCCGGCCTGCTCGGCAATCTCGGCCAAAGACAGGTCCTCTTCACAGCTTAAGCGAAGCAGCTCCTGCTGCCGGTCGGTCAAAAGCGGTCCATAGAAATCCAGCAGCCAGCCGGTTTCGATTTTTGATTCGATCCGGGCTCCGCTGTCGGCGCTTCCTTCCTGCATGGAGATCACCTCCGCCGCTTACGGTGTAAAGTGCTTTCCCTTGACACCTCGCACATTATATTGATTTCTCTATTGCATGTCAAGCCCTAATACTAATGGAAATCATTATTTCGTCCAAAGCGGCGAGGAGTTTTCGATGCAGGACAAGGAGTCGGAGCGAGACAACGCCGCGCTACGTTGAGCGGAGAACGACACAGCCCTGCGCGAAAAGTACTGCCGCAACGACGAAATAATGTTTGGAATTAGTATAAATCATAAAGATGCATCCCATCATCAGACCGCTAATCAAGCAGGTCTTGATAGGATGCCCTCAGAACCTTGGCGATTACCCGAAGCTCAATATCCGTCACGAATCGCTTCCCGCTTTCAATGCGCTGGATTGCGTTTTTATCAAGGTCAAGCCCTTCAATTTGGAGCATATCGGAAAAAACCTTCTGAGATGGATTTGCCGGCAATGCTTCCCTATATTCTTTTATCTTCTTGCCGCAAATATTGTTTGAGCCATTTGCCGCCTTGTTTTTATACATTTTTCCCACCTCCCGGTGACATTTAGTGATTGTCACACTAAAAATTATATGGTAGACTCTTTGTGGGTTTGACATTCACTAAGTGTCACTATCTGATATTCCCAAATAAGGTGCGGGATGGATGTGTATGAAGAAAAGCATTGACGCCAAAAGGGCTATTCAAACTATTGCTATGAAAGAGGGCTTACCCATCGAAGAGGTACGCAAAGAAATGGAGCTCGCCATTCTTGCGGGGCTATGCAGCCAAAACCCCGATGCGCAAGCGCAATGGAAGCAAGTCCCCTGCAAGGGGGACATACCCACGCCGGAGGAACTGATTACATATCTTGCAACTCATATTGACGCGAAGCTAAACTTATTTTGATAAAAGCTAAAATATAAAAAAACCGTGAGGCATTGGCTGCCTTCACGGGCCATTTATGATTAGCAAAGGAAACCATCAAACCATCGGCGCCCAAATCAAATCCATGCCGAAGCCCGGCTTTTGCGGCACAGTCAAAATACCGTTATGCAGCGTATACCCGCTGTAATCCACACCTTCGGATTCGCCCAGCACCGCCTCGATCATGGGGATGTGATGGGGATAGGCTGCCGCGATATGCGCGCAATAGTGGGTTTTGACCACATTCCCCCATGCATGGGGCGAAGCAAGATAGCCCTTTTGTTCCAATTCCTTCATCAGCTTCCGCCAGGGGGTAAAGCCATGCCCGCAGACATCGGGCTGCCATACATCCAGCAGGCCCTTGCCGGCCAGGTCGGAAAGCAGCGGGATATCGGTCATGGATTCGCCGTCGGCAATCAGCGTCAGCGGCCGGTGCTTTTGCAGGTATTCACGGAGCTTGCGGTTATTCCCCTCTTCCTCGCGGAAGGGCTCCTCAAACCAGTACAGCGGCACGCTGCCGACGCCCTCCATAAAGGCGATGGCATCCGCCACGCTGTAGCCGTCGTTGGCATCGACCATGATCCCCGCATCCGGGAAGGCTTCATGGATTTTGTTGACAACCTCAATATCCCGCTCAAGGCCGGCGTCATGCTCCATCCACATATTCCCGCGGCCGATCTTGACCTTCAAAGTGCGGTGGCCCAGGGCATAATCGTACGCGCAATCCTCCAGCACCTTTTGCACGCCAAAGGGCCTGTCTTCCGGGATGATATCGTTCATATAAATCGCGCCGTCGTACACAGCCACCTTAGGTAACGCGTTATCCTGGATCATTTTGCTGACGGGAATGCCGCAAATCTGCCCGGCCAGGTCGTGCAGCGGCAGGTCGAAGGCGTGCAGGCGCTCATCCAGTATCCCTGTGTCACAGGCGAAAATGCTCGTCAATTCCTGGCCTTCTATCAGCGGCAGTATCTCCTTGGCTTTTTCCAGCCTCTCGCTCAGCTGCGCCCAGCCGCTGGCGCCCTTGCTGGTGTAGAGTTTGGCAGCCGTCACCTCGCCGCCAAAGCCATGATAGCTCAAGCGCGCGTTCTTGCCGTGGAGCCTTGGATATCTGCAGCGGAAACGGTAGAACTCCACCTTTTCGATCACATGCCCCGCCAGCGCTTTTTGGTATGCCTCATTTTGACTCATTGGTCAATCTCCTTTCATCCTTCCCGTTAACCCTTTAACGCACCGATCATAACGCCCTTGATAAAGAATCTTTGCACAAACGGATAAGCGATCATCATGGGAATGCAGCTCACCACGATGACGGAGAATTTGATGGTGACCCCCAATTTGGAGCTTTCAGCATAGGAGCCGCCGGTGGTATCGATCTGGTTTGCCAGCAGGATGCTGCGCAGCACCAGCTGCAGGCTCTGCTTGTCGGAGGAGCGCAGGTAGACCAGCGCGTCAAAATAATTGTTCCAGTGGCCCACCGCGTAGTACAGGCTGATCACCGCCAGAATGGGCATGGACAGGGGCAGCACCACTTTCAAAAGGAATTTGGTGTCGCCGCAGCCGTCCAGGAAGGCGGCCTCCCGCAAACTGTCGGGGATGGTGGTCTGAAAGTATGTGCGCATGATGATCATGTTGGTGGTGACCACCGCGGTGGGCAGCACCAGCCCCCACACCGTGTTCACCATCCCCATGCCGTTGACGACCAGGAACGTGGGAATCAGCCCGCCCTGTATGTACATGGTCAGCACCACGAACAGCGTTACCAGGCCGCGGCCCGGCATCTCCCGCCGGGAGAGGGGGTAGGCCAGCAGCGTGGTCAGCAGCATGTTGATGGCTGTGCCGGTCACCAGGTAAATGCCGCTGTTTTTGAAGCCGATCAGTATATCCTTGTTGTCAATCAGCGTCTGGTAGCCCTTCAGGTTGATCTCCACCGGCCATAGATATACCCTGCCCAGGGAGATGGCGTCGGAGGAACTGAGCGACGCGCTGAGCACATAAATCAGCGGATAGATTTCCACCAGCAGGATCACAAAGGTAATGGCATATAAAACACCTACGAAAACCCGGTCGCGGGCGCTGTCCCGGATCGCGGTGCCCCGGCGCGGGATGGTTTGTTCCCTTACCACAGGCTGGACCCCCCCATCTTTTTGGACAGCAGGTTGGCGATGTACAGCAGAAGGATGTTGCAGGCGGAGTTGAACAGGTTGATGGCCGTAGAGTAGGAATAGTTGCCGTCCAAAATGCCCACCCGGTATACATACGTGGAAATAACGTCGCTGGAGGCCTTGTTCAGGTCATTTTGCATCAGCAGTACCTTTTCATAGCCGATGTTCATGATCTGGCCGCAGCGCAAAAGCAGCATGATGGTGATGGTACCCAGAATGCCGGGAATGGAGATATAAAGCATTTTCTGGAACCGGGTGGCGCCATCGATGGTGGCGGCCTCATACTGCTCGGGATCGATCCCTGCCAGGGCCGCGATGTAGAGAATGGAATCCCAGCCCAGGTTCTGCCACAACCCGGAAATGATGTACATGGGCTTGAAGGCGCTGACGGTAGCGAAGTAATTGGTGGTCTTGTACCCCAGCGCCTTCAACAGCAGGTTGTACACGCCCGTGTTGGGGTTGAAGATAAGCTGCAGGATGCTGACCAGCACCACCGCCGACAAAAAGTGCGGGATGTACGTTACGTTCTGCACCAGCTTTTTGTAGCGCGCGCCGCGCAGCTCGTTGAGCATCAGCGCGAACAGTATGGGGATCGGGAAACCCACCAAAAGGCTGACACCGTTGATGATCAGGGTGTTACTGACCACCCGGTCAAAATAGAAGGAGTTGAAAAAGCGTTCAAAATGCTTGAAGCCCACCCATTCGCTGCCGAAAAATCCTCGCGTGATCCTGTAATCGCGGAAGGCGATCTGAACGCCATACAGTGGAAGATAGCGGAAAACAATGTACCAGATCAGCGGAAGCGCGAGGAGAAGATACAGTTCCCTGGATTGCCAAATTCTTTTGCGGAGCAGCGTTTTTCGCCTGGTTCTGTATTCCATCACGGCCGTCCTCCGCCTCCTTCCTTAAAAAGCCGGGGGGGGCAGCAAGCCTGCCGCCCCCGGCCAAGCGCCTGATAGCTGTTACTGCATGGAATCGTAGTAGGCCTGGTAGTAGCCCACCAGTTCCTCCGCGCCCAGCTGCCGGGTGGTGGCCACATATTCATCCCACTTGTCAAAGCTCATTTCGCCGGTGATGAACTTGGCCTGGCACTCCAGCACATATACATTCAGGTCGGCCTTGATTTCAGTAAGCCTGTCAGAGGTAGCGGTGTCAAACTGTGGCGCGCCGTACACCGCGTCCTTCTGGTAGTAGGGATCCCAGGCAGGCACGTTTTCCTGCACCTTCGGGGAGTAAATATAGTTGGAGTTATCCTGGTGGCGCCAGTAGCCGAAGCCGCCGCCGGGCAGGGGGCAGGCCTCGCCCACGGCCACAGCCACGCCGCGCTCATCACTGAGCATCGTCTCGGAATAATCCCAGGCGCCGTCGTCCCGCTTCTGGCAGGTGACGCCGATCAGGTCCTCATTGAAGCAGCCCACGGTCATGGAGCCTTCATACGTGAAGAAGTAATCCAGCAGGCGGAAGGACACCCAGGGGCTTTCATCCGCGATGGTGATGAAGGTGTTGCTGCCCATGGAGTTGGAGGCCAGGGCGATGACGGGTTCCAGGCCGGTGTCGCTCACGACGGGCGCCAGGGCCACATAGTTGTCGCTGACCTTGGTAAACAGGTCGTCGGAGCTTAAGCCGAAGACGCCCACGTTGCCGCTGGAGAGCTTGCCGATGGACATATCGCCCGTCTGGGTGAACACTTCGTTGTCCAGCAGGCCCTCGGTATACATGACGTTCATGTATTGCAGAACCTTTTTCCAGATGTCATTGGTCTTCAGGAAGCTGACCTTGCCATCCGTAAGCTGTACGTTGTCATAGCCCAGGTTGCTGTAAACGCCGAACATGCCGGAGATGATGTCAGGCCGGGCGTTATGCGCCGCGCCGGAATCCTCCACCGCGTAGGGGATCTCGTTATTGGGATCGCCGTCCTTGTCCGCATCCTGGTCACGGAAAGCGCGCAGCACATTCAGCAGCTCTTCCGTGGTGGTGGGGATAGCAAGGCCCAGGTTATCAAGCCAGGTTTTGTTGATCCACAGGTTCCTGTGGACGGTCAGGTTGGCCTTGAGCGTGTTCACGCCCGGCAAAGTGTAGAGCTTGCCATCCGCCGCGCGGGCGGAGGCGGCCACGCCGGGATACTGTTCCAACAGGGGCTTGATGCCCGTAGAGTACGCTTCCATCAGGCCATCCAGGGCCACAAGCTGCCCATCCTCGATCACCCGGGGCAGGTTGGCTTCGGGAATCGCGCCCTTCATGATGATGTCGGGCATATCGCCGGAGGCAAACATCAGGTTGATGCGCTCGTTCCAGCCGTCGGCGCCGACTACGATCCATTCGATCTCGATGTTCATCTTCTCGGCAATATACTTGAGGGTAGCCATTTCCGCCGGATCGGCAATGTTGCCGGGGCGGCGGATCATCACGGTCTTTTTCACCTTTTCCTTGACGATGGGCAATCCGGCGGCGTTGAAGTTGGCATCCGCCTTGGACAGCGTCACCAGATCCTGTTCCTGGGCAAAACCGCCCATCGGGACCAGGGCCAGCACCATCAAAAGCGCAAGCAGGACAGCAACCGTTTTCTTCATGGGTTCTCCTCCTTTTATGTCGGCCGGCAATCGCACCCCGGCCTTGCTTTGTTTTAACTATATACTTTGGCCATACAAAAAACCATCATGGATTTTACGATTTACTTATGCTATTTATGGTTTTTGTTCAAACTCTCCCATTTTCGTTGCGGTACCTGTTCACCCATGCTATAATCCGCTTGTAAGGAACCGGAGAGGATGTTCTGTTTGAAGTTCATACAAACCCTGCTGGAATGGACGAACCTGAACAAGCATATATCTGCCCGCGTATTTTTATCGGCGTTTTTCGCCATCTTCTCCATTTCCACGCTGCTGATTGGCACGTACTCCTTTTCTGCGTTCAATGATATGACAAACATTGTGATCGAGCAAGGCCAAATTTCGGTAAACACCATCGCCGAACAGACCGATACCGCCATCAGCACCGTCGCCCAAACCCACGCGCTGTTGTTTTCCAGCGAATACATTTATAAGTTTCTATATAAGACGTCGGATGAAATGCCCTCCTACGAATGGTTTCAAACCTACAACGATGCCCAGCAAACGCTGCGTCTGTGCGGCCGCAGCCAGATCAACCTGATCATGGGCATGCTGCTATACAGAAACCAGCAGGAATACATACAATACGGCAGCTTTTATACCATGCTCAACCCCTACGACCTGGACCCTGCCCAAACGAACAGGCTTATCATATATAATGGTTATGCCTATTACGTTTCTTCAGCCACCATGAACAGCGGCGGCAGGGCTTTTCTGGTTTCGCAATTATACGGCAGCGTGTTTGACAATATCTGCACGGGCCTTTTGGCCAAGGACAGCTCGCTGCTGGTGCTGACGCCGGAGCAGGCGGTTTTCCTGCAATATTCCTCCGGCGATCAGGATACCGGCCTGATCCGCGCGGCCATGACGTACGAGCCTCAAACCCAGGGCCTGCTGGACGGCAAGTGGCACCTGGTTTCGGCGTCCTCCCAGCAAACCGGCCTGACCTTTGCCATGGCCTTTCCGGTGGTAAGCACCTCCAAAAAGCTGATCGAGGTATCCCCCTGGCTGTTCCCGGCGCTTTTGTTTTCGCTGACCGCCGGGCTGGTATTGAGCTACGGCATCTCCCGGCGGCTGGCCAGCGGCTTTCGCACCATGCAGGATAATATGCGCCTGGTAGAACGAAAGGAATACGATAAGATCAAGCTCATCCCCACGCAGGATGAGTTTGGGCGCCTGAGCCGCACCTTTGCACATATGGCCAGGCATATTTCGCTGCTCATCAAAGAAAACCAGGAGCGGCAGCGCACGGAGCACGAATTGCAGATACAGGTGCTAAGGGCCCAGGTAAGCCCGCATTTTCTGTACAACGCGCTCAACAGCATGCGCCATCTGGCGCAAATGCAAGGCATGGACCATATTGACAGAATGGCCACGGCGCTGATCCGGCTCCTGCGGGCCGCGCTTGGCAACGAGGGGCTGCTGATCCCCCTTGCGCAGGAGTTGGAGTATGTGAAAAACTACTGCGAAATCTGCCAGTACCAGTACCTGGACGATTTTCATCTGGATTTTCGGGTGGATGAAAATGTGCTGGACTGCCTGACGCCCCAAATGGTGCTGCAGCCCATTGTGGAAAACGCCATCATCCACGGCATACAAAAAAACCCCCGGGAGGGGATCATACGCATCCAGGCCCAAAGGGTGGGCGACAAGCTCAGCATCCGCGTAACCGACAACGGCCAGGGCATCGGCAAGGAGCAATTGGAGGAGCTTTTGCACCAGCGGCACAACACCAGCAAGCTGCGCTTTTCGGGCATCGGCATCCACAACGTGCAGGAGCGCATACGCATGCGCTTTGGTCCGGAATATGGGCTGACCATCCGTTCCCGGCTGAACCATTACACAAGGGTGGACATTCTGCTGCCCCACATGAAAAAGGAGGAGAACGCTTGAAGCACATCCTGCTGGTAGACGATGATTTTTTGGCACTCAACGCGTTCTTTACCCTGGCCGACTGGGGCCGGTATGGCCTGTCCATCGCTCGGGAAGCCCACAACGGCCAGGAAGCGCTGGATTATTTGCGGGAGCAGCGCCCGGATATCGCCTTTATCGATGTGTGCATGCCGGATATGGACGGCATATCGCTTTTGCGGCATATCCGCAAGCTGGATCCTTCCATCCTCTGCATCATGCTCAGCAGCTATTCCGACTACCCGTATGTCCGGGAGGCATTGAAGCATGGCGCGGCCGACTATCTTTTAAAGCACGAGGTCACCGGGAGCAGCATCCTTGCGCTGCTTGCGCAGTACGGGCTGGATACCTCCGTGCCTTGCGTGCAGGAGGACGCGGAAACAAAACTGCGAAAGCTGATGGCGGATCACCGCCTGGACAGCGGAACGCTTGACGGGTATCTGGCTTTGGGCCATCTGTCCGACGGGCGCACGCCCATCGAGACCCAGCGAAGCAGCATACACCAAACCTGCCGCCACATCCTCAACGATATTCCCGGCGCGGCCGTCTGCTCCCCCGCGGAGCAGGAGCTTGTGCTGCTGATCCCGGGGGACGCGTCCGGACATGCGCAGGAAATTGCCCAGGCGCATATCGCGAAAATCAAAAAGGCGCTGCAAAAGTACCACCACATGAATTATACCTTTCTGCCGGTGAAATACTGCGCCGATCCCGCGCAAATCGACCATGCCTGCCAGCTGTTCCACAGAAAGCATATGCAGGACGCCGCGACGGTCAAAGCGCCCCTTTCGTCGGAAGAAAACATCGGCCTGATGCTGGCCGTGGTCAACCACCAAACGGCGCTGGTCGAAAAGCTGGTGCACGGCATGTATGCGGACGCCCTATCGAAAAACGACACAGACAGCTTTGGCCGGGAGGTATTGTCCATCTTCCTGCATTTGAAACAGCTGCTGGGCATTGCCGGCGATACCATTCCCCGGCTGCCCACAGACAGCATGAAGTGGGAAGGCTTTGCCGTGCGCATCTTCACCGATCTTGCGGCGCATGACGCCGCTTATTCGCCGGCTCCCGCTTCCAGAACCATACAGCAGGCGCTTTCCTATTTGCACGAGCATTACGCCCAAAACATCAGCCTCAACGACGTGGCCAGGCATTGCAGCGTCAGCTACAATCACTTAAGCTTTCTGTTCAAAAAAGAAACGGGCGAAAATATCATCAGCTACCTGAACCGGCTTCGTGTGTTTGAAGCCGCGCGGCTGATCCTGTACGATTCGCTGCCGGTAACCGCAGTCAGCGAAAAGGTTGGCTTCAACTGCTACAATCACTTTTTTGCCACCTTCCGCAGCATGACCGGTATGGCGCCCTCCGAGTTTCGAAAGAATTCCCAAGCAGTGGAATGGATGGTCAAATTCAGCCAGGCGATAGGGCCGGGGGCATTTGGCGGGAAGGGGCACTAAACATTGGATAACGAAAGGGGCTGCCGGCAAAGATGGCAGCCCCTTGATGTATATGAATCGAAAAGCACCCAATCACGAATATTTTCCAAAGCCGGGCGATGCGGGGCTCTGCGCCGCGGCAATCCCCGGCGTCCGGTCAAACAGCGATATCGGTGAAGCCTCTTCCGGCTGACCGTCGCCAGCCAGCTTGAATTTCGACACCTCGTCCCGAAGCGTCGCCGCCTGGGCCGACATCTCCTCGCTGGTGGCCGAGTTTTCCTCGGCGGTGGCGGCGGTGGTCTGCACCACGCCGGACACCTGGTTCAGACCTTGCTTCACCTGGTCGATGGCGGCAGCCTGCTCTACGGAGGCATGGTCAATTTTGACGATGCTTTCATTGACAAGGCCGGCTTTTTCCGCCACACTTGTAAGGATCACGGCCGTCTGGCCGGCGATTTCCCTGCCTTCCGATACTGTAGCGGCCGCGTACTGTATCAGCTCCGCCGTCTTTTTTGCGGCCTCCGCGGACTTGGCGGCCAGGTTGCGCACCTCATCGGCCACCACCGCAAAGCCCTTGCCGGCGCTGCCAGCCCGGGCCGCCTCGATGGCGGCGTTCAAAGCGAGTATGTTGGTCTGAAAGGCAATATCCTCAATGGCCTTTGTGATGGTGGTGATCTGGCTGGAGGCGGAGCCGATATTCTCCATGGCCGCCGTCAGCTTGACCATGTGCGCGCTGCCTTCCTTGACATAGTGCACAGCCTGTTCCACAAAGCCGGTGGCGGTTTTCACGTTCTGGGAGTTTGTCGCGGCCTGCTCCGCAATTCGGGCAACGGAGCTGCTCAGCTCTTCAATGGAAGACGCCTGTTCCGAAGACCCCGCAGCCAGGGCCTGGGCGCCGCCGGCCACCTGGGAGGCGCCGGTGCTGACCTGTTCCGCCGCGATATCGATGGTGCGTAGCGTGCTATTCAGAGAGGAGGCAATCCCCTCCATGGCGCTGCGGATAGCGGCAAAATCGCCCATGTATTCCTGATCGATAACAACCCGCATATCCCCCTGGGACATCTGCCCCAGTTTGTCCGTGATATCGCTGATGTAGCTTTTCAATGTGACGACCATGCTTTTGAGCGCGGCGGAGAGAGCGCCAAGCTCGTCGTTGGAAGCATGGGTGACGTCAAGCTCCAATTTGCCCTGGGCCAAATCACCTGCAACGAAAGACATGGTTTCAATGGGCTTTACGATGGACCTGCGGATAAACACAAGCAGCGCGGCAACAATGGCAACCATGACCGCCAGCATGATGGCGATGGACTGCAGCACCGAAGAACGCTGTATGGCGTTCACCTCGGCAGTGGACACACCGCCGAAGAACACGCCCACGACCTCTTCGTCAGCGTTCAGCACTGGCTCGTACGCCATCGCATAAGGTGTGCCCAGAATGTCCGCTTCACCGGTATAGCGTGTCTTTTGATGGATGACAATGTCGGCAATGCCCGCATCCAGCTTGGTACCCAGGATGCGCTGTTCATCCTGCATAATGGTGGTATTTACGCGCTCGTCGCCCGCAAACACGGTAAAGTCGTTGCCGGTCATGGTCTTCATTTTGTCCACAAACGCGGGATCCGCCAATGACCGGCCGGCGGAAACAGCGCCAATAATGGTTCCGTTCGGGCTTTTGATGGGCGCTGTCGAAAAGACGCTGAAGGTCATCTCGGCGCTGCGGCCGATTTCCGTTGTGCTGACGCCGGTCAGAGCCTGGGGGATGCGCAATTCGTGCATGGTATCGCCGATTATATCGCTATGGGTCCTTGCGATAACGACGCCTGTTTTATCGGTAATCACAGCAAAATCGATCTGGTACCCCAAACGGCTGAGCACAGTCGATGCCGCTTTTTTCACATGGGCCTTGTTCTCAAATCCCATGGATTGATACACCTCATTATCCTGAATGAGGCTCTGCGCTGCCCACTGCGCATTCGCTTTATAATCCTCAATCAGGGTATCCAGGGTATTTAACGCCATAATGCTGCGTTCGGTGGTAATGCTTTTGACAATTTTACCGTTTGCATTGGACATGAATATAACCGCGAAAACACCGATGATGACAATGGCCAATGTGAAAATCGCCGCCAACTTAAATCCAATCTTTTTAAAAAATTGCATATCACATCTCCACATGAATTATATTTGTAAACTATTACAGCATTTATTATCAAACAATTCATTGCAATATTGAATACCACATTTTGTGGTATTTTTGTATACCACAATTGTTATTTTTCTGCGTATCAAAAAAAGTGGCATTGCCACTTTTTTGCGTTTTATTCAAACGGAATGCCGTATATCAGTACTTTCCAAAGCCCAGCGCTACGCGGCCCTGCGCGGCCGTTTTCCTGGGCGCGCGGTCATACAGCGATATTGGTGAAAGATCTGCCGTGTGATTTTCGCCGTCCAGCTTGAACTTTGCCACCTCTTCCCGAAGCGTGGCCGCCTGGGCAGACATTTCCTCGCTGGTGGCGGAGTTTTCCTCGGCGGTGGCGGCGTTGGTCTGCACCACGGCGGATACCTGGTTGAGCCCCAGCTTTACCTGATCGATAGCGGCAGCCTGCTCCGCGGAGGCATGGTCGATTTTAACGATGCTTTCATTCACAAGGCCCGCTTTTTCCTCCACGCTGGTGAGGATCACGGCCGTCTGGGCGGCGATTTCCCTGCCCTGCGATACCGTGGCCGTTGCGTATTGTATCAGCTCCGCCGTTTTCTTGGCGGCTTCCGCGGATTTTGCGGCCAGGTTGCGCACCTCATCGGCCACCACCGCAAAGCCCTTGCCGGCGCTGCCGGCCCGGGCCGCCTCGATGGCGGCGTTCAAGGCGAGTATGTTGGTCTGGAAGGCGATGTCCTCAATGGCCTTGGTGATGGTGGTGATCTGGCCGGAGGCGGAACCGATATCCTCCATGGCCGCCGTCAGCCTCACCATGTGCGTGCTGCCTTCCTGAACATAATGCACCGCCTGGGAAACATGCTGTGCAGCTGCTTTCACATTCTCCGAATTCGTTACCGCCTGCTCCGCAATCCGGGCTACGGAAGTGCTGAGCTCTTCCACGGAGGATGCCTGCTCGGTGGACCCGGACGCCAGGGCCTGGGCGCCGCTGGCCACCTGGGAGGCGCCGGTGCTGACCTGTTCCGCCGCGGTGTCAATGGTGCGCAGCGTGCTGTTCAGTGCCCCGGCAATTCCCTCCATGGCCTTGCGGATGGCGGCAAAATCGCCGATATATTCCTGTTCGATCACAACCCGCATATCGCCCCGGGACATCTGCCCCAGCTTGTCCGATATATCGCCGATGTAGCCTTTGAGCGAAGCGATCATGCTTTTGAGCGAGGCGGACAGCGCGCCCAGCTCGTCGCCGGAGGCATGGGTGATCTCATGCTCCAGCTTTCCCTTGGCCAGTTCGCCGGCAACGGCGGACATGGTTTCTATGGGCCGGACGATGGACCTGCGGATGAATACCAGCAGCGCCGCGACAATGGCCAGCATGACCGCGAGCACAATGGCGATGGATTGGAGCACTGTGGACTGCTGCATCCTGTTGATCTCCGCCAGGGGCACCGCTGTGGAAAATACGCCGATGACCTCGCCCCTCGCGTTCAAAACCGGTTCGTAGGCCGCGGCATACGGCGCGCCAAGAACATCCGCTTCGCCGGTATAGGTTGTCTTTTGGGTGATGACGACATCCGCAACGCCGGCATTCAGCTTCGTGCCCAAAACACGCTGGCCGTTTTGCATCACGGTGGTGTTTGCGCGCGTATCGCCGACAAACAAGGAGAATTCATTGCCGGTCATCTCTTTCAGCTTGTCCACAAACGCGGGATCCGTAAGCTTCAGCCCCGCGGAAACAGCGCCGAGGACCGCTCCATCCGTTCCTTTGATGGTCGCCGCCGAATAGACGCTGAGGTTCATCTCCAAACTGTTGTCCACCACCGTGGCGCCGGCGCCGTTCAGCGCTTCGCTGATGCCCAGCTCCTTTATGATGTCGCCAGCCGTATCACTGTGCGTTCGGGCAAGCACCTTGCCGTTTGTGTCGGTGATAACAATAAAATCGACCTGGTTTCCAAGCACATCCAGCACACGCTTTACCGCGGCTTTCACCTGGGCCGCATCCTTAAGCGCCATCGCCGCAAGTACATCCCCGTCTTTGGCAACGCTCTGCGCGGCCCAGGCGGCGTCGGTTTTATAATCAGCAACCAAGGTATCCAGTGTTTTCAGTGCCGCGACGCTGTGCTCTGTGTTGATGTTCCTGACCACCCTGCTGCTTGCGCTGGACATGAAAACGATCGCGAAAATGCCGATGATGACGATTGCCAATGAAAAGATTGCCGCCAGTTTGAATCCGAGCTTGTTGAAGAAACGCATGTGTCACATCTCCATCTTATTAATGGGGAACCGGTATGCTATTCTTATAAACAAATTTCTGCGGAACCTTATACCACATTTTGTGGTATTTTTAGAAATGTGTTTTCTGCCTCCCCGAAAGCGAATCAGGCAAAATTGTCAAAGGGTTCTCCTAAAAATATCCCAAGAACGGCATGGATAAACAATACCTGGCCGCAAATAATAAGAACGCGGCTTTTTTTGCTGTAACGATGAAGAGCGTGCCTCGCTGCTTCACTGATACGCAAAGCGTAAGCCCAAAATCTTTCGTTATGTTGCAGGTGATCAAATGGTTTCAAACGAGATACCGCAAAGCGTCCTTTTCCAACAAAAGCTGACTGATTTGCACATTGAGCAATGGCTTGCCGAGGAAGTTTTTCATGCCCGGTGGTGGATTCTCATCGGATTGCTGATAGTCATGTGGCTTGCCTGGTTCTTGCTGCTGGACAAGGCCAAGGCGAAAGAGGCCTGCCTGTTTCTTGTACTGGCATTTATTGTTGTGCTGGGAATTGATGAGTACGGAGAAGAACTCGTACTGTGGGAATACCCTACCGACATTATCCCCATATTTCCGCCGCTTACCTCCGCCAACCTGATCAGCGTGCCGCTTACCTGTTCCATCGTCTTCCAAAGGTTCCCGGACCTCAAAAGATATGCCATCGCCGTATTGATCCTGACTGCAACGATCAGCTTTGTCTTCGAGCCGCTCCTTGCGTGGGGCGGGCTGTATCAATTGGTGAACTGGCGGTATGTTTATAGCTTTTTTGTGTATTTGGCGGCTGCCTTCGCCGTCAGGTTCATCGCAAAAAAGTTCCTTCAAATCGAAGACAAAGCCCGCGGTCTTGCAAAGATCGGAAATGGAAGGACATAAGATGAACTTCATCAAGGAACCAACCGAACAGGTCCTGAAAGATCAATTGGAGCTGACGAATGCCCGGGTCGCCGAGTGGCTGCAGTCGGAAGCGTTTCGTCTTAAGTGGTGGATCCTTTTGGGTCTGTTTTTCATTACGGTCTTCATCATGTGGAAGAAGGCCGACAAAACAAGGCTTGTCGAGCTGACCATTTACTCGGCCATTATCGTCATCTTCATTATCGTATTGGACGAGCTGGGGGAAGAATTGACCCTATGGGTGTATCCCGTAGACATCATCCCCCTGTTCCCTCCCATCACCGCGGTAGATATCACATGCATGCCGCTGGTCTATATGCTCATCTATCAGTACTTCGGGACCTGGGGTAAATTCCTGATCGCGACCCTGATTATGTCCACCGTATTCTGTTTTGTTTTCGAACCGATTTTTGTTTGGGGCGGAATCTATACCATGCTTAAATGGAAAAGCTATTATGGGCTCCCGCTTTATTTCGCGATTGCCGTTGTGGCGAAGTGGGGTGTGGGTGTTATATATAAGGCGAAAGAGAAGCGAAGTGCGTAGGGCTATTAAGTGGTGAGTGTGTTGCGTTTAAGATAGCTTTGCGGGGAAGCCCCTTCATCACAAGGAGGCTTCCCCATCTTATTTATTGAAAATGGATAATTGCTCATGAAAATTTTCCACTTTTCAACATTGACATTGAACAAGCAGAAGTTATGTGGTAAAATATACAAAAATGTGCGATATTTTATTCTTTTTCATAACGAATAAGGCGGTGCTATATGTACAAGCTGCAAAAAATAAAAGAGCTTTCATGCTATCGTTTTTTTCAAAATTTTAGGTGGGATGAAAATGATTGTAATCTGTTTAAGCGTAATAATATAATCTATGGTTGGAACGGAAGTGGGAAAACCACTTTATGTGATTTCCTTAAGGAACTGGAGAATAGACAATTATCTGAAGATGGAGCTAAGGCATCACTTTTATTTGAAGATACCGCCTCTGCCAAATTTTACACTATATCACATAACCAATTAGGCACGATTCCGTTTATATTTAAGGTGTTTCATAATAGTTATATTGGAGAAAACATTTCCGAAGTCGATAAGATTAAACATATATTCGCTGTAGGAGTTGGCCAACAAAGTCGTATTGATGAACTCAAAGCCCTTAAAGAAAGACAACGAAATAGCGAAGCAGCTCGTAAAACCCTCGATTCGGAACTTGTTACGCTAAAAACAACATTAGAGCACCAGAAAACCGATAAAGCATCTCAGATTAAAAATGCTGCCAATTATACAAACGCATACAACAAAAATGTTTTTTACAAGGCATACCAGACTCTTAAATCCCCATCTCTATTAAGCAATGAAGACTATCAAAAAGCTCTTTCAGAAATTCGAGCAGAAAAAAAGGATGAAATACAAGTTCCAGTATACGATTTCATAAAAGAGAGCGTAAATGATTATATTGTGTCTATTTTGGACGAAACCCCTGTCAATAAAATAATTGATGCATTGAAAAATGATAGCGAGATTAATAAGTGGGTAGAAGATGGTTTTGTTTTGCATGGGAAAAAGGAAGCAGATGTATGCTTATTCTGTGGCAACAAGGTTCCGACAGATCGCTTTGAAGCTTTACGCGCGCATTTTAATAGATCCTATAAAGAGTTATCCGAGAAAATTGATTTTTCAGAAAAACTCTTATCTACAAAAAAGCAGGAGTTCGTATTGGCTATTGGCGCAATGCCGAGTTCAGGTTTATTTTACAGTGAGCTGAGAAAAGAATATGATACTGCAAAAGCAACTGCAGAATCATTAGCACAGAAAAATATCACGATCATTAACCAAATCGTTGATATTCTCGACAAAAAGAAAGGCAATATGATAAGTCAACAATTATCAATCGATTTTGCTACTGTCATTAAAGATTTTTGCTTTGATTATAGCGCTTTTAACACAATTATTGGGCTCATTAAAAAACACAATTCAAAGACAACAGATTTCCAAAAAAGTATAACATTAGCACAAGAGAAAATAGCAACTCACATGATTTCTCAATTTGCATTGGACATAAAAGAAGCTGAACAATTGATTAAAAATAAGGAGGCTGAAATCGAGAAGTTTCAAAAGACCCTAGATGCTCTGAAAGTAGAACTTGATGGTCTTGATCGTCAAGTTCGCAATTCACAAATACCCGCCGATGCAATTAATCAAGATATAAAATTAATTATGGGGAGGGATGAATTAACATTCGAAAACAGCTCAATTGGATACCAAATATCTCGCAGGGGAAAGATAGCAAAAAACCTAAGCAAGGGTGAAAAGAATGCCATTGCTCTGATATATTTTTTTAATACTCTTTCCGATGTAGACTCAGATATTTCAAATACAATTATTGTTATGGATGATCCCATATCAAGTTTTGACTCCAATTTCTACTACAACGCTATTTCTTATATTAGAGAAAAAACTAATGCCGTCGGACAAGTATTCATTTTCACCCACAAGTTCTCCCTGCTCAAGGATTACTCCTTAATGTATAAAGAAAACGCTAATCGTTATCTATTAAAACGTGTTAACGACAAGCCCATTCTTATTAATGAAGATAACTTGGTAAGTCAGTATCATGATGAATACGCTTATCTCTTCAAGCAAGTCTACCAATTTGTAAAAGATATACCAGAGTATACAAGTGATTTTCTACAATACCCCAATATTGCACGAAGATTACTCGAGGGCTTTTTGACTTTCAAAATGCCGAACAAGGCTGAACTTATTGATAAAATTATGGCTCTCGAAGCCGGAAATAACACTGCTGCGGGGCGTGCTTTGCTGCGACTTTTAAATAACCATTCGCATTTTAATGTGATAAAGGATGGCGAACTGTCCGAGGACGTAGCAAATATATCTGTGTTGCCAAACACTTTGCGATATTTACTAGAGTTTATAAAGATTCATGATCAAAAGCATTTTGATGTTCTTGTATCACAGTGTGAAACAACACCTATAGATGGCTTTGATATACTTGCTGTTCCACAAGCAAAAGAAAAGCGACTTATCAAACTCTATAGTCTCCCAGTTTCCGCAGGCTTTGGTACTAGCCTAGAAAGCGACGAGCCATATGAAGAATATGCAACTGATAATGCTGATGCAGATTTTGCAGTAAAAGTTTCTGGCGATAGTATGGAGCCAAATATTCCTGATCAAAGCATTCTGCTAATTAAGCGATCCGAGGAGATTGATAACAAAAAAATAGGTATATTCCTTTTTGAAGGTAACTCATACTGTAAAAGAAAGATAGAAACCACAGGCGAACTTTTGTTAACATCTATCAATAAGAAGTATGATCCTATAAAAGTAGCAGAAGGAAGCAACTTTAGAACATTTGGTGAAGTTATCAAAGTGCTAAATGATAAGAAACATTGAATTTTCCTGGAAATGATGCGGGGGGAACCTCCTTTTGCAAAAGGAGGTTCCCCCCGCATCATTCCCGCTCAACCCCATCAGTCCATCTTCAGCACGGCCATGAACGCTTCACTGGGCAGTTCGACGGAGCCGAACTGGCGCATGCGTTTTTTTCCTTCCTTTTGCTTTTCCAGGAGCTTTTTCTTGCGGGTGATATCGCCGCCGTAGCACTTGGCCAGAACGTCCTTGCGCATGGCCTTGACAGTCTCCCGGGCGATGACCTTGCCGCCGATGGCGGCCTGGATGGGGATTTCAAACATCTGGCGGGGGATGACATCCTTGAGCTTTTCGGCGATGATCCGGCCTCTGGCATAGGCCTTGTCCCGGTGCACGATGAGGGAGAAAGCATCGCAGATATCGCCGTTTAGGAGCATATCCAGCTTGACCAGGTCGCTTTGCTCATAGCCTTTGAGCTCGTAGTCAAAGGAAGCGTAGCCCCGGGAACGGCTCTTGATCTGGTCAAAGAAATCGTAAATGATTTCATTGAGGGGAATGTTGTAATTGAGCTTGACCCGGTTCCCCTCATACTGCATATCCAGAAACGTGCCGCGCTTTTCCTGGCACAGGTCCATGATCGCGCCGACGGCATCCTGGGGCGTGTAAATGGTGGCGTGAACAAAAGGCTCCTCCATGCCGGCGATTTCGCCGGCGGGGGGCAGGTTGGTGGGATTGTCGATGGAAACGACATCGCCGTTGGTCTTGGTCACGCGGTAGATCACGCTGGGCGCGGTGGTCACAATGTTCAGGTCGAACTCCCGCTCCAGGCGCTCCTGTATGATCTCCATGTGCAATAGCCCCAGGAACCCGCAGCGGAAGCCATAGCCCAGCGCCACGGAGGTCTCCGGCTCAAAGGAGAGGGAGGCGTCGTTCATGCGCAGCTTTTCCAGGGCGTCCTTGAGGTCGGGATAGTCCGCGCCGTCGGCGGGATAGATGCCGCAGAACACCATGGGCGTTACCTGCCGGTAGCCGGGCAGCGGGTTTTCGGCGGGCCTTGACGCATCGGTGATGGTGTCGCCCACCCGGGTATCCCGAACATCCTTGATGGAAGCGGAAACATAGCCCACATCTCCCGGAAGCAGCTCCTCGCAGGGGGCATAGCCGGGGCGGAAGGTACCTACCTCCACCACGTCAAACTCGCCGCGGCCGGCCATCAGGCGCATTCGCATGCCGGCCTTTAGGCGGCCCTGCATGACGCGCACAAAGCAGATGGCGCCGCGGTAGTTGTCGTAGAAGGCGTCAAAGATCAGCGCCTGCAAGGGCGCATCTTCATCGCCCTGTGGCGGGGGCATATATTTGACCACAGCCTCCAGCACCTCATCGATGCCGATGCCCATTTTGGCCGACACCAGCGGCGCGTAGGAAGCATCCAGGCCGATGATCTCTTCTATTTCGTGGCGCACTTCCTCGGGCCGTGCGCTGGGCAAATCGATTTTGTTGATGACGGGCACGGTTTCCAGGTTGTGCTCCAGGGCCATGTATACATTGGCCAGGGTCTGCGCCTCAATGCCCTGGGTGGCATCCACCACCAGGATGGCGCCTTCGCAGGCGGCCAGGGCGCGGCTGACCTCATAGGAAAAGTCCACATGGCCGGGGGTGTCGATCAGGTTCAGGGTGTAAACTTCGCCATCCTGAGCGGTATAGGTCATGCGAACGGCTTTGCTCTTGATGGTGATGCCCCGTTCCCGCTCCAGCTCCATGCTGTCCAGAATCTGTTCCACCATTTCCCGCTGCTGGAACACGCCTGTTTTTTCCAGCAGGCGGTCGGCGAGGGTGGACTTGCCGTGATCGATGTGGGCAATGATGCAGAAGTTGCGGATATGGCTGAGGCGGTCTTGCGCCAAAGATGATCCCTCCAAGGCCCGCGCGGGCATACTTTTAACTGTAACATCATAGCGGATTTTATAAAGGAATGCAACACCCACAAGGCGCCTACGGCATGCCGGCCCGAACCAATGCGAAAATTCTCAGGAAAACGGCTTGATCAGGGAGGGCAGGAATTTCTCCAGCTCCACCTTGTAGCGGTTCTCCTCGATCAGGACCATCAGCTCCTGAATGGTGTATGCCTCAAAGGTATTCAGCTTCGCCTGATCGGTTTTATCCCCATAATTTGCGTTTTCCACGCGCAGCCGATGGAGATTGCGCAGCGATGTAATGGCGTCGGAATGCTTTAATATAAACGGATGAACCAGCAGGCGAAGGAATTCGCGCAGCACCGCTTCCAGGCGCAGAACGCCGCTGATGGCATACAGGGTTCCGTTCTCCACCAAATAATCCGACGCATAGGCGCACTTGAGCGGACAGTATACAACGGAAATGTTTTGGACGGAGAGATCATATTTCTTAATAAAATAGGAAACCACATCATCATACTTTTGAAGCTTTCCCCTATTCAGGCGGGTCTGCTGCCTGCGCCAGTGCTCTTCCCACTGAATATAGCGGCCGAAGCCCTCGCAATGCATCACGTCGCGCAGCACTTTGGGAAAGCCTTTCACCCAGCCTTGAAAATCAGCCGTCTCCCGTTCTTTGAGGATATCGGATACATGGATTTTCCGCAGGCATGTTTCCTCATCCGAAAAGACGCCGTTTTGCGCATCCACAAAAAACGCCGCCATTTCCAGCGCGGCTGCCCTTGACGCAAAAGGATAGATACCGGCCGTGACCTGCCTGGTCTCCTTCAAAAAAGATACGTCGTAGGAAACGGGCAGCTTTGCCCAGGCTTCCCACATACGGACATCCTCCTGGATTTTGCCGGCGGAATAATACTCATAACCGCTTTGCATCAACCCGAAGTATATGGCAGCGATCCTGGGCTCGCCGATCATCGCAAACCGTTTTTCCTTGCCCCACATATGCTTCCCTCCTCTGCCATACGTCATGCCGGTGCGCAGGTGTAAAAAAGCTTCCACATAAAATATCGAACAAGGAGCAGGGAATCTTTAGCTTTTTTGGCAAAGAGGTTTTTTGCGCCGATGCCCCAAAACTGTCCCGTCTGTGGCCGTATTGTTAAAATTTGATTGGAAGTTCCCCGCTGGTATTGACAAACCAGCCGTTGAGTGCTAAATTATCACCAGGTTAGCACTCACAGGCGGCGAGTGCTAACAACAATCAAAAGGCAATGCTGAAGGAAAGGAGGCGCAGCCATGGACGAGCGGAAATTCCGCATCCTGCAGGCGATCGTCGACGACTACATTCTGACCGCCGTGCCGGTGGGTTCCCGCACCATATCGAAAAAGTACGACATGGGTCTGAGCTCCGCCACCATCCGCAATGAAATGAGCGACCTGGAGGAGCTGGGCTATCTTGATCAGCCCCATATCTCCGCCGGCCGCATACCCAGCGTGAAAGCCTACAGATTATATGTTGACCAGCTTTTGCGTTCCGGCCGGATACCGGACGCGGACCCGGAGACGGTGCGCAGCCACTTTACCAGCCGCATGCGCCAGATGGAGGACGTGGTGGCCCACGCCGCCCAGGTGCTCTCCAGCCTGACCCATTATACCGCGCTGGTGATGCCGCCCAAGGGGCAGGAACTGCGCATACGCAATATACAGCTTGTGCCGGTGAGCGCGAGCAGCGCGCTGGTGGTCATCGTCACCGACGCCGGGATCATCAAGGACGCGGTGATCCGCACCTCGGAAATGCTGGACAGCGACGCGCTGTACGCCATTTCCCGCATGCTCACGGACCAATTGACAGGCCATACCGTCATAGAAGCCCAGCAGATCCTCTCCAGCGTATCCAAGGGCTTTTCGCAAAACCAGGAGCTGCTGTCGGGCATATCCCAACTCGTTTCCCAGGCGGAAAACAAGGCGGCGGCCGGGCGGGTGATGGTCGGCGGTACCAGCAACATCCTCAGCTATCCGGAATATTCTGATGTGGAAAAGGCCAGGTCGTTCCTGGCGCTGCTGGAGACAAAGGACAGGCTGGCGGAGCTGCTAAGCCAGCAAGGTCAGATGGCATTCACCGTGCGCATCGGGCCGGAAACCGGCATTGAGGAAATCGCCGACTGTTCCGTGGTGACGGCTACCTATTCCATCGGCGGCCACTCCCACGGCACCATCGGCGTGATCGGCCCCACCCGGATGCAGTACACCAGGGTGCTGGCCATATTAAATACCATGGTGCGCCAATTGGGGAATCTGTTTGAGGATGGCCCATGACCGCACCCAATCACAAAATACCGGCAGGAAGGTAAGGCGCATGAGCAAAGACAAGCAGACCAAAAAGGACGGGACCATCGCACAGGAGCTGGAAAACGCGCCGGCTCAGGAACCCCTCCAGGCAGAAAACGGCGAACCGCCCCTGGAGGAAAGCACCGTAAACGAAGTGGGCCAACTGAGGGCAGACCTGGAAGCAGCCCGCAGGCAAAGCGACGAATATTTGACCCTTGCCCAGCGGGTGCAGGCAGACTTTGAAAATTACCGCCGCCGGAACAACGCGGCCCGGGCGGAAGCGTTTGACGAGGGCGCCGTAGCACTGGCAAAGACGCTGCTGCCGGTGGTTGACAATCTGGAGCGGGCCGTTGCCGCCAGCGAAAGCAGCGCCGACGCGGCGCTTCGGGAAGGCGTGGTCATGGTACACAGACAACTGGTCGAAGCCCTGGAAAAGCGGGGCATCGAGGCCATCAGCCGCCTGGGCGAAAAGTTCGACCCCAGCCTGGAAAACGCGGTGATGACCGCCCCCCGTGAGGAAGGCGAGCCCGGCACCGTATGCGCGGTCTTCCAAAAGGGCTACAAGCTGGACAAAACCGTTCTGCGCCACGCCATGGTCAAGGTCGTGGAGGAATAATGAAGGCGGACAAGGAGCATGGCTCCTTTCCATAGATACAATCTATCGTAAAAAAGAAGATAGCGGCGCCGGCCGAATTCCTGCCGGCACAAAAAGAGGAGGAAATTATTATGGGAAAAATCATCGGTATCGATTTGGGTACCACCAATAGCTGTGTAGCGGTCATGGAAGGCGGCGAACCGGTTGTCATCCCCAATTCCGAAGGTGCGCGCACCACGCCTTCCGTCGTGGCCTTCACCAAGGACGGCGAGCGTCTTGTCGGCCAGGTGGCAAAGCGCCAGGCCATCACCAACCCTGACCGCACCATCATCTCCATCAAGCGCGAAATGGGCACCGGCCACAAAGTGACCATTGACGGCAAGAGCCATACGCCCCAGGATATTTCCGCCATGATCCTGCAAAAAATGAAATCGGAAGCGGAAGCCTACCTTGGCGAAACCGTGACCCAGGCCGTTATCACCGTGCCGGCCTACTTCTCCGACAGCCAGCGCCAGGCCACCAAGGATGCCGGCCGCATCGCCGGCCTGGAGGTGCTGCGTATCATCAACGAGCCCACCGCCGCCTCCCTGGCCTATGGCCTGGACAAGGAAGGCACCCAGAAGATACTGGTGTACGACCTGGGCGGCGGCACGTTCGACGTTTCGCTGCTGGAAATCGGCGACGGCGTGTTTGAAGTGCTGGCCACCAACGGCAACAACCGCCTGGGCGGCGACGACTTTGACGAGCGCGTGATCAACTACATTGCCGACACCTTTAGGAAGGATACCGGCATCGACCTGAAAAAGGACCGCATGGCCTACCAGCGCCTGAAGGAAGCCGCCGAAAAGGCCAAGATCGAGCTTTCCGGCGTGATGAGCGCCAACATCAACCTGCCCTTCATCACCGCCGACGCCAGCGGCCCCAAGCACCTGGATATGACGCTGACCCGGGCCAAGTTTGACGAACTGACTGCCGACCTGGTGGAAGCCACCGTCGGCCCCACCACCCAGGCGTTAAAGGACGCGGGCCTTTCCGCCTCCCAGATCGACAAGGTCATCCTGGTGGGCGGCTCCACCCGCATTCCCGCCGTGCAGACGGCCGTCAAGCGCATCACCAACAAGGACCCCTTCAAGGGCATCAACCCCGACGAGTGCGTTGCCGTCGGCGCGGCTATCCAGGCCGGCGTGCTGGGCGGCGAAGTGAAGGACGTGCTGCTGCTGGACGTCACTCCCCTGTCTTTGGGGCTGGAGACGGAAGGCCACATCTTCACCAAGCTCATCGAGCGCAACACCACCATCCCCACCACCAAGTCCCAGGTGTTCTCCACCGCCGCCGACGGCCAGACCACCGTGGAAATCCACGTGCTGCAGGGCGAGCGCCCCATGGCCTATGACAACAAGACCTTGGGCCGCTTCCAGCTGACCGGCATTCCCCCGGCCCCCCGCGGCGTGCCCCAGATCGAGGTCACGTTCAACATTGACCGCAACGGCATCGTGAACGTATCCGCCAAGGACAAGGGCACCGGCAACGAGCAGAAGATCACCATCACCGCCAGCACCAACCTCACCGAGGAGGAGATCAAGCAGCGTGTGAAGGAAGCCGAGCAGTTCGCCGAGGCCGACCGCAAGCGCAAGGAAGAGGTTGAAACCGTCAACCGCGCCGACACCCTGATCTATGAGATCGAGAAGCAGCTGCGCGAAAGCGGCGAGAAGCTCTCCAGCGAAGACAAGGCCGCCGTGCAGAGCGAAATCGACGAATTCAAGAAGGTTCGCGAGACCAACAACGCCGACCAGATCAAGACCGCCATGGAAAGCTTCACGCAAAAGGTGTACGCCGTGTTCGGCAAGCTCTACCAGCAGGAAGGCGGCGAGGGCCAGGTTCCCCCGCAGGGCGACCCCGGCAGCCAGAATGCCGATGGTACCGTGAATACGGACTACGACGTAAAGTAAAGCACACCACATCCCCCTTATCCATAGGGGAGCAACGAGGGGGAACCGCGGTTCCCCCTCGTTTGAAATCGTTTCGCCCGGCTCTGCCGGGTGAACGGGCGTTTGCGGAGCAAACATTCCTTACGCGCTTCACTGGCCGTAAGGCCCGAGGCTAACAAGTGAAGCGTGCAAACTCGAACAAATGGCTGCGCCATTTGTTCGAAATAACGAGGTGAGTTTTTGGCAAAGCGTGATTATTACCAGGTGCTGGGCGTGGATAAGAAGGCTCCGGCGGAAGAGATCAAAAAGGCTTACCGCAAGCTGGCCAAGGAATGCCATCCCGACCTGCACCCCAATGACAAAACGGCCGAAGAGCGGTTCAAGGAACTGAATGAGGCCAACGAGGTGCTGTCCGATCCGGACAAGCGCGCCCGCTATGATCAGTTCGGCTTTGACGGCCCGCAAATGGGCGGCGGAGGCAACCCCTTCGGCGGCGCCGGCGGGTTTGAAGGCTTTGGCGGCTTCGGCGGCTTCGACAGCATATTTGATCAATTATTCGGCGGCGGCATGGCGGGCGGCCAGCGCCGCAACGGCCCCATGCAAGGCAGTGACCTGCGCTATGAGCTGCGCATCGCCTTTGAGGAGGCCGCCTTTGGCGTGGAAAAATCCTTTGAATTTTACCGCAATGAATCCTGTGACGTTTGCGGCGGCACAGGCGCGAAGCCCGGCACCAAGCCCCAAACCTGCCCCACCTGCAAAGGCGCCGGCCAGGTGCGCAGCGGCGGCGGGTTTATGGTAACGGTCCGCACCTGCCCCACCTGCGCAGGCAGCGGAAAGATCATACAGGACAAGTGCACCGCATGCGCCGGCGCCGGCCAGAGCCGCCGCCGCCGTACCGCGACGGTGAAGGTGCCCGCCGGTATTGACGACGGCCAGACCATCGTAATGAACGGCCAGGGCGAGCATGGCATCAACAACGGCCCCGCCGGCGATCTGTACATTCAGGTCAGCGTCAAGCCCCACAAGCTCTTCAAGCGCGAGGGCATCAACCTCCGGTTTGAAATGCCCATTTCCTTTATTCAGGCCGCCCTGGGCGCCGATGTGGATGTTCCCACGCTGACAGGCCCCGTGCGCTATCACGTGCCGGAAGGCACGCAGACCGAAACGGAGTTCCGCTTAAAGGGCTACGGCATTACCCAGCTTCGGGGCAGCGGCAAGGGTGACCTGCTGGTCAAAGTGCGGGTCGAAGTTCCCAAAAAGCTTTCCGACAAGCAAAAGGATCTTTTAAAGCAGTTCGAGGATGCCTCCACCGGCAAGGAGTATGAGGGCCGCAAGGGCTTTATGGACCGCATGAAAGATTTATTCAACTCATAAGGAGAAGCGCATGGAATGGATGGAAGTGGCGGTGCACACCACCACCCAGGGGGCCGATGTGGTCAGCATGCTGCTGATGCAAAACGGCGCGGCCGGCACGGCCATTGAGGACAGGAACGATGTTCCCGATCCCAACAAGCCCCACGGCTATTGGGAGCTGATTGACCAAAGCCTGATCGACAGCATGCCAGAGGATGTGCTCGTCAAAGCCTGGCTGCCCGTTGACCAGCGGCTCAATGATATGTTGAATGCGCTGAAACAGCATTTGACGGCCCTTCCCTCCCTGAATCCCGCTGTGGAGCTGGGCTCCCTCAGCCTAGACACAAATCAGGTGGATGAGCAGGATTGGGCGGAGTGCTGGAAAAAATTCTACAAGCCTTTCAAGGCCGGCAAGACGCTGGTCGTCAAGCCTACCTGGGAGCATTATACCGCTGAGCCCGGCGACAAGATGATTGAGATCGATCCCGGCATGGCCTTTGGCACCGGCACCCACGAGACCACCGGCCTGTGCCTTTCCCTATTGGAAACATATGTGGTACCCGGTATGCAGGTGATGGACGTGGGTACCGGCTCCGGCATCCTTGCCATCGGTTCCGCTTTGTTGGATGCCGGGCACGTGCTGGCCATCGACATCGATCCCGTGGCGGTGAAGGTCGCCAGGGAGAACGTCGCGCAAAACAAGCTGGATCAAAAGATACGGGTGATGGAAGGCGACCTGGTCAGGGATGTGCAGGAAACCTTTGACCTTTGCGTCGCCAATATCCTGGCCGACGTCATCATCTTTTTGAGCGTGCCGCTGAAACAAAAAATCCGCAAGGGCGGAACCTTTATCTGCTCCGGCATCATCCGTGACCGCGAGCAGGATGTTTTGGATGCACTGTCCAAAAACGGCTATGCGGTAATCGAAAAGCAATACCGCGGCGAATGGGTCGCCATCGTGTCCAGACTTTATTGAAGGTGAAGCTATGCACCGCTTTTTTGTGGACGGGCAGGGCATTACCAATGGCTCCGCCTGCCTGGAACCCTCCGACGCCTACCATGCCGCCAAGGTGCTGCGCCTGAAAAAAGGCGACGAAGTGGTTTTGATGGATGGCCGGGCGCTGTACCGGGCATCCGTTGCCGCCCTTGACGGCGGCTTGGTACAATGTGATATCATAGAGGGGCTTCCTTCGCCTGAAGCCTCTCTTTGCGTTACCCTGTACCAGGGGCTTCCCAAGGCGGACAAGCTGGAATGGATCGTGCAAAAATGCACCGAGGCCGGCGTCATGGCCATCACACCTGTGGCGATGTCCCGCTGTGTCAGCGTGGTGGATGGCAAGGATGCGCCCAAAAAGCAGGAGCGGTGGCAGCGTATCGCCCGGGAAGCCGCCAAGCAGTCCGGCCGGGCGGTTGTCCCCCAGGTGGATAGACCCATGTCGCTTGCAAAGGCCTTGGAACAATTCACGAAGCACGACCTGGTGCTTGTGCCCTGGGAGGAAGCGGAAGGCTTTGGCCCCCACGTGGTATATGAAAAATATCCCCAGGCAAAGGATATCGCCATCGTGATCGGCCCGGAGGGCGGCATCGCGCCGGAAGAGATCGAAATGCTCAAAGCGAAAGCCGGCGCTGTGCCCATCACCCTGGGCAAACGCATATTGCGCACGGAGACTGCCGGCCTGGCGGCTTCGGTCGCGCTGCTGGCGCTGTGGGGAGACATGGGATGATTACTCCCGATTCTTGGAAATGATGTGATACATTGCAAACCGTTGCCTTTTATACCCTTGGCTGCAAGGTGAATCAATACGACACCCAGGCCATGCTGGAGCAGTTTCTTGCGGCCGGCTATGAAGTTGTCCATTTTGAGGAAAAAGCGGACGTCTACGTTATCAACACCTGCACGGTAACAGGCGTCGGCGATAAAAAAAGCCTGCAGATGCTTCGGCGCGTGCAGCGCTTAAACCCCAACGCGGAAACAGTGCTGGCCGGCTGCCTGGCCCAGCGCATGGGCGAGGAGCTGGCTATAACCGGCGCCCGGTTGATCCTGGGCACCCAGCGCCGCACGGAGATCGTGACGCTGTTGGAGGAAGCCGTGGCCCAGAACAAGCAGACGGTAGCGGTGGAATCCCTGTCCTCCGTCCCCTACGAGCCGCTCTCCATAAGGGCCCAGGAAGGCCACACCCGGGCGGTGCTGAAAATCCAGGAGGGCTGCTCCCGCAAGTGCACCTACTGCATCATTCCGTCGGTCCGCGGTCCGGTCCGCTCCCGCCCGCTTCATGAGATCAGCCGGGAGGCAGGCCGCCTTGCGGAGGCCGGCTTTGTGGAGCTGGTGCTTACCGGCATCCACCTGGCCAGCTACGGCAAGGATTTTCACGACGGCACCACACTGCTTGACGCCATCCGCGCTGTGCAGGCGGTACAAGGCATACTGCGCATCCGGCTGGGCTCCCTGGAGCCCAATATCGCCTCCCAGGAATTTGCGGACGCGCTAAAGGATACGGATAAGGTCTGCCCGCAGTTTCACCTTTCCCTGCAATCCGGCAGCGACAGCATCCTGCGGGCCATGGCCAGGGGCTACAACATCGCCCAATACGAGGCTGCGGTTGCAAGGCTTCGGGCCGCCTTCCCGGACGCTTCCTTTACAACCGACATACTGACCGGCTTCCCCGGCGAAACGGAGGAAGAATTCCGCGAAACGGTGGCCGCCTGCCGGCGGATTGGCTTTTCCAGAATGCATGTTTTCCCCTACTCCCAGCGGGCCGGCACCCCGGCCGCCCAAATGCCGGGCCAGCTGCCGCGAAACGTAAAGGAACAGCGGGCCAAATGCCTGATCGCCCTGGGTGAAGAGCTGGCCCTTCAATACCACAAAAGCCTGCTGAACACCTGCCAGCCGGTGCTCCTTGAGGAAATGCTGCCCGACGGGCGTATGCAGGGGTATACCCCCCAGTATGTGCACGTGAAGGCCCAAGGCGGAAAATCCGGACAAATCGTGTCCGTGCTGCTACTGGAAGCGGATGAGGAAGGAATGTCCGGAGCCATTGTAGAATGATTTCGAAGTAAAGCACGGATTTTAAGCCTGTCCGCGTTAAATGGTTTGTGAAGGAGCGCTGCACATGGACAACTGCCTGTTTTGCAAGATCATCAAGGGAGAAATTCCTTCCACGAAGGTGTATGAAGACGAGCATGCCTATGCCTTCCATGACATCCATCCCCAGGCGCCCGTCCATGTGCTGGTCGTATCCAAGACCCATGTGAAGGATGTGCTGAAGGCAGCTTCCCTGGAAAGCGGCGAAATGGCGGCGCTGATACGGGCTCTGGGTGAGGTGGCCAAAGTCACCGGCATCGACAAAAGCGGCTTCCGCGTTGTCACAAACTGCGGCCATGACGGCTGTCAGTCCGTGCCCCATCTGCACTTTCACGTGCTGGGCGGCCAGAAGTTGACCGAAAATATGGCATAAAATAAAACAAATCCATCATTTTTACGTAAACATTCTGTTGCCTTATGAAAAGACGGTTGACTGGCATACAGGAAAGCGATATAATGGATGCACGGTCGCCATCCGTCCGTCGAGCCGGCGTAAGGTTTAGGCGAGATGAGCGAGGGGAGGGATAACAGTGTCCGAGGTACGTATCCGCGAGAATGAATCCCTGGAAAGCGCATTGAAGCGGTTCAAGCGTCAGTGCGCCCGCGCAGGCGTTCTGGCAGAAGTTCGCAAGCGCGAGCATTATGAAAAGCCCAGCGTAAAGCGCAAGAAAAAAGCAGAGGCTGCCCGTAAGCGCAAGTACTGATTTTTCATGCCTGACCCCCTCCCCTTCGGGAGAGGGTCTTTTTTTATTCACTCAACGCGGCGCTGTGCACACTTGGCACAAGGCCAAATCGCACATAAAATCTCTTGCGGAAGCATTGCAAGCTGCAGCCCTTTTTGGTATAATTCTTGCAGAGCTGTTTGAAAAGAGGCTTTCATGGATTACGCCTTCCTTTTGTGGCCACATGCCAATACCAGATATGTAGCGTCCTTGCGAAAACTGGCATTTGCTGAACTAGACTGCATGCTTCATGCGTGCAATGTTTCTGCCCAACTGACGTGGAGGGATTTGGGTGGCGCTCCTTGGCTTTGCGTTTCCACCACCTCTTTACCGCCTGATGCTCTGCAATTGATCTTTGGCCATTCCTCCATTTATATGGGCGCCGTATTGGAAAACGGGCTTCTTCGCCCGCTTGACTGCAAGCGTCCCGAGTATCTCCCCCAGGATATGGCCGAGATTTTGAAGTACAAAGGCAAAACAAACGCCTCCTTCACCGGCTTGATGCTCAACTGTGCCTTGTGCGCAAGCGAATTTGTGAAGGCCGAAGAACCGCTGACGATCATGGACCCCATGTGCGGGAAAGCAACATCGTTATTTTGTGCCATCACCCGCGGTTATCATGCCATCGGTGTGGAGATGGACGGCAAGGATGTGCAGGAAGCGTCGGGATTTGTTGACCGCTATTTGCAGCTTCACCGCATCAAACACAAAGCCGCCAAAGGCAGCCTGACGCTGCCGGGGGGCAAAAGCGCGCCCTATACCGCCTGGCAGCTTTCCGACACCCAAGAACATTATCAAGCGGGTGATACACGTACCCTGAAATTGATCCATGGTGATACGCTGTTTTGCTCTGCCATGCAGAAGATAAATACCGTTCATTTGATGATCGCGGATCTCCCCTACGGCGTGCAGCACGCGCCTAAGGAAAACCAGCGCACTGGCAGCTTTCTTCCCCTGCTTCGCAAGGCATTGCCGGGTTGGCATAAGGTGTTAAAACCCGGCGGAGCCATCGCTGCTTCATTCAATACCTACACCTTGAAAAAAACCGATTTGTACAACGAATTGCATACCGCCGGTTTCATTGTACGCAATGAACCCCCCTTCAACGATTTTGACCACTGGGTCGAACAAGCCGTACAGCGGGATGTCGCCATTGCCGTAAAAAAGTGATCATACCCTTTCATGCATAAAAAGCATGTATTGCGCATAGCGTATTTGCATGCATATCTTTGCCTGTTTACAGCCTTACACGCACATTTTGAGGAGGACATATTTCACATGCTGGATCTTCAATCCATGACCGTTCTTTCCCTGAGAAAACTGGCCCGTGAAAAAGGCGTCAAGCTCAGCGCCGGCCTTGACAAGGAAGGCATCATCGCGCGAATTGCATCAGCCCTCGGCCAGGCATCGCAAGTACCGGATCAGCCGGACGCGGCTTTCACCGCAGCGCCTGCTGCGCAGGAAGAAGCCGCCGAAGAGACTTCCGAAGAGACCTCTATAGAAGAAAATGAAAAGCCTGCCGGCATGGACGACGGCACGGACGCGGAAGCAAACGAAGAAGAGGAGAGCCCTGTCATCACGCGGCCTGCCGCCCAAAAGCCTGCGGATAGCCTGCAGTACAAGCCGGCATGGACCAATCCCCAATACAGCCGTTCCTCCACGGGCCCGGTATATTCCACCAAACCCGCCTGGCAGGCCAGGTCCATTTCGCCCGCCTCCCGCAATACGCCCGTTATGCGCCAGGAGACCATGCGGCCCGCGCCCGCCCCGCGCCCCGCGGGTTATTCGCCGCGCTTTGGCCCCGATGCTCCCGATACCTCCGATACAATGCCGCCCGTACAAACCCGGTTCGGCCCCGCGGCTTCCACACCGCCTGCCCGCAGGGATAACGCGGAGCAGGAGCAGGATGCCATAAGGCCCGCGCCCCGTCAGGAGGCTTACCGGCCCGCGCCGCAGGATACCTTCCGGCCGGCACAGCAGGAGCCTTCCTATACCCGGCCCGCCCAAAGAAGCGAGACGCTGCGGCCCGCCTACCGGCAGGACAACTACCGTGAGGATGCCTACCGGCAGGATAACTTCAGGGGCGACGCTCCTTCCTCCGAATCCTACCGCCCGGAACCCTACCGTCAGGAGAATTACAGGCAGGAGCCCTACCGCACGGACAATTACCGCGATCCCACTTTCCGTTCCGAAGCGCTGCGCCCGGAGCCCATCCGCCAGGAAACCTATTTTCGCCCCCGCCGGGATACAGGCTACTACAACCGGGAACTGGGCACCTCCAACCCCGCCGTGCCGGAAATGCTGGCTACCGGCGAATGCGGCGACGGCAGCGGCATTTTGGAAATCCACCCCGAAGGCTATGGCTTTTTACGGGCGGAAAACTTCCTGCCCGGCAGCAAGGATGTATACGTATCCATCGCTCAAATCCGCCGCTTCGGCCTGCGCACAGGCGATCACATCGTCGGCAAGACGCGGCCCCAGCGGGAAGGCGACAAATACAGCGCGCTGTTGTACATTACCGAGGTCAACGGCATCCATCCCGACGAGCTTCGGGACAGGGTCGCCTTTGACGATCTGACTCCCGTATACCCCAGCAAGCGCATCACCCTGGAAAACAGCGCCGACAATACGGACCTTGCCATCCGCCTGGTGGACCTGATCGCGCCTATCGGCTTTGGCCAGCGCGCGCTGATCGTCGCCCCGCCCAAGGCCGGCAAGACCACCATCCTCAGCAAAATCGCCAACGCCATCACCCGCAATTATCCCGATGTCCACGTTATGGTGCTGCTGGTGGATGAGCGGCCGGAGGAAGTGACCGACCTGCGTGAATCCATTGCAGGCGAAGTGCTGGCCTCCACCTTTGACGAGATGCCCGAAAACCATATCCGCCTGGCGGAAATGGTGCTCGAGCGGGCCCAGCGCCTCGTAGAACAGAAAAAAGACGTGGTGGTGCTTATGGACAGCATCACAAGGTTAAGCCGCGCCTACAACGCCGTCGCCCCGCAGACGGGCCGGGCCATGTCCGGCGGGTTGGCGCCGGGAGTCCTGCACAAGCCCAAGCGCTTTTTCGGCGCGGCCCGTAATGTGCGCGAAGGCGGCAGCCTGACCGTGATCGCCACCGCGCTCATCGAGACCGGTTCCCGGATGGACGATATCATTTTTGAGGAGTTCAAGGGCACCGGCAACATGGAACTGGTGCTGGACCGGGAGCTTTCCGAAAAGCGCGTTTTCCCCGCCGTGAACCTGCAAAAGAGCGGCACACGGCGCGAGGATCTGCTGCTCAACCAAAAGGAATTGGACGGCATCCGCTCCATCCGCGGCGTCCTTTCCTCCGCCAATGCCAAGGACGCTACCGAACAGCTTTTGTCCATGATGGAAAAAACAAAGACCAACAATGATCTGTTTGCCAAATTGCAGGATTGGATCACCATGTGGGAAAAGAGCGGATTTGTACTGCAGCGCTAAAATTTTTGACAAGGCAATACTTGCAAATGCCGCGCATCTATGATAAAATCAGTTCTGCGCCTGAAAAAGGCCAAGAAGCGCATGCGCAAAAGAGGTGAAATCATGAAAGATAAAGTCCATCCCAAATATGGGACAGCCACCGTTCGCTGCGTGTGCGGTGAAACGTTCGAAACCGGCTCCGTGAAAAAGGAACTGAAGGTGGAAATCTGCTCCAAGTGCCATCCCTTCTACACAGGCAAGCAGAAGCTGGTGGATACCGGCGGGCGTGTTGACCGCTTCAAGAAGCGTTTCGGAATGTAAACCATTGTCCAATAGAGAAGCAGAACGGTTCGCCGGCTGCTTCTTTTTTTCGCTTCTCCCAGAATCCACCGGCAGGGATATGGCCGCTCAGTGTCGAATGATTGTATATTGCCTGTGCGCAAGCCAGGAAGAAAGAGGAATGATGCAATGAGCAATTCTCCCGTACCAAAGCGTGTGGATATAGGCGGCCAGGCGGTGATGGAAGGCGTCATGATGAAGGGACCCGACGCCATCGCCGTGGCTGTGCGCCGCCCCAACGGCACCATCGTGGTCAAGCGTGACACGTACATTCCCCCATCGAAAAAGCATAAATGGATGGGGTATCCCTTCTTTCGGGGAATCATCGGTATGGGCAGCATGCTGTCTCTGGGCATGAAAACACTGCAGCTGAGCAGCAACATGCTGGGCATCCTGGATGAAGAGCCCTCCAAGTTTGAAAAGTGGCTTTCCAAAAAGCTGGGCAAGGGCATTGACAAAATCATCATGGGCACCGCCGCGATTCTGGCTGTCGTGCTGGCTATCGGCCTGTTCTTTGTCCTCCCGGCGCTGGTCGGCAGCTTCCTTCGGCAGCAGTTTGAGTCCAAGGTGGTCATCAATCTGCTGGAAGGCCTGACCCGTATCCTGATTTTGATCGGCTACATGGTTTTCTGCGGCAGCATTCCCGATGTGCGGCGCACCTTCCAATACCACGGCGCTGAGCACAAAACGGTGTACTGCCATGAAAATGATCTGCCCCTGACACCTGAAAACGCCAGCAAGTTTTCCGCCCTGCACCCCCGCTGCGGCACCACGTTCCTGCTGATCGTGTTCGTGCTGGCCATATTGCTGTACACCATCGCCGGCTACAACGGCGCCAATTATCTGCTTCGGGTGTTAAGCCGTCTGGCGCTCCTGCCCATCGTCGCCGGCATCAGCTATGAAATATTGAAGGGCTTGGCCCATGCCAATGGTAAGCTGGTGAACGCCCTGCGCTGGCCCGGGCTGATGATGCAGAAGCTCACCACCCGCACCCCCGATGACAAAATGCTGGAAGTGGCCATCGCCGCCATGAACGCCGCCCTCTACGGCCTGCCCGAAGGGGAGGTCACAAAGGACGGTTACACCGTCGTCAGCGCCGTGCCCAAGGCGGAAGCCGCCCAGGCATGACCATTCTTGAGGCTTTGAAAAACGCCGGCGCCAAGCTTGATGATGCCGGCGTTTTGGACAGCAGGCTGGACGCGGAATATCTGCTGGCCCATGTACTTTGTATGACAAGAATGCAGCTGCTGCTCGGCAGCGCAAAGGAGCTTTCCCCCGCCGATCAGGCGGCTTTTGAAGGTTTATTGGAAAGGCGCAGGCAGCGGGAGCCGCTCCAGTACATCCTTGGTGTTCAGTCGTTTATGGGGTTTGACTTTTTCGTCAACGAAAGCGTGCTGATCCCCAGGCCGGAAACGGAGCTATTGTGCGAGCATGCGCTGGCCTGGCTGAAAACGAGGAATCTCCCAGCCCCAAAGGTGCTGGACCTATGCACCGGCAGCGGTGCGCTGGCCGTCGCCATCGCCCGCCTTGCGCCAACGGCCGCGGTTTCCGCCGCAGACATCTCCCCCGCCGCCCTATTGGTGGCGCGGAAAAATGCGAAGGAAAACAACGCAAACGTCGCCTTCTTTGAAGGAGATTTCCTGCATGCGGTCGTCGGAAATTCGTATGACCTGATCGTGTGCAACCCGCCGTATATTCCCACCGATATCTGCCAAACACTGCAGCCGGAAGTGCTTCGCGAACCGGGCAATGCGCTGGAGGGCGGCGAGGACGGCCTGATCTTTTACAGGCGGCTTGCCAAGGATGCACCCTTTTTCCTCTGCCCCGGCGGGGCTCTTTTTTGCGAAGTGGGGTATGACCAGGCGGCGGATGTACAAAGCCTTCTCGCACCGCATTTTGAAGCCGTTACGGTCCATGAGGACCTGAGCCATATCTCGCGCATCGTAGCCGCGTTATCCCCCAAATCCCTCTCAGGAGGAAACCATGTTCGACAAGTTTGAATGGATGCAAAACCGATATGAGGAGCTTTCCACAGCGGTGTCCCAGCCGGACATCATCGCCGACCAGTCGCTGTGGCAAAAGCTTGTGCGTGAGCATGCCCAACTGGAGCCCGCCGTCCGCTCCTGGGAATCCTACCGGCAGCTATTGGCGGAGCTTGATGACGCCCAGGCGCTGCTCAAAGACCCGGAGCTTGCCGACATGGCCCAGGAAGAGTTGAAAGGCCTGCTTGCGCGCAAGGAAGAATCCGAACAGGAATTGAAGCTTTTGCTTTTGCCCCAGGACCCCAACGCCCAGCGCAACGTCATCATGGAAATCCGCGGCGGCGCCGGCGGCGAGGAAGCCAGCCTGTTCGCAGCGGAACTTTTGCGCATGTATACCCGCTACGCCGAGCGCCACAACTGGAAGGTGGAGCCCATCACCGTCAATATGACGGAGCTGGGCGGCATCAAAGAGGCTGTGTTTTCCATGTACGGCAGCGGCGCTTTCAGCCGCTTGAAGTTTGAAAGCGGCGTCCACAGGGTTCAAAGAGTTCCCGCCACCGAATCCTCCGGACGCATCCACACCAGCACCTGCACCGTGGCCGTGCTGCCGGAGGCGGAGGACGTGGAAATTGCCTTAAGTCCCGGCGACCTGCGCATCGATGTATACCGCTCCACCGGCCATGGCGGCCAGTGCGTCAATACCACCGACTCCGCCGTGCGCATCACCCACCTGCCCACCGGGCTCGTGGTCACCTGCCAGGATGAGAAAAGCCAAATCAAGAACAAGGATAAGGCCATGAAGGTGTTAAAATCCCGCCTTCTGGAGCGCATGCAGGCGGAAAAGGACGCGGAATACGCCCAAAACCGCCGCGGCCAAATCGGCACGGGCGACCGCAGCGAGCGCATACGCACCTACAACTTCCCCCAGGGCCGCGTAACAGACCACCGCATCGGCCTGACCATCTACCGCATCGACGATATCGTGGATGGCGACCTAGACGAGATCATCGACGCGCTGCGCATGGAGGAACAGGCGGAGCTGCTCAAACAGCTCAATCAGGAGGCATAACGACTTCTAAAAAATGACCTTGTCATTTTTTGATTTACACTTTTTGCTTGTTCACTTCGTTCACGGCCAGCAAAAGTGTAAGGAAAGCTCGCTGCGCAAGCGCCCGTCCACGTAGGCCTTGCCGGGCGATGCAATTACAAACGAGGGTGCTGCGATCCGCAAGCTCAATCGTCGCGCCGCATCGCTGTCGCTTGCACCGCTTGTTTCGCTTGATTCCTTCACCTCGCTATATCCGCCACCGGCGGCGCTCGGTTCAGTCACCCTCGTTGCTCCCAGCAAGTTTGCTAATAGCCGGCCCAAAAGGCATATGCAGCTTCCCCCTAGGCATACCCTGCTTGCAGGGATGTAAGGGGGAATGCGTATGGATTATGGTGCGATGCTGCTGCTCAGCGCCAGTGCTGGTTTTCTTGGAACGGGGCTGGGGGGGCTGATCGCCATCCTGCTGCCCCGTCTTTCTTCCAGGTCCATCAGCCGCATTTTGCATTTCACCGGCGGATTGATGATCTCCATCGTCTGCTTTGAGCTTTTGCCGGAAGCGCTGGTTCTGGATGAAACGACAGGCATCTTTTCTCTGCTGGCCGGTATTGCCGCCATGCTCCTGTCCGATGTGATACTGGCGCGTTTTGGCCGGCGACGCGGCAGCAACTCCCTGATCCGTTCCGGCATGCTCATCGGCGTCGGCATCGCGCTGCACAATTTCCCGGAAGGCCTGGCCGTCGGCGCGGGCTACGCGGACGCACCGGTGTTCGGTCTGGCGCTTTGCCTGGCCATTGTGCTGCACGATGTGCCGGAAGGCCTGTCCATGGCGCTGCCGCTTCGGGAAGGCGGCATGAAGCTGTACCGGGTGCTGCTCTCGGCCTTGTTCAGCGGCTTTCCGACGCTGCTGGGCGCGATCATCGGGCAGCTTGCCGGCGGCACAGGCCCCACATCACTGGCCATATGCTTAGGGCTGGCCGGCGGGGCGATGCTGCAAATTACCTGCGCCAGCCTGCTGCCCGAAGCCCAGAAAAAAGGCGCCGGCCGCCTGGAAACGCTGCTGTTATCCTTAGGCATTGTAGCCGGCTGCCTGCTGGCGCTATGGCTGTAAACCTGCACAAAACAAAAGGAGCCAAGTTAGAATGGAAACCCGCTGCCTCCCCCCTACCGAGGATACCATCGCCTATGCCGCTTCCTTATTAAGAAAAGGGGAGCTGGTGGCTTTCCCCACGGAAACGGTATATGGCCTGGGGGCGGACGCGCTGAACGAGAAAGCCGTATTCTCCATCTTTGCCGCCAAGAACCGCCCTGCGGACAATCCGCTTATTGTGCATGTGACCAGCAGGGAAGCTCTTTTGCCCCTGTGCCATGTCACCAAACTGGCCGGGCAATTAATGGATGCGTTTTGGCCGGGCCCCTTGACGCTGCTTTTAAAGAAGAAGGATATCGTGCCCCATGTAACCACGGCGGGCCTTGATACCGTTGCGGTACGCATGCCCGCCCATCCTGTGGCGCGGGCCTTGATCGACGCCTGCGGCCGCCCTGTGGCCGCGCCCAGCGCCAATGCAAGCGGCCGGCCCAGCCCCACCCAGGCGATGCATGTTCTGGAGGATATGGCGGGCCGCATCCCCCTGATCATCGACGGCGGCCCCTGCGCCGTCGGCCTGGAATCCACCGTGGTGGATGTGACCGGCGATATTCCTGTGGTCCTCCGGCCCGGCGGCGTCACGCCCGAAATGATTACCGGCGTTGCCGGTTCTGTGGAAACCGCCCGCAGCATTTTGACCCCCTTGCAGCCCGGCGAGGCGGCACCCTCCCCCGGTATGCGGCACAAGCACTATGCCCCGCAAGGAAAACTGACGCTTGTATCCGGTAAGCCGGAAAACGTCGCAACGACCTGCATAGGCTTGTACGATGAGGCCGTTCAATCCGGCGAGTCCGCCTGCATCCTGGCGCTTTCCGAGCATACCGCCGCATACGGCAGCCGCTATGTGCTGGATATCGGCAGCCTGCATCATCCCGAGGAAGTGGCTTCCCGGCTGTTTGACGTGCTGCGCCGCATGGACCGGGAGCAGATTGCCTGCATTTTCAGCGAAGTGATGGAAACCAGCGGCCTGGGCCTGGCGGTCATGAACCGGCTGGGCCGGGCGGCGTCCTTCCATTTTCTTGATGCGGACAAGGCATAGCGCGCAAAGAAAAGGCACAGACTGACCGTAGCCCGTTCAAAGGAGGCCGCATGACCCATATTTTATTCCTATGCACCGGCAACACGTGCCGCAGCCCCATGGCCAAATGCCTGATGGAGGATTTGGCCCGCAAAAAGAATCTGCCTGTCACCTGTGACAGCGCCGGCCTGATCGCCCTGCCGGGCGCGCCGGCCTCCCCCGGCGCACAGCGGGCCATGAGCGCCCGCAGCCTGTCGCTTCGAGGCCACCACGCGAAAAGGATACAGGAGCAGTTGATTCAAAAAGCGGACATCGTGCTGTGCATGACCCCGGCGCATTTGCGGGAATTTATATTGCGCTACCCCGCCTATCAGGAAAAGGCCATGACGCTGCCGGAGCCTGTCCACGATCCCTTCGGCGGCAGCGACAGCCTGTATGAGCAGACGGCAAGCCAGCTGGAATACCTGCTTGACCTCTGGGTTAAACAGCATCACAGCGAATAGGCAATACGTTGCGTACGAATGAGGGGGGCAGCCCAAATGGAGCACCGCAAGGCAACCGTGCAGGACATTCCCGCGATGATCGCCATCCGCAAGCAGCAGCTGATCGACGAAGGCATCCAGCCCGCCGTATGCATCGACCGGGAGCTGGACAGTTTTTTCAGGCGGATGCTTGATAAGGATGATCTGGTGCAATGGATTTTGGAGGATGACGGCAAAATTGTCGCCACCAGCGCCGTTTGCTTTTACGCCTATCCCCCATCCTATACGAATCCTACCGGCCTGATTGCCTACATCACCAACATGTATACCCACCCGGATTACCGCCGCCAGGGCATCGGCCGCAGGATGCTGCATCTGGCCGTTTCGCAGGCGGCGGAGCGCGGCGTCCGGGTCGTGCGCCTTGGCGCATCCGTCCTTGGCCGGCCCGTGTATGAAAAGTACGGCTTCAAGCAGGAGACCCAGTGGCTGTGCCTGCGCCTTGCGGAAAACGGGGATTGCACGCCCGAAAGCTTCCTGGAGCCGGTGGCTGAATGAGCATGACCGCTATCCTCCGCCATCCAAAAAACATGCCGCTTTCTCTCAGCTTTTTATTCGATATTTGCTGAAAATAAAGGATTTTTCCCTTGACAAGCCATGGGAAAATATTATATGATAGCAAATGGCATCAATAGACTCCGCTAGCCCCGGGACCTATTGACAATGGCGGGAACATGCGACCATCATGGCTTCCGCGAACTTTTTCGATCATCATCCAAGGAGGAATACCTTTTGAAAACCTTTATGCCCAAAGCCGAGGCCATTGAGCGGAAATGGTACGTTGTCGATGCTGACGGGCTTGTGCTGGGTCGTTTGGCCAGCCAGGTTGCCGGGATTCTTCGCGGCAAGAACAAGCCCATCTATACGCCCTTTTTGGATACGGGCGACCATGTGATCATCATCAACGCCGACAAGGCGATTCTCACCGGCCACAAGCTGGATGACAAAATCTATTACAAGCACACCGGTTATCCGGGCGGCTTGAAGGAAATCAAATACCGCAAGCTCATGGCCGACAAGCCTGAATTCGCGGTGAAAAAGGCCATCGTGGGCATGCTGCCCAAAGGCCCCCTGGGCCGCAAGATGGTCACCAAGCTTCGCGTGTATGCCGGCGCCGAGCACGAGCATGCCGCCCAGCAGCCCGAAAAACTGGAACTGAAGTGACGCGGAAAGGAGCGTAAAAAATTATGGCTCAAGCAGATTTCAATGCCGTAGGCCGCCGCAAGAAGGCGGTTGCCCGCGTCCGTTTGGTGCCGGGTCAAGGCAAAATCGTCATCAATCAGCGGGATATCGATAACTATTTCGGTCTGGAAACCCTCAAGATGACTGTCCGTCAACCCCTGCAGCTGACCAACGCCGCCGGAAGCTTTGACATTCTGGTGAATGTTGTGGGCGGCGGCCTTACCGGCCAGTCCGGCGCGATCCGCCATGGCATCAGCCGTGCGTTGTGCAAGGCCGATCCCGAGCTGCGCGGCGCCTTGAAAAAGGCTGGTTTCCTCACCCGCGACCCCCGCATGAAGGAACGTAAAAAGTACGGCCTCAAGGCTGCCCGCCGTGCTCCCCAGTTCTCCAAGCGCTAATATTGCCACATATCCAAAGCCGCCGAGAAAAATCGGCGGCTTTTTCGTTGTACAAAAACGCCCATCGGCTAACGCCATTGAGCGAACGCACAATTAAATGGGAACTTGGCTGTTTTGCATGATGCGTATGAACGGAAGCTGATTATATAAGCTCGTCAGCAGCCGGCGGTTGAAAAATGGTGATAAATTGATCCATTTCTTCTTTGGGGATTTTAAACACACCCTCCGGCAGATTCCGATTTCTCTCTTCCAGGCGTCTATATAATTCGGAATACGGCACGTCCATATAGTGCAGCTTGAAGTCCACACCCAGATCGTTGGCTCTGCTTCTGAAATCATCCCGCTCAACCCGTGCCCAGCATCCAAAATCAAGAATAACGCTTGTCCCTAATGAAAGAACGCTTTTTGCGACATCTCACATGATGCTTTCAATATCGCTATGCCGTTTATCATGATATGGTCCAGGAAAGTCCTTTCCAAATAATTTCAGCTGCCAAACGTCTGGGGTAAGCAAAAGGGCCCTTTCCCTGACAGCCAATTCTTTTGCGTATGTTGTTTTTCCGCTGCAAGGCAGCCCAATCATTAGATGTAGCGTCGCCATTCTTTCCCCTCGCATTATATAAACAGTCCTTGGTCTTAACTGCCCGGCAAATTGGAATTTGTCAGCTTTGCATTAAGCTTATACTATAGCCAAGCCCTATTCTGCTATATCCCAAACAAACATATCAATTTTATCAGCTCTTAATTCCTGTAAAATCTCGTCATCTGGTACGTCACTTAATGTTATTGGTACCGCACCTAGTTTCTCGATTGTTTTTCGTGACGCGATGTTATCATACCCAGAACCTATAAATAAACGTTCAAACCCATGTGCCAAAGCGACCTGTTTTATAAGCTTACATGCCTTCATTGCATAATTATGACCCGAATATGCTGGAGAAACTCCGTAACTAAGGTGACCTCTTAAATATTGACGACGAGATGAGTTATCTACGGCAAAGTAAACCGCACCAATATCCTTGTTGTCTTTGATATGTATGATTGAAAAACAATATCTTGGAACATATCCTTTTTCTATATCAGGCTCATCAAGACTTTTTATAACAAGCTTTATTTCATCATCTTTTAAATCATGAAACTCAAAAAAGTGGAACATTATTACCTCCACAGTATATATAATCCGCAGTTCAAACCTATCCGGCAAATGCCTGTTTACCTTCATGTATATTATAGCAGGCCCATGGTCACCGGTAAAGTGAGACACGCCATCCATGATCAGCTTCCCTTCAACGGCAAGCCCGGGCTTTCCCGTCTTGCCCCCTACTTTCAGTGTCGCATAACAATGCAAAGAGGTTGTGCTGAACGATAGATCAGCACAACCTCTTCTCAGGCATCTATTAATGCTTCCTTTGCAGCCTCTCCCCGGTCCATCCAAGCGCCTTGAACAGCTCAACGATCAGGATGGGCGCCAGACTAAGCCCGGCCACTATCAGCCAGTGCGTGGACGACATGGGCACCAGGTGAAAGATATTTTGCAGGAAGGGTGTCACCAGAACAACCAGCTGCAGGAAAAGGGAAGCGCCGCCAGCGTACAGCAGCCACTTGTTGCCCGGTCCCTTGGAGAAAAGGGAGTGCACATTGCTACGCAGGTTTAGGGAGTGGAAAATCTGCGAGCCGGAGAGCACCGCAAACGCCATCGTTTCACCCAACTCAACACTCGTGCGCAGGCCGATGAGGAACGCCAGCAGCGTAAGCCCCGCGATCATCGCGCCTTGATACCCCAGCCTGAATAGCAGCGACTTTTCGAAGATCGCGGATTTGGGGTCCCTGGGGGGTTTTTGCATGATATCCTTCTCGGCCGGCTCCATGCCCAGCGCCAGGGCCGGGAAGGTATCCGTCACCAGGTTCACCCACAGGAGGTGAATAGGCAGAAGGGGCGATTCCCAGTTCAAAAGCGTAGCGATAAAAATGGTCAGTATCTCGCCCAGGTTGCAGGACAGCAGGAACTGAATGGCCTTGAGAATGTTGATGTAGATGGTGCGTCCCTGGGAGACGGCAGTCACGATGGTGGCAAAGTTGTCGTCCGTCAGGATCATCGCGCTGGCTTCCTTGCTCACCTCGGTGCCGGTGATGCCCATGGCCACGCCGATATCGGCACGCTTGAGCGCCGGCGCGTCATTCACACCGTCGCCCGTCATGGCCACCACATCGCCCCAGGACTGCCAGGCCTTGACGATGCGCAGCTTATGCTCCGGCGATACGCGGGCATACACGGCAATGTTGCGCACTTCTTCCTTCAGCCGGTCATCATCCATCCGGGCCAGCTCCAGGCCCGTGATGACCCGGTCGCCCTTGCCCAGTATGCCAAGGTCCTTGGCAATAGCCGTGGCCGTGGATTTGTGGTCGCCCGTGATCATCACCGGCTTGATACCGGCCTGGCGGCACATGGCCACCGAATCGCGGGCAGTAGGCCGGGGCGGATCGATCATGCCGGCCATGCCAAGGAAGGTAAGGCCCTTCTCATAATCGGCCTGCTTGTCCCCGTTAGACAGGTCCGGAATCTCGCCCATGGCAAAGGCCAGAACGCGCAGCGCGGCTTCGGACATTTCCTGGGCGGTCCTTTGTATCCGCTCCACATCCTCACCCGTAATAGGCCGCACATAGCCATCCTGGATGTGGGTGCATATGTCCAATATTTCATCCAGGCCGCCCTTGGCAAAAATGCGGTAGGCCGCGTTTTCTTTATGTACGGTTGCCATCCGCTTGCGGTCGGAATCAAAGGGCACCTCGTCCACGCGGGGCAGTTTCCCTTCCAGGCGCTTTTTCTCATACCCCATCGTCTTGGCGAAATCCAACAGCGCCGTTTCGGTGGGATCGCCAAGAAAGGTTTCCTTGCCATCCACCTTGCCTTCCTGTCCGTCGTTGCAAAGCACCATGGCCGTACCCAGGAGCACCGCGGCGCTCTGGCGGCGGAAAACCTGTGCATCCCCCGCCTCAAAGGGCGCGCTGGCCGCCACCACCGTCATACGGTTCATGGTCAGCGTGCCCGTCTTGTCGGAGCAGACCACCGTGGCGCTGCCCAGCGTTTCCACAGCCGGCAGGCGGCGGATGATGGCGTGCTGGGCGATCATCTTCTGCACGCCGATAGCCAATACGATGGTGACGATGGCCAGCATGCCTTCCGGAATGGCGGCCACCGCCAGGCTGATCGCCGTCAAAAACATTTCGTCGACTTTTTTGCCGTACAAAACGCCCACCAGAAAAACAATGGCGCAGACGCCGATGGCAGCCAGGGCCAGCTTCTTGCTCATATCGGCAAGGCGGCGCTGCAGGGGCGTCTTGACGCCTTCTTCCTTATCCAGCATGCCGGCGATGCGCCCCAATTGAGTATGCATGCCCGTCTCCACCACCACGCCTTCGCCCCGGCCGTAGGTGATCAGGCTGCCGGAGTAGGCCATGTTCCGCCTGTCGCCCAAGGCTGCGGCTTCTTCCACCTCGCCTTCCTGCTTTTCCACCGGCGTGCTTTCCCCGGTGAGCGCGCTCTCCTGGGTTTTAAGGTTCACACAGCTGTACAGGCGGATATCCGCCGGCACGAAATCGCCTGTTTCCAGCACCACCACATCGCCGGGAACCAGATCACCGGCAGGCAGCACGTGCATCTGCCCATCCCTGCGGACCTTGGCGTGGGGCGAGGCCATTTTCTTGATGGCCGCCAGGGAATGCTCCGCCCTGTTCTCCTGTATCACGCCCAGCACCGCGTTGATTATAACCACCAGCAGAATAATAATAGCATCCGCCCACGCCTGTTCCGCCACGACGGATATTACAGCTGCGGTAAGCAGAATCAGTACCATAAAATCAGCGAATTGGGCCAGAAACATTTGCAGAACCGTCCGGCCCTTTTGCGCGCGAAGCTCGTTGGGGCCATGTTCCGCAAGCCTTTTGGACGCCTCGTCACCTGTCAGTCCGGTTTCAGGCCGCACATGCAGATCCGCAAATACAGCCTCCATCTTTTTACCATGCCATTCCATCTGGGTAGCTCCTTTCGGTATGCCCAAAATTACCAGCGATCCATCCTAACATATCTGATAGGATGCCTCAAGAGCTCGTGACTCAAAACCAAAAATACCGGAACCGAAAGTCATTTTCTGCGATTGACTGCGCAAACAGCAAGACGCCGGCAGCAGAATGATCATATTGGATCACCCGCCGAGGCGTCCTTCGCCAGTTTGTATATCCCGCCGTCCTTTTTGGTCACCGTCCGCATTTGAATACAGGACTGCGTACACAGGGTGAGCATGATATGACCTTTTCGCACCTGGGGATGGCGCAGGATCCTGTTTTCAGCAGGCTTGCACCGCTCCCGCACAACCGCCAGATACGCGAACTTCTCATCTTCGTAGGCTGCATCGCCGCCTTTTAACTGCTTATGCAGCCGCGTTCTTTGCACCCGGCAGGCAAAATGGCACCAATCCCCGTTTTCCATCGGGCAAGGCTTGTCATGGGGACAAGGGGCGGCAACAAAGGCGCCCGCCGCCAAAAGCTGCTCCCTTGCCTGCATCAAATGCGCATATCCCGCCGGCGTGCCGGGCTCCACCAGCAGCAGCATATCACCGGCTGCGTCCCACAGCTTTTGAGCCGCGGCAGCGCGTCCCTTTTCCGTCATTTCGTTGAGCACATAGGCAGCGATGACAAGGCCCGCCCGCTCATTTATCGCATTTGATGCCAGGTCGCATTCCAGCCACCGGGCGTTTTGCAGCGCCGCCGGGCCGGATTGCATCAGCGCCTGCCCCAGGCGGCGCATGGCTGCTTCTCTTTCCAGGCAAAAAACTTCATCCAGCTCAAGCAAGCCGGCTGCCGCCCAGGCGGCGGCGCCGGTTCCCGCGCCGGCGTCCAGCAGCGTCCGCGGGCGTATATTCGCAGCGTCAAGCGCATACTCAAGTGCTTTTGCGACGGCGCCATAGGTGGCCGGCATCCTGGCGGCGGCATAGGCGCAGGCCTGTACATCCTGCGTTACCAAACGGCCGCCCGATCCTTCCTGGCGGCGGTAGGCAAGGCTCAAATTTTGCGCTTCCCGCAGCAATTCCTCCTGCCGCATCCCCGCGGACAGCTGTGACAGGGCTTCCATCAGCGCGCCGGGCAACTCCATAAAGCGCTCCTTGCCATTAATTCACCAGACCGGGCGCGGGCAGAAACTCGCCCGGCAGATAGATTTCTCCTGCCAGCGTTTCCGGCTGCCCGCCCGCTACATAAAACCGCACCTTGGACACCACCGAATTTTCACACAAGGTATTCACGATGGCGTAGATCATCTGCCGCTCCTGACCGCCGCTCAAAGAGGAAGCCGCGGTCTTGAACGCATCGGACATGTGCACCAGCATCGTATGATCGATAAAGCCGATACCCAAAAGATCCGCATCCTGAGGCCCGGGCGGAAAGACAGCCGCAAGGCCATTTACGCTGTCATAGGCCCTGGGGCCCTTGTTCAATTCCAGCAGCAGGTACCGCGGATTCTTGGCCTGGAAGTAAGGCACGGGCCGGTTCACCGCCGTCAGCTTGCCGCCCTCCGAAGCAAAGTACAGGCGGCAGTAGCCCAAAAGGAAAGCGCCGTAATCGCCGCGCTGCTGCAAGCCGCGGGCAAAGGCAATGGGATCGCCCGGCAGATAAATGCTGCTGGGGGTAATGGTATCGATCAACTGATCGCCGATATATACTTCCACCCACGTCACGTTCGGCAAAAAAGTGGTCAGGGTATACGTAAGCGAAGCCATGCAGATCGAGCGCGTAAGCCCATTCTCACTGAGCTTCTCATTCAAATCGGATGAAAAATGCAGCGTCACCTTGCGTCCGCCGCCGGAGGTTTCCGATACCGTCGGGGTGTCGCTCAACAACCCGACAAGATCCGGCATGGCGGGCACATTGCCAAGGTACTCGGCCCGCCGGGACAGCTCCTGCAAAAGGCCCCTTACCAGTTGAACAGGGGTTTGCCCTTCAAAGGAAACATTCCTGACCTCCGGCAATATGCCGGTACCCAGCTTTGCGGGGTAGTACAGCGTAACCATGGTGGAGAGCCTGCGGGCGGAGAGGTCTTCGGAAAGCGGTACCCGCTGGGCATCCGCCTGCTCCCACAGCGCGTTCAGGTCTTCGCCCGTGCGCCTTTGCAGCGTGCCCATGGGCAGCCTTGCCGATATGTCCAGCCCTACCTGCACCCCGGAAACCAGCACGTTTACGTATTTGATATCGGTAAACTCCGTCAGCGTGTTTGCAATCGCCTGGCACACCGTATACAATTCCCGCGGCTCCAATTGGTTCGCGGCGGTAGACAGGTTGACTGTCGCCACATCCCTGGAGATTTCCACCGGGTTCGCGCCGGCCAGCGCAAGCTTTGCCGTTTTGGACAGCGGCTGCACCAACGCGTTGCCGGGATGGTTCAGCAACTCCCTCAAAACCGTTTCCGCACCGTGCCGCCCGATGGGCATCTTCACCTGCACCTGCTGGGCGATCAGGCGCACGCCGTCCGCCCTTGGCAAAAAAAGCGTAGCCATCGTATCATACTCCAGGCCCGCGTCGCCGATGGGCGGATCATACTTAAGCTCCGGCGGCGGCAGCGTGGCGACGGTTCCCGTGCCCTCGCCCGCTATGACGGGCACGGAGGGCTGACAGCCGGCAAGCGCAAGGCAGAAAGCCGCCAGGAGTATGCAAATTCCCCGCTTTGTCCCTGTCACCGTCACTCCCCCTCGTCTGGCGCCGCGCGCATCAGCGTCAGCAGCTGCTCATAGGTCATTTTCCAGATTCCCCTGTCGCGATACAATATGACAGGGCACCCGGATACGATGATTTCCTGCTCATTGCCCAGGACAAGCTTGAGCCCCAAGCTTACCACGGCCTTGCCGCCATCCGGAGATACGCTGCCGCCCGTAACGTCAAACGCCGCGACGGCTGCCGCGTTATCCCAGCTTGTGTAGGCTGTCTCCCGGCTGGGCCGGGGCTGGCCGCTTAAGGGACTCACGGAAGCCAGGTACAGATACAGCCGGCTCCAATCCTTCTCCTGCCAGGCGGAAACGATGGTGCGTACCGTGTTTTCTTGGGTTAAAAGCAGCGATTCCTCCCGCGCAAACGGGGCCGCAAGGCCGCCCGGCAGGCTTTCGTTCTGAAAATAGGCATTTTCCAGGCGCAGGCTGGTGGAAACATCGCTGCGCTGCTGTACCAGCACCTGCACGCTTTGATACGAAAAGTTTTCAATGATGGAGGCGGTGAGCCCCGCCATGGCCAGCTTTCGCCGCAGCATGACCTCGCGCCGCCAGTCCTCCCTGCTTTTCCAATCACTGGGTTCGTCGGAATAAGGGCGCAAAATCGCGTCGTTGAAGGTGACATACAGCACATCGCCCTGGGAGATGGTGTTTATGACCTGCACCCGGTCGGGAAAAAGGCGGGTAAGCTCCGTCGAGCCCGCGCCGGGCCCGTCCAAAAGGGCCTGCACCAGGACCTTTTCCGCGGCCTCGTCCTGCGATACGGTCAGCACCCGCGCTTCCGCCGCCAGCATGGGCTCACGCCCATAGCGGAAATACAGCGTCACCGTTTGGGTGTCCCTGTTGCTTTCGCTGGCCAGGGGGCTGTGCAGCTGTGCCGTCACACCCGGTACCATGGTCGCCTGCGCCTTTTCCATGGGGTCTGGCAAAAGCGCCGCGCAGCCGGTAGCCAGCAGCAGGCACGCAAGCAGTAAAGCAGCAAGACACAGTTTTTTCATGGCGCTCCTTTCCGGGCTTCAGCCGTTGTGGGCAGGCAGCTCCACAATGAAAGTCGCACCCTGCCCTTCCTCACTTTTCACGGAAACCGTGCCGCCGTGCAAAAGCACGATCTGGCGCACGATGGAAAGACCAAGCCCCGTCCCCCCCGTCTCCCTGGACCTTGCTTTGTCCACCCGGTAAAACCTGTCGAAAATGTGGGTCAGGTCATCCTTGGGAATGCCGGGGCCGTTATCGCTGACCGTCAGGATGACTTCCTTGCCCGATTTGTACAGGCGCACGGAAATCTGCCCGCCGGGCTGGGTGTACTTGACGGCGTTTTCCATTAAATTATATATCACCTGCTGCAGCTTGGGGCTGTCGGCGTACATTTCGCTTTCATCCTGGATATCTGCCGCAATGGTTTGCTGCCGCTTTTGCGCCATGGGCGTCAAGCGGTGCACCGTGTCGCGCACCAGGTCCGACATGCGCAGGTTCTGGCGGTTGAGCTTCATGTTCTTGGTATCCATCTGCACAAGGGTCAACAGGTCGCTGATGATCAGGCTCAGCCTATCGATTTCCTTGTTGATGTCGGTCATGAACTCCGTGCGCAACGCTTCTTCCATTTCCGGCTGGTAGATAAGGCTTTCCAGCAGGATCTTCATGGTGGCCAGGGGCGTCTTCAATTCATGGCTGGCGTTGGATACAAACTGGTTGCGGCTTTTGTCCAGCGCCTCCAGCTTTTCGGACATGGTGTTGAAGGTTTCTGAAAGCCGCTTTAATTCCCCGGAGCCCTTTACCGCCACCCTGGCGGAGAAATCGCCGCGGCCCATGCGCTGTATCCCGCGGGTTAATGTCGCGATGGGCTTGGTGATCACGCGGGAGAAGATCATGGCGATGACCAGCACGACGAAGGCCACGATCAGAAAATACAGAATCATTTGATTCTGCAATTGATACAGGCCCTGCATCATGCTCTGCACCGGCGATGAATAAAGCAAAACCCCAATTACCCCGCTTCCACTGGAGGTATTCAGGGCTGCGGTGCAATAACCGATCCATCTGACGCTTGTATTCAGCGGCCGAAGAAACGAAAGCACGCTGCCTATGGCGCTTTCCCCCGTGCCGCCCAACTGATGCAGCCCGTAGTCAACTGTCTTGCCCTGCATAAGGATGCCCAGGACCTCCGGATACTGCAGCCTGGCGCCATTCAGCTCCGAAAAGCTGTCAAACTGCACCTTCCCGTTCCTGTCCAAAATCATGAGCCGGCCTTCCAGCTCGCCCCCGGCTTCCTTCAGCCGTTCAGTCAGCGCCGCGGCCTGGGCTTTTTCATACAGCGGCGCCAATTGCCCCGCCAGCGTTTCCACATTGAGGCGGTCAGCGCGTATCCGCTGCTCAAAAAGATAATCGCCAACCAGACTGGTCAGCGAGGTTGCCATCACATAGAAGGAACTCCCGACGATCAGCAGGAAGGCGAGCAGTATTCTCCAGCGGATGCTGGTAAATGGGTTAATCCTTGTCGGTGAAATAATAGCCAACTCCCCATTTGGTGAAAATAAACTCAGGCTGGGCCGTGTTCCGCTCTATTTTCTCCCTAAGGCGCCGGATATGCACATCCACCGTGCGGGCATCTCCCGTATAGTCATACTTCCATACCGTTTCAAGCATGGCCTCGCGGCTGAATACCTTGCCCCGGTTGTTGATGAACAGCTGCAAAAGATCAAACTCCTTGGCGGTTAATTTGACCTCCTTGCCTCCCAGGGTGACGGTACGGTTGACAATGTTGACCTCCATATCCCTAACGCGGACGACCTTTTTCTCCTCCGTGCCGGTGGTGTGGTTGGCCCGGCGCAGAATCGTTTTGATCCTGGCCTTGACCTCCAGAATATTGAAGGGCTTTGTCATATAATCATCGGCGCCGTACTCCAGGCCAAGGATCTTATCCATGTCCTCGCCCTTGGCTGTCAGCATAATGATAGGAACGCTGGAATACTCCCGGATGCGCTGGCAGACGGAAATGCCATCCATCTTGGGCAGCATCACGTCCAGCAATACCAGGTCAAAGTCACCGGCAAAGAATTTGGCGATCGCCTCTTCACCGTCGGCGGCTGAATCTGTTTCATAGCCCTCCTGCTCCAGGGTGTAGCGCAACCCCTTAAGGATAAGGGGCTCATCATCCACCAGCAAGATCCGCTTTGCCATTATGCTCCATCCTCTCCATGCCGGCCATTTTTTTATTTCTTATATATTCTACTTTTTCATGTCAGAAAAATCAATAGAAATTTACCATTATGAAACAATTGGACTGAAAAAATATCCAAAAACCGCTTGTGCTGCCATAATACGCCTAATTCTCCGGTTCGTCAAACGTTATTTTCTGTTTATATACTTTCGTTGCAAAAGCAATTGACTAATTCATCCATTTTTCGTATACTGTTCTTTGTAGTCAAATTTTGCCTCGGATTTTTCATGTTATTTTTCTATCACGATTTGAAACGGTTTATGAGCCATCTGCGGCTGATGATCAGCCGGTCCGACGCCGGCATTTTCCCGGTGCACAGGGTTTCCTTAGCGAGAACAGCGAAACGACTTAAACGCGAAACAGCGAAAACAGCACTTTCATGCCGGTACCTTTCGAAGGGAGTTATCCTATGCAAAAAAAGCAAGACCGACTGCTTGTCCGCCTTGTCACGGCAAATTCCTGGACATATCTTGGCGCGGTTGTGTGCACCGTTTTTTCCGTATTGATCAACTTTATCACGCCGCTTTTGTTTGCGGAAACCATCGACAGCATATTGGGCGACAAGCCCAGCAGCCTGCCGTCCTTTTTGAAGGCTTTGTGGGCTGGGTTGGGCGAGCGCAGCTATCTCACGCAGAATCTGTGGCTCGTCGGCCTTGTATTGGTGCTGCTCAATGTCATCAACGGCGTATTCACCTATTGCAAAGGCCGCTGGTCCGCGGTGGCCAGCGAGAACATCGCGCTCACGCTGCGCGACAAGCTGTATGCCCATTTGCAGCACCTTCCCTTTGCGTTTCATGTCAAAGCCGAAACAGGCGATCTGATCCAGCGCTGCACCAGCGATGTGGAAACGGTGCGCCGCTTTCTTTCCGTGCAATTGGTGGAAGCCGTCAATACCGTTTTGATGCTGGGTATGGCGTTTTCGATCCTTTGGGGCCGCAACCCTACGATCACGGTGTACAGCATGGTCATGATCCCGGTGCTGTTTTTGACGGCCTTCATCTTCTTCAAAAAGATCACCGCCAGCTTCCAGCGCGCGGATGAGAGCGAAGGCAAGATGAGCGCCGTGCTGCAGGAAAACCTGACCGGCGTACGGGTGGTGCGCGCGTTCGGCCGCCAGCAGCATGAGGTGGAAAAATTCGATGCCGCCAGCGAGGACTACCGCGGCAAAGCCTTCAGGCTCATCGGCATGCTGTCCGTGTACTGGAGCTCCGCGGACCTTTTGAGCATGCTTCAAATCATGGCCACGCTGCTTTTGTGCATTTGGTATGCCATCCAGGGAACGATCACCGTCGGCACGCTGATCGTGTTCATCAGCTATGTGGGCATGCTGCTTTTCCCCGTGCGACAGTTGGGCCGCATCTTAAGCGATGCCGGCAAAACAAAGGTATCCATGAAACGCATCCGGGAAATTCTCGACAACCCCATGGAAGATGAGGAACCTGATGCGCTGCGTCCATCGTTGAACGGCGATATCGTATTTGATGATGTGGTATTTTCCTACGAGGAATCACGGCCTATCCTCGATCACCTGTCCTGCACCATCAAGGCCGGGCAGACGGTTGCCATTCTGGGCAGCACAGGCAGCGGCAAAAGCACTCTGGTCCATCTTTTGCAGCGGCTGTTTGAGCCGCAATCGGGCAGCATTTTCATCGGTGGGGTGCCCATTGCAAAAATCGACCGCAAGTATCTGCGCAGCCGCGTGGGGCTGATATTGCAGGAGCCCTTTTTGTTCAGCAAGACCATACGCGAAAACGTCGGCATCGCCAAGGCGGATACATCCCAGGAAGAGATTGAGCGGGTGGCGCAGGCTGCCTCCGCCCACGGGTTCATACTGGCCAGCGAAAAGGGCTATGACACGGTGGTCGGCGAGCGGGGCGTCACCTTGTCCGGCGGGCAGAAGCAGCGCATCGCCATCGCCCGCACGCTGATGAAGGACAATGACATTCTGATCTTTGACGATTCCCTGTCCGCCGTGGATACGGAAACCGATATGCAGATTCGCGCCGCGCTGCGCCAGCGGGCGCACAGGGCCACCACGATCATCATCAGCCACAGGATCACAACGCTCAGCGAGGCGGACTGCATACTGGTGCTGGACCAGGGCCGGGTGGTGGACCAGGGCACTCATCAGGAGCTTTGTTCACGGCCGGGGCTGTACCAGCGGATCAATCAAATTCAAACGGCCCTGGAGGAGGAGTTCACCCAGAGCCAGGCCATTGTGAAAGCCGAGGTGATATAAGGTGCAGTTTCAGGAGGAAATGGATTATACAAAGCAGTTTGACCTAAGGCTTTGGAAGAAGCTGCTTGCCTATGCCAAGCCTTATCATAAAAACCTGCTCATTATCGGCATCTTTATGGGCATTTGCGCCACCATCGATGTTGTCTTTCCCAGGATGACGCAATACGCGATTGATGTCTTCATCGCCAATCAGGATACAACGGGGCTGCCTGTTTTTATTATCATTTACATCGCCCTGATGCTGGTGCAGGTGGTTTCTGTATACATCTTCCTGCGCAACTGCGGCCGTGTGGAATCCGGCGTATGCTACCTGATCCGCAAGCTTGGCTTCCGCAAGCTGCAGGAGCTGCCTTTTTCCTATTATGATACCATGCCGGTCGGATACCTGATGACCCGCATGACCTCCGACACCCAGCGCCTGGCGGATACCATCGGCTGGTCGCTGCTGGACCTGGGCTGGGGCAGCGTGTTTTTGACCATGTGCGGCATTCAGATGTTTTTGCTCAACTGGCAGCTGGCGCTGGTCGTGGTGCTGGTCATCCCGCCCCTGGCCCTGATCAGCTGGAAATTCCAACAGAAGATACTGGCCTCCTACCGCCAGGTGCGCAAGACCAACAGCCAAATCACCGGCGCCTTCAACGAAGGCATCATGGGCGCCAAAACCACCAAGACCCTGGTGCGGGAGGACATGAATATTCAGGAGTTTCAGGAACTGACCTCGCAGATGCGAAAAAGCTCCGTACGCGCCGCCTCCCTTTCCGCGCTGTACCTGCCCATCGTCGTTTCCCTGGGCTCCATCGCCACCGCCTACGCGCTGTGGAAGGGCGGCTACAACGTGTTCACCGGTCTCATGACACTGGGCACCGTGCAGGTGTTCGTCAACTATACCATTCAGTTTTTCCAGCCGATACGGGATATCGCCCGCATCTTTGCCGAGCTGCAAAGCGCCCAGGCCGCCGCGGAGCGCGTCGTCACGCTGCTGGAAACCGAGCCGGATATTGTGGATTCGCCGGAGGTCGTGAAAAAATTCGGCGACAATTTCCACCCCAAGCGGGAAAATTGGCCCTCTTTGAAGGGCGATATCGAATTTCAGAATGTTTCCTTCCGGTATAAGGAAGGCGAGCAAGTGCTCAAGAATTTCAGCCTGAGGGTAAAAGCCGGGCAAACCATTGCGCTGGTCGGCGAAACCGGCAGCGGCAAGAGCACCATTGTCAACCTGATCTGCCGGTTTTACGAGCCCACGGCCGGCAGCATACTGATCGACGGCGTCGATTACCGCAAGCGCAGCCAATTGTGGCTGCAAAGCCACCTGGGATACGTTTTGCAGCAGCCGCACCTGTTCAGCGGCACCATCCGCGACAACATCCGCTACGGCCGCACGGATGCCACGGAGGAGGAAATACAAAACGCCGCCCGGCTGGTGAACGCGGAACCCTTCATTTTGAAGCTGGAAAAGGGCTATGACACCGATGTGGGCGAGGGCGGCAACCGCCTTTCCACCGGCGAAAAGCAGCTGATCTCCTTCGCCCGGGCCATATTGGCCGACCCGGCCATCTTCGTGCTGGACGAAGCCACCTCCTCCGTGGATACGGAAGCGGAGCAGCTGATCCAGCAGGCTATCCAGCAGGTACTAAAGGGCCGTACCAGCTTCATCATCGCCCACCGCCTCTCCACCGTGCGCTCCGCCGACCGCATCCTGGTCATACAGGACGGCAAGGTGATCGAGGAAGGCAACCACCACCAGCTGATCGTCAAAAGGGGTTACTATTACCATCTGTACACCAACCAGTTTGAGGATGAGCAGGGATTGGAAATCCTGCGTTCCAGGGATACAACTCCTTTGGAAACCCCATTATCTGTGTAATGTACGTGATATTATAACACTTGCTTCCTTCCATTTCGCTGGGCTATAATGAACAGCGGGTCGAAGGAAGCAAGTTTTATTAATTTTCCGTTTCAAATCTTCAGCCAACACCGCAATTTATCATAAGATGTGGGGATTCCCAAGGGGTTCTGCCCGGCTGGCTCAATCGGCGCGCTGGTTCGCTGCCGCTCCCATCGCTTGTTTCGCCAGCTTCCTCCGTTTTGCCCTATTCCGCCACTGGCGGGGGCAAAACTACGGAACCCCTGGAAAGGAGAAGTGTGGGTAGAATCATTGTTGTTGCCGAAAAGCCCAGCGTGGGCAGGGATATCGCCCGGGTGCTGAAGTGCCGGGAAAAGGGCGAGGGCTGCCTTGTGGGCGAAAAGTATGTGGTCACCTGGGCCATCGGCCATCTGGTGGCGCTGTGCGATCCGGATGAGCTGGATGAAAAGTACAAGAAATGGCGGGCAGATGATTTGCCCATCCTGCCGGCAAGCATTCCTTTAAAGGTGCTGCCCAAGACGAAGGGGCAGTTCCGCATATTGAAAAAATGGTTGTGCGACAAGGAGACGGACCGCATCATCTGCGCCACCGACGCGGGGCGGGAGGGCGAGCTGATCTTCCGCTTTATTTATCGGGAATCCGGCTGTAAGAAGCCCGTGGACAGGCTGTGGATCAACTCCATGACCGACGAGGCCATATCGGAAGGCTTTGCTTCCTTGAAGCCCGGTTCGGCGTATGACGACCTGTACCAAAGCGCCTCCTGCCGCGCCCAGGCCGACTGGCTGGTGGGCATGAACGCCAGCCGGGCGTTCACCCTGCGACACAATGCGCTGCTTAGCATCGGCCGTGTGCAAACGCCTACCCTGGCCATTTTGGTCAAGCGCCATTTGGAGATTGCGGGCTTTACGCCCGAGGAATACTATACGGTCACCGCCGATTTCGGCGACTATCAGGGCATGTGGTTCAGGGAGGGGCAGGAAAATGATACCCCTCTTCCCACAAAAGAAGCGGCGGACGCCATTGTCCAGGCGGTCAAAGGGCAAGCGGGCAAGGTGCTCCTGTCCGAATCCACCCCCAAGCAGGAACTGCCGCCACAGCTGTACGACCTGACCACCTTGCAGCGGGATGCCAACCGGCTGCTGAGTTTCACCGCGCAAAAAACGCTGAAGGTGGCCCAAAGCCTGTACGAAACCCACAAGGCAATCACCTACCCCCGCACGGACAGCCGCCATTTGCCCGATGACATGGCCGGGCCTGCAAAGCAGGCCATGCTGCATCTGCCGGAAGCGTATCAGGCCCTGATTCCCGGCGCCATGCCCGGCGGCAAGCTTGCCCATCCCAGGCGCATCTTTGACAACAGCAAGGTCAGCGACCATCACGCCATACTGCCCACCGGCAAAAAGACGGACATCGCCAAGCTGCCGCCGGAGGAGGCCCGGCTGTTCGATTTGATCGCCAGGCGGCTGCTGGCGGCCTTCTACCCCGCCCATACCTATGACGCGCTGAAGGTGATTACCGGTGTAGGTGACCATACCTTCCGCACCACCGGCCGCACGGTGAAGGAGCTTGGCTGGAAAAAGGTTTACGTGGGAATAGAGAAATCCGCCAAGGAGGAGGATGCTCCCCTGCCCGCGCTTGCGCCGGGCGATGCCCGTACCGTCCAGAAGGTCTCCGCCAAGAAGGAAGCCACCAAGCCGCCCTCGCCCCATACCGACGGCAGCCTGCTTTCCGCCATGGAGCACGCCGGGCGGAATATTGAGGATGAGGAACTGCGGGAGCAGATGAAGGGCAGCGGGCTGGGCACGCCGGCCACAAGGGCCGCCATCATCGAGCGCCTGGTGGCGGTCGGCTATATCCAGCGCAAGGGCAAAACGCTGCTGGCCACGGACAAGGGCGTCGAATTGATTCGCATCGCCCCCCAGGAGATTGCCTCTCCCGAGACGACCGGCCGCTGGGAACTGGCGCTGAACCGGATCGCCATTGGCAAACAGGAGGCCCAGCCGTTTTTGGAGGGCATCCGCCATCTGTGTGAATTTCTGGTGCGCTATGCCAAAGAAGACAAGAACACAGCCACATTTGAACGGGAGGAAGGCAAAAAGGGCCAAACCCGGCCCAAGATTGCACCGCTTCCGGATGTCAAATGCCCCGTTTGCGCCCAGGGCGATGTGGCGGAAAACAGCAAAGGCTTTTACTGTACCCATTACCGCCAGGGCTGCCATTTTACCATATGGAAGGATGGCTTGAAAAAAGGCGGCGGGCCCCTGCTTACCGCAAAGCTTGTGGAACTGATTCTAAAGAACAAAAGCCTGCAGGGCAGCACGGGAAACCTGACCCTTGAGGAAGGCCATTTGAGCTTTACGCCCAAAGGCGCTGCCGCACCCTCCGCCCGGGTCCCCATCACCTATGTAAAAACTGTTGGGAAGTGATGGGGCAATTGCTTGCAATCGCTTTGGGAGGCTTGGAGGGCGCACCCTCCAAATGCAATCATCCGCACCGGCTCAGCCGGTGCGGATGGATTTTCCCAAAGGGCGAGCTTGCCCGCCCGACAGAAAATCATTACCTGCAGCCGGATTTCGTCCGGAATTTTCGTCAGAAAATTCAGAAATCAGGTCCTCTTCTTCCGGTCAATTGCTGATGGCAAAGCCATCAGCAATTGACCGGAAGAAAGTGATATCCCTCCTTGCATCTTACAGGCGGATGGGATAGAATATCCTTGGGCTTTTGCCAATAGGTTACATGCCCAATGCCGGATGCGCCGCCGTATGAGCTGCGCATACATACTGCCGCATATACACGAAAGGCTGGTTCTACCTCCCATGAATACGCCCAAATGGGGCCGCTTGCTTCATTGGCCTCGTTCCCGAGACTTGTTCGATTCCACCGGCATGAGCGACAGTCTCCGCCGAAGCCTGTATATGGTGATCTGGTCTGCCATGTTTGGCAACGCCGCCGGCGTCATCACTACCGGCGCGGCCTGGACGGGGTTTCTGCGTGAGATCGTTCGCGCGGACGACCTCCAGCTTGGTATTATCGCCGCGATCCCGGTCATCGCCAACACCTCCCAGCTGTTCATCAGTTACCTGATGGAGCGCAAGCGCAACCGGCGCTTTCTGTTCCTGTTCTTTGGCCTCCTGGGCCGCTTTCTGTGGATACCCATCGGGCTTCTTCCCTTTTTCATTCCCGAGGCCGCGCACTACCTTCGGCCATGGGCCGTTATCGTCCTGGTGGCGCTGATCGCCGGCGGCAACTCGGTAGTCAACTTAAGCTTCAACAGCCTGATGGGCGACCTGGTGCCGCTGCGCATCCGCGGCAGGTATTTCAGCGTCCGATACCGCACGTTTGTACTGGCCGGCATCGCCGCGGGGCTGACCGTATCCTGGATCATGGACAGCACCGGCGCGCTGGGCTACACGATTGTACTGGTAGCCGCGGGCGTGCTGGGCATGATCGACCTTTCCTTCTTCTTTCTTGTGGAATGGCCGGCCATGCGCGCATCCGCGCCGGATGAAAAGCAGGAAAGCTTTTTTTCCATGATCCGCATCGTGCTCAAAGACAAGCCGTTCATGATGGTAACGCTGTTTTATACCGCATGGCATTTTTCCGTAAACGTCTCCGCGCCCTTTTTCAATGTTCATATGCTGGAAAACCTGCATATGAGTTATACGCAGATCACCCTCTACAACCAGATCACTTCCAACATCATGGCGGTGCTGTTTGTATCCCGCTGGGGCAGGCTGATGGACCGGTACGGCAACAAGCCCATTCTCAACATTTCCGTTCTGGTTTGCATGCTGAACCCCCTGCTGTGGCTGACGGTGAGCCCGGCTACCATAGGCCTGGTGATCCTGCTGAACGTGATCGGCGGCATCTTCTGGGCGCCCATCGATCTTGGCCAGCAGAATTTCCCCCTCAACATGGCCGGTGAAAAGAACCGTTCCATGTATCTGGCCGTTTTCTTCACCGTCATCAACCTGGCGGGCGTGGCCCTGGGCAACACGGTCGGCGGCATGATGGTGCAGGGCGTGTACGCCCATCTGGAAACGCTGCAATTCCACCTTCCCGGCATCACGCTCAACAGATATCACTACATCTTCGCGACTTCAGCGCTCCTGCGCATTCTCACCGTTCTCCTCGCGCTGCCGCTGATCAGGGAAGCAGGCTCCGGGATGCTTCGCCCGGTCGTGCGCGAAATTACCGCAAATTCCCTGGCGCGCATCAAGCGCAGCATCCCCGGCAGAAGGCGTTAAGCATAGCATTGGCTATTGGGCAAATAAAAGCAAGGAGAAAGACGATGGCAGAACAAGTAAAGCTCCGCAGCGAAATCGATAAGCGCTGGCAATGGAAGCTGGAAGACCTCTACCCTACCCTTGAAGCATGGGAAGCCGATTTTCAAAAGCTCAAAAGCATGACGGCGGAATTTGAAGCCTTCAAGGGCAATGTTGCCAAGGATCCGGGCAAGGCCATCCGCACCTTTTTTGACAGCCAAAGCATTCTGGAGCGGCTGTACGCCTTTGCCCATATGCACAGGGACGAGGACAACGCCAATACAACGTTCCAGGCGCTGACCGACCGCGCGGAATCCCTGTCGGTGGAAGCCGGCGCGGCCGCCTCCTTCCTGGAGCCTGAACTGCTGGCCATGGAAGATTCCGCGCTCAGCGCGCTGAGGAACGATCCTACCCTGGCCGACTATGATGTATACCTGCGCAACCTTTTGCGCAACAAGCCCCACACGCTGCCCGCCGAGCAGGAGCGTTTGCTGGCCATGACCGGCGAAATGGCCGGCGCGCCGCAGAACATATTCTCCATGCTTACCAAGGTCGATATGAAGTTCCCGGACATACGCGACGAAAAGGAAGAAACCGTGCCCCTTACCGAGGCGGGTTACGGCACGTTCATCCGCAGCAGTGACCGGCGCGTGCGCCAGGAAGCCTTTACCGCGCTGTTTGAGACCTACACAGGCTTTGGCTCCACCATCGCCGCCACCTATGCCGGCAGCGTAAAGGGGGACTTGTTTGCCGCCCGGGCCCGGGGCTTTGAAACCGCCGTGGAAGCGTCTCTTTTCCCGGACGAGATTCCCCTGTCGGTATACGACAACCTGATTTCTGTCGTTCATGAAAGCCTGCCGGCGCTCAATGAATACATCGCGCTGCGCAAGCCGGCCATGGGGCTTACCGAAGTGCACCTGTACGACCTGTATGCCTCCATGCTGGATGACTTCGACATGAAGCTGCCCTATCCCGAGGCGTACCAAATGGTGATGGAAGGCCTTTCCCCCATGGGCGAAGCATACCAAAAGGTGCTCAAAAGCGCCTACGAAGACGGCTGGATCGACGTGTACTCCAACCGTGCCAAGTCCAGCGGCGCGTACTCCTGGGGCGCTTACGGCGTTCATCCGTATGTGCTGCTCAACCACCGGGAGGATCTGGACAGCACCATGACCATTGCCCATGAAATGGGCCATGCCATGCACAGCTTCTACAGCAATCAAAACCAGCCCGCTCCCAAGGCCAACTATACGCTGTTTGCCGCGGAGGTTGCCTCCACCTGCAACGAAATCATACTCATGACCAAGCTGATGGACCATTACAAGGACAATCGGAAAGCGCTGGCCTACTTGTGCAACCACCTGCTGGAGCAGTTCCGCACAACGGTGTTCAGGCAGACCATGTTTGCCGAGTTTGAACGCATCAGCCACCGCATGGCGGAAGAAGGCGAGGCCCTGACGAAGGAAGCGCTGTCCAAGGCTTACCTTGAATTGAACCAGAAGTATTACGGACAGCACTGCGTGGTGGATGAACTGATTCAAGTGGAATGGATGCGCATCCCCCACTTCTACCGCGCCTTCTACGTGTACAAGTACGCCACCGGCTTTTCCGCCGCGGTGTTCCTGGCCAACCGCATCCTGACCGAAGGCGAGCCCGCGGTGAAGGATTACTACAAGTTCCTGTCCGCCGGTGGCAGCCTGCCCCCCATTGAGGCGCTGAAGCTGGCCGGCGTGGATATGTCCAGCCCGGAGCCTATCCGCAGCGCGATGCAGGTGTTCAAGCAAACGACGCAGCGGCTTGCCAAGCTTTTATAATCAAGGAGGATGCACGTATGAACGGTTATAACAAGCAGGAAGCATTGCCCTTCATCCTGTCCCGCATTGACGCAAGAATCCACAAGGAGCTGCCCGTCGCGCTGGAGGAGCTGGTTTCCCAGGCTATCGACTACGACCTCAAATTCATGCGCGAAAGCGGCGTCGTCGATGAAAAGGGCAACACCGGCGATACGTATTATGACGACGACGAGGCCTTTGAGTACATGCTGGACGGCATCGTCAGCCAATACAAGCTGGGGGCGGACGCCGCCATGAAGGTCGCCTCCCTGCTGGATGATTACATGGATGCCCAGCAATCCTTCATGGAGGAAAAAGGGCTCGTGGATTGGGAGTAATACTGCTTCCAAACATTATTGCGTCGTTGCCGTGGATCTTTTCGCGTACTACCGCGTCGTCTGCCGCTGCGCGTAGCGCTGCTACGCCTCATTTCGCCTCCATGTATTACGCAAAAATCTCTCACGGCTTTGGACGCAATAATGTTTTCCATTAGTATGAAAATCGTCAAACCGGCTGCCGGAAAAGTGATCCGACAGCCGGTTTTTGATTGGCCTGTTTGCTATCAAACACTGCTTTCAGTAGAAAAGCTATGCCGCGGGAGCAGCCGCAAAAAGCGCGGGCAGGTGCAAAAATTCCGGCGCCGCGATCTGCAAAGCAATGATCGCGATACCCAGAACGCCGACGTACAAAGCAAACCAGGTAAGGGAAATGCGGTTGATCAGCCGCAGCATGAAACGGATGGCCAGGTATCCGCTGACGGCCGCCACCGCCATGCCCACTATCACGGGAACCATTTCCATCTGGCTGAAATATCCGTTCTCCAGGGCATCCTTTCCCTGAATCAAAAGGCTGCCGAGAATCGCGGGCGCACTCATCATGAACGAAAATTTCGCCGCTGACTGTCGGGTCAAGCCCGTGGCGATGCCCCCCAGCAAAGTGGAGCCGCTGCGGCTGACACCGGGCAGCAGGGCGACAGCCTGCATGCAGCCCATGGAAACGGCTTGTACAAAACCCGGTTCCTCCGCCCGCTTCCTGTGCTTTCCGCCGCGCTTGCTCAGCTTTTCCGCCAAAAACATGAAAGCGCCTGTGATCAGGAATGCGAATCCCAGCGTGGAACCGTTGAATAAGCTTTCCAACTCATCGTTAAAAAGCAGGGCAACCACCAAGGCCGGCAGGGACGCAATGAACAGCAGCAGCAGCGTCCGGGATTTGAACAAGTTGCGCAGGATACCCATCCAATCCTTCCAGAACACAACAATCACGGCAATCAGCGTGCCCGCGTGCAAAAGAATATCCAGCATCAGGTACACCGGCGCTTCCGCCTGGTCGGCAATGCCCATCAGCGCCCGTGCAAAAACAAGATGCCCGCTGGAGGAGATGGGCAGGAATTCCGCCAGCCCCTGCACCAGACCCAGGATGGCGGCTTGCAGTATCGTCATTGTCGTATCCTTCCCTTACTCGTAAGTCAGCGCCTATTATACAGGAATCTCCCGCACCTGTCACGCGGTATACGACGTCTCGCAAAAGTGGCGATGCCACTCTTGCGAGCTTTACCCTCACTGCACTGCACCCCCGCTGCGCGGTGTTGCGGCCGTTTGCTCGGGCAAGGAAGGAATTTCTTCGAAATTCCTGCGAAAATCACTGCACATGTCGCTGGTTTTCGATGCAAAATGGGAGGGCTTCGGCCCTCCCATCCCTCTCAAAGTTTTTTCGATGGTCAGAAAGGGGCATCACCCCTTTCGTAAGTCTATTTTTTCTACCTCCGGCTCATTCCCCCTGAATCAGCCTTGTCAGGTCCACGATCTGCGCAAATTCCGCGCGGTAGCCATAGGTATCCGCTTCGCGGCTTGCAAGGGCGCGTTCAAGCACGCTGTCAAGACTGGCCGTGCCCTTGTAGGGGGAATTTGAAAGCAGCAGCCCAAACTCGGCGACAGCGGAGGCAAAGGCCATGGTCCCGCTCATGGACGGGGCAAGCTCACCGGACTCCAGCGCGTGTTCCGCCGTCATGACTTTTTCACCTTGCGGCAGCTTGTAGCGGATGGATACATACAGCGTCTCCCCGCCGCCCAATACCGTTTTTGCCTGATACCGCGACTGGGCCGTGGGAACCGGCGTTCCCTCCGCCTTGGCGGGAATAATCTCGTACAGCGCGATCATTTGACGGCCCGTGCCCATTTCCCCGGCGTCCCTTGCGTCGTCCTGAAAGTCCTCCGTATCCAGCAGCCGGTTTTCATAGCCGATCAGCCGATAGGCTGCAACCTGGGCAGGATTGAATTCCACCTGAAGCTTCACATCCTTGGCGATGGTGAAAATGGTGCCCGTCATGTCTTCCACCAGCACCTTTTTGGCTTCCTTCAGCGTATCGATATAGGCATAGTTGCCGTTTCCGTAATCGGCCAGGGTTTCCATCTCGTAATCCTTCAGGTTGCCCATGCCAAACCCCAGCACGCTCAGGTAAACGCCGCCCTCCCGCTCTTTTGTGATGAGCTCCTTCAACTCAGCCGCGCTTTGCACGCCTACGTTAAAGTCGCCGTCTGTAAGCAGAATCACCCGGTTGTTCCCGCCGTCAATAAAGGCTTCCCTGGCCTGCTTATAGGCCTCCTGTATGCCGCCGGCGCCGTTGGTGGAGCCGTAGGCGTCCATGCTGTCGATGGCCTTTTCCAGCTTTTCCTTTTGATCGGCCGGGGTCGTGTTAAGCAACACCCCCGTCGTGCCCGCATAGGTCACGATGGTCACCCTGTCCCTGGGCCCAAGCTGGGAAACAAGCAGCTTCAACGCCTTTCGCGCAAGGGGCAGCCTGTTATCCGCCTCCATGGAGCCGGATACATCCACCAGGAAAACCAGGTTGCTGCCGGGAAGCGAAGCCTTGTCCGACGCGTAGCCGGAAAGGGCGATCATGGCCAGCTGGTGTTCGCTGTTCCAGGGGCATACGGCAAGCTCCGTGGTGATGGAAATGGGCTTCTCCGCCGTAGGCATGGGCAGATCATATTCGAAATAGTTGAGCATCTCCTCGATGCGGATCGAGCCCGCATCCGGCAGTTTGCCGCCCATCAGCTGCCTGCGGATGTTGGCGTAGGAGGCGGTGTCCACATCCAGGGCGAAGGTGGAAAATGGGCTGTCAAAAGGATTGAGGAACCTGTTTTCCGTGTAGCTGCCGTACGATTCATCATTCAGACCGTTGTAATCGATCTGCGGAAAAGGCCGCGGCATGGGGGCCGCTCCATTGCCTATGCCGATGGGCATTGCTTCCGGGGCCGGCGCGCCTGTCATGTAATCGGCCGCGCCTGTGAAGAAAGCGACTACGGCGGCGCCCCTTTCCTGCATTTCCCCCTGTGTCCTGGCATCGCTGTAGGCCGCGAAGGAGGCGATCATCTTTTTCGCGTCCGCAAGGGATACCTGACGGTCATGGATGGCCGCAAGGCCTGTGATCAGGTCGTTTTCAATGGCGAAGGCAAGCCGTGCCGCGGCGGTTATGTCCCGTTGCCCAAGCGCCGCAAGCAGGGCCTCCAAGGCCCGGTCATAGGTAATGGGGCTGCCGCCTGTCAGCCCGGAAGCCGGCGCGGCCTCGGGAAAAGCCTGCGCAAGCAGCGCAGCAAACTCCTTTTCGCTGACCGGCGGCGGGGTGGCGGTCTCCTGCGCAAGAGCCGCAGAAAAATCAAGGGCAAGCAGGCAAAGCACCAGCAGCATGCTGATCCAAATCTTTCGTTTCAAAATCTTTCGTTTCATCGTGTATCGCTCCTTTCAAGCATTTTCCAGTCATCCATTTGACGAGGTTCTGCCAAAAAAGTTCCAGCGCTTTTTATCATTGTGCAGGGATGTGTGGGGCTATACCGGGGAAAGATTGCATTTCAGCGCTTGTCCCTGTATAATTGGTGGTGTTTTGTTCCAAAGTGAAGGAAGGGGCGTCGTCCATGAAGCTGGGAGTCGTTGGTCTGCCCAACGTAGGAAAAAGCACCCTGTTCAATGCGATTACACAGGCGGGGGCACAGGCCGCCAATTATCCTTTTTGCACCATCGAGCCCAATACCGGCATCGTGATGGTGCCCGATGACCGTTTGAATGTATTGGCGGAAATGTACCATCCTAAGAAGGTGACGCCTACCGCCATTGAGTTTGTGGATATCGCCGGCCTGGTCAAGGGCGCCAGCCGCGGCGAAGGCCTGGGCAACAAATTCCTTTCCCACATCCGGGAAGTGGATGCCATCGTTCACGTGGTGCGCTGTTTTGTGGATGAAAATATCATCCATGTGGACGGCAACGTGGACCCGGCCAGAGATATTGAGACCATTAACCTGGAGCTGATCTTCGCCGATATGGATACCGTTTCCCGCCGGGAGGACAGGGCCCGCAAAATGGTCAAATCCGGCGACAAAAAGTACGCGGCGGAGGCCGATCTGGCCCAAAGGCTGCAGGCTCACCTGGAAACAGGCAAGCCCGCCCGCACCTTCCCCATGACGGAGGAAGAAAAGGAAATCGCGGAAAGCTGGTTCCTGCTGACCACAAAGCCCGTGATCTACGCCGCCAACATCGCCGAGGACGATCTTTCCAAGCCGGAGCATACCATTCCCGGCGTTCAAAAGATGAAGGAGCTGGCCAAGGCGGAGCATGCGGAACTGATTGTGATCAGCGCCCGCATAGAAGAGGAAATCGCCCAGCTTCCCCCGGAGGAAAAGTTGGAATTTCTAAGCGCCCTGGGCCTTGAAAAAAGCGGCCTGGATAGGCTGGTCACCGCCTGCTACCGCTTGCTGGGGCTCCTGTCCTTCCTGACCGCCGGCGCCGACGAATGCCGGGCCTGGACCATCAAAACCGGCACCAAAGCGCCCCAGGCCGCGGGCAAAATCCATTCCGATTTTGAAAAGGGCTTTATCCGTGCGGAAATCGTGCCCTTTGAAACCCTTGTCGCCCAGGGCAGCATGAACGCCTGCCGGGAAAAGGGCCTGATCCGCAGCGAAGGCAAGGAATATGTCATGCAGGATGGGGATATCACCCTGTTCCGTTTCAACGTCTGACCGGAGGATGTTATGAGCCGTTTGAAGTTTCTTTTTCAGCGCCTTGTCCGCATGGACTACAAGGCCATGTGGAAGACGACGAAGCTTTTGAAAGAGCGCAGCGGAAAGAACCGCCTGTGGCTGCTTATCGACATGCTGATCTGCGCCGTCCGCTACAACGCAGGCTATGTGGATTACAAGATCGCCCAGTTCTACCGTTTGGACGACGCCCAGCGCAGGACGCAGATCACGCGCGGCATCTCCAACAGCATCGTACGGCGGATGAACGACAAGGAGTACTGGCACTTTTTCGATAACAAGGCCGAGTTCAACACCCTCTTTGCCGAGCATGTGAAGCGGGATTGGCTGGAGATCAGCCACGGGACCACCGTGGAAGCGATGACGGCGTTTCTTGCGGGCAAGGCAGCCGTCATTGCCAAGCCCCTGGAAGGCTCCAGCGGCCAGGGCATCGAGAAATACGCAAAGACGGATTGGCAGGAGAATATCTCCCTGTTTCTGGGGCTGCTGCAAAGCAACAGCGTCGGCATACTGGAAGAGGTAGTGGTGCAGCACGAGCGGCTTTCCAAGCTTTGCCCCACTTCCGTCAACACCGTGCGCATCGCCACGCTGCTGGGGGACAAAAAGAAGGGCATCGTATACGCCTTTTTGCGCATCGGCAATGGCCGGGTCATGGACAATGTGGACTGCGGCGGCATGGCGGCCAGGGTGGATCTGGAAAGCGGCAAGCTGCTGACCGTCGGCGCCGACAAGCAGGGCAACACCTATGAAAAACACCCCAAGACAGGCACGCCCATCGTGGGTTTTGAGGTGCCCTACTGGGAGGAAGCCAAGCAAATGTGCATCGAGGCCTCCCAAAAGATACCGCAGATGCGCTTTGTCGCCTGGGATGTGGCCATCACCGACAACGGCCCGGTATTCATTGAGGGTAATTCCTTCCCCAGCCACGCCGTGCCCCAGTTTGCGGCGCACTATCCGGATGGCATCGGCATTTTGACGGAGTTTCGGAAATTTATCGATGTGTAAGCGATATAAATGAACGAAAAACGACTGGCAGGTTCGCTGAAACCGCCAGTCGTTTTTGATATGTACCGTTGATTCGTCCACTGTTTGCATAAACGCCAACCAAATATCAGTTGTTCAATGCATCCCTAAAGGAGATGCGGTATATGAGGCTTGGCGGGCGATTGATAATCGTCCCTACCCCATTTTGCGTTTATTGGCTTCCCTGCCGGGACGCACGCAACCCGGAAGAAAAGCCAACATGCACTTTGCAGCCGTAGGGGCGATTATCATTCGCCCGCATGTACAAGCCAAGCAAAACCGGAAGGCAGCTTCTTCAGCGCTTACCTGAACACCACCTGCGCCTGATTTTCAAATGGCGATTTCCCATCCAGCGTGTGCTTGTAATTGCACATCCATGCCGGTGAAAAACCGCAGCGGTGGGCAACGGCCTGAGAAGCGATATTCGAAGACGCCGTTCCGTAAAAGGGCACGATTCCTCTTTGCAGGATCCTATTGGCCAAACGGCTTACAAGGCACGCCGCCAGCCCATGGCCCCTGAAATCCCTTTTTACATCGATGCCGATCTGCCACAGAATCCTACTGTCCGCGCAAGCGCCGGCTATGCCAACAATCTCTCCCCCATGGACCGCGCAAAGGGCCAGCGCATCCGGTCGGGGATGATGGCTGTCATACCGTATGGCGTTGTCAAAGCCAGGGTATGCGTACAGCGCCGGTATCTCATTCCCCTCCCGCACCTCAAGAGTAATCCCCTCGGGGCAAGGCGGTTCATTCATCTGCCCGCTGTCCGGAATGTAGTAGAGGCTGTGTCCGAACAAAAACGGTGCGGAAAACAAGTCATCCCTGAATCGATTTTCAAGAATGGGCCGAACCTTCTCCAAAGTGCTGGCGGCGGCGCTGACAACGATCCCCCGGCCCATGGTCGCAACCCGCAAATGCGGCGTCTGCCGCTCATCCAGCCAAATACCCTTGCCCGGGCTGGCCTCGCGGAACACAATCCCATCCCGCACAAAATCCCCGGGATCGCAATTCAAATCAAAAGCCAGCTGGCCGCGCACAATTTGAAGCATTTCCTTTTTCTCAAGCAGCACGGCTCGTTCCGCCTTCCCTTCATCCTTTGCGAAGACCCTTTGGATAGTGATTTTGAATCCGGCCGTCCGCCGCTTTACCCCAGCCCAGCGCAAGGCCATGCAGCCGTACCGTCAAATAGCCGCGAAGGCCGTCCGGCGCGGGAAGGGTTTCCCCCCGCAAATAAGCCTCTGCCTCAGTGAGCGTCAAAGACAGGAACGGACAGCTTTCCGGCAGCAGGCAGGACATGGCAAAGGCGTGATCCGGAACGAAATGTTTCCCGCGGACCTGACCCAAATGCAAGCCTGCCCTGCAGACCTTTAGGCCGCAGATATCGATTTGCGCCGGCAGCCGGACCAAACGGCCCGCAAAAAGCCCGGTAGGTTCCGGACCCGGACATCCGAAGGTGTCCATACAAAAAGCCTCATAGGCGGCCATATCATTCTTGGGAAGCTTGGCGGCAGGCTTTTCCATCGCCCGGCCGCATGCTTCGCCGCTTCCGCCCCGCTTTTGCATCAGCGCCACAAAATGCCCTTCCCCCTGAACCTTGTGGGGAAACAGATGCAGCATCCCGCCCTGTGCCCGCAGGTCATCTGTCAAGGCAAAGGGCGCAAGCGTGAATTCGGGATGATCCCCCAAAAACGCCTCCACCACATCTTCATTCTCCACAGTGTTGAACGTACAGGTGGAATAGCAAAGGACGCCTCCATCCCTGACCATCCGGGCCGCCTGAACAAGAATCTCTGACTGCCGCCGGGCGCAGCCGGCAGGCGCCTGCGTGGACCATTCCGTCCGTGTTTCGGGATGGCGGCGGAACATCCCCTCCCCGGAGCATGGCGCATCCACCAGTACCCGGTCAAATTGACCGGGCCACCTTTTAGCCAGGCGTTCCGGCGTTTCACATGTCACCAAAGCATTGGAAACGCCCATGCGCTCCATATTGGAAGCGAGTATCTGTGCCCGGGAGGGCACGGGCTCGTTGCTGACCAGCATTCCCCTGCCCGCCATGCGGGCGGCGATTTGCGTGCTCTTTCCGCCGGGGGCGGCGCACAAATCGAGAATCCATTCCTCCGGCTTTGGGTCAAAGGCAGCCACGGCCGCCATGGCGCTGGGCTCCTGCAGGTAATACGCGCCCGCCTCATGCAAGGGGTGCGCGCCCGCTTTGGAATCCAGGGAAAGGTACGATCCTTCCCGCTCCCAGGGCACGTTATCGCCTATTCCCTCCACCCAAGGGGCCAGCCCGCCCTCCGGTATCTTGAGAGGGTTCCGCCGAAGCCCCCGCGCAAAGGGCAAATCGTAGGACTTCAAAAAGTCCTGCGTCTCTTCCTGTAAAAGAGGCGCAAGACTTTCCACAAAGCCCGCCGGCAGGGGCGGTATCCCGTTTGTCTCATACGTTGGCTTCATTCGTCCATCCATTCCGGCTGCATATGTCTTACGATTGGTTTGCACAAATGCTTGAGTTTATTGGGCAGCGTATCCAGCACCGCCTTTTCGCCGGTGATCATGGCAATGGGCAGGCCCGTTTTCCGCGATACTTCTTCCAATACTTCCTGGCCCCGAAGCAGAAGCTGCGCCGTTGTCTCCCCCTGCAGGTTGGCATTGTTGATCAGGGCGTCGGGCCGCATTCTGGCCCTTGCGGCGATCCGCTCCATCAACCGCAGTATGTCCTCCGCCGTCTGGGACAGGGGGCGGCATACGTTGACCACATACAGCACACGGGTATTTTCCCGCTCCCTTTGAAAAAAAGGGGCGTAGCGGCCCAGCGCCGTGGCGCCGGTATCGTCGCCGCCCACGTCGAACACCACCCGCTCCGACGGATCGTCAAAAACGCTTTGTATCTCCGCTGGCAGCGCCGGTATATCCACCGCCGTGGTGGCAAAGGTGGGCATCAGCACCCGCACGCCTTTATCTTCCAGCAGCGCGCGCTTTTCACCGCTGCGGAAATACGGATTGACAATATCCAGATCCACCAGCGCCGCAGGCCCAAGAGGGGCCATATCCAACGCCAGATTCAGGGCAATTTCGGTTTTGCCGCTGCCATAGTTACCCACCAAAACAGTCAGCCGTGGCTGATCATGCATGAATATCAATCGTCCTCCTGAAAATCGGGGCTTTTTTGCTTGTCGCTGCCGGGCCGGTTGGGATACACCGGCGCATGAAAGGCGCGGCGCTTGTCAATGGGCGGCGGCAGGCCGTCAATCAGCTTGCCAGCCTGTTCATCATCCACGGTCAGCACCTTGCCGGCGCGCTGGGCGATTCTGCTCAGGCCGCTTCTGACCTTGTTCAAAGGCTTCCCCTCGGGTTTGGGCTTTTTGGTGCGCTCCGCCCGCTCCGGCCGCTGCCCCTGCGGGCTGGGCATTTCGGGAGCACGGTAGGGCGTAAAGCCGTCCAGGCCGGAAAAATCCCAGCCGGGCTCCGCCGGCTGCTGCTCCGTCTGCCTTTGCGCCGGCTGCCTGGGCGCAGCCTGGCCGCCCGCCGGCCTATCCACATGCCAGCCGTATTGGCGGCTGAGCGCCTGATAATCGATGCCGGGATGGATCGGCTCATTCCCCGCGTCCTGCGTCATTTCCGGCGCCCAGTACTCCTCTTGCGGCGGGGCATCATATAGGAGCTCATCGGGCTGGGGCACATCGGACCAATCTTCCTGGGGTACAGGCTCGTACACAGGTTCCGGCGGCAAAGCAGGCTCAGGCCGCGCGAACCTGCGCACGTACTGCTCCTGGTAATCGGCTTTTCTGGGCCTGGCCAGAATGGTATCGGCAGCTGCCGCGGGTTTCTGGAATACGGCGGTTGGCTGCGGCTGATAGGGGTCGGCCGGCGGCTCATACATCGGCACCTGATCGTATATGGACTCCTGTACGCATGCCGGCTGCTGCTCATAAACCGGGTCAGCGGCATATTGTTCCTCCTGCCAGGCGTACGCCTGCTCATCGGCGGAAGGCTGATACGCAGGCTCTTCCGGCGGCTGATAACCAGGCTCCGGCCTGCGCCTTTCCTGCTGACGGGGCGCCGAACGGCCGGCGGCTTTTTCCCGATACGGCTGCTCCTCCCTTTGCGGTTTTCCGCCGCCAAAGAAGCGCCGCAGCCTGCGCATACTGGAACCCCATACATAATAGGGCCGCCAGCGGAAGAACCAAACGACATAATCCAGCGCAACGCCGCAAAGGCACAGGAAAACGACAAGGATCATCCAGTTGTCGCCAACCCACTTAAGCCACTGCTGCGCGTCGCTGGAGAACAGGATATTCCAAACCCCTTCCACCAGCGTGCGTATCCAGCCCAGGAGGGCATTGAATAGAGTTTGCGCAAAACCTCTCATATTTTCCTCCACCCCTGCCGAAATGGTGGACCACCTGCCCGCGGTCTACTTGATGGTCAGCGTCGCCTGTACAATGGCAGGGTCTGTGGCGTAGGTATAGTTGACCTGCTCGCTGTCCGATATGCTGCAGAGCAGCGGCACGTTGTGGACGCCTTGTGTAAGACCGGTCAAATCGGCCGTCAGGGTGATGCCCGCGGCTTTCAGCTTGTCCAGCCAAAGCTTGGGGCCGCTGATGGTCACGCTGGCCTTTGTCTTGTCCAGGGAAAGGGAATAGCCATCCTGGAGGCCGACGGTTTCAATGCGCAGGTTGTCAAAGGAGCGGTTGGACTGCACGGGCTCAATCTCCACCAGGACGGTGACCATGCTGGTGGACATATTGACGATTTCCACCGGCTGCACAAGCCTTACGCTTTTGGTAAAGCTTTCCGACACGCCGTTTAGGTCCACCGGCGATTCCAGATAGACATTTTCCATTTGGTTCAACGTTTCCGGACGGCCCGCGACAACGACCTGCGACGGTTTGACCGTTATGCTTTTGACCTGATATCCGGCGCTGGGCGTGCCTGTGGTGAGATTTTCCTGCAGCAGGTCAAGGGTCTTGGTCTCATACAGTGTTTGCGCGACATTTACATTCTTGATCAGCACCGATTCATTTGTTATATCGATCTGCTCCTGACCAATCTCATTGGTGGAAGCGTCTACCAGCACAATGGGCACGCTGGATACAACAAGCCCAGCCCGTGCTGGCAAAATGCTCTGATCGTAAGCCGCTACCGCCCGGCTGACTTTGTTCACCAGGGACGCCGGTCCGCTGATGGTCACCATGGGCGGGTCCACCGACGGATCCCCGCTGTAATAACCGTTGGGCGGATCGCCATCACGCACAACAGTTACGGGAATGCGATATTTTACGCTGTAATCCTCCACCTCAAGCTGCAGGGTGTCGGGCACGATTTCCACTACGGAGCCGTACGTGCTGGAGGATGTCGCGGTAATCTTCACTTCCTGCGTACCGGCAGACGTGATTTTCGTCAAGTCGACACGCACATTGTAGTTAGCGGCGGTCACATTGCCGTATTCCTTTTGCGGCACATCCACCTTCAGGCGGACCGTGGGATGCAGGCTGCTCAAGTCCGTTACCGGTATCAGGCCGTTTCTTTTCAGGCTTTCCAGGCCTGAGATGGTGACAGATACATCACTGAATGTTTTTTCCCTGGTCAGCGTCGGGTCCTGGGTAATCAGGCCCGTCCATAAGGCCACCGCCAGAAAAAGCGCCAGCAGCTTCCAGCCCAAATTGTGCCGGAGAATATGCCAAAACCACACGACGGCCGCTTTGCCGGCCTTTTCCGTGCGCCGGGGGGCATTATCCTGCCTCCGCTCCAGTTCGTTGCTCACTTGGCGCCCTCCTTCCGTTCCAGAGTACGCTTCGTTTTTTGTTTGATGGTATTCCACAGCCGGGCATGGGACTGCCGGTACATGGAACCCAATATCTGCTGCAGGTCGGCCGCGGCCAGATGCCGGGTCAGCTTGCCGGCCCTGGCCATGGAGATGATGCCCGTTTCTTCCGACACAATCAGCGCCACGGCATCGGTGGTTTCACTGACGCCGATGGCCGCCCGGTGGCGCGTGCCCAGTTCCCGGCTGATGCCCTTGCCTTCACTGAGCGTCAATATGCAGGCGGCCGCCATGATCCGGCTGCCGCGGATCACCACCGCGCCGTCGTGCAAAGGGGTATTGGGTTCAAAGATATTTTCCAGCAGCGGGCAGGAGATCATGGAGTCGATGGGCGTACCCGTCTCAATAATGTCCTTGATGCCCGTCTTTTGCTCGATTACGACCAGCGCGCCGACCCTGCGGCGGGAAAGATTGATCAGGCATTGACTGATTTCGGAGATAATGCGCCTGCTGTCGGTTTCATCGTCAGAATGCGCGCTGTCCAAAATGGCTCCGCGGCCAATCTGCTCCAGCGCTTTGCGCAATTCCGGCTGGAACAGAATCACCAGCACCACCGCGCCGTTGTTGACAATATTGAGCAGCACCCAGTTCAGCGCCGTCAGCCCCAGCAGGTCGGAAACCCAGCTGGCCAGGATCAGCATGCCCAAACCTTTCAAAACAGCGCTGGCCCGTGTTTGGCGGGTCAGCATCAAAAGCTCGTACAAAAGGAATGCGACGATCAATATATCCAGAACATCTGTGATACTGGGGCGGTTGAACACATTCCACAATATGTTTTTTGCTTGTTCCCACAATGCTGCCAAGCCTGTGTCCCCCCACTTTCGTGCAGATATCCCCTTGATAACTGTTATTATACTACAGCAAGGCGGTTATATGAATCCCTTCCCATGAAAAACCAAACTTTTTCTGCAAAATCGGTTCCTCCATATAACGAACGGGAGCCGTGTTTTCTTCATACAGACGCGTATTTTGCCCAGCCTTCCTCCCGTTGCCTACAAACCGGGTTTCATGACGGATTTTCGGGAAAAAACATGACAAGCCAGAAAAAGGATGATACAATCGATTTGAATCGTTATAGTACACGGGAGGTTACCATGGTGCACGAGGGTCACAGGCAGCGCTTGCGCGACCGCTTTTTGCAGGAAGGCCTTAATGGTTTTGCGCCCCATGAAGTGTTGGAGCTGCTGCTTTGTTACGCCATTCCCCAAAAGAATGTGAACCCCTTGGCCCATGCGCTGTTGGATCACTTCGGCTCCCTGCACGGCGTTTTTGAGGCCACGCCGGAGCAGTTGATGCAGGTGGAGGGCATCGGCCCCTATGCAGCCGCTTTTTTGCACCTGATGCCGTCCCTTTTTCGCCGGATCGAGTTCAGCCGCATGGGACAAAAGCCTGTGCTGAAAAACAGAAAGGATGCGCTCAACTATTGCGCCAACCTGCTCTCCGGCCTGCATCTTGAGCATTTTTACCTGCTGGCGCTGGATGCGCAAATGCAGCTTTTAGGCGCGGTGCTTATCGGCAAGGGCAGCATCGCCGAGGTGCCGGCCTACCCGCGCCTGGCGGTGGAGGCGGCCATAAAATACAATGCCCACAGCGTCATCCTCTGCCACAATCATCCGGGCGGCTCCACCCATCCCTCCGACGCGGATCTGCAGATCACCTGCCGGCTCAGTGACGTATTGTCAGGTATCGATGTGCTGGTATTGGATCACATTATCGTTGCCGGCAGCAAAACGGGCAGCCTTACGCAGATGGGGTATATCAGCCACGACACACAGCCGGATACAAGGTTGGCGGCGGACAGCGCGTGCAAGCCTCCCTCGCCCGCAAAATGATTTGAACAAAAGGATTGAAAACGGTACATGAAGAATACGAAAAGAAAACCGCGTACCCTATTTCGCAGGCTTTGTTTTCTCGCCGCATTGCTGCTGTCCCTTGGCATACTGTGCTATGGCGCTTTAATAGCCTATGTGTGTTACCAGGAGGTGCATGTGCCCGTGAGCGCAGAAAAAGCCGACGCCATCATCGTACTGGGCGCACAGGTGCAGCCCAGCGGCGAGCCCTCCCTGCAGCTGGCCTGGCGGCTGGAGGCGGCGCTGAAAGAGTATAATGAAAACCCGTCCGTCATCGTCGTCAGCGGCGGCCAGGGCGGCAACGAGCCCCGCCCCGAGGGGGAGGTTATGCGGGACTGGCTGCTGGAACGCGGCGTTGTGCCCGAAATGATCCTGACCGACAACACTTCCGGCAGCACCAGGGAAAACCTCCTTAACGCCGCCGAGCTCTTAAAGGGCAGAAATGTAAGCCTTGTGCGGGTCGTCACCAGCGACTATCACCTGCCCCGGGCCTTGGCCATCGCCAGGGACGAAGGATTCCAGGCGATCGGAACCGGCAGCCCCTGCAAACAGGAATACTGGGCCCAGAACCACTTTCGCGAAGCGCTGGCCTGGGTAAAATACTGGGGCCAAAAATACCTGCGTCTGCCGCTGGAATAACGCATACAAGGAGCAATCGATGTCTTCTTTGACGGATAGTATCTACGCCCGCTGTCAGGCGGCGGGCATTCCTCTCGATCTTATAGCGGCGGACAAGCTTGCCGCCTATCACCGGCTGCTGCTGGAATGGAACCAGCGGATGGATCTGACCGCCATCCTGGAAGAATCTGAAATGCTTGATCGCCACTATATCGACTCCCTGTCTCCGCTTGCCGTCGGCGGCTTGATTTTCGCGGGGATAAGGGCCATCGACGTGGGCAGCGGCGCCGGCTTCCCCGGCCTGCCCATCGCCATCGCCCGGCCGGATGTCAGCATGACGCTGCTGGACGCCCAGCAAAAGCGGGTCCGCTTTTTGCAGGAGGTCATCACAAAGCTTGACCTTTCCAACGTAACGGCCCTGCACGGCCGGTCCGAGGATACGGCCCATTTGCCGGACCATCGGGAAAGCTACGATCTGGCCCTGGCCAGGGCCGTCGCCTCCCTGCCTGCGCTGATGGAACTGCTGCTGCCCTTTGTGCGCCCAACCGGCCGCGCCCTGTGCTGGAAAGGCCCGGCAGTGCTTGCGGAAATGGATGCCGGGCAAAAGGCCGCAAAACTGCTGGGCGGTACGCTGGAAGAACCTGTCGCGACCCCCATTCCGGGCCGGGATTGGCACCATTTGCTCCTCCCCTGCAAAAAAGTTGGAAAAACCCTTCGACAGTATCCACGCAAAGCCGGCACGCCGGGCCGCGAGCCGTTGGGAACCTGCGGGTAAGCCGCGGCCTTTCGACACAGAACCTTCGCACACAACACAATATGCTGCTTCCTGCCCCGATTTGTGACGAACGAATATTCGTATCATCGGGCAGGAATTTTTTTGATCCGAAAGAATACTATTTATCGAACGCGGCGGCGGGACCGGGAGTCAGGGGGAGGACGACCGCCCTGTCCGCCGCGCTCGACCTTGCGCATTTCTTGCCAAAGAGGTTCTCCAATCCTTCGGGAGGGAGCGGATATCATGCAGACATATCATTCGGCCTCCGTTCATACCGCCTGCCGCCAGGTGTGCTGGCTGCCCCTTTGCAATATCATTCCAAATCCGGATCAGCCCCGCCGGGAGTTTTCCGAAGCGGCACTGAACGAACTGGCCAACTCCATCCGCCAGTTCGGTCTTTTGCAGCCCATTACCGTTCGGGAAAACGGCGGCGGCCAATATGAAATCATCATGGGCGAGCGGCGTTTCCGCGCCTGTCAGCTGCTGGGCCAAACCCACATCGATGCCATCGTCCTGCCGGCCACCGGCCGGGAGAGCGCCATGATGGCGCTGGTGGAAAACCTGCAGCGGGAGGATCTGCACTTTTTCGAAGAGGCGGAAGCCTTCGCTTCCCTGATCGACAATTATCAAATGACGCAGGACGAGCTGTCCCGGCGCTTGGGCAAATCCGCCTGCACCGTTGCCAACAAGCTGCGCCTTTTGCGCCTGGACCCGGAGCTTCGGGCCCTGATTTTTGAGGAGAACTTGTCCGAACGCCACGCCAGGGCACTTTTGCGCCTGCCGGACGGGCCGGGGCGCATACGCATTGCCAGGCAGGCCGCCAGCGCCAACCTGACCGTTCGGGAAACGGAAGCCATGGTGGAGCGCGCCATGGCCCGCCTGCCCGTTCCCCCGCCCCCTCACCGGCGTCTGATCTCCCTGGTACGGGACCACAGGCTGTACATGAACGCCATCAAGGGCATTGTGACGCAAATGCAGGAAACGGGCATCCCCGCGGAATACAGCGTCATGGAATACGGCGAATCCATTGAGCTGCGCATCGTAATGCCCAAGCGCAAGCGGCAGTCAAGTTAAATATGTTCTGTGAGCCCTTGCCCAAAGGGCTTTGCATAGATCAGCGGCCGGCTGCGTAAGCTTCGCAGCCGGCCGCCGTGTTGCTTTTTCCATTTATCCGTTCTGCGCCTGGGGCGGATGCTGGATGGTGGCATCGGGATACGTTTGCAAAAATTCCCTGGCCGCGTCCAGCGTGAGATTGGGAATCAAAACCGAATAGCGGCTTTCCTCAGCCGGCGTCTCGCCGTTCAATTCCTCCCAGGTCTCGGCGCCAATGATGCCGTCAGGCGTAAGCCCCTTGGCCTTCTGGAAAGCAATTACGGCATTTTGCGTCTCTGTTCCAAAAATGCCGTCCGCGCCGTACAGGCTCAGCGGAAAACCATGGGCAATCAGGCGCAGCTGGGCTTCCGTCACCCAGTAGCCGACGCTTCCCTTTTTCAAAACAGGCAGCGGCTGGGAGGGCGGCACCTCCGGCTGCTGGCCGGTATAGTCCACACCCGTCAGCCGGGCGGCATAGGGCCAGCCGGAGACGCTGCTCTTGGCCATGCCGGACTGAACGGACTTGGCCTCAATCACTTCGCCGCCGCCGATATACAGGCCGACATGATAAAAGTCGCCCAGCCCGTCTGATTTATAGGCGGCAGGCTCCTTGCCGCTTTTGCGCCAGCGGAAGACCGCCATGCCCGGCACAAGCGTCATGCTTTCCATTTTTCCTTTTTCTGTGGTATACTTCCGCCACATGGTATTGCTGCCGTGATACATATAGCCGCCCAGTTTCCGAAAGGCATAGGTAAACGCACCGCTGCAGTCCACGACCCCTTCCCGTGCGGCTCCCCATTGATATTTCCATTTTTCCTGGAGCATGGTTTTGAATATATCGATCAGCTGATATGGCTGTATCATGGTCTCACTCCCAGTCTTTTTCGAGGCATCCCATACCAGCGTATGACAGCCTCCATGACATGGTTCACACGCCAAAAGCCCCGCCGAATCTCTTCAGCGGGGCTTTGCCTGTTTTGCCGCGTGTTACAGTGTATCGCCGATCAGGTACCCCGTCATGGACATGGACCCCATCAGGCAGCTTTCATTAAAGACCTGCACCTTTTCATGGGGGCCGGCCGCCCCCAGCACATACAGCAGGGGGTAAAAATGATCCGGCGTGTAGAAGGCGTACCGGGCGGATGAGCCGGCCTTTTCATAATGCACCACATCCGCATGGTTTCCGCTCACGATATGATCCCTAATGTACGCGTCAAACTCCACTGCCCAGGGAAAGCCGCCTTCCCTGTCCCAATCCAGCAGCGCCAGGTTGTGCACCACATTGCCGCTGCCCAAAATCAATACGCCTTCGCCGCGAAGAGGGGCAAGCGCCTGGCCCAACGCGTAGTGCGCGGCCGCCGGCGCCAACAGATCGACGCTCAGCTGATAGACCGGAATATCGGCGTTTGGATACATGCGGCACAGCACGGACCAGGCGCCATGGTCAAAGCCCCATTCGTTGTCGATGGTCACAGCGCAAGAAAGCATCTGTGCCGTTCGTTTTGCCAGCTCAGGCGCGCCGGGGGCCGGGTACTTCACTTTGTACAGCTGCTCCGGAAAGCCATACATATCATAAATGATCCTGGGCCTTGAAGTATCATGGGTCCTTGTGCCCCGGGTATACCAGTGCGCGGATATGCAAAGGATGGCCCTGGGTTTTTCAATCTGCCCGGGCAGCTTTTCCCATGCCGCGGTGAACGCGTTGTTTTCCACCGCGTTCATGGGCGAGCCATGCCCCACAAATAATACCGGCATCCGTGACATGCCTCAAACCTCCTTGCCGCTTTGTTCGCGCTGCGGCGAATCCGAAACGGAACGGTCTTCCCCCGTTCTTTTTGCTGTCTTGATCAAAAGCAGATGGCATGTGACGGCGGCCCCGATGATGGGAAACGCAATGTATGCCCAGGTCTTTTGCATGGCATAGGCACCTGCGGCCAGCAATGCCCACAGCGTTGCGATGGCCTGCACTTTTCTGCCTATGCTCACCCCCTGCCCTGTTTTGTAGTGCTGTATAAAAGGGCCGAAGAGCGGGCTTTTGAGCAGGAAACGGTACGCCTTTTCCGATGAACCGGAAAAGCAGGCGGCTGCCAGCAGCAAAAACGGCGTTGTGGGCAGCACAGGCAAAACGATGCCCACCGCGCCCAAAGCCACCAGCAGCCAGCCAAGGCAGAGCAGAAGCTTCTTCTTCATCAGGTCGTGCTTTCCTTCCGGCATCAAAATCTTCGCGGGTTTTTCGGGAACCAGCCTTTGCGCACCCTCTCCTCCTGTTCAAACAGCTCGCGGATGCTCCAAAGAAAGGAGAACCCCAACACCGCCAGCAGGGCGGAAACCACAGTGGAGGCAACGAAAAGGGATACGGCGGCGCAAATCAGGCCGAGCACCAGAAAGACAGGCCAGATTGCTTTGCCGAAGTGGTACTCGCCATGGATGACCACAGGGTGCAAAAGACCGATGATCACAAACGCCCCCGCGCCGATGAGGATGCCTTCAACCGTCATACTTCCTCCGCCGTCGCCTTGTTCCGCTCAGCCGTGGAAAGGGAGGCAAGATGGGCCACCTTGGCGGCATCCAGCTTGAGGGCGCCGGCAACCCTTTGGCCGTATTCCTTGTCCGCCTTGTAGAACAGGGCCGCCTGCCTGTATTGAATGCGCTTCAAAGCGCCGCACAGGTGCCCGGCAATGTTGGAGATCAAATGATCCCGGTCACCAGGGCTCAATACCCGCCGGTACAATTCCCCCGCCTGATAAAAGTCGTCGTCCACGACGTCCATGGCATGGCGGGCGATTTTGGCCTCCTCCAGCTTCAAGGCGGGCACATCGGCAATGTGCTTGGCCTCCTGATAGCCATTGACGGAATTGGGATAGTAATTGGCCGTCTTGCCGTAGTTGCTGTCTGTGACCATCATGCCGTCCCGCTCATTGGTGTAGGCTGCGGCCGCCTTGGGGGCGTTGACGGGGATCAGGTCATGATTCTTGCCCAGGCGGTAGCGGTGGGCGTCCTCATAGGCAAACAGCCGGCCCTGCAAAAGCTTGTCGGGGGAAGGATAGATGCCCGGCACCAGCGTGCTGGGCGCGAAGGCCGCCTGCTCCACCTCGGCAAAGAAGTTCTCCGGATTGCGGTTCAAAACCATCTTGCCTGCCTTGATCAGGGGAAAATCCCCGTGGAACCAAACCTTGGTGATATCAAAGGGATCAAAACGGTAGGCGTTTGCCTCTTCCGGCGTCATGATCTGCACATACACCGTCCAGGAAGGATGCTCGCCCCGCTCAATCGCCTCGAACAGATCCCTGGTGGCGTGGTCCGGATTGGTGCCGGAAAGCTCCGCGGCTTCTTGGGCTGTCAGGTTTTTGACCCCCTGGTCCGTGACGAAATGCCATTTGAACCAGAAATGCTCCCCCTGCTCGTTGTAGAACATCCAGGTGTTTGCCCCAAAGCCGTGCATGTGCCGGTAGTCCTTGGGCGTGCCGCGATCGGAAAAGAGGAACGTCACCTGATGGATTGACTCCGGGGTCAATGACAGAAAGTCCCAGAACATGGTGGCGTCCTTCAGACCCGTTTGAGGGTTACGTTTTTGGGTATGTACAAAATCGGGGAACTTGATGGCGTCACGAATGAAAAATACCGGCGTATTATTGCCTACGATGTCGTAATTGCCTTCCTCGGTGTACAGCTTCACCGCAAAGCCCCGGGGGTCCCGCTCGGCGTCGGCTGAGCCCTTTTCCCCGCCGACGGTGGAAAAGCGGGCAAAAAGCTCCGTCCTTTTGCCAACCGTTGAAAGGAACTTTGCCCTGGTGTACTTCGACAGATCGTCCGTTACCTCAAAATACCCGTAAGCGCCCGCGCCCTTGGCATGCACCACGCGCTCGGGAATCCTCTCCCTGGTGAAATGCGCCAGCTTCTCCACAAGGTAGGTGTCGTTCATCAGCCCGTAGGTAGTGCCCCGCGCCCCTCCCGCGGTAATGGAATCCTGGTCGTTCTCCACAGGCCGGCCGTAGGCAGTCGTGATGTTTTTCTTCTCGTCCATGGTAAACTCCTCCTTTTTTCATTTTTATGTGAACCCCTGGGCGGGGATTCATGCAATATTATTGATATGAATTTCTAATCAGTAATTATTCTCGATAATAGTACGATATGTCAGACGATTTGTCAACTGCATCCAAACAAAAAAGCCGGAAAATTTCCGGCAGCTTGCGATGACTGGATGTATGTACGCTGCCGGCCCGATCTCTATGGCGATGGCATGCAAACCGATAGAAAAGAAATTCAATACTCCCGCAATACCAGCTCTGTTTCTCCGGGATTCAGGCCGGGAGAAATCCGAAGGATCTTCGGGTGGTTTTTGCCGTATTCCTGCCGCACCATGTCGCGCAGTTCCGTGCCGTTGCGATATCCGTGTATGATGCGTATGCGGTACACGCTGGCATCGGCCCGCTTTAAACGGCTGTCAATGAACACCTTCGCCTGATATTTATTCATGCCGTGAACATCCAATTCCAGGATACCAGGCTGCATGGGCATCTTCTCCTTGCGCGGAGCAGTTATTTTCTTCTATTGTAACATACCGTCTACCTCATTGCAAAAAATACAAGTTTTTATTTTGAAAAAGCTTCAAATGCAAGTCCATTTGCGGTAAAATAACATATAGAAGGCACTCGTTCATCACGGTTTCCTTTTCCCTTGCGGGCGTACAAAAAAACCGCACCACTGGCGCATGCCTTTCGATTTTCAATGCAGGAGGTACCCGGCCGATGAAACCGTTTATGGACAACGATTTTCTGCTGTCCACCCAAACCGCCAGAACCTTGTACCATGAGGCCGCCGAAGCGATGCCCATATTGGATTACCACTGTCACCTAAGCCCCAGGGAAATTGCCGAAAACATCGCTTTTCGCAATGTGGGGCATTTGTTTTTGGGCGGCGACCATTACAAGTGGCGGGCCATGCTCTCCTTCGGCATCCCGGAAGAATTCATACGCGGCAGCGGCAGCGACAAGGACAAGTTTTTTGCCTACGCCAAAATGCTGCCCCATGCCATCGGCAATCCGCTGTACCACTGGACGCACCTGGAGCTCAAGCGCGTATTCGGCATCGATACGGTACTGAGCGAGCAGACGGCTGAGGAAGTATGGGAAAAAAGCAATGCGCTGCTGGCCACTGAAGCGTACCGTGCCCAGCGGCTGATCGAAAAGTTTAACGTGGACACGCTGTGCACCACCGACGACCCCATCGACGACTTGCGTTACCACGAGCAGATCGCCCGGGAAAAAACGCTGAAAACCAAAGTGCTGCCGGCCTTCCGTCCCGACAAGGCGATGAATGCGGACAGGGCGGGCTTCGCGGATTATATCCAAAAGCTCTCCGCTGCTGCCCATATGCCGCTTCGGAATACGGAAGACGTCATCGCCGCTTTGGAAAAGCGGGTGGACTTTTTCCATGAGGCCGGCTGCCGCATTTCCGATCATGGGATGGATACGGTGCAGTATGCCGATGTAGACTTCGCCAAGGCGGACAAAGCCTTCGTGGATGGCGTAAACGGCCTGCCTGTGTCCCAAGAAAACGCCGCCCATTACCGTACGGCGCTCTTTACGGCCCTGGGCGGCATGTATCGCAAGCGGGGCTGGGTGCAGCAATACCACATTGCCGCCATGCGCAACAACAATGCCCGCATCTATAATACCTACGGGCCGGATGTGGGCTTTGACTCCATTGCCGATGAGCCCATCGCCCATAACCTTTCCCGTTTGCTGGACGCGCAGGATAAAACGGACAGCCTGCCCAAGACCATATTGTACAGCCTGAATCCGGCCGCCAATGCCGTGATCGGCACCATGCTGGGCAACTTCCAGCAATCCGGCATTCCGGGCAAAATCCAAATGGGCTCCGCCTGGTGGTTCCTGGATCAGCGGGACGGCATGGTGGAGCAAATGAAGACCCTGGCCAACCTGGGGCTTTTGAGCCGGTTCGTGGGCATGCTCACCGACAGCCGCTCCTTTGTCAGCTATCCCCGGCATGAGTATTTCCGCCGCATCCTGTGCGACGTGATCGGCGCCTGGGTGGAGAACGGCGAATATCCGGCCGACATGGAATTTCTCAAGGGCATGGTCCGCAACATCTGCTTCAACAACGCCAAGCAGTATTTTAATATATAAAGGAAGGTGCTTATGAAACTATCATTCCGCTGGTACGGCCCAACTGACAAGGTTCCTCTCCAGTACATCCGGCAAATCCCCTTTATGCACAGCATCGTCACCGCCGTTTATGACGTGCCCGTGGGCGAGATCTGGCCCGTGGAGCGCATCGCGGACCTCAAAAAGATGGTGGAGGAAAACGGCCTGCACTTTGAAGTGATCGAAAGCGTGCCCGTGCATGAGGATATCAAGCTGGGCCGGCCCACACGGGACAAGTATATCGCCGCCTATCAGGAGAACATCCGCCGGCTTTCCGCCCACGGCATCAAATGCATCTGCTACAACTTTATGCCCGTGTTTGACTGGACTAGGACGCAGCTGGACAAGGTGCTGCCCGACGGTTCCACCGCGCTGGTGTATTATGTGGACCAATTAAAGAAAATGGACCCCCTGACCGGCGAATTCTCCCTGCCGGGCTGGGACAGCTCCTACCGTAAGGAGGAGTTGCAGGACCTTTTCGATGCCTACAAACAGGTGGACCAGGAAGCGCTTTGGAAGAACCTGGAGTACTTCCTCAAGGCCATCATACCCGTGGCGGAGGAGTGCGGCGTCCACATGGCCATCCATCCGGACGATCCGCCCTACCCCATTTTCGGCCTGCCCCGGATCATCACCAAGGAAGAAAACCTGGACAGGTTCCTGAAGCTGGTGGACAGCCCCTACAACGGGCTGACGCTTTGCACCGGCTCTCTGGGCTGCGCCGATTTCAACGACATCCCCAAGCTGGTGGATAAGTATTCCGCCATGGGCCGCATCCACTTTCTGCACCTGCGGAATGTTCTGCTCCTGCCCGACGGCAGCTTTGAGGAGTCTGCCCACTACTCCGCCTGCGGCTCCCTGGATATGGTGCAAATCCTAAAGAACCTGCACAAAAACGGCTTCAACGGCTACCTGCGGCCCGACCATGGCCGCATGATCTGGGGCGAGACAGGCCGGCCGGGCTATGGGCTGTATGACCGGGCCCTTGGCGCTTCCTACATTACCGGCATCTGGGAAACTCTTGGAAAGCTGGGGTGACATACAATGAAATTGAACGACGCTTCGCTGAAAAACACGCAGCCTTGGCTTACCCGGGGTTTCCGGCTGCCCAAATATGACCGGGCGGCCATCCGCGAACAAACAAAAAAAGCGCCGGCCTGGGTGCATCTTGGCGCCGGCAACATCTTCCGCGCCTTTTTGTGCGCTGTTGCGGACGACCTGCTGGACAACGGCCTTTGCGATACCGGCATCGTGGTGGCGGAAGGGTTTGACGAGGAATTGATCGACAAGGCTTACCGGCCCTTTGACGCCTTGAGTGTGCTGGCCACGCTAAAATCCACAGGCTCGGTGGAAAAGCGGGTGCTGGGCAGCGTTGTGGAGGCGCTGAATGTCGCTGGCGGTTCAGGCCCCGAGTGGGAAAGGCTGAAGGAAATCTTCGCAAACCCCTCCCTGCAAATGGCCAGCTTTACCATTACGGAAAAGGGGTACGCCTTCACCTCCGACGCCAGCCTGATGGGCAAAACAGCTGCCCTGTGCCTGCACCGCTACCAAAACGGCGCCACTCCCCTGGCTCTGGTCAGCATGGACAACTGCTCTCACAACGGGGAAAAGCTGCGCAGCGCCGTGCTGGAAATCGCTGACCGGTGGGTCAAGGAAGGCCGGGCGGAACCCGGTTTCCTTTCTTACCTTGCGGATGAAAGCAAGGTATCTTTCCCCTGGACGATGATCGACAAAATCACCCCCCGGCCCGACGAGTCCGTACAGGCCATGCTTAAAGATGCGGGCTTTGAGGACGCCGATGTGATCATCACCGCCAAGCGCACCTACACCGCCGCCTTTGTCAACGCCGAGGAAGCGCAATACCTGGTAGTGGAAGACCGTTTTCCAGGCGGCCGGCCGCCGCTGCATCTTGGCGGAGTTCTGTTCGCCGACAGGGATACGGTGAACCTGACGGAAAAAATGAAGGTGGGCACCTGCTTGAACCCCCTGCATACCGCTTTGGCGGTGCTGGGCTGCCTTTTAGGCTACACCAGTATTCACGCGGAGATGAAGGATGAAGATTTGAAGCGCCTTGTGCACCACTTGGGCCACGTGGAAGGCATGCCGGTGGTGGCGGACCCCGGGATCATCCGGCCCGCCGACTTTTTGAACGAAGTGCTGAACGTGCGCTTCCCCAACCCGTTCCTGCCGGACACCCCCCAAAGGATCGCGACAGATACCTCCCAAAAGCTGCCCATCCGCTTTGGCGAAACGCTCAAAGCCTACCGGCAGCGGCCTGATTTAAACCTGAAGTCCCTCACCGGCATACCGCTGGTGTTTGCCGCCTGGCTGCGCTATTTGACGGGCATCGGCGACGACGGCAAGCCCTTTGAGGTAAGCCCCGATCCCCTGCTTTCAAAGCTGCAGCCGGTGCTTGCAAACGTGGCGCTCGGCGACAAAGGCCCCTTCCACAGTCTGCTTTCCCCCATTTTAAGTGACGATTCCCTGTTTGGCGTCAACCTGTACGAAGCCGGCCTTGGCGAAAAGGTGGAAGTGCTCTTTGCGCAAATGATATCCGCCCCCGGCGCCGTGCGCAGGGTGCTGCACGAAACGGTGAGCAGTTTTTAAACCCAAAGCGCTGATACAATGAAATGCCTATGCTCCTTGCTTGATGGGGAGCATAGGTTTTTCACAAGTTACAGTAAGGAGAAAACGCATGGACGACGATTCGCAAAAATTCATCGCCGGTTTGGAAAACGGTGATTTGGAAGGGCTGCGGCGCATTCCCAAATCCGACCTGCATAATCACGCCGGCCGGGGCGGAACGCAATGCTATATCGCCCAGTGGTCCAAGGCACAAATTGACCCGCCGGACAAGCCGTTTTCTTCTTTGGATGATATGCAGGCTTGGTTTGAGCGGCATGTAAAAGTACACTGCCCCGGCATGGCAGGCTACCTAAAGCGCCTTGAGGCTGCCTTTGCCCAGGCGAAGGCGGACGGCATCAAGGCGCTGGCCTTGAATTTCGGTTTGGATGAAGTGGAAGGCCTGGGTGGCATGGACCCGTTTACGAAAATGATCCATGCGCTGCACACAGCCTTTGCCCCTGAAACAGTATTTTTGCCCGAGCTGTCGCTGAACCGTGCCTGCAATACAGATGAAGTTTATGGTACTGTGGAGGAAGTCCTTTCCCGCCGGTGGTTTGCATCCATCGATATCTGCTGCAATGAGCTGGCCCAGCCCATTCGGCCGTTTCAAAGAATATACCGTCTGGCGCAAGGCCTGGGGGTCAAAAAAAGGGCGCATGTGGGCGAATTCGGCACAGCGGATGATGTGATGGAAGCCTGCGAACTGCTGGAGCTTGACGAGGTGCACCATGGCATTGCGGCAGCCGCTTCCGTACCGGCGATGCGTTGGCTCAGTACACACAAGATTCCCTTGAACGTCTGCCCCACCAGCAATATCCTGCTTGGTCGTGCGAAATCTTACCGGGAACATCCCATCCGAATTCTGTTTGACCAGGGAGTCAAAGTCACCGTCAACACCGATGACCTGCTGATCTTTAATCAAAGCGTTTCCCAGGAATACATGAATCTTTATTCCGCAGGGTGCATGGCCGCACAAGAGCTCGATAGCATCCGGCTGACGGGGCTTATGGCATTGCCCAAAGCCATTTGATGCGCCGCGCAAGAACAATGCAAAGGAGAAAACCGTATGGACTGGAAGGAGCAATATCCAAAATCGGTAAAGCCCCGCCTGGCGCAGGTCAACGCGTACCTTCGCGAGGACATGCAATTGCTGTTTGCGGATTTCAATCAAATTCTGAAAGAAAGATACGGCCTGGGTTATGTCGTGATCGCCTATTCGGATGCAAGCGGCTGGAAATACAAATACGGCCACAGCGGCCTGATTCTTGTTAACAACGTCTGCTTTCACGACGGCCACTTTTCGGTGGAGGGCATCGATGTAACGGACCGCCCCACCCTGGATGCCGCAATCAAAAAGGTGGAGCAAATGCATCGCGACGGATTTATGGACCGGTTTCAGGCATTTGACAAGGCACGCAGCGAAAGAAGAAAACAAAAGGTGAAGCCGCCGGCCCCCAGGGACAAAAGCCTGAACCAATGCCGCTGGCCGGCCATGATTTCCAGACAGGATTTGAAAAAGCTGTACGAGAATGACGCCAAAGGCATCACGGACGAAGCGCTGCTCGATGACATCGGCTTTGCCATGTATACCAGGTGTGTTATCTCCCGCGAAGTGTATGATTTGATGGAGAAGGGAAAAGTCAAGTGCCTGCACTGCGGTAGCGTGCTTGACTACGCGGAGCGCATGGAATGCGCCTGCGGCCAAATCTATACCTACCGGGAATACCGGCAGAGCTACCGGGCCAACAACATGCCAAGGGGCGAGGCCTCCGGCATCTTTGACAAGTTCGTCGCCGATTGGGAGAAGGCAAAAGAAAACACCGCAAAAATGCGGCTGATTGACAATTTGATTCATGAATTCCATGTTTCCAGCAAAGCGGGAACAAGAAACCGCCCGGTCGGCGTGAACCTGATCCAGGGGACCAAAGAGCAGGTCACGGCGCTGATTGAAGAGTTGGCGTATGGGAATCCCCTTGCGTAAACATCATTGTTTTCGTCTCATCCCGGTTGGATTGACTTGTGCATGAGGGGCGGGCGATTATCAATCGCCCGCTTTGCAGCATTGACCGCATGCCTGAATATATTTTTCCAAACTTCCATTTAATCATTGTATGCCTAAAGGGAAAGTGGCATGTAGTGTCGGATAAGGTGGCATCCGATTTTCAGGCATGTCCTCCAACGTTTCACACCTCATCAGTCACCTTCGGTGACAGCTTCCCCTCAAAGGGGAAGCCTCATTTTGGGCGCCTCATTCTCCCATTTTCAGTGCAGCCTCATCGACCATCCATAATATGGGGTTTCCAAAAGGGTTGTATTCCGGCTGGCTCAATCGTCGCATTGCTTCGCTACCGCTCGCACTGCTCGTTTCGCCAGCTTCCTCCGCCTCGCTTCATCCGCCACAGGCGGCGCTTCGGCCGCGGAACCTTTGGCAGGGTCCAGGGGCGGCGCCCCTGGCTGGTTATTCTGTTACCCCATCCTTGAAAATGGTCAAATCCCGCTTGTCCAGCGATTCGGATTTGGCCTTTTTCTTGCCGGACGCGATATCCAGCACCAGCTCGTACAGTTCCGCGGTCAGCACTTCCATGGTTTCGCCTTCCACCAGCCGGCCGGCGTCAAAATCGATCCAGTTGCTCTTGCGCCGGGCCAGGGTGCTGTTGCTGGCGATTTTCACGGTGGGCACCGCGCAGCCAAAGGGCGTGCCCCGGCCTGTGGTGAACAAAACCATGTGCGCGCCGGAAAACAGCAGCGCGTTGGAGGCCACCAGATCGTTGCCGGGGCTCTGCAACAGGCTCAGCCCCTTTTCCCGTGTGGGTTCACCGTATAATAGCACATCCATAACAGGGGCGGTTCCGCCCTTTTGCACACAGCCCAGCGATTTGTCCGCCAGGGTGGTGATGCCGCCATCCTTGTTACCCGGCGAGGGGTTTTCGTCGATGGGCTGATTGTAGCGCATGAAGTAGGATTTGAAGTCGTTGATCAGCGCCACCGTTTTGTCAAAGACCTCCCGGCTTACGCAGCGCTGCATCAGCAGCGTTTCCGCGCCGAACATCTCGGGCACTTCGGTCAGCAGGGCGCTGCCGCCCTGGGCGATGAGCCGGTCGGACAGGCTGCCCACCAGCGGGTTGGCGGTAATGCCGGAAAACCCGTCGGAACCGCCGCACTTCAAGCCCAAAACCAGCTCCGAAGCCGGTAATTCCCCACGCCTGTCCGCCGCCGCTCTGTCACACAGCTCCTTTACAAGCCCAAGCGCGGCCTCCACCTCATCCTCCACATCCTGGGCAATAAGGAATTTCACGCGGTCTTCATCATATGGGCCCAGCACCTTTTTCATTTCGGAAATCCGGTTGTTTTCGCAGCCCAGGCCCAGCACCAGCACGCCGCCGGCATTGGGATGGCGGATCAGGCCGCACAGCGCCTTTTGCGTATATTTCAGGTCATCCCCCAACTGGGAGCAGCCGAAGGGATGGCTGTAGGCCACCACGGCCTCCAGCCCGCCGCGCACAAACTGCTGGGCCTGCACCTCTATTTGCTTGGCGACAGCGTTGACGCAGCCTACGGTGGGGATGATCCAAACCTCGTTGCGGATGCCCGCCTTGCCATCGGGCCGCTTGTAGCCCTGGAAGGTCTGCGCGGGCTGCTTTGGCAAAAACGAATACTGCGGCGCATACGCATACTCCAAAAGAGCATTCAGGCCGGAAGCCACATTGTGCGTGTGCACATGGCCGCCGGCGGGAATATCCGCCTTTGCGTGGCCGATGGAAAACCCGTACTTGATAACCGCGCCGCCGTTTGCAATATCGCGTACGGCAAACTTGTGCCCGGCAGGAATATCCTGCAGCAGCTTCACTTCCGCGCCATCCAGTGAAACAGCCATATCCTTTTTCAAGCTTTCAATTGCTACGGCAACATTATCGCCGGGATGAATCTTCATGTAGCTTTGCATACGGTCATTCCTCAAAAAGTTTTTTCATGGCCGCCCGGGGGCCAAGCGTGCGGATGTTGTCAAGCTGAATTGCCACAGCCTCCACAAAGCCGGGCACCAGGCTCAAATCCTGCCCCCAGAAGGCTGCGTTAGCGGCTGCACTTCGCGCATATTCCGCGGCCGGCTTTGCGCTTTCCGCCGCCATGAACGTAAGGGCTGGCAGGTCATCCTGCACGGGATAGGCGCCGCCATCCGGCCTTGTGCCCACGTATAAGCCGTCCGCCTGCTGTTTGATGGTATAGAAGGCCAGAAGCGCCGCGAAGGAAAAGGTCAGGCATTTGGGCAGCCTGCCGTTCGCCTTGTACGCATCCAGCAGCGAGGGCAGGATGCGGGATTTCCACTTCGACACGGAATTCAAAGCGATGGACAGCAGCGCGTGGCGGATGAACGGGTTTTCAAACCGCTCGAACACGCTGTCCGCAAAGGCCTTCACTTCTTCCGCGGGCAGGGGCACCGACGGGGAAATCTCGCCGTACACCGCTTCCTCCATGAACCTGCGGATATCGGGGTCCGCCATGCATTCCCCCACGATGTCCATGCCCATCAAATAGGCGCCGAGAACTGTCGCCGTATGCGCGCCGTTTAGCAGCCTGACCTTCCGCTCGCGGTAAGGCCGCTGGTCACGGGTGAATACCACCGGCAGCCCGGCCTTGTCCAATGGCAGCCTTACAGATATATCCCTGGGGCTCTCGATCACCCACAATGCAAAGGGCTCGCAGGCGGCCAGCAGCTTATCCTCATACCCAAGCTCCGCCCAATATTCCTGAATGGTATCCCTGGGATAGCCGGTAACAATCCTGTCCACCAGGGTGGAGCAGAACACGCAGCAGTCCTCTATCCAGGCCTTAAAGCTTTCCGGCAGCTGCCAGGCATCGATCAACTGCAGCACGCAATCCTTGAGCTTTCCGCCGTTGTTTTCAATCAGCTCCACCGGGAGGATGATCATCCCCTTGTCTTTCGCGCCTTGAAAGTGTTCAAACCGCCGGAACAGAAACTGGGTCAGCTTACCGGGATAGGTTTTGGGCGGGCAGGCCGCCAGTTCATCGGACGCATCGAAAACAATGCCCGCTTCCGTGGTGTTGGAAACAATAAATTCCAGCGCCGGCTCCTTCGCCAGGGCGATATAAGCCTTATACTCCTCCTGGGCGTCCACCGCTTGGCCGATGCAGGTCACGGCCCGGTTCTCCCTGACCACCTGCCCGCCGGCCTTGCCGCGCAGGCATACGGTGTACAGGTTGTCCTGCTGATGAAAGGCATCCAGCGAGCCAAAGGCGATGGGCTTGACGATGGCTACATCCCCGTCAAACAGCCCCTTTTCGTTGACGATATCCAGCATATAATCCACAAATGCCCGAAGGAAATTGCCTTCACCGTATTGGAGCACCCGGGTGGGCCTTTGCGTGCGGCGATACACCGATGTAATGCTTGTCATAAGAAATCGACCCTTTCCAAATCATCCGTACATATTGTGAAAAAATGGGCAATGCCCATGAAAACGCGAGTCCCCTCCTGATTCTATCAGGAGGGGCAAAATGGAGCCAGGCAATTATTTCCCAAACAGAACCCCAGGCAGCCACAGGGAGATATCCGGAATGTAGGTAACCAGCAGCAGCACGACAACCATCATGGCAAACATGGGCAGGGCGGCTATCGATGTCTTTTCTATGCTGGTCTTCCCAACGGCACAGCCTACGAACAGCGTGGTGCCCACCGGGGGTGTGAGCAGTCCAATGGCCGCGTTGAAAACCATCACAATGCCGAAATGGATGGGGTCCATACCGATCTTCGTCACCACAGGCAGCAGGATCGGCGTCATGATGATGATCATCGGAGCCATATCCATGGGGCAGCCCAGCAGGAGCAGCAGCGCGTTGATGATCAGCAGGATGAGATACTTGTTCTGAGTGATGCTCAAAAGCAGGTTGGTGATCATATCAGGGATGCGCAGATCGGTCATCATATACGCAAAGGCCTTTGATGTACCGATCAGCGTGAGCACGATGGCCAGCGTCTTGAGGGAATTTTTGAGCACCTTGCCGATGTCCCGAAGCTTTGCGCTGCGGTACACAACATAGGTAAGAATGAACGTATACAGGCAGGCGAAAGCCGAGGATTCGGTCACGGTGAAAATGCCCGCTGCGACGCCGCCCATGATGATGACCAGGGTGAACATGGGCAGGATGGCCTCCAGCAATACCTTCAGGCGCTGCCCCTTGGGGATGATAACGCCCTTGGGGAACTTATACTTTACCCGCATGAAGAAGCACAAAAGCAGCATCGACAGGCCCACCAGGATGCCGGGAACCGCCCCGGCTATGAGCAGATGCTCCAGGTTCACGTTGATGGCCTTGCCGCCAACCACCATCCCGGTGGCGCACAGCGCATAGATGACCATGTTGTGGCTGGGGGGTATCAGCACGCCCTGGGTGGCGGTAGCGACGGTCAGCGCCACGGAGAACTCAGGGGTGTACCCCTGCTTGACCATCATGGGGATTACCACCGAGCCCAGGGAGGAAACATCCGCCACGGCGGAACCGGAAATGCCGCCAAAGAACATGGAATCCAGACAGTTTACATAGGCCAGGCCGCCCCGGAAGCGGCCCACCAGCAGGTTTGCCAGCCCCACGATTTTTTCCGATATGCCCCCGGCGCCCATGATCTCCCCCATGAGGATGAAGAAGGGGATCGCCAGCAGCATAAAGCTGGAAACGCCGTCATACATGGAGTTGACCAGGTTGGTGAGCATCGTACCGTTGACCATAGCGGCACCCACGGCAGGCAGCAAAAGGGCAAAGGAAATGGGTACCTTCAGGATCATCAGCAGTACGAACCCGCCCAGCAGGATAATGGTGGCAAGGGTCGCAGTATCCATTTACTCGGCCCCCTTCTCGGCAATAATCTGGGATATCTCATCCGTCGGCGGCTCGGTATAGAGCAGGTCCCCCGGCTTGACCGCGCGGGTCAGGAACAGGATGAGATCAAAGACCATGGAAAAGCCCACCACCGGAATGGCGGCGTATTTTACCCAGTTGGGCAGGCGGGTGATGGGCAGGAAGCCGGGCAGCGGCATCAGCCTGAGAATGTAGTCGCCGCCGTAGTAGAGCATGAACAGCCCGCAGGCCAGCACGCACAAATCAGCAAAAATGTTGATGCAGGCCCTCACCTTTCCGTCCTTGGGAAACAGGTTGTAGACCATGTCCATGCTGATATGGGTACGGTCGCGTACGCCCATGGCGCAGGCAAAGAAGGCAAAATAGCCGACCATCAGCCGAGGCACCTCCTCGGCCCAGGGGTTGCCAGTATTGAAAAAGTAGCGCAGGATTACCGAATAAATGACGATGATCACCATGGCGGCCAGGGATATCTCCGCAAGGAGCAGAATTACTCTGTGCATCCATCTATTGATATCGTGGAGCACCTTTGCCATGACAGACATTCACCTCCGTCATACAGTAGGGGAGGGACCGGCGGGGATACCGCCGATCCCTCCCCACATTGGTCAGTCAGGATGCATTTTTAGAAGTCCTTGCCGACTTCCTTGATGGCATTGATGATATCGGTATATTCTGCGCCGAATTCCTCATACAGGGGCGCCATGGCGGCTTCAAACTCGGCCCGGGCTTCCGGGGTCAGCTCGACGACGACGGCGCCGGCTTCGCGGACGATGGCCTCGGAGGCGGCTTCCTTCAGCGCCCACTGCTCGATTTCGTACTGCTGCACGGCCTTGGCACACTCAAAGATGATGGCCCGGTCGGCTTCGCTCAGGGAGTCCATGACAACCTTGGAGGCCAGCAGGATCTCGGGAACGCGGGTGTGCTGGTCCAGGATGTAGTACTTGGCGGCATTGTAGTCGCCCATGTTTTGATAGGTGGGCCAGTTGTTTTCCGCGCCGTCCACCACCTTGGTCTGGATGGCATTGAACACTTCGCCGGGGCCAATGCCGGCCACGCCGGTGCCGCCCAGGAGTTCCACCATCTTAAGCATCATGGTGTTGTTCTGCATGCGGATTTTCAGGCCCTTCATATCGGCCACGGTACGGACTTCGCGGGTCAGGTAGAAGGAGCGGGAGCCGGCGTCATAGTAGCACAGGCCCACCAGGCCGGAGCCGGATTCCTCGATGCCTTTGAGAAGATTCTGGCCGATCTCGCCGTTGAGCACAGCCCACATATGTTCGCCGCTCTTGTACAGGTAGGGCATCTGGATGGCATTGATGGAGGGCACGAAGTTGGCCACAGGGGACGCGGACACGCGGGTGAAGGCCAATCCGCCCAGCTGCAGGGCCTCAATGGAGTCGGGCTCGTTGCCGAAAAGCACGCCGCCGGTGAACACCTCCACCTTAATGCGGCCTTCCGTCTTTTCCTCCACCAGACGGGCGAACTCATGGTCTGCCAGCGCGGTGGGATAGCCTTCGGCGTGCACTTCGGCCAGCTTGAGTACAGTGACGGCGGAAGCGCTGCTGGCCAGAGCCAGCACAACAACCAGGGCAAGGATGACAGAAACCAGTTTCTTCATACCAAGGTACCTCCCGTATGTAGTTTTATCCTTTACCGCAACGCTGCGGCAAAAAATCACCAAAGAAAAGCCTGCATGTGTGTTGGGCTTTTTGCAGATAAGGTATACATTCTCTTGCCATTTCTATAAGGATCATATCATACCTTTTTCCAGGCGGCAAGCAGAATCCCATCATTCCCAATACATAATATAACGATATATATGCCAAACAGAAGGTACAATGCTACAGCATTTGCACATTCAGTTCCTTGGCAATAGCCGCCATTTCATTCAGTGTTTTTTCCTGCACGGGTATACCCTTTGAGAGCCTCTCCTTCCTGGATTCCCACTCCTTTTCGCCATGGGTGTATATACGCTGCTGCTCCAATGCCTTCGGCGCATTGCGCAGCTTTTGAAGGTACACCGAAAATTCCTTTTTGATATTCACCTTATCGCCAAACAGGCCGTAATCCACGGCCATAAAGCACTGGGCGATGCCGGACCCGCTTGCATTTTGATAGATTCCATCCGACGTGGTACCGCCGGACAGAATCGCCGTAAACAATTCGCATATCAGGCCAAAGCCGTACCCCTTATAGCCCGACGTTTCCTCGCCGAAACCGCCCAGGGGCAGTATGCCGCCGCCCAGCTTCGCCGTGATATTTTGAAGTACCCGGCCGGCATCCGTCGTTTCCAGCCCGTTTTCATCCAGTACCCAGCCATTGGGCACAGGCTTTCCCTGCTTGTGGTATACCTCCAGCTTGCCTCTTGGCACAACGGTAGTGGCGGCGTCAAACAGGAAAGGGACCGGCTCCGCCGGCATGCAAAGCGCGATGGGATTGGAGCCCAGCATGGCCTTTTTAGAAAAGGTGGGGACCATAATCGCCTCGGAATTGGTCATGCATACGCCCATCAAATCATGGTCAAGCGCCATTTCCGCATAGAAGCCCGCAATGCCGTAGTGGTTGGAGTTGCGCACCGCCACCATGCCGATACCAACGTTCTTTGCCTTGGTAATCGCTATATCCATGGCATGGCAGGCCGCCAATTGCCCCATCATGTTCCTGGCGTCAACCACTGCCGACAGGGGCGTTTCAAACACTGTCTCCGGCCTGGCTTTTACATCCACCAGGCCGGAGGTAATTTCCTTGTGATAGCGTACAAACCGCTGTACGCCGTGAGATTCAATCCCGTTCAAATCAGCCCGAAGCAGCACATCAGCGATCAGGCCGCTTTCCTCCCCGGTAAAGCCATAGGCGCAGAAGGAACGAAGGCAGAAGGCGCGCAGATCCTCGTATGGAATCAGCCTGTACGCCATGCGCTCCACACTCCTTCGTCATCCAAGTCGTTAGCGCTGCACCCGCCCGGAGCCGGAGCCCTTCATCAGGCTTTCCACTTCCGCCACGGACACGCGGTTGAAATCGCCATTGATGGCATGCTTCAGGCAGGAGGCCGCCACGGCAAACTCCAGCGCCTTTTTCTCGTCGCCATAGGTGTTGATGCCGTAAATCAGCCCCGCGCCGAAGCTGTCGCCGCCGCCTACCCGGTCCACGATATGGGTGATGGCATACTTGCGGGATAAGAAGAAGTCCGTCCCGTTGTACAGGCAGGCGCTCCAATCGTTGTGGTTGGCGTTCTTGCTTTCGCGCAGCGTGATGGCCACCCGCTTGACATTGGGGAACTCCTGCATGGCCAGGGCCGCGATGGTCTTGTACTGCTCCACGTTCAATTCGCCCGATTCCACATCGCCATGGGATTCGGCCTTTAGGCCCAGCGCCATCTGGAAATCTTCCTCATTGGCGATCACCGTATCCACAAAGCGGACCAGTTCCCGCATGACTTCGGAAGCGGTTTTCCCATACTTCCACAAATTCTTGCGGTAATTGAGGTCGCAGCTCACATGCAGGCCAAGGGCCTTGGCGGCCTTCAACGCTTCCAGGCACAAATCCGCCGCGCCCTGGCTGACGGCCGGGGTGATGCCGGTAAAATGGAACCAATTCGCGCCGGCAAAGGCCTTGTTCCAGTCGATATCGCCGGGCTTGGCTTTAGCGATGGCGGATTCCCCGCGGTCATAGATCACCTTGCTGGGCCGCTGCACGGCGCCGGTCTCCAGAAAGTAGATGCCCATGCGGTTGTTGTTTTTAACGATATTGGACACATCGACCCCAAAGCCCCGCAGTTCCCTCAGGCAGGCTTCACCGATGTCGTTATTGGGCAAAAGGGTAACAAAAGCCGTATCCATGCCGAAATTGGCCAGGGACACGCAAACATTGGCCTCACCGCCGCCGAAGGTGGCCTCCAGGGCGGGGGACTGGAAAAAGCGCTCAAAGCCCGGGCTTTTCAGCCGCAGCATGATTTCACCGAAGGTAACGACCTTATTGCTCATTTTTGTTCTCCCCCATTTTTACTTTTGAAGCAGGTGGATGGCGAAGCCCGCGATCTCATCCTGCAAATAGACGGCGATCACCTTGCCGTTTTTCTCGGTAGCGCTGGCTTCATCAAAGGCAAAGCCCCGCTGCTGCAAGTGCCACTTGGCCCGCGGGATGCTGTTGGTGCGGATGGCGATATGGCCATGGGTGCCGCGGAAGGGCTTTTTCATCAGCTCAATGCCCGTGCCCACAAACGCGGAGCTGTTGCCGTCCTTCACTTCCCAGCCCAGCAGCGTACACAAAAGCTGCGCCTGACGCAGAGCGTTTTCCGGGGTGCCGGTATTGATGCCGATATGGGCCAGCTCAAAGCCCAGCAAAAGGGCCACCGCGCTCCTGGTGATGGATTTGACCTTTCCCCAATCCTTCGCATCCACCGCGTCCTGGGGCACCATCCAGCTGCCGCCGCAGGCCACCACCTTGGGGAAGGACAGGTATTCCACCAGGTTCTTTTCACTGATGCCGCCGGTGGGCACAAAAGTAACATTGCCATAAGGCGCGCTCAGGGCCTTGATCATCGGAAGGCCGCCCAGCGATTCGGAGGGGAAGAATTTTACGGTCTTGAGCCCCAGGGACAGCGCCGTCTCAATATCGGAAGGATTGGCGCAACCGGGCAGCACGGGCACACCTATCTTCTGGCAGTGCTCCACCACCTTGGGGTTCAGGCCGGGCGATACGATATAAGCCGCTCCGGCCGCCACAGCCCTGTCCACCTGCTCAGTCGTTAAAACGGTTCCGGCGCCCAGGATCACCTGAGGCAGCTGCTCGTGCACCAAGCGGATGGCTTCCTCCGCCGCCGCGGTGCGGAAGGTAATTTCCGCCACGGGCAGCCCGCCATCCAAAAGCGCTTTGCAAAGGGGCACCGCGTCAAACGCATCCTCCACCTTGATAACGGGCACCAGCCCGGCGAGGGACAATTTTTCCAGCATATCCATTGATAACGCCTTCCTTATATGGTCATTTGATATATTCCAAAGATGCTTGCTGAGCCGATGCCCATAAACAGGCGGTCACACGGCCCGCAGCACCCGTTGGATCTTTCTCTGTGCCCGAAGCAGCATCTGCCCCCAGGCGGCTATCTCGCTTTCCCCCATGCGGAAAGAGGGCGCCGATATGCTCAAGGCATACGCCGGCTTGTCATCCCGCCCCAGGATGGCCACGCCGATGCAGCTGACGTTCAGATTGCTTTCCTGGGTTTCCATCGCATAGCCCGCCTGGCGGATGACTTGAAGCTGCTTGAGCAGCGTATCCGCGTCCGTAATGGTATGCGGCGTCAGGGAAGCCATTTGAACGCCCTGATACAAGGCGCGCACCTGCTCATCCGTAAAGCAGGCCAGAAACGCCTTGCCCATGGCCGTGGCATGCAGCGGCATGCGCACGCCCACATGGCTGGACATGCGGATAGACTGGGTCGATTCCATCTTATCGATATACAAAACATCCGGCCCGCTCAATATGCCGCAGTGCATGGTCTCGTTGCAGGCACGGGAGATATCGGTCATGTACTGGCGGATGACCGAAGTGACATCCACGTGGTTCACCGCGGCGCTGCCCACCTCAAACAGCTTTAACCCCAGCTGATAGCGCAAGGCATTCTCCGGCTTTCGGATGTATTTATGCTGCACCAATGTCTGCAAAAGATTGAACGCGCTGCTCTTGGGCATCTCCATGGCTTTTGCAACTTGATGAAGCTCCAGCCCGTCGGGATGCTCGCTCAATAATTCCAATATCTCAAGTCCGCGGGATAATGTTCTGTTGATCGTTTCCGGCATCCGTTTATCGCCCGCCATCGTTCATATATATGAATAACGTTCAAATTCAAGAATATGATAGCATGCGGCTCAGGATTCGTCAAGCAAGGATCGCAAATATGTTTTATCAGGTTGATAAATGGCCAAAAAAATAAAGGACCTGATGTTGTTCAGGCCCTTGCATCCTTTGCCGGCAGTATCAATCCGACGGAATCTGCTTATGGATGGCATAGAGATCCCGGTACGAGTCTGCCTCTTCCTCATCCATCACAGCGGACGGAATGAGGCCGGTGCATTCGGTAGTGGACGCCACCTTTTCCAAATCGTAGGTTGGCTCCTCCCGTTTCTTCGGCTTGGGCGGCATATTTTCCCCTCCCTTTTTTCAGCATAACAATGCCGGCAAAGCGCTACTTTGCCCGCTTTTGTACCATGTTTACCACGAACAGGCACAGGCATGCGCCTGCCACGGCAATCAAAAGGCTGCCAAGGTTAAAGCCCGTTATGCCCCCAATACCCAGGAGGGACGCCACAAATCCGCCCACGATGGCCCCCAGCACACCAAAGAGTATATTGGCGCCAATGCCCATGCTGGCGTTTTGACCCATGATGATGCTGGCCAGCCAGCCGGCCAGCGCACCGAATACAAGCCACAAAATGATGTTCATGCTCCTGAAGCTCCTTCCGAATCCATGCGGCAAAACCGCAAAATGTCCCCACCTATTCTATGCTGCTATTGTAAAAAGTATGCCCACGGCCTGCCCGACACCTGGCGGCTTGCTGTACAAAAAATCAAAATCGGTGTATACTACATTATTATTGACTTTAAAACAGGAAGCGGAGGAATGACATGCGGCGCCGTACCGGAATAGCGTTCCGTCTTTGGGCATGGCTATGCATTTTGCTTCTGCTGACGGCGTATGGGCTGCCTGCCCTGGCGGAAAATGGAGGAGACGCCTTTGTGGAACCCAGGCTGTCCTCTGACGCCAACCCTTACGATCCGGAGCATCCGGAAAACCTGGAAGCAGACCAGCTGATTGCCACTTCCGCCATATTGATAGAAGCCAACAGCGGCGAAGTGGTCTTTGAAAAAAATGCGGACCAGCAGATGTACCCCGCTTCCACCACCAAGATCATGACGGCCATGCTGGGGCTTACCATCGGCAAGGCCAACGACATGATGAAAGAGACCGTCACCGTCAGCGACGAGGCCGTCAACTTAGGCGATGAGGATGCGACCACCATCCCGCTGGAAGCCGGAGAAACAATCCTGTTTGAAGACCTTATATTTGCCACCATGGTCCGTTCCGGCAACGAAGGCGCCAACGCCATCGCCGAATTTATCTCCGGTTCCATCCCCGCATTTGTCGATTTGATGAACGAAACGGCTTCTTTCCTTGGCTGCTCCTCTACGCACTTTACAAACCCGCACGGTCTTCACGACGACAACCACTATACTACCGCCAGGGATATGGCCATCATTGCCAAAGCCGCCATGGAAGACAGCACCTTCCGGCAAATCGCGGCAGCCACCTCCTACTCGCTGCCGCCCAGCAACCTGCACGGCGCCAAAACGGTGAAGCTCCGGGACAATCCCATGATGGTGCAGAGTGAAAACAACAATTATTTCTACCCTTACGCCAACGGCATCAAGACCGGTTTTCACAGCAGGGCCGGGCGCTGCTACGTGGGCTCGGCCACCAAGGACGGCGTCACATTGATCTCCGTCGTCTTTTATACCAGCAGCAACGGCCGCTGGACGGATACGAAAAAGCTGATGGAATACGGCTTTAAACAATACATCAGCGTAACGCCCGTCGAACTGTATGACATGAACCCGATCGTGCTGGAAACCAACGGCTTCTCCAAGGATGATCCGGATCTTGGCCGCCTTCCGCTGTATCTGGTGTCCCTGGATTCTGCCGCCACCGCTTCCATCGTCGCCACCCGCGCACAGATCGAGGCCAAAGCCAGGAACCTGCAGCAGGAAGTCATTATTGACTACATCAGGGATTTTGCCGCGCCCATTATGGCCGGCGAGCAGATGGGCACGCTCACCTATTTCCCCGGCGAAGGCAACGGTGATCCTGTGGAATACGCGCTGATCGCCTCCCGAAGCATTAAACAGCGGGAGAATGCGCCCAAAACCATACAGCAAATCACGCAGGAAACGTACGAGGATCCCAATCCCTTCCCCCGGTTTTCCGCCGAATTGCTCATTATGGTGCTGCTGCCTTTCGCCGGCGTATATCTGGCTCTTCGCATATTCGGCAGGGTCACCAAGCGCTATACCAGAAAAGGCGCTCATCTGCCCAAACCTACCACCAGAAAGTTCCGCTGACATTGGAAAAAACAGCTTGCAAATAGCAGAAAAACACTGTGCCCCGCCCTTATGAAAGGAGCGGGGCACAGTTCTCTTATTGTGTATTGGCATTTTAATTACCGCCCCCGGCGCGCGGCTTCGCCGGCGACTCTGCCAGCAGCTTGTTGATGCGCTCCAGCGCTCTTTGCATGACGCCCCTTTGATTTTCATCCATCGTTTCCGGCGCGGGCCGGTCGCTGGGGATCACCTGATAGACATACTGCCCATTCTCCTTCAGTCGCCAGATATAGGTGGGAACGAATTCGACCTTGTCAAAGGAGACCATTCCGGCCGTCTGGTCAAAGCCGATTTGAAGCTTCAAAATCATGCCGGCAATATTGGGCGTATTTCTGGAACTGGTCAGCAGTCCGCCCAGGGAATAGCATACCAGCGCGGGATGGTTGGTACCGTCTACCCTGGTGCCCGTCAGATACTCAATGGGCAGCGCCACCTTGCCATGGGCGCCAAATATCATATCGGCGCCTGCGTTGGCAATCGCCTGGGCCTTTTGCTTCATGGCGGACGTCACCTTCGTCTGCTCGTCCGTGCCCCAATGCATCAAAACAATGACCACCTGGGCGCCCTGGGCTCTGGCCGCCTGAATATCCGCGGCCACCGCTTCCGGCTGATAGGCCGGCAGCGCAAATGCGCAGTCATCTGTTTTGGCCGCTTTTTTGCCTGCGTTGCTGATCAGCTCCGAATAATGCAAAAACGCCACGCGTACGCCCTGAACATCCATCACCAATGCGCTTTGCGTATCCTGCCTGTCGGTTTTTACACCCAGGACCGAAAAGCCCGCCATGCTCACAGCGGCTGCCGTTTCCTGAAGCCCGGCAAAGCCCAGATCCAGAATATGCTCATGGCCCAGGGAAAGCATGTCCAGCCCGGAAACGGCCAGATCACCAAGCACATCCTTTGTCGTATTGACCTCGTTGAGCTTTCCGTTGTCGACCAGCGTATTTTCTAACGTTGCCAGGCTGATATCCCCGTCAAATTCCTGGCCGATCACGGAAAGTATGCCGCTGAAATCATAGGTCTTGCTTTCGCTGTGATAACCGGACTTGCGTATGCCACCATCAAAAGAAATCGTGCCCGCGACAGAAAGCGTAAAAGCCCGCCTCGCCGGCGGCTGTGTCGCGGAGGGCTCCGGCGTGCCGGTGACCTGTGCCTGACCCAAAGCTGCCATCGCCGAAGGCACGCCGCCTTGAGCGGATTCGCCTGCTTTCACCTCGGCCGCCGGTTTGGGAAAAATAGGAATTTCCGACAGCGTCAGCGCAGGCAAATCCAGGGAGCCCGTGATCGCGTCCGCAAGCTGCTGCGCATCCAAGCGCTGATCCATATTGCCGGCCAGCCTTGGCAGCACAACAATGCAGCTGCCCGCCACAACAATCGTCAGCAGCAGCATGAACACCGTGCCGAAAGATACGCCCCGTCTTCGATAGCCGTTCACTTCCTGCCGCTCCCCCTTTTTACCCCTTGATTATATCACAGCCACGCCACTATGGAAAAGGCCTGCTTCCACCAAAAGAACGGATCGGAATTGCCATTTCATTCAAAATGATCCTCCCAGGCTGAGGTTTTCATATATACAAAAAGCCGCCGGCAAGGCCGGCGGCTCAAAATGGAACCAAGTCATGATAACAGTTCAAATAATCCAAACCCATCCTCCCGCATTTCTCCCATACCGGCATGGTACAAAAGGTTCAAAAGCGCCGGCTCGCCTGACAGCTGCAGGTCACCAAGGGTGCTTCTGAAAAAGTTCCCCTTATGCAGTACATGGGCTTCCTTATATCCCGCCTCCGTGCCGCATTGAACACGAAGCGAGGCCAGAATGTCATTGTCTAGGCCAGCGGCGGGAAGCATACCTGCAACAGATGCCCGAAGGCATGCATCAAACTCAGTATCCTTCACGCCCAGACAACCGCGGCTGTCCGGCTTTGCCTGCGAAAGAGCGCGAACCACCAGCGGGCTGAGCATGTGAATGCCAATTTGGGATTGCTGCACCGTCTTTTCGATAATCCGCATAGCGGAAGCAACGCGTAACTGATTCGCACCCATATCCGATTGCTGGCCCTGCATACCCATCAAGGCAAGAAAAAAATCATCAAAAGTATTTTCATCGTACGCCGAAAAAATCACCTTGATGTAGTTGCTCTCCAGCATGATTTCCTGACCAAACCGGCTTTTTGGCAGATATACGGAAAAGCTGAGCAGCTTCACTGCTTTTGTGTCCAGGTGCTGCTGCACCATGCTTTCTCCGCCCTGTCTTAGCAAGGCATCGCGAAAAAGTCTGCTGATCCATGGCCGGTAGTCCCTGGGGAGAATATTCTTTTCCAGCTGTATCGTTATCATCATTCGCATACTTTGTTCCTCTTTCTTGCCTGCTGTACCACAAAAGCAAACCCGGCGGCCTTTGCCGCACGAAATCCGCTCCCCCCCTTTCTTACCCTCGCTCTTGAAACAATCAGCGGGGATGCCGGGCTTCAATTGCTCTTCTGATGGTGCAGAAGGAAGAAAATTTGCACTTATGGAACATTATAACACAAAATACATGATATGTCTTGAATTTCAATGTTTTTTTCTCAACACAACCATGCTTGACCGTTTTTTCATGAGATGGTATCATACCATCAGCAATCGAAAAAATTTTGGGGGAAACCAGCACATGAAAATCAGCTTTTCCACCCTGAGCTGCCCCCGCTGGAGCTTTGGAGAGATCACCGCGGCAGCCTACGACCTGCAATACAACGGCATTGAAATCCGTGGGGTCGGCGCGGACATTTCCGTGCCTTCCGTGCCCGAATTTGGGCAGGACCAATTACCAAAGACCGTGGAAAAACTTCAGTCCCTCTCCTTATGTATTCCTTGCCTGGATAGCGAATGCCTGCTGTACCAGCAAGAGAATTTTTCGCGTACCCAGCAGGAAGTAAAAACGTACGTCGATCTGGCCCAAAGGCTGTCTTCGCCGTATGTACGCGTGTTTGCCGCGCCGCCGGTGCCCCAGCCCATGGGCGTCGTTGACGAGGCGTTGATCCGCGAGCACGCCCAGGAGCTCAGCAAATACGCGGGCCCCAAAGGAATCACGCTGCTGCTGGAAACGCACGGCGTATGGGCCGACAGCAAAAAGCTGGCCAGGCTGGTGAGCGCCATCGCCTCCCCCAGCATCGGCATCTTGTGGGACGTGCATCATCCGTACCGTTTCATGGGCGAGAGCCCGGAAGAAACCTTTGAAAACATCCGGCCCTTTTTGAAGCATGTTCACTTAAAGGACAGCCTTTGGGAAGGCGAGCGGATCCGGTACAAAATGGCCGGCCAGGGTGACCTGCCGCTGAGCAGGTTCGTGCATCTGCTGCGTAACAGCGGCTATGAAGGCTTTTATTCCCTGGAATGGGTAAAGCGCTGGGATACCACGCTGGAGGAGCCCGGCATCGTGCTGGCCCATTTCCCCAATTACATCAGGAACCTTTGATGCGAAACGGCCTCCTGTCCACATGGGGGCCGTTTTTACACAACAAAAAACGGCCCGCGTAAAGCGGGCCGGATGGTTTGAAATCAAACGCGGTTGGCCTCTTTGATCTTGGCAGCCTTCCCTTGCAGACCGCGCAGGTAGTACAGCTTGGCCCTGCGGACCTTACCGCGGCGGATCACCTCAATACGGTCCAGCCTTGGGGAATGCAGGGGGAATGTACGCTCGACGCCAATGCCATAGGATACGCGGCGGACGGTGAACGTTTCTCGAACGCTGCCGTTGCGCTTGGCCATCACGGTTCCCTCAAACGCCTGAAGACGTTCGCGGCTGCCTTCAACAACCTTAACCCATACGCGGATGGTATCGCCGATGTTGAATTGGGGCAGATCGGTACGGAGCTGTGCCCTTTCAATGGAACGAATAATTTCACTCATGATTCTTGTCCTCCTTCCCTCATAGACGTTCGTGCCCGGCAATTATCTTTTTCCGAGCAGAGGACCGCCCGTTTGTCACAAAGAAAATTATAACACGCGACAGCCTCTCCTGACAAGTGGTCAAGCTGCTTTTTTTTATTCCCCAACGCAAATAAAATCAAAATCCATGCTTGCTTTTATCCAAACTCTATGATAAAATACCTTTTGCAACTGCCGAATGTATGGGATTATAGCTCAGTTGGTCAGAGCGCCACGTTGACATCGTGGAGGTCGATGGTTCGAGCCCATTTAATCCCACCACAGCCGAAAACCCGCAAGCCCTTGATTCTACTGGGTTTGCGGGTTTTTGTTTGCCTTCATGTAGTTATGGAAATGTATATATTTTTTCGTTACTACCCCAACTACTACCCCAACCAGGAAAATGCTCGGACAATTTATTGGTAAAATAGTGAGTACGCCCATGATCTCATCCTGATATAATTCAAAACAATCCATCCATTGAAGCCAGAGCTTTTTCTATCCAGTTCGCTATGCAGCGGTCCTCATAATAGATTTCATTGCCCCGATAAATGCGTATATCAGGGAATTCAATGTTTGCTTTTTCCCTCAGCATATTGTATTGTTGATCGACTGATTCAAAGGTGTTTATATAATCGCTACCTGTATCGTAATGCGGCGTTGCGAATATCGTCCGTATGCCCTCGCCCCTTGCCATGGCAAGCATCTTCATGGACATATCTAAATTCTCCGAACCATCATCAACGCCTGGCATGATGTGCATGTGGATATCAGTATATCTCTTCATTTGTATGGCCGCCTCCTCTTGAGTAAGAAATGGGCAAGTACATATGGCAACCCAACCGTAACTTAGACATAGCGCTTACTCGATATCGTAGAAGTAGAAAAGCTGCGGGTGGATTCCGGCCTGTTCAAACAGGTCCTCCAACTTCCAAAATCCATGTTCAGCAATATATGCCTGAAGGCTAGCCGGCAAATCCACCGCATCACGATTTAATTTCAGGTACCTTTCAAGCTTTTTTGCCTCGTTTTCTGTCATCTGGTAATGCGCATCATCGGCATCCTCATAGTCGATCGCATATTTCAAGCCTGATCCATCCTCCTTATCATACGCTGAAAAGAAGCAGAGGTGGATCTGGTCGAGTGGAACCCTTGATCTCTTGTCTGCCATGAGATGCTCCCTTCTATTTAGTCGGTTTCTAAGGTGCTGAAAACGCGGTCTACAAGCACCGAATATTCGCTGAATGCCGCAGAGTCGCCAAGCCTAACCAGTTTGTCCCGGATCGATTGATAGTACCATGCCTGCATCCTCATGTCTTGCTGATTGAATCTCTCCCATAAGCCGTCGCCCAATTTCTCGTAATCCCGGCAGATTGCACGGATATTGCTGAGCTTGTCCGCCATGGTCACGATCAGTTCATCGCCGCACGCACCCTGCAGTTTGTCGATGGTGTGCTGCTTGCGGCGTATCCACGATCCTTCCGCATCATCTTCTTTCAGTTCGCTTTCTGCGGCAACAAGCGCCGCGACTCGATTTCCAAAGCGATCCTTCAATTCTTGAATGGTCACCCTGCAATCTTCGGCTACATCGTGCAGCACTGCGGCTGCCAATACCTCCTGGTCGCTGGTGATGGTGGCGGCTATGGCACACGCTTCCATCGGATGAACCATGTACGGAATATCGGTCCCCTTCCGCAACTGGCCTTCATGGCATTTTGCAGCGAATTCAATGGCATCTGTGAGTATCATCTTCGTGCCTCCTTACTTTTGGCTTCTAGCCTGGTAATCCTGATCAATCACTGCGCTCCAGTCCTGCGGAACGTAATCACTCATCCGAAGAGAGCTTACAGCATTGTTGATGGCATTGTACTGTGCCTGCGTGCCTAAAGCGTCGTTGTGGCGTGTAGCCGCACGATTTGCATGAATGCCGAAACGTTGGGCTGCAGCAATGGCGTCCATATTCGCACCGATAAACAGGAATTCCCAGCCGTACTTCTCCTGTTCATAGGAAACCATTTGCCTTATCTTTTCATAGCTGAACCTCCGGCTGGCATTTTCCAAACCATCTGTTGTGATCACAAACATCGTCTTGCCGGGCCGCTCTTCTTCTGCAGTATGTCTGTGCGCATTCACGATCTTGTCGATACTGATACCGATGGCGTCTAGCAGTGCCGTGGACCCGCGTACGAAGTAATCCTTTTCTGTTATCAGCTGTACCCCCTTGATGCCGCTCCTGTCATGAAGCAGTTCAATCCTGTCATCAAAAAGCACTGTCGTGATCAGGGCGTCACCGGCCCCTGCCCTTTGTTTCGCAAGAAGAGCATTGTACCCGCCAATGGTGTCATGTTCAAGCCCAGCCATGGAGCCGCTGCGGTCAAGTATGAAAACCAATTCAGTCAAATCCCTTTTCATAAGAAATCCTCCTTTCGCTCTTGCAAAAGAAGGATACCATGATACGTACAAGGCTTGGTAATCTGGCAGTTTACTTTTCTGGGCTGCCGAGTTGATATTTCTCAAAGTTATGATCGAACAGAACGCTGTTGATTTCAAATAGATCGTAAATACCTCTTGAAATGAAGTATTGCACAATCAGGTCCGGGCGGCTTGAGGGAGAAAGCGCATAGCCTGCCAACTGCAAAAAATGAATTGTTTCCTGCAGGGTGAGCTTCATGGCAACGCATAGCGCCAACGCCGTTGACTTCTTGGGGTGACATTTTTCCGTCTTGATTTTATAATAATTCTGCTTGGTAATGTTGGCACGATTGTAAACTTCGGGATCAGTCATGTGATGGCTGTCAATATATTTCATCATGGCTTGTGCAAACGACGGCTCTACTACAATTTCAGGTACCGGCGGTACGGCCATGCAAAAATCGTTGACCTTTTCCTCCGTGACCATCATGGACATCATGTAATCAGCATCAGTCAACTGGCGCCTTCGGTCCGGCCTGACATCCACGTAATGATCGTCAATATACTCGTGTACCTCATCTACCAGCTTTTTTGACAAGGTAAAAGCCCTATGACCAAATACGGCGAGGTAAACCGTCATATCACCGTCATAGGCAAGCAGAAAGTTGTTGACTTCCTGCGTTGCTACGGTGAGCGCCAGCTGCTTGGGGTATCCGTGCGCACCTGAGCCAATCAGCGGAAAGGCGACGCTCTCATAGCCTTCGCTCGCGGCCAGGCGAAGACAGGCGTGATAGCAGGAACGAAGAACAGCTTCTTCGCTGTGAAAGCCGTCTGTCCAAACCATGCTTGGAGTATGGATGATATGTGCAGCAGGCAGATTGAAGCCAGAAGTAATAACTGCATTTCCAAAGGCACAGCCGCCAATCTTTCTGCAGGCTTCACGAAGGGCTCCTGCGCCTGCGGCTTCAAAAATCGCTCCGCTTACTCCGCCATTGCCTTGCTGGAGTTTAACGTTGGTGGTGTTTACGACAGCGTCTACATGCATCTTTGTCAAGTCGTCCCGAACTATGATAAACGGCATGAATTCCCCTCACTTTTGACAATTATGGATAAATATTATGCCTCCATATTATACCATAATTCTTTTTGCATTGTCCTCATTTTGATTGTTTAATAGCTTGTTCACTATGCAAAAGAGCCACCCCATGCGGGATTGCATCAACAGACTTTAGACACTATAAGAGTCTTGTAATATCCATTTTCCTGTATATAACCCGCTGTATTTCCACCTTTTTTTCCTCTTCCCAAACCACATAGAACACAAGATAGTTCTTGACAGTGAAAGCATGGTATTCACCATGCAGTTGCCGGATCGGGCGGTAAATCCGATGCGAATACGGAAATGTTTCCAGATAACGGATGGATTTATCCAGCGCGTCCCAAGAATCAACAGCGGCTTGCGGGGTTTACAGTTGATCGGCTATATTGGATGCGATCTCCGTCAGGTCCTGCCGGGCAAGCAGCAAAGAGACGATCTCATGCATTGTCCGGCTCCTCATTGGCTCGCAATTTTTGTCTTAGTTCATCCATTGTTTCCTTATGTGAATACCGCAGATTTGTGGTCTGTGCCTGCATCTCGGCTTCTTTTATATTGAGATAGACCTCGCTTTCAAACTGATGGCGTTCGTATGCCTTATAACTCATAACCACCATATCGCCATATCCATCTTTTGTCAGAACGACCGGTTCCCCGGTTTCGTGAATCGTTTTGGAAATCTCCTCAAATTTATTACACAGATCCGATAGCGGCCTAATCTGGACCACGCTTTTCACCCCTCCTTGATGCTGAAATAATTCTGCCAAAACTCATATTTTGAGTGTATATCAAAAGCGTATGAATACTTGCTTTTCAATCCTTGTGTCAAGGATTCGATGCAGGCTCATTCAAAACAACCCCTCCATCGCGGCCAGTGCCCGGCGTTTGGCATCCAGGTCGGAATGGACATAAAGCTGCATGGTAAAGGCCACTTTTGTGTGGCCCAGCATCTCCGATAGCGTGCGCAGGTCAATACCCGCCCTCACGCAATTCGTGGCAAAGGTATGCCTCAGGGCATGAATGCCACGATTTTTCAATCCTGCTTCACTCAAACAAGCCCGAAGGGCACGGCCCAGGTTTGTCCGGTCCATGGGCGTACCTACTTCTGTTGCGAAAATGTAGCTCTCCCCCTGTCCGGCCGTAGCCCCCTGCCAGGCACTGCCCGCCCGCATGCGATCCTCCTTCTGCGCCCGTCTTTGGGTTTCCAGAACAGCGCGCATGGCCGGTGTAATCGGGATCGTCCTGCGCCCCGCTTTCGTCTTGGGAGGAGCGATAGACAACTTATGCTTGCTGTCGCCTTCCTTCGCCTCAATATTCCTCACAAACTGAACTCCCTGGCGGATGGTGAAAATGTCGCCATTGATATCCTGCCAGCGCAGGCCGCACAATTCAGATGCGCGAAGCCCGGTGCCCAGGATGAACCTGATCGCTCTGCCATAGACAGTGTCCGGAATATGAGGCGCCAGCAGCTTCTGCTCATCAATCGTGAGCACCTCGATTTCCTTTTGATTGGGGGAAGGCAGGCTGACCGCCTCGGCAGGACTTCTCATAATCAACTGATTCTTCACAGCCTGCTTCAGTGCCTGCTTCAGCGGCTCAATCTGTTTGCGGATGCTGGCAGGCGTATAATCCTGCTTGGCTTGTCTGTTGACAAAGGCCTGCACATGATCCGGGCGGAGTTTTTGAAGCAGATGCCTTCCCATAGCCGGACGAAGGTGCAGGCGGATGTTGTCGTGATGGATCGCGGCAGTGGAGTCGCGCCACCTGGGCCTGCCGTACACAGTGAACCATGTATCCAGCCACTGGCCTACCGTCATCTTGGACGGCTCTACATATTCGCCTCTGTCAAGCTGCGTCAATGCCTTCCGCAGCTTTTTTTGCAGTTCTTCCTGGGTATTGGCAAACACGCTGCGTCGCTGAGTCTTTCCATCGGCCCCGTATCCAGACACATAACGGCCTTCCCAGGTTCCATCATTTCTTTGGCGGATGGAGCCTTCATTGTTGCCCCGCTTTTTTGGCATTGCGCTTTTCCTCCCTTTTCTTTGCCATGGACCGGTGAGGCGCGTGGGCTTGGCAGTCCTCGCATTGGCGGTGGTTGGTCCTGTGCTTCATGTAAGGCTGACCGCACAGCTCGCAGATGCTTAAAATGTCGCCGCTCAAGTCATCCATGCATTGAAACCTTAGCTGGGCAAAGATCACATCTGCTAGGCTCTCGCACCGGAAAAATAACCTGGGCCGTACATGGCTGAAATCCGTGTCCAGCACGATCTCCCTTTTCAGAAGGGAATCATGCAGCTTTGCTTTGCAGCTTTCCTGGCTCATGTTTTTCAAAAGAACCTTGCCGGCCAAGTCTTCCCTGTAAATTTTCAGGAAGTGCAAGTAGGATAGGTACAACTCCGCCAGGAACCGGCGGAAGTCCCCCAACCGGACGCCGATGCGGTGGTAGTTTTCCCAGGCTTCCCTTGACTCCATGGGGAGGCCGTGCTTCTTGCACCAGGCGATCATGCTCTGGGCGTCTTTCACCAGCCCGGGATATTCCTGCTCATAGCTTCCCATGTCCAGGAGGGCGATGACCTGATCTCGTTGGAACAGCTTTTCCCCCAAGCGGATCCCTTCGATCAGCATGCCGTAATCGTCATACATTTTTTCTTCCAGTACCCCGTCGCCGTAGTTCCCCCGGTGACTTTGGCTTTCTATCCACATCCGTTGACGCCCCTTGGTTTGTTCGCCCTGGAGGTCATCAAAAAAGTTTTGTGACTTTTCCTCCTCCGTTACCTTCGTCAACCGCCGGACCGGCTTTCCTGCCGCACAACCGATGATGTACTTTTCTCCATGCTCCCCCTCGCAAAGGCAGTACGCTTCAAACTGCCAAATAGGGCATTGAAATTGGTTCCCTTTTTTACGCTCAATGTATTCACTGACTGTCATCCCACCGCTCCTTTCCCGCACCTCGCGATGCATTTTCCTCTTGGAAAAAGTTTAAGTGTTTTTATATTATAAACACTTAACATATGTGATAGTATAGCACTGAAGGGGAAGCAAAGCAATCCCCAGTCAAAAGAAATATTGGAGGAGGAACAAAAAGTGGAGAAAGTGACCCTGTCCGTCAGCGAACTAGCAAAACACCTGTGCATTGGCCGGAATCAAGCCTATGCTCTCACCCGCCGGGAAGGATTCCCTGCTCTGCATATCGGCACCCGGATCCTTATTCCCATCAAGGAACTGGAGAACTGGCTGCGCAGGGAATCCGAGGCCACCAATGCGCCGGACGTATCCAGGGATTGATGCAAGGCAAATGAAAAGAGGGGAGGTGAAGACGTGGACCTTCAATACCTGGATGACAAAATCGATTGGACAAGCTTTTATAATGAAATCATCCCCGGCGCGTTCCGAAGCTCCGGAATCAACAAGAAGATCACCAAGTGCCCCTTCCATAAGGGTGGGCAGGAGAAGCATCCTTCCTTCTGGTTCAACACAAAGAACGGATGCTACAAATGTGAAGCCTGCGGGGCATCCGGAAATGGCACAACGCTCTTGAGTATGATGAAGGGAATCACACAAAAGGAGGCATATCAGCAATTGCTTAAGCGTGCCGGGCTTGCCGATACGCCCATGGTCCATACAGCGCCCGACAGATACACCTTGGAAGTCTATGCGGCTGAAAAGGCGCTCCCCATGGATTTTTTGAAGTCGCTTGGGCTTTCCGACAACAGGCGTGGGGGCGTCCTGATCCCCTATTATGGCCCAGAGAGGGAGCCTTCCGCCACACGGGTCCGTCATCATCCCGGCAATGATCCGCGCTTTTCCTGGCAGGCCGGGGCAAAAGTCCTGCCCTACGGCGTATGGCTCAAGCGGGTGCAGGAGGCGGAGAAGCTGATCCTGGTGGAGGGGGAGAGCGACGCGCAGGCCTTATGGCTGCACGATCTACCGGCGCTGGGCATCCCGGGGGCATCTAATTTCCAGGCAGCCTGGTGCAAGGAGTACCTGAAAGACAGGGATGTGTACCTGCACATAGAGCCGGACCAATCCGGGAAGACCTTTTTAGAGAAGACCCTCCAGCGTTTGCTGGAGGGCGGACACAAGGGCAAAGCTTTCATGTTCTCCTGCACGGACATCGACCCAAACTGCAAAGACCCCAGCGACCTGCACCTGCGGCATCCAGAGGATTTTATACAGCTGATCGGTAAGCGCCTTACGGAGGCGAAACCCATTGAACTGAACCCCGACGAAGCGTGGCCCCCCTTGCCGGAAGTGAACGTACCCCCGGCCTTCCCTGTGAACTGCCTTCCTGACACTGCCAGGAAAATGGCGCTGGCCGTCGCGGAGTCGCTGCAGGTGCCACTGGATATGCCATGCTGCTTCCTGCTGGGGATGACGTCGATTGCCCTTCTTGGCCGCGCTTTCGTCGAGGTGAAGGAAGATTATCTGGAGCCCATTCAACTGTACGTCGCCGTATCCGCACAACCCAGCGAACGAAAAAGCGCAGCATTATTCGCCATGCTGCGTCCATTAAGCGACTGGGTCCTGAACATCAATGCCCAAAGACAGAACGATGTTGACGTTAGTGTACAAAATATGAAGTCACTGGAAAAACAACTGGACAAGGCAACGGCCAAAGGAGATGAGCAACTTATCCGTGAGCTTGTGGCGAAGAAAAATGAACTGGAGGTGCTGCACCCCATGGAATTGTACCTGACGGACGCCACCACCGAAGCGATCACCCGGGCCATGGCCTGGAATGACGGGCGCATTGCCATGGTTTCCGGGGAAGCGGCGATTTTCAGCGTATTGGCCGGTGCCTACAGCGAACAGGTGAACCTGGATGTGCTTTTGCAAGGGTATTCTGGCGAGCCGATTTCTGTGGCGCGGATTGGACGCGAACCCATACGCATCAAGCATGCCTCTCTCGCCATCACCCTGGCGGTACAGCCGACAGCCCTGACCGGCTTTTTATCCAACGAAATGCTGCTGGGAAGGGGCTTGTGCGCAAGGTTTCTGTACGCGCAGCCTGCATCAATGCTGGGCAGGCGGGAGATACGGAACGTGCCCTCCATTCCCTTCAGTATCAAGGAAGCATACGCATACCTCATGCGGGAACTTGCTGTCTGTCAAGAGGAAAAGGAACCGTTCTTTATCCGGCTGTCGCCTGAAGCCAGGGAGGTCTATTACCAATGGGCGGAGGAAGTCGAACACCGCCTAACAGGCGATCTACAGGGTATTGCGGGCGGCTGGGAGGGCAAGCTCTGCGGAAACACTGTCCGCATCGCGGGGATATTGAAGATGCTGGCCGACCCAGTCAGGGAAAACACCATATCCGCCCTTCATATGCGATGGGCAGTGGAGATCGCCCGGTACTTCATCGCCCATTCCAAGGCTGTCACGGGCTGCGATACCGGCTTATCCAGTGAAGCCTGTGAAGCGCTGGAGTATATACGCAAGATGAATGTAACCTCTTTCTCCCCGGCCATCGTGCGGCAGAAGCTGCGCAAACGCCAGGCATTTAAGCAGGGGAGATCAGTGGACAACGCGCTGTTTGAGCTTCAAGACGCTGGCTACCTGCGCCTGGGCGATCCTCCTCCATCCAATGGCCAGGGACGTCCGCCAGAAGCCATTTGGAGGGTACACCCCAACTTATGCAAGGCGAGGGTCCCAGCAAAAGCGCAGACGGAGGAGGTCGAACTATGACAGGAGTACAAGCCGTTGAAAAGCTCAAACAGTGGGGATACCAAATCGCGCTCAAAAAGGACGGGCATATATCCGCCGTCCTGCCGGGTGGGCTGAACGCACCCGGGGAAGCCGGGGCGCTGCTGGAGGATATCCGCAGGGACCGGGAAAGCGTCATTGCTTTCCTCGTGGATCTGGAGGCAGGCGCCCAGGTGGTGGCGTCCGAGGCACAGTTTTTCCGTTCCGGGGACCTGTGTGCCTTCCTGGCCCTTCTATGGGACGCGCATGCAGGCAAGATAACATTTACGGGTGATATCATCTATCATACCGAAACAAACACGATTGAAGCTTTCTGGCGCCCGAAGGAGCCTCTTCCGTTCTATCAGCCTGGCTTGTCTGGAAGGGACATCGGCAGCTTTGTCACAGGGCGGCTTCTGGAATTGAACCGGGAGAAATCAAGCAATTTGCCGATTGCTCGAGAGCCTCGAAAGCTAGTAGAGGAGGCTTTGCTGGAAAGCATGCTGTTTACTTGTGAATGAATCCACCTGCGATCATGTCTTGTTGAATTTTTTGGAAACTTGCCAATTACGAAAGGAGAATCCTACTTATGACAATCTGCTCTATTTGTGAGTTCATCTATTGCGAAACCGACACCATGGAAACAAAGGAACATGAAAAGTATTGCGTCCTTTATGCCTATGCCACTGCAAAACCGGGATACCTTCATTACAAAAAGGATGAACAGGTGAAAATGTTCAATGATGGACAGTCTGTTTTGCATAACGACAAGCGCCCGTTTGCCCAATACTATGCTTTCCACCTGATTGCCCGATCAAGGTTTTCACACAGCTATTATAAAAATGACTTCTCCGATGATCATCCGGACTTCCAAACATTTGCGGCCATGATGCTCAATCAGCCAAGTACGCAGAAACGCTTCAGGAACTGCCCCGAAGTTCTTGAAGAGCTTATCAGGCAGTATGGCAAACGGGAAGGCTTAAAAAACGGCCATGAAGTGTTTGTTACTCCAAGCATGAAAAGAAAGAAGAAATCCTATATGGTTTTTGAGTAGCACCCTATTTTCCGTCGTCAAATTGTGACGAACAAGACACACATACATAAGGGAAACAACGCTGAAACAACCCGCTTATAACGTGGCTATACGCCCCCACCTACGCTAAGATACACACATCAAAAGCAGGGGGGCGCTACCATGAAGAACCAAAACTTCGGTATCGAAATCGAACTGACCGGAATCACCCGTAAGGAAGCCGCCACCGTTATGTCTAATTATTTCGGAAATCGCGGCGTCAGCAACGAGGGCGGTTCTTATGACACCTATTGCGCTTTTGATCAGCAGGGCCGTAAGTGGAAGGCCATGAGCGACGCTTCCATCCGCAAGGAAACCAAGGATGGCAATGCTACCCAGGATCGTGCCTACTCCTGCGAGATCGTTTCTCCCATCTGCCAGTATGCGGATATCGAGACCGTCCAAGAAATCGTGCGGCTGCTGCGCAAAGCCGGTGCCCGCGTCAATAACTCCTGCGGTATCCACGTCCATATTGACGCCGCGCCGCACACCGCGCAGAGCTTGCGGAACCTGGCGAACATCTTCGCCAGCCGGGAGGAAATGCTGGTGCATGCGCTGGGCATCGAATCCGCCCGCATGAACTACTGCAAGAAGGCCGACGGGGAATTCATGAAGCGCCTGAATGCCGCCAAGCCCTCCACCCGAATCCAGCTTCAGGGCATCTGGTACAACGGCACCGACGAGAGCCACATCCATTACTCCAATACCCGCTACCGCATGCTGAACTTCCACGCAGTGTTTTCCAAGGGAACGGTGGAATTCCGCTGCTTCAACGGCACCACCCACGCCGGGGAAATCAAGGCCTACATTCAGTTCTGCCTGGCCGTCAGCCATCAGGCCCTCACCCAGCGCTCCGCCACCTATAAGCCGGTGGTCACGGACAACGAGAAGTACACCTTCCGCTGCTGGCTGCTCCGGCTGGGCCTCATCGGGGACGAGTTCAAGACGGCCCGGCTCCACCTGATGAAGCGGCTGGAGGGGAACAGCGCCTGGCGGCATGCCAGCTAACCGCAGAATAATGTGCTGTGCTATCGGCAATACGGGCAGAAGGAGATATATATGAAAATCTATGCTGCTTATGGTTCCAACATCAACCTGGATCAAATGTCCGTCCGCTGCCCCGCTGCCGTGCCTATCGGAAAGGGCTGGCTCATGAACTACCACCTGCTTTTCCGTGGGCTGGGGCGCGGCGGTGTGGCTACGGTGGAGCCCAGGCGGAGCCGCCGGGTACCGATCCTGCTATGGGCAATCACCGAAAAATGCGAGAAGGCGCTGGATATTTATGAGGGATTTCCTTCGCTGTATCGAAAGGAAACCCTATCGGTGGAAGACATTGAATGGTTGCCCAACAATGCCATGCTGCAGGCTACAGGGACAAAGGCTGACGCGATGATTTACATTATGAACTATGGCCATACTGAGCCGCCTCGGCATGCCTACCTTGAATCTATAAAGGCCGGATATCGGACATTCGGTTACCATATTCGCTATCTGTCAGAAGCGGTGCGCCGCACAGAGCGGCTCGTGTGAGAGTTCCCACCAAATTAACTTTCAATATTAAAGTAGCCGGAGATGGTTGTAAATGCATCCATTTCCGGCTATAATAATATCATGTATTAATTTAGCCGGAGGTATTGCCATGTATATCAAAAGGCATATAGAGGCTACCGTGCAAAAGGCCGCTTCGCAGTTCTCCGCGGTGCTGCTCACCGGAGCGAGGCAGGTGGGCAAAACAACGCTATTACGCCATGTCTTCCCTGCCCTCCCTTATATCACGCTGGACGACCCACAGGTGCTGCAGGCGGCTGTGGAGCAGAGCGGCACCTTTTTTAGGATCAATCCGCCGCCGGTTCTGGTGGATGAGGTGCAGTATGCGCCAAATCTTTTTCCCTATGTCAAAATGCAGGTGGATAATACGCATGACAAGGGTATGTTTTTGATGACCGGCTCCCAGCAATTCAGCCTGATGCGTAACGTCAGCGAATCCCTGGCAGGGCGCGTGAGCATCCTGAGCATGCTGGGGCTTTCCACCCGTGAATTGCAGGGGGATGAAACCATCACGCCCTTTGTCCCTACGGAGGATTTTCTGCTTGCCCGGCGCACGGCCGTAAAGCCTATGGCCTATGCAAAAGTGTGGGAAACCATCTGGCGCGGCAGCATGCCGGAGATGAACGCATCCGCCATGGACTGGCAGCTGTTTTATGCGTCGTATACCAAGACCTATCTGGAGCGGGATGTCCGAGAGCTTGCCCAGGTGGGTGACGAATTGAAATTCCTGCGCTTTATGACCGCACTGGCGGCCCAGATCGGGAATCTTACCAACAAGGCGGCCATTGCTAATGATGTGGGCGTCAGCCAGCCCACCATCGACCGCTGGCTCTCCATCCTTTGCGCATCCAACATCGTTTACTTGCTCCAGCCTTGGCACTCCAACATATTGAAACGGGCGGTCAAGACGCCGAAGGTCTATTTCACCGACACAGGCTTGGCCGCTTACCTGACCAAATGGACAAGCGCCGATGTGCTGGAAAGCGGCGCGATGGCAGGCGCGTTTTTTGAGAATTACGTGGTCATGGAGATCATCAAAAGCTTCCTGAATGCCGGGCAGGAGGCGCCTGTCTATTTCTACCGTGACAAGGACCAGGCAGAAATCGACCTGATCGTAAGGCAAGGGGATAAGCTATACCCCATAGAGATCAAAAAACATGCCGATCCTTCCAAACGCGACATTGCCGCATTTTCGGTTCTGGACCGCATTCCGGGCATGAAGCGAGGAGCCGGCGGCGTGGTGTGCATGGTCGATCAGTTGCTTCCCATGTCGCCGATGGATTTTGCTGTTCCCGTACACTATTTATAGAACTGCTCTTGTCTGCGATGGCGGTCTTATCCTGCAAAGGATGGGAGCGTGTTTTCAGCTAACGGCTTTTTAGCCTTATCGGGGGACTTTCTAGGCACTTTATAGCCTTTTCTCCAAACGGACATTGGTTGAACGGCAGACATCTTCCAAACCCGAAACCCCTTGATTTTACTTGGTTTTTCAAAATCGACAGCTGTCCCCTCTTGGACAGGATGGACTTTCTAGCCTTTTTAGCCTTTTTAGCTGGGTGTGCGCATGAGATATTAGCCTTTTCGGACTTTTCCAATAGTTACAACTTTTAAACAACTTACCTTCTCATACTTTTTAAGTACAGCAGTACCCTGGAACTCCCCGCCATTACCTTCTGCTGCTATTGGTTTGAAGATGATTGAAGGATTGCATAACGATTATTTTCCTTGCCTATAGGCTAAAAAGGCTAAAAAGTCTGGAAAGTCTCCTGTAGTGCAGTTCATTGCATTTAACTGTCGGACAGGAAAGGACGAGTGGTCAGTCAACAACACCCGACATACCCATAGATGCCGAAAGGGGATGTTCCTCTCACCAGGAAAGACACCATACTTTTTAGCCTTTTGGAAATCCGCAAAAGGCTAAAAACTCGCCTGCTCAGGAATGATCAGGGCAAAGGGGGGAGGGGGGGCAAATCTCTGG
>JAFADG010000021.1 GCA_023425025.1 Bacillota bacterium
CTCAGTCCCAGTGTGGCCGATCACCCTCTCAGGTCGGCTACTGATCGTCGCCTTGGTGGGCTGTTACCCCGCCAACTAGCTAATCAGACGCGAGCCCACCCCTCACCGGATTGCTCCTTTGACCTCAAAACCATGTAGTCCCGTGGTCTCATGCGGTATTAGCACAGCTTTCGCTGCGTTATCCCCCTGTGAAGGAAAGGTTGCTCACGCGTTACTCACCCGTCCGCCGCTGGAAGAACCCCGAAGGGCTCTCCCCGCTCGACTTGCATGTGTTAGGCACGCCGCCAGCGTTCGTCCTGAGCCAGGATCAAACTCTTGAGTTCAATCCTATCTTCTCTCCTTATCTCGGTTTCCCTCGACAAGGTGAAAACTCATTCCTAGAATCAACTGTCGTTTTTCGCTTCTTCCTTGAGTCTTCCGACTCTGTATCGTTTTCAAGGTTCAAGGCCGTTTTAAGCGGCGGAATGTCATTCTAGCACAGTACACACAGCTTGTCAACATCAAATTTCACTTTTTGCGCTTCCTTTTTCTGTTATCCTATATCAAGACTATTTCGAATCTTGATCGATTCCATCATAAAGGCGGATGCTGATTCTGCTGTAGCCTTACGCCAGATGCGTTTCTGCCTTGCGGCTTATTCGCCCTCTGGCCCGTACCGCCTTACCGTGTATATGAACTGGCTTGCCGTTGTCATATACGACTTTTAGGCAGGAGTGTCAGTTTAGCACAGTACATATTGCTTGTCAACATGAATTTCTGGATTTCAGACTTCTTTTTTTGTAACAGACAAAAAGCATCTATGCAGCCCGTCGCAAAACGGGCTGCATACCGCAATCCACGTTTCATCCCATGTCCATTGTATGCCGACCAGGCCTATCCCCTGCCCGCCAGCATTTCCTTCACCTTCATCAAACGGGTGCGGGCTCCGCGCTCGTTCTCTTCCAGCTTCATCGCAATGCTGCGGATATTCTGTTCAAGGTCGGGGATCATCACATATTCCAGCGCGTTTACACGGCGCCTGGTCTTTTCGATTTCAATGGCCAGCAGATTGCAAGTTTTTTCAATCTGCGCAAGCTGTATCATGACAGGCAGCGTTTTTGCCATTGTTGCAATGGCGCCGTCCAACTGAGCGGAGGTGGACAACAGACCATAGGGAAGAATGGTTTCGCTCACGCTTTGCTCATTCATGGCAATGCTGGGAACCTTGACGGACATGATGTTGCCATATTCAAGGACCAGCTCCGCCCGGCGCGCGGGATAGAGCACCGCTTCTTCCAAAGCTTCCGGCTCCATCACAGCGCGCGCCAGCGCAAACTCCCGCATGGCAAATGTCAGCTCTTCCTCCATTTGAATGCGAAGCCGGCGGTTATCGCGAACGAGCGCAATAAAGCGCCTGACCATTTCATCCCGCTTGTCTTTGAGCAGCTTATGCCCGCGCCTGGCTGTTACAAGGCGCCGCTTGAGCCTTGTCAGCTCCATGCGCGTAGGGTTCACCTGCGTTTGAGGCATCAGCCTTCCTCCTTAAGCTCGGGCAGGTAACGATTGATCATGTCGTCGCGAATACGCTTGAGCTCATTGCGCGGCAGAATGGACAAAAGCCTCCACCCCAGGTTCAAGGTATCCTCTACGCTGCGGTTCTGCTCATACCCCTGTGCAACATATTCGCGTTCGAAGGCGTCGGCAAAGGCAGCATACTTCTTGTCCACGTCGGTCAGTGCCGCGTCGCCCAGAATGACAGCCAGTTCCTTGGCGTCCTTGCCCCGGGAATAGGCAGCAAAGAGCTGGTTCATGGTGGACGCATGGTCTTCACGCGTCTTATCCTTGCCGATGCCCTTGTCCTTCAAGCGGGAAAGCGAAGGCAGCACGTCGATGGGGGGCTCAACGCCCTTGCGGTACAAATCGCGGCTCAGTATGATCTGGCCTTCGGTGATGTAGCCCGTCAGGTCGGGGATCGGGTGGGTCTTGTCATCCTCCGGCATTGTCAATATCGGAATTTGGGTAATGGAGCCCTGCTTGCCGATCACACGGCCGGCACGCTCGTACATGGACGCAAGGTCCGTATACAAATAGCCTGGATAGCCGCGGCGGCCGGGCACTTCCTTGCGGGCCGCGGAAACCTCACGCAACGCGTCCGCGTAATTGGTAATGTCGGTGAGGATGACCAGCACGTGCATGCCTTTTTCATAAGCCAAATATTCCGCGGCGGTAAGTGCCATACGGGGCGTTGCGATACGCTCAATGGCCGGATCGTTGGCCAGGTTCATGAACAGCACGGCGCGCTCGATAGCGCCCGTCTTGCGAAAGTCGCTGATAAAGTAATCCGCTTCCTCAAAGGTGATGCCCACCGCGGCAAACACCACGGCAAAGGGCGTATCCGTGCCCAGCACGCGGGCCTGCCTGGCAATCTGGGTCGCCAATTGCGCGTGGGGCAAACCGGAGCCCGAAAACACGGGCAGCTTTTGGCCGCGCACCAGCGTATTCAGACCGTCAATGGCGGATATGCCCGTTTGGATAAACTCGGAGGGATAGTCGCGGGCAGCCGGATTCAGGGGTTCGCCGTTGATATCCATGCGCTTTTCGGCAATCAGCTCCGGACCGCCGTCCTTGGGCCGGCCCAGACCGTCAAACACGCGGCCCAGAATATCTTCCGAAACAGCCAGCTCAATGCTGCGGCCCAGGAACCGCGCCTTGGCGTCCTGAATCCGAAGGCCGTTGGAGCTTTCAAACAGCTGCACCAGCGCCTTGTCGCCGTTTACCTCAAGCACCCTGCCGCTGCGGATTTCACCGCTGGACTGTTCAATTTCCACCAACTCGTTGAACGCTACGCCGTCAACGCCTTCCACCAGCATCAGAGGGCCTACGACTTCCTTGATTGTCCGATATTCCCTGAACATCGTTTATCGTCCCCCTTCCTCAGAAAGCGCGGCCATCCGGGTGAGCAGTTCACTTTCGATCTCATCAAACCGGTTCATTTCGCCCTCCGGGATATATTTCGCGCGGCCGATCTTTTCGCGGACAGAAAGACCAATGATTTTGGAAAGCTCCGCCCCGGCGTCCAGTGCCTGGCGTCCCTGGGTCAGGAACAGCAGGATCAAATGCAGCAGGCGGTATTGCTTGTTCAGCGATGTGTAGGTATCCACGTCGTCAAAGGCGTTTTGATGCAGGTAGTCCTCGCGTATGGAGCGGGCCACTTCCAGCGTCAGCCGGTCCTTCCACGAGAGGGCGTCGATGCCCACCAGGCGCACGATCTCATCCAGCTCGGCCTCTTCCTGCAGCACGCGCATCGCGGCGCCGCGCAGCTCCAGCCAGTCGGGGGCTACATTATCGGAGAACCAGGTGCCCAGGCGGTCAATGTACAGCGAATAGGACAGCAGCCAGTCGATGGCCGGGAAGTGGCGCTTGTAGGCCAGCTGTGCCGAAAGGCCCCAGAACACCTTGACAATGCGCAGCGTCGCCTGGGAGACCGGCTCGGAGATATCGCCGCCCGGCGGGGATACGGCCCCGATGGCCGTAATGCTGCCACAGCGGCCGTCGCGGCTCAAGCACCTGACCAACCCGGCGCGCTCATAGAATTCCGCGATACGGGATCCCAGGTAAGCCGGATAGCCTTCCTCGCCCGGCATCTCCTCCAGGCGGCCCGACATCTCGCGCAGCGCTTCCGCCCAGCGGGAAGTGGAGTCGGCCATGATGGCCACCTTGTAGCCCATGTCGCGGAAATATTCCGCAATCGTGATGCCTGTATAGATGGAAGCCTCGCGCGCCGCGACAGGCATGTCGGAGGTATTTGCGATCAGCACGGTCCGCTTCATCAGCGATTCGCCCGTACGCGGATCAAAAAGCTCCGGGAACTCCATGAGCACGTCTGTCATTTCGTTGCCGCGTTCGCCGCAGCCAACGTATACGATGATGTCCGCATCCGCCCATTTGGCCAGCTGATGCTGCACCACCGTCTTGCCGGAGCCGAACGGGCCGGGCACTGCCGCCACGCCGCCGCTTGCAACGGGAAAGAAGGTGTCGATTACGCGCTGCCCGGTCACCATCGGCGCCGTAGGAGCGAGCTTCTCTTGATAGGGGCGGCCTTTACGCACCGGCCAGCGCTGCATCATGGTCAGGGATACTTCAGTACCATCCTGCTTGCGCAAAACACACACGGTATCCGTCACCTTCGCGCCGCCATTGTATATGGAAACCACTTCGCCGGATACGCCGTTGGGCACCATCACCCGGTGCTCCACCACGGCGGTTTCCGCAACGATGCCAAGAACATCCCCGGCGGATACGCTCTCGCCGACAAGAACCTTCGGCTCAAACGCCCACTGGCGCTCCCGGTCCAGCGCAGGCACGTCGGTACCGCGCGTGATGCGCTCGCCGGCCAGCGCCCTGATCTTATCCAGCGGCCGCTGGATGCCGTCGAAAATCGATTCGATCAGGCCCGGTCCCAATTCTACGGAAAGCGGCATGCCGGCAGATACCACCGGCTCGCCCGGGCGAAGGCCGGAGGTCTCCTCATACACCTGGATGGAAGCCTGATCTCCGCGCAGCTCAATGATTTCGCCCACCAGCCGCTTATTTGAAACGCGCACCACGTCATACATGCGCGCGTCCGCCATGTTACTGGCCACGATCAAAGGGCCTGCAACCTTGACGATCGTTCCCTCTGGCATAGTGCTTATCCCTCTTTCTGAAATAAAATGTCAGCGCCCAGCGCCTTTTCCACGTTTTCTTTTAAGCGCTGCATGCCTATGCCAGCGGAACCGCTGCTTCCCGGAATCGGTATGATGACCGGATACGGCTCCGATTGATAGCGCTCTATGGTCTCCTCCATCATGCTCACCGCTTGTTCCGTAACAAATATCACGGCAATGCCCTGCTTGGCCAGCTTTTTTACGGCTGATGCCGCTTCCTCCGCCGTAGCGGCCGGAATGACCTCCATGCCCATCGCCTTGAAAGCCAGAACGGCATCCCGTTCGCCTACCGCACCCATCCTCGCCATTTCAGGCATACACTTCACGCAGCCTTTCCCGAACGGCCTCCGGTGTAAACCCGTTGGCCTTGCCCGCCAGAATGAGACGGATCGCGGCGGCCTCGCGCTCCCTGAGCAGGAGATAGGCGATCAGGGGTTCAATGGATTCCGGATTCTTGCGGTTATCTGCAAACAGGTTCAGCAGATAGTCGTCCATCGCCTTTTCGACCGCAGGCAGCGAATTCCCCTCCGCCGCCGCACGCACAGCCGCCGCGACCTTTGCGCCGTAACGGGCCATCAATTGCGGCAAACGCTGGGGATGCTCATACGCATCCATCCATTCCGTTTCGCCGACCGTGCCGCCCGGCAGCAGAAACTGCCGGAAAAAAGCGCTGCCCTTGCCCATGCGCTGGGCACGCAAAAGCATGATGGCACACTGTATGTCCGCCTTCGCGGCAAAGTAGGCTTTCACCAACGGCACCGCTGTCTGTGCTATGTTTTCGAAGATCCATTGGAACATGGCCCTGTCCAGGCTCACATCGATATCCAGCGGATCCTCATGAACCGCTATACGGCTTTCCAACGCTTCCAGCGCCTGCCGTATCGCCTGGGGCAAAAAGGCGTACCGCCTTTCCTCCACAGCGTGGCGCAGCTGCTCCAAAGGGTATATGCCGCAGGGGGAAAGATGCTGCGCCGCCTGCGAAAGGCAGCGCGCCTTCAGGAGCATTTTCAGGTTGTGTATGTCATACCGGATCAAAAAGCAGTCGGTGATGCGCTGGTCAGGCGACACCTCGCGAACAAAAGCATACGCCTTGCGCACATGCTCGGAAGCGACCCGCTCATAATCCTCCGCGGCCTGATCGATAAAGCCCATGTCCTGCAGCGCGCGAAGCGCCTCCGGCAACGAGCCGGCGGACAAAAGCCGCTCCCGGCTTGCAGCGTCCAGCCTTTCCCTCAGCAGCACGCTCACACGCCCAACGGCATATGCATTGCTTTGTTGTGGCAAACTGACCCCTCCTTCACACATGGCCCTTACGCCGGAAACAGAATGGAAGCAATTTCCCCTTCCATTTGATTTCGGGCGGCGCGAAGGAGCGAATCGTAGCTGCAATTCGCCTCCATGCCGTTTAGAAGCAGCACAAAGCCGCCCCGAAGCGGACGATACTGCCTCGAAACGCTCAGCGCGCCTGGCTTGCCGGCGCTTACCAGCGCCTGATTCGCGCGCTCCATAAACGCATCATCAAACAGGCCGGCGTCCTCTTGCGCAATGAACAGCGTTTCATTGCCCTGCGCGCTGCTGACCAGAAGTTTCAAATGAAAATCCTGCGCCTGCTCCTTGGGCATGGATAGCATTTTGTCCAGCGCCTGCTCAAACGCCCGGTCGATTTGCGCGCGCTTCAATTCCAGAAGCCTTTTGCGCGCTTCCAGACCGGCCATACGCAGCATGCGGTCCCGAAGCTGCTCCGCTTCCTTATGCGCGTGTTCCGTTGCAGCTGCCTGCTTTTGCTTCTGCGCATCCTCAAAGGCTGCTTGCAGCACGCCCACCTTTTCACGGGCGGCGTTTACAATCGATTCCGCGTCATGCCGCGCGTCCTCAGCGATTTTTTCCAGGATGGCGTCGATATTCATCATTACACCCTCAAATCATGCGAACTGAACCAGCAGGAACGAAGCCAGCAGCGCAAGCACGGCGTACGTCTCAACGGTAACGGTCATCGTGATGCCTTTACCGGACTGTTCCGGGCGGCGGGCCACCATGTTGATGGCGGCGGCGCCAACCTGGCCCTGATAAATCGCGGATCCCAGGCCGACAATGGCGATCGGCAGGCAACCGATCAGGATGCGCATGCCCAGATCAATGGAGACGGGGGACATTCCGGCGGCGCTGATAAAACCAACCTTGAACAGAACGATCAAGCCGATCAGGAAGCCGTACAGGCCCTGCGTGCCGGGCAGCAGCTGGATAACCAGCACCTTACCAAACAAATCCGGATCTTCAGCAGTAACGCCCGCCGCAGCCTGACCCGCAATGCGGATGCCAACCGCCGAACCCAAACCGCTCAAAAGCACCGCCAACACAACACCAACCAACGCCAATACTTGTCCCAGTTCCATAATCCAGTCCTCCCAAATCAAAATATTTCTTGCCCTTGATTATGTATCGCTCTGTGAAAGATTCACATACCGGGTCTGGCCATGCAACGGCTTGAACGGAACGCCGCCGTCTTCGTAGAATTTGTTGAAAAACTCAATGTACTGCAGCCTGCAGGCATGCACATAGGCGCCCAGCACATTGATGGCCATGTTGAAACCGTGGCCGCCAATCAAAACCAGTATGCCAAAGAAGATGCCGATGGGCCCACCGCCCATGACCATGCCCGCCAGCATGTTGATAACCATGCCGATGACGCCGGTGGCCAGGCCCATACCGAAAAGGCGCGAATAGCTGAGAATGTCGCCCAGCCAGCCGGATACGCCGTAGAGCTTGCCCAGGCCGCTCAGGATCCGCTTGAAGAAGGTTGGCTTGTCCCTGCCCCCAAAGAACAGAATGGCTAGGAATCCGGCCGCCGCCATGATCTGGCCCAGCAGCGCGACAGGCGGCAGCACCATCAGGCCAAGGCCGCACAGCAGCGCCAGCCAGGAGAATTGATCCACCAATGCCGCGAACACATTGCCGCGCTTGATGTTCATGTACGCCGCGACGCCCATTGCAGTAAACAGATGAACCACGCCAAGCCCAAGACACAGCGCCATCATTTCCAGCGGCTGCTCCATGGGGTTCAAAAAGACCGGCCAGGGGCTGGTGCCAAACCATGTGTTCAGAAGGAAGCCCCACAGCACCGTGAATATGCCGCCGATGGCCAATATCCACATCAGCTTGCGGCCGCCGCCTTTGGGCTTGATCAAATGGATGATGACAGGGATCAGGATCGACAGCAGCAAACCATATCCCGCGTCAGAAACCATCATGCCAAAGAAACACGCGAAAAACGGCATCATGATAAATGTCGGATCAAGCCCTTTGGGATCAGGCAGAGAGAAGCCGTCCACAACGCTTTCAAACTGTGTGGCAACCGGACCGTTTTTCAAAAGCGTCGGCGGTTTTTCTCCCTCAGCCGGGTCCGATATTTCTATCGCGCAACTTGCGGAAGCTTCCTTCAGCTTCACCGAAAGCAAGGACGCATGCACTGCCGGCACCCAGCCTTCCATATAGAAGGCTCTTTCCGTCTGCAGCAGGCGGCTGACCGCTTTTTCGCGCATACCCTTGGCCTGGCAGATATCGTGCAGGACCTTCAGATCATCCAGGTGGATTGCCAGCGCGCGCATCTGCTCCGTTATCTGGCCGCGCTGCTTTTCCAGCTCCTTGGCCTGTTCGGCAAGAGACTGCAAATTCTCCCGCACGGTTCCCTGTACCGCGGGAAGGGAAGCCTTTGCCGCTTCGGCCGCCTTGAGCGCCCGGGCCATCTCCTGGGCGGCGCTGACATGGCTGATCAACAGCATGTATGCCATGCTCCGGTCCGCGGATATCACCTGCGCTGCGGCCATGTCATTCAATTTGGCGATCTCGCCTTCAAGGAACTGCTGCTGCTTGACCGGCACAGTCATAAGCTCGACGCTTGTCTTTGACGATTTGGAAATCTTCTCCAGCGGGATGTCCAGCGCCTCCCAAGGCAAAAGCTGTTCCCTGGCCGCCTGGATGCGCGCCTGATGGGTGTGCAATTGACCCTTGCGGCGTTCGCAGTCTTCCGCCTGCTCAATGACCGACAGCAGCTGATCCTCCTGCTGAAGGATTCTGCCAACGTCCTCGCGGGAAACGCTTTTCTTTCCCGCAAAGCCCGACAAAAAACCCTTTTTGACGGCTGAAACCTTGCCCACCTGGCCGATGGCCCACTGAAGGCGGCTCAGCGTCTGCTCCGAATCGGGCGACTTGCTGTCGGGCAAAGCACGAAAATCTTCCGCGCCTTCCATTTCAATTTCCCGGATCTCGCTGCAGCCAAGGCGCTGCAGCATGCGCAGGATGCGGTCCCGGTCATCCCGAACAGCCAGAAGCGCTACCTTCTGCATTTCAACAATGGCCATCGCTTACAATCCTTTCAAAGATCCATTGCGCGGCCTGCCCGCACCTTGCCTGGGCGCTTGCGCAGAGGGCATCGTTGACCTGTTCGTTTTGTGCATTCAGTTTTTCTATTTCATTTTCCGCCTTGATACGGGCGTTCTCCAGAATGCTTTGGACCACCCCGCGCAATTCGACCGCGTTTTGCCGCTGCTGGGCTGCCGTTGCTTCTTCCACCCCGCTGAGGATCTCGCGTGCCTGATGCGTTGCATCCTGCCGCGCTTTCTCAGCCTCCTGCTCCGCCTGCCGGATTTTCAGCAATAAATCAAGTGCCACCAGCAACACCCACTTTCAAGCGTTCAGTTGCGACCATGCCCTTATGCATGCCTATCCGGCTTATCTTGGCCATTATACACAAAAAACAGAGAACTCCCAAAGGAGCTCTCACCCCCAAAGCGCAAGACGCCAAACAGCTGTTTTCGCTGCCAACCGGAGGGCAGCCCGTTTACTCACTTGACATTATAAGCATAAATATTGAAAAGGTCAACCCATCAAAAGGAAAGTCAATTTGTTAACGATATTTGTCGAAGAACCTCTTCCCGTTGCTTTGGCGGAAGAGTTTATAAACCTGCTGCATTTGGAGATAATGGCCAGTATGAAAGGGGCAAGAGGCATGAATAGAAGCAAGGCTGTCCTCTATTTTTTGATCATGGCTTACATTGCATACCGGGTGACAACCATATATTCAACGCAGGGAAAATGCGGCACATCCACCTGATATATCCTTACGCTTTGTCGCATCCAAGCCCAGAAAGAACATCTTCCTGTCCCTGATTTTCGATGCCTTCCGCAATCGTCTGAACGCCGATTGACTTGGTCATCCTGATCATGGATGCAACGATATTCATCCCCTTTTTTGCTTATAGGGGAATGATAACACATCCTTTGTCATCCTTTGTTTGATGTGGCTGTTGGCATACCTCCCACATCCTACCAGCGAGAACTCCGGATGGCTGCTTGTAGCTATAAGCTTTCCGGAACCCTGCTTAGAGCGGGGGATTTTGTTGTACAAAAAACCCGGAAACCTTTATGCATCAAGGTTTCCGGGCTTACCTTCGCTGGTGGAGCATAGGAGGCTCAAACTCCTGACCCCGTCACTGCCGGGGCAATGAACAGCTGTTATTCTGCCTTGGCAGGCTTTATTCTCCCCTCCAGATACGGATTTTGGCTTTATAACGTCCCTTTCATTGTTATCTACCTTATCTCCGTAAGGGTATAAAAAAGGTAAAAAGCGCCTTACTCTCTGAACATGAATGAGCACACACAATCTTACGACCAGCTGTTCTCCATCAGTCAAAGCGTGAGCATCGGGGCGTACACGCCGCCTTGCACGCTGCGGGCAATAAATGCCTGATAGCGGCCTGTTTTTGTGTCGTACCAGTCAGAAAACGGCACGCGCGAGGTGGTCTCACGCAGCATCAGAGCCACAGGGGCAAGCAGGGCAGAACGTACATCAAGATCGTCCGTAAGCGCCGCCACCCAGCAAATCCAGTCCGATTTGGTATAGTCCGCACGGGAATCCAACGGCAAGCCATAGCGGTTTATTCTGGGAAGGTAGCTGTTCAGCTCAGCAGTGTAGAACGATTCCGGAAGGAGGCCCAGCGATAGTACCTTGTCCCACAGTAAGTTGTACTTCATGCTCCAGCCTGTGCCATCCAGCGTGAGCGGCGTGCTGCCGTTCATGCCGACCTTGTCTGCAAACCGTCCTGCCATCTCCTTGGCTTTTTCCACCCAACGATTCTCTCCGGTCAGTCGGCCGTAGCATGCCACGCCAACCATGGCCTTTACCGCCAGGTTGGCATTATGCGCCAGATGGCCGGCAAAATCGTCGGTGCACAACTGTTCGCCAGGGTCCTCGCCGTACTCCACCAGATACTTTACCCATTTGCCCAGTAAGTCGCCATATTTATCCGCCAGCGAGCGGCTGGCGCCGTAGGTGATAGCGGCCTCCAGCATTACCAGCATATTGCCGCATTCTTCCACGGGCATTTGCCATTTGAGATCGTACACATCAGCGTTTGCGGGATAAAGATAATAGGGCGGATGGGTTTCGCCGTTGCGCACCCTGCGCTTGGCCGCATAGACCTGGCCGGTGGCGTCGGGATAGCGGCCTACGTCATGCGGCGCGAAGTTCTCCGACCATACAGGCATGGCGGCGAATTCAAGCACGGGGCGGCACAGCGCGTTCACCAGCTCCGGATTATATTTGAGCAGCATTGGGATGGAAGGATAGCTGACATCCACCGTGCCAATGCACCCATTGGAATCATTTTCTTTTGACAAAAGGGCCATTTCTCCATTGGGAGTGGCAATCAGCTTATGAGCCGCCAGCGTTTGCCGCCACGCCGCCGCGGCCAGTATCGCGAAGTCTTCTCCGCCGGCTTTGATGGCATCCTCGGTAACAGAGGCATCCAGCCTCATGCAGCGATCAACGAGCGCGTCAAAATGCTGCATCGCATGGCAGATGGCATCTGTGATCTGGGCGCCGTGTCTAAAGTACCAGGCCCTGCACAGACTGCCGAAATAATTGATGGATGCAATGTCATCATAGGCGATCACAGCCTTTACAGACTGCTCACCGGCCACTGTACCGCTATAAGTCAGCTGAAGGCCATCGCCAACAGGGGAGACATCCCCTTCACCGGTCAGGTACAAATAGCCCCAATCAATGGTCACGTGATCACCGGAATGGCTCAGGGGCTTTTGTACCTTCTGACCGCACCAGGCGGTAGGATAGCCCCCCAATGAAAAAGAGTCGGACATCATTGCCGGCCGGATCTCACCATCATAGCAGATACGATCCGAAAGATACAGCACCAGTTTGACATCATGAGCGGTATTGTCCAGTGAGATCAGGCGAAAGCTCACAAGCGTTACCGGCATACTCATCAGATCAGGGTCATCCGGCAGCGCGGGGGTTATAAAGCTGGTTTCCAGCCGGACGCCGCCAAATTCACTGACAAAGCTTGTTGCAGTAGGGGTGATGGTAAGATCAGTCAGTTGTGCTTCCTCATCACTTGTAACGCCCAAAAAGCGGCAGCTGCGCCCATCCACAGTCAGGGTACCGCGCAAAGGCTTTGCCGGACCGCTCCAATGGCAGCTATCTGTCTGCGTCATGCTGTCCGCAGGCATCCAGATGGAAAAATAAGGATCGTTCGCGATCAGCGGCAGGGCAGGCAGTCGGTCAATACGGGACATAAAAGCAATAACCTCCTTTAATGATCATCGGTCTTTGTCAGCGGTAAAGCAGCCCTAGCCCTTCAATCCCTGAATACTGATGCCTTCGACCAGATTCTTCTGAAAGAAGAAGAACAGCGTCAGCACCGGTATCAACGAAAGCACGGACATGGCAAAGGTCGCGCCATAATCGGTCTGGGCTTGATCATTGAACATTTTCAGGGCATAGGCCACAGTGTACATCTTCGGCTTATTCAAATACAGCAAGGCGCCCATGAAATCTTCCCAGCTGCCGATGAAGGTAAGCACACCGACCGTTACCAGAGAAGGGATGATCAGCGGCAGCATGATGCGCACAAAGATGCCGTACCAGCTGCACCCGTCAATCTTCGCAGCTTCATCCAGATCACGCGGGATGCCGCGGATAAACTGCATGATCAAAAAGATGTTAAAGCCGCTGCCAAAAAAAGCGGTGATGGTCATCGGCAGGTAGGAACCTACCCAGCCAAAGGTGTTGAACATGACAAAGCGTGGGATCATCATCACCTGACCCGGCAGCATCATGGTAACAATCATCATCACAAACCAGAAGCCGCGGCCCTTGAAGTTGATGCGCGCAAAACCGAAGGCGATAAACGCCGAGGATGCCACCATGCCAAAGGCCGAGATCAGGGCGATAAACAGAGAGTTGGCGAAAAAGCCTGTAAAGGTGAACCCGCCGAAGCCTTTCCAGCCGGTTGTATAGTGCTCCCAGGTGAATTCCTTGGGCAGTAGCGATGCCGCGTTGCTGAAGATTTCTCCATTGGGCTTGAAAGCGGAGGATATCAGCCATAACAGCGGATAAATCATCAGCAGGCTGAACAGAAACATCAATACATGATAGACCACGCCACTGGTTTTTTTCCGGAATGAAATACTTTGCATCATGCTTGTCACCTGCCTTCCGATTCGTAATAGACCCAAGCGCCGGATGAGCGGAAGACAAGGGCTGTAAAGAATGCGATAACAAGCAGCATAAACCAGGCCATTGCGCTGCCGTAGCCCATTTCGTAATGGGTGAACGCGCGGTTGTATAAATGAACACCATAATATAAAGTGGTATTCAAAGGCTTCCCGCCGGTAATCAGATAACTGGAGTTAAATGCCTGGAATGCGCCAATGATCTGATTGATCAGGTTGAAAAAGATGATTGGCGTCAGCATAGGCAAGGTGATCTTGAAAAAGCGCCGGAAAGGGCCGGCGCCGTCCACAATTGCCGCCTCATAATAGCTGGTGGGTATGTTTTTGATGGCGGCAAGGAAAATGAGCATGGAGCTTCCAAACTGCCACACGCCAAGAGAAATCAGCACCCCAAGAGCGGTATCGGGATTGCCGAGCCACTTGTTGTTGCCCGGCAGGCCAATCAGACTCAAAACCTGATTGATAACGCCGTTATAGGCAAACAGCTGCTTCCACAAAAGCGCGATAGCCACACTGCCGCCCATGAGCGAGGGAATGTAGAAAGCAGCACGGAAAAAGCCGATAGCCCTGGTATTGCGGGCCAGCACCAGCGCCACCAGCAGAGATACGACAAGCTTGACAGGCACCTGAGCAATCGCAAACTTGAAGGTTACGCCAAAAGATGTCCAGAACAGCCTGTCTTGAAAAAACATCTTCCTGTAATTGTCAAAGCCGACCCATCTGGCGGGGGACAAAATATTGTATTCCGTAAAGGACAAGTACAGTGATGTGAAAAAAGGGATTACCGTAAAGGCAATCAAGCCGATGATGAACGGGAGGATAAAAATATACCCTGCCGTGTTATCCCTATGTAAGATGCTGCCCAGCGTACGCGGCGAATGATTTAGCCTGGGCGCTTGACTCAATTTGTGCATAGCGACGCTCCTTCCCGAAAATTGGAATTCTAGAAATATCGCGCCGGAGGGAGAGCGACTTCCTTCCGGCGCGATGAGATGACCAAGGAGTGCGCTTATTGAGCGGCCTTTGCAGAAGCCAGAATATCGTTTGCCTCGGTGATGAACTGGGCGGCGGCAGCCTCGAGATCACTGATCTGCTCATAGCGGACCTGTTCGGTATACTGGTCCAGCAGCTCGGAAACCTCACGGTGCACAGCGGGATCGGCGTTCATCAGGGGGGAGGCGTTGCCAGGCTCGCTAAAATAGTTCACGATATCGGCAACAGACTGGCTGACCTCGTTCAGGGAGGCGGCAACATGCTCGCGCATTTTGCTGGAAACAGGCATGGCGCGGTCAAGGCCGACGATATCGAAGCAATCGGGATCGTTGGTGAAGAAGTTCAAAAATTTGACGGCAGCATCCTTCTTGGCGCTCTGTTCGGATACGCACCAGAACATGGAGGGCTTCAAGTACGTGCAGGAGGCGGTAGCATCATCCTGATCGGGGATGGCGAACATACCCAGGTCGGCGCCGGTAGCGTCGATATACGCCTGCAGTTCGTTGCTGTTCTGGTAGCGGGCCCAAGTGTCTGTCACCAGGGAGTTAAAGGCAGTGGCTGCTGTTTCTTCACCGGGGAGCATGCCGTAGCCTTCCGCCTGCGCGGTCAAAATGGTGTTCCACATGTCCACAACATATTTGATATCGGTAAAGCCCAGGGCGGATGCATCGTCATTGTACAGGTTCATGCCATAGCTGCGCAGGCGGAACCTGAGCATATCGGCATTGCCGCTGACGATAAAGGTATCGCGCATGCCAGTTTTTTCATAAATGGCCTTGGAAACGGCGATATACTCCGACATGGTGGGATCCAGGGGGATCTCCACACCGGCCTGGGCCACCAAGTCCTTGCGGTAAAGCATGACAGGCGCGTTGGTGCCGGAAGACATGGCGTACAGCTTGCCATCAATCTTGCCGCTGTTCAGCACGTTCTCGGAGACGTCGCTCACGTTCAGCGCGCCGCTGGCAACATAATCATCCAAAGATGCCAGAACGCCATTTTCGGCATACTGGGCCAGGTAAGCGTAGTCCATCTGGAAGATGTCGGGGGTCAGGCCGCCGGCAACCTGCGCGGACAGCTTGCTCCAGTAGCCGCCCCAGTCGGTGAATTCCATCTCAAGCTTGATGTCGGGATACTTTTCCATAAACTTTTCCACGAGCTTCATCGTCAAGTCGTGACGGGTCTGACTGCCCCACCAGAGAATGGTCAGCGTCACCGGCTCTTGGGCAGCAGCTGCCACCACAGGCAGCATTGCTGTGAAAAGGAGCAGCAATGCTGTGAGGAGGGAAAGAAAACGCTTCATACAGGGAACACCTCCGATTTTTTTGTTGACTTCATTTTAGCGAATGCCCCCACATATTGATATTCAAATTTCAGAGGTATTTGGTCACTTTTTCGTCATTTTATACATTCGGTTACATTACTTCTTTGCATCTTCGTGCATGGTGCGATACTCCTTGGGCGTCACGCCTGTGTACTTGCGAAACATTTGGCTGAAATAATGGGGATTATTGCCCAGGCCAACCCGCTCGGCAATCTCATAACTGTGCAACGTAGCGTCTGCGGTCATAAGCATCTTGGCCCGCTCCATGCGTACCTCCAGCAGATAAGAGCTGAACTTGCGGCCCATGGCCCGGGTAAACTCCCGGCCAATATAGTCGGCATTCATGTATACAACATTATCCGCCATAAATTGCAGGGACAGCGCTTCATCCGCATAGTGGCTATCCACATATGCGGTCATCTGCTGAACAAAGCCGTGGGCGGCCCCGCCTTCCCTTTTTAACCGGATCAGGCTTTTGGTTATCAGCTGCTCCAGAGAGCCATGCTCCCTAAAGGCGCCCATGATTACGGTCAATCCCCATTCCGCCTGTCCGCTGCCCAGGCAACTGGTAACAACGCAAATCAGCGCCTCCTGCAAAAGGCTTGGCTCCTCAGCTGTTTTTGCTATTTCGCATACCTGCTTTTCCATTTGCGCAGGCTCCAAATCACCTTCACGCAGTTCATTGAACAGCTTTACAAGCGTTCTGATGCGTGCCTGGCGCTCACCATACAGATGCAGCACATGCTTGCGCTGCCGGTCGGCGACACGGCAGGCACGCTCCAGCGCATGCTCCAGCTCATCCTTGGAGCATGGCTTGAGCAAATATTCCAGGACGCCGGATTTCAAGGCCTGCTGTGCATAGCCAAACGTATCGTACCCCGAGAGAATGATGGTTTGAAGCTGCGGATGCATCGACATGGCCCGCTCCGTAAGTTCCAGGCCATTCATGCCCGGCATGCGCACGTCAGCCAACAAAATATCCGGCATATCATCCATCATGCTGTCCAAGGCGGCAATCGCATTGCTGCATGAAGAGGTGACCGCAATATTCAGTTTTTCCCAATCGATCATCCGTTCAATGCCTTCCCGAATGATCTGTTCATCATCTACCAGCAGCAGCTTATACATGCCAAACCTCTTCCCGTTCAAAATCAAACCAACACGAATCGCCTTTATTCCTTTCGGGTATCCGGCAAATAAATGCTGATGACGGTGCGGCCAGGCTCACTCTTCACCCGCAGGCCGTACCGGCTGGAAAAAGCGTACTGCACCCGCCGGTGAATGTTGCGCATGCCGATGCCCAATCCCTCCGGCTTGATTTCGCCGCTTTCCAATTTGGAAAGAATATCCTCATCCACGCCCGGGCCATTATCTTCGACGGTAAGCTCGATGCCATCCTCCGTCGCATGGCCGCCAATGCGTATGATGCAAACATCCAACATTTCTTCCAGTGCGTGGTGCACCGCGTTTTCCACCAGCGGCTGCAATGTCATAGCGGGAATCCGGCAGGCAAGAAGGCTGTCATGAAGATCATACTCCACCCTGAGCCGGTCACCGTAGCGGATCAGTTGAATGCGCAGATACTCTTTTGTAATCTGCAAGTCCTCGGCCACGGTGACGACATCGCGCTTGTCGTTAAGGGTCGTCCTGAGCATTTTGCCAAGCGCGTCGGTCATGGTGGCAATCCTGTCATCCCGTCCTTCTTTGGCAAGGCAATAGATGGATTCCAGCGTATTATACAAAAAATGAGGCCGGACCTGGGCACGCAATTGCTGCATCTGCTTTTCCTGCAAAATGCGCTGCTGCTCGTAATTATCCCGCGTCATGCCGTCATAATCACGGGTCATCTTGTCAAAATGCCGGTGCAGCTGGCCAATTTCATCACGCCGCTTTAGGTATGGATCATTTTCCTCCGGCACAGGATGGCCGCTTTTCGCGAAAGCATCAAACTTGACCAGCAGGAATTTCAGGTGCGTCAATACGGTAGATATCATCCATGCACCGATGAGCAGCGCCAATACCATTGCTGCGATGGCGATGCCCGTTGTCAAACGGACGGCCGTGCTGATGGTCCTGTTGATTTTGCTGTAATCCACCAGAGTAACATACCGCCAGCCATTGGGGGCAGTATAGCGAACACAAAGCACATCCTGCCCATCCAGTTGCATGAACACATACCCTTCTTCCCCGTGCGGCAGGGCGCGGATCTTATCATCGCTGGCATACAGGCAAATATCGTCATTGTATATGGCGCAGGAAAGCGGGCTGCTCAACTGGCTCATATTGGCAAGGTACTTATCCACCAGGCTCTTTACATCCATCTGTATCAGCATGGTCGCCAGCGTATCCAGCGAAAATTTTTCAATTTCACGGATTCCGCGAAGCAGAAACAGCTTCGCCGGCGTGCCATCTTCCGCCAGCCATACCTCCCGGCCATACCTGCCGGCCGCCAAACTTACCCGATCAGGCGTCAGTTCATCGGCAGTGGAAGCATTTCCAAAGGATTGGCTGAACATGGCCCCATTGACCGTCTTCAGCTGGAAGGTCACCGCGCTGGTGAACCAGATGCCAAAATACCCCATCCTGTCGCCAACCTCGCCCTTCGCCTCAATCCAGGCAATGGTTCCGGGGGGATTGGCCTTCATGATAGACAAGTTCTTTTGCAGCACATTATCTGCCAGAATACGGTAGGACAGTTCCTCAATATCATTGAGTTCCGCCTGAACCTTGTCCGCAAAGAGCGTGATCATCTGCACGCTGCTCTTGTACAGCTGATCGTCATAAGCGGCATAAGGAATTCGGACCAAGGCAAAAACGCTGAAGCACACAAGCAGCATCGCCACAAGCGGAATCAGCAGAAATTTATCCCGGAGGCGCATATTGGAAAGCCATAGGGACAGCTTTTTCAAACCCCTCATCCTCTCTTTGCCTCACCGATTTTTCTGCTGCCGAAACCTTAGCGGCGTCGTCTGAAACTGCTGGCGGAACCTGCGCACGAAGTTGCTGATATCCGCAAAGCCGCACTGCATGGCAACTTCTATGACCGGCAGCTCTGTTTTGAGCAGCAGCACCTTGGCATGGGAAAGGCGGCTCTGGGTGATGTACTGCATGGGGCTGATGCCTACATGCCTGCGAAAATGGGCTGACAGGCAGCCTGGGCTGACGTGGAACTTTGCTGAAAGGTCAGGCAGAGAGAATTTGTCCGCAAAACCGCGGTCCAGCTCGTTAAGAATGTCCTGCATCGGCAGAAGCGACGCATTGCCGGCAGGAATAAACATATCCGGCCGCAATGCCAGCGCATCGGCCAGTATCAATGTCAGCAGCGCTTCAATTCGTTCATCCATATAAGCGCCGCCCCGGTCCGCCGAATCCTTCAGCAGGGCAAAATACGTATCAAAGCGCGGCTTGTCCGCCCCCACAGGCAGCACATAGGGAAATTTGTCTCCGTGAAAGCGGAACACCGACAACAGCCGTTCATCATGGTGAAGCGCCTTGAGCTGCATATGCGGAATCAGCAGGTAATACCGTCGGTAGACATCGGATATCACGCGCGTGGCGTGCTCGTCAAACTGGTTCAGGAAGACCAGCGACCCGGCATCCACCAAAAAATCCTTGCCGCGGATGGTGATCATTACAGCGCCATCCAGTACATAAAGCAGTTCATAATACACATGCGTATGGGTATGGTGGGATAGCGTTCGGTCGCTGTAAACAATCTCAAAGGGCAAGGACGTCTCCTCCTTCGATGCGATTTTACATATTTTCATATCAAAACAGCACGTTTAAAAGCGTCTTTGTACTTTATCATAGACTTAACCAAATGGCAAGGAGGGCGACTGCCGTGCCACACGAAACATTCCATTACCCTACACTCAAAGCCGTTCAAGATACTGCATCCAGCCTGAATACATTCCTGCCCCTGTCGGAAGAAATTCCCTCTGTGTTTGCGCCGCTGAATCTTGGCGGCCGGATGATTGAAAACCGTATTGCCTTCCAGCCCATGGAAGGCTCGGACGGTACGGAGGAGGGTGCGCCGGGCCCGTTCACCATCCGCCGCTACGAGCGTTTTGCCAAGGCGGGGCCAGGCTTGATCTGGTTTGAAGCGGTGGCTGCGGTGAAGGAAGGCCGCGCCAGCGCCCACCAGCTTTTTTTAACCGAGGACAACGCCGATGCGTTCAGGTGTTTGAACGAGCGCATGCGTGAAATATGCATGAAAGAAAACGGATATGTCCCGCTGATCGTGATGCAAGCCACCAACAGCGGCCGCTACGCAAAACCCAGCGGATATCCCGAACCCATGATCGCTTATAGCTGTCCCCCACTGGAGGAAGCGCCGCTGCCCAGGGAGCGTATCCTGACCGATGACCAGCTTCACCATTATGAAGAGGCATTCGAAAATGCCGCCCGGCTCAGCCAGCGTGCCGGTTTTGACGGCATGGATGTGAAGTGCTGCCACCGCTATCTGGCCAGTGAACTGCTCAGTGCCTACACCCGTACCGGTGAATACGGAGGCAGCTATGAAAACCGCACCCGCTTTGTGAAAAATGCTTACCGTGCCGCAAAGGCAGGCAGCACAGGAGATTTTTTTCTTACCAGCCGGCTGAACGTGTATGATGGCTTTTCTTACCCCTATGGCTTCGGTGTTCATGAAGGCAGCCTGGAGCCGGACCTTGATGAGCCCATCCGCCTTATCCGGGAATTGCGTGAAGAATTCAACATTCCTCTGATCAATGTCACCATGGGCAATCCCTACAAAAACCCTCACGTCAACCGCCCCTACGACCGTGGCAATTATATTCCCGATGAGCATCCCATCACCGGCCTTGGCCGCATGATGCAAGGGATCGCCGATATACAGACCGCCATCCCGGACCTGCCCGTGCTGGGCAGCGCCTTTACCTACCTGCGCCAATTCTCCATCAACCTGGCGGCAGGCATGGTCAGCGGCGGGCACTGCGCCATGGCCGGCTTTGGCCGGATGGCCTTTGCCTATCCCGATTTCATCAAAGAGGCCCGGGAAACAGGCCGGATTGACAAGAAAAACGCCTGCGTCACCTGCGGCAAATGCGCCCAGCTTTTGCGCGGGGGCGGGCCGGCCGGCTGCGTGCTTCATGACAGGGAGGTGTATACGCTGTGAAAACTGCGCTCGTCACCGGTTCCAGCCGGGGTATTGGCCGGGGCATTGCCGATATACTTTGCGAAAACGGGTATACGGTCGTTTATTCCGGCACAAAGGCTGCGGCGCCTGCTGATCTCCCGCCTGAAGGGGACTACTTTCCCTGCGACATCTCAGATGGCGCTGCCCGCCGGGCAGTCATCGCACATGTGCTTAAAGCCTATGGCCGGCTGGATGTGCTGGTAAACAACGCCGGTGTTGCCCCCCTTGTGCGAAAGGACCTTCTGGAAATGGAGGAGGAGAGCTTCGGCCGGGTAATGGACATTAATCTGAAAGGCACGTTGTTTATGTGCCAGCTGGCCGCGAACGCCATGTTGGCTGCCCGCACATCTCTTGCAGACTACACGCCCCGCATTATCAATATCGGCAGCATATCGGCCTACACCTCCAGCACTATGCGGGGCGAGTACTGCATCAGCAAGGCAGGTGTCGGCATGGTGACAAAGCTTTTCTCCGACCGTCTGGCGGCCGAAGGTATTTTAGTGTTCGAGGTTCGGCCAGGCATTATTGAGACAGATATGACCCAGGCGGTGCATGAGAAATATCAAAAGCTGATTGACGGCGGACTGCTGCCTGTTCCCCGCTTCGGTAAGCCTGACGATGTGGCGCGGATGGTTCTGGCGTGCTGCTCAGGGCTTTTGGACTATTCCGCCGGCCAGGTACTGGATGCGGACGGCGGTTTTGCCCTAAGGAGGCTGTAAATGAAAGAGCGTACAACCCGCACAGTGGTGATCGGCTCCGGCTGCGCAGGCCTGAACGCTGCCGACTGGCTGGCAGCCTTGGGAGAAAAGGACTTTATGCTTGTCACCGAAAACATGCTGTCCGGCACCTCCCGCAATACCGGCAGCGACAAGCAGACCTATTACAAGCTTTCTCTGGCCGGAGATGAGGGCGACAGCGTCGGCAGTCTCGCCGCCACTCTCAAACGCGAAGATGTGGATGGCGATATCGCCTTGTGCGAAGCGGCAGGCTCAGCCCAATGCTTCTTCAAGCTTGTTCAGTTGGGGGTTCCTTTTCCCGTTAGCGGCATGGGCGAATACGTGGGCTACCAAACGGATCATGACGAGCGCCGGCGGGCTACCTCCGCCGGCCCGCTGACCAGCCGCTATATGACCGAAGCCTTGGAAAAAAGCGTGCGCAGCCGTGGTGTAACGATTCTGAACCATACCTTTGCCTATCGCATTTTGGCAGATGATAACGGCGTTTGCGGCATCCAGTGCCTGAACACGGCCGACCGGTCCTTTTTTACCATCCGCTGCGCCCATATCATCCTTGCGACCGGCGGACCGGCCGCTATTTACCGGGACCGGGTCTATCCCAAAAGTCAGCTGGGCATGAGCGGTATGGCTTTTGAAATAGGCGCCACAGGCGCAAACCTCGACTGCTGGCAGTACGGTTTGGCATCTGTCAAATTCCGGTGGAATGTATCCGGCAGCTACCAGCAGGCCCTGCCCCGCTATGTTTCGGTAGATGCGGACGGACAGGAGTATGACTTCTTGCCGGAAAGTATGTCCTTATCCGACATGCTTAACAATACGTTCTTAAAGGGTTATCAATGGCCTTATGACCCCCGCAAACGAAACGGCTCCTCCCGCATGGATATACTGGTAAAGGCCGAGGGCGACAAGGACCGGCGCGTTTACCTGGATTACCGGCGCAACCCCACCGGCTATAGCCTGGATGCGCTTTCAGAGGAAGCCCGCAGGTATCTTGTCAATTGCGGCGCCACACAGGATACGCCCATGGACCGGCTGCGCGCCATGAACGCGCCGGCCGTTGAATTATACAAGGCCAATGGTATTGATCTTGGCGCAGAGATGCTGGAGATACGCGTATGCGCCCAGCACCATAACGGCGGTATCGCGGTAGATAGCAATTGGCAAACCAGCATTCCCGGTCTGTACGCCTGCGGTGAAGCGGCAGGTACCTTTGGTCAGTATCGGCCCGGCGGCACAGCGCTCAACAGCACGCAGGTAGGCTCCATGCGGGCGGCCATGCATATCGCGAAAAGGAGCGGGCGCATCATTGCTGATGCTGCTCCAGCGGTCGGCCCGCCAATGCTCCCCGCAGGCGGCGCGGAGGCATTGATTGCCGAGCTTCAAGCCTGCATGACGCGCCACGCGGCCTTTGAGCGGGATGAGAATGGAATACGCCGCTTGCTTTCACGGCTGGATGAAATTGAGGGCAACGTCATTCCCGCAAGCCTTCACGATCCCCAATTGATCCAGCGCCTTCGCCTGCGAGATATCGTTTTGACCCTGCGGCAGGTTCTGAGCGCCATGCTGTATGCCCTTCATGACACCGAACCCGGCATACTGGAAACGTGCCAAGGGCAGAGCAGCCGGCGACCGGCCCACCCGCTTCCCGAACGGGATCTCTGGTTTGAGCGTGTATGGCAACGGTACCGAAATGAAATGGCTTGATCATTGAAAAAAAGCATAAGCTCAATATGACCGGCAGCTGAACAACTGCCAAAGGGGGACCACCATGTCGGATAGGCCACGCGTGCTGCTGGTTGGCGCTGGCGGCTACGGCGCGCTGTATTTACGAGAACTGACCGGGCACGATACCGGAGCGGATATTGTTGGCATTTGCGACATCCGTCCGGATATCGAACAGAAAATTCCCATCATTGGGGAAAGGGGCATCCCTGTCTATCGCAGCCTGGAGGAGTTCTATGCAAAGGATACGGCTGATTTGACCGTCATTGTATCACCGGTGCATTATCACACCGAAATGACGCTTGCCTGCTTTGCCAACGGCTCCAACGTTTTGTGCGAAAAGCCGCTATGCTTAACCGAAGCGGAAGCCGGCCGCATGGCGGAAGCCTCCCGTGCCGCCGGCAAGTTTCTTTCGCTTGGCTACCAGCTTAATTACAGGCGGGATGTGCTGGCTTTAAAACGCGATATCCTGGATGGCAAGTTCGGCCTGCCCAAGCGGCTGTCAGTGTACCACTGCTACCGGCGCGGCGCGAAATATTACGCCCGCAACAACTGGGCCGGCCACATTACGGTAGATGGCCGCGAGGTGTTTGACAGTCCCTTCACCAACGCCAGCGCCCATAACTTTCAAATGATGACCTTCCTGCTGGGCGATAACATGCGCACAGCATGTGACGTGACAACGGTTGAGGCGGAGCTGTATCACGGCAATCCAAATGTGGAAAATTACGATATCGCCGCCCTGCGCTTTTTTACACCGAGCGGCGTACCCATCTTCTATTATACTGCCCATCCACTCAAATCCGTTGAGTTGGGCCCCTGCGGCGTTTTTGAGTTTGAGAAAGGCACGATCACCTTCGACTCCGAAAGGCCTTCCTTTAAAGCTATCATGAAGGATGGCACGCGGTTTGACTATGCCATAATTCATCCCGGCAGCCCGATGCAGAAGCTTTATGACGCCATCGACTGTGTAAAAAACGGCGGCGCTCCCGTCTGTGGCGTGGAGGCAGACTATCCGCATATCCGCGCCGTCCGCATGGTGCAACAACAGCCCGTGCGTCATGTGCGCGATGAGCTGCGCCGCACAACGGAGACTGATGGCGATACCTTCCTATACATTTGCGGGCTGGAGGAAATAATCCAGGGAAGTGCCCGCGTGTGGGCATTGCCCTCAGAGACCGGCTACCTTCTTTCATGCGGGACATGCCTTAAACAACATTGATGCCCGCACCCTATAACAGTGCCAGGAGCTTTAGCTGCCGAGCGTTGAGTACGCCTTCGAGTGCTGCCAATAGAATAAGGTTTTGCCCGCACATGAAATACCCCCGGCATTGCCGGGGAATCATTATTGTACAAAAAACCCGGAAACCTTTATGCATCAAGGTTTCCGGGCTTACCTTCGCTGGTGGAGCATAGGAGACTCGAACTCCTGACCCCGACACTGCCAGTGTCGTGCGCTACCAACTGCGCTAATGCCCCGCGAACGAACATTATAATACCATATGGCAGATACGTTGTAAAGGGGGAAAATCATAAAATTGGACAAGTTTTTTACAAAGCGCAAACATTCAGCCACAAAGCAGATCAGGCCAAAGAGGAGCGGCGAATGCTCACCGCTCCACGTAAACACAAAGCTCAAATTTCCGCAACGATTTTGCCTGTCATCTCCGCGCCTTTGATACACGGTCCGCCGGCAGCGATGTCCCTGGTGCGTGCGCCCTGGGCCAAAACCTTTTCCACCGCGTCCTCCATCGCTTTTGCCTCTTTGGCAAGGCCGAAGGAGAGATTCAGCATCATGGCCGCGGATAGGATGGTGGCGATGGGGTTGGCAATGCCCTGGCCGGCAATGTCGGGGGCCGAGCCGTGAATGGGCTCGTACATGCCCCGGGTACCCTCGCCCAGGGAAGCCGAGGCCAGCAGGCCGATGGAGCCGGTCAATTGGGAGGCCTCGTCGGAGAGGATATCGCCAAACAGGTTGCTGGTGACGATCACATCAAACTGGGAAGGATTTTGAATCAGCTGCATGGCAGCATTGTCCACCAGCATGTCGGAATAGGCTATGTCCGGATATTCCGCCTTCAGCTCGTGCATGGTTTCCCGCCAGAGCCTGGAGCTTTCCAGCACGTTGGCCTTGTCAATGCTGCAAACCTTGCGGCCGCGCTTGCGGGCGGCTTCAAAGGCCACGCGGCCGATGCGCAGGATCTCGCCCCGGCTATAGATTTCGGTATCATAGGCGTTTTCGCCCATTTCTCCCTGGCCGCGGCCCCGGGGCCCGAAATACATGCCGCCGGTGAGCTCCCGCACGATCAAAAGGTCCACGCCCTTGGCCGCGATGTCCGCCCTAAGGGGGGAGGCTGCCGCCAGCTCCTTTTGCAGCTTGGCCGGACGCAGGTTGGCGAACAGGTTCAGCCCCTTGCGTATGCCCAGCAGCGCCCGCTCGGGCCGAAGATGCCCCGGCAGCGCATCCCATTTGGGGCCGCCTACGGCGCCCAGCAGCACACTGTCGCTTTGCAGGCATTTTTTCAAGGTTTCCTCCGGCAGGGGGACGCCGTACGCATCGATGGCGCAGCCGCCGGCGAGGACGGTTTCATAATGAAAGGCATGGCCGAACTTTTCTCCCACGGCATTCAATACCGCTACCGCACCGTTCACGATCTCCGGCCCGATGCCGTCGCCCGGCACCAGCACTATATTGTACGTCACGCGATTTCCCCTCCCGCCATGGCGTTCATCAGGCCGCCGGCTTCAATGATCTTTTGCAGGAAAGCGGGAAAAGGCGGGAAGGAGTATTGCGCCCCGGTGGTTTTGTTGAGAATTTGACCTTCCGTCAGGTCCACTTCCAGCTCATCGCCAAAGCGGAAGTCACCGTCGCAGACGATGATGGGCAGGCCGATGTTGATGGCGTTGCGGTAGAAGATGCGGGCAAAGCTCTTGGCGATAACGCAGGATACACCGGCAGTCTTGATGGCCAGGGGTGCGTGCTCCCGGGAGGAGCCGCAGCCAAAGTTGCGGCCGGCGGCGATGACGTCGCCAGGCTTCACCTTTTTCAAGAAATCCGGGTCGATGTCCTCCATGCAGTGGGCTGCCAGTTCTTTGGGGTTGGAGGTGTTCAGGTACCTTGCCGGGATGATGACGTCGGTGTCGACGTTGTCGCCGTAGCATAAAGCGTTTCCATGTAATTTCATCTCGCTGCTCCTTCCATTTTCGTACAATTCGGAAAGAGAATTCGCGCCTGCTGACGCGACCAAAGGGCTTTCCGCATCTGGCTCAATCGCCGCCCTGCTCACTGCCGTTCGCATTGCTCGTTTCGCCAGCCTCCTCCGCCTCGCTTCATCCGCCTCTGGCGGCGCTTCGGCTTAGGAGCCCTTTGGAAACCTTCGGATGCCATGATAATGAATAATTTCTATAGGTAATAGCAAAAAGGACTCATCCTTATACCAAATCACTATTATGGGAAGTTTTTCAGGGATGGGTCCGGGAAGGCTCCGAGGCCTGACCGCCCCCAGCAGGGGCAATAGTGCAGGCGAAGGAGGCCAGCGAAACGAGCCATAAGAGCAAGCCTCCTTTTGAAAGGAGGTGTCAGGCGAAGCCTGACGGAGGATTGGACAGCGCCTTGTGACGCCGATTGAGATGGCCGGAGGATTTTATCAAAAAGCCCCCTTCCCGGCAAACCTCACGGCAAAGCTTCCGGTGACGTCAGCTTTCCCGTAACCGCCGAAGCCGCCGCCACCGCCGGGCTGGCCAGGTAGACCTCGCTTTGCGGGTCGCCCATGCGGCCCACGAAGTTGCGGTTGGTGGTTGCCACACAGCGCTCGCCTTTTGCCAGAATGCCCATGTGCCCGCCCAGGCAGGGCCCGCAGGTAGGTGTGGACACGGCGCAGCCGGCGTCTACAAAAATCTCCATCAACCCTTCCTTCATGGCGTCCAGCCATATTTTCTGGGTGGCGGGGATAATCAGGGCGCGCACTCCTTTTGCGACCTTCCGGCCCTTCAATATTTCCGCGGCCTCCCGCAGGTCGGACAAGCGGCCGTTGGTGCAGGAGCCCACCACGATCTGGTCAATGGGCACATCCCCGATTTCATCAAAGGTTTTGCCGTTTTCCGGCAGGTGCGGGAAGGCCACCACCGAGGTCAATTCGTCAAGGTCGATATGCACGGTGCGGGAATATACGGCATCCGGGTCGGCGGCATAGACCTTGGGTTCCTTGGCGTCCCTGTCCTTTAAAAAGGCGAGCGTTACATCATCCACCGGGAAGATGCCGTTCTTGGCCCCGGCCTCGATGGCCATGTTGCAAATGCACAGCCGGTCGTCGATGGTGAGGTTGGCAACGCCATCGCCCGTAAACTCCAACGACTCGTACAGCGCGCCGTCCACCCCGATTTCACGGATGAGATGGAGCACCACGTCCTTGCCGGAAACAAACCTGCGCATTTTGCCTGTGATCACCACTTTGATAGCATCCGGCACCCGCAGCCATACCTTGCCGTAGGCCATGGCCGCCGCCATGTCGGTGGAGCCCACACCGGAGGAGAAGGCCCCCAGCGCGCCATAGGTGCAGGTGTGGCTGTCAGCGCCGATCACCAGATCCCCCGCGGTGACCATGCCCCGCTCCGGCAGCAGGGCGTGCTCCACGCCCATCTCCCCCACATCAAAGAAGTTGGCGATGGACTTTTCGCTGGCGAACTCCCGCACCTTCTTGGTCTGCTCCGCGGCCTTGATGTCTTTGTTGGGGGTAAAGTGGTCCATGACCAGGGCGATCTTCCCACAGTCAAACACACAGTCGCAGCCGGCCTTTTGAAACTCGTTGATGGCCACCGGCGCGGTGATGTCATTGCCCAGCACCAGGTCGGTATCGGCCAGGATCATCTCCCCCGCCTTCAATTCCGTTTTCCCGCAGTGGGCAGCCAGTATCTTTTGGGTCATGGTCATGGACATGGTTTTTAAGCCTCCTTTTTGTGCAGCACATATTCAATGGAATCCGACAGCGCCTGCCAGCTGGCGGCGATAATGTCGGTGGACACGCCAACGGTGGTCCAGGTGGATTCCCCGTCGCTGGATTCAATAAGGACCCGGACCCTGGAGGCGGTGGCCGCCCGGCCCGTGAGCACGCGAACCTTGTAATCGATCAGGCGGACCCTGGTAAGTTCCGGATAGAACACGGACAGTGCCTTGCGCAGCGCCATGTCCAGGGCGTGAACAGGGCCGTTTCCCATGGCGGCAGTGGTTTCCTGCTGCCCATCCACCGCAATGGAGAGCATGGCGGAAGCGCTCTTGTCCCCATCGTGGGAAGGATATTCGCCGCTGATGCGGTACATGCCCAAAGCAAAGTGGGGCACGAAGCGCCGCAGCGTTTTGGTAATCATCAATTCAAAGCTGGCGTCGGCCGCCTCAAACTGGAAGCCCTCATGCTCCAGTTCCTTCACTCTGGCTACGATTTCAGCCACCTCAGGGGAATCCTTGCTCAAGTTCGGCGCGACGGTGGAAAGTTTGGCCATCACCGTGGTGCGGCCGGAAACCTCGCTCATGAGGAAGCGCCGCTCGTTGCCCACGGCATCCGGGGAAATGTGCTCAAAGGAGCGGCTGAGCTTGCTCACCCCGTCGATGTGCATACCGCCCTTATGGGCGAAGGCGCTGGCCCCCACATAGGGCTTGCCGGAATACAGCGACATATTGCAGAGTTCCGAAATGCGGATGGCCGTATGCCTCAAGTTGGGAAGATCGCCTTTGCACTCCATGCCCATTTTCATTTGGAGGCCGGGGATAATGGCGCTCAAATCCGCGTTGCCGCAGCGCTCCCCAATGCCGGTGAAGGTGCCCTGCACCTGCACGGCGCCGGCCTTTACCGCCATCAGCGTGGAAGCCACCGCGCAGCCGGAATCGTTGTGGCAATGAATGCCCACCCGCGTGCCGGGGAACACCGCACACACCTTTTCCACTACTGTTTGAATTTCATCCGGCAGCAAGCCGCCGTTGGTATCGCACAGGCAAAGCACGTCTGCCCCGGCCTTTACCGCAGCGGAAAGCACCTGCATGGCATACTCCGGATTGTTTTTGTATCCGTCAAAAAAATGCTCCGCGTCGAAGATCACTTCCTTGCCGTGGTCCTTGAAAAAGCGGAGGGTATCATGGACCAGGCGGAGATTCTCCTCCAGGGTGGTGCACAGTACATGCGTCACGTGCAGGTCCCAGCTTTTGCCGAAGATGGCGACAGCGGGCGTATCAGCCGACAACAGGGACAGGACATTCCTGTCCTCCTCCGGCTTTGTTTCCTTGCGGCAGGTGGAGCCAAAGGCGCACAGGCGGGCATTTTTCAGGGACAGCTCATTCACCCGCTGGAAGAACTCAATGTCCTTGGGGTTGGAGCCGGGGTTGCCGGCCTCGATGTAATCCACCCCGAATTCATCCAGGGCTTTGACGATGCTCAGCTTGTCGCTGACGGAGAAGGAGATGCCTTCGCCCTGGGCGCCGTCGCGGAGTGTGCTGTCGAAGGTTTCGAGTTTCGTCATGTGTTACCTCAATATATCAGTGGAACAACGTTTCGCACCTGCGGGTGCGACCAGGGCTTTCCGATCGCCCTGGACCTTCGGACGCCATGTGCGCTTAATGCTCATTCCCCAACATAGGGATTCCAAAGGGATATATCCCTTTGGCGGAGAGTCCAGGGAGGCAGCGCCTCCCTGGCGGCTATAGCTTGTTCATGCCGTTGATATAGGCCAGGATACTGGCTTCCACGATGTCGGTGGATAGGCCGCGGCCGGTGACCACCCGCTCGCCGCAGCGGATTTTGACAATGGCCTCGCCCTGGGCGTCCTTGCCTTCGGAGATGGTTTGAATGGAATAATCCTCCAGGGAATGGGGCTGCGCGGGAATGAGCTTATCTACGGCGTTGAAAGCGGCGTCGATGGGGCCGTCGCCCAGCGCCACCTCTTCGGTGCGCTCACCGTCGTGGAGGACGCTGACCACAGCGTTGGAAGTGACATAATTGCCGCTGTTGACGGTGAAGCGCTCCAGCTTGTAGCCGGTATGGTCCGTCGCCTCCGACAGCCGGTTCACCGCCAGAGCTTCCAAGTCGAAATCCGACACGGACTTTTTGCGGTCGCACAGGTCCTTGAATCTTGCAAACAGCTGATCCAGCTCTTCCTTTTGCAGCACATAGCCCAGGGCGCTCAAGCGCTCTTCCACGGCATGGCGGCCGCTATGCTTGCCCAGCACCATGCGGTTTTGCATGAGTCCGATGGATTCGGGGGTCATGATCTCATAGGTGGCCCGGTTGGCCATCACCCCGTGCTGGTGGATGCCGGCTTCGTGGGCAAAGGCGTTTTGCCCCACCACCGCCTTGTTCATGGGCGCGTTGACGCCCAGTATGCTGTACACCAGGCGGCTGACGGGTGAAATGCGGGTGGAATCCACCCCGCAGGCCATGGGATACAGGTCGGGGCGGGTATGCATGGCCATCACGATCTCTTCCAGGGCCGCGTTGCCGGCCCGCTCGCCAATGCCGTTGACGGTGCATTCCACCTGCCCGGCCCCGGCTATGACGGCGGAGAGGGAATTGGCAACCGCCAGGCCCAGGTCGTTGTGGCAGTGTACGGAGAGGGTGATCGCGTCAATATTCTCCACGTGCTGCTTCAAATACTGGATCATGGCCGCCATCTCGGCCGGTGTGGCATAACCCACCGTATCCGGGATGTTGATGACGCATGCGCCGGCGCGAATGGCCGCATCCACCGCCTTGGCCAGAAAGGCCGGCTCGGAGCGCATGGCATCCTCGGCGGAAAATTCCACCTGGAGGCAGAGATTGCGGGCGTAGGCCACCATGGAAGAGATTGCCGCCAACACATCCTCCTCGCTCATCTTCAGCTTGTACTGCATGTGGGTGGGCGAGGTGGCCAGGAAGGTGTGGATGAGGGGTGATTTGGCCTCACGCACCGCGTTCCAGGCCGCGTCGATATCCTTTTTCGTGGCGCGGGAGAGGCTGGCCACGGTACAGTTTTTGAGGCTTCTTGCAATGGTCTGCACAGACTCAAAATCCCCCTGGGAGGCGATGGCGAAGCCCGCCTCGATGACATCCACCTTCATGCGCTCCAGCGCCTGGGCGATCTCAATCTTTTCCGCCAGGTCCATGCTGCAGCCGGGAGCCTGTTCCCCATCCCTCAAGGTTGTATCAAATATTTTGACCTGCTTCATAATCATCTGCTCCTTCTTTCAATACGGCGCCCTGATCCGCCGACGATACCATGGCCGCGTAGCGCTTCAGGTAGCCCGACAGCGGAGCGCGCTTCGGGGCCTCAAAGGAAGCCCGCCGGGAAGCGATTTCCGCCTCGGGCAAAGTAAGGCTAAGTCGTTTGCCTGGAATGTCGATTTCGATCAGGTCCCCCTCCTGAACAAGGGCGATGAGCCCGCCCGCGGCGGCCTCGGGGGAAATGTGTCCGATAGCTGCCCCCCGTGTCGCACCGGAAAATCGGCCGTCGGTGATGAGCGCCACGGATGTATCCAGCCCCATGCCGGCGATGGCGGAGGTGGGGCCCAGCATTTCCCGCATGCCGGGGCCGCCGGCCGGGCCTTCGTAGCGGATGACCACCACGTCGCCCTCCTTGATCTTGCCGTCGTAGATGGCGGTGATGGCCTTGTCTTCACCGTCAAACACCCGGGCAGGGCCGGTATGGCGCAGCATTTCGGGGGCTACGGCGCTTTGCTTGACCACCGCGCCGCCAGAGCATAAGTTGCCAAAGAGTACGGCCAGGCCGCCCGCGGGCGAATAAGGCGTTTCCCAGGGCCGGATCACCTGCGGGTCCAGCAGCTTCACATCCACCAGGTTTTCATCCACGGTCCTGCCGGTAACGGTCATGCAGTTGCCGTTCAGCAAGCCCATTTTGTTCAGCTCCCCCATCACCGCCGGAATGCCGCCGGCCTGGTGCAGGTCCTGCACGTGGTGCTTGCCGGCCGGGGCCAGCTTGCACAGGTTGGGCGTCTTTTGGCTGACCTCGTTGATTCTGGAGAGGGGGAAGGGCGCGCCGGCCTCCACGGCAATGGCCTTTAAATGCAGCGCGGTGTTGGTGGAGCAGCCCAGGGCCATATCTACCACCAAGGCGTTTTCAATGGACTTTTCGTTGAGGATATCCCGGGCGCAGATGTTCTTCTCCAACAGCTCCATGATCTTCATGCCGGCTTCCTTGGCCAGGCGCGTCCTCGCGGCGTATACCGCCGGGATCGTGCCGTTGCCGGGGAGGCCCAGGCCGATGACTTCGGTGAGGCAATTCATGGAGTTGGCGGTGAACATGCCCGAGCAGGAGCCGCAGCCGGGGCAGACCTCGTTTTCAATGCACGCCAGTTCCTCTTCGTTGATGGTGCCGGCCTTAAAGGCGCCCACCGCCTCGAAGGAGCTGTTCAGGTCCTTGCCGTTTAGCGAAAGCATGGGCCCGCCGGATACGAAGATGGTGGGCAGGTTCAGCCGCGCCGCGGCCATCAGCATCCCCGGCACCACCTTGTCGCAGTTGGGGATGAACACCAGCGCGTCAAAGGCGTGGGCCCGGGCCATGCACTCGACGGTGTCGGCAATCAACTCCCTGGTGCACAGGGAATAGCGCATGCCCTCGTGCCCCATGGCGATGCCGTCGCACACGGCGATGGTGTTGAACTCAAAGGGCGTGCCGCCGGCCATCAGCACGCCATCCTTGACAGCCCTGGCGATCTGCTGCAGATGGGTATGGCCGGGCACGACCTCGGTAAAGGAGTTGACGATGCCGATAAAAGGCTTTTTCAGCTGCGCATCGGAATACCCGCAGGCTTTCAGCAGCGCCCGGTGGGGGGTGCGCTCAGGTCCTTTCTTTACGGCGTCGGATCGGCTCATTACTTTTCCTCCTTCGGTTTTTGCCAGCTCATCTTGGCCCGCAGCTCCGCGCCCGTCTTTTCCACCAGGCTTTCCTGGCCGGCACGCCGCATGGCGTTGAAGGCAGGCCTGTTCACCTGGTTTTCCAAAATCCAGTTGCGGGCGAAGGTGCCGTTTTGGATTTCCGTGAGCACCTTCTTCATTTCCTTCTTCGTCTCATCGGTGATGATGCGGGGGCCGGTTACGTAGTCGCCATATTCCGCCGTGTCGGAAATGGAGTAGCGCATGAAGTTCATGCCGCCGGCCACCACCAGGTCGATGATCAGCTTCATTTCATGCACGCATTCAAAGTAGGCGCTTTCCGGCTGGTAGCCCGCCTCCACCAGGGTGTCAAAGCCCGCCTTCATCAGGGCCGTGACGCCGCCGCAGAGTACCGCCTGCTCGCCGAAAAGGTCCGTCTCGGTTTCTTCCCGGAAGGTGGTTTCCAATATGCCGGCCCTGGCGCCGCCGATGCCGGCCGCGTAAGCCAGCGCAATGCCCTTGGCGGTGCCGTCGGGGTCCTGGTGCACGGCGATCAGGCAGGGCACGCCCTTGCCCTCCTGATACTGGCTGCGCACGGTATGGCCGGGGCCCTTGGGCGCGATCATGATAACCGCCACATCCTGGGGCACGACGATCTGGCCGAAGTGGATATTGAAGCCATGGGCAAAGGCCAATGTTTTGCCGGGTTTCAAATAAGGAGCGATGTCATTTTTGTACAGGGCAGCCTGCTTTTCATCATTGACAAGGATCATGATCACATCGGCAGCCGCCACGGCATCAGCGGTGAGCATAACCTCAAGCCCTGCTTCCCTGGCCGCCGCCGCTGATTTGGAACCCCTGTACAAGCCTACCACTACATCGTATCCGCTGTCATGCAGGTTCAGCGCGTGGGCGTGGCCCTGGCTGCCATAGCCAATGACGGCCACCTTTTTGCCCTTTAAAAAGCTCGCGTCACAATCCGGTCCGTAGTACATCTTCGCCATAAAAATCACTCCTCCTAATTATCTGTCAACACATATCCGCCGCGGCCGATGGCCGTAACGCCTGTGCGGCATAGCTCAATGATCCCCAGTGGTTCCAGAAAGGCGATAAAGGCATCCAGCTTATCCTTTTCCCCGGTCAGCTCCATGGTCATGGTGACGGGGGTCAAATCAATAACCTTGGCCCGAAACACCGTCACCGCTTCCAGCACCTGGCTGCGGGTGCCTGGGGCCGCCTGGACCTTGATCAATAGCAACTCCCTGGCCACGGTCTTGTTCAGGTCCATCAGCTCCACGATTTTTGTGTCGTGCAGCTTTTCCAGCTGCCTGACGATCTGCTCCCGCACATACGCGTCCCCCGTGGCCGTGATCGTCACCCGGGAAATATGGGAATCCTGCGTTTCCCCGACAGAAAGGCTGTCGATGTTGAAGCCGCGGCGGGCAAACAGGCCGGAAATGCGGGTCAGGACACCGGATTCGTTGCTCACCAGCATGGAGAGTATGAATCTTCCGTTTTCCATGTTCTTACCCCCTTACGATCATGTCGCGTACGGTTCCGCCGGGCGGGATCATGGGCAGCACTTTTTCGTCCCTGTGAATTCGCACATCAATGACCACCGGGCCTTTTTGCTGGAAGGCCTTATCCAGCACTGCGTCGAGCTTGTCCTTGGCTTCCAGCCGCAGCCCCTTGGCGCCAAAGGCCTGGGCCAGCAGGCAAAAATCGGTTGCCCGGTTCATGGTGGTGTTGGAGTAGCGCTTGCCGTAAAACATGGTCTGCCATTGCCGCACCATGCCCAGCACGCTGTTGTTGAGCACCACGATAATCAGGGGTAGCTGGTTGGCCACAGCGGTGGCCAATTCGTTCATGTTCATGTGGAAGCTGCCGTCGCTGGTAATCATCAATGTCTTTTTCAGATTCGTGCCGATGCACGCGCCGATGGCCGCGCCCAGGCCAAAGCCCATGGTGCCAAGGCCCCCGGAGGTGATGAAGGTGCGGGGCCTGTGGAAGCTGTAATACTGGGCCGTCCACATTTGATGCTGGCCAACGTCGGTGGCAACAGGATTGTCGTGAGACATGCGCTCATTCAGCGCCTGCAATACCATTTGGGGGTTCAGCCGGTTCTCATTCATTTTCAAATGATTGTCCGGCGCGGCATTGAGCTTTTCCACCTCCTGCAGCCATTCAGGGTCCTTTTCCGTAAGACCGCAAGCGTTCAGGGCGATCAGCGCTTCCTTCACGTCCGCCACCATGGCCACATAGGCGGGAATGTTTTTGCCGATCTCCGCCGGATCGATGTCGATGTGCAGTATCCTGCGGCCCTTGGCAAACTCCACCTTGTTGCCGGTGGCCCGGTCGGAAAAGCGGACGCCGACGGCGATGATCAGGTCGGACCGGTCGATGGCTTTGGAGGCGGCGTACCGGCCGTGCATGCCCGTCATGCCCAGGAACAGGGGATGGTTGTGATCGATGGCCGACAGGCCCATCATGCTGGCGCCGATGGGCGCGCCGATGGTCTCCGCCAATTGGATCAATTCCTTCCCTGCCCCCGCCAGCACCACGCCGCCGCCGGCATAGATAAAGGGCCTCGCGGAGGAAGCGATCAGCTCGGCTGCCTTTTGGACAGACTCCCTGTCCGGCTTTCCGGCCTGCACCGCCTCCTTCTTGGGCCCTTGAACATATTCGCACTCCGCCGCCTGCACATCCTTGGGGATATCCACCAGCACAGGGCCAGGCCGGCCGGCCGCTGCGATACGGAAGGCTTCCCGCATCGTATCGGCCAAACACGCCACATCCTTCACCATGAAATTGTGTTTGGTGATGGGCATGGTGATGCCTTTGATATCGACTTCCTGAAAGCTGTCCCGGCCGATCAGCGAACAGGCGACATTGCCGGTGATGGCTACCATGGGTGTGGAATCCAAATAGGCGGTGGCAATGCCGGTCACCAGGTTCGTGGCGCCGGGGCCGGAGGTGGCGATCACCACGCCGGTCTTTCCGGCAGCCCTTGCATACCCATCGGCGGCATGAGCAGCGCCCTGCTCGTGGCAGGTGATCACATGGCGCAGCCAAGGCGCATTTTTGTATAACTCATCGTAGATATTCAAGACCGCGCCGCCCGGATACCCAAATACCGTATCGACCTCAAGCTCCTTGAATACCTCCATCAGAATTTGCGCGCCGCTCAGCCTCATTGCTGCCCCTCCTCATAAAAAATCCCCCTGACCCGTGTATTCACGGTTCAGGGGGTGTTAGCATAATCCGATGTACTTATGCCGCTACCATACTCCCATCCCTGCGCATACACAAAAGCCCGCCGGCGACCAGTACGTTAATTCGTACAAGGACGACAACGAGTAGAAGGCTGCCAAGGACCAGAGACAGATGGTTCATAAGAAACTCCTCATGGAAAAGTTTTAACTACGGTAACACGGCGCGCAATGCTTTGTCAAGCTAAGGATTGTATTTTAATTGTATTTGCGCGGAATCTTGCAAAAACCTTACGGATGTCTGGCTTGTATGCAAATTCTCCTGCATACGCGTGGCGAATATGCAGCTTGCCCGCACAGCCTTTGCATTTTATGGTTTGGTCAGCCCTCCGGCATGACGTCGCTTTTCTTGGGGCTTCCCCGGCCTTCCAAATCCGGCTGCCTGCGTTCGATGGCCGCCAGGGCGATTTCAATGTCCTCGTACACCTCTCCCCGGGTATGGCAGCCCACCGTCACCATGTCACAGGGGCGCAGCGTGGCGTAGGAGAAGGTCAGCCCCACGAAGGGGGACACACGGCCCGCCGCCATGGCCTTGATGGTCATCACGGGCTTTTTCGCCTGCCAGATGATCTTGTGAATGTACTCGATCTCCACCTGCATCAAAAAGCCGGCGCAGTTATAAATCTGCACATAGGTCTGCACATCGTACTCATTCAAATCAGAATAGACGATCAACTCCGGCATGTGGGCCGACAGGCCGGGGATCATGCCCGCCTCCCGCACCATGGAAAGGTAATCCGGCAGCCGGTGAATGGTTTGTTTGTTTTTGTTCACCAGCTGCTCCGCGCTGGAATGATGGGGCATGCAGAAGGAGGCTCCCAGCTTCCGGGATTTTTCGATGGCCGCTTTGGCTTCCTGCCGGGCGGCGGGGTTGTCATCCACGTTGAGGATGGGCGTATCGATAATGATCAGCTTCTTGCCCGTGCGGTCCTGGGCAAGATGGATGCCGTCAATAAACGCCTGGTTCCCGTCGATGGGACACATCACGGCGTCGATGCCGTATTCCAGGTATGCGCAAAGCAGGCCTGCCACCGCTTCGGCGTTGTCATAGCGGGCCTTGATCTGCTTATCGGCGGCAGCGCTGGTATGGCTGTAGCCCAAAATCCAGTTGGACCCGATCAGCATGCGGGGGAGGGAAACGCCGCCCACCATGGTGCGGGGGAACGATTGCAAAGACATATTGATTCTTCCTTTCACGATGCATCCCTATTGGCTATACTTGTTCCAAGGAGCAACCTCATTTTCCTTCTTGATCATGAAAAATACGTTTTCCCCGGTCTTCACCGCACGCGGCACTTTCAAATCCCATCCGATTTTGTTATACTGATGCCAGGATTATCCGGGACAAGCGCCCGGCGTACAAGGAGAAAACCATGTTAAAGGGTATATCGCCGCTCATTTCCCCGGAGCTTTTGAAGACCCTGGCCGAAATGGGCCACGGGGATGAAATCGTCATTGGGGACGGCAATTTCCCCGCGGCCTCCATGGGCAAGCGGTGCATCCGCTGCGACGGGCATCCTGTTCCCGCACTGCTGGACGCCGTATTGCAGCTGTTTCCCCTGGACACGTTTGTTCAAGCGCCCGTGACGCTGATGCAGGTGGTTCCCGGTTCCCTGGCAGGCGATCCGCCGATCTGGGCCGAGTTCAAGGCGATCCTTGAAAAGCACGCCCCCGGCACCAAGATCGGCTTGGAAGAGCGCTTCGCCTTCTATGAGCGCAGCCGGAATGCCTTTGCCACCATCCAAACCGGGGAAAGCGCCCTGTATGCCAATGTCATTTTGAAAAAAGGCGTGATTGGAAAGTAAATGGCTATGATGCAGACCATCACCAGCATGCAAAATCCAAAGGTGGCCCTATGGCGGGGACTTAAAAACCGGGCGGCCAGGCAGGCGGCCGGGCTGTACCTGGTGGAAGGCCTCAAAATGGTGGAGGAGGCCCTTTTGATGGGCCTTGCAAGAACGCTGCTCATTGATATGGATCATGTTGCCGCGTTTGAGGCCCTGGCCGGTCACGCCGCCTGCGAAGCCTATGCCGTATCGCCCCATATTCTGGCCGCGGTCTGCGACACCAAAACGCCCCAGGGCATTGCCGCCCTGGTGGATTTGCCGGCCCCACCCACTCCGGACGCGCTGGGGCCGCTGGTCATCGCGCTGGATGGCGTGCAGGACCCCGGCAACGTAGGCACCATACTGCGCACAGCCGACGCCGCCGGCTTTACCGGCGCGCTGTTGTCGGAGGAATGTGCCGATTTGTATTCCCCCAAGTGCCTTCGGGCCACCATGGGCAGCATTTTCCGCCTGAAAGCGCTGGTCTGTAAAAACCTTGCCCGAAGCCTTTCAGGGCTGAGAGACGGCGGATACAGCCTGCTCTCCGGGGAACTGAACGGCACGCCCTTTTACAGCCGCGGCGCGCTTGGCGAAAAGCTGTGCCTGGTGATCGGCAGCGAAGGAAACGGCGTCTCCCAGGGCGTGAGCGCCGCATGCACCCACCGTTTGACCCTGCCCATGCGGGGCGGCGCGGAATCGCTGAACGCGGCAGTGGCTGCCGGAATCATGATGTATGATCTTGTGAACAGAGGCTGAGCCGCTATATACAACAAAAAACACCATCCCCTTTTGCATTTTGGGGGATGGCATTTTTGATCTTCAGGAAAACCCCTACAGGAAGAAACATACAGCCACCGTAGGGGCGGCTATTATGGCAAGGGGCGGATGGTATTAGCTGCCCGCCCCACCGTGGGTTTTGTTTGCCACAGGCGGGCGATTATCAATCGCCCGCCCAGTTGCATATACATATCAGATAGTATTTTCGCTACAATTTCACTTCCACAATATTCACCGAATGGGGCATGACCGCCAGGGGCCTCGGCTCCGATACCTCCATCCAATCGGTGGAAAACACCTTGGCCCCCTGGTGCCCAATATCGTTGTAGCTGTCGCAGCAGGCACCGGAGAGCGTATGCATGCGGTAGGCGCGAATCGGGGCATGGTCCACTTCCACCGTTAATTCCGCCATAGAGGCAGCGGATTTATTGATTACCGCCAGAGTGACCATACCTTTTTCCGCGCCGGTAGTGGCGATAACGTCCAGTTGGTCCACCGTCGCCTCCCGCTGCTGCTTATCGGCAAAGACAGCCTTGGGCATATCCTCGCAATACGCGTCCACCACCGTCTCCTTGAGATGATTAACATACAGGTCGAACACATGGTAGGTAGTTCTGAGCACGATTCCATCTGGATGGGTAAAGATGCATCCCCTGGTGTTCACCGCCGGCGCGAAGTTCGCCATGCCCACAATATCGCAATTGCGGTTGAGTTCGTTCAAAAAGCAGGCGGAAAACACGGCGTCCGCCATGGTATAAGAGCTGTTGATATCGTTCTTGTCCCTTGGCAGCAGGTATTCTTCCTTGGTTACCCCAAGCTTTGGCGTGTGGATATTGGGGTGGTACCATCCCCTCAGGTTCCACTCATCAAAAGCGATTTTGATCTGACTTTCCATACCAAGGGCTGTAAGTAATCCCCGCACCTTGGTAATGGATGTGCCCAGCCTTTGCGTATAGGCCATAGCCTGCTCATAGGTGGCCAGGGCGTTGGTATTGTGTATGCCATCCCAGTATTCATGCATGGATATCCAATTCAGCTGATGGCCGGCGCTGCGCAAAAGGTTCAGGTTCCAGTCGATATCGGGTATGGCCGCCGCGGAGAGTTCAATCTCCGGGTCTACATGCTTCATCAGCTTGGCCGACTCTAAAACCAGCCTGCCCCATTCCCCCGCATCCTTGGCACCCAGTTCCCAGGCGCCATAGTTTTCATTGCCGATGCTCCAGTACTTGACCTTGTGGGGCGCTTGCAAACCGTTGGCGATGCGCTGCTTGGCATACTCCCCTTCGCTTGCAAGGTTGCAGTACTCCACCCAGTCGCTCATTTCCTCCATGGTGCCGGTGCCCGCGTTGGTACATATATACGGCTCGCAGTCAAGCTTGCGGCACAGCTTGATAAATTCATCCGTGCCGAAAGCGTTGCTGTCCTCCACCCGCCAGGCCTTGTCAAAAACGGCCGGCCGGTTTTTGCCCACACCCTTTTTCCAATTGTAGGAGGATACGAAGCATCCGCCCGGCCAGCGGAGGATGGGCACCTTGATCTTCCGCAGCGCCGCAAGCACATCTGTTCGAAACCCGTCCTCATCGGAAAGGGGATTCCCGGGGTCATAGACGCCGCCGTAGATCTGCCGGTGGAAATGCTCCAGAAAATGGCCGTACAGCAGCGGGCTGACCTGGCCGGTCTTTCTTGAGGTCTGCACGTATACCTTCATGCTCCCGCTTCCTCCCCCGGCACATTGTACCTGTCCACCGATTCCTGGATGGATTTGATGCGGCCCTGCCACATATCATTGCTCCACCGCTGGGAATCGTAGGGGGTAGAAAAAAAGGTACGGACCAGTATATCCTGGTTATGGTTACCAAACTTTTTGCCATAGATGGTCAGGCCGCCCACATGCTTGGCCTGCTCGCCCACCTCCAGCTTCAACCGCCAGAAGTTCTGATCGTTTCCCACATCGGCAATGGTCACATCGCTGAGCCTTGCTTCATCCAGATATGTCCCTGTCCGGTCGATCCGGATGAGCTTGAGCATACCGTATTGGTTCGCCTGCCACCACATGGGCGTAAGCACGCCATGGCGCCGACCGAAATCCCCCGGGCATGTCCAATCGAACAAATGTATCCCGTTCAGGAAAAAGGCGATATCCGAGGGCCATTCATCATTGTAACCCGGCGCTTCCGAGGAAATCTCCATGGAAATGTTGATCTCCTCCAGCGTCTGGTCCGGGAGTATGTAGTTGGGAAACCTGTATTCCACATACCCCTGGGTAAACCACAGAATCTGCGCGTTCACCCGCTGGGGGTCCATCAAAAATTTGGGCTCGTCAAAATAACCGATGATGTTTTCTTCTGTGGCCAGGCCGCAGGTAGGCCGTACCTGAATATCGCTGTAATGGCCAACGGGGATGGACACCTCATGTATGTTCTGCTTCACATCCCGGTGGGGAAGCTGAAGCCGGTATTCCGCCTCCATCAAAACACACTTTTTATGGCTGGCGCCATTCACCGTCACCATGCTGGATTTGATGATTCCGGCGCTTTCCAGTTTTTGCACGTGCCTCGTCATAATGGAGCTGCTGATGCCTATTTTCTCGGCCAGCTGCTTGATGTTCAAATCCTCCACGGCCAAAAGCTCCAGGATTTGCACCCTGACTTCGCTGGCCAGCGCTTCAAAAAAGCCCACGTTTTCGCGATTTACACGGATAATCAATGCGCTTCTCTCCCTTTTTACCGCAGCGCCGGTCTCAGCCCTTGACGCTGCCGGCCGTCATGCCTTCAATGATATACCGCTGCGCCAGCAAATACAAAAGCAGAATCGGCAGTATCGCAAAAACAGAGCCGCAAATCATCAGATCATAGTTGTTGCCATAGGGCGTGAACAGCGTGTTCAAGCCGATGGGCAGGGTATACTTATCCATGGATGCTATCACCAGCAGCGGCCACAGCAGGCTGTTCCAGGAACCCATACCCACCAGCACCGCCATGGAGCCCATGGCCGGTTTCATGATCGGCAGAACGATGCGGGCATAAATGCCATATTCGGTGCAGCCATCCACCCGTCCGGCATCCAGCAATTCATGGGGAATGCCCAAAAGGAACTGGCGGAAGAAAAAAATGGAGGACACGCTGGCAAGAAAGGGAATCATGACGCCGGCGTAGCTGTCGTACAGCCCCATGGCATTTACCTGAATATACATCGGCAGCATCAGGATTTCAAGGGGGATCATCAACACGATGAGAACGCACAGAAAGAACGCGTTCTTTCCCTTGAAGTCATACATGGCAAAGCCGTAGGCCACAAAGGAGCTGATAAAAAGCGTCAGCGCCGTTTGGATGACCGTGATCATCAGGCTGTTTTTGAACCATGTGAAGTAGCTGTGGGCCAGGTATGTGCCCTCCTTGGTGATACCGGTAAACAGATACTTCCAGGACAGAAGGTTGAGCTTGTAAGGTTCAAGCCGCAGATTCAGGCCGTTGATAAACAGCTCGTTTCCGCCTTTGAAGGAACCCAAAAGAATCGCCCACAAAGGGATGAGAATCAGCAAAGCAAGCAGTGTGAAAAAAAGCAGCAGCACCACTCTGGCTACAGGATTGTAGCCAAGCTTGCCTTTGGATTTTGCCAAAAGCTGCACCGCAGTCATGCTTTCGTCCCCCTTCCGCCAAGAACGCCTGTAATGCGAAGCTGTACAAGATTGATCACCATGGCGCCCGCCAGCAGCACCAGGCCCACTGCCGAGGCGTAGCCCAGGCGCAGGCGCTCAAAACCGTAGCGGTACAAATATCCGATAATGGTCAGGCCGTAGTTGTGGGGCGAATTGTTGTTGCCAAAGACCATATAGCTTTCTGTAAACATGGCAAGGCCCGCGTAAATGCTGATGGTCAGCACGTAAATGGTGGTAGGTTTGAGTAGCGGCATGCTGATATGGCGGAACTTTTGATACGCGTTGGCTCCGTCGATATCCGCGGATTCATACAACTCGTTGGGGATCGATTTGAGTCCCGCCAGAAAGTAGAGCATGTTCATGCCGGTCCACCGCCAGCAGCACAAAAGAATCAACGCCAAGAGGCTGGGATATTCAAGCTTCAGCCAATAGATGGCATCCTTGCCGAAGGCTGCCAGCAGGGAATTCATCATGGCGCCCGGCAGCTCGGAAAACATCATGCGGAATATGATGCCCGCCACCACAACGGAGGACAGGACGGGCATAAAGTAAACAGACTTGAAAACATTGCTGAATTTCATGGAGCGGCTGCTGATCATGTACGCAAACAGCATGGGAAAAGGAATCAGCAGGGCGCAGGTGAGAACCATGTAGCGCACGCTGTTGAAAACTGCCGTTCCGAAAATCTTGTCTTTAAAAATGCGCTCATAGTTGGACCAGCCAACCCATTGCACCTGGCCCGGCAGAATGTCCTGAAAGCTCATCCTGACGGTTGATATAATCGGATAAACGAAAAAAATCAGGAATGTCAATATAAAAGGGAGTATAAACACATATGGCGCTATTTTTTTGGAATACAGAATTCTCTTTACGCTCTGCACGCAACACCACTCCCAGCCGGTAATGAGTAAGACCGGAGAGGGGCGTAGCTCCCCTCTCCGGAAGTCTATTCAGGTGAAATCAGAAAATATCGGATTCGATGGTTTCCTGCGCCGTCTTCAGTTCTTCGGCCGCGTCGTTGCCGTTGATGTAGACGTTGTTCCACAGCGTGGTGCCCAGGTAGTTGTTGATGGTGGGGCTGATGGAGGTGGAAACGATGAAGCTGATTTCATCCTTTACTTCCAGCAGCGCGTCGAAGGGGTTGGTTACAAAGTATTTGACAAACTTGTTCTCGGGATTGTGGGTCATTTCCTTGTCTTCCCACACAGCGCGGTTCAGCGGGTCGAAGCCCAGGATTTCCCAAATCATCTTCTCGCCTTCGGGCGTGAGCTTGGCGAACACAACGAATTCCGCGGCCAGGTCCTTATCGGCGGCGGTGAGGGAAACGACGGTGCCGGTGCCGCCCAAGCCGATGGAGCGGGGCTGACCCTTTTCAAACACGGGGGCGGGAGCAATGGCATACTTGCCGGCCATGGCGGGAATCTCATCCACAAAGCGGCTCATGTACCACAAGGGCATAATGACCGTGGCGCACACGCCGGTGTTGACCCAGGCCTTGCCTTCTTCGGTATCCACCTGGCCGCCGGGGCAAACCATGGCGATGCCGTCCTTCAACCAGCTTTGCTGGGTGGTGATGGCCTTGAGCATTTCGGGGGTGTCAACGGTGGCAACGGGCTTGTCGGGGTCGGCGTTATCCTGGTAATCAGCGCCCTGCTCGGTGAGCATGAGGGAAGTGATCCAGTTGGTGGTGGTTTCCACATTGCCCATGTAGACATTGGGGTTGGCGGCCTTCAGCTTGCGTCCGGCCTCCGCCCAGTCATCCCAGGTGACGATGGTCTTGTAGTCGATACCGGCGGCTTCCAGCAATTCCACATTGTAGAAAGCAACGGTGGCGCCTACGTGATAGTCAATGCCGTACACCTTGTCGCCCTTGGAGTAGATGCTCATGCGGGCGGGAACCACGTCATTCACGTAGTCCTTCATGTAGTCGTTCAATTCCACCAGCTGCGGCTGGCCCAGCAGCACGTTGGGGAACTGGCCAAGCTCCACATCGCACAGGTCAGGCGCGCCAACGCCGGACTGCAGCGCGATCTTGAACTTGTTGTGCATGTCTTCATAGCCGATGACGGTTCCTTCCAGCTCGATCTGGCGGTCGGGGTGCAGCTCGTTCCAGCTTTGGGCTCTTGCTTCAAAGAATTGCTTGTGTTGGTCGATAAAGGTCCAGAAGGTCAATTTGGTCTTGGGCGCTTCCGCGCTGGCGACACAGACCATGCCCAGCACCATTACGGCGCACAGGAGTAAGGCGACGAGTTTTCTCATGACAGGGAAACCTCCTTTTGATGTATGATGGAGCGCGCATGCGCTTCATTCCGTTGATGGGCCCTGACCAGCCGCTGCGCTTGAATCCTGTTTCAGTGCTTCTTCCCGATTTCTTTATTTGTACATAAGTCAGCTTGAAAACCTATATATCCTTGTTGATGCACTGTTGCGAAACCTTTGCTAGAGTATAATCTACACAAACAAATATGTCAATATGAACAGAATGAAAAAAGATTTTATGTGCTATATGTTAATAAAACAGTCAATCGCCACCCAGATTTTTGCATACCTCGTGAACCTTTATGTTATTCACCTGTATGTGAATCACTAATCTGTCCGTATGTACCGGGCTCAGCAACGAATGCTTGCCGCGTAAACAAAATACGTATGACGGGCGTGCCAAAAAAGCTCGGCAAGACAGCAGGGATTTCATTGGCATTGGAAGACAGGTTTGCTTATCACTCAAGCGGATGATAAAGGAAACTATTTCGCAGTGGAGGAAATCGGCAGATACATTATCTGCTCCCCAAAATCATTCTGCTATCGCAAAATAAGCAGCATATAAAAGAACCCACCCTTCCAACAGCGAAGGATGGGTTCTTCGATATAAAGATTCTTTTGTCACCCGCAGCGCAGTATCTGCCGCAATATCAAAACTTCCGCCCGCCGCCGCCATGGCTCCGGCCGCTGGAGGACCGGTGGGTGCTGCTGCGGCCGCCCATACCGCCGCCTGAATTGGCGGAAGCCCGCGGCACCCTGGTCACCTGGGTGCGCAGGTACACGTCCGTCGCGCCGGTGATGTTGACGGCAGCGTTTTTTTGAAGGTTGTAGCTGTAGGCCGACCCCTTCATGGCATATTTACCACGCACGGAAAAAAAAAGTATCAGCGCGCCGGCCAGACCGGTGAGCAGCGCGATAGCCGCCTCCCCCAGGGTAACCGTCTTGGGCACAGGCGGCCGGTACGGGTCCACGTTGCCTTCCTCATCCTGGTTGTATTGGCCTTGCGGGATGCCGTTTTTCAAAAATACTTCCGCCTGGGAAAGTGCCATGTCCGCCGCCTCGCTGTACTCCCCGCCGGATACATAGGGGATCACCGCGTCCAGCAGCGTATTGATACGTACATCTGTCATGTAGCGGATCATGAGTCCGGTAGTGGAAACATGGATTTCACGGTTGGCCATATCAATGAGGAACAAAAGCCCGGCGGCATCGCTGCCGGTACCGAAACCGTTCTGATCATAAAAATCATCGGCATACGCCTGGGAGCCGCCCGTTTTCACATCATCCGCAGTCAGCACCACAAAATCCATGCCATAGCTGCTTCTCATGGAAGCAATGCGGCTTTCCAGCCTGTCGATCTCGCTTTGCCCCATCAAATGGGCCTGGTCAAAAACCCGCTGCTCCGTTTGCCCAAGGGCATAGGTAAGGGTGCAAGGGACCAACAGTAAAAGGCAAATCAGCAGTGCAATGCGCTTTTTCATCTTTCATCCCTCCCTTACACAAAGTAGAATATCGCCATAGCCGCGCCGCATACGGCGGCGGCCAATATACCGCAGTGCAAAAGCAGCTTGCCCACATCCACCGGCAGCACGCCGCACACTTCCCCGGTCTGGCCGTTCATTTCATAATGGTACATTTCTCCTTTATTCCCCCGGTAGGTCATGACCCAGGCCGGGAGCAGGGCGTAGCGGTAGCGGTTGCCTTTGAGTTGCATGGTAGTGGCGCCCACCAGCGAGGTATAGGGGCTGTTGGCGGTGATCAGGGGATGGGCGTATTTTTTCAGTTCCTCCTCCACCGAGCCGCGGACGGCCTCCTTGGCGATATCCCGCTTTTCCGCCAGGAAGCCGGACAGGTAAGCGGGGGCAAAGTCCACAAGCTTCTGCGTATCGTAGGGATGGACCGCGTCGGCCAGCTTGCGGTCCGCCTTTTGCAGCGCGCTGCGCTCCACATTTTTAAATGCGATGTCCGCGTCCCTGGATACGCTGTAATACTTCGTTGTTGTTATGTTGTATTTGGCCGTGGTGGAATGGGTCACGATCTGCCCCTCTCCCGTAAAGCTGGCCGTGGCCTCGTAATCCGCCAGCCAGTACGGGTAATACACGCCGGCCAGCTTATCCACGCTTTCCTTGGAGATGAATTCCCCGGGCACATATTTCTTTTTGCGGATCCAGGCAAAAAAGCGGTCCATGGCACTCTGCCTGTCATACTGGAAGGGGAGCACCGCGTCCGGCCGGAACGCCGCGTCCAGCCGGCCCACGATCACCACAGGGTTATGGCAGTAGTAGCACATGGTGGCGGCGGTGGTATCGCTCGTCACAAGCTCCGCGCCGCAGCTGGGGCAGGAGAAAAGATATTCCTCCTCCCCTGTTTTCAATCCGGCCTGCGGTTCTTCCCTTTCCCGCTGGTAGGCTTTGTCATCCAGCTTTTCCAGGTACGCTTTATCGAATGTGCTGCCGCAAAACTCGCAGGCAAACTTCAGGCTGTTGGGCTCATACTTCAGCGCGTTGCCGCAGGATGGGCACTTGTATGTGAAGACAGGCATACGTTCCCCTCCGCTCCCCATTTTACTCATGATATGCCAAAGAACGTCCGTTTATAAAGGCCCGGCCCTATGCATCCTCAATATCCAGCAGCTCCTCCATGCGGGATTCGCCAAGGACGGTCACGCCGTAGGCGGACAGCAGCTCCGCCGCCACGCCGCTGCCAGGGATCAGCGCGCCGGAAAAGGTGCCGTCGTAAATTTCGCCGAACCCGCAGGATGGGCTGCGCTCCTTCAACACGGCATATTTGCAGCCGTACAGCCTGGCCAGGGCCAGGGTTTCCTGCGCGCCGCGCGCAAATTCCGCCGTCACATCCTGCTTGGCTTTGGAAAGCACCCTGTCTCCCACCCGTTCGGAAGGATCCCGCGGTGTGGACAGCCCGCCGTAGATTTCGGGGCAGACAGGCACCAGATGATGCTTCTCCATCAACTTTGCAATGCGCGGATCCAGCTTGTCCGTTCCGTTATAACGGCAGCGGATGCCCAGCAGGCAGGCGCTGATCAAAACGTTCATGGGCTCCTCCCCCTCAATCCTCAACAGCATCAAAGCCCTTTCATCAGGAACCGACATTATTGTAACATATCAGGCGGGGCAAAAAACACAGCGGCGCAATTTTTCCTGCCGCGCCGCAAAAGCGTCCGGCGCTTAAGCCTGCATAAAAGCGGGTATATATAGGGCACATCATCAAGCGGGGAGCCGGCGGCCATGCGGCAATCTTCCGCCTTGCTTTGATTATTCCTCCAAAATCAGCTATACTGTACCTGTGATTCACTTTCAAGCGAGGAGCCCAAAATGACCTATTCGATTTTACAGCCCGAGCTTTTGACCATTACCGACGAAAACACGGGCAAAACCCACTGGGGAGGCTTTCAGGAATGGTACGCCAATGAATGGCACCGTATGGCGGGCTGCGGCCCTACCGCCGCATCCAACCTGACGGCTTATCTCGCTCACACGCGGCCTGAGCTGAAAGCGTTATATGGTTATGATTCCATGAGCCTTGCGGACTTTTCCGCCCACATGGAGGCGCTTTATCAATTCGTGACCCCGGGCAACATGGGCTTAAACCGGGTGGAAATGTTCACCGACGGCGTGGACAGGTTTGCCAGGAGCCGGGGCATTTCTATTATACCCCATGTGTTTGAGGTGTCCGGGAACTTGAATAGAAATCGGCCGCCCGTTTTGGAGCTGGCGGCGTTTGTGCGGGCCGGGCTTTTGAGCGATTGTCCCCTGGCCTTTTTGAACCTGACCAAGGGCCGTGTGAAAAACATTCAGGGCTGGCACTGGATCACCATCACCAAGGCGGATGTGGATGACAATACCGTCACGGTCTGCGCCTCGGATGAGGGGAAGGAGATCTGCTTTGATTTGAAGCTGTGGTACCTGTCCACCCGCATGCGCGGCGGGCTGGTGTACTTTACAAAGGAATAAAGCCGCATGCTGTCAAAGCGCGGCCCCGCGCCTATTTGGCGCGGGGCCGCGCTTTGAATAACCGGAGCGCCATTTGGCAAGCGGCGCCCTTTCCCCATCAAATCCAATCCCCGTTCCGGCGCACATACGCCCGTTTCACAAGCTGCACGCCGGCAAGGTATGCCGCCAGCAGCCCGGCCAGCCACAGGCCGAATTCCCTGGGCAGGGGCGACATATCAAAGCCCACGGCAAATCCGGTAAAGCCGATCGCCAGCGCCGCCATTGCCACAAGCAATGTGGAGAGCATAAGGGGCACGGAGGGCCTGCTCTGCACAAAGGGTACCTTGCCGGTTCTGATCATGTGTATGACCAATACTTGTGACACTGTGCCAAACACGAACCAGCCGCACTGAAACAGCGGCGCAAGCCCCGTTTTATTGGCGCCGATCACCCACCACATGACAGCGTAGCACAGGATATCAAACAGGGAACTGAGCGGGCCCATGACGGCCATGAAGGTTTTGATTGATTTTGTTTCCCACCGGCGGGGTTTTTTGATATATTCCTTGTCTACGCTGTCAAAAGGGATGCCTATCTGGGAAAAATCGCACAGCAGATTTTGCGTCAGTATCTGTACCGGCAGCATCGGCAAAAACGGCAGCAGCACGCTGGCCGCGATCACTGAGATCATATTGCCGAAATTGCCGCTGGCCGCCATCTTGATATATTTGATAATGTTTCCAAAGGTCCGGCGGCCTTCAATGACCCCTTCCTCCAGTACCATCAGGTCCTTTTCCAGCAGGATGATATCGGCGGTTTCCTTGGCGATATCCACCGCGCTGTCCACAGAAATGCCCACATCCGCCTGCCGCAGCGCCAGCGCGTCGTTGATGCCGTCGCCCATATAGCCCACCGTGTGCCCGGCGGCTTGATACGCCTTTACCACCCGTTCCTTCTGCGAAGGGGAAAGCTTGGCAAACAGGTCGCATTCCTTTACCGCTTGCAGCAGCTGCGCGTCATCCATCTGGTCAACATCACGTCCGGTCAGCATGTGGGAAGTATCCACCCCCACCTTGCCGCAAACCTTTGCCGCCACGCCCTCGCTGTCCCCGGTAAGGACAACGGTGCGTACCCCATGCTCTTTCAACGCGGTAATGGCCGCCTTGGCGCTTTCCTTGGGCGGATCCAGAAAACCCACAAACCCGATCAGCACCATATCCCGTTCATCCGCCACGCTGAAAGCGCCCATATCAGGCACCTCGTTTTTCTGGGCGATGGCAATCATGCGAAGGCCGTCGGCGTTGTGCTTTTCGTAGGTGCTTAGGGCAATGCGGCGCATCTCATCATCCATGGGCGCCACATTCCCGCCTGTTTCCACATAGGCGCAGATGGCCAGCATTTCCTCCACTGCGCCCTTGGTGATCAGCTGACGCTTGCCGTTTTTATCAGCCAGCACCACGCTCATCCGGCGACGTGAAAAATCAAAAGGGATTTCATCCACCCGGTTATACGCGTCCAGTGCGTCTTCCAGCCCGTTTTGCCTGGCCCGGTTGATGATGGCAAGGTCGATCAGGTTCTTCAGTCCGGTCTGAAAAGCGCTGTTGAGGTATGCATGGCGCAGGATGCGGGTATCATCCTCCCCGCGCAGGTTCATATATTTTTCCAAAATGATCTTGTCTTCCGTCAGTGTCCCGGTTTTATCGGTGCACAATACGTCCATCTCTCCAAAGGTCTGTATCGCCCCCAGGGTGCGGACGATGACCTTGCGCCTGGACATGGAGACCGCGCCCTTGGCCAGGGTGGAGGCCATGATCACGGGCAGCATTTCCGGCGTGAGCCCCACCGCGATGCTGATGGAAAACAAAAGCGCGCTGATCCAGTTCCCTTTTGCCAGCCCGTTGATCAGAAAAACGACAGGGATCATTACCAGCATCATGCGCACCAACAGCCGGCTGACCGAATCGACCCCCCGCTCGAAGCTGCTCTTGGCCCTGTCGCCGGACAGCGACTTTGCCATGGACCCAAAATACGTGGCATTACCGGTCGTCAAAACGACTGCCGTGGCGCTGCCGCTGACCATGTTGGAGCCCATAAATCCAATGCTCCGGTAATCTGTCAGGGCATCATTCCCTGCGTTTTTTGTATCGCTGAACTTTTCCACGGGGCTTGATTCCCCCGTCAGGGCGGCCTGCGCCACAAAGGCATCCTTGGTGGTCAGGAAGCGCACATCCGCAGGCAGCATATCCCCTGCCGACAGCCTGACAACATCCCCCGGAACAACCTCATCCAGGGAAATTTCGCATAGCCTTCCGTCCCGCCAAACCTCCGCCTTGTTGGAGATCATGCGGGACAGCTTTTCCGCGGCGGCGCTGGAGCGCTGGCTCTGCACAAACGCCACCAGGCTGGACAAAAGCACCAGCGACAGGATGATAATGACCGTTACATAATCAGGCCGTTTGGACAAAACCACATCCGTAAAGTAGGTGATGACCGCGATGATCAAAAGAATGATGTTGAAAGGATTCACCACCGCCTCCCGCAGTCTGTGAAGCGTGGTGTCTTTGTTTCCGGCGGTAATGATGTTTTTGCCGAACTCGTCCTGCAGGTCCGCCGCCTGCTCCTGCGTCAGCCCATCCGGGCCGGAGGACAGCTTCTCAAACAGCTCCTCCTTTTTGAGGAAGGCATAGAGGCGGATTTTTTCCTCGGCATCAAGCCTGTTTTTTTGCACCTTGCTGACAAGCACTTCTTTGCCCATGAAATTCACTGGAATCGCTCCTTTCCAATTTAGGATTCCCACATTCTCCAGTGAAAACAAAAAGGCAACAAAAAAGCCGCCCTCAACGGACGGCGGCAAATACACGGGCCTCCTACTCCGTCCTGCTGCGCGCACAATGGACAGAAACCCGCAATACGCTTTGATCCGTTGGTTTGTTCCCGCAGGGAATGCGGTTGCCGCTTAGCGGACTTCGGGGCAGGCCGTCCATTGTTTCACTTCCTTGTAAAATACTTGGGCGGATGACCTTATCCACCTGTTTCCATTGTAGCATCTGCTTACGGCCAATTCAACCCAAAATGCAAATCTTTGTTTTTCATGGCTATATGCCTGCCGAAGCCATGAACGGATCATGGCGCTATTGCGGCAGCGCCTAAAAAGGATTATGATTGACTTTATACGAATGGAAAACATTAATGCGTCCAAAGCCGTGAGAGATTTTCGTACAATACAAGAAGGCGAAGCGAGGCGTAGCTGCGCTACGCTGAGCGGCAGACGACGCGGTAGTGTGCGAAAAGATCCACGGCAACAACGCAATAATGTTTGGAAGTGGTATTAGGCACATGCCGTCATCGCGCCGTGTGCACAAAGCCCAAAGGGAGATACGCATGATCAGGAATCATCTGCCGCAAAAGCCAGGCGCCATGGAAACGGCAAGGCGGCTTGGCGCCCTTTTTTTGCTGGTATCGGCGCTGATTGGCCTATTGGCCGCCTCCGTTGGTTCCGACGTGCAAGGGGGCGGTCAGCCGCTCAGCGTCTCGCTCCCGGCCGGGCCGCAAGCCTTTTTTGCCTTTCCCCTTCTGGAGAAGCAAAATTCCCGCTATGCCGTATCCATGGAAAACAGAGACGACGATATCTTGGCCGCATTGCATGCCGGGACCCCCGATGCCGCGCTGATACCCGCTGAGCGCCTGCCGGGCATCGATAAAGATACGTATGCGGCGGCAGCCGTTACCTCCTTTGGGAATCTTGTGGCCATACAAAACGGCGGAACGGCAAAAAGTGTATATGACTTAAATGGCAGATCTGCCATCATGCCCTGTTCCCTGCAGGACGCCGTGGAACGCAAGATGCTTGCCGAACTGTGCGCAAAGACAAACGTCGCGCTGGAGATCACGTTTGAAAACGATGATTCCATAGCAAACCGGGCCAAGACCGGGGGTTTTGACATCATGCTCCTGCCGGCCGGCCAATGTGCGCCGGTCTTGCTGCAGCATGAAAGCTACCGCGCCTGCTTTGATACCGCCGGCCAGTGGATGGCGCTCCTTGGCACAATACCTCCGGCCGGCGACGTTCTGGTCATCCGCGCCGACAGTAAGAACCAGGCCGCCACCGCCAAGCTGCTTGCCGATATCAGGACAGGCATTGAATATGCAAATGCCAAGCACAAAAAAGCTTCCCAGCTCATCAGCGCTCTAGGCCTTGGGAATGATCCGGTATATGTGCTCAAAACCCTGCCGCATTGCGCGTTTGCCTACCTGGACGGCGCTGGGATGAATGATTCCATCCGGCAATTGTTGGCGCTGACGGCAAACCCCTGACTTGCGGCCGGCTTTGGCGCAGCATGCTTCCGGCCGTTAAACATGGCAAATGCGGGCGGATATCAATCCGCCCGCATTTCGCTTACCTCTTATCCTTTTCTTGTCAGGCTACCTCGTACCCCTCTTCGATGATGGCCGCCTTGACAGCCTCCACCGAAGACTGCGCGGGATCATGCTCCACGGTAACCGTCTTGTCCTTTAGGCTTACCGTCACGCTTTTCACGCCGCCGAGGGCTCCTACGGCATTTTTCACCGCCCGCTCACAATGGGAGCAGGACATACCATCCACTTTCAAGATAACTGTCTGCATAATATCCTCCGTCAATTCAGGTTAAAGGGCTTCAGCAGCTTATCGACTTCGATAGGCTTGTTATCCTTATCCATGGTGGGCACCTTGGCAAAGACCCAGCCTTCCACGGCATTCACATCCACACCGGCATCGATAAAGGGCTGCGGGTTCAATACGAACACAATGTCCTTATCATTGGCGGCGATATCCTTTGCCCACTCAAACATGTTGTCGCCGGTAAGCTCCACGCCGTAATGATCCAGCGCCGCGTGATACTTGACGCTGTCACGGCTTTGATCCACCACCTGCTTATAGGCATCCACAGGCTTTGCGCTGGCGGCAGGCCCCTTTGAGCCAAGATCGGTGCCGATCACAAGCTTGTTATCCTGCACCTTGATGCTCTCGGGCAGCTTGGCGGTATCCAGCCCGGCATTCACAAAGGGCTGGGCGTCCAGCTCCACCGCCACATCCAGGCCGGAGGTCTTGGAAAAATCACGGCTGAGAATAAACCGGGCGGCGCCGTCGGGAGCATTGAGCGCATAGCCGCCGTACACATCGTCCACCGCTACCAGGTCTCCGGCGGCCGCGGCCACCTTTTCAAAAGAGGTCACAGACTCGGTTCCCACCACGTCCAGCTGGGTGCAGGCAGCCAGTGTGAAAAGTCCCGCCAGAACGAGCGCCACCAGGGTAAGCTTCTTGACCATATTCGATTACCATCCTTTTCCTTTATGAATGAGTTTGGATTATCAATGATAAGGCTTGAACCTTTTCAGCCTTAGCGCGTTGGTTAAAACCGATACGGAGCTTAGCGCCATGGCCGCCGCCGCGATCACGGGATTGAGTAACGGCCCGCCGAACAGGTGCAGCAGCCCTGCCGCCACGGGAATGCCCAGCGTGTTGTACGCAAAGGCCCAGAACAGGTTTTGCTTGATGTTGCGGATGGTGCTCTTGCTCAACTGGATGCCCGTGGGCACATCCATCAAGTCACTGCGCATCAGTACGATGTCGGCGGATTCCATGGCTACGTCCGTGCCGGAGCCGATGGCGATGCCTACGTCCGCCTGGGTCAGCGCAGGCGCGTCATTGATGCCGTCGCCTACCATGGCTACCTTCCGGCCTTCCGCCTGCAGCTTTTTGACCTCGCTGGACTTATCCTGAGGCAGCACCTCGGCCAGCACCCTGGTAATACCCACCTGCTTGGCAATGGCCTGAGCGGTTCTTGCGTTGTCACCGGTGATCATGGCCACTTCGATGCCCATTTTGTTGAGCTTTTGGATGGCCCTGGCGCTGCTTTCCTTTACCACGTCGGCCACGGCGATGATGCCGGCGATTTTCCCATCCAGGGCGGCGTACATGGGCGTTTTGCCCTCCCCGGCCAGGCGGTTGGATTCCGTCTCCAGTTCCTGAAGGGAGATTTCGCGTTCGTTCATCAGCTTTTTGTTGCCGATCAGCGTTGCGATGCCGTCGATCACGACCTCGATGCCGCGGCCGGGAATGGCGGAAAACTGGCTGCCAGCAAGGATGGGCAGGCCTTCCTTCTCGGCCCCCCGCACGATGGCCGCGCCAAGGGGATGCTCCGACCCCTTTTCGGCGGAAGCGGCGATCTGCAAAAGCCTTTCCCTTGCAATTCCGCCTGCCGGAAGAATATCCGTCACCTCGGGCTTGCCTTCGGTAATGGTGCCGGTCTTGTCAAACACGATGGTACTTAACTTGTGGGCGGTTTCCAGCGCCTCGCCGCCCTTGATGAGGATGCCGTATTCCGCACCCTTGCCCGTGCCCACCATGATGGCGGTAGGCGTGGCCAGGCCCAGCGCGCAGGGGCAGGCGATGACCAGCACGGATACGAACACCGTCAGCGCAAAGGAGAGGGATTCGCCGGCCAGGAGCCACGCGCCAAAGACCAGCAGGGCAATCAGGCACACAACGGGCACAAAGTATCCGGAAACGATGTCCGCCATCTTGGCAATGGGCGCCTTGGTGCCCTGGGCATCCTCCACCAGTTTGATGATCTGGGCCAGGGCCGTGTCCGCGCCAACCTTCTTGGCTTCAAAGCGGATGACGCCGTTTGCGTTGATGGTGGCGGCAAACACCTTGTCGCCGGCCTTTTTGTCAATGGGCATGCTCTCGCCGGTAAGCATCGATTCATCCACAGAGGTGGCTCCATCCAGTACCACGCCGTCCACGGGAATCTTTTCGCCGGGCTTTACCAGTATGATGTCGCCGATTTCCACCTCATCGATGGGCGTTTCCACTTCCTGCCCGTTCGTGATCACGATGGCGGTTTTCGGGGCCAGGCCCATCAATTTCTTGATGGCTTCCGAGGTGCGGCCCTTGGACACGGCCTCCAGCGTTTTGCCCAGCATAATCAGGGTGATGATCACGCCGGCCGTTTCGAAGTACAGCATATCCACAGAAACAAAATGCCCGATGCTGATTTGATAGGTGTTGTACAGGCTGTAGCCGATGGCGGCCGTGGTGCCGATGGCAATCAGGGAATCCATGTTGGGGCTGCGCTTTATCAGCGCCTTGAAGCCCACCGTATAAAACCTGTTGCCGGCGATCACAATGGGGATGGTCAGCAGTATCTCCGTCAGCGCGTAGACCAGCGGATAATTCATAGGATCCAGAAATCCGGGTACCGGCAGCCTCGGCCAGGTGAGCATGGGCGCCATGGCGATATACAGCAGCGGCAGGCCGAAAACCGCCGATACGATGAACTTGATCCACATCACGCGGATTTCTTTTTGCTTGCGCAGTTTGTCTTCATCCACCGTATTCCGTTCGGTGCTCAGCGCCTTGTACCCCAGGGATTCGATGGTCTGCCGGATGGAAGAGAGCCGCACCGAACGCGGATCGTAATCCAGCGTAGCACGTTCAGTGGCAAAGTTGACAGAGACATTTGTGACGCCGTCGAGCTTGCCCAAGCCCCGCTCGATCCGCTGGGCGCAGGCCGCGCAGGTCATGCCGCCGATGGGAATGGTGACATGGCTGCCGGCGGCTGCCTCCGCCACGCCGTACCCCGCTTTTTCCACGGCTTCCTTGATTTCCTTGTCCGACAGCGCAGCCGCGTCATATTCCACCGTCAGCTTTTCGGTGGCGAAGTTTACCGCCGCGGCCGCCACGCCGCCAAGCTTGCCTACCGCCTTTTCCACCCGCTGGGCGCACGCCGCGCAGGTCATGCCGGTGATGGTAAGGGTCTCCTTATTCATGGTTGTTTCCAGCCTTTCCGGTTCGCCGTCCGCCCATATCCCGGCGGCGCATAGATAATAGAATCAATATTTCCAATTGATGAAGAATTCCTTCGCCGCCTGAAGCAGCTCATAGGGGAAGGTGATGTTGTTTTCATCCACCGTCTTGTATTCTTCCACGATGGGCAGCGGGTTGCAGCCGCCCCTTACCTTCTCCACATCGCTGGTTTTGAAGCGGTTGCCGCAGTTCTGGCACACCAGCGTGTCGCCCTCCTGCACATAATATCCCCTGCCGGAATCGTAGCACACCTGGCAGGTGTTAAAAGCCGTGCGGATGGTGCCATCCGGCGCCTTCACCGCGAACAGCTCCATCTCAACGCCGTCCACCACGATGGGGTAGAAGATGGCTGTTTCGGTAATGCCGGCCACGGGAATCACATAATCCTCTGTAACGACGGCGGGCGTTACCGCAGGCGATGCGGTTGTTTCCCCCTGCACCGGGGGCAGTACGGCGGGTGCGGGCGTTACAGTGCCGGTGCCCGAGGCAAGCGCGGCCCCCAAAATGGCGAGCGCCAGTACCAGCGCGCCAAGAATGTAGAAGGCGGGCTTGGGCGACGGCTTCTTTGTATTTTTGCTTGTGTTTGGCATGGTGGTGATCCATCCTTTCCGAATCGGTTTATTCCTTGCTGCATGCCCTGCCTGATTGCGGCCATGCCCTATAGCAGCCTGCCGATGGTGGTGAGCAGCTCGTCGACCACTTCGTCCTCGCCACCCCGGATCCTATCCACCAGGCAGCCGTGAATGTGGTTTTCCAGCACCATTTTGCTGATGGAGGTCAATGCCGCCCGTACTGCCGCGACCTGGTTGAGAATATCGTCGCAGTACGCATCCTTCTCCACCATCCCCTTGACGCCCCGCACCTGGCCTTCCACGCAGTTGAGCCGCCTTAACAGGGTGGCCCGAAGCTTTTCTTCCCGCACCGTCTTGCGCTGTGAGCAATGGGGGCAGGCGGCCGCCTCCTGATCCGGCGCATCCAAAGTATCCATACGTTCCATTTTCTGATCCGCCATCTATACAATCTCCTTTGCCGGTGATAATCCACCATACCCCCGTGGGGTGTATCGACATTATAAAAAAAGAACTCCCCTTTGTCAATAAAAATAAATCCGGGTCCCAAAATACTTTGAGTAACTGCTGAATCAGGGACGGCGGATATCCCTTTCATCAGTTATACATTCATTTTAGCTTTGCATTTTGGAGATTTGATGGAGACAGCAAAGAATTTATACTTGATTTTCGCAAGTGTTTTGCCCGCGCAACCTTTGCCGGGCTAAGTTTGCAATTTGACCTTCATGTGCTACAATGGCTTTTAAGCAGTATCCATCTTTTTACCAGGGAGGATGAAAGCATGCTTTTGATTCGCGGCGGGCTGGTCCATACAGCCGTTACCCCGGAGCCCTTGGCAGCAGACATATTGATTGAAAACGGGAAAATCAAAGCCATCGGGCAAGGCTTGACGGGAGAAAGCGCGCAAATTATTCCCGCGGAGGGGTTGAGCGTTTATCCCGGCTTTGTGGAAGCCCACGGCCACATCGGCCTGGATGGCTACGGCATCGGCTACGAGGGCCAGGACTACAATGAGATGAACGATATTATCTCCCCGCAGCTGCGGGCCATCGACGCCATCCAGCCCATGGACTACGCCCTTAAGGAGGCCAGGGAGGCCGGCGTCACCTGCCTTTGCGTCGGCCCCGGCAGCGCCAACGTGCTGGGCGGCACCTTTGCGGCCATCAAGCCGGTGGGCAAGCGGGTGGAAAAGATGCTGGTGAAGCGCGAATGCGCCATGAAGTGCGCCTTTGGCGAAAACCCCAAGCGCTGCTACCGTGACAAGGGCGATTCCACCCGCATGTCCACCGCGGCCAAGCTACGCGAAATGCTCTTTAAAGCAAAGGAATACCAGCAGAAGCTGGAAGCGGCCGGGGACGACATGAGCAAACGGCCGGGCTTTGACATGAAGCTCAACGCCCTTTTGCCGGTGCTGCGCCGGGAAATCCCCCTAAAGGCCCACGCCCACCAGGCCGACGATATGTTCACGGCCCTGCGCATCGCCAGGGAATTCAACGTGGACATCACCCTGGAGCACTGCACCGAAGGCCACCTCATCACCGACGAGCTGGCCCAGGAAAACGTGCCCCTGGCGGTAGGCCCCACCCTTGGCCACGCCTCCAAGTTCGAGCTGCGCAACAAAAGCTGGGATACGCCGGGCGTGCTGCAAAAGGCCGGCTGCCAGGTATCCATCATCACCGATTCGCCGGTGATCCCGCAAAAATACCTGCCGCTGTGCGCAGGGCTGGCCATCAAATCCGGCATGGACCCCTTCGGCGCGCTTCAGGCCATTACCATCAATCCCGCCCGCCACATCGGCATTGCAGACCGGGTAGGCTCCCTGGAAGCGGGCAAGGACGCGGATATCGTGATCACCGACGGCTCCCCCTTTGAGGTGAGCACAAATGTAAAAATGGTGTTCATCGACGGCGAAAAGGTGTTTGAGCAGGCATAATGCAGGAAAACGCCCGTTCTAATGATTTTTTTCTTGCATTTTTCTCTCCGGTCAGGTATACTGCTGCAAAACATGCAGGAAAGGAGCTGTAAGCCATGCGCACGATCCCGTTTGCCGCCTGTTACGATGCATCCGCAAAGTCTGCGTCCGAACGTCACGGTACGCAGGCTTTGGCTCTTTTTGATTTTTTTGAACAGGTGTAGCGTCCCCGCACCCTGATCAAAGGCAAAAAGCGGCCGAGGCGAAAAACCTTGGCCGCTTTTTTTATATACAAAATCAAAACCAAGGGAGATGCAAAATGATGAAAACCCTGGAGGCCAGCCGCCTGACGCTCCGTCCATTCACCCCGGACGACCTTGACGCCGTCCACAGCTACGCGTGCGTTCCGGAAAACATACTTTTCATGGAGTGGGGACCCAACACCCGGGAGGATACCCAGGCCTTTCTCACAAGGTCCATTGCGGCGGCGGAAGAAGTCCCCTGCCAGAATTACCAATACGCCGCCGTGCTTCATGATACCGGCCGGCTCATCGGCGCCTGCAACCTTGCCCTGTCAGGCGATGAAGCGGAAATCGGCTGGATACTGCACCGAGATTTCTGGAAGCAGGGCTATGGGCCTGAAATGGGAGAAGCCATGCTGCGCCTTGGCTTTGAGGAGCTCGCGCTGCACCGCATCGCCGCACGCTGCGACGCGGACAATTATGGTTCCTACCGCGTGATGGAAAAAATCGGCATGCGAAGGGAGGGGCTGCGCATCGAAGGACGCTCGGGCAGCAAACTGTCCGGCCAGAAATACGGCGATGAATTGACCTATGCCATCCTAAAAGACGAATGGGACATTCGCAAGGAAATCGGATACTACAACGCCCTTCCGGTGAACTTTGACGGATTTATCGATGTGCCGCAACTCTCCGACGGCGAAATCCACCTGGTCTGCACAGCAAAAAAGCCCGCCGTGCCCGAAAAGAAATTCGTGCCCGCCTACCACTTTGCCGTATGCCGGGCCGGGGAGACGATCGGCGATATCAATTTGCGGATCGGCTATACCGACAGCCTGTACTATGGCGGACAGATTGGCTATAACATTGACGAAAAATACCGTGGCAACGGATTCGCGGTAACCGCCTGCCGCCTTTTGACGCCTGTGGCAAAGGCCCACGGCATGAAAAAGCTGCTGATCACAAACATACATACGAATACCGCGTCCAGGCGCGTGTGCGAAAAGCTTGGGGCACGGCATGTGCGCCTGGCCAGGATACCCCAGTGGCATGACATGTACAAAGAGGGAAAACGGATTGTGAACATATTCGAATGGGATGCGGAGTAACACCGCATCCCATTTTGGAAAACCCACGGATGAAGCCGCCCGGAACAGCAAAAGCTACAAAAGGATCCCAATGCGTTGAAAAAGAGGAAACCGCCTTGTCATCGCCCGCATCTTCTCCGCAGGAAAGGAACAGCTTTGCCGTCGCCCTTGCCTACATGCCGGCGCTTTTGATCGCCTGGAGCGGGGCCTGGCTTTTTGCCATATGGCTGCGGGAGCAAAATACCTGGTTCGGCCAGCCCTTTGGCGCGTTTGTCTATTGGCTGGCCCTGCGGATCGTGCTGTGGGTGCTGCCATCGCTGCACATCATCCGCCTGTCAGGCCGCAATGTAAAAGAAGTCCTGGGATTTGGCCGCCTGAAGGCCATCCTTTTATGGGGCGGGATCACGGGGCTGATCTGGGGCGGCAAGACTCCCCTTTTTGCGCTGCTTGGCGGCCAGCCGGTCGGGCCCATCGTCTGGGACTGGTCCTTTGTCACTGCCGTCCTGTACGCGCCTTTGGTGGAGGAGATCGCCTTCCGCGGCGCGCTGATGGGCGCCCTGATGACGCGCATGCGCTTTTTCACCGCCAACCTGTTAACCGGCGTGCTGTTTCTTTTGATCCATTTCCCCAGCTGGTATTTTGAAGGCCTGTTCCGGTCGGACCTTTTGATCCCCGCCAGTTATTCGGTTGGCATACTGCTGCTGGGCTGGATTCTGGGCATCGTGGCCCACCGCGCAAAATCGGTGGCAGCCGCCGGCTTTATGCACATGCTCAACAACCTCTTTCAGCGATTTTTGGCGTAGCGCTTTCACAAAAGACGCGGTCCGCATAGCTGCTCACCCACTGCCGGCGGGCTTCTTCGTCCCTTAAGTCTATATGCATTTCCTGCTGTATGACATCCGTCCGCAAAAACATGCCCTGGAAATCCAGCACGATCATGGTAGCGATTTGCCGGGGATCATAGGCCAGGTTCCTCTCCCGAAGCGCCGCTTCCATCAGCGGCAGGTAAGCCCGGATCGTCTGGGCGGTGTTATCGTTTGCGTGGGGCTTTTCATGATCGGTGAGTATGGAGATTTTCGAAATATTCTCGTTGTTGTACAAAAAGTCAAAATTCAGTGTAAGGAGGCGCTTGAGCTTCAAAAAGGCCGTAGGTTCCTTGACAGTCGCGGAAACAGCGCCGAATTTCTCGATCACATCGCCGATGATCACCTGAACGCACTGGGCGATCAGGTTTTCCTTCGTCGCAAAGTGATAGTTGATCTGGCTGATGCTGGTGCCGGCCTCCCGGCAGATATCCCTTACGGTAATGTCCATCAGCCGGCTGTCCTTGGCCTCGATCAGCCGTATGGTATCCGCTATGATTTTTTGCCTGGTGTCACGCTTCATGCGGCCACCTGTCAGCGGACCAGAAAGTACAGGCGGCCGATCACCGTCTTCAAAGAGGCGCAAATGGCGATCACCCAAAGCGCTGATACGGGCTCGCTGACCACCGGCAGTTTCCACTGAAAGATTTGGGTCAACAGGGCCAGCAGCGCGGCGGCGCCGATCAGATACCCCAAAATCGTCAGCGGATGGGCCGGCGCGGCGTTGATGAACCTGCCCACGCTGATGGTGCAAAACGCCATGCCGATAACGCCCAGCGTAATGGCGGCGGACCTGGGCCCTTCCACAAACCAGATTTTTTTCCGGAAAGGCCCGCGTACATGATCAGGCCGGTGACGGCCAGCGTAAAAACAGCAATCATGATCTCCTGCATGGGCATGATCCTCCCCGCTTTCTCCATAAGGATTCTTCCTCCATTTCGAACAATATTTCAAACATTGTTCGAAATTGAGTATACCACTGCTGTCTATTCCTGTCAATAGAAAATGGATGATTTGGTTGCCATATTTTAAATGCAGTGACGAATATCACGTGGCTGCCAACAAAAACAGAGCTATCGCTCCAGTCGCATAATTGTATAACTATTCAAGAAGGCGGCGTCCGAAGATTTCCAAAGGTTCCGAAGCTCTGCCGCCGCCAGTGGCGGCAACAGGCAGAGCGTAGGAAGCCCGCGAAAAGGAGCAGTGCAAGCGAAAGCGCAGCAATGCGACTATTGAGCAGGCCGGACCGACCGGAAAGCCCTTTGGTCGCGTCCGAAGACGCGAAGCCCCCTTTTCTTGAATAGCAATATACAAAATATGGCGTTAGCACGACAGCCCCATTTTTGAAATTCTAGCAGAAATCTGCTTACGGCAAATTATTGCCGGCGGCCAGATAGATTTCGTACCACTCCTCACGGCTAAGGCTTACATCGGCGGCCTTGGCGCAATCCCGCAGGCGGTCCTCATTCATGGTGCCGGTCACGGGCTGCATTTTGGCCGGATGGCGTAAAAGCCAGGCGATAGCGATGGTGGTGTTGGTTACGTTATGCTTCAAAGCAATTTCATTGATCTTGGCGTTGAGCTTGGGGAAAGCGTCGTTGTCCAGGAAAACACCCTGGAAGAAGCCGTACTGGAAGGGGGACCAGGGCTGGATGGTGATGTCGTTCAGGCGGCAGAAATCCAGCACGCTGCCGTCCCGGTTCACGGCGGCGTCATCCAGCATGTTCACATGCAGGCCTTGGGAGATCATATTGGCGTTGGTGATGCTCAACTGCAGCTGGTTGGCCACGATGGGCTGCTTCACAAACTTTTTCAGCAGCTGAATCTGCATGGGATTCTGGTTCGAAACACCGAAGTGACGCACCTTGCCGCTTGCGTGCAACGCGTCAAAGGCCTCCGCAACCTCTTCCGGCTCCACCAGCGCGTCCGGGCGGTGCAGCAAAAGCACGTCCAGATAGTCGGTTTTCAGGCGCTTTAAGATGCCATCCACCGATTTTAGTATGTGCGCCTTGGAAAAATCAAAGGCTACGCCCTTGCGGATGCCGCACTTGGATTGCAGAATGATCTTTTCCCGCACCGCGGGACTCATATGGATGGCGTCGGCGAAAATCTCCTCGCAGGTTCCGTCGCCGTAGATGTCCGCGTGGTCAAAGAAATTGGCCCCGATGTCCAAAGCGGTGTTTACAAAGCTTTCCGCCTCGCTTTTGCTCAGGCGGCTGATACGCATGCAGCCCACCGCAATCACGGGCACCTTCAGGTTGGAAACGCCCAGCTGTATCGTTTTCATGTTTCATCCTCCTTTTGATCCGGCGTGCATAGGGTAATCCCCCATTTCGCGAACCCGGCAGATCCATCATAAACCTTCAAGCTTACTCTAAGTCAAGAAGGTTTTATAGAAAATGCCGGGGCAAAACGCTCGCCCCCGGCACTTGGATGTTTATTGATAATGGACGCTGTTTATACTAATGGAAAACATTATTACTTGTCCGCCAGCACGATGATTTCCCCCAGCTCCGCCTCGTCCTCCAGCGTGATAACAAGCGATGAAACATCCATCTTTTCAAAATGGAGAACGAGGTTCCCGCCGGGCACGCTTTGAAGACCGGCCAAATCAAAGGCCGTTTCATAAGCGCCGTTGATCACAAGCTTTCCCTTGGCAGCGGCATCAAAGCCCGGGTAGAGGATAACGGCATCCGCCTTCACCGGCCTTTCAAAGGTCATGGCCGCGCCCGTTCCCCGGAAGACATAGGCCTTGGCGGCGGGAGAAATGCAGTAATCCCCATCCGTCAGGCCCTGCGCGTTTTCTCCCTGGGCTTCCACGCTGGCTTCCAAAGCGGCATTCTTCATGCCCAGCATTTCATAAGGCTTCAACTGGGCAGCGAGGGTAGGCCCGTTGATAAACGCCGTGCCATCCTGATGAAAGCCGGCCCGGTCATAGTTGAGCTGCCGGTTGCCGGAGGGCAGATCGGGATAGGTGTGGGTATGATAGGCGGTAAAAAGCTCCTCCCCCACCGTAAAGAAGCTGTTGTGTCCCGGCCCGGAAACAGTGACCTTGCTCCCAGCCATGGTATAGGTGAGCAGCGGGTTGGTATCCGCCTTGACAAAGGGGCCTAATGGACTTTCGGATACCGCCACACCCACGCCGTATTCCTTGGACGCAAAGTAGTTGGCGCTGTAGTACAAATAATACTTTCCGCCGTGCTTTACGACCACGGGGCCCTCGTTCCAGCGGTAGTCGCCGGAGTTCAGCTCCCACCTTTGGTCCGGCACGGTCAGCTTTACCGGCTCGCCAACCGTGGAAAGCAGGTCTTTGGCCAGGGGCACCACGTAGGAATGGCTCTCATGATATGCGCCCACCACGTTTTCCGAGCAGTCGCGGGAATAGTACAGGTAAGGCGTGCCGTCGTCATCCACAAACAGGCTGGCGTCGATCACTGCGTAGCCGGGGTCCAGAAGCGGCGCCTTCATGGTGTCCTTGTACGGGCCTTCGGGCTTGTCGGCAAAAGCAATGCCGATGCGCAGGCTCTGGTCCTGCGTCCGCCTGGCGGAAAACAGCATCACATACTTGCCCTCATAGGCGTATACCTCCGGCGCCCAATAATCGCCGTTGGCCCAGGCCGCCCGCAGTAGCGCCTTTTTCTTGCTGCCGAATGTAACAAGGTCGTCGGAGGGCCAGACATTGAAGCCGATGCCGCCGCCGGTGGCAAAGACGTAATATTTGCCGCCGGCCGAAAGGATAAAGGGATCGCCGATGTTGTCAATCCCCTGGGGGTTTTGATAAAACCGGTCCGCAATCTCCCCCGCATCCTTCAAAGGAAGAGGAGAAAGGCCGCCCGCGGACGCGCAGGAAAAAAGAATCGTGCCCATCAGCAAAAGCCCTCCCAACCGTTTCAAAAACTGTCTTCCCATGATTCACCCTCCGTTTACGATGCTTGAGCGGCCCTCTCCTCCGCCTTCGGCTGCTTTTGCGATGTCCGGCCGGCCAATGAAGCCAAAAAGCCAATGGCAAAAAGGAGGATCGCGGTCCAAATGAGCCCGCCAAAGGGAGAGGCGATGCGCAGGCTCCAGAACCAGCCGCCCAACCTGTTGGCAATGGGGCCGGACCGGGACCCGGCCAGCGCGAAAATGGTCAGGTTGCTGGCCAGCAGATAAAACAGGGAGCGACGGCCCATGTTGCAAAGCCAGCCGTCCGCCGGCGCAAGCACGCTTGGCACCTTTTCAACCTTCGCCATGGCAAAGCTCATAAGCGCCGGGAATGCACCAGTGAGCAGCACCCAGGGCAGCGAAGGCGGAAAACGGGTGGGCAGGCCGGCGATAATGGTATAGGTAACGCCAGCCGCCGTCGCGCCAAGGCCGATCAGGGACCAGACCAGCCCATGCTTTTTTGTGGTCTGCCAGTAAATGCCCGCCAAGAGGTAGGGGGCATACTGGACGACCGGAAAACAGGCAAAGGTGCCCGAACCGATGAACAGGCCAATTTGCTTGGACAAAATCAGCTCATAAGGCAAAAAACAAAGCCCCAAACATACCGCCCCGGCGATGAGGCTGGGATAAAGCCTTGTGGAAAGCCACTTCAAAGGCACAAACAGCACCAGCACCGCCACGGCGTAGGCCATAAAGCCGGCCAGGAATTCGGACCAGCCGGGCATATCGGACAAAAGCAGCACCTTGTTCACCGTCAGCGCGTTAAAGGGCGAATGGTCCACCAGAATGCGGTATCCAAGGCCCGACAGCACAAAAACGGCATACATGGTCAGCGCGGTTTTTACAAGCTTTGGCGCCGCCTTTTTAAAGGGCTTTTGCAGATAGGCCATGGCGGCGCTGCGGCCAAAGCAGAACACAAAGGTTGGGAACACCAGCACGTTAATGGTTTCCGTAATCCACCCAATCGCAGGGTATGCCCCCGTGTTGCCGAAAAACTGCAGCACGTGGGCATACACCATAATAATGACAAGGAATCCGCGAATCCTGTCTATGCTTTTGTCGTAGCGCATATGTTACCCTTTGATTCCCGAGCCCAGGTTCAACCCGCCCAGGAAGTATTTTTGAGCCGCCAGATAGATCAGGAAGGTGGGGATCATGCCCATGACGCCGCCGGCCAACTGGCGCACGATATGGGTGCCCTCGCTGACCTGCAAGAGGCGAAGGCCGGGCGTGAGCGTCAGGTTCTTGGGATTGGTGATGGCAATGGAGGGCCAAACGAAGTCGTTCCACGCGCCGGTAAAGGCGAACAGTGCCACCACGGTCAGCACCGGCCGCAGACTGGGCAGGATGATGCGCAGATAGGTCTGCCAGGGGCCTGCGCCGTCAATGGAGGCTGCCTCGTCCAGCTCCCTGGGCACGCCCTTCAGGAAGTTTCGGATCAGGAAGATGTTGAACACGCCGGTTACGCCCGGGAAGATGATCGAGGGCAGCTTATCCAGCCACCTTAACGTGTTCATGATCTGGAACTGGGGCACGAGGCCGACCACGTTGGGGAACATGGAAAGGCCGAACACCGTCCAGAAAATGCCCTCCTTGCCCTTGAAGTGCAGCCGCTCATAGGCAAAGGCGGAGGTGGAGGCGATGAACAATACAATCAGCACCTGGCTGGTGGCTACGATCAGGGAGTTCTTCATCCAGCCCAGGATGGGCGTTGTGGCGGTGTTGAACACATACGCGTAGTTTTCCAGCGACCAGGTGATGGGAATGACATTCTTGAGCTTCAAATACTGCTTCGCTTCCATGCTGGGCTTTAAGCTGGAGAGGATCGTCCACAAAAGGGGCATGATCCATACGACCATCAGCGCGAACAAAAACGCAAAAGCGATGATCTTGCCCAGGTTCTTTTTCGCCCACACGCCGATGGAGCGCGGCCTGCGGGAATGGGTTTTTGCCATAATCATTTTGCCGCCTCCTTTACTGCGCATTGGCTTTGAGTACGCGGAATTGGATAATAGAAACTGTCAGGATCACCAGGCCCAGCACCTGCGCCATGGCGGACGCCATGCCGGGGTTGCCGCCCGCGCGGCCAAAGCCCAGTTCAAATATATACATCAGCAACACATAATTGCTGCGCTGATCAAAGCCATTGATGACCGCCGTCGTCGGACCGCCGCCATTGAACATCAGCGGCTGGCCGTAAATGCCGAATTGGGAAATCACGCTGGTGATGGCCGTATACGTCAGCGGGTAGCGCATGCCGGGCACGGTAATGTGCCAGAACTGCTGCAGCCCGTTGGCGCCGTCCACCGAGGCCGCTTCATACAGCTCCTGGGGAATGGAGGCCAGCGCGCTTTGGTAAATGATCATGTTGCCGCCGGCAACCCACCAGACGGTGATGATCACCAGGGCGATCCAGTTGTGGGGGATGCTGCTGTTCCAGTTCAGCTTGCCAAGGCCCAGCGCCTGGTTGATAAAGCCGGCCGACATGTTGAACATGTAATTCCAGCTGAGCATGACCACAGCGATGGACAAAAGCGCCGGCATATAGAAAATGGACTGAAACACCTTGTGGGCAAAGGGCTTGCGCTGCAGCGCCACGGCCAGCAGCAGCGGCACAACGATTTGGAAGGGCACCGTCATCAACACAAATTTGATGGTGTTGACAAGGCCCCAGCGCAGCTGCCAGTAATATTGCGAATTTTGATTGAAAAACAGGGTCTTGAAGTTTTCAAAGCCGACGAACACCATGGGCTTGCCCAGCTGCCAGTCTGTAAAGGCGGAGGCGATGCCCACTACCGAGGGGATCAGGAAAAACACCCCAAACAGCAAAAGGTGCGGGGAAAGGAAAGAAAGCGCCGTCAACCGCGCCTTCCATTGGTGTTTCCCGGCGGTGTGGGCCGCGTTGGTCCTGACGGTCATGGTCATTTCTCCTTCGCTGCTGATAAATGGAAAGAGGGACGCCGGAAGTTTCCCCCGGCGTCCCGGATGCTAAGGATATTATTTCGCGGCGATCTTCTCGTCCACCTTCTGCTGCAGGGCGGTGGCGAATTCTTCGGGGGTCATGCGGCCGAAGGTGCTTTCCCAGCCCATGGGATCCAGGGTGTCAACAACCAGGCCATAGTTGATGAAGTCGGATACGACCATGCTGGAGCCGTAGTCAGCCAGGAAGGACTGCTTCATTTCCTTGTAGGCGGGGTCTTCCAGCAGCTTCAGGGAAGCAACGGTCTGGCCGGCCTGCGCCCAGAGCATGGAGTTGTCGCGGACATACTGCAGGAACTTGGCGACAGCAGCCTGCTTTTCGGGGGTGGTTTCCTTCTTGAACTCTACGAACTGGTGGGAAGAGGCCCAGAACTTCACGTTGGAAGCGTCATACTGGGGGAAGATGGCCATGGTGTAGTTGAAGGGAGCTTCCTTCAGGCCGTTGTTCATCCAGATGCCTTCGGGGCAGAACACTTCCATACCGGAAACGAACAGGCCGCCAAAGGGATCATCGCCGTCAACGCTGGTCAGGCCGGCGTCATGCATGGCTTTCAGATCGCTCAGCACTTGGATGAACTTCTCGTTGTTCAGGGTGGCGACGGTGCCGTCTTCGCTCATCTGGCCGCCCAGCTGATAGTACATGGACAGGATGTAGGGACGGTTCCAGGTCAGGGCGATACCGGTGTTGCCATCGACGACGGCCTTTTCGGAAACAGCCTTCACCTCATCCCAGGTGATGATGTTGTCGGCAAGAACGGGGGTTTCCAGGTCATACTGGGCCAGCAGGTCCAGGTTCACGTAGCAAACCCAGGAGTGCACGTCCAGGGGCAGGGAGTAACGGATGCCTTCGATTTCGCCCAGGTTCCAGCCTGCGGACAGGTACTGCTCGGCAGCGAAGTCGCCATTGGCCAGCACATCGGTGAAGGGCATCACGATGCCGTCTTTCACGAACTGGGCAATACGCTCGGCATGCACGATGGCGACGTCCGGGACGCCTTCACCGGCGGTGACAGCCAAGGGAGCCTTGGTGTACAGGTCGGCAGCATCCATCTTCATGTGGTTGACCTTGATACCGGGGTTGGCGGTGTTGAAATCCGCAACGAGCTGATCCATGTTTACGCCGTCTTCGCCGGTGAATACGGTCCAGAAGTCCAGCTCAACAGTGGATTCCGCCAAGGAAGCGGGAACCATTGCCAGAACCAGCAACAGGGCAAGAAACAATGCCAGGGTCTTTTTCATGGGTGATCCTCCTTTTATTTCTACCGCCTATCGGCGATATTCCAATGAAATACTCAGCCGTTCCGGCCGAAAGCGTTGCGCACCAGCGCGCGGATTTTTGCGGGGTCCACCTTGGGGGTGCGGTCGGGCATCAGCAGGCCGTTGATTTCCTGCATGACATCGGTCAACTGGGTGTAGCAGTAGCCTTGGCAATAGTTAAGTTCGCGCACAGCATCCGTTACGCCCTGGAAGCGGCTGAGGAATTCGCCCTCATCCGTCACCTTGCCATGGTAGCCCCAGGTCTCCATGCCGCCCATGGAACCCTGGGCGCCGATGGTATTAAAGGCGATCCCGCCAAACTCGGTGACCAGGAAGGCTTCCTCTCCGGTGGGCGTTTCGCCCTGGGCGAAGGCCATGCGCCAGTCGCAGGCGGTTTTTTCCACCGCCTCGCGGCTTTCAAAATGCTTGGCCATGACATCCTTTTCCGCGGCATAGTCATGCAGGCCGTTGATGTCGGTGACTACCTGCTCCCAGCCGTCGTTGGAAGAGATCAGCCGGGTGCCGTCCGCCGCCTTGCCCATGTGGTAGAGCATGCGGGCCGCGGCCTGCTGGCGCCGGTCGGTGTAAATCTGCCGTACGCCCCAGCTTTCATTCAGCGGCACCCAGGCGATAATGCAGGGATGGTTGAAGTCGCGGTCGATGAAGCCAAGGTACGTTTCCGAAAGGTTGCGGATGGTTTCATCGGCAAAATCATAGGGAGAGGGCACTTCGCCCCACACCAGCAGCCCCATCCGATCGGCCCAGTAATAGTACCTGGGGTCCTCCAGCTTTTGGTGCTTGCGGGCGCCGTTGAAGCCAAAGGCCAGCGTGTATTCGATGTCCTTTTTGATGGCCTCGTCGCTGGGCGGCGTGATCAGGGATTCCGGCCAGTAGCCCTGGTCCAGGACCAGCCGCTGATACAGGGGCGTATTGTTTAGCAGCACCTGGCCGTTTCGGGCCTCCACCTTGCGCATGCCAAAGTAGGCGGACACATGGTCGGTCTCTTTCCCGCCGGATAACACGCGGACGTCAAGGTCGTACAGATTCGGTTCGCCGGGCCGCCACAGGCGCACAGGCTCCAGGCCGCCCTTGTCAATCATATCCACCGGCACGCGGATCTGCCGGTCAACGGTATCGGTCACAAGATGCTTGACCGTCTTGCCCTTAAAGGACACCTGCACATCCACCTGAAGGGGCGAAGCCGGGAAATCATCCAGCGCCATTTCTATGACGGCAAGATTTTTGTCGATATCCGGCGTCACATGGATCTGCGTCAGGGCGTATTCCCCTACCGCTTCCATATATACCGTCTGCCAGATGCCGCTGACGGGCGTATACCAGCAGCCCATCAGGCCCTTGTCCCAGTACTGCTTGCCGCGGGGCTGGGTGCAGTCATGCCTGTCTTCCACCCGAAGGCACAGGTCGTTTTCGCCGTTCTTGATAAGGTGCGTCACTTCCACCGCAAAGGGCGTGTAGCCGCCGCGGTGCTCCCCCGCCTGCTGGCCGTTGACGAACACGCGGCAGGCATAATCCACCGCGCCAAAACGGATCAGCACCCGCTTGCCCTTCATCTCCTTGGGTACGGTAAAGCCGCGGCGGTACCACAGGATGGGATGGATCTCCTCCGAGCCGATGCCGCTGCGCTGGGACTGATAGCAAAAGGGAACGTTGATGGTTTGCGGAAGCGCATAACCGGGTGCAAACCAGCGCTTTTTCAGGCCTTCATTCCTGTCGTCAAAAGCAAACTGCCATACGCCGTTTAGATTAAAGAACGTATCCCGTACAAAATCCGGGCGGGGATGTTCCGGGCGGGGAATGGGGGAGAAATCTGGCATAATGCCCTCCATGTTTGTTTTGGGCGCAAGAAAACTTCATATTTTATCCAAGTATTTTGCACGTTTCTTTCGTACATACATGGAACAAAATACAAAATTCTTGCTTTTCCGAAGGCGGTTCGTCACCTAATTGCATAAAATACGCACCGCCGTTTGGTGCTTATAGCATATCACCGGCGATGCATTACTGTCAATAGTTTTAAATTTACTCCATTTAAGCTATAGTCATGCCTAGATTACTAGAACATTGCTTCAATATTTTTATACTTTATTGCTGGTGACTTCCTTCATATGATAACCAACCTGCAGCACCACATCCTGCGGGAAATCGCCAAACTGCTCGCCGAACAAATTCATGCCGCCCACATTCTCCGCATCCTCCGGCACCTCGATGCGCACGGTGACGGCGTCGCTCATGCACAGCTGAAGATCATGAAGCGTTGTTGCGGACGCGTACATGTTGTCCAGGTAGCTCCCCTTATGGTCCACCCGCCAGGTTTTCAAAAAGCCGTGCTGGGTGGAAAGGTCGGACCACCAGGGCGGATTGAGCCTTCCCCTGTGCTCGCCGCAATCACACGGGCTCGTCCAGGTGCCAAGAATCTTGCCGTTGATGGATACGCGTATGTCGCTTTTCCAGGGATCACGGTACATGGGCGCTTCGGAGCAGGCCTCAAAGGAAAGCTCCAGCCAGTCGATGTCGATTTCATCAATGTTCAAAACGCTGAACAGATACTCCACAAACCCCTGGCGGAACCACAAAAGCTGGGCGTTGAAGCGGTCATGCAGATAAAAGGTGCGGGGGTTGTCATCCTCCCCGATCATGGCGTTGAAGCCGGCCAAACCGCAGGTGGGCTTGATGCGCCCTACCCGGCTGTAACCGCCCACAGGCATATGCATGGTCAGCACGCTGCCGGTATGCTCCTCATAAGGCAGCAGGTCAATGCTCAGGGAGTCGATCCTGCGGGAGGACAGCTTCAGCGTGCCTCGGATGCCAGGCATGTTTTCCGTATAGATCAATCCCGCATCCTCCAGCGTGCGTACGTTAAGCGCCACGGTGGAAACGGGTACGTCAATGGCTGCCGCCAGATCATTGACGCTTTGCATGGAGCGTTTTCCCAATATCTGCAGAATTTGAAGCCTTGCGGGATTGGACAGCGCCCTGGCCACCTCGCACAAACGATCGGGATCATCGATCGTCAGCCTCATGTGCTTTGTGCCGCGCGGTGAAAGCTCATCCATCTCTTCCCTTCCTCCTTGAACCTCTTTTTATAGGAACAACGCCAGTATGCACTGGCGCGGCATGTTCAGCATTAGTATAGCACAAACAGAAAAATCAAGACAGGCGGGACATTGTGCCAATGCAGAAGAAATGCGGCCGGGCGGATCGTTTTGCATGCCAAGGCCTCCCACCCCCGTACAGGGGTGGGAGGCCCTTGTTTTCCATTATCGAATCATTGGGCGGTCAGTATCTCGCAGATGTCATAGATGCCGACGACACCGATACCCCGCTGGATGCGCAGCGTGAAATCCTTGCCGGCAGCGGATTGGGTGGTGGAGAGCTTGATCACCTGCTCCACCGGGTCGCCCGCGCGGCCGAAGGTGAAGGTTTGCCCGTAAGCGGCGTAATCTGTATCCGGCAGCGCCGTACCATCCAGTGTATAAGCACGAACAGTGAAGCCCGTTTCATGGTCGTAACACGCTTCGTCGGGGTTCAGGAATGTCAGCTTGATTTCCAACGGGTCGCCGGCAGCGGCGCGGACGCGCTCAGCGCTTAGAGACACAACCGGCGGGCGGCAGTGATGGGCCGGATCGCCGTCCGGGCCCTTGTCGCCGGTCTCACCCTTTTCGCCCTTATCGCCGGTCTCGCCTTTGTCGCCTGTTTCGCCCTTTTCGCCCGTGAGGCCCTTGTCACCGGCGGGGCCTTTATCGCCGGTTTCGCCTTTGTCGCCAGTGGGGCCCTTATCGCCGGTATCGCCAGACTCGCCTTAGTGACCATTCAGGCCATTGTC
>JAFADG010000059.1 GCA_023425025.1 Bacillota bacterium
AATTTCCGGTGGCAATGGCGAAGGGGTCCCACCTGTTCCCATTCCGAACACAGAAGTTAAGCCCTTCAGCGCCGATGGTACTTGGCTGGACACGGCCCGGGAGAGTAGGTCGCCGCCGGATTCCAATCAAAGAGCATCTTATTCGAGATGCTCTTTTTTTGCGTGGATCGTGTAGATTGCGCTTTCGAACAATATGCTATATGATAGGGGAAGTGTGATAAACAGACCTGCTAATAAAAGTCAAGTAGAATTTCAAGAAAGGTTGTCGGGTGGAAAAGGACATAGTCAAACAAGCCACTGAGCGCATCAAAAGTGCGGAGGCAGTCCTCAAAAAAAGGGCACTATCGATTAAGGATTAAGCATCCTCAAGCGCATCCAGATGGGCCTTGACCTTGGCATAGTAGGAACGCAGGAACTTGTTGGCAGATGCCATCATGTAGACACGATAGGGCTTGCCCTCGGCACGTTTCTTGTCCATGAACTGGAAGACTGGTTCATCTGCCGGCGAGTTTTGCAGGATGACACTCATAACCAGAAAGAGTGTCCTTCGCAACGAGGAGGACCCACGCTTGGAGATGCTGCGGCTACGGACATTCATAGTTCCGGACTGGTAAGTCGGCGCGTCAATGCCCGCAAAAGCCACCAACGCCTTCTTAGAGTGGAAGCGGTAGACATCCCCAATCTCAGCCATGAGCTGAGGGCCAAGCGTAGCACCTACCCCAAACATCCCCATGACAACAGGGTATTCCGGCAGGGAGGCAGCCAGAGACAGCATCTGTGCCTGGAGGGCGACAAGGGCAGCAGAAGTCGCTTGTAGTTGAGTGACGGCTTGCTGTACCAGGAGCTTCGCGGTGTCGGTCATCGGCATCACGCTGACATGACCAGCGGATTCAAAGTAGATGTCCTTCGCCTTCTCCTCACTGAAGTTGTAACCGTGCTTTTTGCACCACTTCTGGTAGCGGCGGGTGAAGGCATCTTGAGAGAGCTTGCTGACGCATTCGCAATGCCAGAAGGCGGCGATGAAGTCGATCCACTTCTCGCTACCGTCAGCCCGGCGCGGGCTGGTAAAGAGCTTGTTGGCACCCGGGAAGATCTGGTCAAGCAAGGAAATCAAGTTGTTCTTGAGCATCGTGCGTAGCTTGGAGTATTGCTCGTACTGCCGGTAGCAGTTCTTCAGCATCATCCGAGTATCTTCCTCCGGGAAGTATTGTGGCAACGAGAGCCAGCGGTCAATGGCATAGTTCGCCAGCTTGATGGCGTCCTTCTTGTCGGTCTTGGCTCGTCTCAAACTGTTGTTACCGTACTCATGCACCAACATGGGGTTGACTACGGAAACATAAAGCCCCGCATCATGGAGGGCCCATGCGAGAGGCGCATGGTAATTGCCTGTGTACTCCATGACCACACGGGTCTCACCGACCAGACTTTTGAGTAGTTTTGCCAGCTCACTCAGTTCACTGTCGGTGTGACGCACTTCAAAGGGGGAGCGCACCACCTCTCCGAAGGGGCGCATGACTGCAATCATGCTCTTTCCCTTAGAAACATCGATGCCTACGGCGTTCAATCACATTCCTCCACATTCGTTGATGCGCAATTGGCGACCATCGTTTACTCGCTGCCGATTCAATCTACTGTGTGACACGAACGCTCCGGCTTCCCGGTGGCTCAACCTGCTTAAATCGAACGCTACAGTGAGAGGATGGCTGACAGTCTGTTTAACGGACGTATTAGCCCAAGGAATTTGCCGTCAGACCAATTAGCCCCCTCATTGTAGCTTAGGCATGAGACGGAATGAAGCACGCCTGGCTGACGTGCTTCATCCGGCAAATACATTGTAGTAGAAATTTGTGGGCCTGTTTATAACTGCGGATAATCTATGTAAGGAGAGAAAACATGAACAATATGAAAAAAGTTGTTGTATATAAGTCAAAAACTGGTTTTACTGAAAAGTATGCACATTGGATTGCGGAAAACTTACATTGTGATGCCGTATGTTTGGAGAGATTCGTTATTTCAGAAGCGGCTCAGTATGATGTCATTATATTCGGAGGAGGTATACATGCAGGGAGAATAAATGGTATAAAGTTTATTAAGAACAATGTATTACTACTAGCAAAAAAGAAAATCATCGTATTTGCTACTGGAGCAACTCCTTCCATTAGCGAAGAAGTCGAAAGGTTTAGAAAAGATAACATCCCCGATGGCATGGATATAGCGTTTTTCTATTTTCAAAGCGGTATGAATTATGCAAGGATGGGTGGCGCTGATAAACTGCTAATGGGAATGCTGAAAGCCGTCCTGAGCGTCAAAAAGAGCAAATCTGATATTGAACAAGGTACAATAAATGCAATCGAAAATTCTTATGATTATTCAAGTCAAAGTCAAATTGAACCGTTGATTAATTTTGTTGATACGATTCAATGTACTTAATGAATGAAACAGGAAGCTATCAAGCTCCAATTTATCGGCTAAAGCGCAATAATACAGTGGCTAAATGCTTTCCTTTGACAAGGGAGGACTTTGGATACCTGCTATGCTTAGCTTGGTACGGCATGGAGACTAGGTCGCCGCCGGATTTTAAATGAAGAGCAGTTGAGAAGTCAAGTGCTCTTTTTTGTACAAAAAAGGGCCGTGCTCTTGGAGGGAGCACGGCCGCCTTTGGGTTTAGCTTTGCAGCTGCATTTTGGTCTGCTGAACTTCGTCATCCTTTGCTATAACGGCAGGCTTGTAATACCCCTTTGTCTGGGCAAGCTTGTACAGCTCGTACTGCGAGGCCTCGCACTTGTCCCTGATCTGCTGAATCGTGGTGCGGAGCATGGGATTGGCGCATTCGGAAATGGTGTTGGCATAAAAGGTGAGACTGCTTTTCACCGAAGCCAGCGCATCGTTTACCATAGCTTTTTCCTGAAACATATTTCTTTCCTCCTTACTGCAGGAATGACATGAGTTGCTGCTTTGTGCTCTGGGCGTCCTGTGCGGATTTTTGGAAGTATGCTTTCACTTGGGGATCCGTCGCCTGCTGGGCGTAGGATTGCATCTTTTGATAAGCTGTTTCATGGGCACCGATGAGATGCCTGAGGTTTTGCAGCTCTATTTGGTTCAGTTGCGACACGGTAAGACACCTTCCCTTGCTGTTGAGATTTTCAATGCTAGTATTGCTTTTCATGGCCGCCTCATACATGAAAAAACAAATTCCGATGGATTTTGATACCGAATTCAAAGATCATTTTTGCAATAGCAAGAAAAAGGGGAGCTGCAGGGCGCCAGCTAAAACCCCGATCCTGCTACTGCGCAATTTTTTCTGGTACGCGCTTGGGCATTTCTTTTATTCCGTTGCCATGGCAACAGATAAGCCGTCCCTTTTGCTATATTCTGTTCATGCAAATATCCGTGCGCATGGACAAAAGGATGTGATTTCTATCGGGCATCGTTCCTCCAGGCAGACGTTTTGCCTGGCAGGTCTATCCGTACTTCTGCTGGCTGCCTTTTTGATATCCTTTGCCTTGGGCAAGTATCCCGTGCCGCTGACGGACTTGCCGAAAGTGATCCTGTCCAAAATTTTTGCCGTGGAAAAAACCTGGAGCGACGCGGCGGAGGCCGTTATCCTGCAAATACGCCTGCCAAGGGTGCTGGCGGCCATGATGATCGGCGCGGCTTTGTCCGGCGCCGGCGTGGCCTATCAGAGCTTGTTTCAAAACCCCATGGTTTCGCCGGATGTGTTGGGCGCTTCTGCCGGCGCCGGCTTTGGGGCCGCCATGGGCATTACGCTGTCCTTGGGCTTTATGGGAATCACCCTGGCCGCTTTTCTCTTTGGCATTGCGGCCGTAGCGGTGGCCTACTTCATCAGCATCCGCATTAAACAGGACCCTGCCTTTGGGATGGTATTGGCTGGGATCATGGTGGGATCGCTGTTCACATCCGGCATATCCTACCTCAAGCTCATCGCCGACCCCAACGACATGCTTCCGGCCATTACATATTGGCTGATGGGCAGCCTTGCTTCCATCCGCAATCAGGATATACGCTTTGCCGCTGTGCCGATGCTGGTGGGGCTGGTACCGCTTTTGCTCCTGCGCTGGCGGCTGAACGTACTGACCATGGGTGAGGAGGAGGCCCGCTCTCTTGGCATCCATACGGGAAGGCTTCGGCTGGCGGTAGTATGCTGCGCCACCATCGCCACCTCCGCCGGCGTGGCCATCAGCGGCATGATCGGCTGGGTCGGTTTGGTGATTCCCCACTTGGCCAGGCATTTGATCGGCAGCGACAACCGCGTGCTGGTGCCGGCCAGCATGCTCTTGGGCGGCAGCTTTTTACTGGCGGTGGATACATTGGCCAGGATGATCACCACCTCGGAGATTCCCTTGGGGATATTGACTTCCTTTGTGGGCGCGCCGTTTTTCCTGTTTTTGATGCTAAGGGGACGGCACACGGCATGAGTATGGAGGTGAAGGATGTTTATTGCCGCTATGGCCGCAGTGAGATACTGAAAGGAATCTCGTTCTGCCTGCATCGAGGGGAGGTGCTGTTCATTCTCGGGCAAAACGGGGCGGGGAAAAGCACGCTGCTCAAGTGCATGCTGGGTCTTCATAAAAGCTATGAAGGTAATATCCTTCTTGACGGGCAGGACATCCGGCGCTTTTCCCCCCAGCAGATGGCCCGGAGGACGGCCTATATTCCCCAGACCCATCAGCCAAGGTTCGATTACCCGGTGATGGAAGTGGTGCTCATGGGGGCGGCCTCCTCCATACGTGCCTTTTCCGCGCCCGGCTCGAAAATGAAGCATAAGGCGGAGCAAGTGCTTGGCGAACTGAATATCTCCCACTTGAAGGATAGGGGGTATATGCACATCAGCGGCGGAGAGAGGCAGCTGGCCATCATCGCCAGGGCGCTGATGCAGGAGGCTTCCATACTGCTGATGGACGAACCTGTTTCCAGCCTGGATTTTGGCAATCAGCAGCGGGTGCTGGCGGCGGCCAGGACACTTTCCAAACGCGGGTATGGGGTGGCCATTACCTCCCACCATCCGGAACACGCCTTTTTGTACGCTGACCGGGTGCTGGTGCTGGAAGGGGGAAGCGTGGCCGCGCTGGGCACGCCTGCGCAAGTGCTGACAGAAGCGCTGCTCAAGAGAATTTACGGCATACCCGTCAGGCTCATAGACTGCGTGACGGACCAAGAGACGGTACGCTTGTGCTATCCGGCCAAATAAGCCAGGTAGGCACAAGCAGCGATAAGAAAGGAAAGAAACCACATGAAAAAAAGATGTATGCTGCTGGTATGTGCCATGGTATTGGGGATATCGTTGGGATGCTTCAGCGCGGCCTTGGCAGAAGGCACCCGCAATTTCACCGATTCGGCGGGCAGGCAGGTGGAACTCCCGGCGTCCATACAGCGGATCGCCCCATCGGGCCAGCTGGCGCAGATTGTGCTGTACAGCCTGTGCCCTGACAGGCTCATCGGCTGGTCTGCAAAGCCGGGCGCCGCCCTTTTGCCCTATCTGCCGGAAGCCATGATGGAGTTGCCGGTATTCGGGCAGTTTTACGGCAAAAACATGAGCCTGAACCTGGAAGCTCTGATGGCGGCCAGGCCCGATGTCATCATCGATATCGGGGAAAGGAAAGCCACCATCCGCGAGGATATGGACGGCATTGCGCAGCAAACGGGCATCCCAGTAATATTTATCGAGGCAACATTGGAAACAATGCCCGCGGCGTATGAAACGCTGGGCGGGCTTATGGGCATGGAAAAGGATGCGGCGGAGCTTTCCCAATACGCCTTGGAAACGGTGGAAGAAGCGGAACAGCTCAGCGCCGCCGTTGCAGCGGAAAACCGGGTGCGCGTGTACTACGCCGAGGGAGACGACGGCCTGACCACCGATCCTTCCGGCTCCATCCATGCCGATGTCATCGATTTGGTGGGGGCTGTGAACGTGGCGGATATCGCGCTGGGAAGCGGCTCGGGTATGAACCCCGTTTCCATGGAACAGGTATTGTTGTGGCAGCCGGATGTTGTATTGTTCGCTCCGGGAGATGCATATGAAGCGGCGGCAAGCGACCCGCTGTGGCTACAGTTGAGGGCAGTCAAAGAAGGCCGGTTTTATGAAATCCCCGGCGCGCCCTTTCACTGGCTGGGCCGGCCGCCGGCGGTGAACAGGCTGCTGGGCATCAAATGGCTGGGAAACCTGTTGTATCCGGAAGTTTTTGTGTACGACATGGCCGCGCAGGCGCAGACGTTCTACAGGCTGTTCTATCATTACGAATTGAGCGATCAGGCGGCCAGGGAACTGATGGCCCATTCCACCTATCCGGACAGGTAAGGTGCATGCAAAGCTTTCTTCGCCAATGGAAAAAGGCGCTGGATGGCGAACAAAACGTGGCTGTGACCACCGTCATAAACGGCCTGGGATCGCGGCCCAGGGAAAACGGCGCGCAGATGCTGGTAAAGCCATCCGGGCAGATCGTGGATACCGTGGGAGGCGGCCGGTTGGAGGCGGATGTGATTGCCTGCGCGATGAAGGCGCTGGACGATCATGCCTCCAGCATGCACCACTTTGACCTAACGGGGCAGGACGCCTTGGGTACCGATATGATTTGCGGTGGAACGGGCGACGTCCTGGTTTACCATTCCGGCATGCAGGATGCGGGCGTTCTTGGAAAAATGCTGGAATGGGAAGAAGTCAGCGGATGGCTTTGCTATCCGGTGGACACAAATGAGGGCATATCCTTCCTGCCGGAATCGGGGCCGGCTTTGGGCAGCCCGGTACTGGATAAAGAGGCAGCGCCAGCGTGTGATGATCAAGAGCTGGCGCTTGTTCGAAAGGAGGGGCGCCGGTACTTGATCCAGCGCGTCACGACACAGGGTAGATTGCACATCATGGGCGCGGGACATGTCTCCCTGGAGATTGCGAAGATGGCCCATCTGGTGGGGATGGATTGCATTGTGTTTGATGACCGGCAGGAGTTTGTAAACCGGGAGAGGTTCCCTCATGCCAGGTGCGTGCTTCTCAAGGATATGGCCTACCCGCCGCAAATGGAGCTTGGCCCCAAGGACATGATTGCTATCGTTACCAGAGGGCATATGTACGACATGCAAAACCTGGCGTGGGCCCTTGACACAAAGGCGGGCTACATTGGTATGATCGGCAGCCGCAGAAAAAGCGCGATGATCTTTGAAGCATTAATGGGAAAGGGCGTTGCCAAAGGCCGTATCAGTCAGGTACATACGCCTATCGGGCTGGATATCGGCGCGCAAACTCCCCAGGAAATCGGTGTGGCCATCGTGGCGGAGCTGATCGCCTTCAAACATAAGAAACTCTCGTAATGTATGCATAAAACCGGATGCGGCTGTCACCGTACCCGGTTTTGACTATGAAGCGAAGCCTGGTGCAGCTCGGCCAGAATTTGAAACCGGTTCTTTTTATAGCAGATCAGCCCTTCCTTTTGCATGCGGCCCAATTCCCTGGATAGGGCGCTGCGGTCCACGCAAAGGTAGCAGGCAAGCTCTTCCCGGTTGAGGGATAAGGTCAAAACGCTGGACTTCTTTTTCTGCTGTATGGCAAGGTAGATGCAAATACGCTCCCGCAGGCTTTTCTTGGCAAGGATGTCCAGCTTGTAAAGCTGGCGGATGTTGGCGTTGGCGATGATCTCCAATAAATTTTTCATCAGCCGGCAGCGGACGGATTCCGGCAGCATGCCGCTGCCCGCAATCACATCATAGGCAAAGGTCATCACTGTAACATCCGTCCTGCAGGCTATGTTCAGCGGGCTTATGCGGGTGGGCGTGCAGACGATTTCCGCCGTATACACGTCATAAGGCGCCGATTCCCGAAGCAGGTGCAGGTTGCCGTGAATATCCTCCTTGGCGATGCTGAGCGTGCCCGTCAGCAGGATACCGATATCATTCACTTTCTGATCGATGCCAATCAGGGTGCAGCCCTTCTCGTGCCGCCGGATGGACGCGTCCAAAAGGGGACACAATTCCATGGCCTCCCGCGGCGAGAAACCCAAAAACAGTTGGGATTGCGCCCATCCTGCAAAAGTGGCTGCCGGGGCTTTTAACACGGAAAGTGCCGCTTCACTCATGTTGGTGTTCTCCCACAAACCTTATCAGGCAGTTTCACATATATAGGATGCGCCCGCAGTTTCAACATTATTCCCGTTTCAAAAAAGCGCGCTGAATAGCCCATGCATTTTCCAGGATACTAAATGAAAAGGAAAGCGTGGTGTTTGGCTTGGGGGAAAAGGAGATTTTGTCGCCGGAATATGCGGCGATGATCATTACGGGCATCGCTTCCGGAATGATCGCCCGGATGATCACCCTGTATGTGGACTTTCGGCAGACGCCTACCTTTCCCAACGGGGTATTCAACAATATCATTACGGGCTTCGTCGCCTCCTGCCTGGGAGCGGTGGCGCTCCCGGCCCTGATCGAAAAAGAGTTTACCGCCATCACCTTTTTGGCCCTGGCTACGCAGCATTTTCGGGACATACGCAAAATTGAGGCGGAAAGCCTGCAAAAGCTAGATGATATCGGCTTTACCAAGCGGGGAGACGCTTATATAGACGGCATTGCCAAAACGTATGAAGCCAGACATTACATATCCATCATTGCGGCATTGGCGGCGGTACTGACCATGCATTTATTAAGCAAACAGACGCTCCTCATCCAGATTGCCGCGGCCATAGCGGTTGGCCTCGTGATAACGCTGACCATCCGGCACCAGACCAAAGGGAAGAATATCGGGGATATCTGCAAAGTGAAAGAGGGCACCCTCCGCATAGAAGGATCGGAGCTGTTTGTGGATGATATCTCTGTCACCAGCCTGATGGGCGCGCCGGCGGGCCGAGACATGTTTTTGCAGGAGGGCCTTGCGGTCGTTATTACCCCCAATTCTCCTGAATACCGGGTGACCATTGATAATGAGGGCCAGCGGCAGGCTATGCTGTTTGAGGCCGGCAGAACCTTGGGCATCAAGCAGTTCAGCTTCACCCGCAGAAGCTTTTCCAAGGGAGTCGTGGTGATTGCCATCGTGCCCATCATCAAGGATATCGGCAAGATGATCGATGCCATCCGGCATACGCCCGTGCTGGAAAACAGCCGGAAGGTCAAACGCATCATGACCGCCGGCGATTGAAGGGAGTGGATTGTTCATGGAAATTCTGGCGTATATCACAAGCCATGAGGGAAAGGTCTTAGGCGGCAATCCCCTTTGCTTTTTTATTCGGGATGAGAACGAAAGGCAGCAGATGGTGGCGGATATGTGCAGGGTGCTGGAGGCGAAAGCCATACAGCTGAAGAACGGGGATTACATGATTATGGATGACTGAACGCAAAGCAAGTTCGACGGTGGGAGCGGTAAAGTGAGTGCAGACGTTTTTACTACATCATTGCGCCGGCCGGATGCGCTGGATAAGGCAGCGGGCCGGATGCGTTTTGTCAGGGACGATATCACGGCAGGCTGCTTGCATGCCATGCTGCATGTATCTTCCGAAGCCCATGGCATCATCCGGTCCGTCGATGTAGCGGCCGCGTTGAATGTGCCGGGGGTTATTACCATTCTTACGGGCGAGGATTGCGCCGTACGCACCGGTTCCCAAATCGGGGATATGCCCCTTTTGGCAAGAGGCGTCGTGCGCTATTGCGGCGAGCCTGTTGCCCTGGTGGTGGCCGGGGAAGAGTGGCAGGCTCACCACGCCGCAGCTCTGATTCAGGTCACATATGACGCCCTGCCTGTCGTTAATTCGGTTGTGGAGGCGGCGCGTTTTGATTGTTCTTTGATCCATCCGGAGATGATGACGTACAAACAGGCATCTGGCGAGCTTCACCCGGTGCCCAATACCAATATCGTCAATCAGGTGAAAATCCGCAAAGGGGATATGGCGGAGGGCTGGCAGCAAAGCGAAGTGATCGTGGAGGGCCACTTTGTTTTGCCCCAGGCGGCCCACGGCTATATGGAAACCCGCTGCGCGTCCGCCCTGATACAGGGCGACGGCACGGTGGTGATTGAAACCGCCAACCAAGGCCCCCATAACGTAAGAAAGCAGATAGCCGAGCATTTTCGGCTGTCGGAAGGCCAGGTGGAGGTTCACGGATATCCCATCGGCGGGGCCTATGGCGGCAAGGTGAACGGGCATCCGGAGATGCTGGCGTACATTGCTTCCAGGGCGGTCGGCGGACAAAAGGTGGCGCTGGCATTTCCAAGAGAGCAGTGCTTCACCTCTGTCGGCTGCAAGCTGGGCGCCGATTGCACCTTGAAATTGGGCGCGCACAGGGATGGGAAAATGGTGGCGTTGGAAGCCAGGTATCTTTTGGATACGGGCGCCTATGCCGACTCCGGCCCGCGGATGGCCCAGGCTTTGGCGGCCAATACCGGGGAGATATACGCCATTGACCATATTGCCTGCGACGCCCAATGCGTGTATACCAACCATGTCTACGCCACCTCCTTCCGGGGCTTTGGCCATGAAATATCCACCTTCTGCGTGGAGCGGATGGTGGATAAGCTGGCGGCTGCTCTCCATATGGACCCGGCTGTGATCCGGCAGACAAACCTGGCCAAGCCGGGGGATACCACGCCCACCCAGGTGAAGATCACAAGGAGCAACTTTGGCGACCCCGCGGGCTGCATGGATAAGCTGCTTTGTTTGATCGATTGGCAAAAAGGCAATGTCCTTCCCGCCCGGGGAGACAAGATCATTGCCAGGGGGCTCTCCTGCACCACCAAAACGTCCAGCTCGCCCACAGGCGCGGGGTCCGGCGCGGTGCTTCTGTTTTGTAGCGATGGGACCGTCAATATCGTAACCGGCGTGGTGGAATGCGGGCAGGGGTATACGGCTTCCATCCGCCAATTGCTGGCCGACAAGCTGAAAATGGACCCCCGGCGGGTTTTTGTCAAGGAGCATATCGATACGCGCTCCGCGCCGGAGCATTGGAAAACGGTGGCCAGCATGTCCCTATACATGGCCGGGAACGCGGTGCTTTCGGCGGCGGATGACGCCATCGGGCAACTAAAGCGGAAGGCGGCTATCGTGCTGGGCTGCCAGGAGAACCATTTGGAAATTGGGAATGAACGGATCTATACCATCAGCGACCCGGACGTGTTTGTGGAAATCAAGCACTTGACCGGCGGGCTGCAAATGAAAAACGGTACCGCTATCGGAGGGCAGATCATTGGGCGCGGCAGTTATGTGATGGAGCACTTGTCCGTGCTGGATACGGAAACCGGCCGGGGCAGGAGCGGGCCTTATTGGACGCCGCTGGCCCAGGCGGTGGAGATAGAGTACGACAAAAGGGAGTGCACCTATCGCATGTTACGGGCTGTGACGGTCATCGACCAGGGAAAGGTGGTGCACCCGGCCATCAGCCGTGGGCAGATCGCAGGCGCGATGCATATGGGGCTCAGCGTGGCCACCAGGGAGCATTTTGCCTATACACAGCGGGCGAAGCTTGCAAGCACAAGCTTGCGCTCCTACAAGGTGATACACTTTGGGCAAAGCCCGGCCTATGAAGTGGCTTGCCTGGAAACGCCGAATCTGGACGGCCCCATGGGCGTGCGGGGGATCAGCGAGCACGGCATATTGGGCATGGGTGCCGCGCTGGCCAATGCCCTGCGCGCCGCAACCGGCAAGGAGATGGATGAGCTGCCTTTAAACTTTCAAACCGTATGGCGGCTTGCCGGAGGGGGGGAGGCGACATGATCCCCTTTTCCTTTGCCTACCTTGCGCCGGACACGCTGGACGAGGCGGTTCTGGCTTATGCGGAATGCACGGAAGATGGACAAAGCCCCCTGTATTATGCGGGGGGCACAGAGATCATCACCAAAGGCAGGGTAAACAGTATTCGATTCGGCGCTGTTATTGACCTGAAGCACATTCCTGAAATGCGCGGGTTGTATGAGAATGAGAAACAGTTTATTATCGGGGCGGCGCAGACGCTCAATGACATTGCCTGTTGGAACCGTTTCCCCCTGCTGACAAAGTGCTGCCAAAGGGTGGCCGATCACACCGCCCAATGCAAGATTACCCTGGGCGGAAATATTGCCGGCACCGTAATCTACCACGAGGCGTTGCTTGCGCTGATTCTTGCCAAAGCAACGGCGGTGCTGTTCGGGCCGGAGGGCCGTAGGGAAACAGTACTTTCTGAACTTTTCACACCGAAGCTTTCCTTAAAGCCGGGGGAGCTTCTCGTTCAGTTCATGTTGGATAAGCGGTACGCGGACATGGACTACATTCATGTCAAGCATGTGGAAAGCGAAAAAATCGGTTACCCGCTGTTTACGCTGGCGGCCGTTGCGGATGGGAACGTGGTGCGCGCAGCAGTCAGCGGGCTGTACGCCCATCCCGTATGGGCGGATTTTGCACTTGAGGATAGCGCCCCGGCAAAGGGAACACTTGCGGATACATTCAAAAAACAGGCGGATGAAGAAGTGATCAGTGATTTTATGGCCTCGGGCGAGTACCGGCTGTTCCGCCTGGAACAGGCGCTGCACGATATGCTTGAAAAGCTGGGAGAGAGCAGACAATGAGGCGCATTGACGGGAAAACGCTCATTACCCTTTCGGTCAACGGCCGGAACGTCGAGACGGCGGTATACCCCTTTCAAACCTTGCTGGATGTTCTGCGGGATAACCTTGGCCTGACCGGCGCCAAGCCGGGCTGTGAGAACGGAGACTGCGGCGCATGCACCGTTTTATGGGACGGCTGGCCGATGAAGGCGTGCCTGTGTCTGGCGGTGGAAGCGCCGGGACATGAGATCATAACGGCGGAGCACTTGGCCGGCACATCGTTGCAGACGGCCTTTGCGGATATGTTCGCCATGCAGTGCGGCTACTGCACCCCCGGTTTTGTGGTGAACGCCCACGCACTTTTGTATCATCATCCAATGCCGGAGGATGACGAGATCGACGCCTGGATGCAATCCAACATCTGCCGGTGCACCTGCTATGAGGAAATCAGCGCGGCGCTGCGTGCGGTTGCGCAGAAGCAGGGATGAATCCATCCGCTTTGAAAGAATATGAGCCTTCATGAAAAGCTGTCCGATTATGGGGCCGGCGCTTCTCATTTTTATCGGGTACGTAACCGTTGACGTGCCTTTTTTTGTTTTCGGGCAGCAAAAGGAAGCATGACAGCCGCATCCGTCTTATGCAGGCAGAATTATGGAATACCAAATGCAGTAAATAATGCAATAACGGACATTGTCAGAGTTGACAGTGAGCAATGGGTTAGGTAGAATAGCATCTGCATAGTAAATGTGCGCAAGGAGGAAAGGGCTTGACTGTAAAAAAGGAACGGTTCACATTCAGACAAAGCTGCGTGCTTTTTTTGATTGTTTATTTTGTCGCGGCAGGTTTCCTTTATTGGCTTGTTCATGAAAGCTTTTCGCGCGTATACATAAAAACGGACGCTATGACCGCTCAATATGGAATCAGCGATCTGAAGCCGGGCGAGCAGGTGGAGCAGCTTCTGCCGGCCGGATCCGGCCCCATTGAAAGCATCAGCCTTTCCCTGGGCTTTCAAAGCGGTTCCGGCAATATCCGTGCGGAGCTGCTCGGTGCTGGGCAGGTGCTGGCAGGCGCCGATATGATCAACGATGGCAAGCAGGAAATACACAGCGTTACTGCTAATTTGGACAAGCCTGCAGACGCTTCCAAGGCGGACACGCTCCGCCTTACGTTGCTGCCTGGGGAAACGGAAGGCCAGGTAACGATCATAGGCTATGGCACGTCTTACGAAGTCGGCAAATTTGAGATGGAAAAGACCTCGGGGCTTGACAGTCTGACGGTTCGCCAGACGCCTGTATACGGGCTCTTGAGCTATGTGCTGACCACCCGCATGGACCTGCAAGCCGCCAGGCTGTATTGGCCGGTCTGCATTGCTTTGGGAGCCTTGCTCGCCGTTTATTGCCTGTATGCGTGCCAGCGGGAAAAGCAGGGGAAGCGGTCCGTCGCGGCAGTTGTATTGGACATGTGGAGGCATTATGCTTTCTTGCTGTCGCAGCTGATTTCCAGGGACTTCAAGACAAAGTACAAGCGTTCCTTGTTGGGCGTTCTATGGAGTTTTCTCAACCCCATGCTCACCATGGCTGTACAATACTTAATTTTCAGCACCTTATTCAAGCCTAACATCGATAATTTCCTAGTCTACCTTTTGTCCGGCAACATCGTGTTCAGTTTTTTTGGCGAATCAGTCGGGCAGGGTATATCGAGCATTGTCGGCAACGCGAGCCTGCTTACAAAAGTGTACATTCCAAAGTACATATTCCCGATCTATAAGGTTCTGTCGTCCATGGTTAACATTTTAATTTCGCTGCTGCCACTCTTTTTGATGATGATAGTCACCGGCGTGCATTTTACAAAAGCCATCCTGCTTATGCCATTGGTCCTTCTCTTTGTTATGGTGTTCAATATGGGCATGAGCATGCTGCTGAGCGCATCCATGGTTTTCTTTCGTGATACGCAGTTTTTATGGTCAGTGCTTGTGTTGTTGTGGAGTTTTATTACGCCGATCTTTTATCCGGAATCGATTATTCCCATTGCTTACCGTACGCTATACCATATGAATCCTTTATACCAGTATGTTTACTTTATGCGTACGATTATTTTGGATGGGGTTTCGCCGGCGCCAATGAATTATGCTTATTGCCTGCTTGCTTCCGTGAGTATGTTTCTCATTGGCCTGTTCGTGTTCAAAAAGTCGCAGAACAGATTTCTTTTGTATCTGTAAGCGTAAGGGAAGGATTGTAGCATGCAACCGATTATTGACATTTCTCACATTACGATGTGTTTCCAATTGGACCCCAACCGCACAGACAGCTTGAAGGAATGGGTTGTTTCCCTCCTGAATGGAAAGCGGGTCCGCCAGAATTTTTACGCGCTGACTGACGTCAGCTTCCAAGTGTTTCCCCAGGAGGTTGTTGGGATCATCGGCCATAATGGATCAGGGAAAAGCACACTGCTGAAGGTGATCTCCGGCATATACAAGCCAACCTCCGGTTCTGCCGCCGTTAGCGCCCGCATCGTTCCCATGCTGGAATTGGGCAGCGGCTTTGATATGGAGTTGTCGGGCAGGGAGAATATCTACCTGAATGGCGCAATCCTGGGCTACAGCAAGGAATTTTTGGAGGAGAGGTATCAATCGATCCTTGCGTTCAGCGAGATGGAAGCATTTATCGATATGCCGCTGAAGACATATTCCTCCGGTATGCTGATGCGTCTGGCTTTTTCGGTAGCTACGTTGGTAGAGCCTGAAATCCTGATTGTGGATGAGATTCTGGGAGTAGGAGATGAATCGTTTCAGCGCAAAAGCCGTGCCCGCATGATGGAGTTGATGGGCGGAGGCACAACGGTATTATTTGTCTCTCATAGCCTGGACCAGATCAGAACCATGTGCAGCCGCGTTGTTTGGCTGGATCACGGGAAAGTAAAAATGATTGGCGCCCCAGACGAGGTTTGCGAGGCGTATCATATTGCCATGTCGTAATTTGCACTGATGGAATTGGAATGACTGGGATATCGTGCTATAATTGTATGGCATCGGGAAGACACCTGATCCCTTTTGCGTATGTTGGATGATGGAATAGGCTTGCCTGCCGGTTATCCTATCAGCCCCGGCATGTATTGGAGTGGTAGCATGGAAGTGGTCAGCGTAATCATGCCTTGCTATAATGACGGAAAATATATCGAGCAGGCCGTTGCCTCTCTCAGGGCGCAGACCTATCCGCAAATTGAGCTGATCGTTGTGGATGACGGCTCTGTCGATCAGCATACGATTCAAACGCTTCATGATCTCTCATTTCCTCGCCTGAAACAAATACGCATGCAGCACATGGGTCCGGCTTTTGCCCGAAACAAAGGCATTGCCGCGGCCCAAGGTTCCTATATCCTGCCATTGGATGCGGATGACAGGATTGATCCGGCCTATATTGAAAAGGGTGTGCGCATCCTTGACGCAAACAGGGAGATAGGCATCGTGTACTGCCAGGCTGATTTCTTTGGGGAGAAAAGCGGAAAGTGGGAGCTTCCGTCCTATTCCCTGAAGGAGATGCTGGCGGGCAATGTGATCTTTGCCTCGGCCATGTTCCGCAAAGCAGATTGGGAAAAAGCGGGCGGCTATAACACTGCCATGAAGCATGGGTTGGAGGATTATGATTTCTGGCTTTCCCTGCTGGAAAACGGCGCCCAGGTCCATCAGATTCAGGAGGTCCTGTTCCATTATCGCATCAAGCCGGTCTCGCGCTCTTCGGCCATGCAAAAGTCCTTGGAGAGGATGCAGGAATCTTACCGCCAGGTATACATAAACCACAAGGCGCTTTTTGCCAGCCATCATGAATTGTATGCGGAAGCGCTGCGCGAAAAAGCGGTAAGGCAGGCTTTTGATATAGAGAGAATGCAGGAGACGCTACGGCTGCATGAAAGCCGCCATGTTTTCGTGGCGCTCATCAAAAAAATCCCGGGCGTAAGGTTTGTTGCCAGGCGTATTTTGCACGGAAAGAGAAACCGCGAAAAAGGATGATCAAATGGCAGAGAAGATGAATGCTCGAATGCCAATGGTTTCGATTGTGATTCCCGTATACAATGGAAGCAACTATTTGGCACAGGCTATTGACAGCGCGCTCGGGCAGGATTACCCTAATATTGAAGTGCTCGTCATCAACGACGGCTCCGCCGATGGCGGAAAAACCGAAGCCATCGCGCTTGCTTACGGTTCGAGGATCCGCTATTACAGCAAGCAAAACGGCGGGGTAGCCACGGCCCTGAACGCAGGCATTGAAAAGATGCAGGGCGCGTATTTTTCCTGGCTGAGCCATGATGATTTGTACAGCTGGCAAAAGGTATCGTCGCAAATGAAGCTGCTTTGCAGGCTGGAGAATAGGACCACTATTGTAGCGGGGGGATACTCGCTTTTTTTCGACGGCAAAGGGATACTGGATATTCGCGATTATGCAAAAGCATATACCAGGGAACAGCTGGAGACGCCGCTGTTTCCTTTGTTCCATTGCGCGCTGAACGGCTGCACGCTGCTGATACACAAAAGTCACTTTGAAAGAACCGGGCTGTTTGATCCGGCCTGTATTACAACCCAGGATTATGATATGTGGTTCCGCATGATGCGAGGCCTGAAAATCGTTTATTCCAGAGGGATATATGTTCACTCCCGGGTACATGACAGCCAGGGCAGCCTGGCGATGGGGGACGCGCATCAGGAAGAATGCAACGCAATGTGGATACGGTTTATGGAACAGCTGAGCGACGCGGAAAAGGCGCAAATCGCCGGCAGCCCGCGCGAATTCCATGAGGAGATATTTCGCTTTTTTCAGGCGCATACCAGCTATGACAAGGCGGTTCAATATGCTTATGATCAATGCCTGCACTTTGACCCGGCATTTCCGTTTGAGGCGCCTTGGCAACAAAATTCCGGAGGCGCGGCGCTTCTGCCCAGGTATTCGTCTGTTTCCCGGCTTGGCCGGGCCGTAATCCGAAAATTGCGATATTTGAAATATAACAAGGAATTGGATAAGTTGGCAAAGAATTAGATTTTTATGTAAAAGATTACATGAGGGCGTAAATGGCTTCGATATGGAAGCGAATTATGGTATAATATTGGCTGATTGCTATGGAGGATGATTGTTGTGACATCTATATTTCATGGAAAGACTTTATTGATCACAGGGGGAACAGGTTCTTTCGGCAATGCCGTTTTGCAGCGCTTCGTGAATACGGATATCGGGGAGATACGCATTTTCAGCCGCGATGAAAAAAAGCAGGATGATATGCGCAAGCTCTATCATAACGATAAAATCAAGTTCTTTATCGGCGATGTCCGCGATGTTGGCAGCGTGCAGGGCGCGATGCACGGTGTGGATTATATTTTTCATGCCGCCGCGCTCAAGCAGGTGCCGTCCTGTGAGTTTTTTCCATTGGAAGCCGTTAAAACAAACGTGCTGGGTACGGACAACGTTTTGACTTGCGCCATCCAGGCGGGAGTCAAAAAGGTGATCTGCCTTTCCACAGACAAGGCGGCGTATCCCATCAATGCCATGGGTACGTCCAAGGCGATGATGGAGAAGGTATTTGTTGCCAAGGCAAGGACCGTGTCTCCCGACAGGACAACGATCTGCGGCACGCGGTACGGAAACGTCATGTGCTCCCGCGGCAGCGTCATCCCGCTGTTTATCGAGCAGATCAAAGAGGGTAAGTCCATCACCGTGACGGAGCCCAGGATGACCCGCTATATCATGAGCCTGGAGGAAGCCGTGGACCTTGTGGTCTTTGCCTTTGAAAACGCAAAGGCCGGCGATATCATGGTTCAAAAGGCGCCGGCCTGCACCATTGAGGATTTGGCTCAGGCCGTAAAGGAACTGTTCCACGCGGAGGATACCCCCACCAGGGTGATTGGCATCCGCCACGGTGAAAAAATGTACGAGACGCTTTTGACCAGAGAGGAATTTGTCAAGGCTGTCGATATGGGCAATTTTTACCGTGTGCCTGCGGATGAAAGGGATTTGAACTACGACAAATATTTTGTTGACGGAAACAAAGAATTGCTGACCTATGGGGAATATACTTCAGACAATACATTGCAGCTGAATGTTGAGCAGGTAAAAGAAAAGCTGTTAAAGCTGGAGTATATACAAGGCCAACTGCGGGATATGAATCTTTTACAAGCATAAACAAGATTGCACGGTCAGCCTATTATATCGTTGAAAGATACCGCCCCAGCGCGTCCTGCCAACCGGGCAGCCGTTCAAAATCCTCCGCGTCCAGACTTAGCTTGGACAGCCTTGAGTTTTGCGGCCGCTTCGCGGCGGTGGGATATTCGCTTGTCGAAATCATCTCCACCCGGCAGGGCAAATTCGCCTGCCGCATGATTTCCACGGCAAATTCATGCCAGCTGCAATAGCCTTCGTTGGTGGCGTGATAGACGCCGTATTTCTCTGTCTGGATCATTTGGCACATCAGCGGCGCCACATCGCCTACATAGGTTGGGGAACCCGCCTGATCGCCGACGACGCGCACCGATTCCTGCTGGCCGCCCAGGCGGAGCATGGTCTTGACAAAATTATTGCCATGCAGTCCAAACACCCAGGAGATGCGGACAATAAAATACTTCTCCAGCCGGGAGGCGACCTCGTGCTCCCCTTGCGCCTTCGTCAGACCGTAATGGTTGACGGGGGCGATTTTTGCGTCTGTTTCAAAGGGCGTATCGCCCTGGCCGTCAAAGACATAGTCGGTGCTGACATACAGCATGCGGGCATTCAGCTCTTTGCAGGCCTTGGCTACATGGGCCGTGCCGGAGACGTTGATCCGATAACACAGCTCCTTGTCCGTTTCAGCCTTGTCAACGGCGGTATAGGCCGCGCAGTGGATGACGCCATCCGGCCGGTAAGCCCCAATGGCGCTCAAGGTGGCGGCCTCATCCGTAAGGTCAAAATCGGAACTGCCCACGCCCTTGTGGGGGATTCCGGCGGCTGCAAGATAGGCGCAGATCTCCTGCCCCAATTGTCCCTTGGCGCCTGTCACCAGTATCTTCATGCCTGTCCCCGCTGGCCGTACATACGGTCATAATAGGTTTGATATTCGCCGCTTACAATGCTTTCCCACCATTGCCTGTTTTGAACGTACCAGCCCACGGTTTCCACAATGCCTTCTTCAAAGGAGATTTGGGGCAGCCAGCCCAGCTCGGCGTGAATCTTTTGGGGATCGATGGCGTAGCGCTGGTCGTGGCCGGGCCTGTCCTTGACGAAGGTGATCAGGCTTTCCGGCTTGTCCAGCGCGCGCAGGATGGCCTTGACGACCATCAGGTTCGTGCGCTCGTTGTGGCCGCCCACATTGTACACCTCGCCCGGTCGGCCACGACGCATGACCAGGTCGATGGCCCGGCAGTGGTCCTGTACATGCAGCCAGTCCCGCACGTTTTCGCCTGTTCCGTACACGGGCAGGGATTGGTCCAAAGACGCCCTGGAGATCATCAGCGGGATCAGCTTTTCAGGAAACTGATAAGGGCCGTAATTGTTGGAGCAGCGGGTAATGGAAACAGGCAGCTTGAAGGTTCTGAAGTAGGCCAGTACCAATAGGTCGGCCGAGGCCTTGCTGGCCGAATAGGGGCTGGAGGTGTGAATGGGCGTATCCTCGTGAAAGTACAGGTCCGGCCGGTCAAGCGGCAGGTCGCCGTACACCTCGTCTGTGGAAACCTGGTGGAAGCGGCCGATGCCGTAAACCCGGCAGGCATCCATCAGCACCTGGGTGCCCATCACGTTGGTGCGCAAAAACACCTCGGGGCTTTCCAGGGAGCGGTCCACATGGCTTTCGGCGGCAAAATTGACGACGATGTCGGGCTTTTCCTCCTCAAAGAGGCGGAAGACGCCGGCTCTGTCGGCGATATCGCCCTTGACAAAGCGGAAGCGGGGGTTCTTTTGCGCCTCGCTTAGCGTTTGCAGGTTCCCGGCATAGGTGAGTGCATCCAGGCAAAGGATGTGATCCTGGGGATACCGCTCCAGCTGGTCATAGATGAAGTTGCTGCCGATAAAGCCGGCGCCGCCGGTGACAAGTATCTTCATGCTTTCCCTCCCTGCGTGTGATAGAAAAACGGACTGCCGATATCCCTGAGCAGCGGCGCGGTTTGATCCTTTTGCGCCAGCACCGGATCCGTTATGCCCCAGTTGACGCCGATATCGGGGTCGTCAAAGCGGATGGACCGTTCATGCTCGGGGCTGTAGAAATTATCCACCTTGTAGGCAAACTCCACGTCCTTGGTGAGCGTCAAAAAGCCGTGGGCAAACCCCCGCGGTACGAAAAGCATGCGCTTGTTCTCCGCGGACAATTCGGCCGATACCCACTTCAAGTAGTGGGGGGAGCCTTGCCTTATGTCCACCGCCACGTCCAGGACCGCCCCTTTGAGTACCCGGACCAGCTTGGCCTGACACATGGGGTTTTCCTGGTAGTGCAGGCCGCGAAGCGTGCCGGGGTTGGCGGAGTAGCTGTGATTATCCTGCACGAATTGGGTGGGAAGGCCCAGCTGCTCCATCACGCGGGCGGAGTAGGTCTCCATGAACCAGCCCCGGGCGTCGCCGAAAACAGCCGGTTCCAGCAAAAGAATCTCAGGGTGGGATGTTTCCAATGTACGCATGCTGTATGACTTCCTAATATCGTATTTTTCCCTCGGCGACCCGTTTCAAATGCTCACCGTAAGGGGATTTGCCGTAGCGTGCCGCCGATGCAAGCAGCTGATCCCGGCTGATCCAGCCGTTGTTGTAGGCCACTTCCTCCGGGGCGGAGATTTTGATTCCCTGGCGCTTTTCAATCATGCGCACAAAATCGGCCGCGTCCAGCAGGGTATCCATGGTGCCGGTATCCAGCCAGGCAAAGCCGCGGCCCAGCAGCTGTACGTTCAGGGCATCCTCATTCAGATACAGCCGGTTCAGATCGGTGATTTCCAATTCTCCTCTTGGGCTGGGGCGAAGCTGCTTGGCAAATTCCACGACCCGGTTGTCGTAGAAATACAGCCCGGTGACGGCGTAATTGCTCTTGGGCTCTTTGGGCTTTTCCTCCAGGGAGAGCACCTTGCCGGCGGAATCGAACGCCACAACGCCAAAGCGCTCCGGGTCCTGCACGTAATAGCCGAAAACGGTGGCCCAGCCGCGTTCCGCGTCCTGCACCGCCGCCCGCAGAAGGCGGCCGAACCCGTTGCCGTAAAAAATATTGTCCCCCAAAATCATGGCGCAGCAGTCGTCGCCGATGAACTCTTCCCCCAGTAAAAAGGCCTGGGCCAGACCATCGGGCGAGGGCTGCACCACGTAGGAAAGGGATATGCCAAACGCGCTGCCGTCGCCAAGCAGGTGTTCAAACCGCGGCGTATCCTCCGGGGTGGAGATGATCAATATTTCCCGTATGCCGGCCAGCATGAGGATGGACAACGGATAATAGATCATTGGCTTGTCATACACGGGCAGCAGCTGCTTGCTGGTGACCATGGTCAGGGGATACAGCCGCGTCCCGGCGCCGCCGGCCAATACGATGCCTTTCATGATCCGTTCCTCCCGGTGTCGCTAAATTTTGCGGGGTGGTCCCGTTGAAAAAGCGCATGGAGCGGCAGCGCCCGGGGTTTTACCCAGGAGATACTGCCGGCTTCGCGCATATTCTTGTGTTCCATTATTTTACGACATTCATTATACCCTACCATTTGAATCTGTTCAATGCGATATATCCTTAAAATCAGCTTTGCCATTGCATTTTACATGCTAATCCATCGCGCGGCATTGCCGCAAAAAAATCCGGGCTGTTCCCTGCCAGAGGACAGCCCGGAAAGCGGTGCTTGATTTGCTATAAAAGGTCCTTGCGCACAAATTTCCGGATCGCGCTGTACGCAAACCCGGCGGTCAGCACAGGCTTGATAACTCTGTACAGCGGGTCAAGCTTTTCTGCCACAAGGTCGGCGGCAGGGAAGTAGTTAAGCGGTGTGATCAGAACGTATTTTGCCGCCTGCTTTTTGTTTGCGCAATATCTTGCAAGAACGTCCCATTTCTTGTATGGTATCCTTATCCCGATCAAAACCGGAGGGAAGGCGGCTATGCCAAAGGAAATGCGAACAGTCTGCTTTGATGCTGACTTGAAAATCGAGGCGTACCGGTTTTACGGGATCATGCAGAAGTTCCCCAACCATTTTCATGATTTCTATGTTATTGGCTGTATTGAAAAAGGCCGGCGCTATATGCAATGCAAAAATCAGGAATACGTTGTGCATCCCGGCGATGTCGTGATTTTCAATCCCAAGGACGTGCATACCTGCGAGCTTTTGGACAGCGGGGCATTGGATTACCGCAGCATTCACATACCCCCTGAAACCATGGAGAAAACGGTGCTGGAGATCACGGGGCGGGCCTATCTGCCGCATTTTTCCCAGGCCATGCTGCCGGGCAGCGAACTGGCCGCGCCGCTTTTGGAGCTGTACGACCGGATCGCCGTGGAATCGGCAGATTTTAAAAAGGAAGAATTGTTTTTGCTGCTGATGGGACAGTTGATTGCGGAGTATGACACGCCGCAGGTTTGGAGCGAGCCCGACAAGGGAATGGGCTTTGAGGCGGTGTGCAGTTATCTGGAGGAGAATTATACGGCGCCCATCACGCTGGATGAGCTCAGCGCCATGGCGAGCCTGAGCAAATATCACTTTCTTCGGTGCTTCACGCGGCACAAGGGCATCACTCCCTACAGCTATCTGGAAGCGGTGCGCATCGGCAAAGCCAAGACGCTGCTGACCGGCTTTCATGACCAGAGCCATTTTACCAACTTTTTCAAAAGGCTGATCGGGGTAACGCCCAAGCAATACATGCGCATCTTTTCAAAAGAAAAAGAACAGCAAGCCGATAAGGAGAATTGAACATGGGGAAAAGCCATACCGCGGCCGCCGGGCATCTGTCGGCCTTGTTTTGCATACTTATCTGGGGCACCACCTTTATTTCCACCAAGATATTGCTGACGGCCTTTTCGCCCGTGGAGATACTGGTTCTCCGGTTTGTCATGGGCTTTATCGCGCTTCTCATCGTGTATCCCAGGCGGATCAAAACTGCGTCGCTGCGGGAAGAGCTTCTCTTTGCGGGCGCCGGGTTTTGCGGTGTGACCATGTACTTCCTGCTGGAAAATATTGCGCTGACCTATACCCTTGCCTCCAATGTGGGCGTCATCGTTTCCATCGCTCCTTTTTTTACCGCGATACTGTCCCACTTCTTTCTCAAGGGTGAACGGCTCAGCCGATCGTTTCTGCTGGGCTTTGTCATTGCCATAACAGGTGTTTTTCTCATCGCCTACAATACCAACCAGGTGTTGAAGCTGAATCCCGCCGGCGATGTATTGGCCTTGCTGGCTGCCCTTTTTTGGGCGGTGTATTCCACGCTCATGCGCAAAATAAGGGAACTTGACCATAATACCATCGGCTGCACGCGGCGGGTATTTTTCTACGGCCTGCTGCTGATGATCCCCGCCCTGTTCCTGATGGATTTCAAGCCCGATATTTCAAAGGTTTTTGTGCCTGTGAACCTTTTGAACCTTTTGTTCCTGGGCCTTTTCGCTTCGGCGCTGTGCTTTGTCTTTTGGAATTGGACCGTTGGGATTCTGGGCGCCGTGAAAACCAGCCTGTACATTTACATTGTGCCGGCCGTTACCATGATAGCCGCCGCGCTGCTGCTGAACGAAACCATTACGCCAACCGCGCTCATCGGGGCCGACCTTGCGCTTGCGGGCATGTTTCTGGCGGAGCGCAGGGAGAAACCGGCAGCGGAAAGGAAGGCGGCTTGAATATTGGGCTGTTGAGATAGCCTTGACAGGACGGCCGCTTTGTACTACCATGCAGACGGAACCAAAAAGCGGCAGATTTTGGCCATCCTTTGCGGATGCAGGCTTTCTGCCGCAGGATTCTCTCAAGGAGGCTTCATCATGCCTGAAAACTGTTCCTCCGACTGCTCGTCCTGCAAGGTGGATTGCGCATCCAGAAAAAAATCCAAGGCCGATTTCCAGGAAAAGCCCCACGAACAAAGCCATATCAAAAGAGTCATCGGCGTGGTCAGCGGCAAGGGCGGCGTGGGCAAATCCATGGTCACGTCCCTGCTGGCAATTGCCATGCAGCGCAGGGGCTATAAGGTGGCCGTATTGGATGCGGACATCACCGGCCCCTCCATCCCCCGCGCCTTTGGCATAAGCGAAAAAGCCACCGGCAACGAAACCGGGCTGTTCCCTGTGAAGAGCCAAACCGGCATTCCCGTCATGTCGCTGAACCTGCTTGTGGAGAACGACACCGATCCTGTGGTCTGGCGCGGGCCTGTCATCGCCGGCACGGTGAAGCAGTTCTGGACGGACGTTGTTTGGGGCGAGGTGGATTTTCTGTTTGTGGATATGCCTCCGGGAACGGGGGATGTGCCGCTGACCGTCTTTCAATCCCTGCCGGTGGACGGCGTCGTTTTGGTGACCACGCCCCAGGAGCTGGTGACCATGATCGTGGAAAAAGCCGCCAACATGGCCGCCATGATGCAGGTACCGGTTCTGGCCCTGGTGGAAAACATGAGCTATGTGCTCTGCCCCGACTGCGGCAAGGAGATCCGCGTCTTTGGAGAAAGCCATGGGGAAGCAAATGCGAAGAAGCATGATATTGACACCTTTGACCGCCTGCCCATGGACCCCAGCCTGTCTGCCGCCTGCGACCAGGGGCGCATCGAGTGGGTGGTCCAGGAGTATTTGGGCAAGGTGGCCGCAAGGCTTGCGGCGCTTCACTGATGAATGTATTCCCCGCGTTCTTTCCCTGTAAAGCGTTGACAGGAACAAGCGCAAATGGTATACTAGCCCCTGTTCATGAGGGAGTAATTGGCGCTTTACGCGTGGCAAGTCAACATACTGGCAGGTTTGCCTGGCTTGTCTGAAATAATGAGACTCATGTACGGCCTTTGCTGTACATGGGTCTTTTCGTATGGCAAGGCGCAACGCAAGAAAAAAGCGGGGAGTGGCTTTGATGTGGCTTGTGGAGCTTTTTCTGCTGGCGGTGGGCCTGTCCATGGATGCCTTTGCCGTAGCCTTGTGCAAGGGGCTGTGCATGCAGCGGCTGGATAAGCGAGAGGGGCTTACGATTGCGGCATTCTTTGGGGGCTTTCAGGCCTTGATGCCTTTGATCGGCTGGGTGCTTGGAAAGCAATTTGAAGGCTATATCGCTTCCTTTGACCACTGGGTTGCCTTCGCGCTGCTTTCCTGGGTGGGTATCAGCATGCTCCGGGAAGCTTTTTCCAAGGAAGAGGAAGCCTGCGCCTGTACAAAGACCAGCCTGAAGGAGCTGTTTACGCTGGCCGTTGCCACCAGCATCGACGCGCTGGCCGTGGGTATCACCCTCGCGTTTTTACGGGTGGATATCCTGCCGGCCGTATCCTTTATCGGCGTTACCACATTTATCCTCTCCTTTATCGGGGTGGCCGTGGGCAACCGGTTCGGGCTGAAGTATCAAAAAAAGGCCCAGCTGGCCGGCGGGGGCGTGCTGGTGCTGATGGGTTTCAAAATTTTGCTGGAGCACTTAGGGGTGTTTTGACAAGCGCTGAACAGGCGCTTTTTTTGTACAAGCCATACAGCGGCCTTCGTGGCCGGAGCGAAGGAGGAGTCAACATGGGCAAGCAAAAGACAGTTACCCTGTCCAGCGTCTTTCCGGCCGCGGCCGAGGATGTTTGGCAGAGGCTGCAACAAATCAGTACACTGCAATACATCGCGAAGCCCTTTGTCATTTTTACGCCCCTTGACCAGGATTTGACTTGGCTTGCGGGCCGGGAATTTCGTTTCCGTCTGTTTGTTTTCGGCTTTATTCCCATAGGGATACACGTGATCCGGATAGAGGAGTTTTCCGCGGATGGCGGGTACCGCATTCAAACCAGGGAGCATGACCCGTTTATGCCTGTATGGAATCATTTGATCACCCTTGAACCCATGGGTGAGAAGACGCGTTACACCGATCATGTGATCATGCAGGCCAGATGCTTTCACGGCGCGGCGCTCCTGTGGGCCCGCCTGTTTTACCGCCACCGCCAGCAAAGGTGGTTGAAGCTGTTGAAAAAGGCCGCTGTATAACAAGCGGCCTTTCGTGGACGAAACGGAAAAACAGCAGCCGTCTGTCAGCATCCCGGTGGGCGCTTGATCAGGCTGTAGGGAATGGTGAAGGTGATGATGCCCGCGGCGTAGGGCGCGATGTCATACTGCTGATAGTAGATCACCAGCCCGCAGGGCGACAGGTAGTAGCTTTGCGGGTTGAACCGTTCCACGATCAGCTTGCGGTAATCGTCAAAATAGATCTGCTCCTGCTCCATCACCTTGTCGGCCTGTTTCAAAATCAGCGCCAGCAGGAATTGCTGATAATGGAAGCCCTGCGGGAAAAAGCTGGACAGGGGCACCATGGCGCCGGTGCGCAGGTTCCAGGTGTCCGAATACCGAAGCGTGTTGGGGTGGGCGCCGCCGGTGTACTCATACACATCCCGGTACATGCTCAGGTAACAATCCTGGTTGTAGGTCACCTGGTATTGCACCCCCGCGCCGTAGGGGTTGAAGGGAAAGCCCTCCTCCTGGGTGTACTGGTAGGTTTCCACCGCGTTTTCATACAGGGTGGTGGAGGCGTACTTGTACAGGTCGTCCACCTGCATTTGAATCCGGCTGTTGATGGCCGTTTCCACCGGCCCGCGGTCGGGCAGCCTGACCTGTATATAGTTCATCATCAGCGATAGCATCAGGACATCTTCATATGTAAAGTCCTGGTTCCGCTGCTGTGGTACAATCGTCGCGCTATAGTTTTGTGTAACCATATTCATCCCTCCTGAGGCCAACATATGCCGGGAGGGATACTTTTGTGTGCAATGCTTTATAAGATGCAAAAACAGCCGTGCAGATAAGCATTCTGCACGGCTGCCGGACTGATTATAAGGCTTACACGTTGAACAGCAGCTCGCCGTAGGTGGGCAGGGGCCAGTATTCCTTGGCCACAATGGTTTCCAGCTCGTCGGCGACGGCGCGCAGCTCGGCCATGGCAGGCACCAGCTTGTGATGGCTGTGCTTGGCATGGGCCAGCAGATCGCCGGTGCTGCCTTCGGCCAGGGCGTCGGCCAGCGCTTCGATCTTGGCGGCCAGGGAATCGGTAAGCGCGGATAGCTTGGTGATCAGCGCCTCTTCCGCGGCAAGCTGCAAAGAGGGCAGCAAGGCTTTCTTGCTCAATGCCGTATCGGCCACGGATTTGCTGAAAGCCAGCACGGCGGGCAGGATGTCCTTGCGGGCGATATCCAAAGCGGTGAACGCTTCGATGCTGATGACCTTGATATAGCCTTCCAGCAGGATTTCGTAGCGGCTGTGAAGCTCTGTTTCGCTGAACACCTTGTGGGCGGCAAAGAGCTTGACGTTCTTTTCCTTTATAAAGTAGGGCAGCGCTTCCACAGTGGCGGTCAGATTGAGCAAGCCGCGCTTTTCGGCCTCCACGACCCAGTCGGCAGAATAGTTGTTGCCGTTGAAGATGATGCGCTTGTGGTCGGAAAGGGCCTTGACCACCAGCTCGTTGAGCTTCGCGGTAAAGTTCTCAGCGCCATCCAAAGCGTCGGCAAACTGCTTCAAAGATTCGGCCACGATGGTGTTGAGCACGATGTTGGGGCCGCTGACGGAGAAGGAGGAGCCCAGCATACGGAACTCAAACTTGTTGCCGGTGAAGGCGAAGGGGGAGGTGCGGTTGCGGTCGGTGGAATCCTTGGGCAGCGGGGGCAGCACGTCCACGCCAATGGTCATTTCGCTCTTCTTGCGGCTGTTGTAGGGGCTACCGGTGGTGAGGGATTCCACGATGTCCGTCAGCTCTTCGCCCAGGAATACGGACACGATGGCCGGCGGGGCTTCGTTGGCGCCCAGGCGGTGGTCATTGCCGGCGCTGGCAACGGAAACGCGCAGAAGGTCCTGATGCTCGTCAACCGCCTTGATGACCGCGGCCAGGAAGAGCAGGAACTGGGCGTTTTCATAGGGAGTCTGGCCGGGCTCCAACAGGTTCACGCCGGTGTTGGTGGACATGGACCAGTTGTTGTGCTTGCCGGAACCGTTGACGCCCGCAAAGGGCTTTTCGTGCAGCAGGCACACAAGACCGAAGCGGCCGGCGACCTTTTTCATGATTTCCATGGCCAGCTGGTTGTGGTCGGCCGCCACGTTGGTGATGGAGAAGATGGGGGCCAGCTCGTGCTGGGCGGGAGCCACTTCGTTATGCTCGGTCTTGGCCAGCACGCCGAGCTTCCACAGTTCTTCGTTCAAAGCGTCCATAAAGGCCTGGATGCGGGGCTTGATGGCGCCGAAGTAATGATCTTCCAGTTCCTGGCCCTTGGGCGGCTTGGCGCCAAAGAGCGTGCGGCCGGTGTAGATAAGGTCGCGGCGCTTTTCATACAGGGCCTTGTCAATCAGGAAGTATTCCTGCTCGGGGCCGACGGTGGAAAAGACATGGTTTACATCCGCATGGCCGAAGAACTTCAAAATGCGCACCGCCTGCTTGGACAGCACTTCCATGGAGCGCAGGAGCGGCGTCTTTTTGTCCAGCGCTTCGCCGCCGTAGGAGCAGAAGGCGGTGGGGATATATAATACCTTATCCTTGATGAACGCGTAGGAGGTGGGATCCCAGGCGGTGTAGCCCCTGGCTTCGAAGGTTGCGCGCAGGCCGCCGGAGGGGAAGGAGGAGGCATCGGGTTCGCCCTTGATCAGCTCTTTGCCGCTGAACTCCAATATGACGCTGCCGCCCTTGACGGGGGAAATGAAGCTGTCATGCTTTTCCGCCGTGATGCCGGTCATGGGCTGGAACCAGTGGGTGTAATGGGTGGCGCCCTTTTCCACGGCCCAATCCTTCATGGCATTTGCAACGACGTTGGCCACCTGCGGATCCAGGGGCTTGCTTTCGTCAATGGTCTTTTGCAAGGCGCGGTACGTTTCCTTGGGCAGGCGTGCCCGCATGATAGCATCATTGAATACCATGCTGCCAAAGAGCTCTGTAACGTTCGCCATATAGGTCTGCCTCCTTAAGTCCTGATCCGCCTTGGCGGAAATTCGCTTTCCATTATGATATAACGGAAGCCTAAAAAGAAGACAAGGGTGCTGCGGCAAAAACCACAGCGCCCTTGCTGTATGGGGTCGAGTATAACGGTTTTCGATGGAATTGTCAATCCCCTTTTGGGGAAGGATAACTTCTTTTTTTCTGCCGGGCGCACACCATGGGGAGGAGACGGAAATGAAACTGCAAAAATGATTATTGCATCACGCATGGGTTCTCTGGCGGGAGGATTCAGCGTTTTATTCCGAAATAAAGGGAAAATTCGTTCCGTGCACGTCGTGGCGATTTACGCGATTTTGCATTTTTTATGTTTTCATCATGCAAACGCAAATCGCCGGCTACCGTCAAAAGATGAGGCGGCGCAAAGGGTGGGGCACTTGGCCGTATGCATGCCGCCCGGCCCTGCGCTGAAAGATTGCCCGGGGGGGAGTAGATTTCAGCAGCCGGCGTATGCTATAATACGGGCCATCCGGTTTGGATAGCTAAGGAGGCGCGGCGTATGACCATCACCCAGCAGGAAGTTCTCCGCTTTGTGGAGGAAAATGACGTTAAGTTTATCCGCCTGGCGTTCTGTGACCTGTACGGCAGGCTTAAAAACATTTCGATTCAGCCGGGAGAATTGAACCGCGCCTTTGAGGGGGGCATTCCCTTTGACGCGGCGGCGGTGCGCGGCTTTTCGGACGTGACAAGCGGCGACCTGCATTTGAGGCCCGACCCTTCCACCTTGTCGGTGCTGCCCTGGCGGCCCCAAAGCGGCCGGGTCATCAGGCTGTTCTGCAACCTTACGTATCCCGACGGCAGCCCGTATGAAAGCTATGGCCGGGCAATTTTGCGCCGGGCGGTGGAAAAGGCCGCCGATTTGGGCTATGCCATGCATGTGGCGGCCAAGTGTGAGTTTTACCTGTTTGAGGCCGATGACAAGGGCCGCATTACCGTAACGCCCCAGGATGACGCGGGTTATCTGGATGTGGCGCCCTACGACAAGGGCGAGAACGTGCGAAGGGAGATTTGCCTTTCGTTGGAGGCCATGCACATCCAGCCTGAATCCTCCCACCACGAGCAGGGGCCGGGGCAGAACGAGATCGATTTCCGGCACGCCGACGCGCTGACTGCCGCCGACCAATTGGTGGCCTTCAAGGATGTGGTGCGGTCCATCGCCGCCCAAAACGGCCTGCGCGCCTCCTTTCTGCCCAAGCCCCTGCCGGACAAAAGCGGCAACAGCCAGCATGTAAACCTGTTTCTTTTCAAGAACGGTGAAAACATTTTCCACCGTACAGGCGGCGAGCTGAATGACGAGGCCCGCCATGCCGTCGGCGGCATACTGCGCCGCGTGCGGGAGATCAGCCTGTTTTGCAACCCCCTGCCCAACAGTTACGAGCGGCTGGGCGCCCATGGCGCGCCGGCTTTTTTGAGCTGGTCCTACGGCAACCGGTCCCACTTGGTGCGCATTCCGGCGGCCCAAAGCCAGGATGCCCGCATGGAACTGCGCTCCCCCGACCCGGCCGCCAATCCATACCTCTTGTTCGCGCTGCTCTTGGAGGCGGCGCTGGAGGGCATACAGGAAAAAACGGAACCGGCTCCCGCCCTGACCGGCACCATTGACCGCGATCATCCCGCCCCCGATCTTGTGCGGCTGCCCGGCAGCCTGGGCGAAGCGCTGACGCTGGCTGCGCAGAGCGAATTCCTCAAAAGCGCGCTGCCCCGGCAGACGCTCTCCGCCTACATCAAGGAAAAAGAGCGGATATGGCTGCAGTGGCAAAGGGACCCGCAGCAGGTATTCCAACGTCATTTTGAAACCATCTGAACAGCTTCAGGCGGAAAGAAGGGATGACATTGGAAGGAACGACACTGCTGGTTGGCAGTTCTGAAAAAAGCCAGGCGCTGCTGCAAACCCTGCTGAACGGCACCGGATTCAGCCAGTGCACGCTTTCGCAAAACGGTGCGGAAGCGCGTCGGATACTGACCCAGGGTGATTATTCCCTGGTGATTATCAACACACCGCTCACCGACGAGCCAGGCATTGACCTTGCGGTCAAAACGGCGCAAAGCACCCTTTCCGGGGTGATCCTGCTGGTGAAGGCCGAGATGGCCGATGTCATTGCGCAAAAGGTGGAGGACAGCGGCGTGCTGGTCGTGGCAAAACCGGTATCCAGGCCCCTGTTCGACCAGGCGCTGCGGCTTTCCATGACGGCCAGAAACCGCATGCTGATGCTGCAGAACCAGAACGAAAAGCTGCAAAAGAAGATTGAAGAAATGCGCATGGTGGACAGGGCGAAGTGCGCTTTGATCCAGTATCTGCGCATGACGGAGCAGCAGGCCCACCGCCACATTGAAAAGCAGGCCATGGATACCAGGCAGACGAAAATGCAGGTGGCCAGGGATATTGTGAATACATACGAAATGATATAGCGTTTCGCAAATGTGGCGTGCCGCATTTGCGAGGCTGCACTTTTGAGAATGGGTTTTACAGACAGGAGGATATCCATGAAGTTTGCCGGAATATGCCTCGTTGCGGAAAACGCAAAGTCCCTGGCCGCCTTTTACCAGGCGCTGCTGAATGACGAAGGCTATTGGGAGGGCGACGACCACGTGGATTTTCCCGGCACAGGCCTTGCCATCTTTTCGGTGCGGGGCATGGAAGAAATGGCCCCCGGTTCCACCGAGGGGATAGGCAGCGGCAAGGCCATTCTCTCCTTTGACGTTCCGGAGGTGGATGTGCTGGCCTACAGGCTTCTGGACCTTGGCGCCCAGATCATCAAGCAGCCCCAAACCCACCCCTGGGGTATGCGCAGTATTTGGGTGAAGGATCCGGAAGGGAACATACTCAGCCTGCGCTGCCCGGCAAGCTAAAGCCGCTGTCCTTTTCCGTAAGGCTCTTGCACAGGAACAGGCACGGGTTGTGCGCATCCCAAAGCAGCGGAAACACTTCCAGCGGCAAAAAGCCCATGGCCCTGTAGAAGGCGCGGATGGACGCGTATTCCGCGTCTCCGGCCGGTTCCGCCACGGTTTTGACGGTCATATACGCAAAGCCCCTGCCGGCGTAATGGGCGGCGGCCCGGTTCACCAGCTCCCGGCCGATGCCCAGGCGGTGGTGGCTTTGCAATATCCCCATCACATGAATTTCACAGGTACAGGGAAAATGCTCGTGGAGGACGATGAAACCCACGGGCTTTTCCCTATCAAAGGCGCACAGAAGGTACAGCCCAGCCGCATCGGCGGTATAGCTGCCAATGGATGCCTCGATGCCGAACCAGCCGGGAAGATCACGAAGGACGGCTTCGGTGATGGCGCTTTTTTCATGGGGCGAGGTCACTTCACGGATTTCGATCATGAAAATCATTTTCCTTTCCTGTAGGCGGGGAAGCGTTTGCTCATGGGGAACACGAGGAGTTCAGCCATTTTTTTCGGTATAAAAGCAAAAGCCCGCTTGCGTACAAGCGGGCACGTTTTGCATATACAAGTGGGAATCAGGCTTCGCCGGATTTGGACGGCAGTGCGCGGGCCACATTACCGCTGCGCAGGCAACGGGTGCACACGTTCAGCCGCTGGGGAACACCTTTGACCAGCACACGAACCTTCTGCACATTAGGAGCCCAAAGGCGGCCGCTTTTCCGGTTGGAATGGCTGACATTGTTGCCATTCATCGCGCCTTTTTCACATACTTCACAAAACTTGCCCATCCTAAACACCTCCTTTGGGGGTTTGCACACACGACAGCGAACCTATTCTATCATCATTGCCCATCATTTGCAAGGATTATTTTTGGCTCACATGTCGGCAGACTTACACATAAATGAACAAGCCTTTATTGGGTGATTTATGCTTTCGGCTTTCCCGGCAGGTTCACCAAAAAGATGCTGGCCACGATCAATAGGCCGCCGGTCATCTGCAGCGCCGTTACTGTTTCCTTTAAAAAGACAACGCCGCCCAATATGGTCACCAGGGGGATGAGGTTGATGAAGATCGATATGGCCACAGGGCTTAAGTGCGTTAGGGCGCTGCCGTACAAAAAGTAGCACAGCGCGCTGCAGATGATGGCCAGTCCCGCCATGGAAAGCCAGCCGTCCCATGGGATGGGCTGCCATTCGCCCTTTTCCAGCAGCGCCAGCCCAAGCAGCGCGGGCAGGGAGAACACGGCCTGCCAGGCGTTCATGGAAAGGCTGGTGTGCCTGTCCCGCAGCCTGCGGCTGACAAAAATGTAGCCTACCCAGACAAGGCTGGCGCCAACCACCAGCAGGTCGCCGGCAATGGAGGTTTTGCCCGGCTCACCGCCAAAGCGCACCACCAGATAGACGCCCAGCAGCGACAATATGGAGCCGATGACCTGAGGCGAACGGAGCCTGGTCTTCATGGCGGCGGTATCCACAACCAGCGTCAGGATGGGGATGGCCGCCAGGATCAGCGAAGCGTTGACCGTGCTGGTGCGCCTGATACCCTGGTACTCAAAAAAATAGTATAGCGTAATGCCAAATAGGCTGGACAAGAGCATGGGCACGAGGTCCTGTTTTTCTATGCGAAAGCGTTTTTCCTGGGCTATGACTGCCGGCACAAGCACCGCCGCGGTGAGGATGTAGCGCCACAGCGCCAGGAGCATGGGGGTAAAGCCCACGTTCATGGCGTGCTTGCTGGCGATGAAGGAAAGCCCCCACATGACGTTGATAAACACCATGCTGATATAATAGGGCGTCAGGGACATACGGTTGCCTCCCTTTCATTTGCATAGTCGGCATCATACCATGTTTGAAAGATGAAAGCAACGCTGATAGAAGTTGATATCGATGAAGTTTTTGGGGTGGGGCGCGGGGGGGGGGATTTTTATAAAAATAACCCAACCCCGAAAAACCCCGT
>JAFADG010000015.1 GCA_023425025.1 Bacillota bacterium
TTTCCCCTTGCTTCGCTCGATTCAGTAGCATCTTTCATCACCTGGTGTTTATTTCGACATTCGCTCTCCTCTTTCCTTTTGGTTCTTAATAAAAAATTGCCCGCTGATACTTTGTCAACGGGCTGAGGGCTTCTTTTGAAAAAGAAGCCCTTCCCCTTCCGCAAGCTCAATCGTCGCGCTGGTTCGCTATCCCATCCCAGAAAACTTTATCTTGGATCAAGAAATAATGAGGCCTTTGTATATGCGGATACCCGCTGACATTGCTCCCGTACTGTTTAGACTATTGCTATAACAACAAGAATTCACGACTTTCGTAAAAATGGCGCCCGAAGGTTTCCAAAGGGCGATCGGAAAGCCCTTTGGTCGCGTCCGCAGACGCGAAATCTTTCCTCAACGAAAGGAAGGAATGTTCCATGACAACACTGGTAACCGGCGGCCGGATCATCGATGGAACCGGTGAAAAAGCCTACGCCGCCGACCTTCTGTTAAAGGATGGCCGCATCGCCGCCATCGGCAGCCTTTCGGATACGCAGGCCGACGAGGTCATTGACGCCGCCGGCCAGTGCGTCGCGCCGGGCTTCATCGACGCCCATTCCCACAACGACTGGTTTTTGTCCAGGCAGGACCTGTCCAAGTACTTCCTGCCTTTCATAAGCCAGGGGATCACCACCCAGGTCACCGGCAACTGCGGCTTTTCGCCCTTCGGCTTTGACGCGGCTTCGCCCCACCTGCATTTGCTTGGCAGCGGGCTTTTTTCCATGCCGGAATTTGCCGCGGGCGGTGATCCAAGCCTTTGCGGCTTTGCGCAAAAGCATGCGATGCCTCCGGTAAACATCGTCCCTCTGTACGGCCATATGAGCGGCCGCATTTCCATCAGCGGGTATGAAAACAGGCACCTTACCGAAAGGGAGCTCAGTCACCTGGATGATTTGATGGAGCAGGCCTTGTTGGATGGCGCCGCCGGCATCTCCCTGGGACTGATGTACGAGCCGGACCGGTACGCGCCTTACGATGAACTCAAGCGTGCCGCCAGGATCGCGGCAAAGCACAACAAAATCCTCAGCGTCCACGCCCGGGCCTGCTCGGCCGTGTCCACCTCCTATCAGCCGCCGGTGGGCGGACGCGCCCACAACCTGCGGGCATTGGATGAGATGGTAGGCATCGCCCGGGAGACAGGCGTGAAGGTGCAGTTTTCCCACCTGATCTTTGTAGGCGAAAAAAGCTGGCAGACGGCGGACGAGGCGCTTGCGATCATTCAAAAGGTCAATGATGAGGGCCTTTCGTTTCTGTATGATTCCTATTCCATGGCCTGCGGCGCGTCGGTGATCACGGTGATCCTGCCGGCCTGGTATCTGACGCTGACGCCGGAAAAGCGTCGCGCCCCCCTGGCCCGTGCCCGCATCGCCCTGGAAATCGGCGTGACCAAACGGCTGCTGGGCTTTGATTTTTCCGATATCGTTCTGACCTGGATCAAGGAAGGCTACGAGCTCCTGTGCGGCAAGAGCGTGCATGAGATCGCAAAGCAATGGCGCGTGAGCGATTTGAGCGCCTATTTGAAGCTGGTGGAATTAAGCGAAGGCCGGGGCCGGGTGCTGATGCACAAATACCTGACCGAGGAGATTCTTCAGCGGCTGATGGATGACGAAAAGTGCCTGTACATGACCGACGCCTGGGTAGAGGAAACGGGCCTGCAAAACCCCGCCTGCTATGCCAGCTTTCCGGAGTTTTTACGCCGTGGCAATGCCCGGGGTACGCTGGAAAAAACCGTGCGCCAGATGACCGGGGCCACCGCCGACCGGTATCAATTGCAGGAGCGCGGATACATCAAGGAAGGGTATCACGCGGACATCACGGTGTTCAACCCGCTGAACGTCCGGGCATCCGACACCCTGCAATCCGCGCCCCATGGCATCAGCGAGGTGCTGATCGCGGGCACGCGGGTGCTGAAAAATGGAAAGCTGGCAAGGACCGGCCTGGGGCGGATGCTTTTGCAAAAGCCCCAAATAGTATAGAATCTTCCAGCACAACAGGATTGACACATTCCCGATTGCTCCTTATAATATCAATTAAGATAGAATAAGGAGCAATTTTCATGCCCGAAAAGTATTACACCGCCGAGCAAGCGGCGGAAATGATGAAAATGCACATCAAAACGGTGCAGCGCTACATTCGGGAAGGGCGCTTAAAGGCCAACAAGGTCGGCAAAAGCTGGCGCATTACCGGCCACGACCTGAGCGTTTTCCTGGAGGGGGAACGGCCTGAAGGCGGCTTGCCTCCCCTTGCCCAAAGCAGGGTGCAGGTTTCGGCAGTGGCGGACATATTGGCGATGGACCAGCACGAAGCCATCCGCATCATGAACACGCTGCCCGCCCTTTCCAACGCAAAGCCCAGGGAGCAGGGAGCCTCCTCCCTGACGGTGCAATACCTGGAAACGGAGCGCAAGGTGCGCGTCATGCTCTATGGCAGCGTCGGCTATGTTCAGATGATTCTGGACAGCATTGGCATGTTGACCGGACAGGATGAATAGAAAAGGAATGGTTTTGACATGGAGATCATCACACGGGCCGGATGCAAGGCCATATCATTATCTGGCGATGAAAAGCTGCATACCTTGCGGGATGTGCTGGACCTGATCCCCGCCGCGTGGCAGGAAGATTGTCCGGCCGTCATCGTGCCCAAGGATTGCCTGCCCGAAGCGTTTTTCGACCTGAAAACAGGCTTCGCGGGAGAAACCCTGCAGAAGTTTACCAACTACAACATCAAAATTGCCGTGACAGGCGATTTTGATGGCTATACCAGCAGGAGTCTTCGGGATTTCATGTATGAGAGCAACAAGGGACGTCAGGTGTTTTTCAAGGCTACGGCGGAGGAAGCCTTGGCTGCCATCGAAAAGGCGCTGGTATAGCGCGGAGAAAAACCCTGCCCGCCAAAAGATGCAAAAGGCGAAGATTCCTGTTGGGAATCCTCGCCTTTTTCCGTTTAATATGGCGCGCGCCAGAGTAACCGCCACGCTTTTGCTTATACCAATGGAAAACAATATTTCGTCCAAAGCGGCGAGGAGTTTTCGATGCAGGAGAAGGAGTCGGAGCGAGACAACGCCGCGCTACATTGAGCGGAGAACGACACAGCCCTGCGCGAAAAGTACTGCCGCAACGACGAAATAATGTTTGGAATTAGTATCAGGCCTCGTCCCTAAGCCCCAGGCCGTGGGCGCGGAGCGCCTCCACCAGCAGCCTTAAGCCCTTGGGCCCAAACCCGTGCAGGGCCAATAACTGCTTGCGGGTACACTGCGCCGCCTGCTCCAAGGTTTTAATGTCGGCGCCGTCCAGTGCCCTGTGGGCCGGCTCGCTGAGCTTGATGGTTCTCAAATCCGGCAGCATACAAGCCTCCAAAACAAGTCCTATACATCCCCCATCAACTGAATGACCAGCTTTTCCAGGTTGGTAATGCCATTGGTATAACCCTGGGAATTGTCCAGCACGGCGTCGGCGATTTCCCGGTAAGTCTCAATGCGCACGTCGTACAGCCGCACCACCTCGTCCTTGCCCTTCTTGGCCAGCAGCGGCCGCCGGTCCAGCTTGATGTCGGAAAGAATTTCATCCAGCGGCCTGTCGATCAAAATGATCACGCCGTGGTTGCGCATGATCTGCCGGTTTTCCTCCCGCAATATCATGCCGCCGCCGGTGGATACGATGGCGGGGGGCAGGCCGGCCAGGTACATCAAAACGTTGGTTTCCGCGTTGCGGAAGGCTTGCTCGCCGGGACCCTCAAAAATCTGCTGCACAGTCATGCCCGTCATTTCGGTGATCAGGGTGTCGGTATCCATATACGGTACGCCCAGCCTTCCCGCCAGGCGCTTGCCCAGGCTGCTTTTGCCGCTGCCGGGCATCCCAATCAGGAAAACATGGCGGTCCATCATAGCCCCTCACCCCGCTCGAGAAATTTCTGCTGCTCAAGGCGGCTCAGGCGCATGATTTCCATAAACAGGTCCCGGATGGCCGGCGCCAGTGCCTTGTCACTGAGCATTTGCGTGCGGGATAAAAGCACCTGTTCCTCCCGGCCGGCATCCTTAACAGGCAGGCCGTTTTCCTTTTTGTACGCCGCGACAGCGCGGCTTACTTCCATACGCTGTTCCAATAACCCGACGAGCTCTTTGTCAATTTCATCCAGTTCCTGCCTAAGTGCGGCGATGTCTCCGCCCACTTTGCTTCCTCCTCCTGTTCCGGCTATTCCCGTCCGCCCTTCTCCCTGCCCTTTTCCAGGGTGAATTCAAAGGCGGCGCCCCGTTCCGTGGGCAGAAGGCGTATGGTTTGCCCATGGGCTTCCAGAATGCGCCGGCAGATGCTCAGGCCCAGTCCCGTCCCTTTACCGGCGGTGTGGGCCTTGTCCGCTTTGTAGAACCGTTCAAAAATATGGGGCTGGTCCTGGGGCAGGATTCCGGGGCCGTCGTCCATAACGGTGATGACGGCCTGGCTGCCCGCAGCCCGCGTCCGCAAGGTGATCTTTCCCTTTTCTGGAACAAACTTGACGGCATTGTCCAGCAAGTTCACAACCACCTGCTCGATGCGGTCGCTGTCTCCCCAACAATAACACTGTTCCGTAAGAAAATCAACATCCACTTCCAATTGTTTATGGTCAATATCGTTCATCCGCCGGATCAGCGCCCTGCGGATCATTTCGTTGATGTCAAAATCCACAAAATTCTGCTTGGTATCGCCCTGCTCCATGCGGCTTAGGGCCAGAAGGTCCGCGATCAGCTTGGTCAGGCGCTTTGCCTCGTCGCTGACAATTTTCAGGTATTTGGGATGCTCCTGCGGCGGGATGGTGCCGTCCTGCATACCCTCCAGAAAACCCTGGATGCTGGTCATGGGCGAGCGCAGCTCGTGGGATACGTTGGCCACAAACTCGCGCCTGGATTCCTCCAAGCGCTTCAATTGCCCGGCCATGGAGTTGAAGGAGGCGGCCAGCTCCCGTATTTCCATGACGCCCGCTTCCTTCGCCGCCGTTTCAAAGCGGCCCTTGGCCATTTCCTTGGCGGCTTCGGACATGTTTTTCAGCGGCTTGGTCAACTGCCTGGTGACAAAATACAGGCTGATCACCGCCAGCAGCACCGCGCTGCCGGCCCCCGCCAAGACCTGCCAGAGCAGGTTTTTGTACTCCGCTTCCACCACCTGGGCCCTGGTGTGGATGAACACCGCGCCAAGCACCGTATTTCCCTGACCCCAAGGCACAGCCACCGTAAACACCGGCCCGCCCAAACCCGGCACATTGGTGCGGATTTGAATCTCCCTTCCCGCCATCGCCTGATGCAGTACGGCCAGAAATTCCTGGTCGGTGATGGTCTTGGAAATATCGCTGATGTCCTCCTGCTCATTGTACAGGATATGCCGGATATCGCCGTAGCGGTCCATCACCACAATCAGCGCGCCGAATTCGTTGTATACCTGCTTGGCTTTCCACTTCAGATACTGATTCGCGCTGGAGGAAAAGCCAAAGCTTGACCACGATTCAAAATCCGCCTGCCAGGCAAGGTAGGCGATCTCCCGGGCCTGCCCCTTTAGTTCCGCCAGCCGGGCGTTGATTCTGTCGTTGCGGATGGCGACATAGGAAAGAAAGGCCCAAATGGTGATCAGCACCAGCATGAGCCCCAAGAATACGGAAAACAGCCGGGAAAACATGCTGCGGAACATGGAAGCCTCCACCGGTCACTTCACTTCAAACTTGTACCCGACGCCCCACACGGTGCGTATCTGCCAGCCGAACTCTTCGCAGCCGGGCAGCTTTTCGCGCACGCGCTTGATGTGTACGTCCACCGTGCGGCTGTCGCCGAAAAAATCGTAGCCCCACACCTTTTCCAGCAGCTGGTCCCGGGTGAAGACCAGGTTGGCGTTGGAGGTCAGGAAGTACAATACCTCCAGCTCCTTGGGGGGCATCTCGATCAGCTTGCCCTGGTAGTGGACCTCATATTGGCTGAGGCTCACGGTGAGATTGGGGAAGGAGATCACATCGCCCTTTTCCTCCGCCCCGTTTGGCTGGGCGCGCCGCAGGACCGCCTTGATCCTGGCGATCAGCTCCTTGGGCTCAAAGGGCTTGGTCAGATAATCGTCAGCCCCCAGCTCCAATCCCAGCACCTTGTCGAAGGTCTCATCCTTGGCGGTGAGCATGATGATGGGGATGGACGAAAACTGACGCACGGCGCGGCAGACCTGCCAGCCGTCTATGCCGGGGAGCATCACATCCAACAAGAGCAGGTTGGGCGGCCGGCGCTTGAAGGCCGCCAAGCCCTCGTCTCCCCGGGCGGCAAGCTGCACCTCAAACCCCTCTTTTTCCAGATACAATTGCACCAGGTGGCTGATATTTAAGTCATCGTCCACCAGGAGGATCATGGGCTTGTCCTTCATCATTTCACCCTCCCTCATCAGCGTACTCATTTATGACAGACCGGAAACCCTCAGACATCCTGCTCCATCATAAACCATCTTTATGAACTGCCTATTAATAAGAGGATGGATTCTCTCACTTCAATGTTACCACCGTGACCCCGCTCTCCCCTTCCCCGAACACCCCCAGCCGGAAGGATTTTACGTGGGGATGGTGCCGCAAATGCTGCTGTATGCTGGCCCGGAGCACGCCTGTGCCCTTGCCGTGGATGATGGATACCTCGCCCAGGGAGGCCAGCACGGCCTCGTCCAGGTATTGGTCCACCTCGGGAATCGCTTCGTCGGAGGCCCTGCCCCTTATATCCAGCTCCATAGGCACGGTGCGTATGGCGGCGCTGGTTTGGGTGGTGACCTTCACCTTTTGCTTCTTTGCAGGCTCCTCCACACGCTTTAATTGGCTTAAGTGAGCCTTCAGCTTCATGATACCGGCCTGCAACTGCACCTCGCCCTTGTCGTCGGGCTTCCCCAGCACGATACCCTTGGTATTGAGGTGCAGTATTTCCACCTCGTCGCCGGGCTTCAAATCACGGGGCGGCTCGGTGACGCGGAAGGTCTTGCTTAAGAGCCCCTCGCTCAACGCGTCCACGCCGTCCTGCATGCGCTTGCGCAGTTGATTCACCTGGTGCTCGGGCGTTGACGCTCCTTCCTTCTTCATGCGTTTGAGCTCGCTTAAAATGGTCTCCGACTCGCGGCGTGCGTTTTCCAGTACGCGCTTGGCGTCCTCCTTGGCACGGCGCATAAAAGTCTCGCGCTTTTCTTCCATTTCCTTACGCAGCTTTTCTGCCTCGTCCCGCAGGTGCACGGTTTCTTTGGCGGCTTCCTCGGCCAGCTTGCGCTCTTTTTCGGCCACTTGGCGGTGGTACTCGGCGTTGGCGATCACATCCTCAAAGCGGATGGAATCGCGGCTTAGCAGCGCCTTGGAATCGTCGATCAGCTTTTCCAGCAAGCCCAGCTTGCGGGAGATTTCAAAAGCGTTGCTCTTGCCCGGTACGCCGATGGACAGGCGGTAGGTGGGACGAAGGGTTTCAACGTCAAACTCCACGCTGGCGTTTTCCACGCCCCTTACGGACAGGGCAAAGGCCTTCAATTCGCTGTAGTGGGTGGTGGCCAGGGTGCGTACCTTTAGCTGCAGCAGGTGATTGAGAATGCTCTGGGCCAGCGCCGCGCCCTCGGTGGGATCGGTGCCGGCGCCCAGCTCGTCAAAGAGCGCCAGATCATTTGGCGTCACCGACTGCACGATGTCCACAATGTTGGTCATGTGGGAGGAGAAGGTGGACAGGCTTTGCTCAATGCTCTGCTCGTCGCCGATATCGGCATGCACATTGTTGAATACCGTAAGCTCGGTGCCAAGGTCGGCGGGCACCTGCAGGCCGGCCTGGGCCATTAAGGTAAACAGGCCCACGGTCTTCAAAGTGACCGTCTTGCCGCCGGTGTTGGGGCCAGTGACCACCAGCGTAGTAAACTCCTCGCCCATCCACAGGTTCATGGGCACTACTTTGGCTGGGTCGATGAGCGGATGGCGGCCACGGATGATCCTGATGTAGCCCCGCTGGTTGAGCTTGGGCGCACTGGCGCGCATTTCACGGGCCAATGCTCCCTTGGCGAAGATGAAGTCCAGCCGGCTCAAAATGCGTATGTTGTCGGTGAGCACCTTGGCGTAAGGCGCCACCGCGGCGGACAGGGCCATCAATATCCGCTCGATCTCCTGCTTTTCCTTGGACAGCCACTGCTTGATATCGTTGCCCAATTCCACTACGGCCATGGGCTCAATAAATATGGTCGCCCCGCTGGAGGACTGGTCGTGCACCAGCCCCGGCACGCTGCTTCTGTACTCCTGCTTGACGGGCAGCACATACCGGTCGTTGCGCACGGTGATGATAGGGTCCTGCAAATATTTCTGGAAAGCCGAGCTATGGAGCATGCTGTTGAGCTTTTCCCGCACCTTTTCATTGGCGATGCGGATATGCCGGCGGATATTGGAAAGCTCAGTGCTCGCGTTGTCGGCGATCTCCTCGTCGCTGATGATGGCGTCGGTGATCTCCCGCTCCAAATGGGGCAGAACTGTCAGCCCGGCGGCGATCTGGGTGAGTAGCGGCGTGTTCTCACGGTTTGTGACCAGCGCGGAGCGGGTGGACCTGGCGGCCCGCAGGCAGTCGGCGATATTGAGCAGCGGCCTGGGCGATAGCGTCGCGCCTTTTTCCGCCAGGTTCAGCTGGGCGGAAACGTCTTCAAAGTGGACCAGGGGATTGCCGCCCAGGTAGGTCAGAACCACTTGGGCCTCCTCGGTCTCCTGCTGCCACTGCGCAATTTCCGTAAAGTTTTTGGATGGGACCAAATCCATGCACAGCTGCGCGCCCATGGGCGTAATCGCCAATGCCGCCAGCTGTTCGCGTATTTTTACAAATTCCAGTACCCTAAGCGTCCGGTCTTTCATGTGTTTCATTCCTTATCATAAATGGTTATCGCGCCAAGATCATTTGGTCAATGTCGCAACACTATATGCCAGAACCTTCCCCTTCCAGGGCTTCGCAGCCGAAGCGCCGCCTGTGGCTCCGAAATGCCGCCCCCGCCTGTGGCGGGAAAAGGGCGGCGTGAAGGAGGCTGGCGAAACAGAGCAATGCGAACGGCAGTGAGCAGTGCGACGATTGAGCCAGATGGAATAGGTGGCGCGCAGCGCCGGATGAGGTGCCCCCTGTATTTCGTATATATTCGCAGATATCCTCGCAAACAGCGGCAAACCTTAACTGAACATCAGTATTTGTATAGCGCTTGACTGTCAGGCCACGGCCGCGCAAAAACGCATCTCGCCTTGCATCAGCTGCCATTCCTTCGGGAGTTGCATGCTGCGATCCGTCCAGCTCAACCACCAGTTTCGCGCAAGGACAATAGAAATCAACAATATAGTTCCCAATGATTTTCTGCCGGTGAAATACAGCGGGCAGTTTCTTGAAACAATCATACCAGAGATGTCTTTCCTCCTTGGTCATGTGGTTTCGCAATTCCCTGGCATGGGCACTCAAGGTAGAATTTTCTGCTTTATCCATTTTCGACCTCATCAGTCACCGAAGGTAGACAGCTTCCCCTGGGGGATTGCGCCGCTGCCCGCATTCCATGCCGGTCATTCCACCCCGCGCTTGAAGTGCCCCATTGTGCCGTTAGGCAGGGCTGTTTCCGCGGCCTGTCCGCAGCGGAGGTCATGAAACGCGGCGGTGATGGAAAGCTGCTCTTCCGCCGTTTCCAGCGTAAAGTTTACTTGCCAGCTGATATTGCGCAGCTTGTCTGTCTGCGTGGACAGGTTGAGTGGCAGCGTGTTCAAAACATTGATGACGCACCCCTCCGGCAGGCGGGTGCGCGAAAGGGGAAAATCATGGTTCAGGGAATCGGCAAATTGCTTGCCCTGCAGGCTTTGCGGCGACCCTCCCTCGCACATGCGGCAGCTTTCATGGCCGGCTGTCAGGTGCAGTGCCGTCCGGGCCGGGCAATGGTTCAGCACCATCAGCCGCGTGCGGCCATAGACCGAAAGCACTAGGGGCACATGCATGAGGGGCAGCTTTCGCATTTCCTTTTCGTTCAGTTCCGGCGATACCGTCTGCCATTTAAGCTTTAAACGCACAAGCTCCGACACCGTCTGGCTGTTCATGACGGGCACGCCTTCGCCGGCCGCCATGGGCAGGGTGAACCCGGCGCCGGCCTGGCCGATACTGCCCAGCACCACGCCGTCAAAAAGATCGGCGCGGCTTTGTGCAAAGTCCCGCAATTGATCCAGCGTATCGGCCCTCGCCTGCACCGGCAGCACAAACCAGGTCCCCCGGGGCAAAAGCCCCGCCGCTTTTTCCAGCGAGGCAGGCGTATAATCCTCCGGCGCGTACAAAAACACATCCGCGCCCGCATCCAAAAGCCTTTGCCCAAGGGCCGCGTCAGGGCTTTGCACCAGCAGCTCCGCTTTTCCCTGGGCCGCATCCTGAAAAACCGCCTTCGTCAGCGGAAAAAATACATTCTCCCGCTTGCCAAAGGCCACGGCCCGCTTATCCTTCAGGGTTTCCAGCGCCTGGCGCCGGAGCGCGTTCATGGCGGCGGCGGTCATGTGACCGCCGTAGCCCTGCAATTGTATGTTCTGCATCACAAAGGGTGTGTCGCCGGTCTTTTGCAGGGCCTGGCGCGCGGCCTCCTCGCTGAGCGGCCTGTTCTGGGCCGGGGGAACCACATCGCCCCTGGCCTCGGCTTCACTTTCCCCATCGGTGACGGTGAGCTTGGCCACTTCCCCCGGCTCCGCCCGCAGGATGGCGTCCACCAAAATGGGGGAGATTTTGGTCATCATCGCTTCCATCAGCTGCGCGGCATCGGAAAGCCGCGCCACCTCGCCGCCTATTTGAGGGGCCTGCATGCCTTCCCGAAGGCGCACCAGGGCCGTATCCCCGGCCTTTTGGGCAGGGCCGGAATAGGTGACCTCCCCCTCCTTGACGCCCTGAAACTGTATGCCATCGCCGTTACTTAAGTCCTTTGTCAGCGTCACCTGGGCAAACCCGGGCTTTACGCCCGTCACCCGACCGATCATGATGCCTCCGTGCCCCGGGCGTCCGGGGAATATTACACCGCCGTCCTGGCTTTTGCCCGCGTACCCTTCCATAAACCCGCCCCGGTGGAAAATCTGTTTGAGACCTTCCCGCTCGCTTTCCTCCGCAGGGGCAAACCGGCCTTCATACAGCGCATCCAGCGCTTTGCGGTAGGCTTTTGTCACCACCGCCACATATTCCGGGCGCTTGAGCCTGCCCTCGATTTTCAACGAATGCACCCCGGCTTTTTGCAGCTCCGGCAGCTTGTCCCTAAGCATCAAATCCCTGGGGGACAGCCAATAGCCCTGCTTGCCGTTATAGTCGTAGAGCATGCGGCAGGGCTGAGCGCACCGGCCCCGGTTTCCGCTGCGGCCCCCGGCCATGCTGGAAAACAAGCACTGGCCGCTTATTGACACGCACATGGCCCCGTGGATGAACACCTCGGTTTCAATGCCGGCCTGCGCCACCTTTTCAATTTCAGATAAAGCGCATTCCCTGGCCAGCACCACCCGGTGAAAGCCTTCCGCCTGCAAAAACGCCGCCCCCTGGCGGTTGTGGATGGTCATTTGGGTGCTGGCATGGCGCATAAGGCCCGGAAAGCAATCGCGAACCATCCCGGCCAGGCCGAAATCCTGCAGGATCACCGCGTCAGCCCCGGAAGCATTGATCAAGCGCAGCACGCGGTATACATCATCTATTTCTGTCTCCTTGACCAGGGTGTTCACCGTCACGTGCACCCGTATGTGGTACAGGTGGCACAGCTTGACGGCTTCCAGCAAGCCCTGCTCGTCAAAATTGCCGGCCCCGGCCCGCGCGCCAAAGGCGGTGTATCCCAGATACACCGCGTCGGCGCCGTTATGTATGGCCGCAAGCAGCGCTTCCCTGCTGCCGGCGGGGGCCAGCAATTCCACTTTGCGATTCCTCACTTTTTCGTGACTTTTTTCAGCTCCTGCCGGGATACCATCAGTTCCCGGCGCAGGCGCGTATTTTCATCGTGGGATTTGAGCAGTTCATCCGCTATGTTCAAAGCGGTCAGAATCGCCACCATGTTGGTGGGCAGATGGCTGGCGGCTTCGATCTCCTGCATCTTTCTGTCCACATACACACCGACGCGCTGCACGTGCTCCGGCGGGTCAATGGACGCTATCGTATAATCCTTCCCTGCCACCTTGACGACCGTCTTCCGCTTTTCCATAGGCGCATCCCCCTTTTCGCATGTCTCATTATATGCCATTTTTTGTGAGGAATCAACGCTGCGCGCATGATAAAAGGGCGCGGAAACAAGCCCTGCCGGCCGTCGCTGCGCCCCTTCATACACGTATCCCCCTACGATGGCATTACTGTTGCTCGAAGGGATATGTTTTCCCAAAGGTCTCCACCCGGATGGATTTGATCACCTGGGGAGATAGCGGTCTGTCCTGCCTGTCCTTTGGCGTGTTAACGATCGCTTCGGCCTGCTCCATGCCGGATAAGACCTTGCCGAAGGCGGCATAGGAACCATCCAGATGGGGAGAATCGCTTGTCATGACAAAAAATTGGGAACCGGCGGAATCGGGCATGCTGCTGCGCGCCATGCTCAATACGCCATAGGTATGCTTCAGATTGTTGGGCACGCCGTTTTTTGAAAATTCGCCCTTGATATGCCAGCCGGGACCGCCGGTGCCGGTACCGTTGGGGCAGCCGCCCTGGATCATGAAGCCGGGGATCACCCGGTGGAAGATCAGCCCGTCATAGAAGCCGCTGTTGGCCAGGGCAATAAAATTGCCCACGGACTGGGGCGCGATTTCGGGATACAGCTCGCCCTTCAGCTCGCCGCCGTTTTCCAGGGTAATGACGAATATGGGATTCTCCGCTTGCTTTTCCTGTTCAGACACGATGATTTCCCCTTCCTTATACAAGTTGATTTCCGTATTCCAGACCTCCTGGGCAAAGGCAAACGAGACATTCGCCAGAACCAGAAGGAGCGTGAGGATCAAACCAAGTCCTTTTTGCATGTGTTTCCCTCCACATGCATTCTATTGTATCCATTTTGGCCGGCAGATGCAAGTTTTTCCGTAAATGGTACTGCGAATGTCAGCATTCGCCCAATTCGCTTGACAGCATCCCCTGCCATGGGCATAATGGTAAAGCTACGCAAAAGGAAAGCTGGATGAGGCAATGACCAGAAAAACGAACGATTTAACCGAAGGCGGCATTTTGAAAAAGCTTTTGCAGGTTGCCGTGCCGATCATGGGCACGCAGCTGATGCAGATGGCATATAACCTGACCGACATGTTCTGGCTGGGCCGCATGCCCGATTCGGTCATGGCCGTGGCAGCCAGCGGGCTGGCGGGCATGTTTCTGTGGCTGGGCATGGCGCCGCTGATGATCGGCCGCATGGGCGCGGAGATCGGCGTATCGCAGAACCTGGGCCGCGGCGACCGGGAAACCGCCCAGGGCTTCGCGCAGAACGCGGCCCGCATGGCGCTTTTGCTGGGCGTGTTGTACGGGCTGGTGCTGTTGACGCTGGCCGAACCTTTGGTTTCCCTTCTGCAGGTGAAGGAACAGGATGTGTTTGACAACACCTGCGTATATCTTCGCATCGTGGGTCTGGGCATACCGCTGACCTATGTTTCGGCCGCCATCACCGGCGCGTTCAATGGCGCCGGCAATTCCAAGCTCAGCTTCTGGGCCAACGCCGTGGGGCTGGTGGCCAATATGGTGCTGGATCCGCTGATGATTTTCGTCTTTGACCTTGGCGTTGCAGGGGCGGCGGAGGCTACCGTCATCGCCCAGGGCATTGTTTGCGTTTTGTTTGTGATATATGCCAAACGCCACCCGCACAGACCATTTGAACGCTTTCGCCTGCTGGGGCGGATGAGCCGCGATAAGGTCAGGCAGATCCTGCGCTGGAGCCTGCCGGTGGCGCTGGAAAGCGGAGCCTTTACGGCGCTTGCCATGGTGGTGACCAGCATGGTATCCGCGGGGTACGGCGGAACCGCCGTGGCTGTGCAGCGCGTGGGTGGCCAGATTGAGTCTCTTTCCTGGCTGATCGGGGGAGGGTTTGCCTCCGCGGTCACTTCCTTCATCGGGCAGAATTTCGGCGCAGGCAAGTGGACGCGCATCCGGCGCGGCTTCCGCATTGCATTGGGTTCGCTGCTTTTGTGGGAAGTGGCGGTAACGCTGCTTTTGATCTTCGGCGGCCGGTTCTTTTTCTCGCTCTTTTTGCGCGAACCGCCGGAAATCCTTTCCATGGGTTCAGCCTACCTTACAATCTTGGCCGGAAGCCAGCTATTTATGGCCTTTGAGGGGGCCTGCGCAGGCACCTTTCGGGGCATAGGCGAAACGCTTCCGCCAAGTCTGTGTTCCATTCTGTCCAACCTGATACGGCCGCTGCTGTGCTGGCTGTTTGCACAATTTATGGGGCTGAACGGGCTGTGGATGGGCATTACCGTTTCCGCCGCGCTGCGGGGCTTGTTTATGCTCGTATGGTATGCACTGTATGAAAAGCGGATGCCTAGAGAAGACGCGCCTTCCTGCGCGCTTCCCACCACCGCCTCCACCACCAGCGTGGCCTGATCGCGAAAGGCAGGATGCGCTAAAAGGCAAACAGCGCGGCCTTCCTGTCCAGCATGTCTTGCAGCCTGTCAATGTAGACCGCCACGTTGCTGACATTGGGCGCCCGCTCAATGCGTCCCTCCCCGCCGATAATGCGCTTGGAGATGGCGCCGGCGCCTACCGCCAGGATACTGGTGGTCTCTTCCATGATGTCCACGTTGTACAGACATTCATGGCCGGGCAAGGCATAGCCCACGTTTTCCTGGTTGCCGGCCATGTACTTTTGCCGGTACAGGTAATAGGGCTTCATGCCCATTTCTTTCGCGGTCTCCGCCCCCAAACGCACCATCTGCGCCGTTTCCGCACCGTCGGGCAGCGGCGTTTCCCATAGCCGTAAAAGGCTGGCACGCTTTAGTGCCAAGGTATGCACGGTCAGGCTTTCGGGTTTCAATTTTTTGGCCCAGTCCAGGGTATAGACCATGTCCCAGGCATTTTCCCCCGGCAGGCCGGCGATAACATCCATGTTGATGGAGTCAAAGCCGGCGCTCCGGGCCTTTTCATAGGCCGCGATGGTTTCTTCCGGCGTATGATCCCGGCCGATGCGCTTTAATGTTTCCGCCCGCATGGTTTGCGGGTTGATGGAAATGCGCCTGACTCCGGCGGCCCGGATGGCCAGCAGCTTGGCGCGGGTGATCGTGTCGGGCCGCCCGGCTTCCACAGTATATTCGGCAGCCCGGGGAAAATACGACACCATGGCCTCCAGCACGTTGGCGAAGTCATATTCGTTCAGCGCTGTGGGCGTACCGCCGCCCATGTACACGGCCCGCAGGACAAGCCCCGCGTCCTGGATCAAATCCGACGTGAAGGCCATTTCCTTTTCCAGGGCGGCAAGATAGGGCGGCACCTCCTTGCCCTTTCCCAGCTCGCCGCCCAAAAAGGAGCAGTAGCTGCAGCGTGTTCGGCAAAAGGGGATGCCGACATACACATCCACGAGATTCGAACCCGTTGCGGGCAGCCCGATCTGCACTTGCACGATTTCGCGCAAAAGCTCCGCCTTTTTGGGATGCAGGTCAAACGTCTTTTCCACCTGCGCCGCAGCCGCCGGGATGGAAAGGCCGTCCTTCATGGCTTCATACACAAGCCGTGTGGGCCGGATGCCCGTCAATGATCCCCAGGGGGGATGAAAGCCGGTATGCTTTTTGAGCAGAACATACAGCGTCTGCTTGCACAGCCGCTTGCGAAGGCGCTTTGCATGCAAAGCGCTGCCCGTTGGAATGGCGGCGTCCATATGCTCCGCTTTGTCATTCAAATGAAAAACGCAATGCCAAAGGTTGTCCTTCTCAAACAGCTCGTGGAAAAGGCACAGGTCCGCCGTATCCTCCCCGCTGTTGAGCAGGAACTCGATCTCCCCATAAAACAGGCGGATCACATCCGCCAGCTCCGCCGAAAGCTCCGGCACAGGCGTAACAAGCGCTATTTTCATCTGAAGCGCTCCTTTTCCATGCCGATGGTGGTAGGGTTGTCATGGCCTGGGTAGACCTTGACATCCTTTTGCAATTGCAGCAGCCGCTTCAAGGACTGGTATAAATCATGAAAGCTGCCGCCGGGCAGGTCGGTGCGGCCATAGCCGTGGCGGAACATGGTATCGCCGGAAAACAGAGCGTTCCCTGAAAGATAGCACACACTGCCCGGCGTATGGCCGGGGGTATGCAAAACGTCAAAGGAGATGCCCGCGGCGATGATCAGGTCGCCTTCATTGGCGGACAGGGACTTGATGGGCAGCTTGAAATCGGAGCCGATGAGCACCGCCATGTTTTTGGCGGGATTTGAAAGCATCGGCTCATCCAGGGGATGGATGTAGACCTGGGTATCCGTGTCGATGACGCCCTTTACGCCGCCGATATGATCAAAATGGCCGTGGGTCAAAAGGACCGCGGCCACTTTTTTTTCACCCAACGCCTCGCGGATAAGCTCCGGCTCGTCGCCTGGGTCAATAAGCACGCAATCTGATCTGCCGGGAACGGATAGGATATAACAATTGGCTTGTATGGGGCCTACGGGCAGGGTTTGTACCGTGAGTGTCTGTTCCATGCAATCCTCAAATGTTTATTTAAAATCAAAAATTTTTTCGGCTGTCCAGCAAAATGGTCACCGGTCCGTCGTTGACAAGGGACACGGCCATCTCCGCCTGGAAGACCCCCGTTTCCACGGTGAGCCCCTCCTCCCGCCAGCGTTTCACCAGCGCTTCGTACATGGGGTTGGCCGCTTCCGGCCTGGCCGCCTCGATAAAGCTGGGCCGCCGGCCGCCCCTGGCATCGCCCATCAGCGTAAACTGGCTCACGGCCAGGATCGCGCCGCCAACATCCTTTAGGGAAAGGTTCATCTTGCCCTGGTCATCCTCAAAGATGCGCAGGTTCGGCACCTTGTCATAGATGTATTGCAGGTCGCGTTCCGTATCGCCCTGGGTGACGCCGATCAAGACCATCAGCCCTTTTCCGATTTTGCCGGCCACTTGCCCATGAACCGCCACCGAGGCGGAGGATACCCTTTGTACCACACAGCGCATACGGGTTTATTCCTCGCTTCAAATAAGAAATATCAGCATACTTGCGGAGAGCAACGAGGGGCGCAGCGCCCTCGTTTGTAATCGTGTCGCCCGGCTCTGCCGGGTGCGCGGGTGCTTGCGGAGCAAGCCCGCCATCCAACTCAATAGTCGCTCTGTTGCGCTGCCGCTTACAGAACTCCTTTTCGTTGGCCTCTTCCGCCTCGCTTCCTCCGCCACTGGCGGCGCTTCGGCTTCAGAGCCTTACGTATTCCGCCGGCCGTGAGCAACGCTCACAGGCGGAATACGTAAAATCTCATTGAGATGCACTGATGAAATCAGTGCATCTCAATGATTCAGCTCGCTCCCCGGTACACCTCCACCACATCCGACCGCTTTTGCAATTGCTTGATCACCTTGTCCAGCTGCTGGCGGCTGGTGACCTGTATGACCAGGGTGATGGTGCTGGTCTTGCTCTTGGTGTTGAACTTGGCGCTGACGGCGCTGATGAGCACGTTCATGTCGCCGATATAGGTGGCCAGCTCACCCAGCAGGCCCACATGGTCGTAGGCGATGATTTGAATGCCGGCGTCAAAGGTGCCGGCGTTCTCCTCGGCCCAGCTGACCTCCACCATCCGCTCCTGCTCGCTTGGCTCCACGTTCACATTCACGTTCACGCAGTCCGCCTTGTGCACGGTGACGCCGCGGCCCCGCGTAATATACCCTACAATGTCGTCGCCCGGCACCGGGTTGCAGCACTTGGCAAAGCGCACCAGCATCCCCGATTCGCCTTTGACATATATGCCGTGGGTGGGCTTGCCCCGGTTCTGCTTTTGCAAATCCTGGGGCGTGACGTCCGGGATCTTGGGGGCGGGCGGCGATTCGCGCAGGCGCTGCTCCTCCATGAGCTTCATCACCACATAGGTGGAGGCCATGCCGCCGTAGCCCACAGCGCCGTAGATGTCGTCCAGCTCAAAGAAACCGTACTTTTTCAGGATACCTTCATAGTATTCGGGCTTGGTGATGGAGCTTAGCGTCACACCGCGGCGCTTGGCCTCCTTTTCCACCATGTCCTTGCCTTTTTCCACATTCTCGCCGCGCAATTCACGCTTGAAAAATTGCCGGATCTTCGCCTTGGCCTGCTGGGTTTTGACCACCTTCAGCCAGTCCATGCTGGGGCCCTTGGAGGCGGAGGAGGTAATGATATCCACCCGGTCGCCGGTTTCCAGCGTGGTATCCAGGGGCACGATGCGGCCGTTGACCTTGGCGCCCACGCAGCTGTTGCCCACCGCACTGTGGATGCGGTAGGCAAAGTCCAGGGGCGTGGCGCCCTTTTGCATGTTTACGATGTCGCCCTTGGGCGTGAAGAGGAAAACTTCCTCGCTGAACAGGTCGGTCTTCAACGAGTCGATAAACTCCCGGCTGTCCTTGGTCTCATTCTGCCAGTCCAGAATCTGCCGCAGCCAATACAGCTTGTTATCCAGGTCCGTGGCGGTTTGGCCGCCCTCCTTGTAGCGCCAGTGGGCGGCGATGCCGAACTCCGCGATGCGGTGCATATCCCAGGTGCGGATTTGCACCTCAAAGGGGAAGGGCATCTTGCGCCCGCCGACGACGGTGGTGTGCAAACTCTGGTACATGTTGGCCTTGGGCACGGAAATATAGTCCTTGAACCTGCCCGGCATCTGGTTCCACAGGGTGTGCACAGTGCCCAGCACCGCGTAGCAGTCGGGCACGGTATCCACCAGGATGCGTATGGCGATCAGGTCGTAAATCTGGTCAAAGGGCTTGTTTTGCAGCACCATCTTGCGGTAGATGCTGTACAAATGCTTGGGCCGGCCGTCGATGTCGTAATGAATGTGCTGCTCGTCCAGCTTGGCGCTGAGCTCCGAGATCACCAGGCGGATGTTCTCCTCCCGCTCGGCCCGCTTCATGCCCACCTTTTGCACCACATCGTGGTAGCCGGCGGGATCGATATAGCGCAGGGAGAGGTCTTCCAGTTCCTGCTTGATGGCGAACACGCCCAGCCGGTGGGCCAGGGGGGCGTAGATGTCCAGGGTCTCCCGGGCGATGGCCACCTGCCGGTTTTCCGGCTGGTAGCGCAGGGTGCGCATGTTGTGCAGCCGGTCGGCCAGCTTGATGAGCACCACGCGGATGTCCTTGGACATGGCCAGGATCATCTTGCGAAGGCTCTCGGCCTGCTGCTCCTCCCGGTCGGCAAAGTCCAGCTTACTAAGCTTCGTCACGCCGTCCACCAGCCGGGCCACCTCATCGCCAAAGGCCTGCTGCACATTGGGCAGGCAAACGCCCTCGCAGTCCTCCACCGTGTCGTGCAAAAGCCCGGCCGCGATGGTGGGGGCGTCCATCATCAGTTCCGTCAGTATGCTGGCCACGAAGGCAGGGTGGATAAAATACGGCTCCCCGCTTTTGCGCGTCTGGCCGGCGTGGGCGTTTTCCGCGTATTCATACGCCTTTTTCACCAGGAGATAGCTGTCTCCCGGATGGTATTTTTGCACCCTGGCCAGAATCTGGTCCAAAGGCATGCATTCCCTGCTGATATAGGTATACATCACCGGCCCTCCTTTCGCATCACATGGCCAGCGCCCGCAGCGCTGATAAAAGCCCGCTGTCCGACAGGCTGCATTTCACGGGCGGAAGCACGGTCAGGCAAAAGGGCTCCTCCCGGAATTCCATTAACGATAATTCGGATAAAATGTAAAGGCCTGCCTTTACTTGTGCCACAGATAATTGAGCCTCCGCGGATAGTTTGCAAAAGGTTGTGTTCGTCATTGCCTTGACGGCCTTGTACAGGCCGCGCAGCGCATCGTCGTAAAGGGCCAGGGAACGGACAAGCCGCTTGAGCGCGTCCGTTTTGGGATAAGCCAGGACGCGGGCTTTGGGACATCTTTTGGCAATGAGCTCCGCTTCCCCGGGATACAGCTCCCCATCGGCCAGGATCACCGTGCGCCAAACATTGGTGAGCATGGACAGCGATGCCGGATAAAGCAGGGTGTGAAAGCCGCGCCTGTCCAAAAGATGATCCGTGCTATGCAGCTTTTCCCCATACAACCGGGTTATGCGCGCCGCCGTTTCCGGTGCGCGGCAAAATATCACCGTGCCCTGCGCGCCGCGCAGCGCCTCAAAAAGCAAGGCATCCTCCGCTGGCGGGGGGACAGGGTGAATCTTGTTATTATTCGCCGCGAAATCCCGAATTTCCTGCAAAACGGCCCCGCCGGCAGCGTCCTCTCCCTTGGGTTGGTATGCGCCCGAGGCTTGGCGGATGGCCTTGATATTGCATTGCACCGTAACGGACCCGTTCCATTCATTCAACTCCGGCACGAACAGCACATCCGTCAGCCTGGGCATATTTGCCGCCATCCTGCCCAGTTGAAAACCGATGGCGGAACGCATCGCGCCGCCCTCAAACAGGCTGCACTTCAAATGGGCCCCCTCCCGGCCCACGGGCCGCATGTCCTGCACCTGGGCGCCGGAAAGCAGAAACACCGGGTCCGGATTTGAAAAGCCCGTGGGCTGCAGCTGCACAAGCAGCCGGGCCATGTCCTCCGTCACATCCTTCAAGGCAATGGGCAGGTCGTATTCCTTGACGGGGATATACACCTCCGGTTCGCACCTTTCCCATATGGCCTTGCTGAGCCTTGCCTTCAGTTCCGGCAAATGCTCCGTCCGCATGGTCAGGCCGGCGGCCTGCTCATGGCCGCCGAAGCGAAGGAAAAGGTCCCGGCAGGCGGAGAGCATTTCGTGTATGTTCACGCCGGGGATGGACCTGGCGCTGCCCACGCATTCCTCCCCTGTGACGGCAAAAACGATGGAGGGATAGTGGAACCGTTCGGTCAGGCGGCTGGCGGCCAGGCCGATAACGCCGTGGTTCCAGCCTTCGCCGGCGGCCATCAGCACCCGGTCTTCATAAAAATCCGCTTCCGCTTCCACTTGCGCAAGCGCCTTTGCGAGGATCTCCGCCTCCAGCTGCTGGCGCTTCGCGTTTTCATCACTCAGCACCCGGGCAAGCTCGGCCGCCTTTTCCTTGTCCTCCGTCATCAAAAGCTCCGCGCCAAGGGCGGCGCTTGCAAGCCTTCCCCCGGCATTCAGCCTCGGCGCCAGGCCAAAGGCCACCTGGCCGGCGCTCACACCTTTCTTATCCTTGCCCAAAATGCCCGCGGCCTCCATCAGCGCGTTAAGGCCAAGCCGCTTTGTTTCCGCCATCTGCACAAGGCCAAGGGCGGCGATGACCCGGTTTTCCCCATTGAGCGGCACAAGGTCCGCAATGGTGGCCAGGCCCGCCAGATCCAGGTATTCTTTCGCCAGCGAAAGACCGTCCAGGGCCTGCAAAACCTTCAGCGCCACGCCGGCGCCGCACAGCCGGCGAAAGGGGTATTCGCCCATCAGGGGATTCAATATGGCATCCGCCGGGGGCAAAACAGGCCCCAATTGATGGTGATCCGTGACGATGACCTGCATGCCCAGCTCCTTGGCCAGCGCCACCTCCTTTGCCGCGGTGATTCCGCAGTCTACCGTCAGCAGCAGCCGGTACTTTTCGGCCAGCGTTTTCACAGCCTGTTCGTTTAAGCCATAACCCTCCTCGTGGCGGCTGGGGATATAGTAATCCGCCTTTGCGCCAAGCGCCCGCAAGGCCAGCACCATCATGGCGGCGGAGCTGACGCCGTCCACGTCGTAATCCCCATAGACCACTACAGAAAGCTTTAGCCGGATGGCTTCCTTCAGCATTACGACAGCCTTGTCCATATCCTGCATCAAAAAAGGGTCGTGCAATTGATGCATGTCAGGATGCAAAAACGCCGCCGCTTTTTCCGCCGTATCCACGCCCCGCATGGCCAAAAGCTGCGCAAACCAGCCGGGAAAGCCGGCTGGCACCGCGGATATGCCTTCTGTACGCCTTTGGGTAAATCGAAGCATAGAATCCCCCTAAACAATCCTCCGTCAGGCTTCGCCGGACACTTTCTTCTGAAAGGAGGCTGCCAATCCTCCGCCGCCTGCGGGCGGCACCTCCTTTTGAAAGGAGGCTTGATCTCTACCCGGAATGGGTATAAAAGCGTTCTTCCGGCGCCTGTGCCGGAAGAACGCTTTTCATCATGTCAGGAAACCGCCAAAATGGACCTCAGGCATTTTTCGCGCGGCCAAACAAGCCGGCCTTCATTTTCGTGATATGCGCAAAGCTGTACAGCAGCACCCGGGAGGCAATGAAGGTTACGGCCAGGCTGGAGATGGCGCCGTAGAATACGGTATAGGCCAGGCTGTGCAGGAAGCCGATGGGCAGAATGATCAGCGCCAGGGCGCAGGCGGCAACAATGCCATGGGTCTTCAACACCTTCGCGCCGACAGCCTGCCAGCCCTCTTTCAAGGATACCCTGTGCATTCTGCCGGGGCGCAGACCCAGGGAGAATTTCTCCAGGAAAATGGCGTTGGCCCAGACAAAGAGGCCGAACACAAAGGCGATACCAAGCAGGCCCAGCAGCGTCATCTGGGCGCCGGGCGCTACGGCCAGCAGGAAATAGGTGAAGATGATATGCAGCCACAGCGCCCAGGCAAACGCCAAGCCGCCCAGCAGGTAGCGGGCCGCGAAATACACCGCGGCAGCCAGGACAAGCACCAGACCGCCGATGACAAACAGCTGAAGGAAGAAATCCCCCTGGGCGGCGGCGACATCGCCGGAGGTGGCCTTGGCAAGGGTCACAGGCAGCGCGCCGGACCGAAGAACTGCCGCCACATTCCTGGCGTCCTCCAGCGTGGCAAATCCGGAGAAGGTGACCTGACCGTTGATAATCGCTTCATCAATGGTGGCGGACAGGTACGTGGTGCCGTCCATGGCAACGGTCAAGACCTTGGAGGCATTGGCCGTCGTAGCAGTAGAGAGCGCCCTTGTGCCCTGGGCATCCAGTTCCACGGTCACGCCAATCACCCGCTGGCTGCCGCTGACCGTTGTGTTTACGGTCGCGGCCTTGACATGGCTGCCTTCCAGGAAGACGCCGTCGGGGAAGGAGAACTTCAAATCGCCGCTGGAAGCAAGGCTTGCCAGGACGATGTCGCGATCCTTGGCGTTAGGAATTTCCACGCGGATGTTGCCTTCCGCGGTCTTTTCCACAACGGAATCCAGGTATCCCTTCTGGGTCAGGCGGTTTTTCAAAATGGAGACTGTCGTGTTCAGAGCGGCATCCTTATCCTCTGTGCTGCCTTCGGGCAGGGTCGCCGTAAATTCCGTATAGGTGCCGCCGCCGACGCCAAGGCCCGCCGGCACAGAGGTGGGCCAGTTGGCCGCGCTGACAAAGGGCACCCAGGATTTGACCTTGTACAGGCCGCGGCTGTCCAGGGGCAGGCCGGTAATGGAGATGACGCCAACTACCAGGGTCAGCACCAGCGCGATGGCCAGAATCAGATAGGACCTGTTGATATCGCTCATTTTCTTGTGCGCCGGTTTCTGCGATTTATTCATACTGCGTATGCATCCTTCCATTGATTGATTTATGGATTGAAGGAAAAAGGAAAACCGAAAAACGGCTAGCCTGACCTGTCTCCCAGCCAAAAGGCCTGGTATACCGCCATGATGTATGTACTCCCGGACAGGGGATGGCCATTGGCATCCGCCTTTACCTTGGGCACAATCACGATCGGGCGCGCCGGCACGAGCACCCTTTGCTCCACGTCGGCGCGAAACGGCGCTTGCTGGTCGCCTGCTTTTTGCTCCGTGCCGCTGATGGGACCCGCAAAGTTCACCAGCGGGCGCCGCTCCCCAGCGGCCGCCGGCATATCCGGCGGCCCTTCCACCAGGGCGGATGCCAGCAGCAGGAAAACAAGCGTACAGAATGCGCCCAACAAAGCCCATCCCCATTTTCGCATGCGCCGGTCCCCTTCCTGCGGATATTTTCTTGCCGATTCCATTCCCCGTAAATACCTGAAACAGATGCCTCGGCAGCGGGGACATGCGGTTATTATACTGTACCTGATCGCAGGGCGTCAAGAAATTGCTTTTATTCCCGCACATGGGGAAAAAACTGCTGATTCCTAACCATTTTCTGTTTTCTTTTCTTGAAATGTATGGTATCATTGCAAATATCACTGGTGGATGTCGGTCATTATTTTGCCGGTTTCCACATGGTAGCCCTATCAAAAAGGAGGAGCGCTTTATGTCCGAGAAGACCCGCAGCAGCCAAAAAACCGTAGCCATTCTGTTGAGTATCGTGCTCATCATCGCCCTGGTTCTGAGCATCAGCCTGTTTGTACAAAAGAATAATCTGGCCACTGACTTAAAGGCTTCCGAAGATAAGGTTGCCACCCTGGAAGCTGCCGCCAAGACAGCCAAAACTGCCGCTGACGACACCGCCGCCACGCTTGCCGCCCTCCAGACGGAATTGGATGACGCCAAGGCTGCCGCCGCCGCGCTGCAAACGGATCTGGATGCCGCCAAGGCTGCCGCTGCCGAGCTGCAGACGGATCTGGATGCCGCCAAGGCCGACGCCACTGTCAAGCAGGAAGCGGTAGATGCCGCCGGCAAAACCGCCACTTCCCTGACCGATGAACTGACCGCCGCCAAAGCCTCCTTGGATGAAGCCAACGCAAAGGTTGCCGCTTTGGAAGCGGAAAAGGCCGACCTGACCACAATACTTGCCGACGCGGCCAAGAAGGTCACCGACCTTGACGCCCAGGTGAAGAAGCTGGAAGCGGAAAACGCCGCGCTGAAGGCCACCCCCACCCCTTCGCCTTCTCCGACGCCCTCCCCCTCGCCGACCCCCAAGCCCACCGCTTCCCCCACGCCCAAGCCCTGATCAAAAACCGGCTTATATAAACAAACACCCGGCGCAGATATTGAACCTGTACCGGGTGTTTTCTATATCAAAAAAAGCGGCGCGCGCCGCCTTTTTTTGTATTCTGTTCATCCCTGCAGCTGCCGTATCATATCGTCCATGTTGTAAAACCCGGCAGGCCTGTCCTTGATGAAAAGGGCCGCCTGGGCCGCGCCTTGGGCAAACACGGTGCGGTTCTGGGCGTCGTGTATGAGGATCAGCGTCTCCCCCGGCCCGTAAAAGCCCACCTCGTGGGTGCCGGCCAGCGAGCCGCCCCGCACGGCATGCACGCCGATCTCCCGGTGGTCCCTGGCTTGCGTGCGGGTCTCCCGGCCCGGCACCATCTCCCGGCCGCCGGGATAGCACTTGTTCAGCTCGTCAAAGAGCATCAGCGCCGTGCCGCTGGGCGCGTCGATCTTTTTGTTGTGGTGGCGCTCGATGATCTCCACATCGAAATTCTCCTGGAGCACCGCCGCCGCCTTCCTGATCAGCGACTTGAGAAGGTTGATGCCAAGGCTCATGTTGGCGCTTTGGAAGACGGGGACTGCCTGCGCCGCCTCCCGGATGCGCTTCAAATCGGCCTCATTGTAACCGGTGGTGGCCAGCACCACCGGCGTCTTCTCCCGCATCGCATACTTCAAAAGGTCCGGCAGCGTCTCGGGGCGCGTAAAATCCACGATCACGTCGGCCCGGGTCTTTACAGCCTCAAAGGCAGGGTATACGGGAAAGCCAAGGTCGCTGCCGCCGGCCATCACATCCACGCCGCAGGCCACCTCAATGCCCTTTTCCCGGCACACCTCGGCCACCGCGCGGCCCATCCGCCCGCAGGCGCCGCTGAGCAATATCCGCATGTACTTACCTCCAAAATGATTACAGAAGCGAAAAAGACTTCATCTCCCGCAGGAGCCTTGCCTTGTTCTCTTGGAGCATGGGCACCAGCGGCAGCCGCACGGTCTGCGCACACAGGCCCATTTCACCCAAGGCCGCCTTTACCGGCGCGGGGCTTACTTCGCAAAACAGCGCCGCCACCAGGGGATTCACCGCAAGCTGCATTTGAAGGGACTTGCGCCAATCGCCGTCAAAGAACGCTTGAACAAGCTGCTGCATGTGCCGGGGAACGATATTGGCGGCCACGGAAATGACGCCGTCGAAGCCCAGGGACAAAAGGGGCGCCACATTGTCGTCGCTGCCGCTTACGAAAGAGATGTTATCTCCGCACAGCCTGACCATTTCCAGCATTTGCGAAAGGTCGCCGCTGGCTTCCTTCATGGCGACAATGTTTTCATGCTTGGCGATGGCCGCCAGGGTTTCCGGCTTCATGTTCAGGCCGGTCCTTGATGGCACATTGTACACGACCACCGGCAGGCTGCCCGCATCGGCGATGGCGGTATAGTGGGCAATGAGCCCGTGGGGCGTGGCCTTGTTGTAGTATGGCGTCACGCACAGCTGCGCATCCGCCCCCAGGGCCTTGGCGCGCTTTGCGTTGGCAATGGTCCTGCGGGTGTCGTTGGTGCCGGTGCCGGCAATGACGGGCACCCTTTTGTTGACGCGCTCGGCCACCCGGCCAATGACGAGGTCTTTCTCCGCGTCGGTCATGGTAGAAGGTTCACCGGTAGTGCCGCAGGCCACGATGGCCGCCGTGCCGTTTTCCAGCTGGAAATCCACCAGGCGGTCCAAAGCGTCCACATCGACACCGTCCTGTGTAAAGGGCGTGACGATGGCCACGCCGGAGCCGCGAAAAAGTACAGGCTTCATGAGTCCTCCTTATAAGGAAAAAGCAGCATTGCTACTTCCTTGGGATGAATCCCTTGGCGCAGAGCAGTTCGGCCGTCAAAACGCCGCCGCCTGCCGCGCCGCGCAGGGTGTTGTGGGAAAGACATACGAATTTGTAATCAAACAGGGAATCGGGCCGGAGCCTGCCGATACAAACGCCCATGCCCCTTTGAAAATCCCGGTCCAGCCTGGTCTGCGGGCGGGAAGGATCTTCAAAATACTGCAGGAAGGGTGTGGGCGCGCTGGGCAGGCTCAGCCGCTGAGCTTCGGTCTCAAAGTGGTTCCAGCGGTCAAGAATCTCGTTCATTTCAGGCTTTTTGTCAAAGGATACGGAAACCGCCGCCAGGTGGCCGTCGGTGGCCGGCACCCTGATACACTGGGCGCTGATCACAGGCTCCTTCGCGAGTGCAATCACCGGCCCCAGCTCCGTTTCCGCAAGGCCGCCCCAGATTTTCAGCGGTTCCTGCTCGCTCTTTTCATCCTCGCCGCCGATATAGGGGATCACGTTGTCCACCATCTCCGGCCAGGTTTCAAAGGTTTTGCCGGCGCCGCTGATGGCCTGGTAGGTGCATACGCTGACCTTTTTTACGCCAAAATCCAGAAGGGGCGTCAGCGCGGGCACATAGCTCTGGATGGAGCAGTTGGGCTTGACGGCAATAAAGCCGGCCTTCGTGCCCAGGCGCTTGCGCTGGGTCTCAATGACCGCGGCATGCCCGTAGTTGATCTCCGGCACCATCATGGGCACGTCGGGCAGGAGCCTGCAGGCGCTGTTGTTGCTGACAACAGGCGTTTCCGTTTTGGCATACGCTTCCTCCAGGGCCCTGGTTTCCTCCTTTTTCATGTCCACGGCGCAGAAAATGAAATCCGCCAAAGCGGCAACAGCCTGCACATCCGCCGCGTCCATAACGGGCATCTTTGCCGCGTACGCGGGGATTTCGCCGTCAAACGCCCAGCGGCCTTCTACCGCTTGCGCATAGGTTTTGCCCGCGCTGCGCGCACTGGCGGCCAGCGCCGTCACTGTAAACCAGGGATGATCCTTCAAAAGTTGTACAAAACGCTGACCAACCATGCCTGTCGCGCCTACGATACCCACCCGGAACTTCTCCATAAACAGCACCTCAATCCTATCCTATGCGATTTGCGGGAAAAGAAATCATGGTGAAAAAAAACACACCTTTTGGCAGCCAGCCTTCGGGTGCGTACACGCATGTGCAAAAAAGCGCCGGCCGTATGGCCGTCATGCAGTATCAGCGCTCCAAAGGATTCTGCAAATCCATTGACAGTTGCGTAATTGTTCACCACGCACCCAAGGCAATCCGGCTGGGGAACCGGGTCCCTTTCGGCATTTTTCCCTTTCCGCATATGCGATTGAGCCCCCGCCCGCACACATGCCTACTGATGAAAAACGCACCTCTGACACGAAAACTATGAAATTACCTGGAATGTTGGTAATAATACCATGCACGCAACGCCTTGTCAACACAGAGCGGTGTATTTTTTTGAAAATGCGGCCTTGTTCCGCCATACGCAACCCACAGTTGACAAAATGCCGCAAATCCGGGCTTTTCCGCCACGCCTGTTATGGTATACTTTGCGTGGAGGTGGAACCTATGACATTTGCCCAAAGGCTCCTTTCCCTGCGCACAGCCCAGGGAATCACCCAGGAGCAGCTGGCCCGACAACTGCACGTTTCGCGCCAAGCCGTGGCCAAGTGGGAAAACGGCCAGGCGCTGCCGGATCTGGACCGGGCCATCGCCATCGGCCGCTTGTACAAGGTCACGCTGGACAGCCTGTTTCTGCCGCCGGAGGAATGCGTAGCGCGAAGCGGAGCAGGATATGCGGATACAAGCCGCGATGCGCTGCTCGACTTTCTGCTGCGGGCCAAGCGCAATACGTATGCCGCCAAGAGCGGCACGGTGGAATCCAGCCGCCCCCAAAGCCATGACTTGGCCTACCAAGAAGGCGACTACTATTACCATGACACGTACCTTGGCGGCAAATGCTTTTCCGGGGAGGAAGCGGTTTGGTTAAAGAGCGTGCCTGTCTGGGCTATGAATTATACCGGGCGGGTAATAGGGGAAGGGTTCTCAGGTGCCTTTCTTGATGAAGTTCTGCTGAATGTGCCCAGAGAATATCCTTACCGGGGACCCTTATGCTATGCGCAGGGATCCAATGCTTACCATGCCGTGATCCGGGGGGACTTTGCGTGGTTCTCCGGTGTGGAAGAAATCTTTTTTGAGGGCCGCAGGGTGTATGAGTGCCTGTTCCACGGGGGTGTGGTACAATAGCATCGTTTTGTGGAACACCCAGAACAATATAATTTTTTGTAGAATGTGGTTGATATTATCAACCACATTCAGCCCGTTGACAAAGTGTCAGGTCTGGGCGTTCCTCTAAAGAGGAAGGCTCTGGAACGCGTCTTCATATCTACTGCCACTTTTTTGAAACGTTTAGGAGCCCGCCCCCGCCGTCCGCAAACGGTGAAGGCGGGCTCCCGCCGTCCCAAAGCACCCAGGAGGATAAGCACCGTCAGGCGGCTTTTGCTGCCGGTTTCGCAGCACCCAAAGAAAAGGGAAGCGCGCGCCGCCTCCCCTTTTTGATTACTTTTTGTTCACGTATTTGCGGATGTCCAAGGCAACGGCGCTGGCAATGATGAGGCCCTTGATGATCTGCTGCCAGTAGGGGTCAACGCCGATGAAGGTCAGGCCGTAGTTGATGACCTGAAAGATGAACACGCCGGATACGACGCCGCCCACGGTGCCCACGCCGCCGGAGGAGGACACGCCGCCCACCACGCAGGCTGCAATGGCGTCCAGCTCATAACCTACGCCGTAGTTGTTGGTAGCGCCGCCGGTGCGGGCCGCCTCCAGCACGCCGGCCATGCCGATCAGGGCCGCAGCCAGGGCAAAGATGATGATTACGGTGATGGGCACATTGATGCCGGAAACCTTTGCGGCTTCGCGGTTGCCGCCGATGGCGTATACGTTCTTGCCAAACACCGTCTTGTTCTGCAGGAACCAGACCAGGAAGCATACCACCAGCGCGATGATGACGATGATGGGCACAAAGCCGTAAATCTTGCCTGTGCCAAGGTAGGTGAAGTCATCCCGCAGGCCGCCGATGGGCTGGCTGTTGTTGGGGGGCAGATTGAAATAAATGGAGTTGGCGCCGTAAACGATAACCATGGTAGCTAGGGTGGCAATGAAGGGCGGCACATTGAGCTTGGCCACGATCACGCCGTTCACCAGGCCGAACAGCAGCGCAACGAACACCGCCAGCAAAAAGGGCAGGATCACCGGCAACTGGGGCAGGTTGGGGAAGAAGATACGGGAGTAATCGGCGTTTTGCAGCATGGAGGCCGAGATCACTGCGGTCATGCCCACCACACGGCAGGCGGACAGGTCGACGCCGCCGGTGCCGATAATGACAAAGCTCATGCCCATGGCAATGATCAGGCGGGTGGAAGATTGCTGCACGATGTTGATGAAGGTGTTGGTGGTCAGGAACCTGGGATTGACCGCCGCGATGGCGCCGACCAACACCAGTAGCACCAAATAGATGGCCTTGTCGGAAGAAAAGCGCTTCACATTTTTCCAGGTGAAGTCCAGATTCTTGCCTTCGAACAGAACGCTGAACAAAAGCAATATGCTGGCGATGAGGCCGATGGAATAGCCGGAACCGAAGGAATAGCTCTTGGCGATGGCGCCCAGCTCCTTGGCGCCGGCCGTTTCAATGCGCAGCGCGGAGAAGCAAAACAGCAGCACGCCCAGCAGCGCCATGGGTTTGCGGAATTTCTCCGGGACATTCAGCAGCGTCAGTACAGCCAGAATCCCGATCAGCGCCACGCCGGGGATCAGCGTCCAGATGGCGCCCAGGGCATTGGCGGCTGTCAGGCTGCGGCCCATCACAGCAAAACCGGACACGTTGTGGTCCGCGATGACTTCCTCCGCCGTATCCACAAGGCTTGCGTCGCTTACGGTCATGGGCGGAGCGGCCTCTTTGCCCGCCAACAGGTCATCGGCGTACTTGATCAGCTTGGCGTCCGCCGGCACGGGGTCCTGCACAGGCACCGGCGCAATCAGGTTTTGCAGTCCGGACATCACCTTGCGCGCCTCCGTCAGCGCTGCCTTGGCGGTATCCACAGCTGTCTGCAATTCGGTGATGTCATCTCCGGGGCCTGCGCTCTGCTGCCGTATTTCCAGTGCGTCCACGGCGGCGTCATATTGGGGCTGCAGTACCTCATTGATGCTTATTTTCGTCGCGTCCCGCAGCTTCACATTGCCGTTATACGTATCCAGGTCATTTTTATAGGCAGCCTCCGCATCCTTCACGGCGGCAGCATTATCATACCCCTGATACACAGGCACGGGATAAGAAATATAGCTGAAAAAGCAGCTGACCACCACCAGCAGCGCCAGCACAAAGGTGATGGCCCTGCGCAGCGCGGGGCTGTTGACCAGCGCGCCTTTTGTTTGCTTAGTCAAAACGGGGATCGTACTCATGTTTCATCCATCCCTTGTTCAAACTCCGCTCCCGCTGGAGCGTATCAGGCGGAAAACTGGGTGGCCAGCCGCATCACGTCGACCTGGGTGGCCTCCTGACCGGATAGGATACCGGACAAACGGCCCTCGCACATGACCATAATCCTGTCGGACATGCCCAGCAGTTCCGGCATTTCCGAAGAAACCATGATAATGCTCTTGCCCCGCCTGGCCAGGTCGGCGATGATGGTATAAATCTCATACTTCGCGCCGACGTCAATGCCGCGGGTGGGTTCATCCAGGATCAGGATATCCGGCTCCATCAGCAGCCAGCGGGCGATGAGCACCTTTTGCTGGTTGCCGCCGGACAGGTCCTTGATCAGCGTGCGGAAGGACGGCGTTTTGACCCGAAGCTGGGCAATGGAATCCACCGTGTCCTTCACCCGCTTTTTTTCATCCAGGGCGAAGAAAGGCCTTTTGACGTACTGCCTGATTCTGGCCATGACGGTGTTTTCCAGTACGCTGAGCATGGGGAAAATGCCGGTGGCCCGGCGCTCTTCGGTCAACAGCGCCATGCCGTGCTTCATGGCCGTCAGGGGCGAGTCGATCCTGATTTCCTTCCCGTTCAGGTGAACGCGGCCTTCCCTCACGGCCCGCAGGCCAAAGAGCGCCTCCAGCATTTCGGTGCGCTGGGCTCCCATCAGGCCGCCCACGCCCAAAATCTCCCCGCGCTTTAATTCAAAGGATACGCCGCGGAAAGAACGGGGGTTGGGACTGGTCAGGTTCGTAACCTTCAACAGGGTCTCCCCCGGCACGTTGTCCCTGGGCGGGAAGCGGTGCGTCAGGTCCCGGCCCACCATGCGGCGGATGATCAGGTCCGTGGTCAGATCGCTGGCCGGCCAGGTACCCACGGCCTGGCCATCCCGCATGATGGTGACCTCGTCGGAGATTTCCAGAATCTCCTCCATCTTGTGAGATATGTAAATGATGGCCGCGCCCCGGTCGCGCATGCGCCTAATCAGCTTGAACAGATGCTTGACCTCGTTTTCCGTCAGCGACGAGGTGGGTTCATCCATAATGATGATCTTGGCGTTGTAGCTGATGGCCTTGGCGATTTCAATGGTCTGCACCATGGAAACCGACAGGCTGCGCACCTGCACCCTGGGGTCCACGGTAATCTCCAGATCCTTCAAAAGCGTCATGGTCTTTTGATACATCTCCGCCTCGTCCACCAGCACGCCCTTGGTCGGGAAGCGGCCCAGCCAGATGTTGTCCATCACGTTGCGGTACGGGATGGGATGCAGCTCCTGATGGATCATGGCGATCCCCAAGTCCAGGGCCGTCTTGGAATCCTTGATGTCCACCTTTTGCCCGTCCAGCAGAATATCGCCGCCGCTTTGGTGGTAAATGCCAAACAGGCATTTCATCAGCGTGGATTTCCCGGCCCCGTTTTCTCCCATCAGCGCGTGGACCGTGCCGGGCCTCACGTTCAGCGTCACGTTATCCAGCGCCTTGACGCCGGGGAATTCCTTGCTGATGCTGCGCATCTCCAGCACATAGGTGTCCTGCTGCGTAACTGACAATGGCATCCGCCTCCCAAATGCAAAGTGACCCGCGGAAGAATTTCATAAAACGCGGGAGGGAGGGAAACGCTTTCCCTTCCCCCCCGCTTTTGTGGTACAGGTGTTGATGCGGATCGTTGTCTCCTTGAGTTCATTTTTTCAGAACCAGTAATTCAACGATACCGATGATGGTTCCGGATCGCCGAAGAGCCGCGAGGGATTTTTCTTGCCCGCTAAGCCGAGGCAGCGACGCGTAGCAGCGCTACGTGGGGCGGACGAGGCAACGCGGGCGAGGAAAGGACCCGCGGATATCGGAGAGATGGAACCGGAAGAGGTATCTATCACTCGAAGTCGGCAGCGTTCTCCAGGGTGACCTTCTGGTAAGGAACCCACACGTACTTGCCATCGGTGATGGTGTAGGAGTAGTTGTCGGCAGTCACTTCTTCACCGGCGCCCAGGATGGCGGCCAGCAGCAGAGTGGCTTTGCCCTGGTTGACGGCGTCATTCAAAACGGTGCCCAGCAGGGTGCCTTCCTTCAAAGCGGCCAGAGCGGGAGCAGTGGCATCCACGCCAACAACGGGCATGAACTTGCCTTCGGAGAAGTAGCCGGCGGCCTTCAGGGCTTCAATCGCGCCCAGAGCCATGTCGTCATTGTTGGCCAGCACGGCTTCGATCTTGTCGCCATGAGCGGCGAGGAAAGCGGCCATCTTGTCCTGGCCCTTTACGCGGTCCCACATAGCGGTGTCTTCAGCAACCTTTTCCACTTTGAAGCCGGCGGCTTCGATGGCCTTGATGGAATACTCGGTGCGCAGCTCGGCATCCTGATGGCCCGGCTCGCCCTTGAGCATAACGTACTGGATGATGCCGTCGCCGTTCTTGTCGGCATCCTTGTTGGCGGTGAAGTAATCAACGATGATCTGGCCGCTCATGGTGCCGGATTCTTCGGCCTTGGCGCCAACATAGTACACTTTGTCATACTTGGCCATGTCTTCAGCCAGGGGCTCGCGGTTGAAGAACACAACGGGGATTTCCTTGGCCATCGCCTTGTCAATGATGACGCCGGCGGCGGTGCGGTCAACGGGGTTAATGGCCAGGGCGGAAAGGTCCTTGGACAGGAACAGGTCGACCTGGTCGTTCTGGGTGGCCTGGTTGTTCTGGCTGTCAACGGTTTCAACAGCGGCTACGTCCACGGCGGCTTCGGTGATGGCGTTGCGCACGCCGGTCATGAAGGTGTCGTCAAACTTGTAGATCGCCACGCCAACGCTGGGCAGATCGGCTGCCACAGCCGTCGCGGCCAGGCCCAGGATCATTACGAGCGCCAGAGCCAGGGAAAGCATTTTCCTCATTACGTAAAAACCTCCTTGTTTTAGCGGGAATTTTTCCGCATCTTGTATAGAGTATGCCATACCCCTTTTATGATAGGAATACGAAAATCTTCTGTATTGTTTAGAAATCCTTCGGTGATGATTCATATATTGATATGCTACAACACTTAAAATCAAAACAATCAAAACCACCGGCTGAGCCGGTGGTATGCACCGCGCCTTCAAGGCGAATATACCAGCCGCATCTGAAGACGCATTGAATGGTCTGACAACCGCAATTCTATCACGGGCCGCCGCTAAAGCGGCC